>CAWANN010000017.1:0-267285 GCA_963783415.1 uncultured Solirubrobacterales bacterium
CGGCTTCCAGGAGGCTCGATTAATGCCGAGCTCAACTACACCATGGTCCGGCACCGCAGCGCCGAGCTACCACGCGCCTGCGAAATAGCGCGAATCGCAAACGAGGCACCAGCGAGGCGCCGCCGATTGCGCGACCAGAACACGATCACTCGTCCCAGCGCCGAGCTCGGGCGAGAACGATCGCGCTTGAGGCCAAGCGCGCGATCGGGGCGCACGGTGAAGAAGCATGTGGTGATCGTCGGGGCGGGGTTCGCGGGCCTGGAGCTGGCAACGCGGCTGTCCGAGTCACTCCGAGACGCGGTTCACGTCACGCTGATCGACAGAAACGACTCGTTTTACTTCGGGTTCTCCAAACTCGACGTGTTGCTCGGCCGTCAAGCGCCGACCGACGTCCTCCTGCGCTACCGCGACATCGCGGGCGAAGGGGTCGAGTTCCGCGAGGCGACCGCAACGGCAATCGACCCGCTCAAGCGGCGCGTGATCACGGACGAGGGCTCCTACGACGCCGACTTCCTCGCGGTGGCGCTGGGCGCGGACTACGACCGGCCAGCGACGCCGGGATTCGGGCAGCACGGGTTTGAGTACTTCTCGCTCGCCGGAGCCGAGCGGTTGCGCGATGCCCTCGCCGACTTCACGCGGGGCAGGGTCCTGATCTCGGTCCTCGGCCATCCGTTCAAGTGCCCGCCGGCCCCGTTCGAGGGAGCGTTCCTGCTGCACGATCTGCTGGAAAAGCGGGGAGTGAGGGACGCCGTCGACATTCGCATGACCTTCCCGATGGCGGCGCCTGTTCCCGTCACCCAGGAGGTCTCGCAATTGTTCCTCAGAGCGCTCGACGAACGCGGAATCCAGTACGCGCCCAAGCAGCTGGTGGTGGGCCTGGACCCTCGTGCGCGGACGGCCCAGCTGGCGAGCGGCGCGAGTGTGCCGTACGACCTGTTTATCGGGATCCCCGTCCATCGCGCACCCGCCGTGGTCACGCGCTCCGGACTTGCGCCCGACGGCTGGGTGCCCGTCGACCAGACGAACCTCACGACTCGGTTTCCTGGCGTGTATGCGCTGGGCGACGTTGCCACAGGGGACCGCACGGTCGCCAAGGCCGGGATATTCGCCGAGGCCGCTGCGCGCGTCGTCGCGCAAGACATCACCGCACGCGTGCGCGGCACTAAGTCTCCGCCGCCGTACGAGGGCGACGGCCCTTGCTACGTCGAGTTCGGCGGTGGCCAGGTCGGAAAGATCGAGGTCAACTTCCTGGGCGGACCAGCGCCAACCGCCCGCATCGTCCCGTCGTCCCGCGAGCTCGCCGCCGAGAAGGAGGCGTTCGCCGCGACCCGGCGGCAAAGGTGGTTCGGTCTTGATGGGCACCACGTGGTGCCCGCAGCGATGACCACCGCTCGCGAAAGGGACTAAAGACGGACGACTCTTTCGATCATCGCAGCGATCAGGTGACAGCTTCGAGCCGGGTGGCTGCTGTGACACTCATCCAGCCCGAAGCCAGGTGCGCTACGGCCGACGTATCCGAAGCCAGGCGCTTCCATCGCCGTACCCAGTGACCGATCCCGGCCCATCCGGGCATGGCCGAGACAACTGAAGCGGAACTCACCTCACCACGGTGGGCTGCCGTATGTGACCACCGCCAGGTTCACCGTTCTGATCACTTGCCTTCACGACTATTCACCACTTAACACGATGCTCACTTCACCACCTACGATCGTCGCGCGGACGCGCGAGCTCCAGGCCGTCGCGCTCGTCCTGCTGTCAGCCGCACTGTTCGGTTCGCTCGCGGTGCTCGCCCAGCTGGCATACGGCACGGGCGTCTCGGTGCTCGGGCTGCTGTTGGGCCGCTTCACCGTCGCAGGAGCCGTGCTGTGGCTCATCGTGCTCGTGCTGCGCCGGCCGCTGCCGTCCCGTCGCCGGTTGCTCACGGCCGTGGCCCTGGGCGCGGGCTACAGTTCGATGGCGCTCTCGTTCGCGGCCTCGCTGAAGCACATCGAGGCTGGTCTCGCCGACCTGCTCCTGTTCGCCTACCCGGTGCTCGTGTCGCTCGGCGCCGCCGCCCTGAGCCACGAACGCTTCAGCTCGCGCCGCGGCGTGGCGCTGGTGGCCACCGCCGCCGGCATCGGGCTGGCACTCACGGGCGGCGGCACCGGCGTGATCGATCCGCTCGGTGTCGCGTTGGCGTTGGCATCCGCACTGATCTACGCGCTGTACGTGCTCGCGTCTTCGTCCCTGCTCGGCACGACCGACCCGTTCGTGCTCGCCGCCTCGGTCTCGAGCGGCGCCGCGATCACGTTCTTCGCCGACGCAGCCGTGCACGGCCAGCTCGCGCCACGCGGCGGCGTCACCGGCATCGGCCTCGTGATCGCCGTGGCGCTGTCCTCATCGGTGATCGGCACAAGCGCGTTCATGGCCGGCGTACGGCGTCTCGGCGCTTCGCGAGCGAGCATCGTCTCCAGCGCGGAGCCCGCCCTGACCGCCGCGTTCGCATTCGCTGCCTTTGGGGACCGGTTCGGAACCGTGCAGCTCGCGGGCGCCGGCCTCGTGCTCGCGTCGGTCCCGATCCTCGAGGTAAAGCGCACGCGCTCGAAATCTCATCGCCGCGCCTCGCGGCCCGGCGCGGCCGGATCGCCTCACTCACTCCATGACCGCCACAGCGAAAAAGGAACCACCGATGGCCACCCCCAGTGTCATCAGACACGCTCTGGGCGACCCCACGCGCAGCCAGCCGGTCCGCCCGTGGTGGCAGCAACGACCGCCGGTCGACATTGACGCCGCCTACGGCACGCTATCGATCTCGGAACTCACGCTGGCGGTCGAGCGCGCGTATGGTTCAGGCGGATCGCTGGCATCAGGTGCCGCGCTGCGTCAGTTAGGCGACGGCGGTTGGCGCCGCGACCCTGCAGTGTCTGCCTCGATGGCGGTGGCGATCGCGCGATGAACGGAAAGGATTGCGCCGGCTCCTTTGCCGACGACGGCGGTCACCCGTTTCGTGGAGCCGTGTCGGACGTCTCCGACCGCGAACACGCGTGGGATGCTCGTCTCGAACGGGAGCGGGGGCCGGCCGAGTGCGGTCCACGCGGGTGCGACGTCCCGGTTGGTCGAATCGGCGCCGGTTAGCACGAAGCCGTGCTCGTCTAGCGAGATCCCGTCGAGCCAGCCGGTCGCCGAGGTCGCGCCGATCAAGCAGAACAGGCCGGCGCGCCGTTGTTGGTGCACGGCACCGTCCGAGCGGTGTGTGAGGTCGACGCCGGAAAGCTCATGGCGGCCGCGGAGGGCGGTCACCGCGGTGCTGAGGTGGGTTTCGATCCGCGGGTGTGCCCGGATCCGCCGGGCGAGCCCGACGCACGAGGGCGCTACAGACCACTCATCAGCGAACACCCGACACCACACCGCGCGGCCGGCGTTGACGTGTGCACCGTCATCGTCGACGTCTCCTACCGGCCGAACGTCTGGGTCGGCCCCGTGGACGCGCTACTCGAGGGGCTGATTGTCGCCGCCTAGACCGCTTTCGCGCGTTCGGGCCGCGTGGCTGAGCGTGCCGAGTATCTCCTCGATGTGGTGGTCGAGGAATCGTTGGTCCTCCACGGCCGGGGGCTCGGGTTCACCGTTCTGTTGCCGCCCGCGGCTACCCGCGCTCGGCTCCGTCTCCCATGCCAAGTCCGTCTCCTTCCTGCGGTTGTTGCCGAGATGTTATTGAGCTTTGGACAAGTTTGTCCATCGAGGCGGAGGTGCCGGGGGTCGAAACGCATCAACCGGCGACGTCCGCGCGGCCGCCGCTGGCGCGACGTGCGGCAGTCTGGGTGAGACCGCGCCACGGGCGACGAAATGGAGCTCAGGGTTCCAGGTTCTTCTCAGCTCGCACCCTGTGGACGACCTCGGCTTAGACGGCGCGCGCGGGTTACGACAACGATCGGGGCGTGAGCAGCAACGTGAGGCTTATGTGGCGGGCGGAACGACGACCTCGATAAGCCCGGTGTCAGTGTCGTAGACCAGACCCGACACGAGAAGCCCGGCCGGAAGGGCACGACGGACGATATCCACGTCGAGCCCGACCGCGGCGTACGGGTCACTGACAGCCTTGGTGTCAAGGTCAGTGACCGGGATCTCAAAGAACTCGGCAAGCATCTCGGGATAGTCGACCAGCCGCTTGATCCCGCAGTCGGTGTGGTGCAGAACAACCAGGTGCGGCGCGCCGCCCCCGGGTTGACCGCCATCTCCTTGCTGGCCCAGCTTGGCGAGCAGCCGCCACGAGCGCAGGACCGCAGGCGTGACGCGACCGCCGATGTTGCGCATCACGACCGCCTCGCCGAGGTCGAGACCGAGAACATCACTCGGGTCGACCCGGGAATCGACGCAACCGAGGACCCGCAGCGTCTGATTGCTTGGGAACGTTAGGCCGGCGAACGCCCCCTTGGCCGCGAACCGAGCGTTGCGTCGGACCAACTCGTCGGCGGTGATGGCCATCGCCACAGGCTACCGGCGCCACGAGTACGACCAGATCAGAAGCGAGCGGATCTCGTCTCAGCTCGAATGCAGGGCTCCCGTCGCCGAGTCGCCGCGTCTCGCATTTCGCCAAAGGTGCGCATCTCCACGCCCTCGACGGTCCGGCGTTGTGATCGGCCACACCGGCTGCCCTCCTTTGCCGCGGTTGCGGCAGTCACCGATGTGCTTGCTCTCGGCCTGATCCGCGGCCACGTGCAAGCACACCTCGCTGTCGCTCGTGTGGCCGAGCAGCCATCGTCATCGACGCCCACCTCGCTGCTGGTCCGGACGAGCTGGGGAACTAGACCGAGCTGTAGGTCGGCTTCTCCTCGTAACGGTTGCAGAAGTCCAGCCGAGGACGCCGCAATCCGCCGCTACCGACTCCGCGAGGTGTGCGATTCCTACATGCGGATGCCGTCTGAAACTAAAGCGTCGGTCTCTTCCCCAACGGACGACCTCCAACAGCGAGCCGAGAACGACGTCCGCTCCCGCCTCGGGATTGTCTTTGCGGAAGTGGAGCCCAGCCAGCCGGGTGCGGTCCTCGCGCGGATTTCGGCGCTCGGGCTTCTGCTTCGCCATTGGGCTGGCGAGCGCCCGTTGCGCGGAGGTCGGCGCTACCGCCGGTCGTCCTTTCCGGCAGCGGGCGTTAGCCAGACTCCAGCAAGCACCGACTGCTGCTCGTGCCGGAAGGCAGGTCCGTCGGGTGACCCGTCACGGTGTCGGACGGTCCACCGGTCGAGATGCGCACCTTTGGCGACGAGCAGGTCGACGCCGCTCTGTTCGAGCAGACCTGCTTCCCCGACGGCACAGGCATCGTTGAGGCCGGGCGGTCGCTGTCGGATCGTGCGGAGAGCAGCAGGCTCGCCGAGTGTGCCGCCTCGGCGACAAGGCGGCATTGGCGTGGACGTCCTGATCGTCACAACGTGTGACAGTGGCTACGGGAACCGTCTCGGGGTCGGTTGAGGCATTCGGAATCGGCCGGATCGACGAGTCTCGTATGAGCGGCGAGGGGACCGTTTAGCGGCAAAGCGGAGCTCGAGGCCGGGTCGATTGGCGTGCGGGAGCTGGTCATTGAGCGAGAGCGAGCACTCGCTTGTCCGCGTTCACCCGCCACCACCGCAGTCGAGTTGGAGGCTTGGGGGCCTGCCCCTTGACTCTGAATACCGTGGGTATTAGGATACCAACGGTATGGTTTCTCGTTTGACTCGGGCCGAGCAGACCGAACGTAACCGCGCGTCGGTGCTTGCGGCAGCCCGCCGGGTGTTCCTGGCGCGCGGCTATCACGCCGCTTCGCTGGATCAGATCGCCGACGAGGCCGGCTTTTCAAAGGGTGTCGTTTACTCCCAATTTGCGAGCAAGGCGGATTTGTTCTTGACGTTGCTGGAGGCACGCATCGAGGAACGCGCGGCCAGAAACGCCCGGGTTGTTGAGGGCTTGACCGGCGATCACGGGATCGCGACGCTGCTGGAGCATGTCTCAGGGTTTGAGCGGGTCGAGCCTGAGTGGGGGCTGGTCGTGATCGAGTTTCGCGTCCACGCCGCGCGCGACCGCTCGCTCAATCGCCGCTACGCGGCGG
Source organism: uncultured Solirubrobacterales bacterium (assembly GCA_963783415.1). Taxonomy (GTDB): domain Bacteria; phylum Actinomycetota; class Thermoleophilia; order Solirubrobacterales; family Solirubrobacteraceae; genus Palsa-465. Next base: position 6,056 of record CAWANN010000017.1, read on the forward strand.
CTCACGAACGCACCTTGGCCGGTATGCAGCAAGTGATCACGAGCCTGTATGACCGCGCTGACGAGCCGCCACCGCTCCCGGCTCCCCAGCTCGCCCAACTGCTGATCGCGCTCGGCGCCGGCGCCAGGCTCGAGCAGGCGGTCGATCCTGAGTCGCTCCCGGCGACGCTGTTCGCCGGGCTGTTCGCCCGCGTGCTGGCGTCCCGAACGAGCTCCCGGGTGGCGCGGGCGCCCGTGCAACGGGATCGCCGCCGGCAATTGACCAGACACTCGGTCAGAGAAGAGTCGCATGACGACGATCACCGATAGCGAAGTTGATGCGCTGTGCGCGCGCTTTGGCAAGTCGCTCGCCGGCCGTCTGGAGGGGCACATTGAGCGACTGAGCTGGGACGCCGAGCGGCTGGCCGAGCACCAGCGCGAGCGGCTGCGAGCGCTGCTCGCAGGCGCGGTGGAGCGCTCCCCGTTCCATGCTCGCCGCCTAGCCGGGATCGACGTCGAGCGCTTCGAGCTGACTCAGCTGGCCGAGCTGCCCGTGATGAGCAAAGCGCAGATGATGGCGAGCTTCGATGAGCTGCTCTGCGACCGGCGGCTCACCCGCGCGCGAGTCGAGCGCCAGCTTGCGGCATCGGCGCACGAGCCGAGTCTTCTCTACGACGAGTACGTGTGCCTGGTCTCAGGTGGCAGCTCGGGGCTGCGCGGCATCTTCGTCCAGACGATCGACGAGTACATCGAGTTCGCGGCATCGATCCTGCGGCACGCGATGGCCCGGGGCATCGCGGCCGGCGGACCGCCGCCCGATGGTCTCCCGGTCGGGATTGTCGCCGCTGCCGCGCCCGTCCACTCGAGCGGCTTCGCCGCCGCCGTCGCCCGTGGCTATCCGGTCCGGATGACTTCTGCCCCCGCCACGCTGCCGGTGGCTGAGCTCGTGCAACGCCTCAACAACGCGCAGCCATCCGTGCTGCTCGCCCACACCTCCGCGCTGGAGATGCTCGCCGGCGAGCAGCGCGTCCGCCATCTGCAAATCGCGCCGCGGACGATCACCGCAGTGAGCGAGCTACTGACCGACGAAGCCCGCATCGCGATCGAGCTCGCGTTCCGCGTGCCACTGATCAATCAGTTCGTCTCAACCGAAGGACTGGTCGGCCACAGCGAGCCTGGGGACGCGGCGCTCAGCTTCGCCACCGACATGTGCATCGTCGAGCTCGTCGACGACGAGAACCGGCCCACTCCGCCTGGTCAGACGTCGGCCAAGGTGCTCATCACCAACCTCCACAACCACACCCAGCCGCTGATCCGCTACGAGCTCACGGACCGCTTCATCCGCCACCCATCCGGCGCGCACGATCCCTACCTGCGCGCCACGGTCGACGGACGGGCCGACGATCTGTTCCACTACGGGAACGTCGCCGTCGACCCTCTGGTCATCCGGACCGTGATGGTGAGAGAGCCCGCAGCTCTCGAGTATCAGGTCCGCCAAACCGATCGTGGGATCGACATGGCGGTCGTCGCAGACGGCGAACTGGACCGGGCTGCGCTCGCATCGTCGCTGCAGCTAAGCCTGCGAGAGGCGGGTCTTCCCGAAGCACGCGTCGGTGTGCACGTGGTCGCCGACATCGCTCGTCACCCCGAGACGGGCAAGGCCCGACGCTTCATCCCCCGATGACGGCACCGGAAGGCAGGATGCTTAACACCAAGGCGCGGACACGGGCATTCTGGGACGAGGTCTTCAACGCTCACGATCTCGCTCGCATCGAGGACTTCATCGCACCACGATCGGTCAACCACAACGCTCGACCTGGGACCCCCGACGGGCCCGACGGAGCGAGACGGGTGTTCACCCGCCTGTGGCGTGGATGCTCTGACATGCACTTCGATCTGCACGCGATGGTGGCCGAAGGCGACAAGGTCGTCTGCATCGGGATCATGAGCGGCACCCACGACGGCCAATTCCACGGTATGCCCGCTACGCACCAGCTCACCGCGGCGCGCCACATCCACGTCCTGACTTTTGACGACGCCGGGCTGATCACCGACCATCTGGCGGTACGCGACGACGTCACTGTGCTTCGACAACTCGGCGCGTTACCCAACGATCGCCCCCGCCGCGAACCGGCAGCACCCAGCTCCGGCGAGAACCGCAAACGCGAGAATCCCCAATGAATACAGAACAGATGGATCCAGTTGATGCGCGCACCGTCGCGCTCGATTACTACGACGGCCCGGAGATCGTTGACACGCTGCTGGACGCGCTAATTCACGCGGGACTCGACCCCGATGCGCTCGATATCGATGACCTCGCGCCCCTGGACGAGTTCCACGCGCTCGGCCGCGCAGCGACACTGGCCCTGGCCGAGCTCGCGGGGCCGCAACCGAATGACCGGGTGCTCGATGTCGGCGCCGGGATTGGCGGTCCAGCCCGCTTCCTGGCTGCCGTCTACGGCGCACGCGTCACCGCCCTGGACGCGACCCCTCGCTTCTGCCGCGCCGCAGAACTGCTGACCCGCGGCGCCGGCCTGGCCGACCGCGTGTGAGTCGTGTGCGGCGACGCGCTGGCGCTGCCGTTTCCGGACAGCTCCTTCGATCTTGCCTGGACACAGTCGGTGAGCCAGAACATCGCCGACAAGCAACGCTTCCTCGCCGAGCTAGCGCGCATCGTTCGGCCCGGCGGCCACGTGGCCCTGTTCGAGGTCGTAGCCGGCCCAGGGGGGGCGCTGGAATTCCCGGTGCCGTGGGCAGACCGTCAGGCTGACAGCTGGCTCGTGACCGCGGAGGAACTCCACGAGCTACTCGAGTCTGGACCGCTCACGATCGTCACATGGAAGGATGGCCAGGCCGCGCTCGATGCGATTGCCAGCGCGGCTAAGACAATCCAAACTCCAGCAGCTGACAACGCGCTCGGCTTGCACATCCTGATGCCGGATTTCCAGGCGCGCATGGAAGGGCTTGCACGCAACGCGGCCCAGCACAAGATCGCGCTCGTCCAAGCAGTCGCGAAACGACGCGACTAACGCGACCCGGATTTCCGGTTCGTGGCGAACGCTCGGCTCGCTCCCGGACGCGAGAAGACGACGGAGCGCCCGGACCGCCATCCACCCTCGACGCTCGAGCGCCCGCAGGCTGCCACCGCTTGCTACCGCTTCGCCGTTCACGCAGCCATATCGACCCCCCGCTCAACACTTCTGGTTCCGCCGGACGCGAACCTGAATCGGACGGCCTCGCGGAGCAGTCGAGGCGTTGAACATGGCCAGTCGCCGAGTCCCCGTTTCACGAAGACCGAGAAGTCTCACGCCACCTGTCGAGTGGTGATCAAGCTGCTGCATCCCGCCGGATCCAGCAGCGCAGCAGCACCGCGTCGAGCCGAACACCCCCATCGAGGACGCCATCGGCGCGCTGGCCGAACTGATCGCCGAGGGCAAGGTCCTGCACATCGGGCTCTCAGAGGCCGGGCCCGAGACGATCCGTCGCGCACACGCCGTGCAACCGATCGCCGCGGTGCAGACCGAGTACTCCCTCTGGACACGGTGATCCCGAAGCCGAACTGCTACCGCTGCTACGCGAGCTCTGGATCGGGTTCGTGCCCTACTCGCCGCTCGGGCACGGGTTCCTAACCGGCACGATCCGATCCCCGGATCAACTCTCAGACGATGACTGGCGCAAGACCAACCCGCGCTTCACCGAGGGGAACTTCGAAAAGAACCTCCGGATCGTCGACGAGGTCCAGGCCGTCGCGTCCGAACTTGACGCCACCCCAGCGCAAGTCGCGTTGGCGTGGCTACTCGCCCAAGGCGACGACATCGCCCCGATCCCCGGCACCAAGCGCGTCACCCGTGTCGAGGAGAACACCGCAGCCGACGCTATCGACCTCGGCGCAGAGCAGCTCCAACGACTCAACGACCTCACCCCGGCCACCGGCGCACGCCACGACGAGGCCAACATGGCGGCAATCTAGCGCTGACCAACCACGGGCGGTGATGCGGCCGTACCGCACGACGCACGGTGGCGCCTGCCCACGGGAGTCGCGGATGCCGCGCTACGCAGGTGCGTGTCCCGTTCGGTGCATGTGCCCGGCGCCTGGTCGAACAGGAGTCTCGGTCCGGCTAGCAGCAGGTGCAGCTCTCGCCGTGCCAGGCGGCGTGCGCCTCGGTGAGGGCGACCGCTGCGATCAAGAGCGCGACCGCAGGATCAGCCCACCACCATCCAGCTAGAGCGTTCGCGAGCAGGCCCACGAGCAGAGCGGCTGAGAGGTAGGCGCAGAGCATCGTCTGGCGGCTCTCGCTGGTGGTCGCTGCGGAGCCGAGTGCGGTCCCGACTCTCCGCTTCGCGGCGGCGAGGGGCGGCATTGCAACGAGGGTCACGGCCGCGAGCGCGACGCCGGCCCAGCTGGCGGCCGGGTGATGTCCGGCGATCAGATCACGGCCCGACTCGATCGTGACGTACAGCGCGAGCGTTAGGAACGACGCGGCGATCAGCTGCTGTGCGCGTCTCTCGGCGCGATGCGAGCTGAGCCGCTCGCCGGTTACGAGCCATAGAACGACAAGTCCCGCGCCGGCCTCGATCACGCTGTCTGCGCCGAACCCGACCAGTGCGACGGAGCCGGCGATCACGCCGGCGGCGATCGCGATCGCCGCCTCGAGCACGTGCCAGGTCAAGCCCAGCTGAGTCAACCGTCGCGCGCGGCTCGTCAGTCGCTGTCGCCTCTCGCGGTCGCCGCCATCGGTAATCGTGACCGGCAGCGTTGGCAGTGGTGTCTGGGTCGCCATGCTCAGAACGGTACCCATGGGGCCGCGGCCTGGCTCGGTATTGGGGCGCGGCGTCCTGCAGAGGACGGAAAATCGCGCTCGACGGAACGGCATCGCCCGTGCGCCAACCCACAGCCCATCCGTCGGCTGGCTTACCGCGATCTGATCGTGTACCCCGCACTTTTCAGTCCGAGCTATGCGCAGGCACAGTGCTCTCGCAACGGCGAAACAGGGCTGCTGCCCCTTGTGCGATACCACGGAGCGGGGTCGACGATGGCGGCCGGACGCGTTTCTGACTTGTTGATCCCACAGCACAGCTCGGCGTCGCCGCGTCGGGGTCTGCGCCAATGTTGGATCGACAGGACGAAGCTAAACCCCAGAGAGCCCGCTGGCTTGCGGGCTCTCGCTCCAAGTTTGGAGACTGAGACGCAGCTACCGCTGGGGGTAGGCGCCCGCTGGCTCTGCCCTGGCGGGCACGGCGCTATCGCCCAGACGCACGGCGAGGTCGTCCGCTTCGGCGTCGCGTCGGTCGCGCTCGAAGAGGCTCGCATCCGGCCGGAAGCCCTTGGCGATGAGATAGATGCCCAGCGACAGCTCCCAGACGGCCTCCGGGAGAGTCAGGATGCCCGAGGGCCCGGAGACCTGCTTGTAGGCGCCGAACAGCACGAGGATGGCCGTAACCAGGGCCAGGGAGCCGGCGACCATGCCGAACTGGGCGAATCGCCGCGGCACGAGTCCCGAGCGGAACATCATGTAGCCGAGCATCAGCCCGTTGCCGATGGCGGCGCAGAAGGCGGGACCGAGGAGGAACGTAGCGTCGTGGACGGCGACCAGCGAGCGGCCGTTCAGGATTAGCGACGCGTTGTCGGTCCCGGCGGCGCCGGCGAGGTCCTGGCGCAGCGTCACGACCGCGAGCAGACTGACGATGCCGACCGCGATCAGCGCGGACTCGACGACGCGCACGGTCACATAGCCGAGCGCCAGGCCTTCGCTCTGGCGTCTGAGGACCGGGTACAGCGCGACCGCGGTCCCGATGCCGGCGATGAGGGTGATGATCTCGAACAGCGCCCCCAGCTCCACGCGCAGGTCGCCGCCGCCGCCGACGATGAATTGGTGGTGATTGAGCACCTGGTCATACAGCGGCAGCGCCGGGATCGAGATGAACGTGATGACGAAGAAGATGCCCGCGATGCGTGCGGTTCTTCGGTCGGAGTCCGTCGGTCGGTAGCGCGTTGCGGACGCCGACCCGTTCGGTGATGACGACATAGGCCCCTCCTACTGTCGTTGGTGGGACAACCAACCGCCCTCAAATCCCAGGCCGGTTGTTAGGTAAGATGCCTACCGTAACACGATCTTCGTTTCGCGTGTAGAAATTCGTGCTAGACAATTCGCGGTAGAAATTTCGTCATGGAGCGATCGGCCGACAAACCGCCTCGCTGGGTGTTCCTCAGCAACCACGCCCACGTCCTGCTGTGCATCGCTCGCGACCCCGACAGCCGTACCCGTGACCTCGCAGCGCAAGTCGGGATCACCGAGCGCGCCGCCCAGCGGATCGTGTCCGATCTCGTCGCCGAGGGATACCTCAACCGAACCAAGATCGGACGGCGCAACCGCTACGAGATCAACCGCCACGGCCACCTCCGCAGCCCGCCCTTCAAGGACTTCGAGATCGGCCCCCTTCTCGACGTGCTGAACACCGCCGACGGCGCACGACGTACACGAACCGCGAACTCGCCACCCGAGCCCCACCGCGCGTCGCAGGCTGATCATGCCTCACCGCCCACCCGAAAAACACGCCGAACAGTCACATGACGCTCGTCCCGCTGGCCGAACGCAGGCGCCATTGCCGCGGCGCACGGGCGGATTACCGCGCCCACGCCAGAGCAAGTCTGCGACCTCTCGGTTAGAGCGTCCTCGTACTCGCCAAAGGTGCGCATCTCCACGCTTCGGTGCGGCCTTGTGATCCGCCACACCGGCTGCCCTCCTTTGCTACGTCGGCGGCTCGAGGAGCTGCTCGCCGGCTAAATGCCGCCGGATTAGGCGGCCCGAGCGAGAACCGAGGCAGGATCGTCGTGGCTGACGTGGCCGTCCGGCCACGTGATCCGTAGCTCGCCGTCGCGCTCCATCAGCCAGCGCCTGGGATCAAGATCTCGGCGGTAGAAGCGCTCACGACCCGGCTCCTCGTCGTCCTCGCGGTAGTCGGGTACGTTCACGACATCGATGATCGTGTCGATGTGGTCGACCAGTTGTGGCCGACGGATCCTCAGATGCCGGCGGGCCCGGTCGCCGCGTCCGCGACCTTCAGATCACCCTCGACAAGGTGCTCAGCTGAGGAGTCGGGCTGCGTCAAAGCCTGTCACCGCCGGACGTCATCCATTCGGACCGCCTGAGTTACCGGATCGTCTCCTCGCTTCTGACGCCGTGGTGTCACGAAGCTGTTGTCGCGGGCTTATCAGCGGAGGGGTATGGAGGGGGGTGTCCTGAGTCCAGGAGCTCCAGTCGCTGCGTGGCGCGTCGGTCATGCGACCGAGGACCGCGAGCAGATGCTCGTAGCGGGCGCGCAGAGCTCGAAACGCGATCCAGGCGGCATGTCGATCATCGCGCATCGGGACGCCGACGCTCTGAAGATGGCTGAACGCCTCGTTGAACTTCTCCTCAGAGAGAAGGATCTCGGCGCCGGATTCCGGTAGGCGGTGAGGAATGGCGAGGAAGTCGGCGATCGAGAGCAGGGCATGGATCCCTGCGTGCAGACATAGCTCGCTGCGGGACGCACGCGGTACGTCGCAGGCCGTGAGCAGGAGTGCGGCGCCGTCGAGTACCGCCTCGGAGGCGAGCACCCAATGATTGTTCGACCGAGGGGAGCGGAAGAAGACGAGTTGGGGATACGAAGTGTGGGATTCGCCGAGCTCGATGAACCAGTCTTCCCAGGGGTCCCACACCTCCTCGAGCAGATCAAACCGGCCGAGTTCCCAGGTGCTGGAGAGCAGCGCCGGACCTGATGACGGCGCGCCGGCTCGAACCGTGAGTTTGGTGATCAGCTGCTCGCGCCGTGAGAACGTGCCGTAAAGCGTCGGCAGATAGGCGATTACCAGGGCAAGCAGCGCTAAGCCGACCGCGGCCGCAGCGAATGCGGCGAGCTGTCGCGCTAGCCCGTGGGGAGAGTCGAAGCCGAGCGTGAGCATCGAGGACCCGGACAGCTCCAGCGCGTGTGAAATGCCCGGGCCGCCGATCGTCGAAGCGGTAAGAGACCAGAACAGCGCGGCGAACAGGAGCCAGATCAGTACGCCCCAGGTCGCGAGCTGAGCGAACGGTCCCAAGGGCGCCCCAATCGCAAATATCCGATCCCTGGTCGCGTAGTCGGACCGACCCGTCAACCGCAGCCGGAACTGGAGCAACCAGAAGACGGCAAGGAAGGCGGCGCGCGCGAGCCGCGCCGGTACACCCCGGGGCACCACGACGGTGCGCAGCATCGACCCCAGGACCGCGGCGACCCCGACGACCGCCAGAACCCCAACGATGACCCTCACGACGATCACGACCTGTCCCGTTCCTCCACGAGCGTGATCGTCTCAGCTACGGCCGTTGAGAAACAGCGCAGGTCGTTGGATAGGGCCGCTCGGCAGTGGCGCCTCGGTCGCCCCTTCGTGTGGAAAGCAGAAGGCGCCGTGAGTAGAGTCGCGGCGTGTCGCACCCCGATCTGTCTGCGCAGCCCGATCTCCGGCCGATTGAGCCTGGCGAGGTCTTCGAGAACCCGGTCACACGCGAGCGGGCCATGATCATCGAGCTGCCATGGCAGAACAGGGAGGGCCGAGCTCTCACCGAGCTGACTGCGCTCCCGGGTGCGCGTGTTGTCGGCGAGCATATGCACCCGGCGCTGCATGAGAGCTTCAGCGTCCTCCAGGGCGAGCTAACCGTCGTCCGCGATGGACAGCGATCAACGCTCGGTGCTGGTGAACGTGCCCACATCGAGCCCCGGGTGTGGCACGACTGGTTCAACGAGGCGAATGTGGACGCGGTCGTTCGTGTACGGGTCACACCGGGAGAGCGGTTTGCTCATATGATCGAGACCCTGTTCGGGCTTGCGCGAGAGGGGCACGTCGATGGGAAGGGCATGCCCAACCTGCTCCAACTCGCGCTTACCGCCCAGGAATTCTCCGACGTCATCGTGCTCCGTAAGCCGCCGCCAAGCGTCCAGCGCGTCGTTTTCGGTGTGCTGGGACCGATCGCACGACGACGCGGATACCGCCCGACCTACGCGAGCCTCTCACGCGCGACACTCGCTCCCAGGCCGGCGCGCACGCCGTCCGACTGATCATCCGCCGCATCAGTCCCGAGACGCGCGCCGCGCGCCCCATCAGCGCGCTGCCAGCGGTCCGCAGTTTCGGCACGCGTTGCGGCGCTATGCCCGGGGTTGGAACATCGCGTCGAGCATCCGGTCGTTGGGCACACCAATCGACGCGTGGGCCTGCACCGCTTTCCACTCGCCATCCTCTTTGTGTAGGACAGCGGTGAAGCGCACCGGTACGCGCTTGCCTTCCATCTCGAAGTACCCGCGGCCCGCGGCCCAGCCGACGTCGCCCTCCTGGTACGCCCGCACGTTGTCAAGGCCGGCCGTGACGCCGAGCTCGCTGTTCGGCGTCGATTCGCGAAACAGTTGCATGTACTGCTCGTAGCCCTCGACCCACTCGCTGGGATCCGAGCCGATCGCCACGACGCACGGATCGCGCGAGGTGTGCCTTCCGATCTCATCGATGTTGGAGCGCGCGAGCGCGTCGAACGTGGTGCGCAGAACCTGCTCGATCTCAGCTGAGCGTTCAGGCATCGGTGTTCCTCCGCTTGAGTCCGCTTGAGATCCTAACTGCGCAGCCCGCGACCGTCGAGCTCCACCCGGCGGGCCAGCTTTTCTGGTGCACCCGTGGCCCAGATGTCCCAACGGGTCGTCCCGGGACGTATTCAACCGTCTGGTTGACAAGGTCGGCTGCGTCAAGTAGTGTTCAACCTATCGGTTGAATAATGAGATAAGAGGAACGAAATGGCAAAGATTGTGGCGGTCGAATACCTCTCGCTCGACGGAGTATTCGAGAACCCGACGTGGACCCAGCCCTACTTCGACGAGGCGGTCGCTGCCTTCCAGGGCGAGGTGATGCGCTCGGCCGATGCGCTGCTCATGGGCCGGGTCACCTACGAGGGCATGAGCCAGTCGTGGCCGGCGATGGGCGACGATCCGTCGACCGGCGGCGACATCATGAACTCCATCGGCAAGTACGTCCCGACCTCGACACTCAGCGAGCCGACCTGGAATGCAACGTTCCTGACCGGTGACGTCGTGGAAGAGGTCAGCGGGCTCAAGGCAGGTGACGAGAACCTCGTGATCTACGGCAGCGGACACCTCACAGAGACCCTGCGGGGAGCGGGCCTCATCGATGAGTACCGGCTGCTTATCTGCCCCGTCGTGCTCGGCGAGGGCCGCCGGCTGTTAACCGACGGAACGCCGAGCGAGTTTACGGTCATCGACAACCGCACCACTCCTTCGGGCATGGTGCTGTTGACCCTGGCCAAGGCGTGACGGTGCCGGCCGCCCCGGACGATGACGCGCTGAGTGTCACGTTCGGGGCGCTGGCTGACCGGACGCGCCGGACCATCCTCGCCCGGCTGGCGGAGGGCGATGCGACCGTCAACGAACTCGCCGCGCTCTTCCCGGCCATCTCGCTGCAGGCTGTGAGCAAGCACCTCAAGGTGCTCGAACGGGCGGGCTTGGTAACCCGCGGCCGCACCGCGCAGCAGCGGCCGGCGCACCTGCGCACGGCGCCGCTCTCCGACGTCAGCGCGTGGCTTGAGCACTACGGCCGCTTCTATGAGGGCTCGTTGGACCGCCTCGGGGAGCACTTGGCCCGGCTGCAGCGCCGCCCCGTAGCGCCCCCAACCGACCCGGAGGGAACCTGAACCATGGACGATCTGGAGTTCATCCGTACCTACAACGCGCCACGTCAGCTGGTGTGGGACGCCTGGACCGACCCCGACCAGATGGCACAGTGGTGGGGGCCACGTGGCATCAGCACCCCGCGCGAGTCGATCGAGCTCGATCTGCGCCCCGGCGGGCGGCTGGCCTTTGAGATGGTCGATGATGCTACCGGCGCGCGATACCCGAACAGCGGCACCTTTCTCGAAGTCGAGCCGCCCGCGCGCCTGGTGTGGTCCGACGACGGCTTCGCCGACGGCAGCGGCAAAGGAACCGCGACGGTCACCTTCACCGAGGTGGACGCCTCGACGACCACACTAAAGGTGCATCTCATCGCCGACTTCAGCGACACGGTCCGCGCCGGCGCCGAACGAGGCTGGGGCAGCCAGCTGGACAAACTGGTCAACCACCTCGCAGCCATGCAGGCCTGAGCCTGGTTACAGACCCACGAGCGCTGGCGGAGTGGCGGTATGGCGCCGGCGACGTGACCCACCCCTCCTCACGTTCAGAAACGCTTCTCTGTCGTGCGCGCCAGTCACCTTCTGCGGAGAGCGTGCACCTCGCGGGCGATTGCTTTTCATCGCCGCGTTAGACACGAACGAGCGATCGCTTCGCCGACCCAGAGTGGTTCGCCGCCGCTGGTCCCGCGTGATTTGCTCGGCCACGGGGCCGATCGTCAAGCTCGCGCTCATGCCTGATGTCTCACTTGCCAAGTCGGGCGACGGCCCCGGGGGGTGTTGCAATGCGGCTGAGTCCTTCAGAGATGGCGACGGACGCGCCGGCGTCGTGATCTTCGACCGGGCTGGCTGCTCAAGTCCCCGGCGTGGCCTGAGTCACGTCGGAGCACCCAAGAACTCGGGTGCATCCGGCAAGACCTAGCGGGCAGCGGCCCTCAGGGGACTGTCCTGGGGGCGCGCCGCAAACACGTGCGATCATCCGCTCGCTGTAATCCGCGGTAGCCGCCGGAGTTGTCGGTGTACCGTCCAGATGAAATGCCGGAACGAGAGAGGATCAATGGCCGATTACGCAGTCATCAACCCGGCGACGGGCGAGACGCTACGCGAGTATCCGACGATCAGTGACGACGAGCTTCGTGACGCCATTGGGCGTGCCGACAGGGCGCATAGCGAGTGGACGAGGTCGTCGACGGTAGAGGAGCGCGCCTCCGTCATCCGCCGGGTGGGCGAGCTTCATTCCGAGAAGCGCCACGAGCTGGCTGAGATCATCGTGCGAGAGATGGGCAAGCCCATCGAACAGGCGCTCGGCGAAGTCGATTTCTGCCGTGCGATCTATGACTACTACGCCGACAACGGGCCCTCGCTGATGGCCGATGAGCCGATCACGCTGCTGGACGGGAACGGGTCCGCGCTCGTGCGGCGTAGCTCGTACGGCCTGCTATTGGGAATCATGCCGTGGAACTACCCTTACTACCAGGTCGCGCGTTTCGCCGGACCCAATCTCGTGATCGGCAACACGATCCTGCTCAAGCACGCGCCACAGTGCCCGGAGTCCGCGCTGGCGATGGAACTGATCTTCCACGAGGCAGGGGTCCCCAAAGACGCGTACATCAACATCTTTGCGACCAATGACCAGATCGAGTGGGTGATCGCCGACCCGCGTGTGCGCGGGGTCTCGCTGACTGGCTCTGAGCGGGCGGGCGCCGCAGTCGCCGAGATCGCGGGCCGCAACCTCAAGAAGGTGGTGTTGGAGCTGGGCGGTTCCGATCCCTTCATCGTGCTGGACACCGTCGACATGGATGCCACCGTCGAGCAGGCCGTGGGGGCCCGGCTGGAGAACTCCGGTCAGGCATGCAACGCCGCGAAGCGCTTCATCGTCGTCGACAAGCTCTACGACGAGTTCACTGAAAAGTTCAGCGCGGCACTGCTGGCGGTCAAGCCCTCTGACCCGACCAAGGAGGGAGTCCAGGTCGGTCCCCTCTCCTCCTCAACCGCGACCGAACGGCTAGCCGACCAGGTCAAGCGCGCGGTGGACCAAGGCGCCACCTTAGTGGCCGGAGGCACCCACGACGGCAACTTCTTCGAGACGACGATCCTCACCGACATTCAGCCCGACAACGACGCCTACAAGGAGGAGTTCTTCGGGCCGGTGGCCTCGATCTATCGGGTGAGCGGCGAGGACGAGGCGATCGAGCTGGCGAACGACACCCCGTTCGGGCTGGGCTCCTACGTCATCACCAACGACCCCGAACAAGCCATGCGCGTCGCGGACCAGATCGACGCCGGGATGGTGTTCGTGAACGCCGCGGGCCTCGAAGGCGCCGAGCTACCCTTCGGCGGCGTCAAGCGCTCAGGCTTCGGCCGCGAACTCGGCCGTTTCGGCGCCGACGAGTTCGTCAACAAGAAGCTGATCCGCATCGCCGGCTGATGCGGACATAACGGGAGCCTCCGTGCGCCGAGTCACGGCGGTCTCGGTTGTGCGATGCGGTCTCCTCTGGACACGTCTGCTTCACCTCGACCATGACGCAAGCTCGCTGAGGCTGAGCTGTGGGTGTTTGGCGAGGTGCTGGTGAGCGGGTTTTTGCCAGTGGCCCGTTTTCTTGCTGGATAGTTGGTAGTCGAGCGAGTTGTGTCGTGTGCGAAGCGGTGAATCGCTTCGAGGACCCGGTCGGGCTGCTCGAGGTGGGGGAGATGTCCGGCTGCGGGTATCGGTTCGAATCGGCCGTCCGGGAAAGACGCGGCGTAAGCGCGTCCGTACGGCTCCGGCGCAATCTGGTCACTTTCGCCCCAGATGGCGAGGACCGGGGTCGGGACGAGCGCGAGCCGTCGCCGCAGCTTCGGATCATGCATGTAGGGCTCGCGGGCGTACACCCCGAGTGTCGCGGCGTTGGCGGCCTGTACGTCCCGTGCCGCTTGCGGAAGCTGAGTAGGGTCAGGTATCGCAGCCGGATCGTGGAACGAATGGGTGATGAGCTCTTGGGGGGTGAGGGAGAAGAAGTCGGCAAGCGCGACTCCCTCGACGTTGATCCCGACCGCGTTGAGGAGGACGGTGCCGCTGATGCGCTCGTGCTCACGGACCGCCATCTCGGAGGCGATCCAGCCTCCGATCGACGAGCCGACGACCAGCACGTCGCGCAGATCCCTCTGCTCGAGCAGTTGGAGGTAGCACAGCGCGATGTCATCGATCCCGTCGAACCATTCCGGACGCGCTGTGCCTGCGAAGCCCGGATGCACGGGTGCGATGACTTGGAAGCGCTCGGATAAGGCGGAGGGCAGCGGACCCATTGACGGTGGGCCGCCGCCTCCGTGCACAAGCAGGACGGGCCGGCCTTCCCCCTGCTCATCGATCGTTACCAGCAGGTCATCGGCGTAGAAGCCATTCGCGGTGGTGGTGGTCGTCATCTCGTCCGTTCCTGTCGTGTCTGTTGTCGGTTCAGTCGGTCGCCTCGGGAGCGCGTGTACCGGCCGGGTAGGTCGCATACCGCGCCATCACCGCGAGGATCGCATCGGGGGTCATCTCGTCCGCCGCCGCCAGCTTGCTGAGGTCCCGAAAGTAGCCGACGTAGAGGTCGGGCGTGAACGTGTTCAGAATGGTCGCCGGCTCGTTGCCCGGGTTCGCGAATGTGTGCTCCGCGCCGGTGGGTACGGAGACGAATGTTCCGGCCGGTGCCTCGAGCCGGTTGTCGCCGACGATGAACCGAGCGGTCCCGGCGATCACGTAGAAGGTCTCGTCGTGCTTCTGGTGCCAGTGGGGAGGTGGCCCGTCGGTTCGGGGAGGCACGGTGAGGATGGCAACCGCGAGGCGGTGGTCCGTGCCGCTTCCATCCTCGACCATGCGTACCTGGATGGGGGCGGGGAGGACTATTTCTCCATCCTGGGGTCCGACAAGCGACGCGCTGGGCATTAGGCCGCTCCGTTCGTGAGAGTTGACTATCACGAAGGACCGTAGCGCACCGCTGACGGTTATGCAAGTGGACTATCATGATGAGAGCAGACCGTTGGATGAGCTGGCGCCGAGGAGCGGATGCACATGAGCGCGACGGAAGGGCATGGCCGGGTCAATCAGAAGCGGCGCACGCGCGGCGCGATCGTCGCCGCCTGCCAGGAGCTGATCACCGCCGGCGCGGACATCAACATGCCGGCGGTCGCCCGCGCCGCGCTGGTCTCCGAACCAACTGCGTACCGCTACTTCCCGGATCTCGCCTCACTTCTCGAGGAGGCGCTCGCCGGGATCGAGCCCGATCCGGCCGCTGCCCTAGCGGCAGGCACCAATACTGGGGATCCGGTCGAGCGTGTTGCCTACGCGGCGGAACTTCTGGCGAGGCTCGTGATCGAGCGTCAGGGTGCGATCCGCGCACTCATGTCCGTTTCGATCGCTCGGGGCACCGCCCGGACCGCGCGTCCTGGGTACCGGTTCGCTCTGATCGACCAGGCGCTGGCGCCGCTGTCCGCACGCAAGCCCGCCATCGATCCGGTAACGCTGGAACAGCTGCGTCGCGATCTCGCCGTCGTCATCAGCGCCGAGGCAGTTCTCACCCTTGTCGACCTCTACAGCCTCGATCCCGAACAGGCGGTCGCGAGCATCGTTCACACCGCTCGGTTAGTCACCGAGGCAACGCTCCGCCGCGTCAGGCGGCGCTTTGGGGCTTGAAGTCGTACCCGCTGGCGTGGCGGGCCTTCGCAGGCCCGCCACGCCGGGTTGGGAACTGGATCGGCGTCCTAACGGATGGTGAACGTCGGACCCGTGCCATTCGGGTCCAGGACGACCTGGTAGTCACCGGGCTGCACCTGCCGCGGCCCGTCTCCGTTGATGTCCGCCGGAGTCACCGCGAGTTGCGAGACTCGGAACGCGACAGAGGCCTGCTGCGAAGCTCCCGCCGCCAGGTCCACACGCGCCCAGCCGACGAGGTTCCCGTTCGTCGGCGTGAGGACCTCGCCAGTGTTCACCGGACGCTTCACGTACACCGGAATAATGTCCACGCCCTCGCGACCGCCGGTGTTCTTTACCGTGAACGATGCGGTCACGACGCCGGCTGCCGGGCCGGCGATGGAAAGGCCACTGGTCGAGAACGTCGTGTACGAAAGGCCGAAAGCGAACGGGAAGAGCGGGTTGTAGCCCGACCCGTTACCGGAGTTCGTTCCCGGGAATTGGTCGAAGAACTTCGGCTCGTCGCCGAGCGGAGACGCTCCGGTCGTGTTGAAGCTGGACAGATCGAGGCCGGGCGGCGTGGCGTCACTCGGCCACGTGATCGGAAGCTTGCCGCTCGGGTCGTACTTGCCGAACAGCACATCGGCGGCCCCGTTGCCTGTTTGCGTGCTGCCCTGCCACGCCATCAGGATCGCGTTCGCCGACTCGGCGTCGGGACCGAGCCCGAGTGGACGGCCGGCCACGACGACCACGATCACCGGCTTGCCCGTGGCCTTCAGCGCCGCGATCAGCGCCTTCTGGCTGGCATCCAACTGCGGTGCCGGGTCATCGCCCAGTCCCTCGGCGTAGGGCCTGGTCTCGCCGACCACCGCGACGTACGCGTCCGTGCTGCCGGCCGCGGCCACCGCACTGCTCTGGTCGGGAGCGAGTGTTGCGTTCCCGTCGGCTGCCTGAATGCCCTTCCAGACCGTCACCGTTTGCGTCGGGATCTGGTCGGACGGACCGCCGCAGCACGCCTGCTTGTTGTTGTCGAACACGCCCTGCCAGCTGACGCTCCAGCCGCCGAGCGTGTCGGGGATCGAGTCCGCGTTCGGGCCGACGACCGTGACACGGCTGCTCGTCGAGAGCGGGAGCGTGCCGTTCTGGTTTTGCAGCAGGGTCATCGACTCGTCGGCGGCCTGGCGGTCAAGGGCGACATCGCCGCTGATCGCGTCATTGGCCTTGGTCGCGTCGACAAAGGGGTGGTCGAACAGGCCGAGCTTGAACTTCAGCGTCAGGATCCTCGTCACCGCTTGGTTGATCCTCCACATCGGGACCAGACGGTCATGGACGGCCGCGATCAGCGCGGCGTCGTAATTGGTAGTCGAAATCGCATTCATCGCCACGTCCACGCCGGCGTTGACCGCTTCCGCCACCGCGCCCTCGAGATCGGGAGCGATGTGGTAGGTGGTCTGCAGGGCGAAGACATCGTTGTAGTCGCTGATCACCACGCCTGTGAAGCCGAGCCGCTGGCGCAGCTCGGTCGTCAACAGGAAGTGCGAAGCCGTGGCGGGGATGCCGTTGATCGACCCGGAGTTGACCATGACCGTGTCCGCGCCGGCGTTGATCCCGCCCGCGTACGACGGCAGGAAGAGATCCTGTAGATAACGGATCGGGATCTGGGCTTCGACGCGATCGTGGCCGTTGATCGACTCCGAGTACGCGGCGAAGTGCTTGACCGTCGATGCGACCTGGAGGCCGGGGTCGGTGGGGCACGTCCCGCTCTGCATTCCGCTGATGTTGGCTCCGCCCATCGCGCCCGAAAGCGCGGGCTCTTCTCCCCACGTCTCGTAGGTGCGACCCCAGCGGTTGTCCCGCGCCACATCCTGAACGGGAGCGAAGACCCAAACGGTGCCCACGCTGCAGACCTGATCGCGCGTGGCCTGGCCAGCTTGTCTCGCTAGCTGGGTGTCCCAGGTCGCTCCCATCCCGATCGACTGGGGGAACAACGTCGCCGCGGTCGGATGACCGAAGCCGTGGACCGCATCGACGCCATAGATGATTGGAATGTGCAGCCGCGAGTGGTCGATCGCGTAATGCTGGATCGTGTTGTACAGATTCGCCCAGTCAGTCCCCGTGTTACCGGGCGGATTGTCGGTCCCACCTGACAGGACCGACCCGGTGGCGTCTGTGGCCAGCACGGTCTGCAGGCAGTTCGGCTGTGGCTGCGACGTGTTATCACCGTTGCAGACACCATTCGCCGGATTGGTCTTGTCGCGCAGCAATCCGACCACGGCCTGGTCCATCTGGCCGACCTTCTCCTTCAGCGTCATCCGGCCCAGAAGGTCATGGACACGTGCCGGAATTGACGCGCTCGGGTCCATGTAGATGATCCTGGGAGCTGCCGTTCCGCTCGTTACCCCGATGACGGCGACCGCGGCTGCCACTACTACCGCAGCACTAAGAACTGCGTAAATACGTCGCACGCTTGACTCCCTCGTGTTAAAAATCGAGTTACCTGAAGGTGACGCACCGACCGGTCACCGGGGGTGCCCTTTGCCGCGGATCGCGGTGGGGTGCGAAGGGTGTCATTCGGCGCTCAGGCACAGACATGCCCGTTGCTAGATGGCGCACTCAAAAACTGTGCGGAGAGGCCCGCGGCCCCTCCGCGGCGGACGTTGGGCGGGATTATCTCTCCGCGCTTGCTTCTGTCAAGTCCAAATAAAAGACCGTTGTCCAATCCTGCCGAGACCGCGGTTTCCAACTGCACATGGTCAAATAACTCTGACCGGTGAATCACTCGGGGAGAAGTCACCGCTAAGCGCGGGCAGGTTTCGGCCAGAAAGTGGCCGAATTCAGAGGTGTCGAATCCCGTCCCGTCTCGACGTCATCGTGGTGGTCTACTCCCCGATCCCGATCTTGGAAAAAGTGACCAGCGGCTTCAGCAACGCGGTGTTGCGCTTCTGAGGAGAACACTGGTCATCTGACATACGTCCACTACGCTGGCTTGCATCCGGTCTGGCGGGATCTCGCACGGATGTGAGACCGTCCTACGCCTACCCGGCCGGAGTGCCGGTGGCGCTCCTGGGGCTGCTCAGCGACCTGCTCATCCCGATCACTGGCCAGCCAGGGCGACAACGCTCTCCTCACCGGCTAGGTCCTCATGCTAATCGGGTTCGGCTTCAGCCTTTACCTAACAACCGCGAAATCTTCACCATCCACGCCCTCTGCTCATGGTTCGTCTCGAGCGCCGTCTTCACCGTCCTGGCCGTCGTGCAGACGGTCAGGATGCTTCACGCCGGGCGGCCGGTTCGTTCCCGGCGGCTGAGATCGCGTAGCGGCATGCTGGGTGCCGACGGCGGGCTCTCTCTCTCCGGTCCGGCGCGCTCAGCGTCGCTCCCCGGGGCACCGGGAGCAGCCACGCCCGGGGCGCAAGACGATCACCTGGCCGCGGTTGTCCGAGATGAGTCGTCGGGATCGAGGCCTGTGAGAGGGCACAGGCGGCGGCCCGCCGGGTTTCGTGGCGGTGTCCCGGGTCGTTTGAGCCAAGCTTGGCGGCAGTCCGAGCCATCGCGCGCTCGATAGCCTGGATGCGTGGCGACGACGCAGGTGGTTCGAAGCGAGCGGTTCCCCGACCTGGCTGACGAGGTTCTGTTCCCGCGGCTCTCGGACGCCAAGCTCGAGTGGCTGGCCAAGCGAGGGACGCGGCGCCGGTTCGAGCCGGGGGAGGTGCTCTATGAGCATGCCGAGCGGGATGCTCCGTTCTACGTAATTGAGCGTGGACTGGTCGAGTTCATCGATCGAAAGCCGGGCAAGGATGTGTACATCGCGCAGGCGGATAGCCGAACGTATATCGGCGACATCGCGGCATTTACCGGAGAGCCAACGATCAGCGCGTGCGTGGCGGTCGAGCCAACCGACGTGATCGTGTTCGACCGGGCAGGTTTGCGTGCGATGGTCGAGCGCTGGCCGGAATTCGGCGAGCAGGTGTTCGCGACGCTGCTGGCCCGGCGGGCGTGGCACGAGGCCGAGGGGCACGGGATCATGCGGTTGATCGCGCCTCGCAACTCTCGGCGGGCGTTCGAGGTTCGGGACCTCCTCGAGCGCAATCTGCTGCCCGTGCGCTGGTACGACGCCGACACCGACAGCGAGAGCGCCCGGATGCTCGAGTGGCTCGATATCCCGCGCTCTGAGACCCCGGTGCTGATCTACGCCACCGAGGTGATGCGCAACCCCTCGGCGGCGCAGGTTGCTCGGCTGCTCCGTTTGCGCGCGGACGTCGACGGGGAGCGTTTCGACCTGGTCGTCCTCGGGGCCGGACCCGCCGGCCTCGCCGCGTCCGTCTACGGTGGCTCCGAGGGTTTGCGGACGCTCGTGGCCGAGGCTTGGGCGCCCGGTGGTCAGGCCGGGACGAGCACGCGCATCGAAAACTACCTCGGTTTCCCGACGGGGATCCGGGGGACGGACCTGACGCGCGCGGCGACGCTTCAGGCCCGGCGTTTCGGCGCGGTCCTGTCGAGCTTTCACCGAGCGGTGGAACTGGCCGACGGGCCGGACGGTCTCCTGCGGGTGGATCTCGACGATGGGCAGTACGTACTCGCTCGTTCGGTGGTGGTCGCGACGGGCGCCCAGTGGCGTGAGCTCCAGGCCGAGGGTGTCGATCGCTTCCGCGGCGCCGGGGTGTACCACTGGGCGATGGCCGGCGATGCCGAGCGCTCCCGCGACCAGGACGTGATCGTCGTCGGCGGGGGGAACTCCGCCGGGCAGGCGGCGGTGCACCTCGCCACGAGGGCCCGCAGCGTACGCGTCGTGGTGCGTAGCCCGAGCCTGAAATCGACTATGTCCGACTACCTGCTCGACCGCCTCAAGCGCTCGCCCCGAATCGAGCTCATGACCGATACCGAGGTCGTGGCCGTCCGCGGTTCGGCCACGGTTGAATCGGTGACGGTTGCCGACCGGCGCGACGGCAGCAGGCGGGACTTGCCGGCAACGGCTGTGTTCGTGATGATCGGCGCCGATCCCTGCACGGAAGCGATCACGGGCATCCTTCCTGTTGACAGCGCGGGATACATCCTGTGCGGGCCAGGCGCCGCGAGCTACGACGGGCGCCTGAGTTGGCCCGTGTCGGACCGCGAGCCCCACCTCCTCGAGACGACCCGGCCGGGCGTCTTCGCGGCGGGCGATGTCCGCGCCGGGGCCGCAAATCGCGTGGCGGGCGCAGTGGGCGACGGAACGATGGTCGTCCGGTTCGTGCACGACGTACTGGCCGGCTGACTCCCGGGCCGGGGCGCCGGTTCACGCCAAAGAGGTGCGAACGAGAGATACCGGTCGAGGTAAGCGTGAGGTACTACCGGCGTGGGCCTCGACGTGCGATCCGCCCCGCGCGGGCGAATGTTAAGGCCGCGGTGAGACTGACGGCGGCGGCGAGGAGCCACGCGGGTGCTGGAACTGGGGTGTGGTGCTCGGGGACTCCGGTGGTGAGGGCCGCGATCAGGAGAAGGATGGCGATGCCGAGGGCCGTACCGAGCTGTGACGAGGTGTTGATGACGCCGGCTGCGGTTGCGCGGTCGCTCTCCGCGACGCTTGTTCCTAGGCTGGTGGCGGCGACCGAAGAGAGCCCGATACCGCCTCCGCCGGCCACCACGGTGATCGGGACCGTCCAGACGCCGGCGGCTGAGGAGATGAGTGCGGCGTCGCAGACCGCGATCGCGCCCAGGCCCGCGGCGATCACGCGCTGCGGTGGCCAGCGCGCGAGGCTTGGCGCCGCGAGACCCGAGCCGACGATGACCGCGAGGCTGAACGGCAGCAGCACCGCCGCTGCGGTGAGCGGCCCCAGTCCGCGCGTGTTCTGGAGGTAAAGAGTGGCAAGGGTAATCGTCGAGCTGGTGGTCAGCGTGTTCAGCAGGGATCCGATCGCGCCTTGACGCAAGGAGCGTTCGCGCAGCAATGATCGGGGCAGCAGCGGCGCCTCGGCTGCCCGATCGACGACGATGAACACGCCGGCCAGGACGAGCACCGCCCCCAGTAGGGCGGCACCTGCCGGCGCTCTGCCTCTTTGGGGCAGCAGTGTGGTGCCGATAACGAATCCCATGACCGCGGCGGTGAACAGCAGCGAGCTGGCGACGGGCAGCGGTGGCGGCCGGTCCGCTTTCCGGTCCGGCGGGATTTCGCGCCGGACCGCGGCGGCAAGGACCAGCGCCACCGGCAGATAGCCCCAGAAAATGAACCGCCAGCTGGCCAGGTCGGTCACCACACCGCCGACCACGAATCCGCTTGCGCCCGCCGCAGCTCCGGCGGCGCTCCAGGCCGCCACGGCTCGCCGGCGTTGGCGTCCCTCGATTGTGATCGTGGTCAGCAGCCGCAGCGCGGAGGGGACAGAGCCCGCGGCGGCGGCGCCCTGCAGGCATCGTGCCGCGGTCAGCATCACGACCGTGGTAGCCGCCGCCCCGACGGTCGCGCCGACAGCGAACAGCAGCAAGCCGCCGAGGATCACACGCCGGTGACCGAACCGATCACCCAGACGCGCCCCCAACATCAATAGCCCGCTGAAGAACATGGCGTAGCCAGTCGCGATCAGGCTTCCCGCATCCGGCGACGCGTGGAGATCGCTCAGCATCCGCGGCAACGCTGTGACCACCACCGTCACGCCGAGCACATCGGTGAACTGGACCAGGCACAGCGACGCTACCCCCAGCCCAACGCCCTTGCCGACGGACGACACATGCGCCATAACCCGCTATCTACCCAGTCGACGAAGCCTGTCTCATCCAGTGCATGAGCGCCGCGTGGCCGCCAGGGCGTCGACCCGCAGCGCTCGCCGGCTGGGCGCGGTATCTGGGCCACGCTGGTTTTCCTTGCGCTCAGTTCTCGAAACGCTCTGTGCTCAAGCCTGGGCACCCGGGTCCGACTACCGTCTTGATGGGATCACCACGGAGACGGGCCGCACTCTCAGCCGTTCCGCAGGAGGCTAGGCCCGACGCCGCAGACGCCGCTCCCGCGCGGCTGGGCGCGGTGCGAGAGGTCTCGCCGGCGTCCGGGCGGGATGGGTCGTCGCTGCCTGCGCTCCGGGAGCAGTTCTCGGCCGTTGTGGCCAACATCCCGGGAGCCGTGTACCGGTGCGCGTGCGACGTGGACTGGACGATTCAGTTCATGAGCGAGCACATCGCGACGATCTGTGGGTATCCCGCGGCCGACTTCATCGGCAACGCCGTCCGCAGGTACGGCTCGATCATCCATCCGGACGACAGACCCTACGTGATCGAAGAGATCGACCGGGCCCTGGAGGCTGGCTCGCCGTACACGCTCCAGTACCGAGTGATTCACGCCGATGGCAGCGCGCGCTGGGTGTGCGAGCGGGGTAGAGCGATCCTCGGCGATCGCGGCGAGCACCTGTGGCTGGACGGGGTGATCCTCGACGTGACTGACCAGGTGCTGGTCGAGCAGGACCGGGATCGGGCGGAGGAGGAGTTGCGCCGTCAGGCGGAGATGAATCGCCATCAGGCGCTGCATGACGCGCTGACCGGTCTACCAAACCGCGTGCTGTTTCACGACCGGGTCGGGCAGACGATCCGCGCGGCCGAACGTGACGCTCAGAAGTTTGCGGTGCTCGTCTTGGATCTCGATCGGTTCAAGGAGGTCAACGACACGCTGGGCCACGCGGCGGGCGACCATCTCCTGCTCGAGGTGGGTGGGCGACTGAAGGCGGCCTTGAGGGGCGAGGACTCGATCGCGCGCCTCGGTGGGGACGAGTTCGCGATTCTGCTCGGTGACGCGACGGCGGAGGCTGCGATCGAGGTCGCCTCACGGATTCGGGAGACGCTTGATCAGCCGCTGGTACTGCAAGGCCTCCCTCTGCGGATCGACGCGAGCATTGGCATCGCGCTTTACCCCACCCACGCGGCGGAGGTCGACGGGCTGATACAGCGCGCGGACGTCGCGATGTACGTCGCAAAGCACAACAACGTCGGGTTCACGCTGTACGACCCCGACCAAGACGCCCATCAACCGGAGCGACTGTCGCTTGTGACCGAGCTGCGGCGCGCCATCCACGAGCGTGAGCTGGTGCTCTTCTACCAGCCTAAGATCGAGGTGCGCGACGGTCGCGTCCGGGGGGTGGAGGCGTTGGTTCGCTGGTGCCATCCCGAGCGCGGACTTTTGGGTCCCGACGAGTTTATTGACGCTGCGCAGGAGACGAGTCTGATTGGTCCGTTGACCCGGTATGTCGTCGACGAGGCGCTTCGCCAGTGCCACGAATGGGCTCAGGAAGGGCACGAGCTGATGGTCTCGGTAAACGTGTCCACGCGCAATCTGATTGACACGCAGTTCCCCGGTGACCTGGCCGGCCTGCTCGAGAAGTGGCAGGTGCCGCCGTCGCTGCTCGAACTCGAGATCACCGAGACGGCGGTGATCGCCGATCCGTTTCGGATGAAGGCGGTCTTGGAGCGCCTGGGATCCATGGGCTTGCGCCTGTCGGTCGATGACTTCGGCACGGGCTACACCTCGCTGGGCTATCTCACACGCTTACCGATCAATGAGCTCAAGATCGATCGCTCGTTCGTGTCGAACATGACCCACTCAGAACAGGATGAGGTGATCGTCCGCTCGACGATCGACCTGGGACGGAACCTCGGTCTGGATGTGGTGGCTGAAGGGGTGGAGAGCGCCGAAGTGCTCGACCGGCTCAGGTCGCTCGGCTGCGACGTGGCGCAGGGGTTCCTGATGAGCCGACCGGTGTCGGCTAACGAGCTGACCTCGTGGCTGAACGAACTACCGGCTCGCGACCGTGGCGCTTACTGGCAGGTTGAGTCCCCCTCCACACGGACTGGACCGGTGGTCATCGGCGCGCCGTCGCTGAGCATCGCCAATGTCGTCAGAGCCGCGGTCGACCGTGCCGAGGTCATCATCGACCCAGCCGTGATCGGGCGGATGGTTGCGTCGCGGGGCACGATTGACGACGCGCTCACGCGTGGCGAGCCGGTGTATGGAGTGACTACTGGGGTCGGCCCGCAGAAGCGCAGGACAGTGCCCGCAGAGGAGCAGCGCGAGTTCAACCGGCTGATGATCCTGGCCCACTGCGTCGGCCATGGCGACAATGCTCCGGATGAATTCGTCCGCGCGGCGATGCTCGTGCGCGCTCAGGGTCTGGCCGCGGGCGCGGCCGGTGTACGCCCCGCGGTTGTCGAAGCGCTCGTTGACGCTTTGAACTCTGGCGTCCATCCCACTGTGCACCTGATTGGCTCGATCGGGCAATCCGACCTCTCACCTATGGCAGAGATCGCACGGGCACTGATCGGGGCTGGACCGGACGGCGAGATGATCGCCGCCGCGGGCCTTCGTCCGCTCGAGCTCGGGGCTCGGGAGGCGCTGGCGCTGATCAGCTCCAACTCCTTCAGCGTCGGAGTTGCGTCGATCGGGCTCGTCGCCGCCGGCTTGGCGTTGCACGCGCTTGAGCGTGCCGCCGCGCTCTCGTTCGAGGGATTCCTCGCCAACGTGGCCGCCCTGGATCCTGCGGTGGCGCGCCTTCGCGCGCACGATGGGGTAGCGCCCACGATCGACCGGCTTCGTGGACTACTCGACGGCGGAACGCTGCTGCTCGGGACCCGACGTCCTCGGAATCTTCAGGATCCGCTCTGCTTCCGCAACCTACCCCAGATCCACGCGACTGCCCGCAACGCCCTCGCGCACGCCAGCGGATTGGTGGAGACAGAACTGCGCTCCGGTGCCGACAACCCCGCCGTCATCGCTGAGGAGCAGCGCGTGCTCGCCAATGGAAACCACGACATCACCCAGGTAGCCGTCGGACTCGACTATGCTCGGCTGGCGCTCGCGCAGGCGATCACCATCGCCAACGAGCGGATCCAGAAGCTTCTCGATCCACGCTTCAGCGGACTACCCAGCGGGCTACGCGCCCACGATGACCTGGCCGTCGACGGGCTCGCGGTAATGGGCCACGGCTCGACAGCGCTTGCCGCAGAATGCCGCCTACTAGCCGCGCCCGTGACGCTTGAGCAGACCTCATCCGCGATGGCGGAGGGTATCGAGGACCGAGTGACGCTGGCGCCCGTCGGCGCCCGCCGGCTGTATGAGATCGCCAACCACGCGCTGCGGCTGGCGGCAGTCGAACTCGTATGCGCCGCTCAGGCAGTGGACCTCACCAGCCGACGCGGCGAGCTCGGATCCGGAACCGCCGCCGCCTACAACAACGTCCGCCAACGGGTCACCTTCACCGGCGCCCACGATGCGCCGACCGACGAACTCGAGCCCCTCGTTGACTGGCTCAGAGCGTGCCCAACACGCCCTTAGCTTAGGTTGCCGTTGAGCCCTACCCCATTCTCGATGAGGCTCAGAGCCCAGGGCGCCGGCGCTAGATCCTGACCCGCACCCCGGCGATCCTGGCTGACTTCTGGCTGGAGATGGTTTCGATCCCTCCGCGCACGGGTAAGTTGGACGGGGCCGGCCGGGCGCCGGTGGCGAGCTGTCCCGCGCGGAGGCGGGTCGTTTCACAGCGGCGGGTTTGCCCGGGTGCAGCGACGTTGGTCGAGGAGAATCCAGGTGACGTGGGCGATCCATCCCGTACACCACCGGGGCGGCGGCGACAGCGCCGGAAAGGAGCTGCTATCACGGATGCCCAACGTCGAGCGCTGGCCAAGGCCAACGCGCGACCGGATCGTCCCGCCAGACCGCCTAGACCCGGGTTTGCGCTGCTGGACGTCGACGGTGGAGCGCGAGGCGCGCCCGGGCCTGCCGCGATCGGCTATCTCATAAGCGACGAGCGGGGCGTCGCGCTGGCCGAACATGCCGAGTCGATCGGGACCGCGACCGCCGCCGAGGCCGAGTATCGGGCGCTGCTGGCCGGGCTGGGCCACGCGCGGCAACTCGGTCTGACCCAAGTGACCGCTCGCTCGGACTCGCGGCTCTTGGTCGCGCACGTCAACGGCGAGCACCACATCCGTAACGCTCGCCTGCGCGCGCTCGCCGCCGAGATCACCGACCAACGGATGCGGATCGGCACCGTGGTCATTGAGTGGATTCCGGCGGCCGCCAACCAGGAAGCGCATCGCCTCGTTGCCGGCGTGCTGGAGCTACATACGGGCTGACGGCGCTGACTCCGCGCCCGGTGCACCTTTATCGGCCGGCGTGGGTGCAACCTGTGGCTGACGCGCGATCGAGAGCGCCACTCCCGTCGGTGCGCTTTCCGCGCGAGGGAGCTCTCTCGTCGAAGCCGCATTCCGCGCGGTGCCATCCGATCCGAGCAGCGGACTTATGAGTAGCGGACCCGCGGGTCGAGGAATGCGTAGGCGACATCCACGATGAGATTTGCGATCACGATAAAGAAAGCCCCCAATTGCACCGTACCCTGGATGATCGGCAAATCCGCTTGGTTAATGCCCTCGTAGGCCAAGCGGCCAACCCCGGGGATGTTGAACACCGTCTCCACCACCACAGCGCCGCCGAGTAGGAAGCCGATATCCATGCCCAGAATGGTGACGATTGGCGTGATCGCGGCGCGCATTCCATGACGCCAGATCACCTGCCGCTCGCGCAGGCCCTTGGCGCGCGCCGTCCGGATGTAGTCCTGCGACATCGCCTCGATCAGCTGCGATCGCAGAAGCCGAGCGTAGAAGGCCGCGAGCATGGCCGCGAGCACGAGCCAGGGGAGGATCAGTGAGCCGAACCAGCGGCCGGGGTTGGCGGTGAGACCGACGTACGTGCCGGCGCCGTCGAAGATGTGGATCACGCCGATGTCCGTTGAGAACAGGAACAGCGCCATGAGACCCAGCCAGAAGGTCGGGGCAGAGATCGCCAGGAGTGACCCAATCATCGTGAGCCGGTCGAGCCGGCTGCGGGGGCAGACGGCCGAGATCGCTCCCACCACCATGCCAATGCTCACCCAGATCGCCACTGCACCGACGGTGAGGGAGATCGTCGCTGGCAGGCCGTTGACGATCATCGCCCTGACCGGTTGGGCGAACTGATAGCTGTAGCCCAGGTTGAAGTGCAGGATGATGCCCCTGAGGTAGATCCAGTACTGGACCCAGAAGGGCCTGTCTACGCCGAGCACGCGGCGAATATGGGCGAGCATCGCCGGATTCGGGAAGTGGCCGGCGCGCAGCACCGCTGGGTCACCCGGCGGAAGCACGTAGAAGATCAAGAAGGTCAGGAAGCTGAGGATGATCAGCGTCACGATGGCCCAGAGAAGACGGCGAATGATGTAGCGGACCATCACGGTTTCGGGGCGACCCCCTGGGGCCCGCCGGAGCGTAGTCCCCGGATCACGGTCTTGTGCAAGGCGCTGGGGAGCCGTGGTGTGCGGTCGGGCCTTGGCACCCAGCGCGGATTCACGCTACCGCCAGGAGCGAAGCAGAGCAAGAGCCGCAGAAGCAGGTGTCTCGCCAGGCTGCGCTTCGGCGTCACCAGGCCGCGGTGGCCCAACGGCGTCGAGCGGCGGCACGCGACCGCCGACCGGGACCGACCCTACTTCTTCCCGCCCCGCCCGAACCGGGACATCAGGCGGCTCAGCCTGCTCCGGGCCTCCTGGCTCGCGTCAGCGGCGATCCTGCCGACCGTGTCGTCGGTCTTGATGATCCCCAGCTCCTCGTCCGTCGCGCGCACCGGGCCCCCTCGAGCGACTGTCTCGGCGGCCTCCGCGCGGTAGCCCGCGCGGCGGGCCTTGGCGGCATCGATTTGCGCCTGCAGGCGGGCGACGTGGTCGTCGGGATCAGGCGTGGCAGAGGTTGCGTCGGCGTCGTCGGTCATGGGACGCATTCCAGCACGTATCAGGAGGCCGCGCCCCGGTGATCAAGCCGGTTCGGGACAGCGCGGAGTAGATCGCGCGACGGCTCTCGCTGCCGGAGCGGGACAGAGCAAACCCGAACCGGATCTTCGGGCTGGTCTCGAGGGGCCAACACCTGAGCACTGACCCTGAGTACTCAGAGCTCGTTTCACAAAGGACTGCTCTGCATCATCATCGACTTGAGCAGCTCTGTCATCGATCCCAGGAGGGAAGCAGCGCATGGCTTCACTGGTCCTGAAGATGTCCGTCTCGCTGGATGGGTACGTCGCACCAATCGACGGGAGCAGCGACTGGGTCGCTGCGGGACGCTCCGATGACGGCCTCAGGTGGACTGTCGAGACCGTGAGCAACGCCGGTGCGCACCTCGTGGGTGCCACCACCTATACGGGGTGGGCCGGCTATTGGCCGGGTGCCTCGGGGCCGTTCGCCAAGCCGATGAACGAGATCCCCAAGGTCGTGTTCTCGGACTCGCTTGTGTCCGCCGACTGGGGGGAGACGACGATCGTCGCCGGAGATCTGGCCGAAGCCGTCACGCGGCTCAAGCAGGAGCGCTCCGACGGGTACCTGCTCGCCCACGGCGGCGTACGGTTCGCCCGGTCGCTGGTCAAGACCGGCTTGATTGACGAGTACCGCCTTGTCGTCCATCCAGTCGTTCTGGGCGCGGGCGAGCGGCTCTTCGTGGCACGAGTCACCATCCAGCCGATGAGCACCACCGTCTTCAGCGGTGGCGCCGTCGCCCACGTCTTCGCGGCGCACGCGTGATCGAGCCCGATCGGCAACCGTGGAGCGGATGCAGTCATCTCGGTGTAAACCCGTGGCCGAGGCGCCCTCGTATCCGCGGAGGGTGTCGCATAAACAATTGCCGTTGTTGGAGGCGCACGAACCAGCCGAAGCGCCCCGCGCGAACTTTGGCGATTCGGCTGACATATACGTAGGTGGATTCATCCGGTCGGCGCAACACGATCGTGTTTTCGTGTTGATCGGAGGGTTCGTTGGCTGGGAAGCGTGGGCGGTATCGGTTGGTTTCGGTGTCGGAGCGGCGGGTGATCGTGGCGCGGTTCCGGGAGGGTGCTCGGGTGAAGGATGTGATGGCCGAGTTCGGGTTGGCGCACTCGTCGGCGTCTCGGATCAAGCATGAGGCGGCGTTGATGCGCCGGCGGGTGGCGCATTCGCCGCATCGGTTGTCGTTTGAGGAGCGGGAGCGGATCTCGCGGGGGATCGCGGTGGGCGAGTCGGCGCGGGCGATCGCTAGGGCGTTGGGGCGGGCGCCGTCGACGGTGTCTCGGGAGATCCGGGCTGCTGGGGGTCGGCGGCGGTATCGAGCGGTCGGGGCGGAGCGGCGGGCGCAGCGGTGCGCTCGGCGGCCGAAGGCGACGAAGCTGTCGTTGTGTCCTGCGCTGGTGGGCGAGATCGAGCGTGGCTTGGCGCTGGGCTGGTCACCACAGCAGATCTCGGCCAGACTGCGTCTCGAGTTCCCTGACGATCCCGGGATGCGCATCAGTCACGAGACGATCTATCTGTCGTTGTACGTGCAGTCGCGCGGCGAGTTGCGCCGGCAACTGACCGCGCAGTTGCGCACGGGACGCGGCACCCGTCGCCCGCGCGGGCGCCAGGAGCAGCGCGGTCGGATCCCGGACATGGTGAACATCAGCGAGCGTCCGCCCGAGGTCGAGGACCGGGCGGTCCCGGGTCACTGGGAGGGCGATCTGATCATGGGCGCGGATAACCGCTCGGCGGTCGCGACGCTCGTTGAGCGCCAAACCCGGTTCGTGATGCTCGCCTATCTGGGCACAGATCGCCGGACCGACTGGGTGATCGAAGCGCTCAAGGCCCGGATCAAGCTCTTCCCGGAGCATCTCGTGCGCTCGCTGACCTGGGACCAAGGACGCGAGCTCGCCGCGCACAAGCAGCTCTCGATCGACACCGGCGTGGAGGTCTACTTCTGCGATCCGCGCTCCCCGTGGCAGCGCGGCAGCAACGAGAACACGAACGGGCTGCTGCGCCAGTACCTCCCGAAAGGCACCGACCTCGCTGTTCACGACCAGGACACGCTGGACCGTATCGCGGCTCTGCTCAACGGCCGGCCCCGACAGACGCTCGGATGGATGAACCCGGCCGAGAAGATGGCCGAGCTGCTCGCTGGGGCCCCCACCCCCGGGGAGGGTGCCTAAGCGACCATCGCCGCTCCGCCTCGCCCTACGGGCTCGGCTCCGCAACGACGGTCGCTCGCCCGTCTACCCGGGCTGACAGACTCACGCCAGGTGTTGCGCTGACCGCCTGAGCCGGAGGTAGCTCCATCGCCAAAGTTCGGCCCCCGGCTACGGGTCGTGCGTCGGTATTTGGTAATGGATCACAACCAGTTTCCGGTGGCTCAGCTTTATGCGACACCCTCCGCGCAACGCAGGTCCCGTCGCTGGACGCACGCGGGCTGGGCCACGAAACCCGACGGGCACAATGAACCCGGGATTCCTGTGAGGCGAGACGATCGGAGCGATTTGATGGGCACGACAAACGAGACGCTGTACGAGCACGCGGGGGGTAATGAGGGGCTGCACCGCTTAGAGGAGATCTTCTACGCGAGCGCGCTTGCAGATCCGGTCCTCAAACACGTCTTTACCACGCGCGTGCCCACTCACGTGGACCATCTGACCTGGTTTACGGCTGAGTCGTTCGGGGGGCCGGACCGGTTCAGCCGTGAGCTCGGATTTCGGTACCTGATCGACAAACACCGCCACCTGAAAATCACCGACGAGCAGCGCGAGCGGTTTGTCGCCGTGTACCTGGAGTCGCTGGATGAAGCCGGGCTCCCCACAGACGAGCGGTTTCGGAAAGCGGTGCGGGAGCACGCCGAATTCGGCGCCCACGTCGCCCAGCAAAACTCCCATGCCGAGTCCGAATCCGAGCTCCACCCGATCCGCGAGGTCCCGATCTGGAACTGGTGAACCACCTCCCACGTGCCGGCTCTTGACTCGCTGCGCCCGAGCTGATCAGCGGCATCGGCTCCCGACTCGCCTATCGCCAATGTCGCAACCCATGGTCGATGACGCGTCGGGTGGCTGCGACGGCACCAGCCCGTCAGCCAGCTCTACCGTGGATGGAGGAGCCGCCGGTGACGATCACATCGGGGGCTGGATGCAACGGCGTGCCCGGGAATCGTTGGCCCGTCTGCGCTCAGACGGTCATCAGACTCGGCGCCTTGCGGCCGGCGAGTACCGCGTCGATATTGTCGAGCACGAGCATCCCGACCGCGGTCTGCGTCTCGATCGTCTCCGCAGCTAGGTGCGGCATGAGGAACGCGTTTTTCAGCGTCAAGTATCTGGGGTCGATCGCCGGCTCATGCTCGAACACGTCAAGGCCGACAGCGGCGACCGTTCCCGCGTCCAGCGCGGCTAGCAGGTCCTCATCGCAAATCAACTCGCCGCGGGCCGTGTTGACGACGATCGCCCCGCGCGGCAGCAGCGCAATCGTCTTCGCGTTCAGGAAGTGGTGGGTGTCCGGCGTCGCCGGCGCATCCAGGCTCAGAAACTGGCTCACTGCGAGCAGCTCGAGCGGGTCTTGGTGGAAGACGGCGCCGTGCGCGGCGTCCTCGGAGAGCGGGGATGGGTTGGAGTAGTGGATCTGCATTCCCAGAGCAGGCGCCCGGTGCGCGACCGCCTGCCCGATTCGTCCCATCCCCAATATCCCAAGCACCTTCCCCGTCAGCTGCCGCCCCATAAGCGCCAGCGGCGCGCCCTGTGGCAACTCGCCGGCGCGGAGAAACTGCTGGGCCTGGTAGGCACGACGCGACGCGCCGAGCAGCAGCAGGATTGTCGCGTCGGCTGTGGCGTCGGTTAGAACGCCAGGCGCGTACCCGACGGGGATGTGCCTCCGAGCCGCTGCTGCAATGTCGATGTGGTCATAACCGACCGACCGCGTCGCGACGATCTTCACCGACGCGGCGGCGCGGTCAAAGAAACTGGCGTCGATCCGATCGAACGGAGTCACGAGGAACCCTGGCGCCCCATCCGAGAGCTCGACGAGCCCGTCCGAAGTGAGAGACTCAGTCCCGCGCACGACCGCGCTGTCCCCGGGTTGGTCTAAGCGCTAGGTCTGAAGCTGCGTCGCGCGAAGGTGAGCGAGCACGGCCAGCACTCGGCGATGGCCGTTCTGGCTGTCGGGGATGTTGAGCTTGGTCAGCACGTTGCGGACGTGCGTCTCGACGGTGCGCTCGCTTACGACCAAGCGCTCCGCGATGCCGGCGTTGGTCAGACCCTCGGCCATCAGCTCGAGAACTTCCCGTTCGCGATCCGACAGTTCGGCCAGCGCGGCAGCGTGGCGGCCCTGGCCGAGCAGGCGCCCGACGACCTTCGGGTCCAGCGCCGAGCCGCCACGGGCGACGCGCTCGGCCGCGTCGAGGAACTCGTCAACGGCGAGCACGCGGTCCTTGAGGAGGTAGCCGAACCCGCCTAGTGTCACGAGCTCGATCGCGTGGCTCGTCTCGATGTGCTGTGAGAGCACGAGCACCCCGACGTCCGGATGGCTGCGCTTGATCTCGTCGGCGGCGCGAGCGCCTTCGTCGGTGAACGTCGGCGGCATCCTGACGTCGACGACCACGAGGTCAGGGCGGTGTCCGGCGACCGTTGCCACCAGGCCCCGCGCATCTCCCCGAGACGCCGTCACCTCGTGCCCGCGATCCGCGAACAGCCGAGCCAGCCCCTCGCGCAGCAGCACCTGGTCTTCGGCGATCACGACCCGCAAGGCAGCTCCGCGGTCAAGATCGTGCCCGAGTGCGGTGGGCTTTCGACCTGTAGGTTGCCGCCGTGGGCCGCGACCCGATCGCGCAGCCCGTGCAGCCCGCCGCCGACTTTGTCGATTGCGCCGCCAACGCCGTCGTCCGTGACCCGGACGATCAGGTGGCCGTTGCTCCGTTGGGCGCTGACCACGACCGCGGTCGCGGCGGCGTGCTTGATCGCGTTGGTCAGGCCCTCGCACGCGACGAAGTACGCTGCCGCCTCGAGCCCGACGCTGAACCGTTCCCTGGTCGTGCGGACCTGGACGGGCAGCGGCGCGCGACCGGCCAGCTCGCGGAGCGCCGGATCGAGTCCTGCGTCGAGCTGCGCCGGCGGTAGTCCGCGCGCCAGCTCGCGCAACTCGTCGATCGCGATCGCGGCCTCGGTCACGGCACGATCGATCGTCTCGTCGGCGCGAGCCGGATGTCCCGAGGCGAGCTGGTGCTGGGCGTGGCGCAGCTGCAGCCCGATCGACACCAGCCGTTGCTGCGCGCCGTCGTGGAGGTCGCGCTCGATGCGTTGGCGTTCGGCGTTTCCGACCGCCACGATCCGCGCGCGTGAGGCCTGCACCTCCGCAAGCTGGCGCCGCAGCTCCACGCGCAGCCGCGCGATCTCGATCGCGAGCCCTCCGGCCTCGACGAGCGTCACGAGTGGATCGGGACGCTGCGGGCCGGTCGGCCGGTGCAGCACCATCGCTACCGGGGCGCCGGCACGGAGCACCGGCGTCCGAACGCGAGCGTCCCCCGGGTCGTCACGAACCTGCATGCCTGCCGCGTCCACGTAAACCTCGCTTTCGGGCAGGAAGAACCTCATCTCAAGGTCCGGATCCGACAGCAGCTCGCGCAGCAGCGGCTCGATCTCCTCCGGGGCTGACTGTCCTGAGCGCAGCCGCTCCAGAAACTCCGCCACGCGCTGGATCGCCTCGTAGCGCGCCCGACTGAAACGGCGGTCGACGAGATCCTGAAGCGCCGAGCGCAACGGGCGAAACGCGACCGCGGCCACGAGCGTCGCGCCAGCGGTGACCCAGTCAGAGTCGCTGCCCAACGCGGTTCCGAGCGCCAGCGCCGTCACCGCATAGGCCGCCGCCAGCAGGAAAGTCAGCGCTCCGTAGACGGCCGTTCGCTCGATGGCAATGTCGACGTCGTAGAGCCGGTAGCGCGTGGCCGCCACCGCGACCGCGACCGAGAACACGCTGAGCAGGACCCCTACGATCCCGATCCGCACAGCGAGCTCGCCGTGCGGCCACGGGAACCAGGTCAGCAGGTCGAGCGTCGTCCCGGCAGCGACGACCGCGCCGACCGCGAGCACCAGCTTGAGCTGCTGTCGAACCTCACAACGTGAGCGGCGCAGGCGGACCGCCAGCGACATCGCACCGAAACCGATCCCGGCGACCGCCAGCACCCAGCCGACCATCCCCGCACCGATCATCGCTTCCCGGATCCCTGCAATGTCCAGCGGGCTCAACAACGAGGCGAACGGTGCCGGAAGTGATCCCGGCTCGAGCAGGACCGGCACCGACACCAGCGCGGCCGCCAGCCAGCCCATCGCCGCCGCCTTTCGCCATCGCGCCGATAACAGCCGGCCGTCCGGGAACAGCATCAGCGAAAGACCGATCAGTGCCGCTGCCGGCTGCGATATCGGGTTGTACAGCCAAGCGACGGTGGCCATCGCAGGCACTCCGCCAGGGCGGGTGAGGCCGTAGGCGGCGTACTGGTAGCCGAGCAGGCCGACTCCAAGCAGCAAGCCGATCAGCAAGAACAGCCGTCCGACCGCGTGGTCGACCACAAGCTCCGCGATGATCGCCCCGGTACTGGCGAACGCGATCGACATCGCCGCGAACGACAGGCCCCCGAAGCCCGAGAACACGTCATCGGTCAGCGCACGGTCCCAGCTCATCGCGAGCAGCACCACGCTGCTGATCGCTGCGGCGACGGCGATCGCCCAAACCACCGCCACCCCGACTCGTGCACGGTAGGTCATTTACCTGCCATTGTCGCCCAGCGGCAGTGGTCGGGGCAACCGCGCGAGCGCGGACGCTCGCCTACGTGCCACCACTGACCGCCAAGCAGGGCTGACGCCGTCGCACGTCCCGCGCAAGCCCGGATGTCACCACGATCGCGCGGCCATAGCTTGCCGCACCATGAACATCTCACTCACCACATACCGCCGCCACGGAGGCATCGTCCTCATCACCGGCGCACTGCTCACGATTGCCGGCGCCCTGCTCTCAGCAATCGTCCAGGGGACCAGCTCTGTGCCGGACGAGCTTGTCCGCTACCCGTTCTCCCACGACGCGTTCCTTCCATTCACCGTGTTCGCCGCCGCGTGCCATCTCCTGATGCTCGTCGGGGTCGTGTACCTCGCGCGGGGCGGACTGGCTGGAGACGGCCGGACGGGCAGGATCGGCCTGGGCTGCGTCATCGCCGGCCTGGCGCTGCTGTTCGTGTGCGAATGGGCGCAGCTGCCGTTCGTCGATCAGCACACCTCGAACACCGGGCCCTCGATCGTCGACGCTGGATTCGGCCTCGCCACGCTGCTGCTCGCTGGCGGCATGATCGCGGTCGGGGTCGCCACCCTGCGCCAACCGAGCTGGGGCTCATGGCGTCAGTACGCGCCGCTCATCTGTGGGCTGCTCTCGCTGACCGTGATCCCGATCCAGTTCACGTCCGTGCTGTGGCTCGGGATCACCGTCTTCTGTGCTGGCTACGTAGTGCTGGGCGTCGCGGTCCTGAACGACGGCGTCCGCCGCACCGACCACGCGATCCAGATCGCGTAGAACGCATCGAGGCAGACGCTGCTTCGCGAGGCCGTCGCATAAATCCGGTCGGCGAGCGCATCGATGTGGCGGGCTCACAACCGGGGGGCGAAGTTCGACGAGCGACGCTCGGCTCTGGAAGGGCCGGCTCGAGAAAGCGACCAAAAATATGACGCTTTCTCGAGCCGCCTGGCTCCCACCGCTCGCGCCACCGGGAGAGCGCGGCGCTGATGGGCGCTACCCCAGCGCCGACCCCCAGCCACGGGCGCCGGCGCAATCTGTCGGGCAGTGGGGCGACTGCGCGCCGGTCAGCGCGCAATCGCGACACGATCGAATTCGCCCTACGACGCCACGCCGGCCTGGTTCTTCTTCCGCATCCAGCGAGCCATCAGGCGTTGTACACCGACCCCGAGCTTCTCCCCGAAGCTGCCCTCGGGTGGCGCGGCGCCGAGCTGGCGGGCGAGGCCAAGGTTGTCCCATTCCGTCCAGCTCTCGACCACCTTCCCGTCCTTCCATTGGTCGATGCTGATGCCAGTCACCGACCCGTGGCTGCCAGTCGGCGCCAGGCCCGCGAGCTCGCCGCGGTGCGTCCCCTCGCTGTGCCAACGCAACACGACCTTGTCGCCGGCCGTGATCACGTCATCGACCGTCATCCGCACATCGGGGAACGCCGTGCGATACAGGTTCACCGTGCGTTTGAGCACCTCGGGTCCACGGAGCGTACGTAGCTCAGCCGGCTCGGCCGGATCGTGGTTGACCGCATCCGCGGCGATCAGCTGGTCGGCCAAGTCAAACTTGCCGTCGTTGAAGCTCTGCTCAAGCAGCTGGCGTGAAGCCTCGCCGAGGTCTTCCGCGGCGGTCGTCGCGGGTGGGGCGTGGTCCGCGCCAGTCGTTGCATCGCTGGACATCTCTCTCGACCTCCGTTTGTGTTTGAACGAGCCTACGCCGGTGCATACGGGCCCCGCAAGGTGGTGGACCGAGCGCGACGAGCAAGAGGGCCCGGTTAGTGCGCGCGAAGATTGCGAGTAATGATGGATGAAAAGGCGGACCCACCTCGCTCGCCCAGGCTTCACCGGTCCAACGCGGCGCTTGCGGGATTTGCCCGGGTCGCTGCCGGCACCGGGTTTACGTACCTCGACGTCGACGGAGCTCCGTTGACGGACCCGCGGGCTCTCGCTCGGATTCAGGCGCTGGCGATCCCGCCCGCGTGGCGAGACGTATGGATTTGCCCGGACCCGCTCGGGCACCTACAGGCAACCGGCGTGGACGCGGCGGGGCGTCGCCAATACCGCTACCACGATCTCTGGAGCCAGCAGCGGGCCCACGCGAAGTTCGAGCACATGGTCGCCTTTGCGCACACCTTGCCAACAATGCGTGAGCACGTGCTCGCCGCGATGCGGGCCGGACACGTTCTGAACCGGGAGCGAGTGCTGTCCTGCTCGGTGCGACTGCTTGACGTCGGACTGTTCCGGATTGGCAGCGAGGTCTACGAGAAAGAGGACGGGCACCTTGGCCTTGCCACTATCGCCAAAGCCAATGTCTCAATTCAGAAGGGGCGCGCGGTTTTCGACTACGTAGCCAAAGAAGGCGTCCGACGCGTTCAAGCCGTCGCCGACCCCTGCTGCGTAGAGATTGTGGGTGCCCTGAAACGGCGACGCGGAGGCGGCGAGCATCTGCTTGCGTTCCGCGAGCGGCAGGCATGGCACCAGGTCCACGCCCCGCTCGTAAATGAGCACTTGAAGAACTTGATTGGCGACTCGTTCAGCGCCAAGAACTTCCGAACCTGGAACGGCACCCTCCTGGCAGCGGTGGCGTTGGCTCGCTCCACAGAGGACTCAGCGAGCGATCGAGCGCGCCGGCGGGCGATCCGACAAGCCACGATGGATGTGTCCGAGGCGCTGGGGAATACGCCGGCCGTGGCCCGCGGGTCCTACATCGATCCGCGTGTGTTCGATCGTTTTCTGTCTGGCTGGACCGTCGCCGGCGAGCTGCGACGCATCGAGAAACGAGGCCTCGCCCAAGAGGAGCGTCGCGCCGCAATCGAGCTGGCGGTGCTCGACTTGATAGCGGGGTAGTGGTGGCCCGGCAACCTTCCCGCCGAGTGCCCGCTCCCGATGAGTACGGGGCCCGCGGCGCCCGGGGCCGGCCCCTTCCGAGGCCCGCAGGTCCCGCCTCAATGAAGGTGGCGCTGCCAGTCCGACGGCACTCGCCCGGCGGGTCCCGGCGTGGGCTGGTCGAGCGGATGATGCTCTGGCGGGGCGAGCTGCGGACCCTCGTAGAACTGTTCGGTGCGGTAGTTCCAGTACCAGTCCTCGCCGGGTTCGAAGCTGCGGATCAGTGGGTGACCGGCATCGGCTGCGTGATGGCTTGCGTGCTGCGAGGGCGACGAGTCGCAGCAGCCGATGTGCCCGCATTGGGCGCAGCGCCGCAGGTGAAGCCACCAACCGCCTGCCGCCATGCATTCGACGCATCCGGTCCCAGAGGGCGGAACAGAGGGGTCAATCGCGGCTTCGTCTGACATGTTCGGCCTCGTTACCGGACGGTTCTCTCGGTTGCGGCGCTTGCGGGTCCGGGCGCAACGACCGGAATGTCTTAACGGTACCGCGGCGATGCCGGTGGCGCAGAGGTCCTCAGTGAGTGGGAGAGAATCGGCCGCGCTCCGTGCGGTGACGGAGCGCGGCCGTGGTCGAGGCTTGTCCGGGGTCGCTAGGCGACGATCTGCGCGACTCCTGTTTCGCGCCGGATCTCGTTGGCGCGGAAACCGAGTCCGATCGTGCGGGCGAGCGTCATCGCGACGGCCATGATGATCAGGGTGTCTGTGATTGCAGCGCCGGTGACCTGGTGGTTGGCCATCCATGTGGCGAGCGGATGGCCGAACCAGTGGACCGCGCCGATCGAGAAGAAGCTGCGCGCGGCGATCACGGCGATCCACAGCGCTGCGTAGGCGGCGCCCGCGCGGGTCACGAGCCGGCCCGTCGCGGGCTCGCGGCGGACGGTCATCATGCCGGCCGCGGTGAGTCCGAGCAGGATGCCAGCAACGCCGCCGGCGATCTCGAGCGCGAGGCCGGTGCCCTGGGTGGCGATCGCCTCCAGGAATATCGGCACGATCGAGGCGGACAGCAGCAGAGGTCGCAGCAGCCGGAAGCGGCTGACCTTGCGGGCGGGGCCGAGGTCTGCCTCGAGCACGGCGAACAGAACGAGTCCGTTGACGATGAGGGCTTTGGTGAGCATTGCTTTCTCGCTTTCGACGGGGTCGCGGTTTGCGCCGTCAATGCTGCTCGCCGGGAAGCGATCTGTCGTCGGCGCACGGGTTGGTGTGCGGGCTGATCTCGGGTTGATTGCCGGGCACTCTCAACCTGGTCTCAGCCCTCGATCTCAACCCGGAATCAACCCGCGAAATCAAGCCTCCGGGCGATGTGCGCGGGGCCGTGCCGCCATAGCTTCAGGAGCGTCAATCGACTCGCAAAGGAGCGTTGGAAATGTCCCCTCTGACAGTGCTGGTAGCAATCGGAATCGTCGTGTATGTGATCGGGCAGCAGGTGGTCGGCAGCTCGATATCGGGCAAGCGCCTCGTCGTGCTCCCCGTGGTCGTGACCCTGATCGGGATCCTCGACATCAGCGGCAACAAGTCGCACCCGGATGCAACAGATATCGTGCTGCTGACCGTGAGCGCGGTGATCGCCATCGCGATCGGCGTGGGCCTTGGCGCGATGACACGCCTGGAGCGTCGCGACGGGCACCTGTGGGCGCAGCTCCCGAAGCGCGGTCTGTGGCTGTGGGGCGGGCTGATCATCAGCCGCCTCGCAATCAGCGGCATCGGCCACGTCGCCGGTGCACACCTGGCTGCCGGTACCACCGCGATCCTGTTGATGCTCGGTCTAAATCGTGCCGCCCAGGCGCTGGTGGTCGTTCCCCGCGCGATTGCAGCGGGAATCCCGTTCGCCCCCGAGAAGGACGGCAGCGTGTTCGGCGCCGGGTGGTTCACCCACACCGACGGACGCGAGGGTTGAGCGACGGATGTTCAGCCGGTTGAAGCGGTCAGATCGCGGCGAGCCGGAAGCGCTGCTCGGGGCGTGGCAGTGGTGGCTACGGGTCGGCGCCTTCGTGCTCGCCGCCGTCGTTGTGCTCACTGCCCACGCGAGTATCGCCGCCGGCGTCGCGGAGCTGGCGATCGCGGCGGCGGCGTTGTTCGGTGTGTGGGCGAGCGGTCGCGTGCCGGCGCCATGGGCTGGCCGGTGGCTGTTCGCGTGCCTGCTGGTGCTCACCGCTGTCGGTGGCTTTGCCGCGACCTCCCACAACGACACCAGCGTCCTGGCGCTGGCTATCGTCGGCATGCTGGCCGCCGGTGCCGACCTGACGCTTCCTGAGCTGCTGGTCGTGTTCCTCGTCGGCGTACTCGCGGTCGAGATCGGGGCGGCGAGCTACGGCCACACGGATCTCGGGACCGTGCTCGGGTATCCGGCGGCGCTCGCCGCGGTCGCTCTGGCTGGACGCTACCGGCGCGCCTACCGCATCCAGACCGAGCAGGCCGAGGCGCTGCTCGCCGAGACCCGCCGGGCCCAGTTCGAGGCCGAGCGCGCCGCCGCGCTGGATGAGCGCTCGCGGATCGCCCGCGAGATCCACGACGTCCTCGCTCACTCGCTCGGCGCGCTCGGGATCCAGCTACAGGCCGCGGAGGCGATGCTCTCCGAACGCCACGACATCGACCTCGCGCTGCGCTCGCTCGCCACGGCGCGCCGACTTGTCGACGAGGGGCTGACCGAGACCCGGCGCGCCGTCAGGGCACTGCGAACAGACGCGCCGCCCCTACCGGACGCGCTGGCGGCGCTCCTAGACGACCGTGCCGGCGGGCTCACGGTCAGCGGCGAGCCCTACCCGCTCGGCCCGGCCGCCGGCCTGGCCCTGCTGCGGGTGGCCCAGGAGGCGGTCACCAACGCCGCCAAGCACGCCGACGGCAACCCGCCGACGGTCGCGCTCAACTACACGGACACGGGTGTCGAGCTACGAGTCGAGAACGCCCTCCCGGACGCTGTCGCGGTAGAGCAGCCCGACACCGCCGGCGGCTACGGCCTCGCCGGCATGCACGAACGGCTACGGTTGATCAATGGCGAGCTCCACGCGGGCCCAGTCGGCGACCGGTGGGTCGTGCAAGCCCGAGTGACGCGGTGAGCTCAGTGGATTCGGCCCACCCCGAACGCCTGCGGATCGTGATCGCCGATGACCAGACCGTTGTCCGCGAAGGGCTGCAGATGGTGCTCGATGTGATCCCCGATTTGGAGGTCGTCGCCGCCGTCTCCGATGGGGAACAGGCCCTCGCCGCCGTCGCCGAACACCAACCCGACGCGATCCTGCTCGACCTGCACATGCCCGTGCTCGACGGCGTCGGCGCGACCGAGCGCCTGACTCGCGAGCATCCGGAGGTCGCGATCGTCCTGCTCACCACGTACGCCGACGACAAAACCATCATCGCCGCGCTGAAGGCCGGCGCCCGCGGTTACCTGACCAAGAACGCCGACCGCCGCGAGATCTCCCGGGCACTACACAGCGCTGCGGCAGGCCACACGATCCTCCCACCCGAGGTCACCGCGATGCTGCTCGCCGGCGCCGCCTCCGCGCAGCAAGCCAAAGCACCGGTTCCCCTCGACCTGCCCGACGATCTGACCCCGCGCGAGGCCGAGGTGCTGAAGCTGCTCGCCGCCGGCCTCTCCAACGGAGAGATCGCACGCGAACTCTTCATCAGCGAGCACACCGTAAAGACACATATCAACCACGTGTTCGCGAAAACCAGCTCCAGGGACCGGGCACAAGCGATCCGCTACGCCCACGAGCACCAGCTCGCATAGGACACTCCCTCACGTGGCCGCAGTCGCGCGGTGGGATCAGCCTGTACGGGCTCCGAGTGGGTCGCGGTCGGCATCGGTGGCGTCGTCGCGATCGGTGGAGATGGTCAGTTCGCGCCAGCGCTCGTCCGCCTCGGTCTGAGCGCGGGCGGCCGCGGTTGCGTAGGCGAAGGCCTCACTGCCGAGGATAAGCCGGCTCGGGGGGTCGTCCATGGCGGCCACCTGGAGCACGACCTGCGCGACCTTGGCCGGGTCGCCGAGACTCAGGTTGGTGGCGTTGTGCATGGCGGCCATAGCGCCGACGGTCGGCTGGTAGGGCGCCGAGATGGGTGGGATCTGCATCGAGGAGCCCGCCCAGTCGGTCTGCATTCCGCCCGGTTCGAGTACCGTGACGTGGATCCCGAGTGGGGCGACCTCGGCCGCTAGCACTCCCGAGAATCCTCCGACGGCCCATTTCGCGGATTGGTAGGCCGCCAGTCCGGGGGTGGCTAGCCGTCCTCCGATCGATGAGACCTGGATGATGTGACCGGCTCCCTGACGGCGCAGGACCGGGAGGGCCGCCTTGGTGACGTTGACGACACCAAAGAAGTTCGTCTCGACCTGGGCGCGAAAGTCGGAGAGCGTGATGTCCTCGACGGCGGCAAGGTTGGCGTAGCCGGCGTTGTTGACCACCACATCGATTCGACCGAACCGTCCGGTGGCGCGGGCGACGGCAGCCTCGGCGCCGGCGGCGTCGGTGACATCCAGCTCGAGCGGCAGGATCTGGTCTCCATATCTGGCGACGAGATCGTCGAGCGAAGACGCCCGGCGGGCGGTGGCGACGAGATGATCGCCGGCGTCGAGGACGGCCTCGGCGATGGCGCGGCCGAGGCCGCGGCCGGAGCCGGTGAGGAAGAAGACGTTCGGCATGGGTTTCCTCCAAGATAAGAGAACGCTGTTGCGCTAATAATACAACGCCGTTGCGTTAGCTACGCTTGTGGCGTGGCATCTCCGACCTTTCAGCGCGCGCGCAGCCCTGAGCACAAGGCTCAACGTCGCGAAGCGATCCTCGCCGCGTCCGCAAGGCTGGCCAAACGCAACGGCGTGCGCCAGGTCACGCTGGCCGACATTGCGGACGACGTGGGCATCCACAAGTCCGCGCTTCTGCGGTACTTCCAGACCCGTGAGGAGATCTTCCTCGAGCTCACCGCGCGCGCCTGGCGAGAGTGGGCACAGCACACCAGCGAGGCCCTGGCCCAGCTCGACCCCGGAGACGCTGACGCGGCCGCTACCGTGCTCGCCGCTGGATTCGCCGCCCGGCCACTCCTCTGCGACCTCATCCCGCATACGGCGCTCAACCTCGAGCGGCACGCCTCCCTCGACGCCGTGCTGGCCTACAAGCACACGTCGCTTGGTGCCGTCGAGGCCGTCGCCATCGCACTCGAGGCGCCCCTGGCTGACCTGAGCGCGGACGAGCGCCGCGAGCTGGTCTCCGCCGTCGCGCTGCTCGGCGGCGCGATGTACCAGATCGCAACGCCACCCCCGCCGCTCGCCCAGCTCTACGAGGCAGAACCGAAACTCGGCCATGCATTGCTGGACCTCCCGGGGCGCCTCACCCGAGCGACACGGGTCCTCATCGCGGGCCTCGAGGCGCACGTTCCCGACTGACCGCGCCGGCGGCTAACAAGTCGGGCGCGACGTCTTCGGCTCTGTGGCGTTCATGTGAACGCGGTTGACAAGCGGAGGCTGCCTCCGCTAGGGTGGTAACTACCGGAGGCCCCCTCCGGTAGATTTCGGAGGCGCCCTCCATTTTAGCCTCGAACCTAGACCTCGACAAGGTGAACATGAAACCGACTTCGACTACTGCTGCCTCATCCGCCGGCCGTCCGCTGTCGCGCGCCGTCGCCATCGTCAGGACCGAGATGGGACGCCGCGGGATGCGCCGTCGTCCTCTCGGGGCGGTTGACACCGCCGGGGTACGCGCGCGTCGCGCTGCGGACCGGCTCCCAAACAGTCGCGCGCTGGCCGGCGTTCAGGGAGGCTCCTGATGCGACAGGGTCCGCTCGCAGGCCGCTACCCCGCGGCGGCGGCGATGGTGATCTTCGCCCTGGTCCCCTACCTGGGGCTGTCGGCTGCGCTACAGCCGCTCGCTCCGATCATCGGCGGGCAGCTTCACATGAGCGCACAGACGATGAGTCTCGGCCTCGGTCTGGCTAACGCCGGGTACGCCGTCGGGACGGTCCTCGCTGTGCAGCTCGCCCAGCTTCTGCCTCAGCGGCGGATGATGGTCCTCTACGCGGCGTTGCTCGTACTTGGGTCCGTGCTAGCCGCCGCCGCCCAGGGTCCGGCGATGTTCATCGCCGGCCACGTGCTGCAGGGGCTCTGCACGAGCCTTCTGTTGATCGCGGCCGTTCCGCCTCTGGCGATCGGTTTCGGGCTGCCCAGGATCCGCTCGACCGCGGTGATCATGAACGTCTGCATCTTCGGAGCCGTCGCGCTCGGGCCGACGGTTGGCGGCCTTCAAGCCAGCGCCGGCGGTTGGCGGCCGCTGTTCTGGATCGTCGCCGCCATCTCGCTTGCGGCG
The DNA here is from genome assembly GCA_963783415.1 of uncultured Solirubrobacterales bacterium. Classification (GTDB taxonomy): domain Bacteria; phylum Actinomycetota; class Thermoleophilia; order Solirubrobacterales; family Solirubrobacteraceae; genus Palsa-465. The sequence continues at coordinate 50,057 of CAWANN010000017.1, forward strand.
TTGGTGCTGTCGGTGTTGACGTTCGAGGACGCCCCGCCGGCCGATCGGGACGCGCCCCGGGCTCCGCTCGCGCTTGGTCTCGCCGCCGCGGGCTGCGTGGCCGCGTTCTACGGCGCATCGGAGCTACTGACGCACCCCTTCCTCGATGCCCGGACGGTCGTGCCTCTGCTTGCAGGGCTGGCGCTGATCGTCGTCCTGATTGTCAATCAGTACCGCAGCAAACGGCCGTTGCTCACGATCCGCAGCATGCTGACGAGCACCGTGCCCGTCGCGGGGATTGTCGTTGCCTTGGCGGCGGCTGCTGCCTCCGTGACCGCGACCGATCTGACCGCAGGCGTATTGGCGTCGCACTACACACCCGTTCATCTCGGGCTCCTGTTTCTGCCCGAGCTCGCCGGCGCCCTGCTCACTGCGGTGGTGCTCGGCGTGGTGCTCAAGCGGCGCGAACTGCACTACCTGCCGCTGGTCGGCATGGCGTTCCTCGCGGCCGGGATAGCGGTGTTCCGCGTCCAGGTGCCACCGACGCAAGCGCTCACACTGATCGGCTCAGGCCTGACCGGGATCGGACTCGGAGCGGCGGTCGCGCCGGCCCTGTTCGTCGCTGGCTTCTCGTTGCCGGCCGCGAGCCTGCAGCGGGTGTTCGCGATCGTCGAGCTGCTCCGCGCCGTCGCGGCATTCATGGTCGCTCCGCTGTTCGTGCACTTCGCCGCCACCGTTGGAGGCAATCCGATCACCGGCACCGGGATCGCGCTCTGGATCGGCCTCGGGATCGCGATCAGCGGCGCTGTCGCCGCAGTCCTGCTCTACGCGCTGGGTGGAGCGCGCGCGCGGACGCCAGACCTCGCGCGGTTCATGGACGGCCAGGGCGCCGCGTGGTACTCGCCGCCGCTGCTGGCCGCCGTCCGCGGGCACCGGCGACATCGTGCGCTCACCGAGGAGCCGGTGCGGACATGACCACCGAACCTCACATCTCTCGGCGCGGGCCCGTGGTGTTCGCCTATGACGGCTCCGACCTCGCGAAGCTCGCAATCGACGAAGCCGGACCGCAGTTGGCGCCGGGGCGGGACGCACTCGTCCTAACCGTGTGGCACCCGTTCGATGTCGGGTTCGTACCCGCCGGGAACGTCCGATTCGACGCCGCGGAGATCTCGGACGTCGAGGACGCCGCCGAGCAGACCGCCGCCGAGGGAGCGTCGCTGGCCCAAGCGGCCGGATTCAACGCCCGTAGCGCGGCGGTGGAGGGAGCGCCCACCTGGAAGGGGATCGTCAAGGCCGCCGACGAGCACGACTCGAGCCTGGTCGTGCTCGGCTCCCACGGGCGCACCGGGCTCGCCGGCGTGCTGATCGGAAGCGTCGCGGAGGCCGTCGCCGCGCACTCGCGACGCTCGGTCCTGATCATCCACCGCCTCGACCACGACGGCGGACAGTTGATGGCGCAACCAGCTTGATATAGTTGTCCAGTCAACAAATCCGCCAACCGTGAGCGCCACCATCGACCCGAGGCAGACAGCGGCGCCGGCCCCGCCCCCCGACCGTCCGCGTGCGACGCTCGGCCGCCGCTGCGAGGCCCGGGGTCGGGCCCGTCGGCAATCTTCCGTCGCGGCGCCAGGCGCTCCGGCGGGACCATTGGCCCCCTCATCGGTACCCGAAACCCGCACGGCGGTGGCCACGCAGACGAGGGCCAACCCGGTCGCCTCGATTCGTCGTCGTCTCTTGACGGCAGTCGTGCTCGCGACGGCGACCGTCACGCTCGTGCTCGCGGTCCCTCCGCTGCGCGGAGTTGCGCAGCGGCTGGACGGCATGAACCCCGTATGGGTCGCCGTGGCGGCAGCCCTCGAGGTTGGTTCGTGCATCGGGTACGTCGTGGTCTTCCGTCGGTTTTTCGATCAGCTGTCCGCCGGGCCGGCGCGAGAACTGGCCTGGACTGAGGAGGCGTCGGGAGCGCTCCTTCCAACCGGTGGGGTCGGGGCCCTGGCGATCGGCGGGTGGCTGCTGCGCCAGGCCGGCATGTCGACCCATCAGATTGTCGAGCGATCGAGCGCCCTGTTCTTTTTCACGAGCGCGGCGAACGTCGCTGCGCTCGTCGGCGGTGGCGTGATACTTGCCACCGGCGCGATGGGCGGTACCGACACCGTCGTGCTGGCCGGCGTCCCTATTCTCGTTGGGGCGCTTTCGGCCGCCGTGACGCTAGCGCTTTCGGAACTCGTCAGGCGGACGCCCGAGCGCCACTGGCCGGCGTGGCTCGTAGACACGGCCGCCGGGATTGACGGCGCGGTTCTCGCCTTGCGCCATCCGAACTGGCGCCTGATCGGCGCCGTCGCCTACCTCGGGTTCGACATCGCCGCGCTCGGTGCCGCTTTCGCCGCCGCCGGACACGCCATCCCCGTCGACGTTCTGGTCCTCGGGTACATCATCGGCTACATCGCGAACATGCTTCCGGTGCCCGGCGGCTTCGGGATCCTCGAGGCGGGACTCGCTGGAACGCTGATCCTTTATGGGGCTCCCGCCACCCAGGCCGCTGCCGCCGTCATCGTCTATCACGCGATCGCGTTCTGGGTACCGAGCGTTGGCGGGCTGATCGGCTACGCGCGGCTGCGCCGCAGACCTACACGAGATGTGGCGGTCTGACCCGCCGGATCACGTCGGCCCGCCAGTTTCGTGCCGTGTCGATCAGCCGGGCGGTCGGCTTGCCGCGAGGTGAGCGTGGACGAGTTGCACAGCCCAGGCTCCTTCACCGACGGCGGTTGCGCATCGCTTGGTGGACCCGGAGCGGACGTCCCCGGCGGCGAAAACGCCGGGAACGGTGGTCTGGAGCAGGTTGTCGGCGCCGATGGTGGGACCGGTGAGGATGAACCCGTCGTCGTCGCGCCTGACGACGTGGTCGAGCCATTCGGTGCACGGCATTGCGCCGAGGAACAGGAACAGGAACGAGAACCGCAGGCGTTCGCCGCTCTTGAGGGTAACCGCCTCGAGCTGTCCGTCGGTGCCGTGGAGGGCGGCGATCTCGCTGCGGTCGCGCACGGAGACCCCGTAGTGCTCGAGCTCGCGCACGAGGTACTCCGACATCGTCTCGCGAAGATCGGCGCGGCGGTGCAGCAGCGTGACCAGCGCGCCCCCGCGGGCGAGCCAGACCGCGGCCTGGCCGGCCGAGTTTCCGCCTCCGACGACGGCGACGCGCTCGGCGCCGCAGAGTTGCGCCTCGGGGGGTCCCGCGGCGTAGAACACGCTGATGCCCTCGTACTGGTCCAGATCGTCGACCGGCAGCCGGCGGTATTGCGCGCCGGTGGCGATCACGACGGCGCGGGCGGCGATCTCGTGATCGTCCTCGAGCCGTACGGTGTGGCGCCCGTCGCCGGGGTCCAGCGAGACCGCTCGATACGGCGTGGCCAGCCGCGCGTCGAACTTCCGCGCCTGGGTCACGGCGCGGCTGGTCAGCTCCGATCCGCTTACCCCCGCGGGGAATCCCAGGTAATTCTCGATCCTCCGTGACGTTCCGGCCTGGCCGCCGAGTCCGTTGCTGTCGATGACCAATGTGTCGAGGCCCTCGGACGCGCCGTAGACGGCGGCGCCGAGGCCGGCGGGACCGGCACCGACGACAAGCAGGTCGACGCCCTCCCGGGGTGCGAGCTCGCGGCCGATCCCGAGCGCGCGAGAGACCTGACCAGGCGATGGGCCCTGGAGTTCCACGCCGCCAGGCAACCTGACCAGGGGCAGCCTGGTCTCATCGAGGCCCTTCACGAGGGCCGCGGCCGCTGGATCGTGAGCGTGCTCGGTATCGCGCCACGTCAGGGGCAGACGGTTGCTGCGCGCGAACTCGAGCATCCGCATCGTGGCCCTGGACCAGTGTGGCCCCACGATCTCCAGGCCGAGTCCTTGTACGCGCTGAAGCGCCTCGCGTCTGGCGATGAACGCCGACAGCACGATGTCGCTGAGCGTGCCGTCCTCGTACAAGACCGAGCGCAGGACCTCGCGGGGAACCGCGATGTACCGCAGCGGCTGGGTGACGACCGCGGTGACGAACACCGTCTGGCCCGAGAGCAGGTTCAACTCACCGAGAAAGCCCGACGGGCCGTGGCGGACGATCTCGTTGCCGGCGGCGTCGAGGATCGTGGCTTCGCCCTCGATGATCGCCATGAACGGGTACTCGCGGTCACCCACGCGGTAGAGCACATCGCCGACGCCGGCGGTGCGCTCGTCACCGAGTGCGGCGAGCCTCGCCAGCTGCGAGGCAGACAGCGTCGGGCTCGGCGGGGGCGGGCTCGGACTCGCCGGCTGCGGCATCAAACCTCCCGCGGGTTGTCGACGTAGCTGTGTAGCGCCCGGTTCACCATCTCGAGGATGCCGTCGGACAGATCGCGATCGTCGACGGCTCGCGCCAGCACCAGCGCCCCCACCAGCGCGGCGAGAATCAGTTGGCTCTTGTCGCGATCGCGGTCCGGCGCCAGTTCGGTCAGCAGGTCGATGTAGCTGCGGACCTGGCGCGAGTACGCTGCCCGGGCGCGCGGGCCACACCGCGCGATGTCGGTCGGGAGCGCGGCGACCGCGCAGCCTGTTTCCGGCTTGTCGCGGTGGAGCCGGCTGAGGTAGCCATCGATCATGGCCGCCAGCGCCTCTGGGCCGCCGAGCTGCGATGCCTGGCGGACCCGCCGCGATCCGTGAGCCAGCGCCGCGTCGATGGCCTCAGCCACGAGGTCCTCGCGGGACTCGAAGTGCCGGTAGAACCCACCGTGCGTAAGGCCGGCCTGCTTCATCAGCCCGCCCACGCCGACGTTGTCGATCCCGTCGCGGCGAATCGTGCGCGACGCCGCCTTCACGATCCGTTCGTGACTCGCGGCCTTATCTGCTTGCGAGCTGCCCACGGAGCTTGTTATTCCTTCCTTTGTTGGTCGCGTTCTGACTCACAGGATGACATGGATCATCCTGATCGTACCCGCCTGAACAACCGAGACCGGAAGGCACCGGGCATGTCCGCAGCGACTTCGCTCCATCTAGAGTCCATGTCGCGCCGATGAGACCGATGCGTGGAGCCCCCGCGCACGGGCCCGGTGATGACCCGATGTGGTCTCCGATGAGCTCCACCCTGATCTACGGCGAGCGCGACGCCGTGCTCGTCGACACACTCGTCACGTTCGATCAAGTCGACTCGCTCGTCAATTGGATCGACCGCTTTGAAAACACCTCACCGCGATCTACATCACGCATGGTCACGCCGACCACTGGATCGGACTGAGGCACCGAGAACTCGACGATCTTGCACGTCCTAGCTGCACCCCGACCGCGACAATCCCCGCGTCGTCTGGCACTCCGCGCGCGAGGCGGTCAAAAAGCGCCACGAAACCTGAGGCCGAGCCGCAGTGCTCGGCACACGGGCACATGATTCGGAGTTCGGCCGCCGTCCGCAGTAAGCCGAGTCGCACCGCGCGGCGACATCGATCGCCGGCGACGTCAGGTCATGCGCCGGTAACGCCACACGGATAGCGGGATGAACACGGCCAGGAGGCCGACGATCCAGGCGATCGATCCGCCAAGGGAGGATGGTGTCCCGGGGACGAGCGCGAGCGAGCGGGCTGCGTTCGCGGCAAGGGTGACCGGGCTGACCTTCGCGATTGCCTGCAGCCAGTCCGGCAAGGTCGAGACCGGCACGAATACGGAGCTTGCGAACACGAGCGGGAACAGAACCACGAACCCCGCCGTTTGCGCGGCCTCGGCACCGCGGACCGTCAGCGCGACGAAGGCAAAGATCCAGCTGAGCGCGAGACCGAAGGCGCTGACGAGTGCGATGCAGCCGATCGCCTGCGCGACGCCGGCCTGGAACCGGAAGCCGATGATGTAGCCGACGATGATCATCAGCACGATGATCAGGACGTTGCGAACCAAGTCGGCCGCGGTACGCCCGATCAGCACCGCAGAGCGTGCCATCGGCATCGAGCGGAACCGGTCGATCACGCCGAGCTTGAGGTCCTCGGACAGGCCGACTGCCGTCTGGCTGGCCCGGAACGTCACCGACTGGATGAGGATGCCGGGCAGCAGGTAGTCGATGTAGCTAACGCCGGGGGGCAGGGAGTGGCTGATCGCGCCGCCGAACACGTACGTGAACAGGAGCACGAACATGATCGGCTGGATCGTCGAAAAGATCAGCAGGTCCGGTTGGCGGACGAAGTGACGCAGGTTGCGCCCGCTGACGACTCTCGCGTCAGTGACGTCCGCACGGACCTCGCGCGGCGAGAGGCGGTGCCACCGTGATTGGCGTCTGGGCACCGGGCGCAGGGCAGACGGAGCGAGGGACGCCGGAGCGGGAGCGGGATTCGGGCGTACCGGTTTCGGCTGCCCGTTACCGCTCGCGACCTCCGCTCCCGCCCCGTTCTCGCTCGGCGGCGCGCCCGTCAGCTGGAGAAACACGTCGTCGAGCGTCGGGCGGCGCAGCCCGAGGTCGCTCACCGCGATCTCCGCCCTGCGGAGCGCCGCGGCCGCGTCCTCGATCATCTCAAGCCCATCCCGCGGCGCCGGAAGCGTCAGCTGCGCGAGCCGATCCCCAGGCTCGGGCGAACCGCAACCAATCCCGGTCAACACGGCCCGGGCCTTGTCCCGTTCCGCGGAGCGCACGAGCTCGACCTCGAGGATCTGTCCGCCCACCCGGTCCTTTAGCTCGCTCCCGGTCCCCTGCGCGATCACCCGACCGTGATCGATCACCGCGATCTGCTCCGCGAGCTGATCAGCCTCCTCCAGATACTGGGTAGTGAGCAGAAGCGTCGTCCCCTCGCGGACGAGCTCGCGCACCACCGACCAGATCTCATTGCGGCTGCGCGGATCCAGCCCCGTCGTCGGCTCGTCCAAGAACAGCACACGCGGCCGGGTGAGCAGGCTCGACGCGAGGTCGAGACGTCGCCGCATCCCACCCGAATACGTCCGAGCCGGGCGGTCGGCGGCGTCCGCGAGTTCGAAGCGCTCGAGCAGCTCGTCCGCCCGCGCGCGGGCCTCCGCGGCCGAGAGGTCGAAAAGGCGTCCGAACATCTGGAGGTTCTCCCGGCCCGTGAGGATCTCGTCGACCGCGGCGAACTGGCCGGTCAACCCCAAAAGCTCCCGCACGCCCGCGGCATCATGGACAACATCGCGCCCAAACACCTCGGCCCTTCCGGCGTCCGGAGCCAGCAGCGTGGCGAGCACCCGAACGAGCGTCGTCTTCCCGGCGCCGTTCGGCCCGAGCAGCCCAAAGACCGTGGCCTCCTCCACGTCCAGGTCGACCCCGGCAAGCGCCGTGGTCTTTCCGAAACGCTTGACCACACCCTCGACATGGACAGCCGAATCAGACACCACTCACTCTCCGAAGCTGACGCGCGCTCATCGTGGCAATCGTACGGCCACACCGGCGTTTTCAGAGCGTGCTCTCGACTCGCGCGAGGCGCGGGATCAGCCGAGCGGCCGAGCCACCCAGAACGGCGTGGCGCTCGCCGTCGTCAAGCTCGCCCGTGTTCTGGAGCTGACGGAGGCCGCCGATCGAGATCGCGTCGCGCGGGTATGGGTAATCGGTCCCGAACATCACGTTTCCGAGCCCCGCCACCGACCGCAGCATGTGGAGCACAGGGTCGCTGAACGCCGAGGCGGTGTCCCAGTAGAGACGAGGGAGAGCGTCCGCGAACGCTCCTCGCTCCTGCGCCCCGGGGATCACGTCCATCTCATCGACGATCGCAAAGCGCGAGGCCAAAAACGGGATCGTTCCGCCGGCGTGCACGAAGACGTACTTGATGTCCGGCGTACGGGCAAAGGTATTGCTGTAGTGAAGCTTCGCGATCGCCCGCGACGTGTCGACGGGGTAGTCGAGCAGCGAGTCCGGCAGGCCGAGGGTGTGCGCGATCGGATCGGGGGACGCGGCCGGATGGACGAATACCAGCGCCGAGCGGCGCTGTAGCTCCGCGAAGATTGGATCGAAGCGGCTGTCTCCCAGGTAGGTGCCGTCGGCGTTGGTGAAGATCGATACGCCGTCGAGCGCGAGCACGTCGAGCGCGTATGTGATTTGGTCGAGTGTCCCGTCGATGTCTGGCAGTGGCAGGGTTGCAAATGCTCCGAACCGGTCCGGACGGTCGTGTTTGACGCCCGCGAGGTACTCGTTCACCTCGCGGGCAAGCGTCCGTGCCGCCGCATCGTCGCCGAAGTGCACCCCGGGCGTGCTGATCGACGGCACGGCGACGTCGATCCCGGCCTCGTCGAGGTACGCGATCGCGCCATCGAGACTCCAGCGCGGAGGGGTGATGCCTCCTGCAGCATTCCCGTCCTCGTTCGAGGCCTGCCAGTAGAAGGCGGGAATGACGTGATGGTGGAGGTCGACGGTAAACGTCATACCGCGGCCTCGACTTCGTCTGACTCCTTCAACAGGCGGTCGGTCAGGACGATCTCGACGAGCTCCGGAACTGTCTGGAGACGAGCCCAGTCGCGCTGCAGCTCGCCGGCAAAGGACACCCAGCTAATCGGCTGCGCTCCGGCCCGGACGGTTCTCTCGAGCCCAGCGCGATGAGCCTCCAGCGACGTGCCGCCGATCGCATCGACCACGGGATACACCTCGTATCCCTCCCGAAGGGCGTCGAGGGCCACGAACGCCATACAGATCTCGGTCCACAACGCACACAGGATGAGTTTCCGCCGGCCGGTCGCCCGAACCGCAGCGACGAACTCGGCGTCTTCCCACGAGTTCATCGTCGTGCGATCGAGCGGATCGTCGTCCTGTACCAGCTCCGCGAGCTCGGGCACGGTTGGCTGCTGTTGTCCGGAAGCAACGTTCACGGTCGAATGCACGACCGGCACGCCGTAGGCTTTCACGGTCCTCACGGTGGAGACCGCGTTTCTGAGCAGCAGGTCTCGGTCCATCGACCGAACCGTCGAGATCTGGGTCGGCTGCCAGTCGATCAAGAGAAACGCAGAATTCTGCGGTGTGATGAGATGGTCTGCGAGCGGGTCGCGGATCGCTTCACTAGTCATGGGGTATCGACTTCCTTTGTTGGGACGCGTCAGTAACTACACGGTGGCGTGCTGCTGCAGCAAGGAATCGAGGTTGCCCAGCACACCCAGCTGGCCCAGGATCACCGTGCCCGACGGGTAACAGTCGAACAGCTGGATCCTCCCGTTCTCGAGCCGGAAGACATCGCAGCACGGGGCGTCCATTCGGTTGCCGGTGGGCGGGAGGATCCCCTGGGGAAGCCACAGCGGCCCGTCGTGTGTTCCCTGCAGTGCAAGCTCCACGACGACCACGTCACCATTTCTGCCAGTTACGTACACGTCGTAAAGCTCCCGATGCATGTCGGAGAACGCAGCGCCGTAATTCTCGACGGGCTTTCCAACTTCGCTGGGTCCGCGGTAAGTGACTCCAACCGATTCATCGACGAACACTCCATCGGGGTTGAAACAGGCCACCCATCCAGGAAGGTCCTTGGCCTCGGCTAACGCGTACGCCTGGCGGACGAACTCTTCGTTGGTCATGTAGCTCCTTTCGGTCACGGCCTTTATGCGGCAGCCACTTCGACTCCGCGGGGACTCGGCTCAGGTCCGCGCGCGTAGACTGACTTCGCGATCCGCTCGGCGATCATGATCGTCGTAGGGTTCAGCGCTACCGATGTGACGACGGGCATGATCGACGCGTCGATGACACGAAGACCATCGATCCCCTTGACGGCGCCGTGCGAGTCCACGACTGCCCACGGGTCCCCGCGGCCGCCCATCGGCGCCGTTGCGACAGGGTGACCGTACGATGCCAGGTTAGACGCGATCACCTCGGCGAGCTGGTCATCCCCGACGGTGTCGCCGGGCAAGATCTCGAGTTCGAGGAGCTGAGCCAGCGCCGGATTGCGGCCGATCTTGCGGGCCAGCTTCACCCCTTCGAGCATCCGTCGCGCGTCGCGTGCCTCGGCCAGGTAATTGCAGTCGATCTCGGGTTGCTCGTGCGCATCGCGGCTACGTAGGGTGAGGGTCCCGCGAGAGTCGGGCTTGACGACGGCAACGCTGAGCGAGATTGCGCCGCCGGTCGGGCTGTACTCGGGCGGTATCAGGTGCGTCACGGCGATGTGGATGTCCAGCTCCTCGCCGATGGCTTCGCTGGATTGTGTCCACAGCAACGCGCCGACCGCTGGCCGCATGTCGAGCGCTTCGGTTTTCAACGCATACGCGTTGTAGTAGAAGGGCTGGTCCTGCAGGTGTTGTCCGACCGGCAGATCGGCCGCGACAGCGATGCCAAGCCGGTCCAGGTCTGCGGCCGGGCCGACACCGGAGCGTAAGAGGATCGCCGGGGTCCCGTATGAGCCCCCGGAGAGGATCACCTCGCCCGCAGGGATTTCACTGCCGCTTGCGGTGACCACGCCTACTGCTCGACGCTGATTGAAGAGGACGCGATCGACGAGCACATCCCCGGAGATCTTCAGATTGGGCCGGTTGCGGACCTCTTCGGTGAGATAGACCAGGCCGGTGTTCTGACGCACGCCTTCGATCACGTTGACCGGGTAGCCGCCCACGCCGCTCGGATGCGGACCGTTGAAGTCGGTGCTATGCCGGAACCCCTCGGCCACGCTGGCGTCGATGAACCCGCGCAACGAGGTGGTCAGATCGTCGTACTTCAGCTGACGGATCGGAAACGGTCCCGTGCGCCCGTGGTAGGCGTCATCCCCGTCAGGTGTGTTCTCCATCTCCTGGTAGGTCGCGTCAACATCCTCGATCGTCCAGGTGTCAAGGCCATGACGTTGCCAATCGGCGATGTCGCTCGGCCGTGCGCGCATCGCGACCGTGGCGTTGTGGGTCGAGCAGCCGCCTAGCACCTTGGCGCGCGCAGCATCAATCTGCGGGGCTGCGGGTCCACCGCGCGCGGTGAAGCCCCACTCGTGCTCGGGGGCGGCAGGCACGCGCGCGGCGTCAAGCAGGTCATCCGGATAGCCATCGACGCCGTAGGCCCTCCCAGCCTCGAGCAGCAGGACCGAGCGGGTCGGATCTTCGCTTAGACGGGCGGCGAGCACGGAGCCCGCTGAACCTCCTCCTACGATGACTACGTCGGCGCGACCGGCGCTACCGTTGCCGAAATCGGACATGGACATCTCCTCGGGTCGATGGCTCGAGGCGCATCGTCGCCAGCGTGCTGGTGACCCGTCATCCCCAGATCCCGGTGATTTATACGGTGATGCGTCCTGCGCCGGCCAGGCGCGCCGACAGGAGCTGTCCGGCTCTATCCAGCGCCGCTGCCGCTTCATCAAGGATCGGGTAATACGCCTGGAAGACATGGGGAACCCCAGGGGTGATGTCGAGCGTGACCTCGACGTCGGCGATGGCGGCTTGCCGCGCGAGCCGGACGGCGTCGTCGAGGAGAACCTCGTGACTCCCGGCCTGGATGATCAGGGGCGGCAGACCGGACAGGTCGGCGAATACAGGGCTAACGAGGCCAAGTGCGGGGTCTTGCCCCGACACGTAGTCGGGGACTCGGGCTTGGAGGGCTTCCCGGCTGAGCAGCGGGTCTACCTCGCGCCTCGTTTCCATGGTCGTCCCGGCCAAGGTGAGATCGGCATACGGTGACATGACGAAGGCCGCGGCTGGCAAGGGCAGGCCGTGATCGCGCGCGTTGACCAGGGTGGCGACGGCAAGGCCGCCGCCGGCGGACTCTCCCGCGAAGGCGATGTCCGAAGGGGCGATCCCGTCGTGCAGAAGGGCTTCATATGCCGCAAGAGCGTCGTCAACCGCCGCTGGATACGGGTGCTCAGGCGCGAGCCGGTAGTCGAGGGAGGTGACCTTGGAGCGCGTCCGCCGGCCGACCTGCGAGGCCAGGTCAGCAGCAAGGAAGGCGTCCCCCATCACGTACACGCCGCCGTGGAAGTAAAGAACGACGTGGCGAGGTTCGATCCCGTCGACGGTGATCTCGGCGGTTGGGACGCCGCCCAGCGCGCCGGCGATCACCGTTACGTCGGCGGGCAGTGGCTGCGCGGACAGCAACTCGCGCAGCAGTCGCCGCTGCTCGTTGACATCGCTGTCGACGGGAAAGGCCGACTGTCGCAGGATTGCGTCGAGGGTCTCTCGCTGCTCGGTGCTCACCGAGGATCTCCCTTCGGTTGGGTTCGTTTGGCAACGCCGGGAGGCCGGCTGCGATCACTGTCGCGGCCAGGCAGGTGAGCCGTCGTCACCGGATCACGGTGATTCGGGCCTCAGGCCGTCCAGGTCTCGGCGAGCTGGGTGAGCTGGAGCTTCGTGTGTCGCGGAGCGCGCGTCCTGGTTGGCGAGGAAGAGGACGGTATCAGCGATCCTGCGCGGGCACGCCAGCGCCTCGGGCGAGACGCCGGCACGTGTGGACCCGTCGAGCGGCGGATGCCGGCGTCGACGATTAGCAACGCGACCTGGATGCCGCGGGGGCGCAGCGACCGGATCCTCGCCGTCGGGCGGATGAGGTGTCCTCGCCGGATTCCGGTGATTGGGCAGCTCCCAGGCATGCAAGCCGGTCAGCTCGCGATCGGCTGCGGTCGGAGGATGACTAAGGATTCAAGGATTCGAACGCTCGTAAATGACGCCACACTTGCGTGACCGGGATTCCATCGTTCGGTGTGGCGCGCGAGGGCGAGAGGAGGGCAATAGTTCAAACCGTGGTCAAACAGGCGATTGATTGACTAACCTCATCGGAGCAGCCGACCGGTTCGACAGCGTGACCAGCTTGACGACAACGCAGCCCGAGCGGCACCTGGGGCGGGCGAGCCCACGACGAGACATTTCGGCGGCACGTCGCCTGCTCGTCCGCGCAGACCTCCTCGGGCAGCTGGATCGCGCGGTCGGCAGGCAGGTAACGGTCGTCTCGGCGCCGCCCGGAAGTGGCAAGACGTCGCTCTTGCGCGCGTGGGCCGATCGCTCGACCGACCTTCATCGAGTCGCGTTCGTGTCCGTGAAACGGGACCAACGGGATGCGCAGCAATTCTGGTCCGCGGTGCTCGCCGGGATCCGCCGCTCGTCACGCCTGATCGATCCTGAGGCGCAGCATGCGGCGGCCGCTACGGTTGGCGCCGATCAGCTGCCCGACACGGTCGTGTCGGAGCTCGCCGAGCAACTTGAACCGGTCGTGCTGATCATCGACGATCTCCACGAGCTCAAGTCGGCGGACGCCCTCGCGCAACTCGAGCGGTTGCTCGCAGCTCTGCCGAGCTCGGCGCGCCTGGTGTTGTCGTCTCGCCGGGATCCAGCGATCAGTCTGCACCAGCTGAGGCTTGCCGACGAGGTCGCCGAGATCCGAGCGGGCGATCTACGGTTCACCGAGAGCGAGACGCGCGCGCTGCTGGCTGCGTCGGGGATCCGCTTGTCCGACGGCGGGGTTACGGCGTTGTACGAGCGCACGGAGGGTTGGGCGGCCGGCCTGCGCTTGGCGGTGATCTCGCTCAGCGGTCACCCCGATCCGGAACGGTTCGTGGCTGAGTTCTCGGGCACGGACAGGGCGATTGGGGAGTACCTGATGGCCGAGATGCTCGAGCGTCAACCGAGCGAGGTTCAGAACAGGTTGTTGCGAACTTCGCTCGTAGATCGGGTGAACGGTGAACTCGCCGACCAGCTGGTCGGGCGCTCGGGCTCGGAGCAGATGCTGCTGGATCTGGAGGACGCGAACGCGTTCGTCGTGTCTCTCGACGCCGAGCGCACGTGGTTTCGCTATCACCAGCTCCTGGCGGATTTCCTGCGCCTCGAGCTCCGCCGACGATTTGCCGCCGAGGTTCCCGACCTCCACCGCAGGGCCGCTCGGTGGTTCGCCGACCACGGGGAGGTTGTCGAGGCGGTGCGGCACACGCTCGCGGCCGGCGACTGGCCCGATGCGGCCCGGCTGGTCGGCGACCACTCGTTCAGGTGGGTGCTAGACGGGCAAGCGGGAAGGATCGATGCCGTTCTGCAGGCGTTTCCTGACGGGGCATCAGCCGATCACCCTGATCTGGCGCTAGCTCACGCAGCCGCTGAGCTGAACCACGGACGGCTGGACGACGCGGCTGCTCAGCTGGCGCTCGCCGAGTCCCACCTCCAGAGCGCCCCGACGGCTCGCCGGCGTCGCCTCGCGGTGGCAATCGCGTCGCTTCGCATGGCGCTAGCGCGGCGCAGCGGTCAGTTCACGGACGTAATCGAGCAAGTGAACCGCCTGGAGGCCTCGATCTCAAACGACTCGGACGAACAACTTGCGGTGGGTAGTGAGCTGCGGGCAGTGGCGCTACTGAATCTCGGGATCGTGGAGACATGGTCCGGGCGTCTCGCCGATGCCGAGCGGCACCTTCTGGAGGGAGCGGCACTTGCCCGAACGATCGGCCGACCGTACGTGGAGGTCGCGTGCCGCGCGTTTCTAGGATTTCCGTCACGGCGGGTCTCGGTCGCGATCGCACGGAAGCGCAGCCGTCAGGCGGTAGCTCTGGCCGAGCGTCATGGCTTAGAGAATCGGCCGATACTCGCGCCCGGACTCGCCGTGGCCGGCGGGATGGCGATCTGGATCGGTGAGTTCGACGAGGGAGAGGACTGGCTACGCCGCGCGTGGGACGTCGCAGAGGCACAGATTGAGCCACCCGCGTCGGTGCTTCTGCACACGGTTACCGGCATGCTGCACGCCGGGCGCGCGCAGCATGAAGCGGCGCTACAAGCATTCGCGGCGGCAGCGCGGGCGGAATCCCAGCTCACCGGCGTGCACGCTCTCGCATCGCGGATCACCGGATGGCTCGCGGGCACGCAGGCTCGCCTCAGGAGGACGGGTGACGCGCGTGCGACGCTGTCGGGGTTCTCCGCCGAACCCGAGCGGATGGGTGAGATCTACAACGCGCACGCAGTGATCAGCATGGCGGAGGGGGACCCCGGTGCGGCGCTCGAGGTGCTCCGGGAGGTTCTGGACGTGACGCCGCCGATCGTCCCCGCGTTCACGCTCGTCGAATCGCATCTGCTCGCCGGCCTGGCGCACCTCGAGTTGAGAGACCGAAACGCGGCGGCTGGCTCAGCCGAGGCAGCGCTCGCGGCCGCCGAGCCAGACCGGCTGATCTTCCCCTTTGCAATGACCCAGGCCGCGGAGCTCCTCGACGCGCTACCGCGTCACGAAACGGCCCACCGCGCCCTCCTCGCCGACATCGTTGACGTGCTGAGATTCGAGCCGGTGCTGAGTATCGATCGAGATAGGCCATCCCAACCGGACGAACTCAGCCCAAGCGAACTCCGCGTGCTCCGGTATCTGCCGACCAACCTGACACGGCCCGAGATCGCGCAAGAGCGCGGCGTATCCGTCAACACGGTCAACACTCACATCCGCAACATCTACTCCAAGCTCGGCGCTCGTGATCGCTCGTCCGCCGTGGAACGAGCACGCGAGCTGCGGCTCCTCTCAACCGGCCCGCTCCTGAACATCGCCGAACGGCCGCCAGCGCCGGGCGGTGGCTCCGAGCCGGCCACTTGTCCGGATCGTGTACAAGCCCGGGGTGTGTGAGCTAATCACCATCATCCGGTGAGGACACCTCACCTGGGTCGGCGCGAGCCTCCGACTCATGGAACAGGCGCGCAGGTTCCCGCCCCGGGGAGGTCGAGATGAAGCTTGTCGTGAACGGCGCTGAGGTCGAGGTCGAGGATCGGCACGCGAAGACGCCGCTGCTGTGGGTGCTTCGGGACGTTCTCGGTCTGCCGGGGACGAAGTTCGGCTGCGGAGCCGGCTTCTGCGCTGCGTGCACGGTGATCATCGACGGACGCAACACGAAGTCATGCCAGACCGCGACGGAGCGGGCCGTCGAGAAGTCGATCACGACGATCGAGGGCGCGAAGGGGCCGGTGGTCGACGCGGTCCGCGATGCCTGGCACCGCGGCAACGTCGTGCAATGCGGGTACTGCCAGCCCGGTCAGATGCTGGCCGCGGTGTCGCTGCTAGAGGCAGATCCTGCCCCGGACGACGCGAAGATCGACGAGCGGATGAGCGGAAACCTGTGCCGCTGCGGGACCTATCCGCGGATCCGGGCGGCCATTCAGACGGCCGCCGGCACACTCGCGGCCGGCGATGATCCGGCACCGCTTGTCGCTCGGCCCGACCTCGAGCTGCGTCGGCTGTCGTCAGATGAGATGGCGGATCCGGTCCATCCGTACATCCGGATCCATGAGGACGGGACGATCGTCGCATACTCGAGCCAGATCGAGATGGGCCAGGGAATCCACACAGGACTCGCGACGATTGTCGCCGAAGAGCTCGATGCCGATTTCGATTCGGTCGTGGTCGTCAACGCGGCCAATGGGGGAGGGCCGCCGAAAGATGTGTACGGCAATCCTGACTCCGGCGGCGCGTTGCAGATCACCGGCGGTTCGAACTCGACGAAGACCTTCTGGGCCCGTTACCGGTTGGTGGCCGCACAGGCGCGAGCCCGGCTCGGGGCCGCAGCGGCGGAGCTTTGGGGCGTGCCCGCCGACGAGGTCTCATTCGAACGCGGCGTCGTACACCACGCGAGCGGCAGGGAGGCGACGTTCGCGCAGCTTGCCGCGCGTGCGGAGCGGCTGCCGGTTCCCGAGGGCGTCAAGCCAAAGGAGGCGTCCGACTACACGCTGATCGGGGGCGCACGTCTGCGCGTGGACTCCGTGCCGAAGATCCTCGGCACCACTCGCTTCACGATCGACGTGAGCGTGCCTGGGATGCTGACCGCGGTGGTTCTGCACCCGCCGCGGTTCGGCTCGAGGGTCGCATCCGTGGACGACAAGGCGGCGCTGTCCGAGCCCGGCGTCACGGCGGTGGTGAAAGTAGAGGAGGGGGTCGCCGTGGTTGCGGAGAGCGTCGCGGACGCGCAGCGAGGGCTCCGTGCCTTGACCGTGGAGTGGGATGACGCTGACGCCGAGCGGCGCAGCTCCGCCGAGCTGCTGGCCGAGCACGTACGCTTGCTGGGATCGGGCGAGGGCGCGGTGGTCGCGCTCGACGTCGGCAACGCCGACGCGGTGCTCGCAGGCGCGCCGACGGTTGTCGACGAGACGTACGCGCTTCCATACGTCGCCCACGCCGCGATGGAGCCAAACAACGCGGCGTGTCGGATGCGCGAGGACGGAGTGCTCGAAGTGTGGGCGAGCACCGAATCGCCCGAGTACGCGCGGATGTCGGCCTCCGAGGCGGCCGGGATCGACAAGGACCAGGTCGAGGTCAACGTCACGTTCGCCGGGGGCTCGTTCGGGCTGCACTCGAGCTCGGGGCGCGACCCCATCGCCGAGGCCGTGCAGGTTGCCCGTGCTCTCGACTGGAAGCATCCGATCAAGCTCCAGTCGCTGCGCGAGGAGGATTTCAAGAGCGGCCGCTACCGGGCGATGGCGGTGCACCGCGTGCGGGCCGCAGCCGACTCGAACGGACGGCTCACCGCCTACCACCAGCAGATCGTCGCCGAACCGACGTCAGTGAACCTGCCGTTCGTGCGGGATGTGATGTTCACGAACGGAGTCGACTTCTTCACGACGACCGGCGCTGCCGACCCTCCGTACGCGTTTCAGAACTTCAAGCTCGAGTCGACGAACTTCAAGTCCGGCGTCCCGACGATGGTGTGGCGCTCGGTCGGGAATTCGCACACCGAGTTCGCGCGGGAGTCGGCGATCGACGAGCTCGCACGTGCGGCCGGTCGCGACCCCGTCGATCTGCGACGAGAGCTGCTCGCGGACAACCCACGCACCATGCGCGCGCTCGAGCGCGCAGCGGACATCGCTGGGTGGACGACGCCACCGCCGGAAGGTCGCGCCCGCGGGATCACGTGCTCGAGCTTCCTCAGCCACAGTGCCAATGTGACCGAGATATCTCTCGATGCTCGCGAGCGTGTGCACGTCGATCGCATCGTGTTCGTGCTCGACTCCGGCATCACGATCAACCCGGACCTGGTCCGCGCTCAGGTCGAAGGCGGCCTCCTGTTCGGGCTCAGCGCCGCGGCGTGGGGTGAGGTAGTGCTCGGCGACGGTGGCGAGATCGTGACCCAGAACTTCGACCGTTACCCGATCGTGCGCATGCGCTCGGTCCCCCAGATCGAAGTGCACCTGATCGAGTCAACGGAGTCGCCGACCGGCGTCGGCGAGGTCAGCGTCCCGTCCGTCGCGCCGGCGCTCGCGAATGCGATCGCCGCCCTGACCGGCACCCGCATCCGCCAGCTCCCCCTGTCCAAGACCATCAAGATCTACTGAGAGAGGTCACGACATGCCCGATGCCAACATCACCCCCAGCGAAAACGGCCCGTACATCGTTTCCGGCCCGGTGACGCTCACCGACGTCGACGGTCGGGTCATCGAGCATCCCGATCCCATGTCGATGTGCCGATGCGGAGGATCCTCGAACAAGCCGTTCTGCGACGGCACACACGCCACGATCGACTTCGACGGCACCCTGGCGAACTGATCGCCCAGGGCGCGCCATTGGTGATGAGGTCGGTGCGGTGCTCACCGACACGCCACCAGTGGACGAGGGGTCGCCGCATGGGGGCATGCGGGAAGCGGACCTGGCCGTAATCGCCGAGAGGAGCGGCGCGTCCCTTGTCGCGGATCCCGAGCCGCTCCCGAGCGATGTCTCGTCTCACCGGCTGAGACGCGGCTTGGTGAGGCTCGGCCCGCACTCACCGCGACCGCAGCGGTCCTGCTCTATCGCGTGATCGAACTCTGGATTCCTGCCGTTCTCGGCATCGGCATCGGGCCGGCGACCGTCAATCGCAGCCGACGGCGGAACCGACCGTGTGCGCGATGCGCGCACCTGATGCTCTTGGTGGACGCGACCGCAGGCGTGCGATCGAGGTGGGCGGCTGCGACCGGTTAGGCCTGGGCCGCGAAGTCCTCGCTATAGACGATCAGGCCGTGGAGGACCCACAGGCTGACGACGAAGATCCCGAGTGCCCACCACGGGTGCGGGCCGCCGATCGCGAACAAAGACTCGATCGCCCCGAGCGTCGCCGCGAAGATTCCGATGAAGCGACCGTACCCTCCGCCGCCCAACAACGAGACTCCGCCCGTGAGCTGGATGATCCCGACGATGATCCCGATCCAACCCCAGGTGTGAAGACTCGAGAACGCGTATTGCGTGCCGTCGAAGAAATGAGCGTTGCTCACCGCCGCAATTCCATAGACGATGTTGAGCGTCCCCGCCATCAGTAGCAGGACCGCCACAAAGACCACCCGACCGAGACCTCTCATCGCGCTTCCTTTCCGCCCGGAGAATGACTTCCGGGGTCGCCGTCAGTTTCAACGGCTCGCGGTCGAATCCTCCGTACCGGCCCGTTTGGGAGACTGCCGCCTATGACCGCGCTTGAGCAGCGTTGTCATGGGACGCTCGAGCGGAGCTGGACGGTCGGCGGGCGAAGCGGCGTGCGGTTCGGTCACCGGAGCCCGAACCATCGCGACAACGCGAGCGTCGGCGTCGCCCGGTGAGCCCGTGATGGCTGATCGCCCTCCGGCCACGGCCGTCGACTCGTCTCAGCCAGCGTCCGCACCAGCGCGGCATAACCGGCTCGCCCTGAGCGACGCGAAGAAGCATTTGCAGAAATCGGCTCTGAAGCTCGTGGGGTACCTGATCGCCGCGTACCTGGTGCTCAGGCTGATTCCGACGCTCGAGGAGGCGCTGCATAGCCTCGAGCACGTCTCCTGGGAATGGGTCGTCGGGGCGATCGCGATCGAGGCGGTGTCCGAGACGGGGTTTGTCATCGCTTGGCGAGGGGTCGTTGACCCAGAGCATGTGCTGGAACGCGAAGGGCGAAGCCGCCGGACGGACCAGCG
Source organism: uncultured Solirubrobacterales bacterium (assembly GCA_963783415.1). Taxonomy (GTDB): domain Bacteria; phylum Actinomycetota; class Thermoleophilia; order Solirubrobacterales; family Solirubrobacteraceae; genus Palsa-465. The sequence goes on from CAWANN010000017.1 coordinate 69,755, forward strand.
TGTCGCCTGGGCACAGCTGGGAGGCGGCCTGCTCGTTCCGGGCGGCTCGCTCGGGGGGATGGGAGTGGGAGCCTGGTTTCTGCATCGCTTCGGGATGCCGCCGAAGCAGATCGCCGAGCGTCAGTTCAACCTCAGCTTCCTCAACACCGCCGTCAGTGCGTTCGGGTTGATCGTGTTCGGCCTCGGGCTCGCGACCGGTCTGTTCCCCGGCGAGGACAACCTCCTGCTGACACTCCTACCGGCGGCGGTGGCGGCGATCGCGATCGCCGCCGCGCTGTTGCTGGCCCGGCGAGCGAGCGCGTACGCCGGGCGACTAAAGCCGCGGCACCCCAAGATCGCCACTTCGATCACCACGCTCGCGGACGCCGTCGCCGACACGCGGGCCCTGTTTCACCGCGGCGGTTGGAAGAGCGTGCTCGGGGCGGTCGCCTATTTTGGATTCGAGGTGCTCGTCCTCTGGAGCGCCTTCTTGGCGATTCACGCCCACCCCGTTCCCGGTTTTGCCGTCGTCATGATGGCCTACGTGATCGGCGCGCTCGGTGGATCGCTTCCTCTGCCCGCCAGCATCGGGACGATCGGCGGCATCGCAGGCATGCTCATCGTCTACGGGGTCGACCACAACCCGGCCGTCGCCGCCGTTCTGCTCCACCAGGCGATCGGACTGCTCGTACCGCTGACAGGCGGGACGATCGCCTACCTGATCCTTCGCCGCACGCTCGGACCGATACGGGCCAGTGAGCTCAAGTCCGCCTAAGCGCTGTTCATCCGCGGCCGGGTCGGGGAATGAGACGGGTGCCGGTTCGGGAGTGGGCGAGGATGACGAAGCCGGCGATTGCCGCCGCGCCGCAGGCGGCACCGCCCACGGCAAGCGCAAGACGCGGGCTGTTGGCTCCGATCGCACCAATGATCGTTGCGCCGATCGGTGTACTCCCGACAAACGCCGTCGACCACAGCGCCGTCACCCGACCCCGGTATGCCGGCGGGGCAGCGATCTGAATCGTGCTGTTACCGGTGGTCAGGAAGGTGATGCTTGCGAAGCCGACCACGAGGAGCAGGAGCACGGCCGCGACAACACTGGCGGTGAAGGCGGTCGCGACCATCGCGAGCATGTAGAGCACCGCGGCGCGGATCATCCGTGGTACGCCCGTTTGCGCGTGGCGCGTGCTGTAGACCCCTCCCAGCACCGAGCCGAGGCCGAACGCCCCCATCAGCCAGCTGTAGGTGGTGGCCCCCCCGGCCAGCGGCCCGCGGGCGAACAGCGGAAGGCTGACCTCGAGCTCGTAGGTGAACGTCCCGATCAACGCCATCATGCAGAGGGGAGCCAGGATCTCGGGGACCCTGCGTGCGTAAGCCAGGCCCTCGCGCAGCTGGTGAGCGCGATACGCGACGCGATCGCCCCTGGTCAGCCGTGATGTGTCCAAGGTCAGAAGGGCGATCAACACGCCGGCGAAGCTGACCCCATTGGCAACAAAACACCAGCCGATCCCGACTCCGGCGACCAGCGCTGCCGCGACCACTGGGCCGACGGCGCGGCCGACGTTGACGAACGTGCTGTTGAGCGTGACGGCGTTGCGGATCAACTGCGGCCCAACCATCTCCGGGATGAAGGCCATTCGCGCCGGGTTGTCGAGCGCGGTGAGTGAGCCAAACACGAGCGCGACCGCGAACACCATCCACAGTTCGATCGCGCCGAGCAGGACGAGCGCGCCGAGGATGAGTGACACCGTGGCGAGCGACGCTTGTGTGATGAGCAGCACGGTGCGCTTGTCAACTCGGTCGACGATCAGTCCGGCATAGGGCGTGAACAGCAGCACCGGCAGGTAGCGGGCCGCCGTGGCGAGACCCAGCCAGAGCCCGGAGTGCGTGAGTTGCAGCACCAGCAGGGCCTGCGCGACGGTCTCGGTCCAGCTTCCGACCAGGCTGACGGACTGTCCGATCACGAACCGGCGGTAGTTCGGGACCGAGAATGCCGCCAGCGGACGAACCGGTACGGGATGTGGCTCAGCGTCCATGGGAAATCGCCTCGCGGTCGCTCGACGTACGTCCGAACGCTCGGTTCAGTGGGTGAGGCGCGGACGACACGGTCGTTCGCGTTGGGTCCGTACACCCCTCGACGCTGTGTCGCGCCACCACGGCGACCACGGCGGTCAGGAGCGCGGGCAGCAACGGCATCCACAGCCGCGCGTGTGCGAGCAGAAGCGCGCCGAGGAGAGCGCCACTCAGCGTCCCGCCCAGCAGCATCGCCAGCCGGCGCCGCTCGACCCGCGTTCCCGACCAGTGCGCGGCATCGCCCGCCAGCACGGTCCAGGTGGCGGTCGCGGCTGTTGTGAAGACTGCGTGCACGCCGAGAGCGACCGCCGTTGCCGTCTGGACGCCCATCGCGAGCGCCGAGATCGCAAGCAACACCACCGTGAGGATCGAGCCGGCGTCACCTCCAACCGCAACCCAGACCGTCCAGAACGCGAGTTGCACGAACGCGGTTCCGAGCAGACCGAGCGTGACTCGAGCGGGCCAGAGCACGGCCGGAGCCTCGCGAGGCAGCAACCTGGCGGTTGCGAAGGCGCCCGCTCCGAAGGCGCAAACGGCGATCGCCGCGTGCAGGGCCAGCCCGGAATCGTGCGAGCACAACCCGACCGCGATGAAAACCACGTTGCCGGTCATGAAGGCGGAGAACACTTTCCCGAGCGCGAGCCAAGCCAGCGCGTCGACGGAACCCGCCGCCAGCGCGAGCGCCACGAGAAGCGCGTCGCGGACGCGATGAGGGTCGATCGAGGTCGGCGACGAGAGCACGGGTCCAGACTCTCATCGCACGGGCGTCGCGCCATCACGGCGAGCCGCAGACGCGGGTGGGGGCTAACCCGAAGCTTCGGGCTGCCCCGCCGCGGCCGCGAGCGGGAGCGCGACGTCCAACACAGTGCCCTGGCCGCGCGGGCTGCGGACCGCGAGTGAGCCGCCGAGTGCTTCGATCCGGTCGCGAACCCCGGTTAGACCGCTGCCGGTGGACGGGTCGGCACCACCAACACCGTCGTCGCTGACCCGCAACCGCACGAGTCCGCCCTGGCGCTCGAGCGTCACCCAGGCGCGCGAAGCGGTGGCATGCTTGGCCGCGTTCGTCAGCGCCTCGGCCGCGACGTAATAGACGGCCACCTCGACGGGCTCGGGCAGCCGCTCCTCGCGCTCGACGACCACCTCGACGGGAATCGATGAGCGAAGCGCGAGGGTCCGGAGCGCCGGCGCCAGGCCGCCCTGCGTGAGGATCGCGGGGTGGATCCCCTGGGCGACCTCGCGCACCTCGTCGGTGGCCTCGTTCAACTCCTGGACGGTCTCCGATAGTGCCGCCTTGAGCTCGGGCTGCTCGCCCGGAAGGCGTCGCTCGATTCTCCGCAAACGCAGCGCGAGCGAGACGAGGCGCTGCTGAACGCCGTCGTGGAGGTTTCGTTCGAACCGGCGTCGGGCCTGGTCGCCGGCCACCACGACTCGCGCCCGGGAGGCCGCCAGCTCGGCGCCGCTGGATACGTTGGCGATCGCGATCGCGAGCAGTTCGGTGAACTCGGCCATACGTCGCTCGGACTCCTGAGGCAGCGGCCCGTCCAGCGAGATGGCCACGATCGTCCCCCACAGACTGCCGGCGACTTTCACCGGACTCGCGACCGCCGATCGGAAGGAGGCAGCGGTACCGAGCCAGCGCGTCGCCACCTCCGACGAGACTCCCCTGTCGTCGTCGATCCGTGCGGTCCGTCCGGTCCGCAACACCTCGGCGGTCGCGAGACCGGGCTCGACCGGTCCGAGCGGGCGCGGCCGGTCGTCGGCGCCGGTCCCGCCGACGAGAGTTGCGGTACCGCCGGGTTCGAAGCAAATAATGCGCGTCACGTCGGCCCCGACGAGGTCGCGCATCTCTGCGGCGAGCGCGGCGAACACCTCCTCGGGCGGGCCGCCCTGGGCGATCAGTGTGGCCACGCGCCGCAGCGCCGCCTGCTCCTCGGCCAACTTGCTGCGTGCGGTCTCCGAGGTCGCTGCGCGGTGACGAGTCACATCGAGGATCGCGCCGACGAACACGCCGATCGCGATGTACATCGCGGTCACGAGATAGTTCACCCAGTCTTGAGAATCGAACGACCGATAGGGCGGGATGTAGAACGAATCGATCGCGACGGCAGCGGCGAGCGCCAACGGAACGCCGAAGAGCGGCCCTAGTCGCCATGCTGCGATGCCGACGCCGACCGCGCACAGGACGCACCACAGAACGACGAGCACGGTCTCCCCGCGCAGGGGGACCGCCACCGCCATCCCGCCGAACACGGCTGCGCCCGCGGCGAACGCCACGGCAGCGGCGGCGATCGGATACGCCTTCCGGCTGCGGACACGTGCGCCCACGGGCGGAGGCTAACTCAATGGGTCTGGGCCCGTTCGCGGCGGCTGAGGAGCGCCTCGATCGCCTCCGCGCTCAGGTCCGCCTTCGCCAGAAAGCCGACGGCGGGGCTCGCGGCGATCAACTCGGCGAACTCCTGCTCGGCGTGGGTGGAGATGAGAATCACGGCCCTGGCAAGCGGACCGTGCTCGGCGGCGTGGAGGCGCTGAGCAACGGCCAGGCCATTCTCGGCACCGAGGTCGATGTCGACCAGCGCGAGATCCGGACGCTGCTCACGAGCGATTCGGATCGCTTCCTCGCCGCCGGCCGCGACGGCCAGGACGTCAATCCCCTCTTCCTGCAGCACCTCACGGGCGGTCTGCGCGAATCGCGGGCTGTCGTCGACTATGAGGCACCGTATCGCCATGAGTCAGAACGATACGAACGCGAACCAGCGATCGGATTGGGGTTAGCCACAGTCTTCGACGTGTGGCCGAACCGTCGCTCCGGGCGCCACCATCGATAATCCGCGCATGACCGCTGAGGTGCCTGGCGTCCTGATCGCCGAGGACGACGTTCTCCTTCGCGAGGGTCTGGCCCGGCTGCTGGCTGACGAGGGCTTCGAGGTCATCGACCAGGCGGGCAACGCCTCCGCGCTGCTCGCGCTCGCCCATCGTCACCGCCCGGACCTCGTGATCCTCGACATCCGCATGCCGCCAACCCACACGACGGAGGGGCTCGATGCCGCCCGCACGATCCGCGCAGAGATGCCAGAGACGGCGGTCGTCGTGCTGTCCGCCCACGCCGAAGTGGAGCAGGCGACCGATCTGCTCGCGTGCGGCGAACGGAGCGGCTACCTGCTGAAGAGCCGCGTCACCGACGTCGACGAGTTCATCGGGACACTCCGGCGGATCATCGACGGCGCGGCGGTTGTCGATCCCGTCCTGATCCAGCAGCTGGTCGCCGCTCGTCGCGCCGAAGATCCGCTCCAGGATCTCTCCGCGCGCGAGCGCGAAGTGCTGGCGTTGATGGCCGAGGGACGATCCAACGCTGGCATCGCGAAGCAGCTGTGGGTCACCGAGTCGACCGTCGAGAAGCACGTCCACAGCATCTTCATGAAGCTGCGCATCCCGGAGACGGGCGAGGACCACCGACGCGTCCTCGCAGTGATCCGGTTCCTCCAGACCCGGTGAAGATGACGGCCCGTCGTTCGGGTGAGCCGCCACCGCCAATGGCGGCTATCCCCAACAGACGATGGGCACTGGCCGTGTTGTCCGGACGGCGGATCGGAGACAGGCTGTGCGTGGTCCTCGAACCCACCGAAAGGAAGGCACTCCGTGTCCGCCATTCCCACCGATCCCCAGCCCATCAGCGACGGCCGCGGCGCGACGATCCTGGGACCGCGCAACGTCGCCGTTGAGCGGCAGAACCCCGACGCCCTGATCGCGCCGACGACCGACGCGGGCACCGTCCCGAATCTCAAGTTTTCGTACGCGGCGGCCCACGACCGGGTGCTGAGCGGCGGGTGGGCGCGGGAGATCACCACGCGCGAGCTCCCGATCGCCACCGAGCTGGCCGGGGTCAACATGAGGCTGACCCCCGGCGGTATCCGCGAGCTTCACTGGCACAAAGAAGCCGAGTGGGCCTACATGATCGCCGGCGAGTGCCGCGTCAGCGTGCTGGACGAGGAAGGCCGGCTGTTCATCGACGACGTCGGCGTCGGCGACCTCTGGTATTTCCCCGCGGGGCTGCCGCACTCGATCCAGGCACTCGAAAACGGAGCTGAGTTCCTACTCGTGTTCGACAGCGGGGACTTCTCGGAGAACGAGACGTTCCTGATCACCGATTGGTTCAACCATACCCCGCGCGAGGTGCTCGCGAAAAACTTCGCGGTCAGCGAGTCGGCGTTTGACAACCTGCCGACCGACATCGCGCACACGCGGTACATGTTCGCCGGACAGGCCCCGCCGGCTCTGAGCGACGACGCGCCACCCTACCCGGCGACCGAGCCCCCGCGCGCCTACACCTGGCACATGCACGCGCAGGAGCCGACCAAGGCCCCTGGCGGCCAGGTGCGGATCACCGACTCGCGCAACTTCACCGTCTCCGAGCGAGTCGCGGCGGCGCTGGTCGGCATCGAGCCGGGCGGAATGCGAGAGCTGCACTGGCACCCCAACAGCGACGAGTGGCAGTACTACCTCTCGGGCCAGGGCCGGATGACCGTGTTCGCGTCCGGTGGCAAGGCGCGTACGTTCGACTATCAGGCGGGTGACGTCGGATACGTCCCGTTCGCGATGGGCCACTACGTCGAGAACACCGGCGAGGAGACGCTCACGTTTCTGGAGATGTTCCGCTCCGACCACTACGCCGACGTGTCACTGAGCCAGTGGATGGGGGTCCTGCCACCGGAGCTCGTCAAAGCCCATCTCAACCTCGACGACGACGTCCTCGCGGCGTTGCCCCGCAGCAAGCCGATCGCAGTGCGATAGGCGTCACGTCAAGCGAATCAGCGTCACTGAAAGGCGTCCCATGTCTGCACTGAAAAACACCAACTCAGACACCCTCCGTTATGACTTCGGCTTCTGGGGAGTCGCCTTCGCGTTCACGGCGCTGATGGCGTTCACCACCGTGCCGACGCCGCTGTGGTCATCGTTTGCGCACCGCGACGGCTTCTCGTCGCTGACGATCACGGTCGCGTTCGCCGCCTATGCGGTTGCCGTCGCAGTCAGCTTGATCCTCGCCGGTCACCTGTCCGACACCTACGGCCGCCGCCGGCTGCTGGTTCCGGCGCTGGCGCTGAACGTGGCGGCCGGGCTGGTGTTCGTGGCGTGGCCGGCGCTCCCCGGGCTGCTCGTCGCGCGCGTCTTGAGCGGCCTCGGGGTAGGGGCAGCGACGGCCACAGCGACGGTATGGCTGGGCGAACTCGATGCCGCGCGCCGGCCGCGTGCCGGCGGCCACCGAGCCCAGGTCGTCAGCACCGCCGCGAACCTGGGCGGGCTCGGTCTGGGAGGGCTGATCGCGGGCGCTCTGGCGCAATGGGTCGGCCACGCCCTCACCGTTCCGTTCCTTGCGCTCGTAGGCGCTCTCGTGATCGGTCTGGTCGCGATCGCTCTCGCTCCCGAAACGCGCACCGCCCCTTCGCCGCGGCCACGGTATCGCCCCCAACGTATATCCGTACCGCCGCGGTCACGGAGTCGATTCTTTGCCGCGGCGACCGCGGTGGCGATCACGTTCGCGATCTTCGGGCTGATCACCTCGCTCGCGCCGAGCTTCCTCGCCGGGACGCTGCACGAGCCCTCACACGCGCTCGCCGGCGCCGTGTCATTCGCGCTGTTCGGCACCGCCGCGCTGGCGCAGACGCTGGCCGGATCGCGCGAGCCGCAACAGCTTCTTGCCGCCGCGATCCCGGCGCTACTCGTAGGCGTCGGGCTGCTGACGCTAGCTCTGTGGGTGCCGTCACCGAGCATCGGGGTCTTCCTCGCCGGCGATCTGGTCGCCGGCGTCGGGGCGGGTCTGATGTTCAAAGGGGCGATCGAGACCGTGACCGAGATCTCGCTCCCCGGGCGCCGCGCCGAAGCGGTCGCGGGGTTCTTCCTCGCCGCCTACGTCGGGCTTGCCGGCCCGGTGATCGGCCTGGGGGCGCTCACCCAGATCGCGTCGACGCGCGTCAGCCTACTCGTCTTCTCCGGGCTGCTCGCGCTCGGAATCCTCGCCGCGACTCCGGCGCTCATCGGCGGTCCCGGCCGTCGCGCATCCACGCAACCGCAACCTATCTCCCGCTAAAAGGAGTCACCATGCAGACAACGCAATTGAAAACCACGCAGCTTGGTCAGACCGGCCTCGAGATCACTCGCGTCGGATTCGGCGCGTGGGCGATCGGCGGCGGAGGCTGGGAGTTCGGCTGGGGCCCCCAGCAGGACGATCAGTCGATCGCGGCGATCCAGCACGCGCTCGAGCTAGGAATCAACTGGATCGACACCGCCGCCGCCTATGGATTCGGTCATTCCGAGGAGATCGTCGGGCGGGCGCTCCAGGGTGTTTCCGAAAGACCGTACGTGTTCACCAAGGCATCGCTGCTGGAAGGTCCCGACCGTCGGGTCGTTCACAGCCTCAAGCGCGACTCGATCCTGCGCGAGGCCCACGCCAGCCTCGAGCGGCTCGGGGTTGACGCGATCGACCTCTACCAGATCCACTGGCCGATTCCCGACGTGGACATCGAGGAGGGATGGTCGGCGTTCGCCGAGCTCAAGGATCAGGGACTGGTCCGCCACATCGGGGTCTCGAACTTCGATATCGAGCAGTTGCGCCGGATCCAGCAGATCGCGCCGATCGAGACACTCCAGCCGCAGTACTCGCTGATCGAGCGCGAGGTCGAACGCGAGATCCTCCCTTTCTGCGAGCGGAACCGGAGCGGCGTGATCGTTTATTCGCCGATGGGCTCGGGGCTGTTGACCGGGGCGATGACCCGCGAACGGATCGCGGCGCTCCCCGACGACGACTGGCGCAGGCACGACGAACGGTTCCGCGAGCCGCAGCTATCGCAAAACCTCGACCTTGTCGAACGCCTCGGGGTCGTCGCCGAGGGCCACGACACGGTGCCCGGCGCGGTCGCGATCGCCTGGACGCTTCGCAACCCGGCGGTCGACGGCGCGATCGTCGGGTTCCGCTCGCCCGATCAGGTCGACCCGCTGATCGACGCAGCGAATCTCGAGCTGTCGCAGGAAGACATCACCACGATTAAAGGAGAGCAGTAGCAATGCAGAGCATCGGTTTCATTGGGCTCGGAAATATGGGAGGCAACATGGCCGCCCGCTATCTGGCCGCCGGCTACACCGTCTACGGCGAGGACCGCGACCGCGCAGCTGCCCAGTGGCTCGTCGATCAGGGGCTCCGGTGGGCGGATACGCCCCGTGCGCTCGCCGAGGCAACCGACGTCGTCCTGACCTCGTTGCCGAACGACGACGTCGTCGATTCGGTCGCGTCCGGCCCCGACGGCATCGTGGCGGGGCTGAGCGAGGGCAAGCTCTGGGCGGATCTGAGCACGATCAGCCCGCGCGCAAGCCGCGAGCTCGCCGCGCGGGTGCGCAGCGACGGACGGGGAGCGCAGATGCTCGACACCCCGGTATCGGGCAGCGTTCCCCAGGTCAAGAGCGGAACCCTGACGATCATGGTCGGCGGCGACGAGGACGCCTATGCGCGCATCGAGCCGGTCCTCCGCGTGCTAGGGACGCCGACCCGCATCGGCGAAAACGGGCAGGGGCTCGTGCTCAAGCTCGCCATCAACATCAGCCTGGCGGTACAAACGCTCGCCTTCTCAGAAGGACTGCTCCTGGCCGAGCACGAAGGGGTCGACGTCGACCTCGCCGCCAGGGTGATGGCCGAGAGCCAGATCGGCTCGCCGATGCTCAAGCTGCGCGTCCCGCTCATCCTCGACCCGCCCGACGAGGCTTGGTTCGACATCGGGCTGATGCACAAAGACATCCGCCTCGCCCGCCAAGCCGGCGCCGAGCACGGAACACCGCTCCCCACCGCGGGCATCGCCGACGAGATTCTTACCAAAGGCGAGCGACTTGGCTACACCCACCGCGACATCGCGGCCGTCCACGACCTCCTCGCAGGCCTATCAAACGATCCCGCTGCCGTCACATCGTGAACAACCCCAGCACGCGCGCCTCCAGCCACGTGGAACACCGGCCGCGCTCCGTCGCTTGATGGAGCGCGGCCGACGCCGCCGATGACACGTGTACGGGGACGATCTCGCTCGTCCCTCGGAGAGCGGTGTGCTGCGCACATGGTCGCTCGTGCAATCACTCGGATCCGGTGATGTCTGGTCACCCGATCGCTCGTCAGGCTGGAGGCGAGCTTGTAGACAACCTCAGCTCGGACCAGCCAGGCAAGGAGCATGCATGAGCACGACCACCTCGCATCCCACTGCAACCGCGACCGAGGACCGCCTCGCGATCCTTGACCTGATCGCACGCCTCGGGCTGCTGACTGACGCGCGCGACTGGAACGCGCTCGAGCAGCTGTTCGCTGATCCGGTCTACAGCGACCGCACCTCACTCTTCGGAGGCGAGCCACAGACCAACACTCCCGCTGAGCTCGTTGGCGGCTTGCAATATGTGCTGGGTAAGCTCGACACGACCCACCACCTGATCAGCTGTGAGGTGATCAACCTTGATGGGGACGAGGCAACCGGCGCGGCCAACATGCAGGGCACGCACGTGCTCGCCAACGCCTCCGGCGGCTCCCAGTGGGTCGTCGCCGGCCGCCACGACTATCAGTTCAAACGGACCGCAGACGGCTGGCGGATCGCCGGGATCACGTTCACCGTCCAATGGGCGAGTGGCAACGAGCACATCTTGACCCTTGCGAGTGCCGCTTGACTGTGTCCGCGAGATCTTCCCGCGACTTTCCCCAGCGGCGAGGGCTCGGACCTCGCCCGCGTGGTCGAGGAGGTCGGCGCGGGCGTGCACGGCGTTGGCCGTGGGCGACGAGGTGATCGGCTATACCGACGACGCGCATGCCACGCCGAGTACGTGCTCGTCGAGGCGACAAACCTGACGGCGAAGCCTGCGGAGGTCCCGTGGGAGGTGGCGGGCGGCGGCGTTGGCGTGTTCGCGGTCCAGCTCGCGGTCCGCATGGGCGCGCGCGTCATCGCACTGGCAGGTGAGCGCGATCATGTATCGGCGAGCGCGGCGACCCTAGCCGAACCGGCCCGAGCGATAGCCGCGGGGGGACCTCGTCGTGCCGATCCAGCGCACGTACCCGCTCGACGACGTTCGAGCGGCGTTCACCGAGCTCGAGGCCGGTCACGTCGCGGGAAAAATCGTCCCCATCCCCTGATCACTGGGACAACTACGCCGGGGTTACAAGCGACCGAGTGCTCAATCGGAGCGGGGGTGTAGTTCTTCGGTCGGGTTGCGCAGGGTGATCGGCTGCTTCTTGGTCTTCTGCAGCAAGATGAACGCGACGGTGCCCCAGACGGCGGGGACCCATAGCGAAATCGCGTGGTAGACCAGCGTGGCCGCCGTGGCTACCGTCCCGCCCGTCCCGTAGAGGACGAGCATCCCGATCATGCTGCCGTCGAGCACGCCGATCCCGCCCGGTACCGGGATGAAGTTCGAGAGGTAGCCGATCTGGTAGGCCAGCACCACCGGCGCGAGCGGGGGCGTCTCGCCCGCGGCGGCGAAGCATGCGAATAGCACGGCGATGTCGAACCACAGGTAGCCGATCGCGCCCACGATCCGCCAGTCGGGACGGAACACCAGTCGCTTGGTGTCGCGCACACTGGATGACGTCTCGGTCAGGAACGCATGGAGTCGCCCCGGTCGTATCCGCCGGACGAGCCGGTCGACGTAGCGCGGCAACAGCAGAAACAGCACCAGCACGAGTGCGCCGACCGCCGCCGGCAGGATGCTCAGCAGCGGATTGCTCGGGCCGGGGAGGCCGAGGGCCAGGCCAAGGCCGGCCAGGATCAGCGTGATCACGTTGATCGCGCTCGTGTATAGGAACAGCACCGCCGAGCGCTGCGCGATTCGCCGCGGGGGCGCGCCGCGCTCGACCATCAGCCATCCGCCCACCGCTAGGCTGCCCACTCCCCCGAGCGACACCGCTGCCCCGAACGCCTCTTCGCTGAGCGCGACCCGCGCCCCGACCCGGAACGGCGCTCGGTCAAACACCTGCAGGAACGCGACGATGTAGCTCGCGCACGAAAGCACCTCCAGCAGGATCGCCACGACAACCCACTGCGCCTTCATTTGCGACACCGTGGTCGCGACGCCCTTCAGTCCAGGCACCCCCAACAACAGCCCGACAACCAACGCGCCTCCCAGGACCAACGTGATGAACCCGTTGCGCAAGCTGCGGCGCGCCTTCGCAGCGTCCACCTGCTCCGATTGGGGCGGTTGGTCGGAGTTCACGTTTTCAGTCACCACGCCGCCGAATTCCGTAGGTCGCGAAATCTCGAATTCTCCTCGAGGCGGCCGAACGCTTCCACCGCATCAGGTGAATGATCCTCGCCGGATCGCGGCGATTCCTGTCTGGGGAGAACTCGATCAATCCTGCGGTGGGGGCGGCGGTGGCGCCGTAGGTGGCCGTAGCTGGCGCCTGAGCCGGCGGATTTCGGCTGCCACGACGGCCAGATAATGCCGACTTACCGATCGCCGCGGGGCGGAACGGGTCAGCCGAGAGCCCGGACTGTGGTCATGGGAGCGTGCCGAACTGGGCGCCCGCGGTTGCTCAGGCATCGGTGCTATGGCTGGAAGCATCGCCGGAGCCGCCGAGCAGCAGCCCAAGGGAGCGGACTGGTTCGCGAGGCGCAGACAGCACGACCGCACGGCCGTGATGAATCCTCCAAAGCATCAATGTGAGTGCGTGCACCGCGGGTCTCTGCGAGAGGCTGATCGCTCGAGCGTCCCTGACGGCCAGGCGAATGGTCATCACCTGATTCAGACGATCTTCCGCCGTCAGCCGCCGCCGCGGGCAGAATCACCACATCCCGGCGGTGCCAGCTCACCATGTGGGAATGCAGGATGTTGGCGTGACCACGATGCCGGGCTTGTACGCGGTCCGGATAAGGGGCCGGCTCGGACCAACCGCGTTGTCGGCCTTTCCCTCGATGGTGTCGCAGTTGAAGGACAGCGAGACCGTGCTTACCGGCTTGCTCCAGGACCGATCAGCTGTGTTCGGCGTTATCTGGCAAATCGAAGGGCTCGGGCTCGAACTCCTCGAACTACGACATATCGAGGCGGGACCGAGCCCGCCTGAAGACGCGGACCCAGGAGCGCCGGCTGACCGCAGGTGACACCTGGCGAACTGGATCGCTTGGCAATGGCTAAGGGGCCTCACTTCACTGGGCGATGTGACCGGCCGGGACTCGGATGGTGAAACCCAGCCAGGAGCAGCAACCGGGATGATCAACTACTACCGCGCCTCGGTAAGGCAGTCCCAGAAGGAGGCTGCAGCAAAGCTTCGCCCGATCTCGGCGCCGACGCCTCGCATTGGGTGCATCACGACGCGTCTGAGCGCGTGACAGAACTCCTCACCGACTTCTTTGCCCCCGCGCGCCCGGGCCAATAGGGCCAGACGTCGACGACATAGCCACACGCGGCAAGGACGCAGGCTCCCCGACGGACGGTCGGCTCGATCGAAGGGCAGCAGAGCTCCGGCACGTCGCGAACGGGGGTATCAGTACCCGGCTACAGTGACTCGCGTGAGTAAGCCGAGAGCACTGGTCACGTTCTCGGCCGATCCGCAGATGCGAGAGGTGATCGAGGCGAGCCTGGACGGAGTCGCCGAGCTCATGTATCTGACAGACGCCGGCGAGGGCCGCCGGCAGGAGGTGCTGGCGTCGGCCGACGCGGTGCTGGCCTGGATGCTCGCCGCTGAGCTCCGTCCGGATGAGCTCGCCCAGCTGCGCTCGGTCGGCTTGATTCAGCTGCTATCGGCCGGCGTCGATCGAGTCCCGTTCGATCAGATCCCGGACGGCGTGGGCGTGGCCTCCAACGCCGGCGCCTACGCGGAGCCGATGGCCGAGCACGTGCTCGCACTAGCCCTGGCGCTGGCCAAGCGGCTGCCGCAGAATCAGGCAGCCCTGGCTCGAGGTGTGTTCGACCAGGACACACCGACCCGCTCGATCGGCGGGTCGCTCGTCGGGATCCTCGGTTTCGGCGGCATCGGCCAGGCCACCGCGAGGCTGTTTCACGCGCTGGGCGCCAGCGTGCACGCGATCAACCGCTCCGGCCGCGCCGATGCCGCCGTCGATCAGATCGCGACGATGGAGGATCTGGATCCGCTGCTCGCCGCCGCCGACATTCTGGTGGTCGCGCTTCCGCTGACGCGGGCGACCGAAGGGCTGATCGGGCGCCGCGAGCTGTCGCTGATGAAGCCCGATGCGATTCTCGTAAACGTCGCCCGAGCAGCGATCATCGACGAGGACGCCCTGTACGAGCACCTGGAGCGCTACCCGTCATTCTCGGCTGGCATCGATGCGTGGTGGCAGGAGCCGCGAGGGCAGGAGCCGTTTGCCACGCGGCGACCGTTCCTGGGCCTCGCGAACGTGATCGGCTCACCGCACAACTCGGCGATCGTCGCCGGGTCGCTCACCGAGGCGGCTGCGCGAGCAGCCGACAACGTGGCTCGTCATCTCCGTGGCGAACCGGTCCGGAACCTGGTCGATCGTTCCGACTACGTCGCCTGATCGATCCCAACACGCCCGATGGTTCGGCTCTCCCGCGCGAGCCTACGCAGCGGATGGGAGCCGGTAACCCCGATCGGCCTTCTGCACCTCGCCGGTCTTGGCCAGCTTGGACAGAGTGGTCGACACGGTTGGCCGCGCGAGCCCGGCCTTGGTCGCCACTTGGCCGGCGGTCATCGCGTCGCCACCGGCAAGCGCAGCGAGCACGGACGCTTTGGTGGCGCCGTGGGTCCTGCGGCCATTGGACGTCGATGTCGTCGACTGGTCGGCTCGGCGAGTCCGTGCGGTCCGAGTTGCGGATGCCGTCGACTTGCGCTTGGCGGCGCGTGTTTGCTTGCGTGCAGGGGTGTTGCGGACGGTTTCGGTACGCGCGGACTTTGATGTCGTGCCTGGATGCCAGCCCTGCCCGTCCCGTTTGACCTGACCGTCTGACGCAAGCCGCGGCAGGACCCGGTACAGGTAATTGGGCTCGATCTTCATTGCCTTGGCAATCTCGGGGATGGTGATCCCGGGCGTCTCGCGGACCAGGTCGAGCGCCTGAGTGGCACGGGTGTTACCGCCGCGGGACCGCGGGGAAGCAGGGCGGCCGTTGCGGCGGCCCGCCCGACGCGCGGGGGTCCGTGCAGTCCGGTTGCTGGCTGCTCGTCCGCGACGGCGAGTCGTGCCGGTGAGCGCTGCGCGCGCTGCCTCCAGGCGCGACGCCTCGTCCTTCAGCGTCCGAAGCTGGTCATCGATCTCCTTTACGGCGGTGTGAAGAAAGTCAGGCAAGGTTCACCTCTCGTGTTTGGTAGCTGAGTAAAGATGCGACCGAAGGCGATTGTCGCTTCGGTCTCGTTAGCACGGTCGTGGGCTGTCGGTGATGACCTCGAACAGCCGGCGAAGTGTGGTTCACCGGCTATGTTAGTTCGGGCGCGAGTCCGGTAACCCTGCTGCGCCTGAGGGTGTCGCGCCGGCAACCGGTAGAGATCCCGAAGCTACCGCCCGCGCGCGCAACCGCGGGCGGCCCCGGGAGCGACACGCGGTCAAGCCCGGCGAGCGCGGACGGCCGTCGGTGTGCCGTCTGCGCGGCGATGCTAGTTGAGTTAGGTATTGTGTCCCGCGCAAGGGCCGAAGACCTTCACTGTATGCGTTTCTATTTCCTGCACGGCGGGCTGCTGGAGTCGCTGCAACGTGCCGAGCCGTCCTCGTGTTCAAGGCGTGGCGAGTGATCGAGCCCGATGTAGGCGAGAGCGGCCAGGTGGGCGCGGAAGTATCGCCTGAGAAGACCGCTGCCGGGCACCTCGGGCTTTAGGCGCCGAAGTGGTCATGCCGAGACGCTTGGACGATGCACTAACGACCGGCCGGTTTGCGGTCACCGCCGAACTCGGTCCGCCGCGTGATCCAGACGGCGCGCGGATCCGTGCGGCAGCCGACGTATTCGCCGGCTTGGTCGACGCCGTCAACGTGACCGACAATCAGGCCGCTACGGCGAAAGTGTCTGCTCTTGCTTGCGCGGCATTGCTGCTTGATGAGGGTGTCGATCCGATCTTGCAGGTCACCGGACGTGATCGCAACCTGATGGCGGTGCAAAGCGATCTGCTCGGTGCATGGGCGCTCGGGGTACGTGCGGTGCTGGCCCTATCCGGAGACCCGCTTACGGTGGGCCCGTACGAGGGCCTCGCAACCCATGTGCGCGATCTCGACGCGCTGCGACTCATCCGGCTTATCACCACTATGAACGGCGGTTCCCTGGCGGCCGGCGAGACGCTTGGCCGGCCGACGGCATTTCGGATCGTCGGAGCCGCCAACCCGCTCCTGGACCCCCCCGATCGCTTGACCGCGAAGCTCGACTCCGGGGTCACATTGCTGCAAAGCAACATCGTGTACGACGCGGAGCGGTTCAAAACGTGGCTTACACCGCTGGTCCAGTTGGGCATTACCGAGCGTGCCCCGTTGCTTGTCGGTGTGACTCCGCCGCGAAGCAGCCGGATGCTCGAGCACCTCCATCGGAACATTCCAGGCGTAGAGGTGGACGATGCCACCTTCGCGCGCATGGACGGCCTGGATGGCGACGCGGCTAAGGCGGAGGGCATCGAGGTCGCAGCCGACCTGATCGAGCAACTGCGGGCCATGCCGGGCGTCGCGGGGATCCATCTGATGGCGCCGGGATGGGAGGTCGAAGCGGTTCCATGGCTCGTGGAGCGCGCCGGGTTGTCGTACGGCTCTGACGGTGCTCAAGCGGCAGGAGCGAAGCGGGCTCGCGTCGACGCCGACGAGTAACCCGCCGAGCGAACCTTCGCAAGCAGATCGCCGCTTTGACACCGCAAGCGGGTTGCGGCTATGGTGCCCGCGGTCTTCGCGGTGCGAATCGCCCGGTGCTCGGGGAGTCGAGCCGTCGTGAATCGGCATAACCAAGGGAGGATCGATGGCCGCACGGGTACCACAGCCTGTACTCGACTATCTCGCTTCGGAGAAGACGGTGACGCTGGCCACCGCATCTCTGGATGGAAAGCCGCACGCCAGCACGTTCATGTACGTCAACGACGGGCTGTCGATCTACTTCTGGGCGCGGCCGACGTCGACCACGGCACAGCACATCCAAGCAAACCCACGCGTGTCGTTCGCGATCGACGAGTACGTCGACGACTGGAACAAGGCGAAGGGCATCCAAGGCGACGGCGAAGGCCAGCTCGTGTCCGATGGCGGGGAGGTGGTGAAGATCATCGGGCTGTTCGCCGACCGTTTCACGTCGCCGTCCTCCGGAGCGTCCACGACAAACATCACGTTCTTCCGCATTACGCCTACGCAGCTGCACTTCATCGACAACGAAGGCCACCGGGTCAGCTTCGGCGGCGACGAGTTCGGGACGGACTTCCATCGAGAGCAGGTGCTCTCCGACGGGTGAGTGACGCCTCCGAGGTGGGGAAGGTCTCGAAACGAGGTTGCGAGAGGCTCGGACCGCGTCGTGCCACCCGGCCCAGTTGGGGTTCCCTTAGGAGACTCTATGTGTTACGGTCTCAGCGCGTCCCAAAGGAACTCCAGGGAGAGGACGGCCATGAGCAAGGTTTCCGATGCCGACGCTGGCGTGACCAACTTCGTCCACGTCGGCCTCGTCGTCGAGGACCTCGACGAGACAGTCCCTTTTCTCGCGTTGCTCGGCTTCGAGTGCGGCGAGCCCGGGGTGTACAGCGGCGAGTGGATCGATCGGATCATTGCTCTCGAGAACGTCACGGTCGAGGTCGTGATGGCTCGCGCCCCCGACGGGAGTGACATGTTCGAGGTGGTGCGCTTCCACTCGCCTTCCGCCGGCGCTGCGGAGCCGGCGCCGGCCGCGAACCGTCCTGGGCTCCGGCACATCGCCTTCGCCGTCGACGACGTGCGTGCCGTCGTCGACCGCGTCCGAGAGGCCGGCTGGGACACGGTCGGGGAGATCGTCGACTATGAGAACACCTTCCTCCTCTGCTACATCTGCGGACCCGAGGGCCTGATCGTCGAACTCGCCGAGCGGCTCGACGACGCGTCCGCTGAACGGCCAGAGTGAACCGCCCCGTTAGGTCGTTGCGCGGCGCAGCGACGCGAGCCTGTCGCCGAGGACCAGCGGACCATGAGACACCAGAACGCGCTCGACCGGAAGATCGGTGAGAGGCTGCGAGCAAGGAGCGCAGTCGTGCCGGGCCGCCCCCCGGCCTGGGTCCAGGACTCCGAAGGCGTAGGGCACGCGGCCATCGGGATCGGGCCTGGCCCTGCTCGTGCCCGTCCCGGTCCCCATCCTCCTCGGTCCACGCTAGTCGAATACGTGACGGGCGAATGCGTCAGTGAGCCTCTGGCAGTCCTCGCCGAGGGCGCGCGGCTGGTCCACCGGCGGGAACGCGGCGCGGATCTCGTCGACGAGAGCGCGCAGGTTCGGAGGCGGCTCGCGGGCGTCGACGTGCAGCGCTTGCGATGTCACAGCTGCGAGCACGGCAAGACTCGCGTCCAGACACGCTCCGACGTCGGTTGCTTTCCGCCAGGCAAGGAAGCTCAGCGCGGGGACGTCGTTCTGGCCGAAGCCGCCAAGCGAGAGGAGCGTCGGCGTGGCGATCGCGCGGGCCTCTTCCGCCCAGCCGTTTTGGACCATGTGCAACGGCTTGACCGACCACTCGTCATAGCCCACCAACCGCGCGGTTACTGGGTTCTGAAAGAGATGATCGGTCAAGCGCTCGGCGAGCTGGCAGAGATCCGCTTGCGCAAACCCCAGCGCGTCGATGGCCGCCACCGCGTGGGGGTTGTGATAGCCGCCGGTCGAGTACGCCGTGCCGAATGGCCGATCAGCACTGGGGGGCAGGTACACGGGGTTATCGGTGACCGCACTCAGCGAGACCCTCGCCGCGTGTTCCGCGGCTGCTTGGGCTCGGCGGGCGGCGCCGAGCACCCTCGGCAAGATCCTCAGCGACACGGACGCTTGGTGAGGCTGGCGCACGCGGGTGCTGTCCTCCAGGAGCGTGCGCAAGGAACGCAGCGCGGCCGTCGCGTGCTCGTCCCCCCAGAATTCCTCTAGCTCGGGCGCGAAATGCTCATCGGGCGCTCCAGCAACCTCCGCGACCAGCGCGAACACGGCCTCGGCCGCATCGATCCGGCGGCCGCCCGCCAGCGCAACGTCTGCGACCAGCGCCGCCGCGCACGGCGATCCGTTGATCAGAGCCATGCGCTCCTTGGCGCTCAGCGTGATCCGGGTGCTCAAGTCAAAGAACAGGGTTCCGAGCGCCAAGACCTCCCCGGACCCGCCGTTTGACTGAGCGGACACAGCCGGCAATGAGGGGTCATCGAGCATCTCCGCCACGGCATGTGCGACGCGGCCGCGGACGGCGGCGTGCCCATCGAGGAAATTCGCCAAGCGGGCCACGAGGATCGCCCGCACGACCCGATCGGGCAACGCCTCGCCGAACGACATCGCGGTCCACAGCTGACCAGGACGCTCCGCCCTGTCCTCGTCGGTCAAAGCTGCCACCGCCGCATCGCCGGGCGCCGACGTGACGCCATAGACGAGTGCTTGCGGGTCGCTCCGCACTCGCTCGGTCACGTAGGTCTCAAAAGACTCCTGACTGCGGTCCATCAGTTCCAGCGCCTCCGGAGCGATATCCAGGCTGGCGCCGCGCCACGCCACGGCGTGAATCAACTCGAGCGTGATGTCGCTCCGGGTCCGGACCCGTATCGGCCGCGTCGATTCCACGGCTCAAGCGACGCGCGCCAAGCGTAGGCGTGCCTGCTCCGTCATGCGCCGGTGGTGGCTCGTCGGTCGGCGCCGCGATGGACTCGTACCGTGCGATCGACCAGCGCGCGAAGGACCTCAAGGTCAACGTCATCGAGTCGTTTGAGGTACAGGCACCCCTTACCGACCTTGTGAGGACCAAGCCGTTCCAGCAGCTGTGGATAGCGATCTTGCACGCCGCCGACGAGGTACACGACGAGATTCGCCTTCCGAGGTGAGAATCCGACAAGCGCCGCCGTGCCCTCGTGCCCGGTGTCGTAGCGGTATCGATAGCTGCCAAAGCCCACGATGCTGCTAGCCCACATTACGGGCGGCTCGCCCGTCCACTGAGTCAGCAAGCCGGAGAGCTTCTGCGCGTCGTGGCGCCGAGCGTCACTCGGCACCGCCACGAGGAACGCCTCAGCGCTTTCCTCGCTCGGGAGAGTCTTCTGAGATACCACGGCTGAGGCTCGGATCGTATCGCCCGTTCTTGGCTTCTCGGGTGTCCCGATTCGGCCAGCTGAGCCGGCCGCGCCGCGGTGGGATCATGACCTTGCGGACATCACAGGCGCGAAGCACCACGAACGAAAGGGACTCGGATGGAAGCGCACCTAAGCAGCCATCACCGCGACACGATCGAGAGGATCTTCAGCCACCCGCCGAACCGGAACATCGAGTGGCGTCAGATCGTGTCGCTGCTGGAGACGATTGGAACGGTCACGCACGAACACAACGGCAAGCTCAAGGTGGCTCTCGGCCCGGAGACAGAGGTGCTACCCGCGCCTCACGGTAAGGATGTCGACGCCCAGATCGTCGTCGATCTCCGGCGAATGCTGAGGCAGGCTGGGTTCGGGCCAGAAGGCTCCCCGGCCGTCGCTGATCAAAGCGCGCGGGATCATGGGGACGGCCAGTGGGGTGAGCCGACCTAAGCAGCGTCGTCCTCGCCCTCGAGCCGCGGCGGGGACGAACCGGCCGATGGCGCCGAGTATCACGCGTCCCCTGAGGAAGCAGACGAGACCTACAACGCAACGAGCGGTGGCTGTCGGTCGGCTCGGCACGGCGTGACCGCCTACGGTTTGCCCATGCTCCCGGACCAGCCTGCCCACGACCCACCTACCCAGCCTCGTCTCGCGAGCGAGGCGGGACACGGAGGAGACGAGGCTGCGGGCATCGTGCAGCGGTTCGCCCGACGGGTGCGGGGCGTACGGTCATGGTTTCATGCGCGACCGGGCGGCGCGCAGATCTGGCGGGGCGGCGTCGCTCTTGCTGGGCTGATCGTGATCATCGTCGGGATCGTCCTGCTGCCGGCGCCGGGCCCAGGCTGGCTGGTCATCTTCCTCGGCTTAGGAATCTGGGCCACGGAGTTCGCATGGGCCAAGTCGCTGCTCAAGCGTGTCCGGCGGACCGTCGGTAGCTGGACAGCGTGGTTGGGGCGCCAACCACGCTGGCTCGGCGTGCTTCTGGGGGCGGTCGGGCTGATCGCGCTCGGGGCGGTGGCGGCCGGCGCGTGGTTACTGGTCGGCAACCAGTAGCTGCCTCGCTCCGCTGTCGCGAGCGCGAACCGCGACCATCGAACGCAGCCGGTGTAGAGCCTCACGCTCGATGATCGTGGGGAACTCTCGCGCTATGCGTCATGATGGCCGCCTTGGTGTCGACGACATTGACCGCCGGTGACCGATGGGCAAGCGGCTCAAGCTCGGCCTGAACATCGGCTATTGGGCGGGCGGACCGCCCGCTGGCGCGACCGAGGCATTCCTCGAGGCCGAACGGCTGGGGTTTGATTCGGTGTGGTGCTCCGAGGCCTACGGCTCGGATGCGTTCACCCCTCTGGCGTGGTGGGGGAGCCGGACCGAGCGGGTGCGGCTGGGTACCGCGATCGCGCAGATAAGCGCGCGTCAGCCGGCCGCCACTGCGATGGCCGCGATGACGCTCGACCATCTCTCCGGCGGGCGGTTCATTCTCGGCGTTGGCGCGTCGGGTCCGCAGGTGGTGGAAGGCTGGTATGGGATGCCGTTCGAGAAGCCGCTCGCGCGCACGCGGGAGTACATCGGGATCCTGCGCGACATCTGGGCTCGTCAGGGGCCCGTCGCGAACGACGGGCCGCACTATCCGCTGCCGCTGCGAGACGGGCCTGGAGTCGCCGGGCTCGGCAAGCCGCTGAAGGCCTCGATCCACCCACTACGCGAGGACATCCCGGTCTTCCTCGCGGCCGAGGGGCCCAAGAACGTGGCTCTCGCCGCCGAATTGTGCGATGGCTGGATCGCGATGCTGCTCAGCCCGCACGAGCGCTTCTACGCGGACGCGCTGTCGGAAGGGTTCGCTCGTGCAGACGCCCGCCGCGCCGCCGAGGATTTCGAGGTCGCCGCGATGGTGCCGTTCATCGTCCACGACGACGTCGAGGCCGCGGTCGACATGGTTCGACCGTTCTACGCCCTGTACTTCGGCGGGATGGGGGCCAAGAGGGGGCAGAATTTCCATGCCAACGTCGCGATTCGCATGGGCTACGACCGCGACATCGTCGAGATCCAGGATCTGTACCTCGACGGCAAGAAGGACGAGGCGGCGGCCAGGATCCCCTCAGAACTGATCCAGAAGATGTCACTGCTCGGACCCGCGGACAAGATCCGCCACGACCTCGAGGCATGGGAAGACTCGTTCGTCACCACGCTCATGATCTCCGGCGACCCGACACTACTGCGTCGCGCTGCCGAGATCGTGCTCGACTGACGGCCGACTGTCAGCTCGCGGCGACCGGCGCGGCGACCGCCGACGCGAAGTCGGGCAGGACGCCCATCTGGGCGAACATGACGCTGTATCCGACGTAGCAATTGAGCGTCTCGATGGTGGGGGTGGAGAATTGGCGCTGATGGACGCGCGGGCGCTCCACATTCGCAACGTGACATACAGGACGTTCGTCGAGCTCGGTCGCGCGCCCACCGCCGACGAGGTGGCCGCTGCGGCGCGCTTATCCCGGGCCGACGTCGACGCCGCGTGGGCGGAGCTCGATCATGCGCATGCGCTGGTGCTCAACCCAGCCACCTCCGTGATTCGGATGGCCAATCCCTTCTCGGCCGTGCCAACCGCGTATCGCGTACGGGCCGCGGAGCGCTGGTGGTACGGCAACTGCGCGTGGGACGCGCTCGGGATCTGTGCCGCTCTGCACGTGGATGGGGAGATCGAGGCATCGTGCCCGGACTGTGGTGAGACCATTGCCCTCGAACTCCGTGACCAACGGGTCGATGACGAACGCCTACTGTTCCATTGCCTGGTTCCGGCTGCGCACTGGTGGGACGACATCGTCTTCACCTGAAGCGCCATGAACCTCTTCCGGTCGGATGAGCACATCAAGCGCTGGCTCGGACCGCGTCAGGCGGGAGCAACGCTCACGGTTGCGAAGCTGAGCGAACTCGCTCACGCCTGGTGGGGCGATCGGCTCGCGCCCGACTGGCAGCCTCACACGCGCAAGCACAACCAAGCGATCCTCGACCGGCTCGGGCTCACAGGAGACTTCTGGCGTCTCCCCTCAGGGCAACGGCTCCGCCAGCCGCGACAAGGCTGACGGACGTCACGACCGTGCCGTCGTCGAGGAGAACTCCTCCATCGGTCCGCGTCAATCGAACAGCTCGCTGAGCAGGTGCGTGATCAGCAAGGTGGCCAATCGGGCGGTAGCACCTGAGGTGCCGGCCGGCGGGTTCAGCTCGGCGATGTCGAACGCCACAACTCGGCCGCGCCGCGCGATGGCGGCGAGCGTCGCTCGCAGATCCCAATAGCTCAGGCCGCCGGCTCCGGGAGCGTCGTGCGCGTGGGACCCCCTCAGACCGAGAGGCAATCCGGACTATACGAACTGGTCGAGCCAGTCCCAGACGCGGTCCTCGTCCGGCGTGTCGCAAACGAGCTGCTCGGCACCAGGAGCGCGTGCGCAGAGCTCCTCGGCCTGAACGGCCCAGGAGGGCTCGGCACCCGTCGGACAGACGAGCATCGGCGTCGCGATCCGCGCGAGCTCGTTTCCGAGACGGAACCCCGCGATTCGCTGCGAAAGGTCGTACAGCGGCAGCCACGACTGGTCGTATTCACGCCCGAGGCGCCTCAGGCGGTCGTGGATCTCCGGGTTGAACAGCGCGATGAGATGAAGCTCGCGGTCAAACGATTCGCGGTCCTCGTCTTCCAGCGCCGTCCGCGCCGGTGACGGCAGCGCCTCCATCCAAGGTCGCGACGCGTCGACGACCCCGGGGGCCACAACTGCGGCCGCGAACCGCCGCTCGACCGACAGGGCCCGAGGGACCCCGTAGCCGGCGTGGTCGATGCCGATCACGACGACGCGCTCGCGGTCGATGTCGGGGCGGGCGACCACCGCGTCCAGAACGGGGGTGAGCACAGCCTCCCAGTCGGGTCGCAGGACCAGACCCTGGCGGCGCAGCGCCGCCTGGCGCCCCGGACCGTCGAAGGTCATCCAGTGATAACCGCGGGCCGCTGCGGCAGCCCCGCCGGCCGCCCAGGCCATCGAGGTGGCGACCCGGCCGCCGTGATCGATCACCACGAGCGGACGTGCGCCTGCGCCGCCGGAGAAGAAATATCCGGGAAGCGTCGTCCGCTCATACGCAATCGACAGCCCCTCGCTGCCGAGCAACTCGACTCCACGGTCCCAGCACTGGCGCTGGCGCTCCCATAACCGGTCCTCGTCGACCCAGCCATCCCCCTGGTCGATAAGCGCCAGCGCCGCCGCGTAGCAGGAGGCGGCATGCAAGAACATCGATGCGGTGTCCGCGGACCCGGCCGACGCCCATGCTTCCCCGCCGGCCGCCGTCCACTCTCGCACCCACGCGCCGCCGTCGCCGTCGCGCAAGCGGACGGCGACCGCATCGACTACCTCGGGGTCAGCCGCGCCCCACCGGGCGGCGGCCCTGAGCGCCGCCAACTCGTGCTCGCGGCGGGGGCTCGGAGGCCGGATGGCGGATTGGACCGTCACGTTCGCCCGCTATGCGACCTTCTCCACCGGTGCGGCTTGACTGTCGCCGCCGCTGATGGCCGAGGTCCGCTTGATCCCCCAGAAGACCAGCCCGAGCGGGATGACCCAGTTACAGATGATCGTCGCCGGCCTGGTGTTGATCGCCCCGGCGATGATGTGGAACGGGACCATCGCGATGAACACAAAGCCCCACAGCGCGCTCAGCTTGCGGTTGATGTGCTCGAACTGGGGGGAGCCCCAGTACTGCTCGGGGACCTGCTCGCGCGCGTACTGCTCGGTGAACGGCACGAACAAAAGCGACCCGAACGCGATCGCAGCCAGGATCAGCGCCGCGATCCCGCGTGCATAGCGCGACACCCAATGCGCCGTCGCGCTGTCGGCGACGAAGGCCACCACCACAAACCCGATGAAAGTGATGACCGCCCCGACCTCGAGCGACTTGGGATGGCCGCTGCGGATCCCTGGGATCGCGATCACGACCGCCGCGGCCAGCGCGACCACCGACCCGATCTTCAGCGTCGCGTGCGACGCCAGCACGGTGAAGATGATCCACGGGATCAGCGCGATGAAGATCCCCTTCCCGGTCCCGCCCGACTCGGCGCTCTTAGTAGACGACACGGAGTTCTCCTTCCGGTTGATGTGATGACTGATCGCCATGCCGGAACTGTCCCACCGCACCCGCCCGGTGTCCTGCGTAGCCCACTACGTATCCGCACGACCGAGGAGCCACTCCGCATCGGTTCGCGAGAATGCCGACGTCACCGGGGCGAGGACCCCGATCGGGCTCCCGAGGGCGAGCGGGTTCCCGAGGGCAATCGCTAAACCGCGCCGCCGCGCCGCCGCGCGACCGTGAGAGTGAGAGTATGCGGCACATGACGGGCCGAAGCGACGCGGTGACACCGAAGCGCGGCGACGCTCTCGGCTCGCCGGCAATCCGGGATTTGTGTGAGGCCACGTTGCGCCGGAACTGGCGTGAAGGTGTGCGGGAGGGGGACGGGGCCCGCTTTGCCTACACGCAGCCGAGCCCTGGCCACTATCCGTTTCAGTGGTACTGGGATTCGTGTTTCGCCGCGATCGTGTGGCGGCGTTTCGACGCGACCCGCTCCCGGGCGGAGCTGGAGTCGCTGCTCGCGGCCCAGACCGGGGATGGCTTCATCGGGCACACGATTTTCTGGGACAGGCCGCTGAACGAGCGCCAGCGCCTGACCTACAACCTGCTCACGCCGGACGCGCCGATGACCGCGACCATCCAGCCGCCGGCGCTCGCATGGGCGTGGCGGATCGCGGTTGGCGACCCAGCAGTGGTGCCGGCGATCGCGCGGCACTACGACTGGCTGTCGAAGGAGCGCGATCTGGACGGCGGCGGCCTGATTTGGATCGTTCAGCCGGATGAATCCGGCCTGGATGCATCGCCCCAGTTCGACGCTATCTGGCACGGTCACGCGGATGGGTTACCCGGGTTTGTGCGGCTTGTCCGCCGGAACCGCAGGCAGGGGTATGACCTTCGGCGGATCGATCAGGACGGCGGGCCGGTTTGCTGCGAGGTGATGACCAACGTCATCTATGGCCTGTCTCTGCTCGCGCTGGGACGGCCGTCGCTCACGCCCGTGATCGTCGACCGGCTGTACGACGATCGGGCGGGCCTCTTCCGGCCGATCGCGCATCCGGCGCCGGCACACGAGCCCACCGTGACGTGGGCGGCGTTGTCACCGCTGGCGCTCCCGGATCTGCCGGAGGCGATCGGAAGGCGGCTGGTCGAGGATCATCTGCTCGACCCCGAGCGATTCTGGCTGCCGCTGCCGCCGCCGTCGGTGCCGGCCAATGACCCGTCGTTCTCGCGTCGCGAGTCGACCCTCGGAATCAGACGCTACTGGCGAGGCCCGACGTGGATCAACGCCTCGTGGCTCGTGTGGCTGGGATTGATTCGCCTCGGCTATCGCGAGCAGGCCGACACGCTTCGTGACGGCCTGCGTGGAGCAGTCGCGGGGGAGGGACTGCGAGAGTTCTACGACCCCTACACCGGCCAGGGAATGGGGACGACTGACTTCGCCTGGTCGTCGCTGATCATCGAGATGCTCGATCCCGATCCCCGCGCGACTGCGAGCTTCGTGGACAACCGCTAGACGATCCGGCGTCCGCCCCTAGCCGGCCCCGTTGAGCGGTAGCCAGACGTGAAACACGGTCCGGCCCGGTCTGGAATCGAAGTCGATCGAACCGTTGAGCCGTTCGTTGACGATCCTGCGTGCGGTATCGAGGCCGAGGCCGGTGCCCTCTCCGACATCCTTGGTGGTGAAGAACGGGTCGAACACGTGGCCCCGGATGTTCTCCGGGATCCCGGGGCCGTCGTCGGCGATGTCGACTCGAGCACAGGCGCCGTCCTGTTCGGTGACGATCTCGATCACGCCCGAGTCGCCGAGAGCCTCGATCGCGTTGGCCAGCAGGTTGGTCCAAACCTGGTTCAGCTCCGAGCCGCGCAGCGTGATCTTGGGAAGCGACCGGTCGTAGTTGCGACGGATCTCGATCGACGTGTGCTTGAGCTTGTGGCCGAGGACGAGCAGCGTCGTCTCGAGTCCTTCGTGCACGTCGGTCTCGACGAGCTCGCCGCGGTCCATGAACGCGTACGCCTTGATCGCCTTGACGAGCTTGCTCATCCGCTCGGTCGACTCTGCGATCTCCGCGGCGAGCCCGCGGGTCGTGAGAGACGCGGCGATCCACTCGATTGCGGCGCTCGTGCCCGGGCCCGCGGTCTCGGCCAGCCGGTCGAGCCAGGCGGCGTCGATGCCGGCGGACACGAGCGGCTCCGTCAATCGCCAGGGCTCGCGCACGCCAAGGCGCTCGAGCGTATCGAGCAGTTCGTCCTCGGCGTCGGCCGAGTCGAGCGCGGACAGCGCGTCGCGTTCGCTCGCACGCTCCATCGCCTCGCGCTGCATCGCCACCAGCTCCTCGGCCTGGGTGCGCTCGACGCCCGATTCGACGAACAGCCCGATGGTCGAGGCAAGCACATCGAGCGCGTCGGCGAGGTCCGAGGCCGCGCGCCGCGCGGCGCTCGCCGGGTTGTTGAGCTCGTGGGCGAGGCCGGCCGCCATCGTTCCGAGCGACGCGAGGCGCTCGCGATTCTGCTCGCGGGCGGCGATCCGCGTGGCGACGGGACGGACAGCACGCATCACGCGACGGAACACGGGACGTTGCGAAAGCACCAGCTCGGTGAAGTCCTCCGCCGAGAGCACGGCGATGCGGACGTCGGTCACGGTGCGCAGCTCGCCGCCGACGCCCGTCTCGGTCAGCACGTTGATCGCCCCCATCCAGGTGGGTGCCGTCTGGCGGAGGATCGGCTCAACCCGGCCCGCCTCGGTGACCAGGCCCTGGACGACTCCGCGCAGCAGCAGAATGAACTCCGGGTTGGCCGCTCGGTCGGCCTCCGCCACGAGCGCATCGGGCGGCAGCTCGCGAATCTCGGCCAGTTCGCGCCACCGCGCAAGCTGCTCGTCGTCGAGCTCGTCGAACAGGTCGATCGTCCGCAGCTCTTCGAGCGTGGGCCGCTCGGGATCGCTCATGGGTTCGCGAGGTACTCGTGGATCAGCGAGACCGCCATCGACCCCTCACCGACGGCGCTGGCCACGCGCTTGATCGAGCGCATCCGAACGTCGCCGGCGACGAACACCCCTGGCACGCTCGTCTCGAGCGCGTAGGGGTCCCGCGACAGCGGCCAGCCGTGATCACGGACGTCCGGACCGGCGAGAATGAATCCCCGCTCATCACGCGCGACCACCCCCTCGAGCCAATCGGTCCGGGGAGACGCGCCGATGAACACGAAGCACGCGTCGGCATCCTCGACGGTCTCGCTGCCCTCGGGGCCGCGTACCCGCAGCGCGCGGAGATGGCCGTCGACGCCTTCCGCGGCGACGGCCTCAGAGCGCGTTCGCAGCTCGATGTTCGGAATTCCGCCGATCTGCTCGATTAGGTACTGCGACATCGACTTGGTCAGCGAGTCCGCGCGTATCAGCATCGTGACCCGCCCGGCGTAGCCGCTGAAGTACACCGCGGCCTGGCCCGCCGAGTTAGCGCCGCCGATCACGAACACGTGCTGATCGGCGCACGCCCGCGCCTCGGTGAGAGCCGCGCCGTAGTAGATCCCGGCGCCGGTCAACTCGGCGAAGCCCGGCGCGCTGAGCTGGCGATACGAGACACCCGATGCGACGAGCACGGTGTTGGCGCTGAGCACGCCGCCGCCGGTCAGCTCAACCAGACGTCCGGACCCCTCGACTTGCAGCGAGACCGCCTCCTGGACGGTGACGAGCTCCGCGCCGAGCCGCCGCGCCTGATCGGTCGCGCGCCGGGCGAGGTCGGACCCACTCAGACCGGCCGGGAAGCCGAGGTAGTTCTCGATCCGGCTCGACTGACCCGCCTGCCCGCCCGGCGCCTCGCGCTCGACCATCACCGTCCGGAGACCCTCCGACGCGCCGTAAACCGCGGCGGCGAGCCCGGCCGGCCCTCCACCAACGATCACAAGGTCGTAGTGATCGGCGACCGGCTGCGCCGAGATCCCGAGCCGCTCCGCCAGCTCGAGCATCGTCGGGCGCTCGAGGACCGATCCGTCCTCGAGCAGTGCGACGGGCAGACGATCGGCATCCACGCCGGCGACCGCGAGCAGCTCGCGTGCCTCGCTGTCCCGCTCCACGTCGAGCCAACGCGCCGGCACACGATTACGGGCCAGGAAGTCGCGCAAGTCGTGCGATTGCTTGGAGAAACGATGGCCGATCACGCGCACCCCGCCCGACTCGAGCGCCGCGCCCGCCTCCCAAGTCGTGAGCAGATCCTCGACGACCGGAAACAGCTGCTCCTCGGGCGGGTCCCACGGCTTCAGCAGGTAGTAATCGAGCGACACCTCGTTGATCGCCTGGATCGCCGCCTCGGTGTCCGCGTAGGCCGTTAGCAGCACGCGCTTCGCTTCTGGAACCAACTCGCGAGCCCGGACGAGGTAGTCGGTACCGGACAGCCCGGGCATTCGTTGGTCGGCCACCAGCAGCGCGACCTGCTCGCCGCGAGCGCGAATCTGCTTCAGCAGGTCGAGCGCGTCAGTGCCCGATCCGGCGCGCATGATGCGGTAGCGCTCGCCGAAGCCGCGTCTCAGATCGCGCGCGACGGCCGCGAGCACCGCCGGCTCATCATCGACCGCCACGATCGCCGGCCGGCGTCGCTGCTCCTGGCCGTCCTGCTGCTCCGTGCGCGTCCCCGGTGTCTCGAGCACAGAACCGATGCTAAGCGACGGGCGTCACCGACGTAGGAGCGCGGCGCTGGTTGGTCTACGCTGATGCGTGCCGGTTTGCTTCGAAACAGGGCTGGGGGTCCGCGACCGTGGGCCATTCACCTGGTCGCGGACCCCCTCGCGTGTCTCAGGGGCAGATACACGCGCTGTGCGTCCGTGCGGGCGCAACCCTAATCGCGCTAATCGTCGGTGTGCACGCCTCGAAGCGGTTTTGGCACAACCTCCATGGCCGTTTGTGCGGAATTTCGTCCGATTGACTTTCGAAAATGACGGAGTTCTAAGACTGAACTGATCGCGCAGCGAGTCTCGCCGCGAGCGAAGCGACGGAGAGCGCGTCAGACGGGCGCCACGTTGGGGCTCAGCGGTCCAGTGCAGGTCATCTGGAGACTCCACCCGAACGCGGCGACCACGTCATCGATCGGGGTTTTGGTAAGGCCGTCGTAGGCAAGCACGTAACGTCCGATGCCGAACCCGCCGATCTGTGATGCGAGAAGCCCGGCCCGAAGCTCCGGGCGGTCGACGTTGATCTGCCTCATCAGCGGGACCAACACACGTACGGTGATGAACTCGCGCACGAGCGCGGCGGCGGTTGGGTCGGTGAACGCAACCTGCATCAGGGACAGAATCGGATCCCGCTGCTCGGGGTGTTCCCAGTGGTCGACGAAGTGCTGCGCCAGGCGCTGGCCTACCTGGTCGACGCCGCCGGCGAGGATGGATTCGAGTGCTTCCCCGGGGTCGTAGGGGAACTGGACAACGGCTCCGAACAATCCCGCCTTACAGCCGAAGAAGTGGACGATCAACGATGGGTCGACGCCGGCGGCTCGCGCAATTCCGCGCATGGATGCCCCGCCATAGCCGTGCGAAACGAACGCGTCGCGCGCGGCGTCGATGATCGCCTGGCGAGAGCCGCTGTCGCCTGGGCGCCGACCGGTCCGCGGCCGGCGCGACCGAGACGCGGAACGACTGGCCGCATGGCGTCGGGAGGTCGGCATCGGTTTAGTTTGACAAAGGTAATTCAACGTGTAAAGTCAACGCGATGAAATTTTCGTAGCCATCGCTCGCAAACGATCGGAGTGGCATATGCTCTCCTCAGCCGAACAGAGTCGCTCGGGCGCCCGCAGCGCTCTGGCGCGCCTCGAGCGTCTAATCCTCCGCCACTACGGCCTCACCTTGATCGAACAGCACAAAAGCGACCGCCCTCGACGCCGGAGCCCACGCACTGTCCACGGTAGACGGGGTGAGCTCTCCGATCGAGCGCCCACCCTCGGCCGAGCGCGCGCAGCATGAGCCGGAACGTCGACGAGCTGCTCGATGAGCTTCGGCGCGAGGAGCCCGCAGACCTCTCGATCGAGCGATCTCCGCGCACGACCGAGGTGAAGGTGGGCGAGGAGACGATCGCGCGGATCGACGAGCAGCAAGAGGAACTCGTGGTGTACGCGCCCGCCGACACTCGTTCGAGGCTCCAGGCCGAGTATCCGGACGCGCGCGCCGATCCCGCAGGCATCGCGTTTGATCTCCGCAACGGCGAGCAGAAGGCAGATGGACACGCGCTGCTGCGAAAGCGAGCGAGGGTCCAGCGCGTGGGGTGGCAGTACCGAGAGCGCTCGCCCTGAGCTCACGCCCGGCGCCGTGGTCGGCGACGGTCAGGCGTCAGGCGTCAGTCGCGGTCGCCGGCGCTTGTACCGCCGGCGGCAAGTTCCCGGCATCGGGCGTCGTTGCTCGGACATGGGGAATGAACGGGACAGGGTCGTCAGCTACTGCTCGCGCGTCGTGAGCGGGTTGGTCGCCTCCGGAGTGGTGGCGGCGACGCTTCATGCCGATGTCGCCGCGCTGGCGATCGTCGCGGTGGTGACGCTCGTGGTCATCGCGATGACGGGCCTTGTGTTGCGCGACGGCGATCTCTGACTGCAAGCACGGACAAGCGCCCCGCGATCACGCGCGCCGTCGCGCCGTGACCTCGATCTCGATCCGCATCCGCGGATCCACGAGCGCGGCGATGAAGGTCGTGTTCGCGGGCCGGATCTCGCCTAGGTACTCCCGCAGGACCGGCCAGCAGACGTGGAAGTCCTCCGCGCGCGGGAGGATGTACACGGTGCGAACGACATCCGCCAGCGAGAATCCCGCTTCCCGCAACGCGGAGGCGATGTTCTCGAGCGCCTGACGAGTCTGCTCGCCGACATTCGGCGAGATCGTCATCGTGGCGTAGTCGAATCCCGTCGTGCCGGAGACGAATGCCCACTCACCGTCGATGACGACGCGGGAGTATCCGACGTCCTGCTCCCACTTCGAACCGGTCGAGATCAAGCGGCGTGTCATTTGCTCACCGCCGACTTGGGGCTGTCCGAGATCACGATCGTGTTCTGCCCCGCGGCCAGCCACCAGTTCCCGTCGCGGTGCACGAGCACGTACAGCGCCATCTCGGAGAAGCGTGCCTCGCCTTCGACCGATGGGACCGGCTCGCCGCGCTCATCGAGCGCCGTGCGGCGGACCTGGGCGAGGGCGACGTCGGGCGCGGGAGTCAGCATCTGGACGATCTCGTACCGGGAATCACCGCGGTCGCCGGACGCATGAAGCCGCCGGTGGATCGCGTGAAGATGCTCGTAGCCGTCGACGGTCGCGCCATACGGGCTGCCCCACATGATGTCGGCGGAGAAGTGGCGGTTGTAGAGCTCGGCGTCCTGGTCGTGCAAGCCGGCCTGGAGCTCCGCGACCTGGCGCTCGATCGCGCTCCGGGCACGGTCGCCCGCGGCCCCCGACAGACCAACCGCGGGACGACCGTCGCCGGCAGACCGTACGGCGCCGGCGACGTCGGCGCTATGCATCCCGGGCGAGCCGACGTTCCAGCTCACGAATCGACGTGGGTGGATACGGATGATCCAACGGCTCGCGCCGTCGAACGGTGCCGCCTCGAGCTCGACCTGCTGGGCCGTGCCCCGGATCTCCATGAACCGGACTCCGCCGGACCCTGCCGAGGGGTCGGGAACATCGTCGACGGTGAAGGCGACCTGTGGGCGGATCGCGACGTTGCGGAACTTCGCCGAGCGCTCCATCGCGAACCCGGTGACGTCAATCGTTCCGAGTTCGGGGTTGTAGCGGAAGCCGACGGGCTTGTTTTGCGGTGCGCCGTTCGGGGCCACGGTGGCGAGCCGCCCTCGGCGTTGACTCCGCAGGTAGTCGGCGTGTGCTGCGTCGAAAGGTTCGTCGGGCATGCCCGCACCTTAGTCCGGGCAGCCCGTCGGTACGTGGTCTCAGAGAATGCCGGCAGCGGCGCCCGGCCGGGCGCCGCTGTTCTTGAGCGCCTCGGCGGCGCGCTGCAGGTACCGCATCGCCCGCCACTTGGCGGCGGGCCCGAGGAACCGGGCCAGCTCGCGGCCGTCGCTCAGCTCTACCGACCAGCCGTAGCGGATCGGTCTCATCATCATCCGCAGGGCGCTCATGATCGCGCTCCTCCGGAGATCGTGGTTTCGGTGTTCGTAAATGCCTTCATCTGGGTTTCCACCTGACTTGCTTGAGTAATCAATGGTACTCCCCGCTCATCTCCGGCCAATGGGGTGCACCGGTGAGCGGGACGGGGGGTGGCTACCCCCATCGCGGCGCGGTCACGTGGGCGACGGCCGCTGGACGTTGAGGAGATCTCGAACGACATACGAGAGGCGTTCCTGAAGGCGCAGGATCAGGCGCTTGCGCTCCGCGATCTCCTCCGGTGCCGCGCCCTCGCCCTCGAGGCGCCGCAGCTCCGCTACTTGGCCGCGCAGGTGGGCGATGAGTCGGTCGAGGGTCCGTTGGTCGGTCATGGCCCGACCTCGAACGCCGGCTCGAGCGACCGATGCGGCTTGGGCGCCGGCTCGGCCTCGATCGCGACTCGCGGAAGCCGTCGGTCGAGCCAGCGCGGAAGTGTCCAGGTGGTTCGCCCGAGGATCTGAAGGACGGCGGGCAGCAGGAGCATCCTGACCACGAGCGCGTCGAGCAGGACGGCGCTCGCCATCGCGAGCCCGAACATCTCGAGCACGCGGTCTCCGCTGATCGCGAACGCGCCGAATACCGCGACCATGACCGCGGCAGCGGCCGTGATCACGCGGCCGGTGCGGGCCAGGCCCTCGCGGACTGCCGCGCTCGCGTCGCTGCGTGCCTGCCATTCCTCGTGCACGCGTGAGACGAGGAACACCTCGTAGTCCATCGACAGCCCGAACACGATCGCGAACGCGAGCACCGGGATGAACGCGTCGATCGGTCCAGGCTGGATGCCGAACAGCCCGCCGAGCCAACCGCGCTCGAACACCGCCTGGATGATCCCGAGCGACGCCCCGATCGAGAGCAGGTTCATCAACGCGGCCTGAACGGGGATCACGAGGGAGCGGAACACGACCAGCAGCAGGAGCGCCGCGACCGCGACCACGACGCCGATGAACAGGGGCAGCTTGCTCGCCAGCACGTGGGAGAAATCGACCTGCGCCGCGGTGGCGCCGCCGACGTACACGCGGGCGCCGGTGCTGCGTTCGATCGGAGGAATCACTTCGTCGCGGAGCCGCGTGACCAGGCTGGACGTCTGGGCACTCTGTGGCGAGGTCGTCGGGTAGGCCACGACGGCGGCCGTGGTCCCGCCGGCGTTGAGCCGCGGCGACGCCACCGACACGATGCCATGGGTGTTGCGCAGCGCGTGCGTCAGCTCCCCGAGCGCCGCTGAGTCGTTCGCCTCCGGGAGCGCCACGGCGAGCTGGAGTGGGCCGTTGAAGCCAGGCCCGAACCCCTTGGCGAGGAGATCGTACGCCTGGCGCGTCGTCTGGTTGGCGGGATCGTTGCCGGCGTCGCTGGAGGCGAGCCGGAGTCCAAGCGCCGGCGCGGCGAGCGCCAGCATGATCGCGGTTGCGGCGATCGCCGTGAGGGCGGGGCGCCGCTGCACCCGCTGCACCCAGCGCAGCCAGAAGCCTGGCCTCGTCCCATCCGCGTCGCGGGCAGCCTGGCGTCGTCCCACCTCGCCGACCCGCCGGCCGATCAGGCTGAGGAAGGCGGGCAGAAGGGTGAGCGATGCCGCGAGTACGAGCACGACCCCCATCGCGGCTGCGACCGCGGCGCCGTTGAGCAGGCTCACGCCGAGCGCGAACATCCCGAGCAGCGCGATCACGACCGTGGCGCCGGCAAACAGAACGGCGCGGCCGGAGGTGTTGAGCGCCGCCTCGACCGCCTGCTCCACGTCGCCGCCGTTGGTGCGGTAGTTCTCGCGAAAGCGCGTGACGATGAACAGCGCGTAGTCGACGCCGACGCCCAGGCCGATCATCAGCGCCAGCTCGGTGGCGAAGCTCGGCATGTCGATCACGTGGCTGGCGAGGTTGATGACCCCGATCCCGGCGCCGAGGCCGAGGAGCGCCGTCGCGATCGGGAGCCCCATCGCGCTGAACGAACCGAAGCTGATCAGCAGGATCACGATTGCGGCCAGGATCCCGACGGCCGTCGCGAAACCGAGTGACGCCTGCTGGGCCTGCTCGATCGCCTGGCCGCCGAGCTGGACGTCGAGGGTGGCCGAACGCGCCGACTCGGCGGTCGTGATCACGTTGTCGACGGTCGCCTTCGGGAGCGCGTTCGCGCGCTCGTCGAAGTTCACCGTGGCGAAGGCGATCGTTCCGTCACGGGAGATCGCATGCTGGCCGGTTGCGTACGGGCTGACGACGCTCGTGACGTGGGGGAGGGTGGCGACGCGCTTCAGCGTCGCCGCGATCGCCGCCTGATCCGCTGGGTCCGTGAGCTTGCCCGTCTTGGCGTGGAACACGATCTGGTCAGCGTCCCCCGCCTGGGCGGGGAAATGGCTCTGGAGCAGATCGACGGCCTGCTGCGAGTTCGTGCCCGGCAGCGTGAAGCTGCTCGCGGTCTTCTTTCCGACCGCGTTCGAGATCGCGAAGATCCCGATCGCGGCGACGATCCAGGCGATCACGACCGTACGTCGGTGCCGCATTGTCCAGCGAGCGATGTTCACCATATTCCGCTCCAGCTTCATGGGTAGCAATTTTGCAGGCAATGCATTTATATACGGCGTGCAACCGGAAGTCAACACTCATTGCAAAATTTCCAGCTGTGAAGGTTTGGTGATACGCTCAGCGCGATGAGCTCCGTCGACATCCCTCCCCCGAAGCCCGGCCTGCGCGAGCGCAAGAAACAGCAGACCCGCGACACGATCGCCCGCGCGGCGCTGCGCCTGTTCGCCGAGCGCGGCTATGACGAGACCACGCTCGCCGAGATCGCCGAGGCGGCGGACGTCGCTCCCCGGACGATCTTCGCCTACTTCGACAGTAAGGAGGACATCCTGTTCTCCGACGAGAGCGGCTATCTCGACGAGCTGAAGCGAATGCTCGACGAGCGGCCGGCGGGCACGACGACCGTCGACGCGCTCCGTGAGTTCGTGGGTTGCATGAAGTCGCCCGACGAGGACGACAAGCTCCGCAAGAAGGTCATCATGGCCAGCCCCGCGCTGCAGATGAAGATGCGCGCCCGCCATGTACAGCTCGAGCCGATGCTTGCCTCATCGATCGCGCGGGACCTCGGCACCGACCGCGACGACATCCGCCCGCTCCTGATCGCGGCCTCGATGAAGGCGGCCTTTGAATCCGTCAGCGACCGGTTCTTCGAGGCGGAGTCAGGCGGCGAGCCGATCACGCATGAGCGGAGCATGGCGATCCTCGACGAGGTGCTCGAGTTCCTGCGCGGCGGGCTCGAGGCGATCCAGCACGACTAGCGGCCAGTGACGTCAGTGTGACCGGCGCCGCCTAGCCTGTCCGGTCGTGGAGACACGGGTCGAGCTGGGCGCGGGAGCGGCGCTGGAGTTGGACCGCACCGGAACGAGCGAGCCGGCGGCGCTGCTCGCGTCCGGGTTGGGTAAGCGCTACGGATCCGTGGTCGCGCTCGACCAGGTGGGGCTGTCGGTCGCGCCGGGCGAGCTCGTCGGGCTCGTCGGCGCGAACGGGGCCGGCAAGTCGACGCTCGTGAAGATCGCGTGCGGGCTGGTGCGGCCGACGAGTGGCACGGTCACCATCTATGGGAGGTCGGCCGGCAGTCGAGAGGCGCGCCGGCAACTCGGTTACCTCGCCGAGCTGTTCCGGTTCCCGGGCTGGTCCACCGCGTCGGAGGTCCTCGCGCTTCACCAGCGACTCGCGGGATCCGAGGGCGGCGAGCGCGAGCGCAACGACCTGCTCGAGCTCGTCGGCCTGAGCGACGTCGCGCGCCGTCGCGTCGAGGGGATGTCCAAGGGGATGCAGCAGCGACTTGGGATCGCGCAGGCACTCGTCGGCGACCCCAAGCTGCTGCTGCTCGACGAGCCCAGCAGCGCGCTGGATCCCGCGGGCCGTCGGGCGATCCGAACGCTGCTGCTCGCGATGCGCGATCGGGGCATCGCGGTAATGCTCAACTCACACCTGCTCGGCGAGGTCGAGCGGGTGTGCGACCGGGTCGTGATTCTCGCGCGTGGCAAGGTCGTGGCCGACGGACGGCCCGAGGACCTCACGCACGCCGGCGGCGTCGAGGTTCAGACCGGGAACGGCACCAGGCGCTACCCGGACGCGCGCCGGGAGGACGTCCCGAGGATCGTTTCCCAGCTCGTCGCCTCCGGGGTCGACATCTACGAGGTGACGGTCATTCGCTCCACGCTCGAGGACGTCTACCTAGAGGTGGTCGATCCAACTTGAGACCCACCGTGATCATCGCCCGTCACGTCCTCCAGGAAAGCGTCCGGCGACGAGTGTTCGTCGTCGTCCTCGTGCTGACGCTGCTGTTCCTCGCCCTCTTCACGCTTGCGACCGTCGAGGCGTTCAACGCGCAGGCGCCGTTCGGAGGCGGCGACTCGTTCAGCCCTCACGCGATCACCGCGGTCACGATGAACGGACTCGGCGTGTTCGCGTCGCTGTTCCTGGCGACGGTTCTCGCGGTGTTCCTAACCCTCGGTGCGGTGCGCGGCGACGCGGAACGCGGTCTGCTGCAGCCGCTCGTCGTCCGTCCCCTCGGACGTCGGGAGTTCCTGCTCGGACGGTTCGTCGGAGCCGCCGCGGTGTGCGTCGCGTACGTCGTCGTCCTTTACGCGCTGGTGGTGTTGATCGTTCACCAGGCCGGCGGCGTCTGGCCCGACTGGGTGTTCGGTCCGGGCGTGGCCCTGGCCGGCGCGGTCACGCTCCTCGTCGCGATGTCGTTGCTCGGCTCCGTCTTTCTGTCGGCGACCGCGAACGGAATCGCGATGTTCATGCTGTACGGCGCCGGCCTCGTATCAGGTTTGCTTGCCGCGATCGGAGCGGCGCTGAACGCCCACACGGTGCTGGCAATCGCGCACGACATCACGCTCGCGCTCCCGTTCGAGGGCCTCTACCAGGCGGCGCTCCACGCGCTCGGATCGAACCAGACCGGCCTGACTCGGGTCCTGGTGAACTTGGGCCCGTTCGGCGCATCGCATCCAAACAGCGTCGCGTTCGACATCTGGGCCGTCGTCTACCTGGCGATCCTTGCGGTACTGGCCACCATCGGGTTTGAGCGCCGCGACCTCTAGGCGCGACGGGCGCGCGCGGAACGGCCGCGCGCGCCCCCACGAGATCGGTTCACTTCACGACGAACGAGCCGATGCTGCTCCAGTAGACGCCCGTGTCCCCAGCCGCGTAGTAGTGGACCTGCCAGTAGTACTTGCCGGGGGTCACCGCCCAATAGCCGGGGTAGTTGAACGGCGCGACATAGCTGTACTTGTTGCCCTTCCCGTGCTTGGGCGATACGAAGTCACAGCGCTTGATGCCGCATTCCTTCAGGTGACCGTTCTTGTCGAGCTTGCGCTTGTTCGCGATCGTGATGAACACGCCGTTCTTCGCCGGTTTAGCCGGAATCCCGACGACCAACTTGACGTGGTCCGGAGCGACGTGCTTGTGATTCGGCGAGAGCAACGTCGGAGCCACGCCGCTCCCTGCGATCGCGGTCGCCGCCATCGCGAGCACGACCGCGAACGCGGCGGCAAGTGCGCCGGCCCGTACCCCTGCCTTGCTGGACATACCAACGTCCTCTTTTGGTGTGACCGGCCGACCGGGCGGGCAGTGTATCGGTCCCCCTTTCGCCGCCGCGCGGGTCGGAGGTCGGATGACCGTCGAGCTCGGCGCCTTGCCAGGCACGCCGGGAACCGGCAGGATGATCCCGGAGCAGAGAGCCAACGTTGACCGAGTTCGTTTCCACCCTCCCGGACGATCAGCGCGACAAGCCGCCCTCAGACGAGTGGCTCTCGCTGTTGACCAACGGCCACGCGTCACTCGTGAGGGCGAGACATCTATTTCGTTACGTGCCCTCCGCGCCTCGGTGCAAGGTGTGCAACAACCCGTTCGGCGGTGTCGGCGGTCGTGTGTTCGGGATGGCGGGGTTCAGGCGGTCGCGCAAGAACCCGAACCTGTGCACCCGCTGCTGCGATGCCCTTCCGGCGGGCGGGGCGTCGGTCGACATCGCCGTCCTGTTCGCGGACGTCCGTCGATCAACGGCTCTGGCCGAGCACGCGGCCGCCGGCGAATTCGCTGCGCTGCTCAACCGGTTCTACCTCGTCGCGACCCGGACGCTTGTGCGCCACGATGCCGTCATCGACAAGCTGATCGGCGACGAAGTGATGGCGTTCTTCGTCAAGGGAATCTCCGGCCCGGCGTACCGCCGCCAGGCGGTGCTCGCCGGCGTCGATCTCCTCCGCGCCGCCGGCTACGCCACCGAGGACGGGCCTTGGCTCGAGATCGGCTGCGCCGTCAACGCAGGCGTGGCGTACGTGGGCAATGTCGGCGACGCCGTGGTCGACTTCACCGCGCTCGGCGACGTCGTGAACGTCGCCGCGCGGATGCAAGCGGCTGCGGCGGCCGGTGAGCTGCTGGTCGCCGACGGGATCGACGATGAGCTGATCGCCCACGCCCCCCGGCGACGGCTCGAGCTCCGCGGCCGCGAGCAGCCCGTTGACGCGTTCGTGCTCGCCGCCTGACGCTGGTTTCGTCCCGTCACGTGAGCCGGATCCCGCCATCGGGTGAGGAGCGCGCGCCGGCGTTCTAATCCCGAAGATCGGGCTCGAGCCCGATGTGCGGAAAGCGGCTTAGACGCAGCATGTGCTCATCACGAAAGCGCCGGCGCACACGAGCCGGGCAGAGCAAGTAGAAAGGACGAGAACATGGTTCAGGTCGATCGCTTCCTCCGCTTCCTCTAAATCGATTGGGGCACGGCGATAAGGGGCCGCAGTC
The DNA here is from genome assembly GCA_963783415.1 of uncultured Solirubrobacterales bacterium. Lineage (GTDB taxonomy): Bacteria > Actinomycetota > Thermoleophilia > Solirubrobacterales > Solirubrobacteraceae > Palsa-465. The sequence goes on from CAWANN010000017.1 coordinate 109,950, forward strand.
GGGGCTCTTCCGCCGAGGATCAAGCCGTACGGCACTCGAGCCCGGCGCGTCACACGCGCCGGGCTTTTTTTCGGGGCGACGCCCTGGCATGATGAACTCGTGGCGGGAAGTCTCGTGAGCCCCGTCCTGGTGGGACGCCAGGCGGAGTCGAAGGCATTGAGCATCGCCCTCGAGCAAGTCGTCAGCGGGAAGCAGGTGACGGTCCTCGTAGGCGGGGAGGCCGGGGTGGGTAAGTCGAGGCTCGTCCACGAGCTGATCGACGATGCTCGTGCCGCGGGCACGCGCGTTCTCGTCGGCGGCTGCGTCGAGCTAGACGGCGGCGGAATCCCATTCGCGCCCGTCGTGGAGATGATCCGTTCGCTGGCGGTCGAGCTTCCGGCGACGGAACTGGACGCCGTGTTCGGGGCCGCACGTGGCGAAATCGGTCGCCTGGTCCCCGAGCTCGAGGACGATCAGCCGGCCGCGCCGGCGGGGGAGCGCGACGCATCGAGACTGCTCGAGTTGATGCTTGGGGTGATCGGGCGGCTGGCCGCGCGCGCCCCGCTGATGCTCGTGTTCGAGGACCTGCAGTGGGCGGACAGCGCAACGCTCGACCTGCTAGCGCTGCTCGTCGCGCGGACCAGTGGTAGCCGGCTGCTGCTCGTACTCACCGTGCGCTCCGACGAGCTGCATCGCTCGCATCCGTTCCGGCGTATGGCGGCTCGCTGGGAGCAGCAGCGGACCGTCGAGCGGCTCGAGCTGGACCGCCTCGAGCCGCGGGACGTCGCCGCTCAGGTCGAGGCGATCCTCGGGGAGCGCCCCGAGGCGGACCTGATCGAGTTCGTCGCGGAGCGTTCCGAGGGGATCCCATTGTTCGTCGAGGAGCTCCTCGGGACGGTGCGCGACGGGCGCGTCGACCACGACTATCTGCCGCCGTCGCTTCGCGACGTGTTGCTCGCTCGGGCCGAGCTCCTATCTCCGGACGCCCAGCACGTATTGCGGGTCGTCTCGGCCGCGGCCCGCTGGGTTCCGGATCGCCTGCTCGCGATCGTCGCCGGACTGCCCGAGGCGCAGCTGAACGGTGCCCTTCGCGAAGCCGTGCAACAACAGCTGCTGGTGGTCGACCGGTCCGGTCGCGGGTACGGGTTCCGACACGCGCTGGCCCGGGCGGCGATCCACGAAGACCTTCTTCCGGGTGAGCGCACGCAGCTGCACCGGGCGTATGCGGAGGCGATCGAGGACAACGCCGAGCTCGCCGGTCCCGATCTCGACGCGAGCTCGATGCTCGCCCATCACTGGCTGTCCGCTCATGACCTCCCGCGCGCGCTCCCGGCCTCGGTGAGGGCGGGGAGGGCGACCGCCGCCGCGTCGGCTCCGTCGGCCGCGCAGCGCCACTTCGAGCTCGCCCTCGAGCTCTGGACCCAGGTGCCGGACGCGCCGGAGCGCGCGGGCATCGACCATCCGCAGCTGCTCGAGGCCGCCGCCACGGCGGCGATGCGGGCAGGTGCGGGAGAGCGAGGGCTGGCGCTGGCCGACCAGGCGCTCGCGGAGGTCGGTTACGGCGGCACGCTCGAGCGGCGGGCGACGCTGCTGGTTTTGCGTGCCGTGTTGCTCGCCGATCTGGGGCGGGACAACGAGGGTCTGGCGGTGTTCGAGCAGGCGGTGGGCCTGCTCCCGCCGGACCTCCCGAGCCGGGTCAGCGCTCAGGTGCTTGCTTCGTACGCTCGCGCGTTAGCGCGCGTGGATCAGCTCGAGCGTGCGGGGGAGCTGGCGACGCGCGCTCTGGAAGCGGCGCAGGCCGTGGGCGCGACTCAGGAGAAGCTCGAGGCGCAGCTCACCTTGGCTCCGGCGATGATCTATGGCGGCGACGTCGAGGCTGGTCAGGCGCTGTTCCGGGAGATCATGGACGAGGCCGACCGCGCGGGCTTTCCGTGGACCTTCGCGCGGGCATGCGTGGGGCTGTCGGACGGGCAGCTGATGCTTGGCCACTACGACGAGGCGGCTGAGACCGCCGAGCGCGGCATCCCGCAGGCGGACCAGGCCGGGTTCGGCCGGACTGCGGGTGCGTTCATGCGGGCCAACAAGGCAGAGGCGCTGTTTCGCTCCGGCCGTTGGGAAGAGGCGCTCGCCGGTGTCGCCCCGGCGAGCGAGGCGCCCGGCGTGTTCTCGGGTGCGCTGCTGCTGCTCCGGGCGGAGATCCATGCGGTCGCCGGCCGGAGGCCGGAGGCGAACTCCGACCTGCGCGAGGCACGTCGGCAGCTGCGCAACTCCGCGGCCGCGCAGTTCACGCTGCCGCTGGCCTGGGTGGAATCGGAGCTGGCCCGGTCAAGTGGCGACCTCGACGATGCGGCGGCGACCATCGAGCGCGCGCTCGCGGGTGTCGATGCCGGCGAGGAGCCGCGCTACAAGTGGCCGCTGCTCTCGCTGGGGGCGCGGATCGAAGCGGAGCGGGCGCTGGCGGCTCGTGACGCGGGACGCTCGGCCGACGAGGCCGAGGCACGGGTCGCCGCACTTCGGGAAGAATCGGAGCGCACGCCGGCTGCCACCGAGGCCGATCGTGGCCACGGCGCGCTCGTCCGTGCCGAGCAGGCCCGCGCCGTCCGCGAAGGCGAGGTCGACGCGTGGACGGCGGCGGTCGGGGCCTGCCGGCCGATGAGCGAGCCGTTGCCTCTCGGTTATGCGCTGCTCCGGCATGCCGAAGCGCTCACCGCCCACGGCGACTCCGAAGCCGCCGCGGCGGCGGCCGGCGAAGCGCTAGGGCTGGCGCGTTCGATGGGCGCGGCCCCGCTGCTGGACGACATCCAGGCCCTGATCCGCCGGGCTCGGCTGCGCCAGGCCGGGGATGGCGCGACCGACGATTCGCTGGCCGAGAGAGGGATGCCGGACGAGCTCAGCCGGCTGGGTCTGACCGCACGTGAGGTCGAGGTCCTGCGACTGGTCGCCGACGGGCTCTCGAACAGCCAGATCGCCGAGCGGCTGTTCATATCCCGCAAGACCGCGAGCGTCCACGTTTCGAACATCCTTTCCAAGCTCGGCGTGGCCACCCGTGTGGAGGCGGCCGCGATGGCGCACCGGCGCGGGTTGATTCGGGATTCCGCCGAGGTCTGAGGCCGGCGTCTGAGGTACCGGGCCGGCGTCTGAGGTACCCGGTCCTCGGATCTGAGTCCTAAGACTGGGCCGGTGCCCGATGTGGAGGGGCGGGGCTTAGACCGATGCTCCGCCCATGTCCATAACAGCCATCACCCACCGCCTCCGCGTTCCGGGCGACCGTCCGTTTCATCTGATCCTCGTGAGCCTCGCCGTCTCCTCGTGTGGCGACTGGCTCTACAACGTCGCTCTGCTCGCGTTCGTGTTCCAGCGGACCGGTTCGGCCACCTGGGTCGCGCTGACGACCGCCGGCCGGGTGCTGCCGGTCGTGGTCCTCGGGCCGATCGGGGGAGTGCTCGCGGATCGCTACGACCGCCGGCGCCTGATGATCGCCTCGAACATCGCGAGGGCGTCGCTGATGGTGGCGCTGGCGGGGGTGGCGGCGCTCGGCCTTCCGGTCATCTTCGCCCCGCTGCTCGCGGCCGCCGCTACGGGGATCGGTGTCGTCGAGCCGCCGTGCGTTGCGGCCTCGACCGCGCGTTTCGTCCCGGACTCCGAGCTTCAGCGCGCGCAGGCGCTGCGCGCCGGGATTGGCCAGGCCGCGGTCGTCGTCGGACCCGCGCTCGGGGCGCTCGTGCTGCTCGCGTCCACGCCCGCGATCGCGATTCTGCTGAACGCGTTGACGTTCCTCGGCTCCGCGGTCGCGGTCGGGTCGATCGCACCCGGCCCGGAGTTCCGCCCAGCCGCGCCGGAACCCGGGGCGGCGAATCCGAGCGTCCTGGCCGAGATCCGCGCCGGCGCCGAGGCACTCAAGGGCGCGCCCGCCGCGATCACCCTGGTCGCCGCGGACTTGCTGTGCAGCGCGGTCTACGGACTGCTGACCGTGACACTTGTGCTCGTCGGTCGCAAGGTCGGCGCCGGCGCCGGCGGTTACGGCCTGATCCTGGCGGCGTTCGGCGTGGGTGGCGTGATCGGCGCGATCCTCACGGCACGGATCGAGGCCGGCGAACGGTGGCGCCGGACGCTCGCGTTCGCGCTCGCGCTCGTAGGGCTGCCGCTTGCGGGCCTGGGAATCGTGCCCACGCTTCCGCTCGCGCTGGGGCTCGCGTTCCTCGGCGGCGGCGGCATGATCGTCGGCGAGGTGCTGTCGGAGACGGCGCTGCCGCGACTGCTCGACGACGCGGTTCTGGCGCGCGCGTACGGCCTGGTGTTCCCGGCGTCGATCGCCGGCATCGTCGCCGGCTCTCTGATCGCCGGGCCGCTGCTGGCGCTGTTCGGCCTCACGGGAGCCCTGGCGGTCGCGGGACTGTTCGTGCTGCTCGTCGCGGCGCTGCTGCTGCATCGCCCGCAGGTGCCAATTAGTCAGGATAACTTGACAGTCAGTTATAGCTGACTATATGCTCGGGGAGGGTAGCCACACGTGAAAGGAAGTGGAGGCAATGGTCGAGACAGTGATCCGCGGGTCTAACGCCCCCAGGTTCGGGCAGGACGGGACGCAAGTCACGGGGTACGCGTCGCCGACCCGCGGCTCGGAGTCGGTCAGCGCATGGAAGGTCGCGCTCGATCCCGGCGCCGCCAGCCCGCGGCACGAGTTGACCCACGGCGAGGTGTTTATCGTGCTCGACGGCAACGCCCGGTTCGAGGTCGAAGGGCGGTCGCACGAACTCGGCGCGGGCGACGCGATCTGCGTTCCGCCGAAGACGCGGTTCGCAGTCAGCAACGACGGCTCGGAGCGGTTCACCGCGATCTGCTGCATGGCGGCGGGTGGTGAGGCGCGGATCGGCGACGGCGAGCCGTTCCCGATTCCATGGGCGCAGTGACGGTCGCTGATGAGCCGGACCTCGCGATCCTGCTCGCCGCCGCCTACCGCGCGCTAACAGAGCGACTCGCAGAAGCGATGGACAAGCGTCACATCGACGGCATGCGGCCATCGTTCGGGTTCGTGATCCGTGCCGTCGCGGCTGAGGAGCCGACGATCACGCGGCTGGCGGAGATGCTCGGTGTCACCAAGCAATCCGCCAGCGCGCTGGCCGACGAGGCGGAGCGTGCTGGATTCGTCGAGCGCGCGGCCGTGGCCGGCGATCGACGGAGCCGCCACCTGCGCCTGACGGCCAAGGGACGGAAAATCCGCGCCACCGCGCTCGCGGCGAGCGGTGAGCTCGAACGCGAACTCGAAGCGGCGCTCGGGGCGGACGCCGTCGCCGGCCTCCGCGCGGGACTACTCGAGATCGTGACCCGCAGTGGCGCCCTCGAGGACGTGCTGGCGCGGCGCGCCCGGCTCGTGTGGTGAGCGCCGCAGCACCTCCGCTTCGTGACGGAGGAGGTAACGCTTGCGCTCGAGCCCGCCGGCATAGCCGGTGAGATCGCCGCCCGAGCCGATCACGCGGTGGCAGGGGACGATGATCGAGATCGGGTTGCTCCCGTTTGCGGCGCCGACGGCACGTGCGGCGCTCGGCACTCCGAGATGTCTGGCGAGTTCGCCGTAGCTCACGGTCGCGCCGTAGGGAATTTCGAGCAGCGCGCTCCATACGTTGCGGCGGAACGGGCTCGCTCCGTCCAGGTCGAGCCGCACGTCAAAGGCGACTCGCTCGCCGTCGAAATACGCCTCGAGCTGCTCGCGGACCGGGGCGAAAGCGGCGTCCGACCGGCGCCGGCCTCGCACGAGGCCCCGATCCTCGGAGGCCGGAGGCGTGTAGAGGCCGGTCAGTCGCCGGCCGTCGCCGCACAGCAGGAGCCGGCCGATCGGGCTCGGCATGTACGTGTAAAGGCGGGGTGGTGTCTGATTCGTGGTCGTCATCGTGGGCGTAGAACGGCGGCCAATCAGGCAGTGTGAGACGGCGACGCGAGCTGGGCCCAGAGGTGCTGGGTCGCGTAGGCGCGGTAGGGTCTCCAGCCCTCGGCGACCGCGCCCGCGGCGGCGGGGCTGCCGTCGCGACCGAGCCGCTCGAGACCGTGGCGCACGCCGAGGTCCGTGGGCATGAACGCGTCTGCGTCGCACAGCGCTCGCATCGCGATGTAGGCGACCGTCCACGGTCCGATCCCCGGGAGCGCGAGCAGCCGCCGCTCGATCTCATCGTGCGCCATGACACGCGTGTCGAGGACGACGTCACCGTCGGCGACGGCGCTGGCAAGACCGATCAGCGCTCGCCGTCGCGCCCAGGGCATTGCGAGTTGCTCGGGGTCGGCACGCGCCAGCGCAGCGGCCGACGGGAACAGATGCGTCACCGGCCCGACGGGGTGCTCGAGCGGCTCACCGTATGCCTTGACGAGCCTCGCCGCCAGCGTGGCGGCGCCGGCGAGCGACACCTGCTGCCCGAGCACCGCCCGGATCGCGAGCTCGTTCGGCTCGACGACCCCGGGCACCCGGCGTCCGGGAGCCGCACGCACGATCGCACCGATCAGGTCGTCGCCGCCGAGCGTGTCGACGATCGGCGCCAGATCGGTGTCGAGGTCGAGCAGCCGCCGGCAAGCCGCCACCGCGGCGTCAAGATCGTCGGCATCGTCGAGCCAAAGCTTCGCCCTAACGTCCTCGGCCCCCGCGCGAAGCGCGACCACGCCGCTCCCGTGTTTCAGGCAAAGGCTGCGGGAGTAGACGCCGTCGGTCACGGCCTCCACGGCAGGAACCGCCCGAGCCGCGAAGAACGCGATCAGCGTTTCGACGTCGCACGGCGCTCGGTAAGACAACCGGACCTCGACGGCGCGCCCCGCCAATTCGGTCACATCCGGTAGATCAGGATGACCTCGTCGCGATCGTCGCCGGGTGCGAGCCTGATCGCACCGGGGTGACGGCCGACCACGGTGTAGCCGAACCGCTCGTAGAAGCCCTCGACTCCGGTTCCGCCGCGCGTGGTCAGCATCAGCTGCTCGAGCCCGAGGTCCGCGGCCGTGCCGTGCAGTCCCTCGAGCAGGAGGCGACCCGCGCCACGGCCCTGGAGCTCCGGGCGCACCATGAGGCGCAGGATCGTGCGCCAATGGCGCCGGAGCGCCGACCCCGAGTCGACGAGGAATGCCATGCCAACGGCGGTGCCGTTCTGGCGCAGGATGCCGAGCACGTCGGGTCCGTTTGCCACCCGATCGAGCGCCGCGTCGAGCGTTCTCTCGACCGCTGGGACATTGGCGGGAACGGTGAACCCGACCGCGCCGCCGGCGTTCGTCACATCTACCCACATCCGCAGAAGCTGGTCGCGCAGGCCGGGGCGCTTCGCGTCTGGCGCGTCAACCACCGCGTAGACGAGCTCGGGCTGCGACTCGGCGGACACATCCGAATGTTTGCATCGGCGTCCCAGGCGCGTCCCTGCGCCCGGGACCGATGCTCGAGCTACCGGCTGAACCCGCGCCCTACTGGGCACGCGTTGCGGAGATCCCCGCTGTTGAAGTCCTCGAACTGGTCCGTGGTCGTGGAGCCATTCGCCATGGGCGGCACCGGGAACACGACTCGCAAGAGCCCTCCGTACTCGGCCTGGGCGCTCCCGCCGAAGTGGTCGATCGTGCCCGGGATAAAGTTGCCGCCCTCCTGCCACGCGCACGTGCCGTTGTGGATACCGGTCGTGTAGAACGGGTAGAACGGGGCGCCGTCCGGCGGGACGACGCAGTTCGCGCCGGTGTCCAGATCGCAGAACGGCGGGTTGTCCTGTGCCTGGGCGCTCTCGATGTTCGGCAGGTCGGTCTCGAACGCGATCGTCGAGTAGTTCCTCCCGAAACCGGTGACGGGGCTCGTGAACAACACCGGCGTGGGGTGGAGTGCACGATCGACGACCGGGTTCGGATTCGTACCCGGCCAGTCGAGGTTGTACGACTGGCTGTCGAAGTCCTCGTCGGCGCTGAAGCAGCCATCGATCATGACGAGCGTTGAGTCTGTGCCGGGGACGCAGAAATTGTTCCCGTCATCCTCGTCCAGACCGCTTCCCTGATCCTGGAAGCCCGGCACGGTGCAGTTCAGGTCGGCGTCGATCATGAGGCAGTTTTCGAAATGCCCGAGTTCGTCGGACATCGCGACGTTGTACGTGTGGATGCTCCAGGTGTTCCCGCGGACGTTCGCGGTCGAGTACTCGGGATGGAACGCGTACGGCGCCTCCTGGCACGTCGAAGAGTTCGGCGTGTAAAGGATGTGGCCGAACCCGTTCGCGATCGAGGCGGTCATCGAGCCGGCTTGACCGGTGGTGAGGTCGATGAGGACGGCCTGGAAGCCGGCCGGGGTGTCCTGCATGTGAATCAGGATCCGGTCACCAGGGCTCATGAACAGGTCCTCAGCGGGGTTCGGATCAACCGCCGCGAAGTTGGGGTTCGACAACGTCCCGGTGAACAGAGGATTCGCGGGTGCCTGCGAGTGTCCATTCCGCGTGATGTACGCCCAGTTGATCGGCTCGGGGCCGCCGAGGACGTAGTTGTTGCATGCCGCGGTGTTCTCGGTGCCGGTCGATCCGGGGGCACCGTTGTTCTGGTCTTGAGTGCGGCTGTCGATCGTCATCGCCGCGCAGTACTGCGTGGCCGTGCAGCCAAAGCCTTCGAACTGCTCCACGTAACCCGGGGGGTAGAACTGCAGCTCCATGAACGCGTTACCGGGATGCTTGCCGATGTAGTTGGCCGCCTTCGGGTTCGTGCCGACCAGGTTGTTTGAATCCGAGTCGGGCTTGCACCTCTTCGTGTACTCGGGAGCGGACTCGGAGTCACAGAGCGTGAGGCCGAACCAGAACGTCGGACGAAGCTCGAAGTTCCAGGTCGTGCTGCCCGGAGCGCCTGAGGCGGTCGGCTGAACGGTCGGGTCCTTCGGGAGCGTCACCACGTAGGTCATGTTGTTGCCGGACCCGGGGAGGTTCGACTTGAACTCCAGCGATGGCTCGTCGTGGCCGACGTAGTAACCGTTGAGCGTCCCATGCACGTCGGCGCAAAGAGACACGGAGCTGGCGCACAGCGGGTCGTCGAGGCCGAGTTTGCCGCCGCCGGGTGTGGCGCCGAACGCGGCCGGGGCGGAAAGCAGGACCGTCGCGAGGCCAACGACCGCGGCAGCCGTGAGGGTGAAGGCGCGACAACGCTTCATAGAGCGCTCCTTTCGGAAATCGTCGCGACACCACCCCAATGGCGCGTGAGCCACTCCGTCCCAGTACGGAGCCCGTCCCGCGTTGCCGCGCATAACCGGTTCTCGGGCCTGCCTTTTCTCTGGCAGGCCGCCGGGGACCCTATTCACCTCAGCGGGAGAATGCAACAAAAGTTGCGAACGTCTACGGCCGGGCCGGGCGGCATGCCGCCACGGTCAAAGCCGCGACCACACACAAGGCCCCGCACACGACCACCGCGGTGTTCCAGCCCGCGAGCAGGCCCGAGGCTCCGGCTCCTCCGCTGCCGGTCGCGAGCGCGACCACCAGGGCGACGCCGGCGGCGCCGCCGAGGTAGCGGGCGGTGTTGTTCGCGCCGCTGCCCATCCCAGCCCGCTCCCGCGGCACCGACTCGAGCGCAAGGCGGCCGAGCGAGGCGTTGACCAGCCCGCTGCCGATCCCGAGGATCACCAGCCCCGGGAGCACCCGGCTCCAGGATGTGCCGACCCCGAGGCCGGCGAGCGCGAACTCCCCGGCGGCGGAGATCGCGAACCCGAGAACGACGACCGAGGCGGCGCCTACGCGTCCGAGGAGCCGGCGGGTGGCGAGCGCGACCGCCATGCTCGTACCCGACCATGCCGCGAGCACCGCGGCGCTCCCGATCACGCTGACGTGCAGGCCCCGCTGCAGCAGCAGCGGGGTGAAGCTCATCAGGCCGATCACTGCGAGCCCGGTGAACAGCGCGCCGGTGAGCGACGCCAGGAACAGCGGGTTCGAGAACCGACCGAGCTCGAGCATCGGCTCGCGCTTGCGCGACTCGACCCCGACGAACGCGGCCAGGAACGCCGCGCCGGCGGCGAGCGGAACGATCGCCTGAGTTGAGGACCAGCTCTGCCGGCCCTCGATCAGTCCGGCGGTGAGACCCGCCATCGCGAGTGCCAGCAAGGCTGCGCCGGACAGATCGAGCGACCGTTTGGTCGACGCTCGCGACTCGGTGAGCCTTGCGGCCGCGGGAACCAGCAACAGGGCCGCCATCGCCTCGAGCCAGTAGCTGCTTCGCCATCCGATCGACGCCGCGAGTGCGCCACCCGCGAGCGGACCGATCGCGATGCCGGCGCCGACGGCCGCTCCCCATACGCTCGTGGCCAGCGCCCGCCGGTGCCCGGTGGGGAAGGCGTGTCCGATCGCGCCAAGCGACGCAGCGAGGACGCCGGCCCCGGCGACCCCCTGGAGGATTCGCGCGGCGATCAGGACGGTCATGCTCGGGGCGACCGCGCCCAGCGCGCTCGTGACCGCGAGCATCGAGCTCGAGAGCACCAACACCCGCCGGCGGCCGAACGCGTCGGCGAGCGCTCCCACGGTCAGTAACGCGACCGCGAGGCCCAGGCTCATCCCGCTGAGCGCCCACGTCTGGCTCGAGACGTCGCCGTTCAGCGATTGGGCGCTGTCGCCCACCGTGGTCACGACCGCGCTGAACACCGCCAGGACGAGCAGTGTCCCCCAGGCGGCGACCGCGAGCGTTCGGGTCTCCGTGGCCGCTTCGGTGCGTGCTTTCGGGATGTGGGCGATGGCGGCGGTACTCATCGGGGCCTCCTCGTGAGTTCATTGATTGAACCGTCGAGGGCAGGCTAGCAGACTAGGTTCGATGATTGAACCGAAGAGCGCTAGACTTGAATTCATGCTCGGCAAGGACTACGAGGGCCAGGACTGCGCGATCGCCCGCGCGCTGGAGGTGATCGGGGAACGATGGACGCTGCTGATCGTCCGCGACGCGCTCTACGGCGTGAGGCGCTTCAGCGACTTCCATGCCCACCTCGACGTGCCGAAGGCGGTGCTGTCCGATCGACTGACCGGGCTGGTCGAGCATGGGATCCTTGAGCGGCGGCCCGATCCGGATCACGCCGGTCGCTCGCTGTACGAGCTCACGGCCGCCGGTCGCGAGCTGTGGCCGGTTCTGCACGCACTGGTCGTGTGGTCCGACCGACACAGCGTCTCGAACAGCCGTCTGTTCAGGCACGCGGAGTGCGGCACCGAGCTTGATGACGCCGCCGACTGTCCGGCGTGCGGGATCACTCCCGACGTCGGAGACATCATCACCGAGCCGCGCCCGGGGCGAGGCCGGCATCGCGACGACCCGGTTGCGATCGCGCTGCGCGGCCCGCACCGGCTGCTCGAGCCGCTAGACGTCGAGTAATCGGCCGCCGATCCGATCGCGGTCGGGTCTGGCTGGCTGGCTGCGGGCGGGCACGCGGGATGCAAACGTGTCAGGCCGGGGCCCGCACTCGCCGCCGCGTACACATAAGCACCCCTGGGATGCTTATGTGTACGCGGGTGGGACCGAGGCCGGGGGTTCGTCACGTTTTGCACCCGAGTTTCGGTCGGCGGCGAGTATCGAGGGGTGTCCGTCGTGCCAAAGGTCCGACGACCCACCGGCCGACGCCGTCCGGAAATCACGGACGAGCCGTCCCGAGAGGCCCGAGGACTGACAGACTCCCCGCGCAATGACTGAACCCACCGCACCGCCGGCCGGTCGCCGGCCGACCCCGGACATGCTCGTGGACGTCGACCGGTTGATCGGGGCCTATTACGACGAGCACCCCGACCCCTCGGACCCCGCCCAGGCGGTTTCCTTCGGGACATCGGGTCACCGGGGCACTTCGCTCACGGGCACTTTCACCGAATCGCACATCGTCGCGATCAGCGAGGCGATCGCCCGCTATCGCAACGTCCAGGGCACCGACGGTCCGCTGTTCCTCGGGCGCGACACGCACGCGCTCTCACTGCCGGCGTTCCGCACCGCGGTCGAGGTGCTGGTCGCCCACGGCGTCGAGGTCGCGGTCGATTCCGAGGACGGATACACGCCGACACCGGCTGTCTCGCACGCGATCCTCACCCACAATGCGCGCGGCGGCCCTCGCGCCGACGGCGTCGTGATCACCCCGTCCCACAACCCGCCCGAGGACGGCGGGTTCAAGTACAACCCGCCGCACGGCGGACCGGCCGACACCGACGTCACGCGCCAGATCCAGGACGCCGCGAACGAGCGGCTGCGCGCCGGGTTGAGCGGCGTTCAGCGGATGCCCTTCGAACAGGCGATCGACCGCGCGCGCCGGCACGACTACCGCTCCGCCTACGTGGGCGAGCTGTCGGCGGTGGTCGACGTGGGGGAGATCGCGGGTTCGGGAATCCGGCTCGGCGTCGACCCTTTGGGGGGAGCGAGCGTCGCCTACTGGGAGGCGATCGCGGATCGCCACCGGCTCGACCTCGAGGTCGTCAACGACCGAGTCGATCCCACGTTCTCGTTCATGCCGCTCGATCACGACGGGAAGATCCGCATGGACTGCTCCTCGCCGGACGCGATGGCCAACTTGATCGCGATCAAGGACCGGTTCGACGTCGCGTTCGCGAACGACCCCGACGCGGACCGTCACGGGATCGTTACGCACTCGGGGCTGCTGAACCCGAACCACTACCTGGCGGCGGCGATCGGTTACCTGTTCAGTGGCGTGCGCCTCGACTGGCCCCAGGCCGCCGGCGTGGGCAAGACGATGGTCTCGAGCTCGATCATCGACCGGGTGGTGGCCGCCCTCGGCCGCAGGCTCGAGGAGGTGCCGGTCGGCTTCAAGTGGTTCGTGGGCGGCCTCATCGACGGCACGCTCGGGTTCGGTGGCGAGGAGAGCGCCGGCGCGAGCTTCCTGCGCCGCAACGGCCAGGCCTGGAGCACCGACAAGGATGGGCTGATCATGTGCCTGCTGGCGGCGGAGATGACCGCACGGACAGGCAAAGACCCGGCGCGGCTCTACGCCGATTTGACCGACCGGTACGGCGCGCCCGTTTACCGCCGCGTCGACGCCCCCGCGACGCCCGAGCAGAAGCGGGCCCTCGGCAGCCTGTCGCCCGACAGCCTGACCGCCACCGAGCTCGCGGGCGAGCCGATCACGCAGGTCCTGACCGCGGCTCCGTCCGGAGCTCCGCTCGGCGGGGTGAAGGTCGTGACCGAGAACGGCTGGTTCGCGGCGCGTCCGTCGGGCACCGAGGACGTGTACAAGCTCTACGCGGAGAGCTTCAAAGGCGCCGAGCACCTCGAGCGGATCCTCGAAGAGGCACAAGGGGTGGTCGACGCCGCCCTGGAGGGCTGACGAATGCAGGTCTTCGCGATCGTGCTCGCGGGTGGGGAGGGGAAGCGACTGGCGCCACTCACCGCGGACCGCGCGAAGCCCGCCGTGCCGTTCGGTGGCCAGTACCGGCTGATCGATTTCGCGCTGTCCAACCTCGTCAACGCCGAATACCGGCGAATCGTCGTGCTCACCCAGTACAAGAGCCACTCGCTCGACCGGCACGTGTCGACGACATGGCGGCTGTCGCCGCTGCTCGGCAACTACGTCGCGCCGGTACCGGCGCAAATGCGGCGCGGGCCGCGCTGGTTCGTCGGCTCGGCCGACGCGATCTACCAGAACTTCAACCTGATCCGAGACGAGCGGCCCGATCACATCATCGTGTTCGGCGCCGATCACATCTATCGCATGGACCCGCGGCAGATGATCGCCGAGCACGTCGAGAGCGGCGCCGCCGTCACCGTCGCCGCGATCCGCGCGCCGATCGAGCAGGCGGACCAGCTCGGCGTGATCGAGACCGAGCCCGACGGCCGGCAGATCGCCGCTTTCCGCGAGAAGCCGACCGACGCCAAGCCGCTTCCCGACGCCCCGGATCAGGTGTATGCGTCGATGGGCAACTACGTGTTCAGCACCGAGGCGCTGGTCGAAGCGGTCACCACCGACGCAGGGGATGAGACGTCCAATCACGACATCGGGGGCAACCTGATTCCGATGCTGGTGAAGCGCGGCGAGGCGCGGGTGTATGACTTCGCGACCAACCACGTCCCCGGCGCCACCGATCGCGACCGCGGCTACTGGCGCGACGTGGGGACGCTCGACGCCTATTACGAGGCGCACATGGACCTCATCTCGGTGTCCCCGATCTTCAACCTCTACAACCAGGAGTGGCCGATCCACACGTGGCCGGATCCGCTGCCGCCGGCGAAGTTCGTGTTCGACGAGGACGGCCGTCGCGGCCACGCGCTCGACTCGATGGTATGCGCCGGCGCCGTTCTCTCGGGCGGCACCGCGCGGCGCTCAATCTTGTCCCCGGGGGTTCATCTGCACTCCTACGCTGAGGTCGAGGACGCGATCCTCATGCACAACGTCGACGTCGGCCGGGGCGCTGTCGTGCGGCGGGCGATCGTCGACAAGGACGTGCGGATCGCGCCGGACGCGACCGTCGGGGTCGACCCGGAGGCCGACAGGGAACGGTTCAAGGTGTCGGCCGGAGGGATCGTGGTGATCCCGAAGGGCGAGGTCGTCGATTGAGAGTTGCGCTGCTTACCCGCGAGTATCCACCCGATGTGTACGGCGGCGCGGGGGTGCACGTCGAATACCTCGCGCGCGAGCTTTCCCGGCTCGAGGACGTGACCGTGCACGCGTGGGGCGCCGGCGACGTGCGTCACCACGCCTGGGAGGCGCTCAGCGGCGACGATCCTTCGCTGGCGGCGCTCCGGGCGCTTTCGATCGATCTGACGATGGCGGCTCGCACCGCGGACGCCGACCTGGTCCACAGTCACACCTGGTACGCCAACCTTGGTGGTCAGCTGTCCAAGCTCGTGCACGGGATTCCGCATGTCGCCACCGTTCACAGTCTCGAGCCGCTACGTCCATGGAAAGCCGAGCAGCTCGCCGGGGGCTACGCGGTCTCGAGTTGGGCGGAGAAGACCGCGCTCGAGGCGGCGGACGCCGTGATCGCCGTCTCGCGCGGTACCCGCGACGACATCTTGGACGTGTATCCGGCGATCGATCCCGATCGCGTCCGCGTCATCTACAACGGGATCGACACGGTGGAGTACGCGCCGGACGCGCACGCCGACGTGCTCGAGCGCTACGGGGTGGACCGTGAGCGTCCGTCGGTCGTTTTCGTCGGCCGGATCACGCGCCAGAAGGGCGTCGAATATCTGCTGCGCGCGGCCCGCGCCTTTGATCCGGCCGCGCAACTCGTGCTGTGCGCCGGCTCGGCGGACACGCCAGAGCTGGGCGCCGAGGTGGAGCGCCGAGTCGCCGAGCTGCGAGCCGAGCGTGACGGAGTGGTGTGGCTCGAGCAGATGCTCCCCAAGGTCGAGGTGATCCAGCTCCTCAGCCACGCGACCGTGTTCGCCTGCCCGTCGATCTACGAGCCGCTGGGGATCGTGAATCTCGAGGCGATGGCCTGCGAGGCGGCGGTCGTGGCCACCGATACCGGTGGGATCCCGGAGGTCGTCGAGGACGGCGCCACCGGCCTGCTCGTGCCGATTGATCCCGGCGACGACGGCACGGGAGCCCCTCGCGATCCGGATCGGTTCTCCGCCGACTTCGCGGAGCGCGTCAACGCGCTGATCGGCGACTCCGACCGGGCTCTGGCGATGGGCCGCGCCGGCCGCCGGCGCGCGATCGAGCAGTTCTCGTGGTCGATGATCGCCGAGCAGACCTCGGCGCTCTATCACGGGCTCGTCCGACTGACCGGTTGACATTTTTGCGTTCGCTGTCGGGCTGCTTGACAAATAGCGGCTGTATGTACCGGTGCACGACGCCAACGCACTCATGCTGCATAACGCGTCAGCGGCACGATTTGGGGCGAACCGTGCCGTGCGACGCATGCGGTGCATCCTTGAGACGGCATGGTCCCGACGGAGCGCGTCCGTGGTCGCGTTATGCAGGTCGGGGGCTCAGCCGGAGGGGGAGAGCTTGGCCTCGGCGATGGTCGGCTCGAAAAGCTCGACCGGGTTGCCGCTCGGGTCCTCGACGAGGACCTGCTTCCCGCCGACGCCGGCGATGATGTCGTTGCGGAACTGCGCCCCGTGCGCGCGCAGATCGGCGACGGTCGACTCGATGTCGGCGACCTCGAGCTGAAAGCGGTTCCATCCGCCGGGCGTGGGGAGCGTCCCGTCGGGCATCGCCTGTCCGCCACCTGGACCGCCGCCCGGAGCGCTCAGGACGAGCCGCAGGTCGCCGTGGGCGAGCATCGCGAACGTCGGCGCGGGGTGCATGACCTCGTCGAACCCCAGCCGGCTGCAGTAGAAGTCGATCGCTGCATCCACGTCGTCGACGATGTAGCGGACGCTGACTCGCGGCATGTCGGTACTCCTCCGTCCTCGCTTGCAGGTTTACTATGAAACGTAGGCGTTTCGCAGCGATACGTCAACGTTCTATAACGGAATCTGGTTTGGATGCGCGCGCGCAGAGATGACCGAGTCGACCCTCGGGTGGAGCGATCCCGCATGGTGATCCTCGAGGCCGCGGTCGACGAGCTTGCCGAGGTGGGCTACGGCGGGGTCACGATCGAGTCGGTGGCCGCGCGAGCCGGCGTCGGCAAGTCGACGATCTACCGGCACTGGCCGGACAAGCTCGCGCTGATCGCCGATGCGTTCGAGACGTTTCATGTGCAGATGGTTCCGGACGTCGAGGACCGCTCGGCACGCGAGTCCGTGGAGACGCTCCTCGGCCACGTCGCCGAGGTGGTCCTCGATTCGACCTGGTCCCGCTGCATCCCGGCCCTGATCGAAGGCGCCGAGCGAGACCGGCGCGTACGCGAGTTCCACCACGGCTACTCGGCCGAGCGGCGTCACGAACTGACCGACGTGATCGCGCGCGGCATCGAGCGCGGCGAGTTCCGCGGGGGAATCGATCCCGAGCTCGCGACGATCGCGCTGCTTGGCGTCATCTTCTACCGGCGGCTGATGACCGGGGAACCGCTCCAACCGGGCGGCGCCGGCGAGGTCGTCGAGCTGATCCTTGGACCCGGAGCGTGAATCGCTATCGGGTCCGCCGGCGGTTGCGCTCGCGCCACTGCTCGGCCCGGATCGCCCAGTGCTCGTGGTCGCGCCACCGGCCGTTGATCTTCAGGTAGCGCTCGGCGAATCCCTCGTGGACGAACCCGGCTTTCTTCACCAGCGCGATCGACGCGGTGTTGCCCGGCTGGATGTTCGCCTCGAGACGGTGGAGCTTAAGCTGGGTGAAGGCCCGCGCGAGCACCAGCTGAAGTCCTTCGCTCATATAACCCTGGCCGGCGTACGCGGCAACCGCCCCATAGCCGAGGAACGCGCTCTGGAAGGAGCCGCGAACGATCTGGCTGATGTTCATGTAGCCGATGATCGGCCCGTCGTCGCGGAGGCACACGAGGAGCGGGTCGTATCGCTCGTCCTCCGCGCGGACGAGCAAGTCGTCGTACGCCTCGGGGGTGATCGCCGACTGAAGCCAGGGCCGGTGGAGCTTGCGGCTCGCGCGCATCGCGGCGAGGAACTCGTCGCGATCGGCCGCCGTCGGCGACCTCAGCTCAACTCGGGCGCGCTGCGGGGTCATCCATGCGGCCTCGATACTCCCACAGGGACCGAGTCTCCTCCAGGGACAGCATCCGCCAGCGCTCTGACTCCGGTTGCCAGACCCAGATCGTCACGTCGACGATGCTGCGGACATCCTCGAGCAGCTTGACCGTGGTCCGGGTGTCCGCGCCGTCGGCCAGGACCTCGCGAGTCATGATGTCGACCACCTTGAACTTCCTCGGGGTCTTCGGTTCGGGCAGCTTCGGAGCGGGCGGCTCGGGCCGACGCAGAACGCGCACCGGCTCGGCCTCCGATCCCGGTTTTCTGAGTACCCGGTCGAGCGGCACCATGTTCGCGCCGGTGCCTTTGGTTTCGGTGTCGAGCACCCAGACTTTGCCCAATTCCAGCCTTTCTGAAGAGGTCCGCGGTGGAAATCCGCCGCTAACTAAAGGTTAGCTGGGGTGCCAAGGGTTTTCGGCGTCAGCTGCGCGCCGGCAGCTTGACGACCTCGGTGGCGATGGGCGCGCACACCGAGGCGGGCTTGTCCTCGCGCATCAGCCGGCGGCGCAGCATCACGTACGCGGGCGCCCCCAGCAGCGCCGGTATGACCAGCTGGAACAGCCGGTAGATCAGCACCGCGGCGGCCGCATCGGACACGTTCACGCCGTACAGCGCGAACACCCCGACGAGCGCGCCCTCCGTCCCGCCAATCCCGCCCGGAAGCGGCACGAGGTTGCCGAGCTGGCCGATCAGGTACCCGAGCACGAGCACCCCGAACGATGGGACATGGCCGACGGCGGCGAATCCGAACCCCAGCGCCGCGATGTCGAACGCCATATAGGAGAACGAGCCGATAAGCGCGCCGAAGCTGTGCGAGCGCAGCAGCACGATCGCGGTATCGACGCCGTCGGCTCCGGCGTGCAGCCACGCTCGCAGCGTCAGGCGTACGCGCCCGCCGAAGGTCTCGCGGTCGGCGTCGGAGCCGCGGTTGCCGAGCGCGCGCAGGAGCTTGGGGCTAAGCCCGGCGAGGAGGACTCCGAACGCGGTGATCAGAGCCGGCACGAGCGTGAGAACGAATCCTCCCTTGCCCGCGATGATGCCCAGAAACACCCCGATCCCGACCACGATCAACGCGAAGAAGTTCGCGGCGCTGGTGATCACGAAGAAGGCGATCGTCCGACGGGCGATGTGGGCGGTGGGCATCCCCGCCTGGCGGAGCGCCCATACGCCGAGCGCGAG
Organism: uncultured Solirubrobacterales bacterium; assembly: GCA_963783415.1. Taxonomy (GTDB): domain Bacteria; phylum Actinomycetota; class Thermoleophilia; order Solirubrobacterales; family Solirubrobacteraceae; genus Palsa-465. The sequence goes on from CAWANN010000017.1 coordinate 128,628, forward strand.
ACCGCCCGCGCCGCCCGCGGGCAGCAGTGAGTTGGCCGCCTGCTCGGCCATCGCGATGTCGTAGGTCAACCCCCACGACATGCGCGAGCAGAACGTCGCGCGGAACACGAGCAAATATCCGACGCACGAACCGACCTCGGCCACCGCACACGCGACCACCCACACCGGATCGGCGTTGGCGAACCGGTCTTTGAGCTCGTCCAGTCCCGGCAGCGCGGTGATCGCGATCACGACGACCCCGATGATCGCGGCAACCTCGAGGACCCGGAGCGCGAGATGCCGGGGATGCAGATCGTCCGGCATCTCGGCCTGGCGGGACTCGCTAGTCGGACTGTCCTCGAGTTCTGCGCGCGTTGCCACTTAAGAATGAGCTTACGCGGGTGCCGGCGGCGGCTTCAGGACTACGTGACAGGTAATCGACAGCGGTGCGAGCGGGTGGGAGCCTGCTGCGGATGGCAATCACGACAAGGAGAACCAAGATGGCAGATCCAACGACGGTCGTCCGCACGTACATCGAGATGTGGAACGAGACCGATCCGCAGCGGCGGTGGGAGCTCGTCTCGGCGACGCTGACCGACGACGCGAGCTACCTCGACCCGATCATGGCGGGCCGCGGAATTCAGGAGATCAGCGACATGATCGGCGCCGCGCAGGCGCAGTACCCCGACCATCGGTTCGAGCTCGTGACCGGCCCGGACGTCCATCACGACCGCGTGCGATTCACGTGGTCGCTCGGTTCGCCGGCCGGCGAGCCGATCGCCGTCGGCGTGGACTTTGCGACGACGGCGGACGACGGTCGCATGCGAGACGTCACCGGCTTCCTCGAGCCGGCCGCGTAGCGACGGTCAGGGACCGGCGATGCCCTCGAGCAGGTGTGCCGCGGTGGCGGCGTTCGCGGGGTAGAAGGCCTCGATCATCAGTTCGGCGAGCGTGATCTCAACGGCGGTGCCGAAGGTTGAGACCGTGCTGAAGAAAGCGAGCTCACGCTCGCCGGCGCTGAGGCGCAGCGGGAGAACGATCTCGTCGCCGGCATGCTCGTCACGCGGCGGCTCGAGCGTCACCCCTGGGTAGGTAGAGAGCTCCTCGTACAGCTGCTCGAGCTCGGGGTCGCCGGTGAGCGCGGCCTGTCGCCGCAGCCGGTGCAGGAGGTGACCGCTCCATTGGGGCAGGTTGAGTATCCGCGGAGCCATTCCGTCCGGATGGAGCGTCGCGCGGAGCGCGTTAGCCGGCGGGGCGACCAGTTCCGGAGCGACCCCGGCGGTGAGGGCCGAAGTCGCGTCGTTGGCCGAAACGATGTTGTAGTGGCGGTCGAGGATCACCGCCGGATACGGCTCGTGGGCGCGGAGGAACCGGTCAAGCGCCTGATGGATCGGGGCCATCTCGGGCTCGTCGAGAGATCGTTCGACGTACTGCGGCGCGTAGCCGGCGGCGAGCAGCAGCCCGTTCCGCTCGCGTAGCGGGATCTCGAGGTGCTCGGCCAGGCGCAGGACCATCTCCCGGCTCGGCCGGGCCCGGCCGGTCTCGAGGAAGCTCACATGCCGCGAAGACACATCGGCCTCGAGTGCGAGTTCGAGCTGGCTCAGGCTCCGCCGGCGTCGCCATGTGCGGAGAAGGTCGCCGATCGGCGCGCGTGCAGTGCTCGGAAGGGAGGAAGCGGTCTCGACGGCCACGCCTCGAACGTAGCGCGCGTCCCGCGGCTGCGCAATTACCTCGGAGGTAGCGCAGTTGCTGACGCGTCCCGCCGGTGCGAGAGGCCTATGACCCGCCAGGAATGTAAAGCATGCTTGACAGCGCGCTCATTCCGGGTTATGTTCCAGTGTCAAGGAAACTTGACAGTCAGAGGTGAGTTCGCAGGAGATGCGAAATCAGGTGCGACAGCTACGAAACGGGCGGGGACTGTCCCAGGGTGAGCTTGCCTCGGCAATGAGCGTCTCGCGCCAGACGATCAACTCGATCGAGCAGGAGCGGTACCTGCCGTCGCTGCCGCTCGCGTTGGCGCTGGCGCGTTTCTTCGAGACGACTGTGGAGGCGATGTTCGATGCAGGCGACTAGATCGAAATGGTTCCTACCTCTGTTTGCGGTAGCGCTCGGGATCATGGTGTTCATCGCGCAGTGGATCGGCGGTGATCCTGGTGGAGGACTCGTGTCGCTGGCGATCTTGACCGGATTCGGGGCGGTGTTCCTGTTCGGGGGGGACGGAGCGAGACGATCCGCGGGCTCCGCGGCGACGGAAGCGACGAACGGTTCCGCCAGATCGACATTCACGCCACCGCGATAGCCGGCGTCGCGGTGATCGCGGCGATCATCATCGCGTTCGTGATCGAGCTTGCGCACGGGCACAGCGGCGCGCCTTACAGCTGGCTCGGGGCGATCGGCGGCCTCGCGTACACCGCCGCGATCGTGGTGCTCCGGATCCGCGGCTGAGCTGCGCGGGGCGCATGCCCCTCGGAAGGCGCGCGGGGCGCATGCGCACCGCTCGCCCGCTCCCTCGCCACCGGATTTGTGAGACTGGGCGGTGCCGTGGAGGGTGGCACGCGCCAACTCGATCCCGAATCGCTCGGCGCGCACGTCGCGCGGCTGTATCGCGCCGCGTACGGGCTCTGTGGATCGCGTCAAGACGCCGAGGACCTCGTGCAGGACACGTTCGAGCGGGTGCTCCGCCGGCCCCGCTTCCTGCGGCGCGATCAGGACGTGGTCTACCTGCTTCGCGTGCTCCGCAACACCTGGATCAGCTCGGGGCGGGCCAAACGGCAAGTCCCGATCGCCCCCGCCGGCGACGAGATCGAGGAGGTCGAGGCGCCGAACGATCCGATCACTCAGTCGATCGAGAGCGCGGCCGTGTACGAGGCGCTGCAGGAGCTGACCCAGCCGCTACGAGAGGCGCTGGTGGCGGTCGACGTGCTCGGCCTCTCCTACCGCGAGGCGGCGCAGGCGCTCGGAACGAAAGAGGGCACGATCATGAGCCGGCTTCATCGGGGGCGGGCGCAGATCGCCGCTCGCCTTGAAGCGACCGGCTGACCAGGCTATGCGTGCGATTGCGCGAGTACCGGGGCGGCGGCAAGCCCTAGCAGCACGTCCGGCCTGGCTCGCGCGGCAAGGACGCAAGTCCGGCCGAAACGAACGAGCGTGACCACCGACAAGCCGGATGGCGTCGAGAACTCCCGCAGGGGGACTCCTTCGAACGTCAGGGTGTGGGCGTCGCTCGGCAGCGCCACCGCCTTGCCGGAGAAGACGGTGTAGCTGAGCCGCGTGCCGTCCGGGAGGCGGTAGAACACGGTCAGAGCGGGGCGGCCGCCGATGCGGTCGGTTCGGGTACCCGTGGGCGGGACGGAGAACTTCGCGTAGTTCGGGTACGTCACGCCGCCGTAGGAGACGTCGAGCAGCCGTGCGGTCCGAGGCGCGGGCGCAGGTCCCGTCGAGGGCGCGAACGCGAGTCCAGCGGCGGCGGGAATAGTAGGGCTGCTGCTGCCACCGAGTCCGACGACCCCGATTACCACCGCGGCGCAGATCACCACGATCCCCGCGACCGCGACCGCGACCGCAGGCCGCGAGGACGGTCCGGACGTCAGACGCCGGCGCTTCGGCTGGTGTGCGGCGGCGCCATACCGCTCGTGCACCTTGTTCTGCACCGAGTGGACAAGGCGATCGGGAACCGGCGGGCCGCCGGCCCGGAGCTCGTGTGCCACGCGCCGCTCGGACTCGACCTGCCGGCGAACCTCAGGCCGGGCTGCCCAGTCGCGCTCCTCCGCCGTTCCGGCGTCCGCTCCAGGCGCGTCGACGAGCCGGGTGATCGCTCGAGCTTCCTGCTCTTCGGGTGACTGCTCGGGTTGCATCGCAAGTTCTGATCATAGGAGGCCGGGGAGGACCGGCGGGGCCTCGGAAAGAGCCCAGCCCACGATAAGAAAGACGCAAACGCGGTGGCCCTTATTCCATCGCGCACGCGACTTTTGGCGGCCGTCTCAGCCGGGGTTTGACGCGGTTGATCGTCGCGGATCGCGTAAGACATTTTTCACGGAGGGGGATGGAATGCGCTCGCAGACACCCGCGTCTTATCGAGATGTCGGCACCTCGTGGGGGCCGGGAGAAGTAGGTCAGAGATTCTTCCGCCGCGTGGTGTGACCTCTGTCACGTCTCGAATAAGGAGCACTCATGCACAAGCATGCGAACAAGCGCGCTCGCTCGTCGGCGGGCGCGTCCAAGGCGAGCCGCAAGCAGCGCGCGGCGAAGTGGGCCCGAGTGGCAATCGTGGCCGCGACCCCGGTGATCGGCGCGGGCGCGGTGGCGGCCCCAGCCGTGGCCAAGCCGCATGACAATTCCGCCGGCCAATACCAGTTCACCACGCTCGACAACCAAGCTGATCCGACGTTCAACCAGCTGCTCGGTATCAATCGGCATGGAGTCATCGCGGGCTACTTCGGCTCGGGCGCGATGGGTCATCCCAACAAGGGATACCTGCTGACCGCGCCGTATGGTCAGGCGAACTATCGGGGCGAGAACTGGCCCGAGTCGACGCAGACTCAGGTCACCGGCCTCAACGACAACGGGGTGACGGTCGGCTTCTGGTCGACGATGAACAACGCCGACAACATGAACGACAACCGTGCGTTCGTGTCCGTGCATGGTTACTTCGTCGATGGCGACTTCCCCACCGACAGTCCGGCGTCGCCCCCGGTCGACCAGCTGTTGGGTGTCAATGACCACGACATCGCGGTCGGGTTCTACAACGATGCCGGCGGGAACACTCACGCGTACTCGTTCAACATCCGGCGTGACGAGTTCACCGAGATCACGCCGTCCGGTGTGACCGGCCCGACGGCCGCGGGGATCAACAACCGCGGCGACATCGCCGGGTTCGGCACCGACGCGACCGGTGACTCGTCGAATGGTCAGGTCGTCGCGTTCCTGCTCCGCCGCAATGGCCGCGTGACGATCCTGAACGTGCCCGGGTCGAGCATGACTCAGGCGCTCGGCATCAACGACAACGATGAGGTCGTCGGCGTCTACCAGGTCGGCACCGGCGACAGCGCCGTGACGCACGGCTTCACCTGGACTGCGCAGCACGGGTTCCAGACCGTCGATGATCCGCACGGCGTCGGCGCCACGACGATCAACGGCGTCAACGACGAGGGCGAGCTCGTCGGCTTCTACACCGACTCCGCGGGCAACACGGACGGACTGCTCGCCACCCCGGCTTCGGGACACCGCGGCTGATCCTCGTTCAGCCGACTTGATCAGACCGGGCCGCCGCGGGCGGCCCGGTCTTTTCGTATCTGTGAGACGGCGCACACGCTCGGCGCCGGCATCGAACTGGGGGCGATTTTGACGGACCGCCTGCTAGCTTCGGTCGAGACGCTGGACGGCTGGGGCCAGCCGCCGCCCGTGTGGGGATGGCTGCGAATTATCTAGCGTCGCGAATGCAATCGACATCTACCTGCGAGGTCATGCCCGATGGGTGAGATCGTGACACTGATGCCGCGCCAGAAGCGCATCGCGCTGATTGCGCACGACAACTGCAAGCAAGAAATGCTCGAGTGGGCCAGATTCAATCGCGGCACACTGGCCACGCACGAGCTCTATGCGACGGGTACGACCGGCGCGCTGCTGACGAGCGAGCTCGGTCTTGAAGTCAACCGGTTTCTCAGCGGCCCGCGAGGCGGCGACCAGCAGGTTGGCGCCGCGATCGCCGAGGGGAGGATCGACTTCCTGATCTTCTTCTGGGATCCGCTCGAGCCGCAGCCGCACGACGTCGACGTCAAGGCCCTGCTCCGCATCGCGGTGGTCTACAACGTCCCGACGGCGTGCAACCGCGCGACTGCCGACTTCGTGCTGTCCAGCCCGCTCACGGCCGAGGAGTACCGGCGACCGGAACCCGTCTACCCCGAGACCGACCAGTCGCAGCGGCTCGCAACGTTTCAGGAGCAGGCCGCAGGCTAGCGCTGCCGGCGCGGTGCAGTGTCGCAGGCGCGGCGCTGTGCCGCCGGCGGTTCTGGGGCCGGCGTGCGCGGGACGCTGGACCGCCGGTACAGTCGCCGCGGGTGCCCGCAACTCCGGACAGCGTCTCCGTAGCCGACAGGCCCGTCACGACCGCCTCCGGTCGAGAGCTGCTCGTGCAGGAAGGCGGTGACCCGACCGGCCGTGCGATCCTCGTCCACCTGGGCACTCCGGGCTCGCGACTGCTCTACCGGCCTCACCTGGTGGACGCGGTCGAACGAGGGATCCGCTTGATCTCGTACGACCGCCCGGGGTACGGCGGATCCACCTCGCACCCGGGGCGCCGGATCGCGGACTGCGCGGAGGACACGCGCGCCGTCGTCGACGCGCTCGAGGTCGATCGGTTCGCCGTGTGGGGCGTCTCCGGCGGCGGCCCGCACGCACTCGCGTGCGCGAGCCTGCTACCGGACCGTGTCGTCGCGGCAGCGACGCTCGCATCGCCGGCGCCGTTCGATGCCGACGGGCTCGACTGGTGGGCCGACACCGGGCAGGAGAACATCGACGACGACCTGCTGATCCTGAACGACCCCGAGGCGGGGCGGGCCAAGCTGGCCAAGGACCGCCTCGAGTACTTCGACCCGGGCGAGCCCGACCTGGCCAAGACGCATCCGACGCTGTACTCGCGGGCCGACGCGGCGGCGATGACCGACGAGCTGGGTGAGTACCTCCGGCGCCGCAACCGGACGGGACTCGCGCCGGGCATCGAAGGGGTGTGGGAAGACAGCGTCGCGATCCTGACGCCGTGGGGATTCTCGGTTGACACGATCCGCGCCCCGGTCATGGTGTGGCACGGCCGTCAAGACCGGATGGTGCCGTTCGGGCATGGCGAATGGCTGGTGCGCCGCCTGCCGAACGCTGAACCTCGTCTGAGCGACGAAGATGGTCACCTCACGCTGGTGCAGGCCCGAGTCCGCGAAGTCCACGCCTGGTTGCTCGACCACTTCTGAGGCGGGCTTATGCCGCGTCGCCGCGTCTCGCTGGTCGTATCCATCTCGATGGTCGTGTGCGTGACGCTCGGGATGACCGCGCTCGGCGGATCGGCTCGAGCAGCACGCCCATTCTCGAGCGGGGGCGGCGCGCCGAGCGGGAAGCCCCGCTCGCTGCTGGCAGCGGTTCCCTATATGGGTTGGAACACGTATTACGGGGTCGGGGGAATCTTCGATGAGCAGACGATCATCTCCGTGGCCAAGTCGCTCCTGCAGCGTGGTCTGGCCCGGGCCGGTTACCGGATCGTGTGGCTCGACTTCGGCTGGGCCAGCGGCAAGCGGGACGGCCGCGGTGAGCTCGTGGTCGATCGACACCAGTGGCCGCAGGGCTTGGGCTGGCTGACCGACTGGCTACACCGCCACGGACTGCTGGCGGGGATCTACACGGACGCGGGTAACAGCGGATGTCGCGGTCAGGGCGTCGGGTCGCTTGGTCACTACCAGCAGGACGCCGACCGCTTCGCCGCCTGGGGGTTCGACGCGGTCAAGGTCGACTTCTGCGGCGCCGGCCAAGCCGGACTCGTGCCCAAGCCTGCCTACGCCCGGTTCGCGAAGGCGATCGCGAACAACTCGAGCCACCGGAAGATGATCCTGAACGTCTGCAACTTCTGGGTGCCGGGACAGATCAACGGCACACTGCCGACGTACGCCAACTCCGCGTACGCGAGCTACCGGTGGGCCTCCAGGATGGCTCAGAGCTGGCGCACCGACACCGACATCGGCTTCACGCGCAACATCCAGTTCGTCAACGTGTTGCGGAACCTCGATCACGATGCCGCCCACCCGACGGCGGCCGGGCCGGGCCATTGGAACGATCCCGACTACCTCGGGCCCGAGCTCGGAATGACCCCCTCCGAGGCGCAGGCGCAGTTCTCGATGTGGGCGATCGTCGCGGCGCCACTGATTCTCGGGAGCGATCCCCGCGCGCTGTCACCGCAGACGGTCAAGATGCTCGAGAACCGCCAGGTGATCGCGGTCGACCAGGATCCGCTCGGGATCCAGGGCACGGTTGTGCAACAGGAGGGATCCGGGCAGGCGTGGAGCAAGCCGCTGAGCGGCGAGCGGGCCGCGGTCGCGCTGCTCAACCGCGGCGCGGTGCCGGTGCAAATCACCACCACGGCGAGCAGGGCCGGCCTACGGTCGGCCGCTCACTACACGCTGCACGATCTGTGGACCGGGACCACCACGCGGACGACCGGTGAGATCAGTGCCACGGTCCCGCCCGACAGCGCCGTCCTGTACCGGGTGACGCCGGCACGGGGCTGATCGGTGCGACGTCCCGCTGGATCTAGGCCGCGTTGGCGGCGTTGTGTGCGGCGTCCCCGGAGTCCCGCACCGCGTTCACCGTCGCCTCGTCGACCGGCAGCGGCGCGTCGGTCCACTCGCCCCACACGATCTTCGAGGCCTTCACCTGATACCGATAGACCGTGCCCTCGTCGTTGACCATGTACGTGTCAACGTCGCCCGACCGGTTGTGCAGAATCAGCCGCTGGCCGCTCTCGGCGAGCCGCACCAACGCCTTGATGTTCGGTACGTCGACCGGCGGCCAGCCGAGATCCTCGCCGGCGACGATCGGGACGATCAGGTGGCCGTACTGGGACTGGATGTGCACGCTCTCCTCGAACGGCTCTCCGCGCTTGCGCATGAACGCGTAAAGGGCGATCGGGACGGAAAGGAGGAGCCCGAGGAGCGCAATCCAGCGCAGGACGTCGACCTCGGGTGACACGCCGAGGACAGTGACGGTGGCGGGGGCGGTCGAGGGGGTCCCGACGCCCCCGCTCTCGCTCGGAGTCAGGCTGCCCGACGACCCGCCGGAGCCCGAGCCGCCGCCGGCCGATGAACTGCCCGAGGTCGCCGAGGCGCCGTTTGACACCAGCTGCTGAGGGCCGAGCTGGAGGCTCATCGATGGAGCAAAACTCTGGTTCAGCGGGTGCCCCGCGACGGTGCCGGTGACGTGTACCACAGGCTCAACCGCGAGAGTGTAGCCGGCGCTGGGCAGTCCCGTGAGGGCCCCGACCTTGTTGAGCAGAGACTCGATCTGAGGGATGTCCAACGTCACCACGGTGCTGGTGCGGTCGCCGGTGAAGTGCGTCCGAGGCGTGAGCACGATCGTGCGGGACCACCCGCTCTGGGTCGACAGCCGCAGGCGGATCGCCTCGGTGCCCGCGATGTCGTGCTCCGCGGCGGTCGCGAAGGTGTAATTGACGTGGATGCCGATCTGATGCACGAGCGAAAGGAAGATCGGGTCGCCCGTGTGGACCGCGCCGGTGGGATAGACGGGGCCGGCCGGCCCGTGCGCGCTGTACCCAAAGGTCACCTGTTGCGTGTACGGCGTCGTCACCGTCGTTCGCTTGCGGGCCGGGCGAGTGAACCCGACCACCGCGACCACGACGAACACCGCGGCGGCGATTGCCGACGCGGTGAGGAGCGCTCCGAAGTTGAAGGAGCGCGCGCCGCCGTGATCTCGAGCGTTGTTCACCGTAAGGAACCCTGGATAGGCAAATTGAGTTGGTTGCTTGCGCCGGCGTCTACGCCGGCGCCGGGCCTTTCCGGCTCCGAACACCAAGGCGAAGCCGAGGACCGCGATCAGCAGTGCGATCGCGATCGGCGTGTGCACCATCGCGAGGACGACCCCTCCATGCGGGATGTGCACCCATAGCTTGCCGATCAGCTCCGCACGCCGTACGGCGCGGGGATCGATGAAGTCGTTGTTGTCGCCCTTGAAGACGTAAAGGCTCCCCTGCCGCGCGACGATCCGATGCAGCACGACCGTGTCCAGCAGGTTGCTGTGGTACGCGACGATCTCCCCGACCCTGTAGCTCGCCTGCGGGCGGACGAGAGCCAGGTCGCCGGTGTGAAACCGCGGCTCCATGCTGATCCCGTGGGTTTCCACGTACGTGGTTGACCCACCGATCCGCGAGGGAGCCAGATACCACCACGCCACCGCCGCGAGGGCGATGATCGCGACAGTCGTGAGGCCGGAGCGCAGTCGAGGTCGCGTCACGGTTGCCGTTCATGTCGCTGTGCCGGCAGAACGCGGTGGGGGAGAGGCGGGCACAACGCCCGCGCTCTCCCCCTTCCGCTCAGCCGATAGCGTGTTTTACGGGTTGACCGTCACTCCGCTGACGTTGCCGGTCTGGTCGGTGACCGAAGCGTCGAAGTAGTTCGCCGAGGTGACGGGGACGCCGTGAGGGCCGAAGGTGGTCGAGCCGGCGAAATTGCAATGCGAGTCGTAATCCGCCGCGTACGTGCCGCTCCCGACCGTCGAGCTCGACGAGACGCAGGCGATGAGCTGACCGTTGGTCGCGGTCGTGCCGAAGCCTGCGTTGACGTTATTGGCCGACTCGTCCGACGTGAAATACACGTCGGCGGACGTGACGTACTGGCCGTCCGCGCTCAGCGTGTAGCTGACGCCGGCGTCCGTCGCACCCGTGATCGACGTTCCGCCGAACGCCGCGGTGTTGGTCCCGTTACTCGGGAACGAGGCGATGGCCGTCGTAAAGGCCGCGCCACCCGCGGCAAGAACGCCGATCGCCAGGATGGCGATGAGCGCGCGCTTCTTGTTGCGCATCATTAGTAGTGACCTCCTATGGTCTCCGATTGCCCCGCTGACCGGTCGGTCATTACTAATCGCTTCGCATCCGTGGACAGCGGTTATCTGTCCAGTGTCATCGTCCAGACATACGAAGCTCTTATCCGTAGTTTGCTCGGATAAAGCGTTCGGGTTTACCGCCTAGCGGCGCGGCGGAGGGGCTGCTACGCGCGATTTTTAGGAGCTATTGGAGCGCGCGCCGGCGACTCCGCGTGCGAGCCAGCGCGACGCCGGCGAGGCACAGGGCGCCGCCGGGGAAGACGAGCGCGGGGGGGACCTCGTTCAGGAACGCCCACCCGAACAGCAGCGCGAGCGGCGGAACGAGGTACGTGGTCGAGCCCATCCGGCCCGCCGTGGTGCGGGCCAGCGCGTACGCCCAGAGGACGAACCCGGCGGCGGTGGGCGCCACCCCGAGGTAGATCGTCCAGGCGATCGTCGAGCCGCCGGCGTGGCCGATTCCGTGCACGAGCGAGCCCGCGTACGGCAGGCAGCTGATCGCCCCGATCGTGCACGCCAGCCAGGTGACCGACAGCGGCGAGGCGTGGCGGAGCACGGGCTTCTGCGCCACCACGCCACCGGCGTAGCCGATCGCCGCCACCAGGCACAGGACCGCGCCCAGGCTGTCGTCCAGCCCGTGGCGCGAGGTCGCCACCCCGATGACGACGACGCCGGCGAAGGAGACGAGGCAGCCCGCGAGGAGTCGGGGTGGAAACCCTTCCCGCAGGATCACGCCCGCGAGGATCGCGATCAGGATCGGTCCGACGTTCACGAGCATCGCCGCGGTTCCGGCGTCGACGCGCTTCTCAGCGGCGTTCAGCGCGACGTTGTAGAGCCCGAACCAAAGAACGCCGCAGACGGCGATGCCCACCAGTTCGCGGCGACCGGGCAGCGGTGCCCGGCGCACCAGGACGAGGACGCCGAGGGCGGCGCTTCCCACCAGCAGCCGTCCGAGCGCGAGCGCTCCGGACGACAGCTCGCGGTCGGCGAAGCGGATCGCAACGAACGCTGAGGCCCACAGACAGACCATCACCGTGACCGCGCCGACCACGAGTGAGCGTTCCCGAGAGTGGCGCGAGACGGCAGGGGCGACCGCAGTCATACGGATACAACGTTACGAGGCGGAAACTGTGATGTCGGTCGAAGTGTCCTTGCGGACCGACCGGCGAGCGCCGTGACGGCATACTGGGGCGCTTGGTGGTTCATTCCAGTCCCGAGGCGATCCGCGAGGTCCTGACCGAGATGCGCACGTGGGCGGTCATCGGTTGCTCCCCCGACGTGCGGCGGGATTCGCATCGCATCGCCCACCTGCTGCAGAGCCGCGGCTTCCGGGTCATCCCGGTCAACCCGAATGCGGACGAGGTGCTCGGGGAGCGCTGTTACCCGAGCGTCACCGACATACCCGCGAGCGAGGGCGTCGAGGTGGTCGACATCTTCCGGCGTGCCGACCGCGCCGGCGTGCACGTGGACGAGGCGATCGCGGCCGGCGCCAGCGCCGTTTGGATGCAGCTCGGGGTGATCGACGAGGAGGCCGCGCAGCGTGCGCTCGACGCCGGCCTGCTCGTCGTGATGAACCGCTGTCCTGCGATCGAGCTTCCGAGACTCGCCGCGTGAACCGCGACACTGAGCTCGTCCGCGGGGGGACGCCCGGACTCGAGCGCGCCACGATCCACCCGTACATCGACGCCACCCCAGGCCCGTTCTTCTACCAGCGAACGGCCCACCCGGTTGGGGCGGAGGCCGAGCGCCTGCTCGGCGAGCTCGACGGCGGCCAGGCGCTTCTGTTCTCCTCGGGTACCGGCGCCAGCGCCGCGCTGCTGCTGACGATGCTCAAGCCCGGGGCTACCGTCGCGGTCGCCGCGGGCGGCTACTACGGCACGGTCGGGCTAATGCGCGAACTGGCTCGCTGGGGACTCGAGGTCGAGGAGTTCGACCAGACGGGGGAGCCGCCGGACGCCGACCTGGTCTGGTTCGAGCCGTGCGCAAACCCGATGATGACTTTTCCCGATCTCGACGTCGCGATCGGCCAGGCGCACGCGGCCGGGGCCGTCGTGGTCGTCGACAACACCGTGCTGAGCCCGATGCTGCTTCGCCCGATCGAGCACGGGGCGGACTTCGTGTTGCACAGTGGCACGAAGATCTTGGCCGGCCACCACGACGCGCTGATCGGCGCGGTGATCTGCGCGCGCGTCGAGGACCACGCGCGTCTGCATGCTTTCCGCACGACCTCGGGGATCGTCGCCGCGCCCGACCCGGCGTGGCTGATGCTGCGCGGGATGAAGACGCTCGCGGTCCGGGTGCCGCGTCAGTCCGCGACGGCGCTCGAGCTGGCGCGCCGGCTCGCCGAGCATCCCAGCGTCGAGCGCGTGCGCTACCCCGGGCTGGGCGATCCGATCGCGGCACAGTACGTCGATGCATTCGGGCCGCTGCTGTCGTTCGACGTCGCCGACGAGCACGCCGCAGCACGCGTTGAGCGCGGGCTACGGCTGATCGAGAACGCCACGAGTCTCGGTGGGGTGGCCTCGACGCTCGAGGCGCGGGCACGATGGGAGCCCGACCGCGTGCCCCCGGGACTGCTTCGCCTGAGCGTGGGACTCGAGGACGTCGAGGACCTGTGGGCGGATCTGGCGCAGGCGCTCGACGGCTAGCGCGACGCTACCCTGCCGAACTCCATGAAGATCGTCTACACGCTCACCGACGAGGCGCCGGCGCTTGCCACCGCGTCGCTGCTCCCGATCGTCCGCGCGTTCGCGTCGGCGGCCGACATCGAGATCGAGGTCCGCGACATCTCGCTCGCAGGCCGAATCCTGGCCCAGTTTCCGGACTCGCTCGACGACGAGCAGCGTGTCGCCGACGCGCTCACGGAGCTCGGCGAGCTGGCCGAGACGCCCGAGGCCAACATCATCAAGCTGCCGAACATCAGCGCATCCGTGCCCCAGCTCAAGGCCGCGATCGAGGAGCTGCAGGGGAAGGGCTACGCGATCCCCGACTACCCGGAGAAGCCCGACGACGACGAGCAGCGCGAGATTCGCGGGCGCTACGACAAGGTCAAGGGGAGCGCGGTCAACCCCGTTCTGCGACAGGGCAATTCGGACCGACGCGCGCCCGCCTCGGTCAAGGAGCACGCCCGCCAGCATCCGCATTCGATGGGCGAGTGGTCCTCGGATTCACGCTCGCACGTGTCGACGATGAGCGACGACGACTTCCGGTCGACCGAGCGATCCGTCACGGTCGACGAGGACGGCGCCGTCCGAATCGAGCACGTCGATCCTGACGACAACGTGACCGTCCTCAAGGACAAGACGCGGGTCAAGGCGGGCGAGGTGCTCGATGCCGCGGTCATGCGCCGCACGGCGCTCGATGACTTCCTGGCGGCTGAGATCACCGACGCCAAGGAGCGAGGCGTTCTCTTCTCGGTTCATCTGAAGACGACGATGATGCGGGTGTCGGACCCGATCATCTTCGGTCACGCGGTCCGGGCGTACTTCGCCGACGTGTTCGCCGAGCACGGCGATGCGCTCAAATCCGCCGGCGTCAACCCCAACGACGGGCTCGGGGCGCTTCTGAAGGCGATCCAGACGCTGACCGACGAACAACGCGCGTCGATCGAGCGGGCGATCGACGACGCCTACGAGAACGGCCCGCCGCTGGCGATGGTCAATTCCGGCCGCGGCATCACAAACCTCCACGTCCCCAGCGACGTGATCATCGACGCGTCGATGCCGGCGGCGATCCGGTCTTCGGGCCAGATGTGGAATCGCCAAGGAGAGCAGCAGGACGCGAAGTTCGTGATCCCGGATCACTCGTACGCCGAGCTGTACGCCGAGACGGTCGAGGACTGCCGTCGGAACGGGGCGTTCGACCCCGCGAAGATGGGCAGCACGCCCAACATCGGGCTGATGGCACAGGCAGCAGAGGAGTACGGGTCGCACGACAAGACGTTCGAGATAGCCGGGCCGGGAACCGTACGAGTGGTCGACGAGGCCGGCGGGACGCTACTCGAGCACGAGGTGGACGCCGGAGACATCTGGCGCATGTGCCAGACCAAGGACGCGCCGATTCAGGATTGGGTGCGGCTCGCCGTTGCGCGCGCGAGAGAGACGGACACCCCCGCCGTGTTCTGGCTCGACGAGACGCGGGCACACGACGCTGAGGTGCTGCGCAAGGTCCGCCCGGCGCTCGAGGAGCTCGACACCGACGACGTCCAGATCGAGATCCTCGACGTGGCCGCGGCGGCGAGATTCACGCTCGAGCGGGCCCGCAGCGGCAGAGACACGATCTCAGTCACCGGGAACGTGCTGCGCGACTACCTGACCGACCTGTTCCCGATCCTCGAGCTCGGCACGAGCGCGAAGATGCTGTCGATCGTGCCGCTGATGAAAGGCGGGGGCCTGTTCGAAACGGGCGCTGGTGGATCGGCGCCGAAGCACGTCCAGCAGTTCCTCGAGGAGAACCATCTGCGCTGGGACTCGCTCGGCGAGTTTCTCGCGCTCGGGCCCTCGTTCGAGCTGCTTGCCGAGCAGGACCACAACGGGCGCGGGAAGGTGCTGGCCGACACGCTCGATCGCGCGATCGGCCATCTGCTCGATGAGGATCGCTCGCCGTCACGCGACGTCGGTGAGCTCGACAACCGTGGCAGCCACTTCTACCTCGCCCTGTATTGGGCCGGCGAGCTCGCCGAGCAGAGCGATGACGCCGACCTGGCGGCCAGGTTCCGCCCGCTGGCCGAGCGACTCGCCGAGAACGAGGCCACGATCGTCGAGGAGCTGGATGCGGTTCAGGGCTCGGCGGTCGACATCGACGGGTATTACCGCCCGGACATCGAGAAGGTGGCGGCGGCGATGCGCCCAAGCGAGACCTTGAACGCCGCGCTTGGCGAGCTGTGACCCGTCTCAGGCTTCGGTCAGACGCAGACAGCCACGCGTAAGCGACAGTCCGGCGCGGCGTCTGTTCAGCGGCGGTCTTGGGTGTCCTGTTCGGACATCTCGCGCGCCATCTCCGCGAGCTCGGCCACCAGCGGAGCGGCCGCCCCCTGCGGCCAGACGAGCATCAGCACGGCGGGGTCGGCGTCGACCAGCGGAATCGCCTTAATCCCCAAGTGCGCGAACGGGACCGCGACGAGCGCGGGGACGGTCGTGATCGCTCGGCCGGAGGCGACAATCGACGCGACCTCTTCGGGCGTGACGGCGGCGTCGTCGCTGCGGCGAGCTGGCGCTCGCCGGTAGGCGTCGAGTCCCCAATATCCGAGCCACACCGGGTCGCACCAGTCGACGATCCCGGGGAACGTCTCGTCGAGCACGTCCGCGACCGTCAGCTCCGGCCGGTCCGAAAGCGGATGGTTTTCGGCCATGGCGACGACCAGGGGGCTGGTTCGGATCGCCTGGCTGGCCAGGCCGGGCGCGCTCGGCGCGAACCAGATCAGCGCCGCATCGGACTCGCTCAGCCAGGCGCGGACGTCGAGCGTCGGGTACCCCAGCTGGCGCCACTCGATCGTGACGTCGGGATGCGCGGCCATGAACCGCGAGACGAGGTCGCCGGCCATCATCGGTGGGGTCATCGCCATGAACCCAGCATGGAGCCGGCCCTCCTCCTTTCGCGCCCACGAGCGGGCGGTGGCGCTGACCTCCTCGACGGCGGCGAGCGTCGCCTGCGCCTTCTCCATGAATGCCTCCCCAGCCGGGGTGGCGGTCACCCCGCGGGGGTGACGCTCAAGCAGCCGGACGCCGAGCTGCGACTCGAGTCGGGCGATCGCCTGCGATAGGGCCGGCTGCGCCAACTGGAGGCGCCGCGCCGCTCGGGTCATCTGACCCTCCTGCACCACCGTCACGAAGTAGCGTAGCTGCCTGAGGTCGAGCTCGCTCAGTTACCTCACTCGAGCGTCCGTCGAGGGCTCGCCTCTGCCATAAGCCGCGGTTATAGCACGCCCGAATGAACATATTTGACTACGCCGAAACGCTCTGGAACGATCGATTCAGCCATACGTTCGGGATTCCGGGGGCGAACTATGGGACCGGTTCAGAGTCGCGAGCCGGCCACAAAAGCACCTGGGGCGGTGCGATTTCGGCCGGCTCGCGTTCTGATCGCGCTCGCGTGAACGAGGTCGGACGAGCGTGCCGGAGGTCGAGCGAACGCTTCCAGGCGGGCGCGTCCAGGGGGTCCGGGCGATGCTTAACGTGGCGTGGCGGGGCGCCGGCGCCGGCCAAGTGCACATAAGCATCCACCAGATGCTTATGTGCACCCAGCGGTCGGCGATGGGCCGCGGTGTCGCGTTAAGCACGGACCGCTGCGGCTCGGGCGGCCCGGCGGTGGCGCGACGGCGTCCTCGCTCAGATCGGCGTCGCAGCGATCGCCACAGCGTGCGCGTCCGGGGTCGGGTCACCCGCGCGCGGCGGCGCGCGCAGCGATCGCCACGGCGAGCGCGTCCGGGCCGGTCACCCGCGCGCGGCGGCGCGCGCAGTGATCGCCACGGCGAGCGCGTCCGGGGTCGGGTCACCCGCGCGCGGCGGCGCGCGCGAGCGTCTACGACCGGTACGCCCCTACCAGGCTTGCGTGCGGGTGCAGTGCGGGCAGCCGACCGAGGTCGTGACGAGCGCCTCGAATGCGTAGCCGCATTCGCACGTGTAAAGCGCCCGGTCCTCGGAAGGGCCGCCGTGCCGTCGTTCGCGTGAGGCGACGTCGCTCCGCGGCGCGGGCGCGCTCGAATGCGCTGCCGCCTCGTGGCTGCCGCGCCCCCGCCGGTGCCACATCATTGTGCTTTTCGTTGCTTTCGGTTTGACCAACATCTTCAGCTAATAACGCCTTTGGACGGGATTCGTTTCTTGATTAGAGCGAAGACACAGCCTTCTAATACGAACTTAATCGGCAGGCACCTTGTGGACGTTAGCGGCAAGGGGATCCACCGCCGGGGTATGGGAGAATCACGCGAGGCATGGATCCCAGCCGCAAGCGCGCCATCCGCCTAGCTGTTGCCCTGACCGCCGCCGTCCTGCTCGCGTCGGCGCTCGTCTACGTCAGCTTCACCGCTGGGAACAAGGAGTACACGGCGTCTCAGCTGCTGTCGAAGGGCAAACCCGGTCAGACGTACGAACTCGCCGGCACGGTGCTGAACGGCTCGGTACAGCGCGACGGCACCACACTCATGTTCCGAATTCGCGACCCGAAGCTGGCGGTGTCGGTTCCGGTCCGGTACAACGGAATCGTGCCGGACCCGTTCGCGGCCGGCCGGGCGGTGATGGTCGCGGTGGAGAAGGGCGGCTCCGGCACCACCTACGTCGGCCAGGGGAACTCGCTCACGACCAAGTGCCCGTCGAAGTACCAGGCGGAAGCCGCCTCGTAACGATGCTTCCGGCTGGAGTGAGGCTCTGAGATGGCGCTGATCGGCCGCGCGCTGCTGATCATCGCGCTCGGGACCGCGGCGTTCGGCATCGGCGCCTCGATCCACGGCGCCCGAAACGGCCGGCGCGAGTGGGTCGACGCGGGGCGCCGGTCGGTGTACGCGCTGGCGGCGCTGGCGACGATCGCGTTCGCGATTCTCGAGGACGCGTTCTGGCGCAACGACTTCTCGTTCAACGTCGTCGCGAACCACTCATCGACGACCACGCCCGCGTTCTACAAGCTCGCAGCGGCCTGGTCCTCGCAGGAGGGCTCGCTGCTCTTGTGGGTGTTCCTGCTGTCGCTGTGGTCGAGCCTGATCCTGTTCCTGGTCCGCAAGCGGGCCCGCGAGATCACGCCATACGCGACCGCGGTGCTGCTCGGCTTCGCCGCCTTCTTCACCTCGCTGGCGGCCTTCTGGGCGAACCCGTTCACGACGAGCGCGAACCCGCCCGCCGAGGGCGCCGGGCTCGACCCGCTCCTGCTTCACCCCACGATGATGATCCACCCGCCGATGCTGTACTCGGGGTACACGCTGCTGACGATCCCGTTCGCGTTCGCGATCGGCGCGCTGATCACGGGCAGGCTAGGCGCCGAATGGATCTCGCTCACGCGCCGGTTCGCGCTCGCGGCCTGGCTGTTCCTCGGGATCGGGATCCTGCTCGGGGCGTTGTGGTCCTACACCGAGCTCGGCTGGGGTGGCTACTGGGCTTGGGATCCGGTCGAGAACGCCGCGTTGATGCCGTGGCTCTGCATCACCGCGTTCATCCACTCGATCATGATCCAGGAGAAGCGGGGGATGCTGAAGATCTGGAACGTCTCGCTCGTCCTGTGCGCGGGCACGCTGTCGATCCTCGGGACGTTCCTCGTGCGCTCGGGAATTCTCGACTCGATCCACGCGTTCGGCGCCTCGACGCTCGGGGTCCCGTTCGTGATCCTGCTCGCGGTGATGGTGATGGGCTCGATCGGGCTGATCCTGTGGCGGCGCGACCAGCTCCGCTCCGACGCGCGCCTGGAGTCGCTGTTGTCGCGCGAGGCGGTGTTCCTGTTCCAGAACCTGGTGCTCGTCGGGATGGTGTTCGTGATCTTCTGGGTCACGTTCTTCCCGCTGATCTCCGAGGCGCTGACCGGGACCAAGGTGTCCGTCGGTCCGCCGGCGTTCCAACCGTTCATCGTGCCCTTGGCGCTGATCCTCGTGGCGCTCTCGGGCATCGGGCCGATCATCGCGTGGCGGCGGGTGACCGCCGCGAACCTGCGCCGCAACTTCGCGCTTCCGGTTGCGGCGGGTCTCGTGACCTTCTTCGTGCTGCTGTTCTGGCCGGGCGGACCGAGCTCGCGGCCGTTCGCGCTGATCATGTTCGCCCTCGCGGGCTTCGTGCTGACCTCGGTGCTGCAGGAGCTGTGGCGCGGTGTCGCCGCCCGCCGGGCGATGACCCACGACCCGGTGCCGCTCGCGTTGGTTCGGCTGGTGCGTCGCAACCGCCGGCGCTACGGCGGCTACACCGTCCACGCCGGGCTGGCCGTGCTCCTGGTCGGCGTCGCGGCCTCCTCGTCGTTCCAGCACTCGACGGACGTGATCCTTTCGCCCGGGCAGAAGGCGCACGTCGACGGCTACACGATCCGGTACGTCCGCCCCGTCGAGTCCCTGTCTTCGCAGAAGATCGGCTTTGGCGCGGTGCTGGACGTGACCAAGGGCGGCAAGCACGTCACGACCGTCACGACCGTTCGCGACTTCTACCCGTCGCAGAACCCCCAGGACGGCCTGATCGGCAAGTTCTTCGACACCTCGAACGCCGACAGCGAGGTTGGGCTCGACCAGAACCTGGCCCGCAACATCTGGACCGTGATCAACGCCCAGCCGACACCGCTGGCTCCGCTCATCAACAAGGGCAACAACGTGTTCGCCGCGTACGCGCCCCAGGTGATGACCAAGGCCGCGAAGCTGCCGCCCGGCCAGGCGCAGTCCGCGATGAACGGGCTCTGGGAAGAACGGGATCTGGCGGTGAGCGAGATCGCGCGGCGGTTCGTGACGCATCCGTGGCCGACGGAGTTCCTGCTGATCGTGGCCCCGCTCGTGATCTGGATCTGGCTCGGGGCAGGCATCATCTTCCTGGGCGGCCTGATCGCGCTGTGGCCGGTGCCGTCGTTGGCGCGCCGGCGCGAGAAGGTTGCGGCTCCGGCGCGACCGACCGCTCCGCCACCGGTTCCGGTCCGCGAACCCGTCTAAGAGCGTGCAGGTCGTCGAGTATCTGGTGATCTTCGCGATCCTGCTGGGGGTGGTCGCGTTCGTGTCGGCTCCGGTCCGACGCGCGCTCGCAGTCCGAGCCGACGACAGCAGCGATGCCCACGCTTCCGACCTCGCCGAGCTCGAGGCGGCGCGCGAGGCCAAGCTGCGCGAGCTCCGCGACGCCGACCTCGACCATCGCACCGGCAAGCTGTCCGACGCCGATTACGAGGAGCTCGACCAGACGCTACGGGGCGAGGCGATCGCGATCATGCACGACATCGACCGCGCTACCATCGACGAGCGATGAGCACGGTCCTCGGCGTCGTCCAAGTCTTCCTGTGCGTCGTCCTGGTGTTCCTGATCCTGATGCACTCGGGAAAGGATGCGGGGCTGTCCGGCGCGTTCGGCGTGGGGACGGGCGCGGGCCCATTCGGCGGCGGATCGCTCGTCGAGCGCAACCTGAACCGGTGGACGGTCGGGTTCGCGATCGCGTTCGTCGTGAACACGATCATCCTGATCAAGATTTCGTAGCGGATTCTGGGGCCGCCTGCGGCGGCATCCGTGGGACCGGTTCCGCCCGGCATCCCTGCCGGGCGGTCGCGACGCGGTCCGGACGTCGGCACGCCCGCCGGGCATGGACGCCCGGCGGAACGGCCCCAGGGACGCCGAGCGCAGCGAGGCCCAAAAACCGCGCACTCGCCCTCCCGCCGGCGCCGAACACATATTCGTCCCGCTATAGCGCCGATAAGTTCGCACTCGAGGACGGCGGCGCGTCGAGTGCGGACTTTTTGGGGTAGCGGCGCGACGCCACCCGCGCGATCCCGGGTGGGAGGCGGCCGTCGGTCGCCAGCCACCCGCCGGCGAGGATCAGCAGCAGCCCCGCGATCGCGCCGGCGCCGGGCTGCTCGCCGAGCAGCAGGACCCCGAGCGTTACCGCGACGACCGGGTTGACGTAGGTGATCACGGTGGCGCGGCTGGTCCCCGCCTCGCCGATGAGGATCGCGTAGACGACGAAGCCCGCCGCGGTGCAAAGCAGCCCCAACACCACGACCGCGCCGATCCCGCCCGCCGGCGGCGCATGCCGCGGCAGGTCGAGCGCGGCCCAGGGCAGCAATATCAGCGACGCGATCGCGAGACTCGCGCCCATCGCCGCGCGAGGGTCGAGCCCGGTCAGACGGTGCTTGAGCAGCATCGGCCCGATCGCGTAGCCGGTGGCGGTGATCATGATCGCCCCGATCCCCACAAGTTCGCCGCGGTGGCCGGCGACGTCGATCCCGACGAGCGCGATCACGCCGCCGAACCCGATCGCGAGGCCGACGGCGCGGACCGGCGTCGGCCGCTCGGAGTGGTCGAAGCGGATCGCCAGCAGCGCCCCGATCAGCGGGACCGTCGCGACCATGATCGCCGCCAGCGACGAGGGGACGCGCTCTTCGCCGATCGCGAGCATCGGGAACGGAATCACGATCTCGGCGACCGCGAACGCGAGCAACCAGCGCCAGTATCTGCGCACGGTCCGGAGCGTGCCCGCGCGCCCGGCGAGCGCGAGCAGCACGAGCGCCCCGAGCGTAACCCGTCCCCACGCGAGCACCGGCGGCGTCACGCCGTGGTCGACCGCGATCTTGATGAACAGGTACGGAACGCCCCATATGAGCGAGGACGCCGCGAACGCGACCCAGGCGCGACGAGTCATGCCCGGGAGTGTTGCAGCCGCGACCCTCAGCGCTCGCCGAGCTGATCGACGAGGTGGAGCAGGTCGAGCGGGCTGAACGGCTTGGTCAGGAACAGGTCGGCGCCTGCCTCCTCGGCGTCGGACTCGACGTTGTCGCCCGAGGCGGCGGTCAGCATCACGATCGTCACGTGGCCCGACTCGTCGTCGGCCCGCAGCTGCCGGCACGTCTCGATCCCGTTCAGGCGCGGCATGTCCACGTCGAGAAATACGAGCGTCGGACGCGCGCGCCGCGCGACCTCGAGCGCCTCGACGCCGTCGGCCGCCTCGTGGAGGTCGAACTCCGCGACGTCCTCGAGCGTGGTCGCGATCAGCTTGCGGATGAATTGGTCGTCATCGACGATCAGCACCCCGTGTCCGGACGCCTCCGGCGAGTGTGCCGTCATCGAATCTCGGCCGCGATCCGTTCGAACACCTCGTCGTCGATTGCGTTGAACGCGTCCACGACCCGGGGGTCGAACTGCGTTCCGCTCTCGCCGGTGATCAACGCCCGCGCGTAGCGAAGCGAGCACGCGGGTCGGTAGGGGCGGTCGGTGGTGAGCGCGTCGAGCACGTCGGCGACGGAGAACACTCGTGCGGCCAGCGGGATCTCCTCGCCGGCGAGGCCATCCGGGTAGCCGGTGCCGTCCCAGCGCTCGTGGTGGGAGCGGACCACCTCGGCCGCGTCGGCGAGGAACTCGATGCCCTGGACGATCTCGGCCCCGATCACGGGATGGCGCGACATCAGCGCGCGCTCGTCGTCGTCGAGCGAGCTCGGCTTGTACAGGATCGCGTCCGGGATCGCGACCTTGCCGACGTCGTGGAGGAGGTAGCCGAACTCGAGCTCGGGCGTGACCTCGAGCTCGGGCGAGAACTTGCGCGCGATCACGATCCCGTAGGCGGCGACCCGCTCGGCGTGCTTGCCCGTATAGGCGTCGCGGGCCTCGACGGCGTTCGAAAGCGCGCGTACGGTGGCCATGTAGGACCGGCGGAGCTCCTGCGCCCGAGCCCGCTCCTGCTTGAAGGTCTCGCGCAGGTCGGCGGCGTAGCGCTGGAGCTGAAGCTCCTTGTCGGCCGCTTCTCGTTCACGACGGCTCAGTTCGGCGCGCAACCGCACCAGTTCGTCGATCAGCCCAATGTCGCTCTGAACTGCCATCGAATCAGCGTACCGGTGTAAATCTGCGCAGCAACAAGCGATACCCGTCCTGCAAGAAGGTTACCCGGACCCCGTCAAAACTAGCGCTCGCCCCGCAGGGCGGCAAGCACCGCAGAAGCTGCGTATTCCGCTGGGACGACCTCCATCCCGAGCTTCCCGACCCCGGGCGGCGTCGGCGTCTCGCCGTCGGATACCAGGATCACGGCCCGCCGGACGCGCCGACCTCGCAGATCCAACGCCTGGATGACGACCTGTGGGTTGCGGATCCCGACGTCGACGAGCGCTACCTCGAAGCGGCGCTCCCGGCACACGCGCGCCGCCGCCACGCCGGTCACCTCCCATTGAAACTCGATGCCAAGATCGTCAAGCGCCGGCTCGAGCGTCGTCTGGAGCTCCTCGCGGCCGACCACCAGCACGCGGGAGCGGCCCGCGCTGACCGCCGCCCCGAGTACCGCACGCAGCTCGTTGGCGTCGATCGGTTTGGCCACGACCCACTCGCCGGCGAGCTCGTGGCGGCCGGAAAACACCGATACGAACACGATCGGCGTCGTCGCCAGCTTCTTGTCGTCGCGGATCTGCCGCAGCACCTCAAAGCCGTCCATTCCCGGCATCAGGATGTCGAGCGTGACCGCGTCGAAGTGGTCCTCGTGCAGGCGTTCGAGGGCTTCTTCGCCGCTCAGCGCCACCGTCGTGCGGACGTCCAGCGCGGCGAGCTGGCGGGCGATCAGCTCGGCGATCTCCTCCTCGTCGTCGACCACGAGCACGGTGCGGCCGCGGATCGACTCGAGCGCGGCGGCCGAGTCGAGCCCCGGCACGGCCGCGGGCAGTCGGACCTTGAAGGTGCTGCCGAGGCCGGGCTCGCTTTCGACGCTGATCTGCCCGAAGTGGAGGTCCACGAGCGACTTGACGATCGAGAGCCCGAGGCCCGTTCCGGGATTCGACCCGCTCCTGTTCCCGGCGCGGTAAAAGCGATCGAACACTCGCGAAACCTCGTCGTCGCTCATCCCGACGCCTGAGTCCGCGACGACGATCTGCACCCAGGCCCGGTCGGGCTCGACGCCGACGTGGATGTTGCCCCCCTCAGGCGTGTACAGGTGCGCGTTGGTGACCAGATTGGCGATGATCTGGCGCACCCTCCCGGGGTCGGCAAGCGCGGGCGGAAGTGTGGGTGCGACGTACGAGCTGAGGTTCTGGTGCTTGGAGAGGACGCGCGGCTGCATCAGCTCAACCACGTCGTGCACGACGTCGCCCAAGTCGATCGGGCGCCGGTTGATCTCGACGTGGGCGGCTTCGATCCGCGCGACGTCGAGCAGGTCGTTGACCAGCTCCACGAGCCGGTCGGTCGATTTGAGAATGATGTCGACGAACTCGCGCTGGCGCTCGGACATGTTCTCGGGCGAGCGCTGCAGCAGCTCCACGAAGCCCTTGATCGAAGTGAGCGGGCTACGGAGCTCGTGCGAGGCGGTCGCGACGAACTCTGACTTAGCCCGCTCGAGCCGGGCGCGCTCGCTCATGTCGCGCACCGTCCAGACGACGCCTTCGTTATGCGTCCCGAGGTTGGCGGCGGTGACGGCCAGCGAGCGCCCGCGGTGCTCGATCAGCATCTCGTGGAGCAGCGCTGACTGCTCGGGGGGAAGGGGGCTGTCCTCGCCTTCCGTGTCGCTTCCGACGGCGAGCTCCGGGACGAGCTCGGTCGCGCGGGGGTTGACCGTGGCGACTTTGCCGGATCCGGGCTCGGTGACGATCAGTGCGTCGCCGAGGCTCTCGATCGTCGTTGCCAGGCGGGCGCGTTCCTCCTCGATTCGGTGCTGAGCGGTCGCAAGGTCCTCGCCCATCTGGTTGAAGGCGCCGGCGAGGTCCTGGAGCTCGCGCGGTCCGGATGGGTTCACGCGCTGCTCGAGGTTGCCTTCGGCGAGGCTGTGCGTCGCCTGGACGAGCTCGTCGAGGGGACGGCGCATCGACCGGACGAGCACCGCGATCAGCGCGAGTGCGCCGGCGAGTGCCAGCACGCCGGCGACCAGGATCAGCACGAGCGATTTGCGCGAATCGGACCGGGCTTGCTCACGGGCCTGGGCTTGCCGGACAACTTGGCGGTGTTGGAGCTCGGTGGCGAGGGCGCGTGCGGTCGCGAGCGGGCCGTTGGCCGCGGTCGCGGCGGGCAGCTGGCCGGTCAGCGCCAAGGTGCGGGCGTGGTTCTCGGCCGCTATCTGGGCGCGGACGAGCTTTTCGCTGGTGGGGTCGGCGTGGGCGAGGTTCGTCGCGGTTTGTGCCGCGGACTGGTAAGCGGCGGCTACCTGGGCGCGTGCAGTCGCAGCTTGCGGACCGTGGGCGTCACGGAGGACCTCCTCCTCGGCGATCCCGGCGCCCGCGAGGTTGGCCGCGGCGGTGGCGAGCGCCGAGGTGTGCTCGAGCTTGTTCTCGTAGGTCTGTCGCGAGTTGTAGAGGCTGGCGACGCCGAGCGCGGCGATGGCGGCAAGGGCAAGCGTCAGCGCTACGAGCGCCAAGCGCAGCGAGCGGGCAATGGAAAGGCGCTGCATACGGTGGGTGTCGGGGTGCGGGCACCCCGCGCGTGATCGTACCCGCGGCGTCGGGCGTCCAGGCACGGTGTGGTTGGCTTGTGGTGGAGTCTGGGGCGTCCTGTGGTGCGAAATGCCGGGGTAGCCTGCGGCCCATGAGCCTGGGCAGGGCCTGGAGGCGTCAGCTGTTGCGCGCCTGGAGTGCCGCTTTGATCGTCCCGACCGCGATGCTGGCGGCCCTTGCCGTGCTCGCGCTGGGGGGAGGGTTCGGATCCATCGGCGTGCTCGGGCAGCTGTTCGCGGGCCCGTCGCTGCCGAGGGTCGGAAATGGGCCGCCCGGGGGTGGGTACGCGGGGTCGCATGGAGTACGACGGCTTCGCTCCCGGTGGTGCCGGCGGTGGCAACGGTCGGCCCGGTCGCGAACCAGATGGCTCAAGCGGCCGGCGCGGCGGTTGACAACCTGCTCCCGGAGGTGGGACCGCCGTGAGGAGGGCGCTGGTCGCCGTGCTCACGTGCGTACACGCTCGGCGGCTGCGGCGCCGGGCCGAGACTGTCGATGGCATGGCGATCCGGGAACGGCGGCACCAGCCCGGTGATCGCCGGCGGCCTGCTGTATGTCTACGACCCCGGCGGCTCGCTCGACATCTACGTGCCGACGACCGGGCGCCGGCTGGCATTTGCCGGCGGGCAGCGGCCACTGGAACAGTCCGATCGTGGTCGGCGGCCGCGTCATCGTGCCGGTCGGGAACGCCAACGACCACGCGACCACCGGAACGCTCGACATCTACCACCTGCCCGGGCGCTAAGGCGCCGGCGCGGGTGGGTCAGGCGGCCTGGGGGAGCGCCTGGATCGCGGTGGTGGCGGCCGAAACCGGTCTGGCGCCCGGCAGCCGGACGCTGAAGATCGATCCGGTGCCCGGATTCGACGCGACGTCGATCGTGCCGTGCATCGCCTCGACGAGCGCCTTCGAGACGGTCAGGCCGAGCCCGTTGCCCTCGATGCCTCGGGCCGGGGCATCGAGCCGCTCGAAAGGCTGGAACAGACGGGTGAGCTGGCGATAGCTCATGCCGACGCCCGAGTCGGTCACGTCGATTCGCACGCTGTCGGGGCCGTCCGCCCGCGCTCGGACGATGATCGAGCCGCCGGAACGGTTGTACTTGATCGCGTTCGAGATCAGGTTGAGCAGCACCTGCTTGAGCCGGCGGGGGTCGGCAAACACCCAACGGGGGTGTGAGCCGGGATCGACCGTGAGGTTCAGCGACCGCTCGGTCGAGAGCGGCATGCAAAGCGAGACCGCCTGGGTGATCTGAGTGCTCACGTCGACCGGTTGCAACTCGAGGCCGGCGGCGTCGAGACGCGAGAGGTCAAGCAGATCCTCGATCAGCGCGAGCAGGTGACGGCCGCCGGCCATGATCTGCTCGACGCTGTGGCGCTGGGACTCGTTGAGCTGATCGAGCTCGAGGAGCTGCCCGAAGCCCAGAATCGCGTTCAGCGGGGTCCGCAGCTCGTGGCTGGCCCGGGAGAGCGCCTCGCTGTTCGAGAACATACCCCGTTATCGTCGTAGTCGGCCGAAACCGTTAGCAGTAGTTCTCCAGAAGGAATACGGGGAACTACGGGTTTGGGAGCGGCGGCGTTGGTGGGGCAGGTCTTGAGCCGGCAATGCGATCGCCGCACGCGCAGGCCCCGAGCGCCCGATGCCCTCAAACATCCGATGAGGGGGGCGCCGGTTGCGTCTCGAATATCCGATGAGGGGGAGGCCGGCGCCTCATCGTGGCCCGCGCGGGGGCTCGATGAGTCGATTGAGTGGCGATCCTCAGCACCCTGCGCTCCCCGTCGACAAACGCGCTCTCGACCCGTTCGAGCAGCGGCGCGAGTGCAGTCAGATCACCGGCGGCAGGATCCCCGCGTCGCCGCTCGAATCGTTTCCGGCACCAAAAGGGTCTGAAGGGGTGTGACGTTTGGACGGAAACGAAGTAATCAACAAGAACGCCTTTTCGGGTAGAAGAAAAATCGACCGGTTGGCGTCTTCCCGTTCAGGGCTCTGTTGGCGCCGATCCGGTTACGGTGTGGCGCCCTCGGGACCCCGGCGAAATCGCCGGCGAAAGGCGGCATAACGCCGGAAAACGGCCTCTGAAATGTTGGATAAGAATGGTTCGATGACCGTCGAACAATGCTATAATTCGATGCGCATCGAACTATGGATGACAAAGGGATTGAATTGGACAATTTTGAAGTAGATCGCCGGACTTCCCCTCGGTCCGGCAACCACGAAACCACCAGGCGTCTTCGGTCAGGCACCCCGAAGCGCAGGTCTACCGCTGCCAATCGACGCCAGGACAAGCGTCGCGGCGCGCACGGTGGCGCGCAGTCTGAGACGGGAGCCGAGCTGCGGACGGTTGACACCGATCGCGGCGTGGGCTCGCTCGACTCGCTGGAGCTGTTCATGCGCAACGCTCGCGCGCACCCGCTGCTGACCGCTGCGGAGGAAATCGAGCTCGCGAAGAGGATTGAGCGCGGCGACCTCGAGGCCAAGGAGCGGATGATCAACGCGAACCTCCGGCTGGTCGTATCGCAGGCGCGGCGCTATCAGGGCCACGGACTGCCGATGGAGGACCTGGTTCAGGAGGGAATGCTCGGGCTGATCCGTGCGGTCGAGAAGTTCGACTGGCGGCGCGGCTTCAAGTTCTCGACGTACGGCACGCTGTGGATCCGGCAGGCGATTCAGCGCGGACTGCAGAACCACGGCCGGACGATCCGTGTTCCCGTGCACGTTTCGCAGCGACAGGTCAAGGTGCGCAAGATCGAGGCCGAGCTCAACACCAAGCTCGGTCGGGAGCCGACCGACGAGGAGATCGCGACCGTCGCAGGTCTCGAACTCGACGAGGTCATGGAGCTCCGCGAGCTTAGTCGAGCGATGACCAGCCTCGATCAGCCGGTCAGCGAGGACGGCGAGACGGCGCTCGGCGATCTGCTCGCGAGCGATCGGCCGGAGCCGATGGAGGAAGTGGCCGACCTTGAGCGCGATCAGCGCGTCAATGAGGCCGTCGAGCGACTGCCGGCAGCCGAGGCAAGCGTCATCCGCCTGCGGTTCGGTCTCGCGGGCGAGGAGCCCCGGACCCTCAGGCAGGCGGGATCGGAGCTCGGAATCACCGCCGAGCGTGCCCGTCAGCTCGAGGAGCAGGGCCTCCGCCGTCTGGCGGCGACGGCCGAGCTGGAAGGCCTGAGCGCGGCCGCGTAAGCGACCACAGCCTCATCTTTTCAAGGGAGGGCCCGAGCGACTCGCTCGGGCCCTCTCCATTTAAGCCGCCTCACGTGCGATGAGCACGTCGCACGGCGCTCGCGCGCAGATGCGCTCGGGCAGTGAATAGGCGCGCCACGGGGTGAGTGCGCTGGCGGCGCGCGGGTCGATCACGATCAGTCCGGCGTCGGTCTGGGCCGCGACGTCGATCACGGCGTCAACGGTGTCGCCGCCGCGTAGGTGGACGGTGACGCCGATCCCCTGCCGGCGCAGCTCGTCGGCCGCGGCAGACAACCGACGATCGGCCTCGGCGCGGTCAGACAACATCGGCCAGTAGCTCTCGACCAGATGAACGTGGGCGTGGCGAGCGGCGGCCAGCCCGGCGGCGACGGTCAGCGCCGGGGCCGCATCGCCGTCGCCGGCGTCGTAGGCATGGGCGACGATCACGTTCGCGGGGTGAGCCACCGCGTCCGCCCGCCCGCGATGGTGCGCGAAGTCGGCGACCTGGCGCCACATGCTGATTGCGGGAACCAGCATGCCGCGCGCCGACGCGGCGAGGATGAGCCGCAGCGAAGCGCTCGACTCGGGCCGCTCCGGGAGCTCGATCTCGAGCTCGAGCTGTGAGCCCTCCGAATGCCGGACGGTGTCCCCGAGGCGTTCGAGCAGGCGCAGCGCGTCGGTGTTCTCGGCGAGCACCAGCGCGGTGAATCGCTCGACTCCCTCCTCGTGCGCACGCTGCACCAGTCGTTCGAGCAAGGCGCCCCCGAGGCCTCGGTTCTGCCAGTCGTCGGCGACGACGATCGCGCACTCGGCGACGTTTTCGCTCACGCGCACGAACCGGGCAACGCCGATCGCGTCGTCGTCGGAGTCCGATGGCAGCGCCACGAGCGCCTCGTGGTCGTGATGGTCGACCGCGGTCAGATATGAGAGCTGCTCGTCGCTGAGCTCGTTCAACGGCGTCTGGAAGCGCAGATAGCGCGAGCGGTCGGACAGCCGCTCGAACCCGGACCGCAGCAGCTCGCGATCATCGGGCCCGAGCGGACGAATTACGACCGTCGTGCCGTCGCGGAGCTGTGCGCGTGAGGATCCGGTCAACGAGCCTTGAGCGGGGCGCCCGGCGCGGCCCGGTCGGCGGTGTGGGCATGGTCGGCGATCGCCGGGATGATCTGCGGCCAGGCCGCCTCGGGGAGGTCGTGACCCATGCCCTCGACCACCATCAGCCGCGCACCCGGGATGGCCTCAGCCGTGGCCTTACCGCCGGATGGGCTCACCAGCGGGTCTTTGGTCCCGTGGATCACCAGCGTGGGCGTGTTGATCGTCTGCAGCTGAGCAGTCCGGTCGCCCGAGGCGATGATCGCGCCGAGCTGCCGCCCGGGACCCTCGGGGTCGCGGCCCCGGTCGTACGTCCGGGCCATCATGTCACGAATTCGCTCGGGGTCCTGTGGGAGTCCGGTCGAGCCGATGATCGCGAACGTCCGCGACATGTGCTCGATGTACGCCTCGCGCTCGGTCGGCGCCTCACGCAGCAAGTAGGGGTAGATCCGAAACGCCGGCTGGCCGCTCCAGCGGTTGCCGGTGTTCGACATGATCGACACGAGCGTGCGGACCGCTTCGGGATGACGAGCGGCCAGAGTCTGGGCGATCATGCCGCCCATCGACGCACCGACCACGTGAGCCGGCGCCAGCCCGAGCTTGGAGAGCAGGCCGTCCGCGTCATCCGCCATGTCGCCCAGGTCGTACAGCACCGGGTCGATCTTCCGCCGAAGCAGTTGCCCTGCGGTCGGAGGCCGGCCGTGGATCCGCGTCGAGCGCCCGACATCGCGGTTGTCGAAACGCACGACGTAGAATCCGCGCCCGGCGAGCTGCTCGCAGAAGTCCTCGGGCCAGCCGAGCATCGACATCCCGAGACCCATGATCAGGAGCATCGGCGGGTCCGTCTCGCTGCCGAACGTCTCATAGCAGAGCCGGATTGCCCCGCGGATGTCGGTGAACGATTCAGATTGGTCGGCGGCGCCTGACGGCGGCGCCTTTGGCTCAGCCATACAGCGCCTCGAACACGTCCGCGTACCGCTCATTGACCACGTTCCGCTTCAGCTTCAGCGTCGGCGTGAGCTCGCCGCCCTCCTGCGTGAGGTCGTGATCGAGGAGCGCGAACTTCTTGATCTGCTCGACCTGCGCGTACTTCGCGTTCGCGCGGTCGAGCACGTCCTGGATCAGCTCCCGAATCTCCTCGCGCTCGATCAGCTCCACCATGCCCTCGGGCAGGTCGCGCTCGCGAGCCCACGGCCCAATCTCCTCCGGATCGAGCGTGATCAGCGCCACCGGGTAGGGGCGCCGGTCGCCGTGCATCACGGCCTGCGAGATCCAGCGCGACTGCTTGAGGTCGTTCTCGAGGTTCGAGGGAGTTAGGTTCTTGCCGCCGGCGGTGATGATGATGTCCTTCTTGCGGCCGGTGATCGACATGAATCCGTCCTCGTCGATCGATCCGAGGTCGCCGGTCATCAGCCACCCGTCGTCGGTGAACGTGTCGCGGGTCGCCTCGGGGTTTCGCCAGTACTCCCGGAACACGTTCGGGCCCTTGATCAGGATCTCGCCGTCGTCGGCGATCCTGAACTCGACGCCGGGCAGCGGGATGCCGACGGTGCCGAACTTCAAGATGTCGAGCCGATTGACCGTCCCGACCGCGACGGTCTCGGTCATTCCCCAGCCCTCGAGCACCGGGACGCCGCACGCATAGAAGAACTCGAGAATCTCGCTCGAGATCGGAGCGGCTCCCGTGACGCACTTTTCCATCCTGCCGCCGAACAGCGCGCGGACCCTGCCGTACAGAGCCCCCTCGGCCCGGTCATAGGCGGCGCTGAGCTCCTCGGGCACGTCCTCGCCGCGGTCGCGCAGCTGCCGAACCTTGACCCCGACCTCGACGGCTCCGCGCAGCTGCTCCTCGCTCTCGGCCATCGACAGCGCCAGCGCATAGAGCTTCTCGAAAATGCGGGGGACCGAAGGGAAGTAGGTCGGGTTGACCTGCATCAGCTCGGCGATGATCTGCAGGGCGTCGCCGCCCCAGTACACGATTCCGCTTCCGACGTCGAACGACGCGAGTTGCACGGTGAGCGCGAACGAGTGAGCCAGCGGCAGGTAGAGGTAACTCAGGTCCTCGTAGGTGACGAACCCGATCTCCTGACACATCACCCCGACCGACGCGCAGTTCCCGTGGCTGAGCACAACGCCCTTGGGCGGTCCGGTCGTGCCCGAGGTGTAGATGATCGTGTAGGGGTCGCTGGGCTCGACCGCCTCGCATCGACGTTCGAGCTCCGAGCGGTCGCCGCCGCGCGCGCGCTCACGCAACGTTTCGATCGAGACCTCGTTCTTCGACGCGTCGGCATCGATCAGCAGCACGTGCTCGAGGTCGTCTAGTCGCTCGCGGACCTGTTCGATCTTCGCGGACTGGCCTGCGTCCTCGCAGATCACGATCCGAGAGTCGGAGTTGCCGAGCACCCACTCGCATTCCTCGGGCGAGTTCGTCGGGTAGATCGGCACGACGACGGCGCCGGCGCGGGAGATCGCGAGGCTCGAGAACGTCCACTCCGGCCGCGTGTTCGCCAGCAGCCCCACCCGGTCACCGGGCTCGACCCCGAGCCCGACCAGCCCGAGCGCGATCTCCTCGACGATCTCGGAGACCTCGGCGAACGTCAGCTCACGCCATTCTCCATCCCGTTGGTATCGAATCGCGAGCCGGTCACGATGGCGCTCCGCCGCGTCTGCGGCGGCTCGCGCGATCGTCCTGTTGCTGGCCGCTACGGCCTCTGTCGCCATCATTCAGCCTCCTGGCGTCGTTGCTACCGCGGTGATGATCCTAGGCCGAGCAGCCGCGACGCGTCGATCAGCCGCATGGTTAGTGGCGGGCGCTCCACTGCGCCATCCGCACGAACAGCTCGGGCCGCGTGAGCGCCGGCAAGGACGGGTCGAGCTCGCGATAAATCGTCGCGACGTTGACCGCGATCCGTTCGGGGTCGCCCCAGTCGCGGAAGTCGGTCAGGTCGATGTCGTCGGCGGCCGCCGTCTCGTCCATGCCGCCGTCGAACCGCTGCCGGGCCTCGTCGCGGACGTAGGTTAGGTACCGCTGCACGTCGCGCACGCCGGAGTCGTCGGTCACCGGACCGTGACCGGGGACGATCGTTCTTGCTCCCAGCTCGATGATGCGGTCGCACGCGGCGAGCCAGTTCGCCACCGGACCGTCCCACATGATCGGGGTGCCCTCGATGAACAGAAGGTCACCGGTGAACACGACGCCCGCGTCGGGCACGTGGGCGATCGTGTCCCCGAGGGTGTGGGCGGGCCCGAGCTCGATCAGGTGGACGTCGCGATCGCCGACCCGAAGGTCATGCCGACCTTCGAACGACTCGGTCGGCAGCCGCTCGACCACCGAGGCGAAGTCGAACTTGCGCATCGCGCGCTCGGCGAATGCGTCGAATTCCGGCCCAAGGTCGAGGTCGTTGAACAGAACGTTGACGGCCGCGGCGGGCGCCGCTCGCATGTCCTCGATCGCGGCGGCGCTGGCCACGATCGGGATGCCGTCGGGGAGCAGCGAGTTCCCGAACCAGTGATCGCCGTTGCCGTGCGTGTTGAACGCCTGTCCGATCGGGTTGCCGTCGGTGACCGGTTGCATCGCGTCGAGCATGTCTCGCGTGAGGTTCAGGTCGAACAGCGTGTCGACGAGGAGCGACGTGCCTTCGGCGGTGACGAGGCCGGCGTTGCTCCAACCCCAGCCGCCGTCGGGCTGGAGGTAGGCGTACAGACCGTCACCGAGTTCATGGAGGCCGCGTTCGTAGGCGATCTTCATGCGCGGGCGCTCTCAGAACTCCGGTTCCGCGGGGAGGCCGACGTAGTTCTCGGCGAGGCTCCGCGCGGCGGTTTCCGACCGCGCGACGTACTCGAGGCGGGCGAGCTGGAGCCGGCGCTGGAACGGTCCGCCCCCGAGGTCGTGCAGCATCTGGGTCATGTAGTTCGAGAAGTCCTGCGCGCGCCAGACGCGGCGCAGAGCGGCGGTCGTGTATCCGTCGGCGCGCTCCGCGTTGCCGTCCCTGATCATGTCGGTCAGCGCGGGGGCCAGGAGGCGGGCGTCGTTGACGGCCAGGTTGAGGCCCTTGGCCCCGGTGGGCGGGACGATATGGGCGGAGTCACCGGCGAGGAAAAGGCGCCCGTGCTGCATCGGCTCGGCCACGAACGAGCGCATCGGGGTGATGCCCTTATCGAAGATCGTGCCTTCGTTGACGTCGCCAAGGCGCGTCCCGAGCTCGCTCCAGATGCGGTCGTCGGGCCAGTTGCCGATGTCGTCAACGGCATCCACCTGGAGGTACAGGCGGCTGATCTTCTGGGAACGCATCGTGTACAGCGCGAACCCGTCCGCGTGCCAGGCGTAGATCAGCTCGTCGGTGGCGGGATGCGCCTCTGCCAGGATCCCGAGCCACCCGAACGCGTACACATAGTCGTACTCGGTCAGGTGCTCGGCGATCGTCGGGCGGCTGACGCCGTGAAAGCCGTCGCATCCGGCGATCGCGTCGCAGATCAGCTCATCCGCCTGCCCGTCGTGCTCGTAAGTGATCCGCGGATGATCGGTCTCGATGTCATGGAGCTCGACATCGTGCACCTCGAACAGGACCGGGACGCCGCGATCGAGCAACGCCTGCGTCGCGTCCTTGACGACCTCCTGCTGGCCGTAGATCGTGATGTGCCGCCCCGTAAGGGTGGTCATGTCGACGTAGTGGTTTTCCTCGCGGTAGCGGAGGTAGATTCCGTTGTGCTCGAGGCCTTCGTCGTCCAGGCGCTCGGCGACGTTGAGCTCGCGCAGCAGGTCGACGGTGTTTTGCTCGAGCAGCCCGGCCCGGACCCGTTTCTCGACGTACTCACGGTCTCGCGCCTCGAGCACGACGCAGTCGGTGCCGTCGCGGTGGAGTAGCAGCGCGAGCGCGAGACCGGCGGGACCGGCCCCGACGATGCCTACCTGGGTACGCACGGCCGCGAGTCTATTCGCGCGCCGCTACGAGGATCACGTCGAGCGTCCGCGGGCCGTGGACCCCTTTGACGCGGACCATCTCGATGTCGACGGTGGCCGAGGGCCCGGAGATGAACGTCAGCGGGCTGGTGGGTTCCAGGAGCGCGAGGGCCTCGGGAACCGAGGGCACGATCTGTTCGGTGCGGACCACGCACAGGTGATAGTCGGGGAGGAGCGTGAGCGCGCGCCGCCCCATGCCGGGGCCGCCGTCGAGCACGATCGTCCCGGTCTGCGCGATCGCCAGCACGCAGGTCGTGACCACCCCGTCGGACCCGTCGAGGGCATCGTTATCGAGCGGGGGTGTGTCTTTTATTGGATTTACGGTGGTCAGCCAGCTGTCGGGGACCCCATCGGGCGCGATGATGTCGCGGACGTCGCGTTGTTTGAGCGTGGCTTGCACGGTGGCCTCGAGGTCGTGCTCGGTCGTCGGGATCGCGCGGGCGTCGTAGTGCGCGAGGCGCTCGAGGAAGGAGTCGAGGCCGTCCTGCGTCGTTTTGCGGTATTCGCGGGGGATGGCGGTTGCGGGTGCCGGCTCCGGCCCGAGCGCTGCCCGTACACGGCCGAGGATTTCGTCTCTTGCGCTCATCGGTTCTTGACCCACCATTCCCGGAACGACTCTTTCGGGGGGTCGGGAAGGTCCCGGGTCCGGGTCCAGGCCGACAGCGGCGGGGGCGCGTTGCGTTTGACCAGGCGCATGAGCGGCGCGAGCTTGAGCGCGGCCGTCCACCGTCGGCGCCCGCTCATCGCGTTGGCCACCGCGGCGAACGTCGCATCCTGCGCCTTGTGGGGTCTGGCCTTGACCGCGTCGTGGCGGAGCTTGACGAGCACGGTCGGGATGTCGATTTCGACCGGGCACACCTCGTAGCACGCGCCGCACAAACTCGATGCGAACGGCAACTGCGGCGCGTGCTCGACCCCGACCATCAGCGGCGTGAGGATCGCGCCGATCGGCCCGGGGTAGGTGGTGCCGTACGCGTGGCCGCCCGTCCGCTCGTAGACCGGGCAGACGTTCAGGCACGCCGCGCAGCGGATGCATCTGAGCGCCTGGCGTCCGGTTTGGTCGGCGAGAGCTCTCGTCCGCCCGTTGTCGATCAGCACGATGTGGACTGTCTGTGGTCCGTCGCTTTCCGTGACCCCCGTCCAGATCGAGTTGTAAGGGTTCATCCGCTCGCCGGTCGACGAGCGCGGGAGCAGCTGGAGGAACACCTCGAGGTCGCGGAACGTGGGGATCAGCTTCTCGATCCCGACGACACTGATCAGGGTCTCCGGCAGCGTCAGGCACATGCGGCCGTTGCCTTCTGACTCGGCGACGAGCAGGCCGCCGGTCTCCGCGATCGCGAAGTTCGCGCCGCTGACCGCGACCTTGGTCTTGAGGAACAGGCGTCGGAGGTGCAGGCGGGCCGCTTCCGCGAGCGCGAGTGGGTCGTCGGTCAGGTCCTTCGGGGCGTCTGGCATGTGGTCGAGGAAGATCCGGCGGATCTCGGCCCGGTTGCGGTGGAGCGCCGGCACCACGATGTGACTCGGGCGGTCGTCCGAGAGCTGGATGATCATCTCGGCGAGGTCGGTTTCGTGGGCGGCGATCCCGGCTGATTCGAGCGCCTTGACGAGCCCGATCTCCTGGGTGGCCATCGACTTGACCTTGATGACCTCGTCGTGGCCGGTCCGTTGTACGAGGGTCGTGACGATTTGCGTCGCCTCCTGTGCGTCCCGGGCCCAGTGAACGTGTGCGCCGCGCGCGGTGGCATTCCGCTCGAACTGCTCGAGGTATTGGGCGAGGTGGTGAAGGACGTCGTCCTTGATCGCGGCGCCGGCATGTCTCAGTTCCTGCCAGTCGGGCGTTTCCGCGACGAGGCCGGCGCGCCGCTCCCTGATCGTCCCCGTGGCCTTCCGTAGGTTCCGCCGCAGCTGGGAGTCCTCGACCGCTTTCCTGGCGTTCTGCGGAAAATCGGACCCCGCCCACCCCTCTTCGCTCCAGATCAGCTCGCCCGTGTTCATGGGCGTCGCGCCTCGTCGGTGCTGGCGAGGATCTCCGCGAGGTGGAGCGTCTTGATGCCGGTGCGGATCCGGTCAAGACCGCCGCCGATATGCATCAGGCACGAGCGGTCGCCGGCGCACAGCACCTCGGCGCCGGTCTCGATCACCGCCTCCATCTTGTCGGCGAGCATCGCCGCGGAAACGTCCGGGTTCTTGATCGAGAACGTCCCGCCGAACCCGCAGCACTCTTCGTGCCTTGGCAGCTCGACGAGGTCGATGCCCCGAACGTGTTTGAGGAGCCGGAGCGGGCGGTCGCCGACGCCGAGCATCCGGACCGAGTGACAGGTCGGGTGGTACGTGACCCGGTGGGGGAAGTACGCGCCGACGTCGTCGGTCTGCATCACGTCGATCAGGAACTCTGAGAGCTCGTACGTCCGAGTGCCGGTCTCCTCCGCGCGGTTCGCGAGGTTCTCGTCGCCGCCGGCGCGGGCGACCATCGCGTGCTGGTGGCGGATCGCGCCGGCGCACGAGCCGGACGGGACGACGACCGCGTCGTAGTCGGCGAACACGTCCGCGTATCTGCGCACCAGACCCGGTTCGAAGTAGCCGCTGTTCGCGTGCATCTGCCCGCAGCAGGTCTGCTCGAGCGGAAACTCGACCGGCTGCCCGAGTCGTTCGAGCAGGCGGACGGTCGCCTTGCCGGCGTCCGGGAACAGCGCGTCGACCAGGCAGGTGCTGAATAGCGCGACGCGCATACGCGGTGCATCGTAGACGCGCCAACCACGCAACAACTCTGCGTCTTTGTGTCCCGAGGCGCGCCGGCGGGCGCATCCTGCTCACATGCCCCCAAACCCGACCCCGAGTTTCCCCTCACTCGCCCCGCCCCGCGCGGTGAATTCAGATCCACTCGGGCCTGGCCCGAGTTTCCCCTCACTCGCCCCGCCCCGCGCGGTGAATTCAGATTCACTCGGGCCTGGCCCGAGTTTCCCCTCACTCGCCCCGCGGAGTTAGGCGAGTGCGGAGTTATTCGGAATGAGCGTCCGCACGGATAGCGCCGTGGCGAAGGTCGCGGCCCGCCAGAAGACGTTGGCCACGACAGCGCAGCTTGCCAAGTGCGGCCTCGACAAGGACGCGGTGGCGTATCGCGTCCACAGTCGGCGGCTGCGCGTCGTCTTCCGTGGGGTCTACACGGTCTCGCCCGGCGAGCTCCCACCGCTGGCGCTCGAACTGGCGGCGCTACTGGCGTGCGGCACGGACTGCTTCATCAGCCACCACTCAGCCGCGTTCGTCTGGGGCCTTCGCGCGACGGCGCCGCCACAGGTCGAGGTCTCCGTGGTGGGCCGTTGCTGCGACTCGCGGAAGGGCATTCGTGTGCACCGAATCCGGTCGATCCACCGGGCCGAGCGACGCCGGCACGAGGGCCTGTGGATCAGCTCGCCGGCGCGCGCGGTCCTTGAGGTGGCCGCCACCGCCTCCGTCGACGAGGTCGCGCGTCTCGTAAACGAGGGCCACGGGCTGCGCCTGTTCACGCCGCGCGAGCTGGAGGCCGTGCTGCGGCGCAACCGGGGGCGCCGCGGCGCGGGGAAGCTCGCGGAGGTGCTCGGCGACGAGCATGCGATGACGATCACCCGTTCCGAAGCCGAAAGGGCATTTCGGAGGCTGATCCGCGATGCCCGGTTGCCTGCGCCGCAGGTCAACCAGAGGCTCGGGCGGTACGTGCCGGACTTCATATGGCGCGAGCAGCGACTGATCGTCGAGATAGACAGCTATCAGTTCCACGGAGGTCCGGCCGCGTTTCAGAACGATCGAGAAAAGGACCTCGTGTACCGGGATGCGGGTTTCGACGTGCTGCGCCCGACGCGGAACCACGTGGTCCACCAGCCGGCGAGGGTCCTGGTCAGCGTGGTGCGCGCGCTGGAGCGGTCTAGGAACGACTAGCGTCAGGCGGCGCGCGGTTCGGACTCGCGCCGATCGACCTCGGCGCGCACGAGCGGCGCGACCTCGGTTCCGAACAGCTCGATTGACCTCATCACGTCCTTGTGCGCGACCGCGCCGACGCTCATCTGCCCGACATACCGATCATTTGCGAACAGCTCGTGCTCGAACACGATCTTCTCGGCGACCTGCTCAGGCGAGCCCACGGCGAGCGCGCCGCGAGGGGACCGGAGCGCGTCGTACTCGGGCCGCCCCGACGGCGGCCAGCCGCGCTCGCGCCCGATCTTGTTCATCATCGCCAGGTACGAGGCGGCGAACGCACCGTTGGCGTCGGCCTCGGTGGTGCCGACGAACGCGTGGGTGTTGATCGCGACCCTGGCCTCGGCCGGATCGTGGCCGGCGGCGGCGAACGCCTGCCGGTAGAGCTCAACGAGCGGTACGAATCGCTCGGGCTGGCCGCCGATGATCGCCAGTGTGAGGGGCAGTCCCAGCGCGCCGGCGCGGACGACCGATTGGGGCGTTCCGCCGACCGCCACCCACACCGGCAGCGGATCCTGCACGGGGCGCGGCCAAACCACCGCGTCATCGAGGGGAGCGCGGTGGCGTCCGGACCAGGTCACGTGAGCGGAGTCGCGGATCTTCAGCAGCAAGTCGAGCTTCTCGGCGAACAACTCGTCGTAGTCGTCGAGGTCGAACCCGAACAGCGGGAAGGACTCGACGAACGAGCCGCGCCCGGCCATGATCTCGGCCCGGCCGCCGGAGATCAGATCCAGCTCGGCGAACTGCTGGAACACGCGAACCGGGTCGTCGGAGCTCAGCACGGTGACCGCGCTCGCGAGGCGGATCCGGCTCGTCCGCGCCGCGATCGCCGCGAGCGGAACCGCCGGCGCGGAAACGAGAAAATCGGGGCGATGGTGCTCGCCGATCGCGAACACGTCGAGCCCGAGCGCATCGGCGAGCTCCGCCTCCTCGAGCAAATCGCGCATGCGCTGCTCGGGGGCGACGCCCGACGAGAGGTCGGCGAAGGTGGCCAGTCCGAGTTCCATGATGTACCAGAGGATAGCAGGTAGTTGTCTGCACAACTATCCGGGGGCTATCCGAACGCGGAACTAGGTCAGCTGGCGGTTTCCTCCAGCTGCGGCATGGCGCTGTACGAAAGCTGTCGTGCCCTTTGCTTCGCGGCTCTGACTGCCTCGGACAGGGTGTCGAGGTCGTAGACCCCGTAGTGGCGACGGCCGTTGATGAAGAACGTGGGCGTGCCCGAAACCCCGCTCTCGTCGGCGCTGCCGACGTCCTCGCTCACGCGCTGGGCGTAATCGCGGTGGCGGAGCTCCTCCTTGAAGCGTTCGACGTCGAGGCCGAGCTCGGTGGCGTACTTCGTGAGATCGCGTGGCGTCAGCTCCCCCTGATGGGCGAGCAGGATGTCGTACATCTCCCAGAACTTGCCTTGCGCGGCGGCCGCTTCGGATGCCTCGGCGGCGAGTTGAGCGCTCGGGTGGACGTCGCTCAGCGGCAGGTGCCGCCATACGTATCGGACGTCGTCGCCGTGGGAGGCCAGCAGCTCGCGGATCGTGCCTTCGGCCATCCCGCAGTACGGGCATTCGAAGTCCCCGTACTCCACCAATGTCACCGGGGCGTCATCCGGGCCGCGGATGTGGTCGTACTCGGGATCGACGTCGGCCGTGAGGTCGAGGATGTCCTCGGCCGTCCGGGCGACCTGACGCGCGCGAATCGCTTCGGGCAACTTCCTGATCAGGCGGGTCAGGACCCAAGCCACCGCCGGCGCCACCACCACCGTGCAGAGTGCGCCGAGCTTCGCTTCATCGAGCTCGATGCCCTTAAAGGCGAGGCTCGAAACAAGCAGCGAAACCGTGAAGCCAATCCCGGCGCACGCGCCGGCGGTGAGGAGAACCGGCCCGCTGATCGGCGAGCGCGGCCCGTGTAGCGCGGGTCGCGAGGCGATCCACGAGCCGAGGTACACCCCGATCGGCTTGCCCACGATGTACCCGAGGAAGATCCCCCACGTGATCGGTGAGGAGACCGCGTCGCTCAGCAGCTGCGAGGTCATGTGGATCCCCGCGTTGGCGAGCGCGAACAGGGGCACGAT
This sequence comes from uncultured Solirubrobacterales bacterium, assembly GCA_963783415.1. Lineage (GTDB taxonomy): Bacteria > Actinomycetota > Thermoleophilia > Solirubrobacterales > Solirubrobacteraceae > Palsa-465. The sequence goes on from CAWANN010000017.1 coordinate 169,476, forward strand.
CACATAGCTCGTCCATGGGTGGAGCTCGTACTGAAGGCGTTCGTTGGGCGAGATGGCCGACCGGAGGCTCTGTTGCGCCGACCGCGCGAGCTCCGGCGTCGGCTGCTCGCGGAACTCGCGGGTCAGCGCGGTGGCCCGCTCGAGGTCGTCGCGCGACGGCGGGTACGCGCTCGTGCCGAGCCCGATCGCCAGGCCGGAGATGACCGGGTCGATGCCCGACTTGAACATCGCGACCCAGATCCCGATCGCGACGCCGACCGAGATCGCCGCGCGCCCGAAGGGCGCATAACGCAGCGCCACCAGCACCGCGAACAACGCGATCGCGATGCTGAGCGCCAACACCGAGACGTGCGTCGTGTACACGGTCGCGATCACGACGAGCGCGGCCAGGTCGTCGGCGACGGCCAGCGTGAGCAGGAAGACGCGGATGCGAGTCGCGGTGCGGGGGGTGACCAGCGCCACCGCGGCGAGCGCGAACGCCGTGTCGCTCGACATCGCCGCGCCCCACCCGTGTCCGCCGGCCCGGCCGGCGTTGAACGCCAGGTAGATCGCGATCGGCACCGCCACGCCGCCCATCGCTGCGAACACGGGGATCGCAAGCCGGCGCCGTTCGCGGAGCTCTCCGAGGTCGAGTTGGCGCTTGGCCTCCAGGCCGACCACGAGGAAGAACAGCGTCATCAGCCCCTCGTTGACCCACGTGCGCAGGTCGGCCGCGATGCCCGTGGTCCCCATGTGGATCGAGAGCTCGGTCGTCCACACCGATTCGTACGTGTGCCACCACGGCGAGTTCGCCCACACCAGGGCAGCGATCGCCGCCCCGAGCATGACAAACGCCCCGCCCGCTTCGGTGGTCAGGAAGCTCCGCACCGGCGCGGCGAGATTCCTCGCCCACGCGGTGCGGCCGGCGTATGTCGTGGCCTCAGTGGTGACGCTCATCGCGGGGCGCTACTCGAGGAGCGGCGGATCGCGGAGGTTCGAGTTGATCTGTTTGGACAGTGCCTCCGACGCGGCTCGCCGAGCGAGGCGCCGTTGCTGCTCATCGGCGTCGTCGAGCAGCACCGCCTCGTAAGCGTCCGCCGCGATCTGGTAGCGCTCGCGCTCGCGCTCGGTGTCCTGAGCCGCTTGGCGGCGCAGCAGCTCGGCCCGCTCGGCGACCGCGGCGGCGGGCTCGTCGGGCGGGTGGACCTCTTCGTATTCGGTCTCGAGGTCGAACGTGAATCGGCGCTCGCCGCTCGCGACGGGGCGGTACGCGACCCGGTAGATCGTGATCGAGCCGTCTTCCTCGACGCGCGTATAGATCTCGAACCGGCTGTACGGCTGGATCGTGGCCAGCCATTGCCGGCGCCGATCCTCGACCTCGGCGTTGCTTCGGCCCTCGATCGAGTTGGCGGTGAGCTCGGCGACGTGGACCCAGCCCCAATGGGTGATGACCAGAATCGCCCCGACCACGAGGATCGCGATACTCAGCGCGTCGAAGCCGCTGGACACGGCATCGATCAGTCCGAGCAGCACGAGCAGGGAACCGAGTACGAGCGAGGCAGCCGTGAGCGTCGCGCCGGTACCGACGATGCGGCCGCGGGCCCGGCTCGGGATGATCTCCTCGGGCTGACCGACGGCCTCGGGGAGCTTGTCGAGATCGCCTGTCAGCAGCCGCTCATCAGGCCTGCGGTCGACGAACTCCACCGGGCTCGATTCGTCGGTCATATGTGGTCCAAGGTACTCCTTGGTCACGCTGCTTTGCTGGTGTCGAACAACGACACCTTGGTGCGTCTCCACAGGCTCGGCGCGGTCCTACACTTGGATGTAGCAAACACGCGCCGGATGGATCGGCCAGCGCCTTAGATCCCGACCCTGGAAAGGGGGGAAAGATGCCGTTGTTTTTCTTCACTGTCGAGCAGCAAGAGCGGGCCATCGTCGAGCGGTTCGGGAAGTTCGTGCGGGTCGCCGGGCCGGGGCTCCAGACCAAGACGCCGTTCGTGGAGCGCGTCGCCGGCCGGATGAGCCTCCAGGTCGAGCAGCTCAACTCCCAGATCGAGACCAAGACCAAGGACAACGTGTTCGTGCAGGTCAAACTGGCCGTGCAGTACAAGGTCGGCCCGGCCGAACAGCAGGTCCAGGACGCCTATTACAAGCTCGATAACCCCGAGGTGCAGATCCAGTCCTACGCGTTCGACGTTGTCCGCTCGCACATCCCGAGCATGGATTTGGACGAGGCCTACGCCGACGCGGACACGATCGCGATGCACATCCAAGACACGCTGCACCGGCAGATGGCCGACTACGGCTACGAAATCGTCAAGGCGCTGATAACGAATATCGAGCCTGATCAGCGCGTCAAGGACGCGATGAACAACATCAACGCGTCGCAGCGCAACCAGATCGCGGCCGCGGCGCAAGGCGACGCGCAGAAGACGCTCGCGGTCAAGAAGGCCGAGGGCGAGCGGGAAACGATGCGCCTCCAGGGCGAGGGCGTCGCGGCCGAGCGCAAGGCGATCGCGGAGGGACTGCACGAATCGCTCGAGATCATCGCCCAGCACGGACTGGATATGCGGGAGGCGATGGCGCTCGTCGCGCTCACCCAGTACACGGACATGATCCGCGCGCTCGGTGAAAGCGCCAAGACCAACACGATCCTGCTCCCGCATTCGCCGAGCGCCGTCGGCGACCTGATGGGTCAGATCCGCGACGGCATTCTGGTCGCCGACCTCGCGAGCGACGCCACGGACAACTCCAACAACACCCCCAGCCTCCCGCCGGGCCGGCGCCCGGAACCAGAGCAGCGCTGACGTAACGCCTGCACTCTTGTATCCGACCGCCTCCGGCGGTAGGTTCCTCCCGCATTAGCCACTAATGCGCCGTCAGGATTGCGGCGGGAGCTGAGGGAAGGAGGAGAGCTGTGGCGAGTGTTCCCGAAGAGGTAGAAGTCCTCAAGTCTGACGTTTTCCAGGGGGAGCTGAAGCGGGACGTCGGGCTGCGCGGGCTGACGATGATCTCGCTTGGATCGATCATCGGGTCGGGCTGGCTGCTCGGTGCGCTGGGGGCCGCCCAATCGGCGGGTCCGGCCTCGCTCCTGTCCTGGATCCTGGCCGGAGCGATCCTCGGCGTCCTCGCGCTCGTGCACGCCGAGTTGGGCTCGACCTACCCGCTGTCCGGAGGCACGGCGCGCTTTCCGTTCCTCGGCTTTGGGGCGCTGGGCGGCTTCACCGGTGGCTGGATGGCCTGGATCCAGGCGGTCACGATCGCCCCGATCGAGGTCGAGGCGGCACTCACCTACCTGGAGTCGACCTCGCTGCACCCGGGTTTTGTGCACAGCAACGGCACGCTGACCGGATCGGGAATCGCGGTCGCCGCCGTCTGCATGGCGGTGTTCACGTACATCAACATCATGGGCGTCCGGTGGCTGGCCGAGTCGAACAACATCGCGATGATCTGGAAGCTCGCGGTGCCGACGATCACGATCATCGTGCTGCTGATCGTCACCTTCAACGGCAGTAACTTCTCCGCGAACAGCGGCGGCGGCTTCGCGCCGTTCGGCGCCAAGGGCATCTTCGCCGCGCTCCCCTTGGGGGTGGTGTTCGCCCTGGAGGGTTTTGAGCAAGCGATTCAAGTCGGCGGCGAATCGAAAGACCCCCAGCACGATATTCACCGCGCCGTGATCATCTCGATGCTGATCGGCACGGCGATCTACCTGCTCCTGGAGGTCGCGTTCATCGGCGCGCTCAACCCAAAGGACATCACGCACGGCTGGACCAACCCGATCCCCGGACAGGGCTCGTTCGGTCCCTACGCCTCGCTCGCGACGACCGCCGGCGTCGGATGGCTGGCGACGATCCTGTACATCGACGCGGTCATATCCCCGGCAGGCACCGGCCTGGTCTACTCGGGCACGTCGTCGCGTCTTTCCTACAGCCTGTCCCGCAACGGCTACTGGCCGCCCAGACTCGGCCAGGTCGACAAGCGCGGGGTCCCATTCGCGTCGCTGATCTTCTGCTGGGTGATCGGGCTGCTCGTACTCCTGCCGTTCCCGAGCTGGGCGGGCATGGTCGGCCTGGTCACCGCGGCGACCGTGCTGATGTACGCGATGGCGCCGCCATCGCTCGCCGCGCTCCGACGAAGCGACCCGGACCGACCACGTCCATACCGATTGCCGGCGGCCTGGTTCTTAGCCCCGCTGTCGTTCGTGTGCGCCAACTTCATCGTCTACTGGGCCGGCTGGAACACGATCTTCTGGCTCTACATATTCATCATCGTCGGGTACGTCGTGTTCTTCGTCTACCAGGCGGTCGCGCCTCCGGGGCGCAAGCTGAAGCTGCACTGGAGGGCCGCGTCCTGGATCCCGCCGTGGCTGATCGGGCTTGGCATCATCTCCTACCTCGGTCAGTTCCCCACGAGCAAACCGAGCTCGGGTTGGCCATTCGGAATCGCTCTCCTGGCCAAGCAAGACATCCCGTTCTGGGTCGACCTAGGCGTGGTTGCCGTGTGGAGCCTCATCATCTATTACTGGGCCGCTCGTGTCGCGATGCCGACCGACTACGTGAAGCAGGCGGTGCAAGTGGTCGACGAGGAGGCGAACCTCGCGGCGCTGACCCAGGAGCACGAGGCGGCGCCCGTCGCCTGATCACATAACCAGACGCCTGAGGGGCCGCGGCCCGATCACACGGGCCAGGGCCGCAGTTCCCGGACGGCGCGAGCAGCGCCGGCGCATAGGCTCGTTCGGCTGTCCGGGTTGTAGAGGGGCCCGGTGCCGTCGGTGAGCAGGATCCACGCTTGCGCCACTCCGCTCGCGGTCACCGGCCCGGGTTCCGCCAGCGTCTCGGCGAGCGCGCTCAGCTCCTCGCGCGCCGCCGCCACTCGCCTGCGGTCGGGCCTGATCCGTCCGGGAGCGATCGGCGCGCCCTCGCGGGCCTCGCGAAGCACCTGACGGAGCGCGCCGGCGATCGACTGACGGCGCTCGATCTCGGTGAGATCCTGCGCGCGCAGCGCGAGGGCCGTGCTCGCCTCGGGCGGGACACCGCCCGCGAGCGCGTGGTCAAGCCTGCGGTGGTGCCAGCGCGCCGCCAACCGGGCGAGGAGACCCGGCCGCTCGGCGTGAACCAAGCCCTCCGCTAGCCCGTCTGCAACCAAGACAGTCGTGACAAGATGACGTTCAGTTCTCATGACCACCGTGAATGCTACGCCGGTCACGGTGACCTGTCAAGTGGTTTTGCCGGTCACGAACGGCTAGAATTGGAGCATGAGCGATCTGCCGTCGTGGTATCCGGGGACCGAGTCCAAGCCAGCCCCGATGCCGCTGTTGCGCGTCCAGGCGTTCCTCAACACAGTCGAGGTCGAGGACGACGTCGACCTGCTGTCCGAGCCGGACTCGGCGCGGGACTGGCTCGTCAAGGCTGGTCTGCTCGGCCGGGACAGCGAGCTGACCGAAGCCGATCTCCAGCTCGCCCGAGAGGTGCGCGACTGCCTACGGAGCCTGCTCGAGGCCGACGCGTATGGCTCCGAGCACGAGGCCGAAGACCTCGAGGCGTTGCGGAAGCTGGCCGCGGGGCACACGGCGCGCCTCACGGTCGGGGACGGCGGCGCGCTCGGGCTCGAGGACGTCTGCGGCGAGACCTTCGGCGACGCCCTGTTCGGGCTCCTCCTGGTGATCCGCGGCGCCCAGGTCGATGGCACCTGGTCGCGGCTGAAGATGTGCGCGAATCCTGATTGCGCGTGGGTTTTCTACGACCGGTCGCGCAACCAGCAGGGCAACTGGTGCAACATGGCCGTCTGCGGCAACCGCCTGAAGAACCGCCAGCTCCGCGCCCGCCGGCGCTGAACGACGGCGATGTGATGCCGGGGGGCGGAGTGGTTGCGCGGGCCACGCGCTATGAAGCGAGACTAGGGCTGCAGAAACGCCGACGGTGGGGGAGCCGGCGTGCGATGACCCGAGCGGAGGCTGCGTCGCCGATCGGCGGCACTCGCGCCCGACCACGGTGGCATCGAAGCAACGTCGCGGATGCGCACGGGGCCGCCGAGCGGACGAGCAGCCGCAGCGCTCGACCCTTACAGAACCGTAACGCCCACCCCTATTGACAAGTGCGTTTCTGATCTGATTTGATCGAGTCTGATCGTTTGCTCTGAGGGAGCGACGGTGTTGGTTTACGTTACGAGCGTCCTGCGAGGGGATCAACCAGATACGCGCACGCGTGATCGCGTGAATAGCGGGCGCCGCCGTGCGGCGCGACCCATCGTCCGGCGGTCGTCGACCAAGACTCTCGAGCCACCGGGGAGCCGACGGTTCTCAGTGTCCTGCAAAGACGAGCACAGGAGTCGTCATATGCAAGAGGTCGGGAAGCGCCCTTCGCCGGGGCGGCGTATCGGTCGGTCGTTTGGACTGGCGGCGGCGTTGGCGGCCGCGGTGGTGAGCATCGCCGCATGCGGGTCTTCCGGAAGCAGCTCCTCGGCGTCGAGTAGCAGCGCGCCGGCTGCTGCGAGCTCGAGCACCGCGGCGAGCTCGAGCTCCAGCTCGGGCGCGCTCAAGACCGGCCTGAAGGTGTTCGTGATCCCGAAGAACCTCGGGAACAACTACTTCACGGTCGCCGACAGCGTGAAGACCGGCGGCGCTCTGGCCGCGCTCCAGGCGCTCGGCGAGACCGGCACCGAGACCAGCGGGTCGGCCGCCACTTCGGCGTCGCAGCTGCCCGCGATTCAGGCCGCGATCGCCAAGGGCGCAAACGTCCTGATCGTTTCCGCGACCGACCCGACGGCCCTGTGTCCGACGCTCAAGTCGGCGATGGCTCGCGGGGTCACCGTGGTCACGTACGACTCTGACGCGCCCACGTGCCGGCAGCTGTTCACCAACCAGGCGTCGACGGCCGCGATCGGGACCAGCGAGGTCGACCTGCTCGCGAAGCAGACCGGGAATAAGGGTGACATCGCGATCGTGTCGGCGGCCGCCTCGGCGACAAACCAGAATGCGTGGATCGGTTACATGAAGCAGGAGCTCAAGAAGTATCCGAACATGCACCTGGTCTCGACCGTGTACGGAAACGACGACCCGACGACCGCCACCGAGGTCACCGAGGGACTGCTGCAGAAGTATCCGAACCTGGCCGGAATCATCTCCCCGACGACCGTCGGGATCGCCGCCGCGGCCGCTGTGCTGGACACCCCGCAGTACCGAGGGAAGGTCAAGCTCACGGGACTGGGCACGCCGCTGTCGCTGAAGAAGTTCGTCGACGACGGCACGATCCAGGCGTTCGAGCTGTGGGATCCGTCGAAGCTCGGCTACCTCGCCGCGTATGCCGCGGTCAACGTCGCGTCGAAGAAGATCACCGGCGCGCAGGGCCAGACGTTTACCGCCGGCAAGCTAGGCAGCTACACGGTTGGCCCCGACAATACGATCATCCTCGGGCCGCCGACGGTGTTCGACAAATCGAACATCGACAAGTTCAATTTCTGACAATCCACTCAACAGTTACACGGAGTCTCGGGTCGCCGGCAGCGTTGCCGGCGACCCGTGCATCAGCGCCGTGAGCTGACGATGTCGCCGAACGCCAACAGCAACTCGGGTCGCGCGCTCGAGCTGGATCACGCCACCAAGGCGTTCGCGGGAGTACACGCGCTCGAGGACGTCTCGCTCGAGTTGCGGGCCGGCGAGGCTCACGCCCTCGTCGGCGAGAACGGTGCGGGGAAGTCGACGCTCGTGAAGATCCTTGGGGGCGTACATCAGCCCGATGCGGGCGCACTGCGGATCGGGGGCAGGCAGGTCGTCCTGGCCGGCCGGCGGAGGCCCGTGATCTCGGGATCGCGGTGATCTATCAGGAGCCCACGCTGTTCCCGGATCTGTCGGTAGCCGAGAACGTGTTCATCGGCCGCCAGCCGCTCACGAGTGGCCGGCGCATCGACCGCCGTGCGATGGACGCGACCCTCAATGAGATCTTCGAGCGCCTCGGCGTGCGGCTTGACCCCGAACGGATCGCGCGCGGCCTGTCGATCGCCGAGCAGCAACTGGTCGAGATCGCCAAGGCGCTCTCGCACGAGGCGAAGGTGGTGATCATGGACGAGCCGACCGCGGCGCTGTCGCCGGTGGAGGTGAAGCGACTGTTTGGCGTCGTGGCCACGCTGCGCGCTCACGGCACGGCTGTGCTGTTCATCTCGCATCGCCTCGGCGAGGTGTTCGAGATCTGCCAGCGCGTGACGGTGCTGCGCGACGGACGGCTCGTGTTCTCACAGGGCCTCGACGGCATCAGCCCCGACGATCTCGTGCGCGCGATGGTGGGCCGCGACGTTCTCGTCGGCGGACACGAGCGCCACCAGGCGGGGGATCGCGTCCTCGAGGTCGATCGCCTGACCCGCGAGGGGGTGTTCCTGGACATCTCGTTCGAGGTGCACGCGAGCGAGATCGTCGCGCTGGCCGGACTAGTGGGCGCGGGGCGAAGCGAGGTGGCCCGGGCGATCTTCGGGATCGACCACTACGACGCCGGGTCGGTGAAGGTCGGCGGGCGGGCGCTGAAGCGGGGCTCGCCCACGGCCGCGATGACCGCCGGCATAGGGTTCGTTCCCGAGGATCGGCGCCAGCATGGCCTCGTGATGGAGCTCTCGATCGCCCGCAACATCGCGCTCGCATCGCTGCGGCGCCTCGCGCGCGGCGGGCTACTGTCTGGCCGGACGGAGCGTTCGTTCGCCGCCGATTGGGCGAAGCGTTTGCAGGTGAAGTACAGCCGGATCACTAGTCCGGTCACATTCCTCTCCGGCGGTAACCAGCAGAAGGTGGTGCTGGCCAAGTGGCTGAGCCGCAAGCCCGCACTGCTGATCGTCGACGAGCCGACTCGCGGGATTGACATCGGAACCAAGGCGGAGGTCCACCGGCTGATCGCGTCGCTCGCGCGCGACGGCGTCGCGGTGCTGGTGATCTCATCCGAGCTGCCGGAGGTGCTCTCGCTCGCCGACCGAATCCTGGTCATGCACGAGGGGCGGCTGGCCGTCGAGTTGACGCACGATCAGGCCACCGAGGAGGCGATCGTCGCCGCGGCCACCGGCCAGCAGTCCGCGAACGGCAAGAGCGAGGCGACCTCGCCGTGAGCGAGACCACGCAGTCCAGCTCGACTATCGCGCCGTCCAACCCCCGCCGGCTCGTCGACTTCGTGCTCCGCGCGCGGACGTTCGGGATCGTTGGAGTGCTGGCGCTGTTCGTCTTGCTCACGACCGCTCTGGAACCCCGGTTCTTGGGCGCGGGCAACATCCGCTTCATCCTCTCGGAGACGAGCCTGTACGCGCTCGTCGCCGTGGGGGAGACGCTCGTGGTTCTCACCCGCAACGTCGACCTATCGGTCGGTTCGGTCGTGGGGCTGTCCGCGTACGTGTCGGCAAACATGTTCCAGCAGCATCACGGCATCCCGATCCCGGTCGTGTTCTTGGTGGGGCTCGGGATCGGGCTGGCCTGCGGGATCACGACCGGGGTGATAACCGCAATCGGCCGGGTGCCGAGCCTCGTGGTGACACTGGCGATGCTGTACATCATCCGCGGCGTCGACACGATCATCGTGGGCAGCGGGCAGGTCGTGGCCAACGCGCTGCCGCAGTCATTCATCAATATCTTCCATGCGACGATCCTCGGCATCCCCGATCTCGCGCTGGCGGTCGCGGTCGTGGTGGCGGTCGCGGCTTACTACCTTCGCTCGTTCAGGTCCGGTCGCGACCTGTACGCGATCGGGTCAGATCCGGCGGCGGCGAGGCTGGCCGGAATCCCGATCGCCAAGCGCGTGTTCGCGGCGTTCGTGTTGAGCGGGGCGATCGCCGGCCTCGGCGGGGTCGTGTGGGCGACGCAGTACAACACGATCGACGCGACCGCCGCGACCGGGCTCGAGCTACAGGTGATCGCTGCGGTCGTAGTCGGCGGCGTGGCGATCTTCGGTGGCAGCGGAAGCGTCGTCGGGGCCGCGCTGGGCGCGCTCCTGCTGCAGACGATCAGCTCGGCGCTGAACGTGCTTGGGGTGGCCTCGATCTGGACGGAGGCGATCGCGGGCTTCCTGCTGCTGGTCGCGATCACGCTCGATCGCGCGATCCAGCTGCGGCTGGCCGCGGCGCTCCGCAGGCGAAGGGTGCACCTTGGAGCGTGAGCAGCCGACGGGCACGGTCCGACTCGGCGAGGCGCGCGACGAGGCCGGCGCGCAGCCTCCCGGCATCCGGCAGCTCGGCTTCATGCTGCGCTGGGAGACGGCCCTGGCGCTCGCGCTCATCGTCGTGGCCGTGCTCGGGACGCAGATCTCCTCGCAGTTCCTGAGCAGCTACAACATCTTCACGCTGTGCACCAACATCGGCGACCTGGCGATCATGGCCCTGCCGATGACGCTGATCATCATCACCGGCGAGATCGATCTGTCGGTGGCGTCAATCCTGGCGCTCGCGGCCGAACTGCTCGGTTACCTGTGGATGCACCACTGGCCGATGGCGCTGATCTTCGTGGTCGTGCTCGCAGTCGGCGCGGTGGCGGGCGCGATCAACGGACTTCTGATCACACGCGTCGGGCTCCCGTCGCTGGCGGTCACGATCGGGACGCTCACCCTCTACCGCGGTCTCGCGAACGTGATCCTCGGTCCGACGACCGTGTCGAACTTCCCGACGCCATTCAGCAACTTAGGGGTGAATGGATTGCTCGGCATCCAGTGGCTGTCCTGGTCAGTGGCGATCTTCGCGGTGCTCGCGGTCGCCTTCGGCGTGATGCTCAGGATGACCCCGCTCGGGCGATCGCTGTACGCGATCGGGAACAACCAGGAGGCGGCGTTTCACGCCGGCATTCGCGTCAAGCGAATCAAGCTGGGCCTGTTCGTGCTGTCGGGCGTGGTCTGCGCCGCGGTCGGCATGCTGTACGCGTTCGAGCTGTCCTCGGCCGGCGAGAACATCGGCATCGGCTTCGAGTTACAGGTGATCACGATCGTGCTGCTCGGCGGCGTCTCGATCTTCGGCGGCACGGGCACGATCCTCGGCGTCGCACTCGCCGCGTTTGTGTACGCGGGGCTCCGCAGCGCACTGCTGCTGACGAGCTCGTTCAACGAGAACGACTTCCAGGTCGTGTCCGGCGGGCTGCTGATCCTGAGCGTCCTGATTCCGAACATCCCGTCGTTCGTGCAGAGGATTCGCGAGATGGGCGGGCGCAGGCGCCTGCGAGGGGAGGCGGCCGGACATGGCTAGCGCACGTGTATTCGCGGCCGTCGACCTCGGAGCGGAGTCAGGCCGCGTGGTCACCGGACTCCTCGACGGCAAGTCGGTGGCGCTCGACGTCGTGCACCGCTTCGCCAACCGGCCGTTGTGGCTTCCCGACGGCCGTCACTGGAACCTCCCGCAGCTGTTCTCGGAGACGCTCGACGGGCTTGCGCGCGCCGGCACCGCAGGACGCCTCGACGGCATCGGCGTCGACTCGTGGGGGGTCGATTACGCGCTGCTCGACGGCGGCCACCGGATGCTCGGGCTGCCGTTTCATTACCGCGACGAGCGAGTGACCGACGAGGTCATGGCGCGCGCCCACGAGTTGGTTCCGCGCGAGGAGCTGTACGGCAGGACCGGCATCCAGACGATCCCGATCAACACGGTCTTTCAACTGATGTCCGAACGCGGGAGCGGAGCCACGGTGGATGAGTGAGGCGATCGCGCTCGTGCCCGACCTCGTCAACCTGTGGCTGTGTGGCGAGCTCGCAAACGAGGCGACGAACGCGTCCACGACGGGTCTGCTGGAAGCGACGAGGCCGCCGCTGGGCGCTCGATCTGATCGCGCGGCTCGGCATCCCCGAGAGACCGTTCACCGGGGAGGCGCTACCTCCCGGGAGGCAGCTCGGATCGGTGCTCGACCGGCACGGCGACCAGCGCGGGACGCCGGTGTACGCGGTCGACGTCCCATGACACCGCGTCGGCGTTCGTCGAGGACGCCGCTCGGGGGACCGGCGGAAGCGGTGCTGTCGTCGGGCACGTGGTCGCTGCTCGGGCTCGAGATCCGCGAGCCGATTCTCGGCGGCGACGCCGCCGCGTTGAACCTGACCAACGAGCGGGGCGTCGAGGACACCGTTCGGCTGCTGCGGAACGTCATGGGCCTTTGGCTCGTGCAGGAGTGCCGGCGTGCCTGGAAGGAGGCCGGGCGCGCCCTCGAGTACGACGAGCTTCACCGAGCGGCACGCGAGGCGGCGGCGGACGTCCCGCTGTTCGACCCGGATCAGCCGTCGCTGCTTCGCGGCGGCGACATGCCGGCCATGATCGCGTCAGCGTGCAGCGCCGCCGGTCAGCAGGAGCCCGTGGGACCGGGGGAGGTCGTCCGCTCGATCCTGGTCTCGCTCGCCTGCAAGTACCGGCTCGTGCTCGAGCAGCTGGAACTCGTGACCGGCCGGCGGGTCGAGGTCGTGCACGTAGTCGGCGGCGGGGTTCGCAACACGCTGCTTTGCCAGCTGACCGCCGACGTCCTCGGGCTGCCGGTACTGGCGGGACCGGAGGAGGCGACCGCGCTCGGCAACGTGCTCGTACAGGCGCGTGCGTACGGCGAGCTGTCATCGCTCGCGGAGATGCGCGAGGTGGTGACGCGATCGGTGCAGGTTGATCGGTACGAGCCGAGCGCCGAACGGGCCGCGAACGAGGAGACCTATTCCCGCTTCCTGTCGGTGACCGGCCTGCAGGACGGTCGACCAGCCCGGGCCGCGGCGTAGCAAGGAGACCACGTGACAGATCCCATCCCCGAGTACGAATCCCTCAGCCGACGTCTTAGCGACAAGGGGCGCCATGTCACGCAGATCGAGCGCGAGCTAGCGAGCTTCGCCGTCGAGACGCCGTCGTGGGGATACGGGGACTCGGGCACGCGCTTTGGCGTGTTCTCACAGCGGGGTCGACCGCGCGATGTGTTCGAGAAGATCGAGGACGCCGCCGAAGTGCACCGACTGACCGGCGCCGCGCCGGCGGTCGCGCTCCACTTCCCGTGGGATGAGGTCGAGGACTTCGGCGCGCTCCGCGACCACCTGAGCGCCCTCGGGTTGCGGGTGGGCGCGATCAACCCAAACCTGTTCGAGGACCCCGATTACCGGCTCGGATCGCTCACCAACCCGGATGCCGGGATCCGCGGCAAGGCGGTCGACCACCTACTGGCCTGCGTCGAAATCGCGGCCGCGCTCGGCGGAGACGCCCAATCGCTGTGGCTCGCGGACGGCACCAACTACGCCGGGCAGGACGATCTCCGCCGTCGCCGGCGGCGGCTCGAGGACGGCCTCAGCGCGGCTGTACACGAGCCTGCCCGAGGACCAAGAGCTGCTCCTCGAATACAAGCTCTTCGAGCCGGCGTTCTACGCCACCGACATCGCCGACTGGGGCTCGGCGGTGCTGCTCTGCCAGCGACTCGGGCCGCGAGCCCGCGTGCTGGTCGACCTCGGTCATCACGCGCAGGGCGTCAACGTGGAGCAGATCGTCGCGCTGCTCGCGCACGAGGAGCGCCTGGGCGGATTTCACTTCAACAACCGCAAGTACGCCGATGACGACCTGATCGTCGGTTCGGTCAACCCATTCGAGCTGTTCCTGATCTTCTGCGAGCTGGTGACCGCGGGCCGATAGATCTGCCCCGCCTCACGATCGACCAGTCGCACAACATCGAGCCCAAGGTGGAGGCGATGGTCTTGAGCGTTGTGAACCTTCAGGAGGCGTACGCCAAAGCGCTGCTCGTCGATCGCGACGCCCTCGCCGCCACGCAGGCGGCCGGCGACGTGCTCGGCGGCCACGAGACTCTGCTCGACGCCTACAACACCGACGTCCGGGCGCTGTGCGCGACCGTCCGGGCGGCGAAGGGCGCCGCCGCGGATCCGGTGGCGGAGCTGCGCGCGTCGGGCTACGCGGAGAGGGTCGCCGCCGCGCGGGCGGGCTCGGCATCGGGCCGGGCCGCGGTCGCCGGGGAGGCATCCTGATGAGCGTGATCACCTCGATGGTGGCGCCGGTCGACGATCGCTGGCCGCCCGACCGCCGGCCGGCCGATCACGCGCTGGAGGAGGTCTTGTTCGCCTCGCACCTGCTCGGGTCAAACCGGGCGGTCGCCAACTACGGCGGTGGGAACACGTCGGCCAAGGGCATCGCGGTTGACCACGTCGGCCGCGAGGTCAGGGCGATGTGGGTCAAGGGCTCCGGCAGCGACCTGGCGACGATGTCCGCGTCGGATTTCACCCCGCTGCGGCTCGACGAGATCCTGCCGCTGTTCGAACGCGACGCGATGAGCGACGAGGAGATGGTCTCTTACCTGGCGCGCTGCCAGCTCGACCCCGCGGCGCCGCGCTCGTCGATCGAGACGCTGCTACACGCGTTCATCCCGGCAGCCCACGTTCACCACACCCATCCCGACGCGATCAACGTGCTCGCGTGTGCCGACGGCGGCGCCGAGCTAATCGCCGAGTGCTTCGGCGGACCAGGCGGCCTGGGTCGCCTACATCCGCCCGGGGTTCCCGCTCGCCAAGCTGGTGGGGGAGGCCGTGGGCGCCGACCGAGGGCTACGGCTCGTCGTGCTCGCCAAGCACGGTCTGATCACGTGGGGTGACACCGCGCAGGAGGCGTATGAGCGGACGATCTGGGCTTGCAACCGCGCCGCCGAGCTCGCCAACCGCAAGGCCCACGGGCTGCCGCGATTCGGAGGTCCGAGCGCTCAGTCGCGCGGGCTCGACGCCGACGCCCGTGCCGAGACGCTGCGGGAGGTGCTGGCGGCTCTGCGCGGCGCGGTCTCGAGTGAGCGCTCGAAGATCCTGATCGCCGACCTGTCCGCCGGCGGTGATCGAGCTCGTCGATTCGGCCGAGGCGCCGCGGGTCACCTCGGTCGGCGCCGCGTGCCCGGATCACCTCGTCCACACCAAGCGGGTGCCTCTGTGGGTGCCCTATGACCCCGCGACCGACTCGGTCGAGATGCTCGCCGAGCGCGTCATCGCCGGCGCCGCCGCTTACCGCCGGGAATACGCGTCGTACGTCGAGCGCCACCGAGGTGTTGACACCGAGCCGGCCGACCCCGATCCCCGTGTGGTCCTGGTCGAGAACGTCGGGCTGGTGGCGGCGGGAACCACGGTTCGGGCCGCGGGTCTCTCGCGCGACCTGTACCACCGCGCGATCGAGGTGATGGCCGGCGCCGGGGCGGTGACCAAGTTCGTCTCGCTCGACGAGGCCGAGAGCTTCGCCGTTGAGTACTGGCCACTGGAGCTGTACAAGCTGTCGCTGGCGCCGCCGCCAGGGGAGCTCCAGAGCAAGGTCGCGCTCGTCACCGGGGCCGCCGGCGGGATCGGGGAGGGCGATCGTCGACGCGCTGTCGGACGCGGGCGCGTGCGTCGTCGCCTTCGACATCGACGACGACGGCGCGGTGGACGCGGTCGAGGCGCTCGGTGACCGCGGGATCGCCGTCGGCGGCGACGTGACGTCGGAGGACGATGTGCGCGACGCCTTCGATGCGGCGGTGGGTGCGTTCGGCGGCGTCGACATCGTCGTCTCCAACGCCGGCATTGCGTCGAGCGCCCCGATCGAGGACACGACGCTGGCCGAGTGGAACCGCAACCAGTCGATCCTCGGCACCGGCTACTTCCTGGTCGCGCGCGAGGCGTTCCGGGTGCTGCGGGCGCAGGGGACGGGCGGATCGGTCGTGTTCGTCGCGTCCAAGAACGCGCTCGTCGCGGGCCAGAACGCGCCGCCTACTCGAGCGCGAAGGCCGCCGAATTGCACCTCGCGCGCTGCCTGGCCGAGGAGGGAGGATCGGGCGGCATCCGCGTGAACACCGTCAACCTGACGCGGTGCTGCACGGCTCACGTATCTGGGATTCGAGCTGGCGCGAGGAGCGCGCGGCCGCGTACGGCATCGCGCCGAGGACCTCGAGGAGCACTACCGGAACCGCACCGTGCTCGGCGTGCACATCCTGCCCGAGGACATCGCGCAGGCGGTCCTGCATTTCGCCTCCGCGGTTCGCTCGGGCAAGAGCACGGGCAACCTGCTCAACGTCGACGGTGGCGTGACCGCTGCGTACCCGCGGTAGAGCCTGGTGACCGATGGTCGTTTTTGTGCGAACCTACGACCATGAGAGCCGGGGGCAACGGTAAGCGGCCGGCCGTGCCGGCTGAGCGCCGGCGCATGATCATTGAGCTGCTCCGCGAGCAGGGAAGCGTCAGCGTCGCCGCCGTCGAGGAGGAGTTCCAGGTCTCGCCGATGACCGCGCGGCGCGATCTCGCGCTGCTCGCGGAGGCCGGATACGCGCGCCGCACGCACGGCGGCGCCGTGCTCCCCGAGTTCGCGGCCCACGAGGACTCGTTTCAGAGCCGGCTCGAGCAGGACGTCGAGGCCAAGGTCCGGATCGCGAAGGCGGTCGTCGCGACGCTCGAGACGAACGAGACCGTGTTCATCGATTCCTCGAGCTGGGCGTACTACGTGGTCAGGGAGATCCTCGACGCCGGGCTGCACATGACGCTGCTGACCAACTCGGTGCCGGTGATGGCGTAGTGGCAGTGCCGACGCGCCGCAGGTTGACCTGATCGGCCTCGGCGGGAGCTACCGCAAGCTGACCCGGTCGTTCGTGGGGGCGCAGACCGTGCGCGCGATCGAGAGCTTCTTCGCGGACCGCATCATCTTCTCGGTGAAGGGAATCGAGCGCGAGGGCTTCCTCACCGATCCCGACCCGCTCGAGGCCGAGGTCAAGCGAGCGATGATCGGGCGCGCGAGGACCGTGTCGCTGGTCGCCGACGCCCACAAGTTCGACGAGCGCGGGCTGAACTTGATCGTTCCGGCGTCGGCCGTCGGGATCGCCTATCTGGCCGATCCTCCCCCGGCCGGCGTCCGCGTGCTGGAGGCGGCCGGGGTCGAAGTGAACCGGGTCTGAGCTCGTCCGTGGAGCGTGTCTGCTTCCAGCTTTCCGTGCGCCCCGACCGGCTCGAGGAGTACAAGGCGCGCCACCGCGAGGTCTGGCCGGAGATGCTGGAGGCGCTGCGCGCGACCGGCTGGCGCAACTACTCGCTGTTCCTGCGCGGCGACGGGCTGCTGATCGGCTACCTCGAGTGCGAGGACTTCGCGGCGGCGCAGCGGGGGATGGAGAAGACGGGCGTGAACGCCCGATGGCAGGCCGAGATGGCCCCCTTCTTCGAGCTCCCGGAGGGCTCGCGGCCGGACACGGGGTTTCTGCGGCTCAAGGAGATCTTTCACACCGACTGAGGTGAACAACCCCACAGTCGCCGACTTGCTGGGTCGAGCGTTGGGTTGTGACCACCCTAGGTGTCCGAATCCACACAGTCGGCGCGGCGAGCCGGTCGAGTGTGGAGTTATTCACCCCGGAGATGCGTGTGAGCGTGCCGGCGATGACGGCCCCGGCACGCCCACGTTCGCGCTCAGGCCCCCGGAATCAGTGCCACACCCAACGGGCGAGGTGAATCACCCACGACACTGTCTGACCGCCGGTCTGGGTGGCGGTCACAGTGACCGGGATTAGATGGAACACGCCGTTGGAGGCGATGGCCTTCTGGCCGCTCGAGTTCAGCTCCATGTTCTGGAATCCGCCGCTGTCAGGCGGGAGCGAGTAGTTACGCTGCGCGATGACCGTCCCGTCGTGGGACATCGTCAGCTGACCAGTGCACGTGCCGGTTCCGTGGAAGCAGCCAAGCTCGGCGCCCACGATCCATCCGGGCGAGACGAAGCCCTCGTGACCGAGCACGACCGCCTGGCTTGTCGTGGTCGTTGTCGTGGTGAAGGTCTCGTCGGGACCGTTGCTGGTGCCGGCGGAGCTCGTGGCCACCAGCTGGTAGTGGTAGGTGGTGTTCGGGCTCAGCCCGTCGAACGCCGCGTGGACGGCGACGTTCCCGGTGCCCGAACCGGCGCCGGCGGGAGTGGTCTGGAGCCCGTATGTGGTAGCCGTGCCGTACTTGAAGTAGTACGTGGTCGACTGTCCGTTCGGGTTCACTGTGCCGTTTACCGTGGCACTCGACTGACCGACACTCGACGGCGAACCCGTCGTGGCAGACGGCGGCGCTGCGGCGGCCGAAGCCGGAGCCGGATGGCTCGCTGACGTGATGACGAGCACGAGTAAGCCGCAGCCAACCAACACGATTGCCGCGGCGACACGCATTCTGCGCATGCTGCCTCCTTTCGTGCGTGTTCAGTACAACACGTAACAGGGGGCGCAGGTGAGAGTTGCGGTCACACGCTCACGGTTAGATTTCTGACGTTCTCCTATGTGCCGCTCAGGTGGCGGCGTCACCGGCGCTCAACACCACCGGCTCACCGCTGCCGGGAGGCACGGGATCGCCGAGCGGAATCCGCAGACGCGGGATCGTCACGTGCGCGATCGGACCGATCCCGAGTGCGTACACGACGGTGCCTACCCCGACGGTTCCCCCGAGGACCCAGCCGGTGCAAAGAACCGTGAGCTCGATCGACGTCCGGACGACCCGGATCGAATGACCGCGAGCGGCGAGGCCGGTCATCAGTCCGTCGCGCGGGCCGGGCCCGAGGCCGGCGCCGATGTACGCCCCGGTGGCGATCCCGTTCAAGACGACGCCCCCCAGCATGACCGCGACCTGGGCGGGGAGGGCGTGAACCGGGGGCACGAACTCGAGCATCAGGTCGATCACCAGGCCGACGATCAGCACGTTGTTCAACGTTCCGAAACCCGGCCGCTGGCGGAGCGGGATCCACAGCAGGAGGACCGCGACGCCGACGATGATCGCCCAGGTGCCGACGCCGAGCCCGAGCCGGCGTGAGAGGCCCTGGTGCAAGACGTCCCACGGATCGACGCCGAGTCCCGCGAGCAGCAGCATCGAGCTACTGACCCCGTACAGGACGAGGCCGACGTAGAGCTGGATCAGGCGCCGCACGCGGGGTGGTCGCATCCGCATCATCGAAAGGCGAGTCTGGCAGATAATGGCCTATGCACCGGCAGGCCAATTTGCTAGAAGTGGCTTGTGATCATCGCTCCAGCCGGCCGCCTCACGGAGCTACTCGGGCCGTGGCGACGCCAGGGCACGAGCCGCGAGCGACTCGCCGCAGCGCTGCGGGCGCTGATCCTCGACGGGCAGGTCGC
This sequence comes from uncultured Solirubrobacterales bacterium, assembly GCA_963783415.1. Taxonomy (GTDB): domain Bacteria; phylum Actinomycetota; class Thermoleophilia; order Solirubrobacterales; family Solirubrobacteraceae; genus Palsa-465. Next base: position 188,494 of record CAWANN010000017.1, read on the forward strand.
AGTCGAGAGCCGGCTCCCGGCCGAGCGAAACCTCGCGACCGCGCTGGGCGTGAGCCGGGCGACGGTGACCGCGGCCTACGACCAGCTGCGCGGCGAAGGCTATATCGCAAGTCGCCAGGGCTCGGGAAGCTGGGTCACCCTCCCGGGCGGGCACCGGGCCGCGCCTGACGCGATCGTCGGAGGTCCCGGGCTCGACATGCGGATCGCCGCGCTGCCGGCGCCGGCGGTACTCGAAGACCTGTTCCAGCAGGCCACCCGCGAACTCCCGCGCTGGCTCGACCACCACGGTTACGACCCTCTCGGATTGCCGCCGCTGCGCGGCGCGATCGCCGCCTGGTTCGATCGCCGCGGACTCCCCACCCGGCCCGAGCAGATCGTCGTCACGAACGGGGCGATGCACGGGCTTGATCTGTCGATCAGGGCGGCGCTCCCGCGCGGGCGGCACGTGCTGGTCGAGATTCCGAGCTACCCGGTCGCGCTCGACGCGCTTCGAGGCGCCGCCGCCCGGCTCTCACCGGTGCCGGTGACGCGCGAGGGCTGGGACGTCGACGCGCTAGTCGCGGTGGCGCGGAGGCACCGGCCGGCGCTCGCGTACCTCATGCCGGACTTCCACAACCCCACCGGCGTGCTGATCGACGAGCGATCCCGCCGGCGCGCGCTGCGCGCGCTTCGGTCCGCGGGCACGGTCGTGGTGATCGACGAGACGTTCGTCGAGCTCAACCTCGACGGCGTCGACATGGCGGCGCCGTCAGCGAGCTTCGGCGACGAACGCACGATCACGGTCGGCTCGCTGAGCAAGGCGGTCTGGGGCGGGCTGCGGGTCGGATGGGCGCGCGGCGATCCCGCGCTCATCCACCGTCTGATCACCGCTCGCGCCACCAGCGACATGTCGGGGCCGCTGTTCGAGCAGCTCGTCGCGACGCACGTGCTCCGGCACCTCGACGAGATCCTGGCCGAGCGGCGGGCGATGATCCGGCGCCGGCGGGACGCGCTCGCCGGCGCGCTGGACCGGAGGCTGCCTGAGTGGCGCTACAGCCTCCCGGCGGGCGGCATGTTCCTGTGGGCGGAGCTGCCCGGGCCGATCAGTACGAGCCTGTCGCTCGCCGCCGCCGAGCAGGACCTGCAGCTAACCCCGGGACCCCGGTACGCGGCCGCCGGCGTGCTCGAACGCCACCTGCGGCTCCCGTTCACGCTCGCGCCGGCCCAGCTCGAACGCGCGGTCGAGATCCTGGCCGAGCTGACGCCCGGCGCGGTCGGCGAGCAGGCCCCGAAGAGCCTGGCCTACGTGGCCTGATCGGCCTCCGGCAAGTCGCTGTCGATTTCGGGTCGCCCCGTTCGTCTTTAAGCGCGACCATCCCCAAACAGAGGAGGAAGCGATGAAGTACATGATGTTGATCAACCTCGGCCCGAAGGCCCGGGACTGGCAGAGCCTCACCGAGGAGGAGCGCAACGCTCTCCAGGCCGGTTTCCAGGCGCTCAACCAGACGCCCGGCGTCACGCCCGGCATCGGGCTGGCCCCACCGGAGACGGCGACGACGGTGCGCGTGCAGGACGGCAAGACGCTTACGACCGACGGGCCGTACGTGGAGACCAAGGAGGCGCTCGACGGGTTCTTCACGCTCGAGGCGGACGACCTCGACGCGGCAATCGAGGTGGCGGCGAAGGTACCGGCGGCGAGCCTGGGCGGCGCGATCGAGATCCGCCCGACACAGAATTGGACCGGGTCCTGACCCGCGCTCCGGTCGAGCGGGCCTTCCGCGAGCAGTGGGCGTACGTGCTCGCTGCGCTGATCGGCTTCCTCGGCGATTTCGACCTCGCCGAGGAAGCCACGCAAGAGGCATTCGCGATCGCGAGCGAAAGGTGGCCGCGCGACGGCACGCCGGCGAGCCCGGGCGTGTGGCTGATCACCACCGCGCGCCGGCGGGCGATCGACAGGATCCGGCGGGAGCGTGTGCTCGCCACCAAGACCCGCCTGCTCGAGAACTTGAATTTGTCGGCGGCGCCTGACGGCGGCGCCTCAGCCGAAGCGATCTCGGAGGACACCACCGTGGATGAGCCGACCGTATTCGCGGACGAGCGGCTGGAGCTCGTCTTCACCTGCTGCCACCCCGCGCTCGCCACCGACGCGCAGGTCGCGTTGACGCTGCGGACGCTCGGGGGACTGACGACCTCGGAGATCGCCCGCGCGTTCCTGGTCGGCGAGGCGACGATGGCCCAGCGCCTGGTCCGGGCCAAGCGCAAGATCAAGGCCGCCGGGATCCCGTTCCGCGTGCCTCCCGGCCATCTGCTGCCCGACCGGCTCGCCGCCGTGCTCGCGGTCGTCTACCTGATCTTCAACGAGGGATACACCGGGGTTGGCGCGGGAACGAGCGGTGAGCGCGAGCCGGGCGACCTCGCGAACGAGGCGCTGCGGCTGGGACGGGCGCTCGCCGGGCTGATGCCCGACGAGGCCGAGGTCCACGGCCTGCTGGCGCTCATGCTCCTGCACGACTCCCGCCGCAACGCCCGCTTTCGCGACGGTGACATCGTCCTGTTGGCAGACCAGGATCGCTCGCTTTGGGATACCCGCCAGATCGAGCAGGGCCGGGCGGTGCTCGACCGGGCGCTCGCGCTCCGCGGTCACGGGGCGGGCGGGACCTACATCTTGCAGGCCGCGATCGCGTCCTTACACGTGGACGAGCCGCGCGACTGGCCTCAGATCGCCGCGCTGTACGGCGAGCTGGCGCGGCTCACCGACTCACCGGTCGTCGAACTGAACCGGGCGGTGGCGGTCAGCGAGGCCGAGGGTCCCCAGGACGGCCTCGAGCTGGCCGACCGCCTGACCGGACTCGACGATTACCGCTACTTTCACTCGAGCCGCGGCGAGATGCTCCGGCGCCTCGGGCGCACACAGGAAGCACGCGAAGCCTTCGGGCGGGCGATCGCGCTCGCGCCCGACGACGCCGAGCGACGCTTGTTTCAGCGCCGCCTGGCCGAGCTCGAATCGGTCCCGCGGTGAGCGCGGGTCGCGCTACCTCGAGGCGGTCCTCCAACCGTCGGCGTACTGCAGCCGGGCGGGCTCGGAGTACGGCGTCGGGCTGACCATCGCGCGGACTTCGATCTGGCGCTGGTTTGGGTCGACGGTCGTCTTGCGCGAGCCGCCGTTCGGCTCACCCCACACCACGGTGACCTCGCTGCCGATCTCGACGGACGGGTCGACCGTGGCGAGCGACAGCGCCCGCTTCTCGTTGTTGCTGTAGCCGGTGAACATCGAGTAGCCCACGACGTTGCCGTCGCCGTCGAGCACCGAGTCGAAGTTCGACGAGCCGTAGTTGGCGATCGGCAGGTCGAAGAACTGGTAGGGCTCCTCGAGGGTGTCGAGCACCGAGCCGAGGATTCGTACGACGTCCTCGTCGGCCCACGCCAGGGTCACCTTCTTGCGCTGGACCTCGGTGTCGACCTGCTCGAGCGCGTCACGGCCGATGAAGTCGTGATCGAACTTGACGAACGGGCCGTACCCGAGCTCCCACGGGTTGAGGTAGTAGTCCTCGATGTTGTCCGAGACGAAGCTGCCGGCCAGTGCATTGTTCGCCTCGTAGCTGTCGGCGCCGAGCCACTCCCGGTACTTGCGGAGGACTCCCTCGCCGGTGTAGATCCCCGGCAGAGGGGAGGGAATCCAGCCCGACTCGAGAGTGTTCGAAGCGTACGCGCGCGCCCCGCAGGCCTCGAGTCCGAACTCTTTCCCAGCCTCGAGGATCGTCCCGCGGACCTCGTCGTAGCTCTCGTACGGTCCCCACAGCTCGAGCCCGGGCTCGCCGGCCATCCCGTGACGGAGCGTCCGGACGCGCATGCCCTCCAGATTCATCTCGGACATGCGGAAGAACTTGAGCTGTTCGAGCGGCCCGCCGTTGAGCTTTTCGATCACGGGCCAGGCGTTCGGGCCCTGAATCTGGAACCTCCAGACCCGGCGGGTCACCGCCTTGCCGTACGGGCGCGAGGACGAGCGGTCGTCGTAGTCGTACTCGAGGTTGTATCCACCGGTCTCCGCGTGGAACCGGAGCCAGTTCGCAGCTGGATTGCGGCCTACCCACACGAACTCGTCCTCGGCCAGGTGGAACAGGATGCCGTCGCCGATCACGTGACCGGCCGGCGTCGTCGGCACGAACTGCTTGGCCATGTTGACCTCGAAGTTCGAGACGGTGTTGATGCCCGTGTCGGACACGAGCTTGAGCGCGTCGGGCCCCTTGAAGAAGAAGTTCACCATGTGATGTGACTGATCGAACAGGACCGCGGTCTCGCGCCAGGCGCGCTGCTCGCGGCGCCAGTTGGTGAACTCGTACGGGACGACCGGATAGATGTAGGCGCCGATCTGCGAGTTGCGCAGGCGCTCGACGATGTTTCCGGATTCGTCGAGGACTTCCTGGAGGTTGCTGGCAGCCATCGTCTCTCTTTCCCTTCAATTAGGCGTTATCCACTGAATTGACCCGACTTGGCTTGGTGGTCGCGGCCGAGGAAGGTGTTGGCCCAGGCGCTGGTGCGAGCGAGCGCGTTGTCCTTTACCACGACCGGGTTGGCGAGCATGTCTTCTTCCTCGCCGTAGGCCTTGAGGCGCTCGTAGGCCTGGGACCAGATGCACTCGCTGTCATATACCTCGCACAGCCCGTCGCGGGTGCCGCCGCAGGGGCCGTTGCGCTGGTTCTTGGCGCAGATGGACTCCGGACACACGTACGCGATGTCGGGCAACGAGCAGTCGCCGCAGTCGCGGCACTTGAACAACGGGACCTTCGCGGCCTGCTCGAGCGCGTGAGCCGCGCGGCTGACCGGACGCGGCGCAGCGTCGATCTTCTCGTACAGCGACCGCGCCGAGTCGTACAGCGGCCCCTCGGGATCGAACACCGCCTGATGCACGCGGCGGCTGAATCGATACGCGAGCGGAACGCGCAGGTCGGTCCGGCGTTTGCGCTTGGAGGTGACGTAGTCACGGTTCAGCTCGTCCGAGGACAGCCCCGTGGCCGGGTCGGGCTCGAACAGATAAAACTCGCCTGCGCGACCGAACCGCAACTCGCGCGAGAGCTCGCGCCAGTCACCGTCTGTGTGGGCGTTGGCTCGATCGAGAATCTCGAAGAACGTGTCGGCCGTGGTATGGCCACCGAGGTAGGCGCCGTTGAAGCCCAGCCCGCGCGCGACCGTGAGCTGCTTGGCCGCCAGGTCGATGAAGAACGAGCGACCGTTGTCGGCGCTTGCCCCGTGGCGCTCGGCCAGCGCCAGGAGCTCGTCGGTGACGATCACGCCAGGGATCCGGCCCGCGTGAAATGCGCGCGCGGCGCCCCGCGAGAGCAGGAACACGTTTGCCAGCGCGCGCACCGGGAGGTTCTCGTGGGCGATGTAACGCAGCAACTCGTTGTCCTTGCGCGCGTTGTAGCCGATCTGGTTGATCACGAAGCGGGCGCCCGTCCTGGCCTTCTTGGCCAGCTTCAGGTACTGCGGTACGACCTCGCGCTCGTGCAGCTTGTGGTTGGTGACCACACAACCGAGGAAGAAGTCCGTCCGGTCGAGCCGCTCGTCGGTACGCGCGATGTGCAGCCCGGCGTTCATATCGCTGTAGAGCTTGAGCAGTCCGACCGAGTCGATGTCGAACACCGGCGCCGCGGCGCCGCCGTAGCCGGCGAGCGGGTAATCGCCCGACAGGCACAGGACGTTCCCGAAGCCCTCCGAGGCCAGCTTCCATCCGCGGCTCTCGAGCGCGTTCCGATTCCAGTCCTTACAGGCGAGATGGATGATCACCTCCTGCCCGCGCGAGAGCAGGTCGGTGCCGAGCGTGTCGGGCGCGAGCATCGCGTGCCCACCCGGATTGTCGGTGATCGACAGCACGTCGATCCGGGGGTCGTCGGCCAGCGCGCGGGCCTTGTCGACCAACGCGCGGCTGCGCTCAGTGGTGACCACCCCGCGGGCCGTCACCAGCTCGACCGCGATGGCGAACGCGCCGGGCGCCTGCAGGCAGTCGCGAAACGGCGTCGAGGTCAACTCACGCGGTCTTTCGTAGCCTTATCGCCTCTCCAAAAGAAGGTTCAGCGTATGGCCGCGGACGATCCACCGCAACGGTTCCTTCCGCTGAGCGGAAGAATCGTCAGAATGTGTCGCCTTGGGAGGGTTCCGGAATCGCATCGACGGCCGGTCGGTCACGGCGCGCGGCTTCGCCGTGCTCGAGACGTTCAGCCCCGGGTCACCCACGCTGACCCTCTCGGACATCGCCCGCCGGGCAGCGCTTCCGCTCACGACGACGCATCGTCTGGTCGGCGAGCTTTGCGCCTCGGGCGCGCTGGAGCGCGACGGCGACGGGACGTACCGGATCGGCCTCCGTCTCTGGGAGATCGCGTCGCTCGCTCCGCGGGGCGCTCCGCTGCGTGAAGCCGCTCTGCCCTTCCTCGAGGACCTCTACGAGGTCACGCACGAGAACGTCCAACTCGGGGTCCGCGAGGGTCACGAAGTCCTCTACATCGAGCGGATCGCGGGTCGCCAGGCGGTCGGCGTGCTCACGCGGGTCGGCGGCCGGTTCCCGCTCCACGCGTCCGGGATCGGGCTGGTGCTGCTGGCTCACGCGCCGGGGACCGTGCAAGTCGAGGTTCTCGCCGGCCCGCTGCGGCGCTTCACCGGTCACACGATCACCGATCCTGATCGTCTGCGACGGATGCTGGCCCAGATCCGGCGGGACGGCGTCGCCGTCAGCGATCGACAGGTGACCGACGACGCGGTGTCGGTGGCGGCGCCGATCTTCGACGCCGGCGGCGCGGTGCTCGCGGCGCTGTCGATCGTCAGCAAAGCCGACGGGACGGATCCGGCGCGGCTGGTCCCCGCAATCCGCGCGGCCGCGCTCGGGACCTCGCGCGCGCTCCGGGCGCGACGGGCGCCGGTGTGAGCGGGGGGTGGCGGTCAACTGTGGTGACCGCGTCCGCCGCAATGCGGCACAGTTACGCAAATTGCATACAGAATCAACTTCTGTCTATAATTTGCGATCGCGAGTGCTGGAGTGACCGGTGGTGTCCGCAAAGGAGCAGCTATGAAGCTTGTGACGTTCGACGACGGAAGGGTGGGGAAGGTCGTCGATGGCAGGGTGCTTGAACTCGACGTTCCCGACATGCGCCGGTACTTCGAGCTCGGCGGCGACGTGGGGGAGACCGGCCGCGAGCTGTCGCTCGAGGACGTACGGTTGAGGGCGCCGATCGTCCCGAAGAAGTTCTTTCACACCGCGGGCAACTTCCGCGAGCACCACGAGGAGTCCAAGAACGTCAACTGGTCGCACCCGGTCCTGCCGTGGATCGTGTTCTTCCAGAACGTGGACGCGATCATCGGTCACGACGACGCGATCGTCTACCCGGAGGCGCTGACCAATGAGCTCGACTACGAGCTCGAGCTGGCGGTCGTGATCGGCAAGGCGGGCAAGTTCTTCTCGCCCGAGGAGGCCGCTGACTACATCGCCGGCTACCTGATCTTCAACGACATCACGGCCCGCGACATCCAGCGCGAGGAGATGAAGTCCGGCGTGTTCTGCCTCTCGAAGAGCATCGACACGTTCTGCCCGATCGGCCCCTGGATCGTGACGCCAGACGAGATCCCGGACCCGCACGCGCTGGCGATGGAGCTCCGGGTCAACGGGGAGCGCCGGCAGACCTCCCACATGAGCAGGATGTCGGTCACGGTCCCCGAGATCATCAGCCACTACTCCGCGATGGGCTACAGCCCTGGGGACATCATCTCGACCGGCACCGTCGCCGGCGTGGCCGGCTTCAGCGATGACGCCGCCTCTCTGTACCTGAGGCCGGGCGACGTCATCGAGGCCGAGGTCGAAGGCGTCGGCGTACTCCGCAACCGGGTGATCTCTTGGGAGGAGGGCCATCCGGACCTGGTCGCGGATGCTTCGGGGGTCGCGGCCGGGCAGTGACCGCATGCCGGTCGTCGAGATCGTCGCCGGCCGGCTGAGCGGCCGGCACGTCGGAGAGGCGATCGCCTTCCGGGGGATCCCCTATGCGACGGCGCCCCGCTTCGTCCCGCCCGGGCCGATCGAGGGATGGACGGGAGTGCGCGACGCCGGCGCCGCTGGGTCCGCGGCGCCGCAGCCTCGACGGCCGGCGGCCGCGTTCACGCACGACGAGCTCCCGGGCACCGACGAGCAGTGCCTCGGCCTCAACGTGTTCGCGCCGGCGCTCAGCGGTAGCCGGCCGGTGTTCGTGTGGCTTCACGGCGGAGGGTTCGCGATAGGGCACGCCGCCGCGAGCCTGTACTCGGGCGAGCGTCTCGCGGCCAACGCCGACGCGGTGGTCGTGACCGTGAACTACCGGCTCGGGAGCCTCGGCTGGCTCGGCCATCCCGGCCTCGCCGCCGCACCGGACGCGCCGGCCGCGAACTGGGGCCTGCTCGACCAGATCGCTGCCCTCGAGTGGGTCCGGGACAACATCGGGGCGTTTGGCGGCGATCCCGGTCGCGTCACCCTGGCCGGGCAATCGGCCGGCGCTCTGTCCGCGATGGACCTGCTCGTCGCGCCGAAGGCCGCCGGGTTGTTCAGCCGCGCGGTCCTTGAGTCGCCGCCGCTCGGCGATGTCGCCCAGCCGCCTGCGGGCGCGTTCCGATGGGCAGAGGCGCTCAGCGCGGCCGCCGGCGGGGCAGGCGACTTCGATGCGCCGCGCCTGCGCGAACTCGACGCCGAGCGGATCGTGTCCCTCCACGAGGAGCTGCTCGAGCGGCCGGCCTTCCGCGGCACCCGTGGTGGCGCGCTGCCGACGGTCGATCCCGGCAGCCTTCCCACCTCGCCCGTCGAGGTGCCGGGCGCGAGCCCCGACGTCGACGTGTTGGTCGGGCACACGGCGCAGGAGGGCACGTTCTTCTTCCGGGCGCCATGGCGGCCGTCGCCGCCGGCGGAACGGATCCCCGGGGTCATCGCGCACCTATGTGACACCGAGGATCCCGACGCGGTCCTCGACCGGTACCGGGAGCGCGCGGTTGCCGTCGGTGCACCGCACGATCCCCTTTCGCTGCTCGTCGAGATCGCCACCGACGCGATGGTCGCCGAGCCGCTCGCCCGGTGGGCCGCGGCTCGCGCGGGCGCGGTCGGCGATCGCAGCGTCGTGCACCGGTATCGGGTCGACCATCCCGGCGCCGGCCCCGAGCTTGGCGCCACCCACACCGTCGAGGTGCCGCTCCTGTTCGGAACCTGGCGGGACGGAGGCCCAGGAGAGCGGCTCGGGGGTCAGGCGCCAGGTGCCGGCGCGGTCTCCGCCGAGTTGGTGACGGCCTGGAGCCGATTCGTGCACGGCGAGGATCCGGCTTGGCCCGCCTTGGCGCCCGACCAGTCGACGCCGGAAATCCGCGTCTTCGGAACGCTGAGCGGTTCGCGGCGGATGCCCGCGCAAGCCCGCTAACCGAACCCTCACACTTCTGCATGATCTCACACTGGACACAAGGAGCAAAAGTGTGTACAGTTTCCTCCGATGGGCGCAGATCAGCGCCCTCGAGGGAGTGACATGAGCACACCGACCGACTCACGACCGCTGCTCGACGTCCGCGGCCTGCGCGTCGCCTACGGCGGCGTAGTGGCCGTGAACGACGTCGACGTACAGGTCTCCCGGGGCACCGTGTTCGGACTGATCGGCCCCAACGGCGCCGGCAAGACCTCAATGGTCGACGCGCTGACGGGGTATACCAGGCCGGCCGCCGGGAGCATCGTGTTCGACGGCCGCGACATCAGCCGGTTGCGTCCGTACCGGCGCGCGCGCCTCGGGCTCGCTCGGACGTTTCAGTCGGTCGAGCTGTTCGACGATCTCACGGTCGACGAGAACCTGCTGGTGGCAAGCGAGCACGTGAGCGTTGGCTCGGCATTGCGGGACCTATTCCTGCCGCATCGGCCACCCGACCGACGCGGCGTCGACTGGGCGATCTCGGTGTGTGGTCTGGAGGACGAGGTCGACCGCTACCCGTCGGAGATCTCGCTGGGCAGGCGCAAGCTGGTCGGCGTCGGGCGAGCGCTCGCCCGCCAGCCCCGTCTCGTCCTGCTCGACGAGCCCGCGGCGGGGCTCGACACCGACGAAAGCCTCGAGCTTGGGCGGCGTCTGCGCACCCTTCCGGAAGAGCACGGCGTGACCGTGTTCCTGATTGACCACGACATGGGGCTCGTGCTGAGCGTTTGCGATCACCTCATGGTCCTCGATTTCGGACGACAGATCGCGACCGGGACCCCAGCGGAGATTCGCGAGGACTCCCGCGTGATCGAGGCCTACCTGGGAGCGGGACATGCCGCCGCAAGCCACTAACCAGGCGGCCTCCGGCCACGCGCTCGTCCTCGAGGACGTCTGCGCGGGCTACCAGCAGATTCCCGTCGTCCGCGATCTGAAGCTCGAAGTGCATCCCGGCGAGGTCGTGGCGATGTTGGGCCCGAACGGCGCCGGCAAGACCACGACGCTCGAGACGATCGCCGGTCTGAACCGGCCGATCTCTGGTCAGGTCAAGCTGTCGGGCGAGGACGTCGGCGGCGTGCCGGCGTACAACCTCGCCAAGCGTGGGCTCGCGCTCGTGCCCGAAGGCCGCGCCCTGTTTCCCGGCCTCACCGTCCGAGAGCACCTGCGGCTCGCGGGCGGACGGAGCGGCCCCCGGGAGGGGGAGCTGCTCGAGATGCTGCCCGAGCTCGAGAAGTGCCTCCACCGCAAGGCCGGGCTGCTGTCCGGCGGCGAGCAGCAGATGCTGGCGATCGGCCGGGCGCTCGTGACGCGGCCGCGGTTGCTGCTCGTCGATGAGATGAGCCTGGGGCTGGCTCCGGTGATCGTCGAGCGGCTGCTGCCGATCCTGCGCCGAGTGGCGGACGAGTTCGGCACCAGCGTGTTGTTTGTCGAGCAGCACGTCGCGCTTGCGCTCGAGATCTCGGACCGCGCGTACGTCCTGTCACACGGGCGGATCGCGCTGGAAGGCGCCGCCGCCCAACTCCGCGAGCGGCGCGAGCTGCTCGCCGCCAGTTACCTCGGGGAAGCGGCCGCCGCGTGATCGGACCGTCCCCCAGCAATACAACCACTAGGAGCAATTAGATGACACATTCCAGATGGCTCGGCACGGCCGCCGCGGTGGCCGCCTCGGCGGTCCTGGCCGCTGGCTGCGGGTCGAGCAGCTCGAGCAGCAGCACCAGCGGCAGCGGGTCGTCTGGTAGCAGCACGAGCGCCACCTCCGGGTCGAGTACGGCCTCGAGCGCTTCGGTGTTCGGGTCTGCGAAGAAGGCGACGGGGAGCCCGTACGTGTTCGGGATGATCAACGACGAGACCGGCGCGGTCACGTTCCCCGAGGCGCGCCAGGGCGCGATCGCCGCGATGCAGTACGTCAACAACTACCTCGGCGGCATCAACGGTCACCCGATCGTGATCGACAACTGCGTCGGGGACGGCACCCCCGCTGGGGCCGCTCGCTGCGCCAACGAGCTCGTGGCCAAGCACCCGATCGCGATCCTGGGGGCCGCCGACGTCGGCGCGCCCGCCTCGATCCCGATCTACGCGCACGCCAACCTCGCCTACATCGGCGGCATCCCGTTCACTCCGGTCCCGTTCGTCTCGCCGAACTCGATCCAGTTCTGGTCGGTGAGCGTCGGCGACAACGCCGCCGCTGCCGTGTACGCCGGCAAGACGCTCGGCGTCAAGAGCGTGGCGCTGATGTACTTTTCGAATCCGCAGGGCGAGTCGATCATTCCCCAGATCGTGCCGGTGTTTAAGGCCGCCGGCGCGAGCACCGTCAAGCTGATTCCGCTGTCGCCGACTTCGCCTGATCCGAGCCCGCAGGCGGCGCTGATCGAGTCGAGCGGCGCGGATCTGGCGTACATCGACGTGCCGAATGGGTGCGGGAACGTGCTGAAGTCGCTCAAGAGCGTCAGCTACACGGGCAAGCTGATGGGCATCGATCCGTGCGGCGCGCCGCCGGTGATCTCGGCGTCGGCAGGCGGAGCCGAGGGGATGTACATCGCCTCTCCGTTCATTCTCCCGACCGGGACCAGCCAGCAGGCGCAGCTGTTCCAGGCCGCGATGAAGAAGTGGGCCGCGCCCGGGACGCTGATCGACTCGCCGTCGGTGGCCGGGTTCGCGACCGTGATGAACGTCCAGGCGGCGCTGAGCAAGATCTCGGGAACGCCGACGACCAAGTCGATCCTGGCCGCGTTCAAGACCGGGAGCAATCACCCGAACTTCCTGTCGCACCCGTATACGTGCGACGGGCAGCAGATGACGGGCGCGCCCGCGATCTGCAACGACTACTACCTGATGAACCAGGTCAAGAACGGTCAGCTCACGCAGCCGAGCACGACCGACTGGACCACCTCGAAGGGCTACTACAAGGGCCAAGGGCTCTAACCATCTGAAATCGTGCCCGCCCACCCGGCCCGCCGCCCGGCGGGCGGGTGGGCGGGGCCGATTCCAACCGCACCCACGAACACGTAACCCATGTCCAGCTACATCCTGTTTCTGATCCTCGGCCTCGGCGCCGGCGCAACCTACGCGATTCTCGGCCAGGGTCTCGTCCTCAAATACCGCAGCGCCGGCGTGGTCGACTTCGCCCACGGCGCGGTGGCGATGTTCATCGCCTACGTGTTCGTCAACCTCCGCAGCTTCGGGGAACTCGAGCTCCCCGTCGTAATCATCCCGCACCAGATCTCGCTGAACGGCGGGGCGGGCATTAACACGACGCTCGCGATCGTCATCTCGTTGGTTTACGCGGCGATCTTCGGGCTGATCCTCCATGTCCTCGTCTACCGGCCGCTGCGCAACGCCGCTCAGCTGACCCGCGTGTGCGCGTCGGTCGGCGTGATGCTCGCGCTGCAGGCGATCGCCGTCCTCAACTACAGCACCGAGCCGGTCGCTACCAACCCGATTTTCCCCAGCGGCGCGCTCAAGATCTCGGGCGTGACGTTCCCGCAGGACCGCCTGTTCTTCACGGGCGTGGTCGTGATCATCTCGGTCGCGCTCTGGCTGATCTACCGCTTTACCCGCTTTGGGCTCGCGACCCGGGCCGGCTCGGAGAACGCGCGCGGTGCCGCTCTGACCGGCATTTCGGCCAACCGCGTCGCCGCGCAGAACTGGGTGATCGCGACCGTCCTGGCGGGCGCGGCCGGCATCTTGATCGCCCCGGTCGCGAGCCTCGACCCGACCTCGTACACGCTGTTCATCGTCCCCGCGCTGGCCGCGGCGCTCGTCGGCCGGTTCGAGTCGTTCTGGATCACTGCGTTGGCCGGCCTCCTGATCGGCTGCTTCCAGTCTGAGATCAACAAGCTGATCACGGTGTGGACGTGGCTGCCTCAGTCGGGGCTGTCCGACGCCGTGCCGTTCATCGTGATCATCGTCGTGATGGCGTTCCGCTCGCGCTCGGTCCTGGCCCGGGGCGGAGATGCCGCGCAGAAGAATCCGTCGGTCGGCCGGCCGGGCTCGCCACTGGCGTCCGCCGGCGCATGCTTCGTCGGCGGGCTGATCCTGCTCCTGCTGCTCAACAACGTGCTCCGGTTCGCGTTCATCTCGTCGCTGACGGTCACGTGCATCGCCCTTTCGGTCGTTGTCCTGACCGGCTACGTGGGGCAGGTGTCGCTGGCGCAGATGTCACTGGCCGGGATCGGCGGCTTCATGCTCGGGCACATTTCTCACGGATGGGGGCTGGGTTTCCCGTTCTCGCTGCTGGCCGCCGGTCTGTGCGCGGTCCCGGTCGGGTTGGTGATCGGCTTGCCGGCGCTGCGACTGCGCGGCGTGAACCTGGCGGTTGTCACGCTCGGTTTCGCCGCGGCGATGGACGCGTTGATCTTCTCGAGCTCGGGCTTCGCCGGCGGCACCGCCGGGCTGCCGATCAAGGCGCCCCACCTGCTCGGGCTCAACCTCGCCGCCAACGTCGGCAAGTCGACGAACCGTCCGATCTTCGGGGTGATGGTGCTCGTCGTCGTAATCCTGATCGGGCTGCTGGTCGCCCGCCTCAGGCGCGGCCCGGCCGGGCGGATGCTGCTCGCGATCCGCTCCAACGAGCGCGCCGCGGGCTCGGTCGGGATCAACGTCGCCCAGGGCAAGCTGATGGCGTTCGCGCTGGCCGCGTTCATCGCCGGCGTCGGCGGCGCTTTGACGGGTTACCTGCAGGGCGAGCTGACCGCCGACAGCTTCGCGGCGTTCACCTCGATCAGCCTGCTCGCGATCGTGTTCGTGGCCGGCGTCGGGCGGATCGCCGGCGCGGTCGTCGCCGGTGTCATGTTCTCGGCCGCCGGGCTGTTCGTGACCTTCCTGGACATTCATTTGAGCGTCGGCAAGTACCAGGCGATCGTCGCCGGCATCGCCCTGGTGCTCACCGCGGTCCAGAACCCCGACGGCCTGACCAGCACGTCGGTTGAAAAGGGGCCGGCGGTAGCGCTGATGAAGCTCCGCGACCGGGTCCTCGGGCTTCGGGCGACGGGCGCGGCGGGTGCCGGTGCGCCGGCGGCCAAGAACGACGCGGCGACCACTCAGGCCACGGATCAGGCCTCCGACAAGCTCGACGTGCACCACCCGGTTGCCTGATCTTTATCGGGCCCCACCCACCCAGCCCGTCTTGCCGAGCCGGCTGCGCGTCGAGCACCTCACCTACGCGCTTGGGATCGGCACGACGGGGCCACGGTTCTCGTGGTGGATCCCGGGCACGGCGGCGCGGCAGTTCGGGTATCGCATCCAGACCGACAACGGCTGGGACAGCGGAAGAGTCGAGAGCTCCGACAGCGTCCTGGTCGATTACCTCGGGCCGGCACTGCGATCCGGGCAGCGGGTCACCTGGCAGGTCAAGGTATGGACGGATCTGGGGGAGAGCGACTGGTCCGACCCCCATGTGTTCGAGCTCGGGCTACTCGACGCGGGGGACTGGTCGGCACGCTGGATCACGCCGGTCGAGTCCGACCTGCCGCCGGCGGGGCGGCGGCCGGCGATGCTCCTGCGCGGCGAGTTCGAGCTCCCGGACGTGCCGGTCGCTCAGGCGCGGCTGCACGCAACCGCGCACGGGATCTACGAGGCGTTCGTCAACGGCCGGCGCGTCGGCGACGGCGAGCTGACCCCGGGGTTCACCGAGTATCGCGACCGGCTCCAGGTCCAGACCCACGACATCTCCGGGCTGCTGCGGCCGGGACGGAACGCGATCGGCGCGATCCTGTCCGACGGCTGGTTCCGCGGCCAGGTCGGGCTTCCGCGCGCCCACGACCAGTGGGGATCTGAGCTCGCCTTCCTGGCCCAGGTGTGCGCCCGCTTCGCCGGCGGCGGCACCGCGGTCGCCGGCACGGACCCAGGGTGGCGGAGCACTCGGTCTCACGTCGAGACGGCTGACCTGATCGCCGGCCAGTCGGTCGATCTGAGGCGCATGGCGGACGGCTGGAGCGAGCCGGGCTTCGACGTCGACGCCTGGGATCACGTGGCGGTCGCCGGCCACAGCTATGCGAGGCTTGTGACCTCGCCCGCGCCGCCCGTGCGCGCGGTACAGGAGATCGAACCGGTTTCGGTGCGACGGGTCGCGCGCGGGCAGGTCTTCGACCTCGGTCAGAACATCAACGGGTGGGTGCGACTGCGCGATCTCGGGCCCGAAGGCACTGCGATCACCTTGACGCACGGCGAGACCATCGATGCCGACGGTGACGTCACGACTCAGCACCTCGACGTCGACCTGCCGTTCCTGCCCGAGCCGTTGCCGGCGGGCCAGGTCGATCGGGTCGTGTCGGCTGGACGGCCGCGGGACGTGTTCGAACCCCGCCACACCACGCACGGCTTCCAGTACGTGCGCGTCGACGGTCATCCCGGTGAGCTCGGCGCCGGCGATCTAAGCGGTGTTGTCGTCCACACCGACATGACCCGTACGGGATGGTTCAACTGCAGTGACGAGCGCATCAACCGACTGCACGAAGCGGCGGTGTGGAGCCTGCGCGGCAACGCGTGCGACGTCCCGACCGACTGCCCGACGCGGGAGCGCGCGAGCTGGACCGGCGACTGGCAGATCTTCGTCCCGACGGCCGCGTTCCTCTACGACGTCGCCGGGTTCTCCACCAAGTGGCTGCGCGACCTCGCCGCCGAACAGTGGTCCAACGGCGTGATCGCAAACCTGGCGCCGAGCCCGCCCTCGGAATCCGAGGGCGGGTTCCTGGCCGCGCTCAACGGCTCCGCCGGCTGGGGCGACGCCGCCGTGATCGTCCCCTGGGAGATCTACCGGGCGTATGGTGACCGGCGCCTGCTCGAGGAACAGTGGCCATCGATGGTGGGGTGGATGGCTCACGTGGAGCGCACCGCCGCGGGCGCCAGGCATCCGGAGCGGGCAGCTCGTCGTCCCGAGCCGCTGGCGCACGAGCGCTACCTGTGGGACTCGGGGTTTCACTGGGGCGAGTGGCTCGTGCCCGGCGAGGACCTGAAGGGAGCCGACGAGTTCGAGGCGTTCCAGCGCGCTGACAAGGCCGACGTCGCCACTGCTTACTTCGCCTACTCGGCGCGGCTGATGAGCCGGATCGCCGAGGCCGTCGGGCTCGATGCCGACGCCCGGCGCTACGGGGAGCTCGCGGATCGCGTACGCGCCGCGTGGCAGGCCGAGTTCGTCGGCCCCGACGGCCGCCTGATGCCCGACACTCAGGCCAACCACGTCCGCGCGCTCGCGTTCGAGCTCGTCCCCGCCGAACAGCGCTCCGATACAGCGCGCCGCCTGGTCGAGCTGATCCGGGCGGCGGGCACGCAAGTCGCCACCGGCTTCCTCGCCACGCCCTACCTGCTGCCGGTGCTTGCCGACACGGGGAACGCCGACCTCGCGTACGAGCTGCTGTTCTCGGACACGATGCCGTCCTGGCTGTACATGATCGACAAGGGTGCGACGACGGTGTGGGAGCGCTGGGACGGGATCCGCCAGGACGGGACGCCGTTCGAGTCGCTCAATCACTACTCGAAGGGAGCGGTCGTCTCGTTCCTGCACCGCTACGTGGCGGGAATCCAGTTGCTCGACGACGGCGGTCTGGCGTACCGCCACTTCCGTGTACAACCGCGACCCGGCGGCGCGATCACCTGGGCGGAGGCTCAACACGACAGCCCCTACGGGCGGATCGAGTCGTCGTGGCGGATCGACGGCGACGCGCTTGAGCTGACCGCGACCGTGCCTCCCGGAACCAGCGCCGAGATCGTCCTACCCGACGGGACCACGGAGACCGTGGCCGCGGGTCGTCACGTGCTGCGAGGATCAGCAGGTGATCGCGGCGGGCGGGCCGGCGCCTGAGCTCGACGGGCACGCGACGACCGGCCGCGGCGGCACCGCGACGGTTGCTGCGGCCCGGCTGGCGGCGAAGTTCGCACCGGTGAGCCTGGCCTGCACCGCGAGTGTCGTCGCGGACGACGACACGATGCGCGCCGAGAAGCGGAACGTTCGTGGCGACCCGTCGACGAGCGCGTCGGTGTCCCAGCACAGACGCCCGACGCCGGCGACCGCTCCCGGCGCGTGAACGACGTGTAGCTGTCTCGGGAGCGTCACACACACGGTCGGCTTGACTCCCGGGACCGGCTTGATCACCCCGACCGTGACCACGAAGCCGACGACGTGACCGGGAGACGCGACCGGTCGAACGGGCACGATCCGCACCTTCGCCGCGGTGGCGCTGGGCGTGACGGTGGCGGTCGTCTTCGCCGAATCATTGGCGTAGTTCGGATCGAACTCGTCGTCGCTGGCGGTGACGTCGTCGATCAGCAGCCCTGGCCGCAGCGGTCGCACGTGCACCTCCAGGGACTCGCTCGCACCCGGCGCCAGGTCCGCGAGGCTGCATTGGACGGCAGCGCCGGAGCCGCACGTGAACGCTCCGGGGTCGATCGCTACCACCTGCGCGGCGGCGTCGAGTGCGTCCGTGAGGTCAACGCCGGTTGCCTCACCTGGACCGTTGTTGACGACGGTGATCGTGTCGACCAGGGTCCCGCCAAGAGTGTCCTGCGAAGAGCTCTCCTGGTCACGGATGACGAGGTCGGCCATCGGGGCGCCGGGCGCCGGCATCGGGGCGGCCGCCTCGCCACTGTCGTTCGAAGGAGTCGGGTCGAACTGAGACGCGCTGATGCTGGCGTCGCTCGTCGAGCCCGCGACCGCATCCCCCGTCGGCTCCACCAGGACGATGTCGGCCTCGGCCGACCCGCCTGCGTCGAGGTGCGGGATCACGCAGGTCACGTCGGTCGCGCTGACCGTGCACGAGCCCTGGTCGATGGTGGCCGACTCGATCGTCGCCCCCGGTGGCGCGACGTCGTGGAGCACGACGTCGGTGGCGTCGCCGGGGCCGTTGTTGTCGATCGTGACGTGGTCATCGACGCCGTCATCGCCGAACGCGGCGGGCGCCACCGTCTCGCTCTGCGCTAGGTCGAGGTCCGCCGGCTCGGGTGCGGTCGGGCTGGGCGTCGCGCTCACAATCGTCTCCGAGGACAGCGCGGTCAGCTCCTTGCCGAGCGTGGGCGCGATGAATGTCGCCTGAGCTGTGTTTCTGATTTCGTGCTCGGCGGTCAGGTTGTCGTCGACGCGAACCTCGAAGCTGACCTGCACGGTGTCCCCGGGCGCGCCGGCGACCGCCACCGTGCCCCCCGTGCCCGCGGCGGCGCCGCTCCCGAGGAAGAACCGCACGGTGTTCTGCGCGGCGTCGTACTCGCCTTGGTCGTCGCCGACGAGGTCGGTCGGAGCCGCGGCGCTAGCGGGCGCGCTCGGAATTCGCAACGACCCGGCCACGTACGTAGTGTCGTCCGGGATCTTGTCGGTGGCGACGAAGTTGGTCGCCGCCTCGAGGCCGTCGTTGACGAACGTGACCGTGTAGCGGAGCCTGTCTCCCGCACGCGTAGGCCCGTCGGGATGTGTCAGGTTCGCGACGGTCTTGGTCGCGCGTATCACGGGTGCGTACAGATCCGTAGCGAACGTGATCACCTGCGGGAGGTACTGATCGCTGCTGGTCTTCAGCCCGATCGTCGAGCTGGTGGCGCCGTTCGCGAGGAGGCCGTCGATCCCGATCCGCTTAGCGTCGAATCCGAGCTGGTTGACGTAGTCGGGCGTCTTGTCGGTGAAGTTCTGGCCGTCGACCGAGATCGCAGAGTTGAAGAAGTTGTTCGCCGCGTTCACCTTGTCGCTCAGCACCTTGCCGTCGAGGGTCGCGCTGTCGCCCGTCAGGCCGCGGTCACCCTCGTAGGCGACAAATCCGAGCTTCGTCCGGACGGGTCCGCTCAGCGGCGTCTGAAATCCGCTGACGGGAATCGTGATCGCCGACTTCCCCTGCGTCACCGACTGCAGTCCGTCGAACACGGTCAGGTTGCGCGGCGGCTCGCCGGCGGCCTCGTAGGCGACGACCAGCGCCCAACCGGCGTACCGATCCTCGCCGGTCGCGGACTGCACATTCGCGACCGTGTACACGCCGGATCCGGCACGCTGGACTCGCGCCGTGACGTCGACGAATGCCGCGTAGGCGCCCGTGACGTCGGTGCTCATATCGACCGAGGCGGTCAGGTGATCGAAAACCGAAGCACCCGGAGGCTTGAGGTCGACCTTGCTCAACCCCGCCGGCGTCGAGTCCGGTGCGGACTTCCCGCCCGTTCCCGAGTTCGTTCGTGACCCGTAGTACAGGCCCGCGAACAGCACGCGAGCGCCGGCGGGCAGGCTGAGGCGTGCCGATGAGGAATCGAGCGCTGCTGAGTCGGTGTTCACGCGCACCATCGAGAAGTTGTTGTTGTTCAACACGGTGCCCAGGCCGGCGCGCGCGTTCGCGCAATCGGCGACCCCGGTCTGACACGTCTCGAGCGTGTTGCCGACGATCGCGATGTCGCCGTTGGCGTTCGTGCTGAACCGGGGCGTGAACGCGCGGTCCGCGAGCGCCGGGGATGCGAGTCCGAGCGTGAGCATGCCGGTCAACACAACCGAACGACGCACACCGACGAATCCTCGTTTCACGGACTGCCTCCCCTCGACAATCCCCCTTGTCGGTCGAATGCTACCGCTCACCGAGCAGCGCGACCGCGTTCCGGCGACCGATCGCGTCGAGCGCGTCGGCCTCGAGGCCGAGGGCTCTGAGCCCTTCGGCAGTCGCGGCGATCGGGACATACGGGTAGTCGCTGCCGAACAGGATCCGACCGTGGCCGAGCAGACCGGAAGCGGCGGCGAAGGGCGGCGGGCTGGTCGTGGTCACGGCGTCGACGTGGATCTTCGACAGCTGGCTGAGCGGATCGGCCACGCTCCCGGTCATCTGCGCCAGCGCAACCATGCGCTGCGAGAGCATCGGCATCGCCCCGCCGCCGTGGGAGAACACGAACGAGATCCCCGGCCACCGCGCGAACGCGCCCGCGTACAACAGGCTCGTGATTGTGCGGGTGGTGTCGAACGGGAACTCGATGAACGGGTCGGGGTAATCCGGGAGCAGGCCGCGGCACGCGGGCGGTGCGATCGGGTGGACGTGGACGATCGCGCCCAGCCGGTCGAGCTCCTCAAACAGCGGGGCGAACAGCGGGTCGCCCAGGTGGCGGCCGCCGTAGTTGGATAGGAGGCCGATCCCGTCGGCACGCAGCTGACCGAACGCGTAGTCGAGCTCGCTCAGGCTCGCGTCGACGTCTGGGAGCGGTAGCGACGCGAACACGCCAAACCGCGCGGGATATTCGCGGGCGAGGTCGGCCGCAAACTCGTTGCAGGCGCGGGCCAGGCCGGGGTCGGCCGTGCCGGGCACGCCGAGCGACGTGTACGCGGTGTCGATCCCGAACCGGTCGAGCTGCTCGAGCGCGCGCCCCGGGCTCCAGTCGAGCACGGCCGGGTCACGCGCGTAGTAGAGGATCTCGGCGCGCTGGGTTGCGACGAACGCCGGGGGCAGGATGTGGTGATGGACGTCGACCCAGCCCATGCTTCAGGCGGTCGCCAGCGCCGCGGCGATCGTCTCTGGCCGCAGCGGCAGCTCGTCAACGGCGGACCCGTGCGGCGCGATCGCGTCGAGGACCGCGCACACCACAGCGGCGGGCGTCGCCGACTCGGGTCCCTCGGCCATCCCCTTGATCCCGGCCGTCCCATTCTCCGACAGCGTCTCGAGATGGTGTATCTCGATCCGCGGCAGATCGGTGGCGCGGGGCAGCAGGTACTCGGCGAGCGTCGTGGTCTGAGGCTGTCCGGTCTCGTCGTACACGTAGCGCTCGAGCAGCGCGAGTCCCACACCCTGAGCCACACCGCCCCGGATCTGGCCCTCGACGATCATCGGGTTGACCATCGTCCCGCAATCCTCGACGACGACGATGCGCCCGATCGCGACGCCCCCGGTGCGGGGATCGACCTCGACGACCACGGCGATCGTTCCGTTCGAGTGGGTGGGGCGCGGCGGATCGAAGAACGCTGTGGCGGTGAGCGTGGGGTCGCCGAGCTCCGCCCGGACGTGGGGGGCGAAGTGGGCCGCGCCGGCGATCGCGGCGAGCGGAATCCGTCGCGACGGGGCGCCGCGGACCCCGACCATGCCATCGACCAGCTCGAGGTCCTCGTGCGCGGCCTCGAGCAGGACCTCGGCCACCCGCAGCAGCTTGTCGCGCACGATTCGCCCCGCCTCGCTGACCGTGCCCGCGATGAATACACCGCTGCGGCTTCCGAACGTTCCCATCCCGAACGGCGTGCGGGCCGTGTCGCCATCGAGCACGCGGACGTCTTCGGGCGTGACCGCGAACATGTCGGCGACGAGCTGGGCCGCGGTCGTCCGGTGGCCCTGGCCGTGAGAGAACGTGGGGAGGGCGACGGTGATCCGTCCCGACAGGTCGATGCTGACCGTCGCATTGTCATGCGAGGTGCCGGGTAGCCCGCCGGCGCCGCCCGGGGAGCCGAGCCCGGCCGCCTCGACGAACGGCGAGATTCCAAGGCCGAGCAGCCGCCCCTCCGCCCGCGCGGCCGCCTGCCGGTCGAGGAATCCCTCGTAATCGATCAGCTCGACGGCGCGCTCGAACGCCGTCCGCCAGCTGCCGGGCTCGTAATGCTCGCCCAACACCGTCTGCCATCGGCCGTCCGCGACTATGTTGCGCCGGCGCAGCTCGATCCGGTCGATCCCGAGCGCCCGCGCCGCGTCGTCGAGAAGCACCTCGCGCAGCGTCTGGCTGGTGGTCATCCCGACGCCGCGGAACGGCGACAGCGGCGCCTTGTGGCTGACGACTCCGCCGGCGTCGAGCGCGTACGCGTCGAGGCGGTAGAGCCCGGGCACCGTGTACGCGGCGACCATGAACTCGACGTACGCGCCGATTCCGCTCGAGTACGCACCAGTGTCCGACACGAATCGAGCGCGCATCGCCCGTAGACGGCCGTCGCCGTCGAAAGCGGCCTCGAGTTCGGCGTCGGCCTCCTTGCCGTGCGCGCCCGCCGTCAGCGCCTCGCTCCGGTCCTCGACCCAGCGCACCGGCCGTTGGAGCCGGATCGCTGCGACGGCGGTGCACAGGTACTCGGGAAGGATCACCTCCTTGCCGCCGAAGGCGCCGCCCATCGCTGGGCAGATCACGCGAACGTGGCTGACCGGCAGCCCGAGCGCCTCGGCGAGCGCGGCCCGCGCGAGATGCGGCATCTGCGTGGAAACGTGGCAAGTCAGCTCCCCGGTCGCCGCGTCGTAGTCGGCGACGATCCCGCACGTCTCGAGCGGCGAGGTGACGACTCGCTGAATCGCCAGCCGTCGGCGTGCGACATGCTCCGCTGCCGCGAACGCCGCGTCGATGTCTCCATGCGCCGCCGCGTGACTGAAGTAGCGCCCGTCGGGAATCCCGTCGTGGATCGGCTCGTCGTCGTCGAGCGGCTCGAGCGCGACGGCCACCGCGTCGGCGCCGTCCTCGGCGACGTAGCGATCGTCCGCGACGACCGCCGCCATCGGCTCCCCGACGTAGCGGAGCCTGTCCCCGGGCAACGTGACGCGGGGCGTCTTGAGCGCGCCTTCTAGGTCGACGAAGTCGTTAGTCGAGTGCACGTGCGCGAGCTCCTCGGGCCCGAGCACCGCGTGCACACCGGGGACCGAGCGTGCCGCATCGACGTCGATCGAGATGATCCGAGCGTGCGCCGCGGGCGAGCGGACGAACGCCAGCTCGAGCATCCGCGGCAGCTGCACGTCGGTCACGTATGTCGTCGCCCCAGTCAGCATCCCGGGATCTTCGAGTCGCTGCACGCGCTTGCCCGCCCACCGTTGCTGGGCGTAGAGCGGCCATTCGTTCACGGTCGGCTTGCCTCCACGACCGCGTCGACGATCGTGTCGTAGCCGGTGCAGCGACATAGATTGCCGGCGATCGCTTCCCGGACCGCGTCGGGCTCGAGCGGCTGCCCGGACTCGAGCAGCGGCACGATTGTCATCAGCATGCCGGGCGTGCAGTAGCCGCACTGAAGCCCGTGGTGCTTGCGCAGCGCGCGCTGGATCGGCTGGAGCTCGCCGCCCTGCTCGGCGAGGTCCTCGACCGTCCGTACGCTGCGACCACTCGCCTGCACCGCGAACATCAGGCACGCGCGCACAGGATTCCCGTCCAGTAGCACGGTGCAGGCGCCGCAGGCACCCATCGCGCAGCCGATCTTGGTGCCGGTCAGCCCGAGACGATCACGCAGCAGGTCGGCCAGCAGCAGCCGCGGCGCGACGTCGAGCTCGTGCGCGGTCCGGTTGATCTCGATCGAGATCCTCGTCATGCGGCGAGCTCCGCGAGCGCGCGGCGCGTGAGCACCCGCACGAGCCGGCGGCGGTAGTCGGGGCCGGCGTGGACGTCTGCGGGCGGGTCGATCGCGGCGGCGGCGGACTCCGCGGCGGCGGCGAACACATCGGCGGTCGGCTGCGCTCCGGTCAGTAGCCGTTCGGCCTCGCGCACGCGGACCGGCCGATCGGCGACCCCGAGGAGCGCGATGCGGACGCGGCGCAATCGACCGCCGTCGTCGCGCTCGCCGGCGGCCGCCACTCCGGCGGTCGCGAACTCGCCGGTCGAGCCGCCGGGGCGCGGCGTCGCCTCGTGGAACGCGACGCGCGGCGTGCCCGCCGGGATACGCACTGCGACGAGGAGCTCGTCGGGCTCGCGCGCGGTCGAGTAGTAGGAGCGGAAGAACTCGTCGGCTGCGAGCACACGCTCGCCGCGCACGCTCCGGAGCACGACCTCGCCGTCGAGCGCGAGCAGCACCGCCGGGACCTCGGCGGCCGGATCGGCATGCGCCACAGACCCGCACACGGTGCCGCAATTGCGGATCGCCGGATGGGCGACATGACGGAGCGCCCGCTGCAGAAGCGGAACATCTACCCAGCGCTCGGCCTCGGCCATCCGAACCCCCGCGCCCACCTCGATCCGGTCGCCCTCGCTCCGGATACCGCCGAGTTCCGGCGTGCGCATGACGTCGACCAGCACCCGCGGCGCCGCGATCCGCAGGTTCATCATCGGGATCAGGCTCTGGCCGCCGGCGAGCACCGCCGCGTCATCGCCGTGCTCGGCCAGCGCGCCCAGCGCCTCCTCGCACGTCTCGGGCGCGAGGTATTCGAACGCGCTCGGCTTCACAGCCGCTCGTGCAGCAGCGACAGCGTCCCGGCCCACACCTGCTCGGCGGCGGTCTCGTTGTAGGCCGCGCGCCCCGGCATCGTGAAGCCGTGCTCGGCGCCGGCGAGGATCTCGATCCGATGGGCGACGCCGGCCTGCTCGAGCTTCTCGCGGAGCGGCGGGATCGTCGAGAGCGGGGTGACGCTGTCGTTCTCGCCAAATCCGAGGTAGAGCGATGCGTCGATTCGATCGAGCTCGAGATGCGGGGAGTCGGGCCGGTCGGTGACCAGATTCGTGGGGTGCAGGAGCGAGGCCGCCGCGATATCGGTTCCGAACGCCTCGGCGGCCCGCATCCCGATGCGGCCGCCCATGCAGAAGCCGATGCACGCCCAGGCGTCGGCAGTCTCCGGGACCGCCTCGAGCATCAGGTGCGTGTCCTCTAGAACTGCGTCGTCGCGGACCTGCGCGACGGCCTTGTGCATCCGTTCGAACTCCTCGGGAACACCGGCCTCGATTCGCTCTATGTTCGGCCGGTCTGCCGGGTCGAGCGCGTAGTACAGATCGGGCAATATCGCGGTGTAGCCGGCGCCGGCGAGTCGCTCGGCATACCCGAACAGCGCCGGGCGGATGCCGGGGGCGTCCATGTACAGGATCACGCGGGGGCCGCCGCCGTCCGAGCGGCGGATGTGGACGGGCATCGTCCCGCGAGGGGTCGTTAGCTCAATCGTCGTCTCTGGCATGAGCAGCTCCTGCGGTCGTCAGTTTGGTGGCACGTGCCGCCTCCGCGCCGGCGATTCGGCCGAACACGATCGCGTCGGTGAGACCGCCGCCGTGCTCGGTCAAGTGTCCCCAAATCGACCCGGCGGCGCCGGCTGCGAACAGCCCTGGGATGGGGTCCCCACCCGCCCCACCGCCGGGACCCAGGACCCTCGCGTCGGCGTCACGGCGCGGACCGCCGGAGGCGGTGGCGACGCCCGGGGTCATCTGGATCGCGTACAGCGGTGGCAGCAGGGGCACGAGCGTGGCCGGCGTTCTGCCGAACTCGTGGTCCGCCCGTCGGCTCACCGCGGCCGCGTAGTCGGCCAGCGTGTCCTTCAGGATCGAGAGGTCGAGTCCTGTGGCGGCCGCCAGCTCGGCGGTGTCGGCCCCGGTCTTGATCCACCCGGCAGCGATCTCGGCCGCGTTGTCCGGGCTCCATGCGTAGCCGTTCGGGCTGCCGACGATCCCGTGCAGCGGCCCGGCGTGGCGTGCGGCTTCGTCGAAGATGATCCATCCGGGCAGCCGCGGGCGGTTCGCCCGGCGCGGAAGGTATGCGGTGAGCGCGCGGACGCGGTCGTGTACTTCCCATCCGGTCTCGTCCGCGAACCGCCGGCCGTCGCCGTCCACGCAGATGAAGCTCGGAGCATGCACGTCGAGCGTGAACGCGGCCGGGAAATCCGGATGCGCGAACGAGAGCCAGCCGAAGAACGCGCTCATGTGCCAGAGCGATGCGCCCGCAGTCTGGGCCAGGCGGATGGTGTCGCCGGTGTTGCCCTGATGGCCGACCGACACGAGCGGAAGCGGGAGGTAGGTGTCGCGCAGCTCGGGGTCGGCCTCGAAGCCGCCGCTGGCCAGGATCACGCCACGGCGGGCGGTGATCGTGGTTCGCTCGCCGTTCCGCTCGACGATCGCACCGTCAACGGCGTCATCGCTCGTGGCGAGGTCGACGACCGGCGTGTCAAACGCCACCGGGATCTCGCGCTCACGCACCGCGCGCTCGAACACGCGCCACAGACCCGGGCCGGGACGCTCGCCCGGCGCCGGAACGAACTGGCGGTAACGGACCTGGCCGGCGCCCGGGAAATGGGGCCACGACGGGAGCATCCCGCCGAACGCCTCCACGTCGATGGGTGGGGCCGTCCCGCCGAGCGACTCGAGGAGCTCAGGGACGTCCCCGAGTCCACCTGCATACGCCTCGAGCACGCCTCGGTCGGTCTTGCCGAAACACAGCGCGTCGAGGTGATCGACCGCGCGCGGCCCATCGATGTCGAACAGGAAGCCGCCCGAGTGCACGCAGTTGCCGCCGCCCGATGAGGTCTTCTCGACGATGCACACGCGCGCGCCAGCATCGTGCGCCGAGATCGCCGCGGCCGCACCGGCGACGCCGAAGCCGACGACGAGGACGTCGACCTCAAACGGTGGGGTCACGCGACTCGCCCGGCCTCCGCGGGCGCGCTCATGCCGGCGCTCCGGTCATGATCCGCAGCGGCTCCGATCCGTCCCATCCGACCGCGGCCTCGCGCACCATCGCGTAGAAGCGGAGCAGCTCGTCGCGGCGTTGGAGCACCTCGATCGGGTGCCCGAACAGCTCTCCGCCATCGAACCACACGGCGGACGCCGGACCGGTGCGGCCGGCGTGAAATGGGGTGAGGCCGCCGGCCTTCAAACGCGAGACCTCGTCGTCGAGCGAATCGGCGAGCCACGCGACGTGTCCTACTCCTCCGCCCGGACTCACGAGCGAGTCGCGCAGGGCGGCGGGCTGCGCGTCGTAAACCTGGGTCAGCTCGACGAGGATTGGTCCCCACCGGCCGAATGCGGAGGAATGGTCGTAGATCGCTGGATCCCCGCGATAGGAGACCTCGTCGAACGGGATGTGCTCCATCGCGTAGAACGGCCCCGCGCCGGTGACGGCCGAGAATCGCGGCACGTCGCGGTGGAGGTCCTCGACGACGTAGCCGAGGTGGTGAATCGGTGGAGGCATGCCCGGGCGCAACTGTAGACGATTGCTCATTCTGTATGCAATACTGCGCCCGGGATGCGAGTCGCGTTCGACCACGTCGGCTTGTCGGTGGCCGACCTCGAGGCCGCCGAAGCGTTCTATGCGACCGCGTTCGGATTTGCGCGCCAGCTCGCGTTCGAGCTCGCGCCGCATCCGATTCGGGGGGTCATGCTCACGCATCCGGATGGGTTCCGCCTCGAGCTGTTCGAGCATTCGGCGTCGGTCGCCGGTCTCCAGGCCGCGACCCCGATCGAGGCACACGCTACCCGGGGCTACAACCACTTCGCGCTCCGGTCCGCGGAGATCGAGGAGCTATGGGAGCGGGCGCTCGAGGCGGGCGCGAGCGCCGTGATGCCGCCGGCCGATTCTCCGGAGCCCGGCGTCCGGTTCGCCTTCCTGGCCGATCCCGAGGGGAACCTCGTGGAGCTGGTCGGCTGATGGGGAGGCTCGACGGCAGGGTCGCGCTGATCACCGGAACCGCCGGCGGGCAGGGAGCAGCCGCGGCGCGGCTGTTCGCCGGCGAGGGCGCCACCGTGTTCGGGTGCGATCTCGACGCCGAGCGGGCCGAGGCGATCGCAGCGGAGATCCGCGCGGACGGGGGAGACATGGACTGCACGGCGCCGGTCGACCTCGCCGATCCCGACGCCGCTGCGGCGTGGGTCGATGCCGCCGCCGAGCGCGCCGGCGGGATCGACGTCGTCTACAACAACGCCTCGGCGCCGCGGGTGGGGCCGTTCGCGGAGCTGAGCTGGGAGGACTGGCGGTTCACGCTCCGCAACGAACTCGATCTGATCTTCACGGTGACCCGCGCGGCGTGGGCGCACCTGATCGCACGAGGCGGAGGGACAGTGATCAACACCGCCTCGGTGTCGGCCCATCGCGGCGCGACGTTCGTCGAGCAGGCCGCCCACGGCGCCGCCAAAGGAGGCGTGCTCGCGGTCACGCGGCATTTCGCCGCGTCGGGGGCGCGGCATGGGATCCGGGCGAACTCGATCAGCCCCGGACTGATCGTGACTCCCCAGATCGAGCCGTTCCTTGACGAGCCCGGCCATCCGGTGCACGAGATGCTGCGCACCCATCCACTCGGGCGGCTCGGGCAGCCCGACGACGTGGCGCGCGTGGCCCTGTTCCTCGCAAGCGATGACGCCGGCTACCTGAACGCGGTCGACATCGTCGTCGACGGCGGCCAATCGCTGATCTCGTGACCTTCGCCGGCGAGATCGTCTGGCGGGGCGATCCCGGCTACGAGGAGGCGCGGGTCGGCCGCGTGTTCAACGCCCGCCGGCCCGACCGCTACCCCGCCGCGATCCTGTTCGCCGAGGGCGAGGATGACGTGGTCGCCGGCGTACGACTGGCACGCGACCGCGGGCTGAAGGTGTCGGTGCGCGCGGGCGGGCACAGCTGGGCCGCCTGGAGCGTCCGGGACGACGCGCTCGTGATCGACCTCGGACGAATGCGCGAGATGGCGTTCGACCCGGAAACCGGGATCGCCACCGCAAGCCCGGGGGTGAAGGGAGGCGCCGAGCTGGTCCCGTTTCTGACCTCCCACGGGCGGGCCTTCCCCGGCGGGCACTGTCCGAGCGTCGGCATCGGCGGCTTTTTGCTCCAGGGCGGCCAGGGCTGGAACAGCCGCAAGTACGGCTGGGCGTGCGAGAACGTCGCCGCGATCGATGTGGTGACGGCCGACGGCGACCTGATCCGCGCCGACGAGGAGCAGAACTCGGATCTACTGTGGGCCGCTCGTGGTGCCGGCCCGGGGTTCTTCGGCGCGATCACGCGGTTCCATCTCCGGACCTATCCGCTGCCGCGGGCGATGACCCACGACACATGGATGTTCGAGCTCGACGACCTCGAGCCGCTGCTCGGCTGGATCGACGCGCTGTTGCCGTCGCTCGACCGCGTGGTCGAGCCGGTGATCGCGGCCACGCGGCTGCCACGGCCCGAGGGCCCCCCGGTGCTGCTCTTGCACACGACGGCGATGTGCGACACGACCGAGGAGGCGGAGCGCGTGCTGGCGCCGCTGCGCGCCTGCCCGATCGCCGAGCGCGCGGTCGCGCACGAGACCGGCCCGACGACGGTCGAGGAGGAGAACGAGGCCCAGGCAGCGCAGAATCCCGAGGATCACCGCTACGCGGTCGACTGCACCTGGACCGACGCGCGCGCGGACGAATTGGCTCCGTTCTTGCGGGCGATCTGGTCCGAGCTTCCGACCGAGCATTCGTTCTCGATCTGGTACGGATGGGCGCCGAGTCGGTCGCTGCCGGACATGGCGTTCTCGGTCGAGGGCCACGCCTACGTCGCCACCTATGCGATCTGGTCCGATCCGGCCGACGATGAGCGCCACCGGAGCTGGGTCGCTGACCACACGACCCGGCTGGCGGCGCTCGGAAAGGGCGTGTACCTCGGCGACACCGACTTCACGCGGCGGTCGGATCGATTCCTGGCGCCCGAGAATTTCGCTCGTCTCCAGGAGATCCGGGCGCGCCGTGATCCAGTCGGCCGGTTCTGTTCCTATCTGATCGCCGACGGGGGCGAGCTCAACGCAGAACCAGCCCGCCGTCGACGCACATCGTCTGTCCCGTGATTGAGCCGGCCGCGTCGCCCGCGAGGAAGGCGACGGTCGCGGCGACGTCTTCGGGGACGAGGCTTCGGTCGATCGCTTGCCGTGCCCGCACCTGGGCGAAAGCCTCGGGATGCGTGTCGGCGACTGCGGCCGGCGTCGGCGTGAGGCCCGGCGCGACGCAGTTGACGGTGATCCCGTCCCGCCCGAGCGCGCGGGCGAGTGTGCGGGCGATCCCGATCAGCGCGGCCTTGCTGGCGACGTACGCGAGCAGGTCGCGCGCCGGCGGATCCCACACCGTGTCCGAGACGACCAGCACGATCCGGCCGAAGCCGCGCTCGGCCATGCCGGGGGCAAAGGACTGGGCGAGCCACAGCGCCGATTCGACGTTGACCGCCTGCACGCGGCGCCACGCCTCGAGGTCGAGGTCGGACAGCGGAGCCCGGTCGAACGCTGCCGCGGCGTGGACGAGGACGTCGCACCGGCCATGCGCTTCGAGGACTCGGCCGGCCGCCGCCTTGACGTCGTCGTAGTCAGCGAGATCGACGGGCGGATCGCCGGCGCGGTCGATGATCGCGACCGTGTGGTCGGTCGCGGCGAGGGCTATGGCGATCGCGCCACCGATCGCGCCCGCCCCGCCGGTGACTGCTGCTACCCGCGTCACGATCGCAACGCGTCGCAGCGCCCGAGCCCCTCACGATGCTCATGTCGCCAAAGTTCGGCCGCCCAATCGCACCGTGTGTACATGAGCATCGTGGGGATGCTCATGTGCACACGGCGGCCGACGAGGGTGGCGGTTTGTCGCGTTCTGCACGGGTCCGCCGCGGAACGACGACCGGGACATAAGCCCGAGTGTTGACTGCACGCATTTGACGTAAGTGTATACAATCCCCTGGAACGAAACCGGAACTCGAAGGCTGAGGAGACCCATGTCCTACCAGGTCCATTCGCCCGCCCCAGTGCGTGAGCTGCCGGGCGAGCCCGTGCCCTACTACCTCGCCGACGGCGACGGTCGTGCGCACCTGCTGCTCGGGCAGGTCGGTCGTGCGCTGGCCGGGACCGAGGAGACCGCCGGCGCGATGTCCGTGATGACCGCGGTCGGGCCGGCCGGGGGACCGATCCCGTTGCACCGCCACGAGAACGAGCACGACTACTTCTTCTGCGTGCGTGGCGTGGTGCAGGTCTGGGCTGACGGCGAGAGCCGGATCCTTCGTCCGGGCGACGTCGCGAGCGTGCCCGCCGGCGCGCTCCACGCCTACCAGTTCCACGGCCACTACAGCCAGTTCATGGGACCGATCGCCCCTGCCGGGTGGGACCGCTTCTTCGACCTCACCGGGACCCCGTATGCCGGTCCTGCCTACCCCCAGGTCGACGACAGCCCGCCGCCGTTCGCCAAGTTCGGGGCGGCCGAGGCGAAGTTCGCGATGAAGTACTTCCCCGACGAGCCCTACGCGGAGGTGACCACAGGCGCCGACGACACGCTCCCAGGGACGCAAACCGCGTACTTCTTGAAGGCCGGCGAGGGGCCGCGCCACGTGCTGTTCGGTCAGGTCGCCTACCAGCTCATGACCGGCGCGGAGTCGGGCGGCCAGCTCGGGATGACGGTCACCGAGGGACCGCGGAGCTCGGCGATCCCGGTCCACGTGCACGAGCGCACGTACGAGGCGATCTACTGCCTGGACGGCCGGGTGCTCGTGACCGTCGAGGGCGACGAGTACCTTCTGACCAGAGGCGATTTCGTGAGCATCCCGGCCGGCGCCGAGCACACGTATGCGATGGATGCCCACCTCACACAGTTCGCGAGCATGTACGGCCCGGCCGGGGTCGAGCGCTTCCACGAGGTCGCCGGTCAGGTCGCCGAGCAGCGCATCTTCCCGGAGCACGCACAGACAGTCGACCGCGACCGTCTGACCGAAGCCGTCACGGCGGCCGGACTCGACATCACGTTCGCGGGCTAAAGGGGCAAGGCATGGATATCGGACTTGCCATGACCGCGCGGGTGCTGCCCGGCGACGAGCGCCCGCTCACCGACGTCTACCGGGAACTGCTCGACGAGGCGGTGCTCGGCGAAGAGCTCGGCTTCTCGAGCTGGCTCCTTGCCGAGCATCACTTCGCGGAGGATCGCCACAACCCGTCACAGTTCCCGCTGCTCGCGGCGGCAGCGGTGCGGACCGAGCGGATCAGGCTGGGGACTTACGTGCTGCTGCTGGCGTTGCACAATCCGATCCGCGTCGCGGAGGACGCCGCCACCGTCGACATCCTGTCGAACGGCCGGCTGATCCTGGCAATCGGCGCGGGGCCGATGGAGGGCGAGTGCGCGGTGTTCGGGATCCCGCCCAAGGAGCGCTTCGGGCGCACATATGAGGCGCTCTCGATCATCGAAAAATGCTTCGCCGGCGAGCGGTTCAGCCACCAGGGCCGCTACTACCGGTTCGCCGACGCCCAGATGACGACCACGCCGGTCCAGCCCGGAGGCCCGCCGATCTACATGGCGGCAATGGGACCCCAGAGCCTCGCGAAGGCGGGCGAGCGCGGCTACAACCTCGCCTCGGTCCTGCACACGCCGCTCGTGCACGTCTACGCCGGCGCCCAGGCCGAGGCGGGTCGCACGCGGGACGACTATCGCCTGATGTCCGGCCCGGTGACCGTCCATATCGCGCCGACGAGAGACCAGGCCTGGGACGAGGCCGAGCGTGCGCTGCACTGGTGGGTGACGTTCTACCGCCGCCGCGGATTCGACATGCCACTGCCCCCGGTGGAGGAGATGCGGAACACGCCGGGCGTCGGCATCTTCGGTCAGCCGTTCGCGGTGGGCACCCCGGACGACGTACTGGCTGTGCTCGAGCGCCACAAGGACGCCGACCTCGACGAGATGGTGATCCAGTTCAACCATCCAGGAATGGCCGCCGACGCGGTGGCGCGGTCGATGCGAATCTTCGCCGACGAGCTCATGCCCGAGGTCAAGCGGTGGGGTCGCGCCGGCAGCGAGGCCGCCGCCGCGATCTCCTGACGACGTGACGCACCCAACCGACATCCCGCTGCGGCAGGCTCGCACGCTGATCGCACGCGGGATCGACAAGGCCGCCCAGGTGGGCGTGCGCGGCGCGTTCGCGGTGGTCGGCGGGAGCGGCGTGCTCGTGTCGGCGTCGCGGATGGACCGTGGCGGGGCCGGCGGAATGGCGCGGGCGAGGTCGAAGGCGTGGATCTCAGCCACCCAGCAGATCCCGAGCACCGAACACCACCAGCGGATGGCGACGTTGCCGACGCCGATCGCGGCCGGGTTCGTGGCGTGCTCGCCCGAGGCGAGCTTCCCGGGCGCCGGCGGGATGCCCATCTTTGATGAGGATCCCGCCCACGCCGTCGTCGTCGGCGGCTTCAGCGCCTCTGGCGCGACGATCGGACCGTTTGTCCAGATTCCGGGGATTGACCGCCGGATGCTCATCGCCGACGGCAAGCCCGCCAACTCCGAGGACCTCGTCGTGCTGTGGACGCTCGGGCTGCCTTATCAGGGGCAGCACGGCGATGACGAGAAGCGCTGGCTCGACGCGTTCGGAGAGCTGCCCGACGAACCGGGGCTCGGGTACAGCGACCCGCCCCCAGCGGATCAGCCCGAGCACACATGGGCGCTCGGCCTCGCCGACGCGGCGATCGCCGAGGCGGTCGCGCGGGAAACCCGGATCGCCGTCGCGGTGGTCGACAGCCGCGGCGATCCGATTCAGCAGGACACGATGGACCGCGCCCCAACCGCGGCGCCGTTCGTGGCCGAGGCTGTGGCCGCCGGCGCCGCCACCTTCCAACGTCCGAGCGCGGAGATCGACCCCGCGATGACCACCGTGCTCCCGTATCGCGCGCTTACCGTCAAAGGTGGTGTGCCGGTACACGACGGCGACCGAGTCGTCGCGGGTCTCGGGGTCGCCGGCCCCGACGCCGCCGTCTGCGAGGAGATCGCGGCGGCGGCGGTGAACTCATAGCGGTGCCGGAGCGAATCTGCATCGTCGGCGCCGGCGCGATCGGCGGTCTGTTCGCTGCCCACCTCGCGCAACTCCCTGACGTCGCGGTGTGGGCGTTCGATGCGTCCGCCGAGCACGTCGCCGCGATCAACGCCAATGGGCTCCGCGTCACCGGACACGCCGAGCTCACCGCGAGAGTGCAAGCCCGTACGGATCCGTCCGAGATCCCCGAGTGCGAGGTCGGCATCGTTGCCGTCAAGGGGACCGCGACCGAGGCGGCGATCGCGGCCGTGGCGCCGGTCTTCCCCGACGCCGCGGTCTGCAGCGTCCAGAACGGAATCGGCAACGAGGAGGTGATCGCCGAGCACGTGCCGCGCGTGATCCGGGGGGTGACGCTCCCGGCCGGTCACGTCGTCGCGCCGGGCGTGATCCACATGGTCGGGCCGGGGCCGACGTGGGTCGGTCCGTTCGAGCCGAAGGCGGCCACCGGCGAGGAGATAGGGCGCCTGGCCACGTTGCTCAACGAGAGTGGTCTCGAGGCGCGAGTGCGAGCCGACGCGCGCGGGGCCCAGTGGACCAAGCTGCTGTTCAACGCCTGCACGAACCCGCTGTGCGCGCTGACCGGCCTGACGCACGGCGAGCTGTGCGACTTCCCGCCCACGATCGACCTCGTCGACGAACTGCTCCGCGAGGGACGGGCGGTCGCCGACGCGCTCGGCATCGAGCTGGAGGACGACCCGGCGGAGCTCGTCTACAGCGCAGCCAAGGCCAACTACCGCCACCGCCCGAGCATGCTCCAGGACGTCGCCGCCCATCGTCGCACCGAGATCGCGACGCTCAACGGCGGCATCGTCCGCGCAGGCGACGACGTCGGCGTCGAGGTGCCGCTCAATCGCGCGATGGTCGACCTGATCAAAGGCGTCGAACGGAGCTGGGACCCAGAACATTCCGCCTGAATGTAGACGGATCAGCAAACTGTATGCAATACTTCGCAAGCCTATGGATTCGCCGCAGAAGATCGACTGGAGCGAGCAGGAGTTCAACGAGGTAAGGCCGGGAATCTTCGGCGCGACCGTTCACACCCCGCAGCTCACCGCGACCCTGTACCGCTATGGGGCGGGTTCGAGCTGGGAGGAGCACGAACACCCCCAGGACCAGATCACGGCCGTGCTCGAGGGCGCGATTGACTTCGTGGTCGGGGGCGAGCCCGTTCACCTCGACGCCGGTCAGCTGGCGACGCTTCCGGGGGGCACGTCGCACGCCGCGAACGTTTCGGAAGCCGGGAGCGGGGCGGTCACGCTGAACGTGTTCACGCACCGAGAGCGGACTCCCGGTGTCTGACTGGCTCGGGCTCGCCGGCCGGCGGGTGCTGATCGCCGGCGGCGGGGGCACGATCGGCCGCGCGCTCGTGGAGGGCTTCGCCAACGCCGGGGCCACCGTCGCCGTCGTCGACGTCAACGAGGACGCGATGGCGGGGCTCGACGATCAAACCGCGATGCGCCGCGCCGCGGATCTGAGCGACGCGGTGGAAGCGCGCGCCGCGGTGGCGAGGGTCCGCGACCGGCTCGGCGGCCTCGACGTGTTCGTGCACTGCGTTGGCATCAACGATCGCAGGCCGATCGAGGACTACGACGCGAGCGACTGGGACCGCATCGTCGCCGTCAACCTGACGAGCGCGTTCCACACCGGCACCGAAGCGGCCAAGACCATGCGCGAACAACAAAACGGCCGGATCCTGTTCTTCTCCTCGGTCGCCGGCCGGAGCGGCCATAAGCACCACGGCCCGTACGCCGCGACGAAGGGCGCGATCAACCAATTGATGCGAGTGATCGCGCACGAGTACGCCGAGCACGGCGTGACGGCAAACGCGGTGGCGCCGGGTTACATGGACACCACGTTGACTCGCTCCTACCTGGCGGCCAATCCGGACAAGCGCGCGTCGCTGATCGAGCTGATTCCGGCCGGCCGGTTCGGGACGCTGCCGGAGGTGGTGGATCCCGTGCTGTTCCTGTGCTCGCCGCACGCGAGCTTCATCACCGGTCAGGTCCTGTACATCGACGGCGGTCGCACGATCGTCTGATGAGCGCTGGGAGCGAGATGCAGCGGAGATTTGAGAACAAGACGTTCATGGTCACGGGCGCCGGCACCGGGTTCGGCGCCGCGTTGGCGACGCGCGCCGCCCAGGAGGGCGCGGCCAAGGTCCTGATCCACTACCGCAGCTCGGCCGAGGGCGCCGAGAAGACCGCCGCGAAGGTCCGCGGTGCCGGCGCCGAGTCGGAGATCGTCCAGGGAGACATCACCTCGTGGGCCGACATCCAGCGGATGGCCGCATGGGCGTTCGAGGATCAGGGCGGGATCGATGTACTCGTCAACAACGTCGGCGACATGGCGTCCGGACAGGCCTCATGGAAGGAGGTCACCGAGGAGGCGATCGACCACGTGCTCGCGGTCGACATCAAGGGGACGATGCTGATGGTGCACGAGTTCGGCCAGCGGATGGCCGAGCGGGACGGTGGCGCGATCGTCAACGTCGGGTCGACCGTGATCGTCCGCGGCAGCCCCCGGGCGCCGCAGTACGCGGCGGGCAAGTACGGCTTGCTGGGGATCACGAAGTCCTACGCGAAGGCGCTGGCCCCGAAGGTCCGCGTCAACACCTTCGCGCCGGGCTTCATGGAGACCGAGGCGCTGCTGGCTCGCCCCGAGTGGAAGGCGGGACGCCGCGAGGACGTGCTCTCCGGCACGCCTGCTGGGAAGATTCCGAAGCCGGAAGATATGACCGGCGCGGCGCTGTTTCTCGCCAGCGACGACGCACATCACATCACCGGCTCCTACATGGTCGCTGACGGCGGTTACAGCATGCTCGGCGCCTGACGCCAGGAGGCACCCGAATGGCAGACAACGGTCAGAACACTGAGGACGTCTACGAGCGGGTTCGCAACGCGATCCTCGACGGGCAGCTCGCGCCCGGAGCCGTGATGTCGCAGGTGGCGCTGGCCCAGGACCTCGGGATCAGCCGGACCCCGCTGCGCGAGGCGCTCCGGATGCTTCAGAGCGAGGGTCTCGTCGAGGGCGAGCCGAACCGCCGCGTCCGGGTGGCTCCGATGACCGCCGCCGACCTCGAGGAGCTGTACGTGATGCGCATCACGCTCGAGGCGGAGGCGCTGCGCCTGTCCGTGCCGCGAATGACGTCCGAGGATCTCGCGCGGCTCGAGGGACACATGGCCGAGATGGCGCACTACGCCGCCGAGAAGGACTACCGGCGCTGGAACCTCCCGCACGAGCAGTTTCACCGTGGCCTGACCGCGCACGCCGGCGAGCGGGTCAACTTCGTGCTCGGGCAGATGTTCGACCACGCCGAGCGCTACCGCCGGCTCCACATCGGCCACGGCCCGACCGCGTGGGCAACGGCCGATCACCGCGAGATCCTCGATGCCTGCAAGGCCGGGGACAGGGACGGGAGCGCCGGCCTGCTGGCCTCGCATCTGGCGAGGACCGGGTTCGAGGTCTCGAAGCTGCTCGACCCGGACTACCGCCCGCAGTTGCTCGAGCTGGCGCTGGCCGACGCCGGCGGCGCTCCGCCGAACAAGGGTGGCCGCCGCAAGGCGCGCTGACTCTGTCAGGATCCGTATAGACACCGATCGGCGGTGGGCGCCCGACCGAGGGCAACGTCGTAGCGACTCCCGGAGGCCTGATGAGCACGCGTGTAATGCCGAGCGTTCGCACCCTGAGAGACCGGCCCGCGTGGAGGGCGCTCGAGAAGCACTACGGCGAGCTCGAGGGCAAGCACCTGCGCGAGCTGTTCGCAGAGGACGCGACCCGCGGGGAGCGGCTCGTGGCCGAGGGCGCCGGGCTGTTCCTCGACTATTCGAAGAACCGGATCACCGAGGAGACCGTCGGGCTCCTGCAAGCCCTCGCCGAGCAATCCGGGCTCACCGACCGGATCGAGGCGATGTTCACCGGAGAGCGGATCAACGTCTCGGAGAACCGGTCGGTGCTACACGTCGCGCTGCGGATGCCGCGGAGCGCGTCGCTGATCGTCGATGGGGTCGATGTGGTCAAGGAGGTACACGAAGTGCTCGACCGGATGGCGGCGTTCTCCGATCGGGTGCGCTCGGGAGAGTGGCGGGGCCACACCGATCGCCCGATACGAAACGTGGTCAACATCGGCATCGGCGGTTCTGACCTCGGGCCGGTGATGGCGTACGAGGCGCTGCGCCACTACTCGGATCGCGACATGACGTTCCGGTTCGTCTCGAACGTCGACTCGACAGACATCGTGGAGGCGACCCGCGACCTCGATCCGGCGGAGACGCTGTTCATCATCTCCTCGAAGACGTTCACGACGCTCGAGACGATGACCAATGCGCGGTCCGCCCGCGACTGGCTGCTGGGGGCACTCAACGACGAGCACGCGATCGCCAAGCACTTCGTCGCGGTCTCGACCAACGCCGAGAAGGTGGCCGAGTTCGGCATCGACACCGACAACATGTTCGGATTCTGGGAGTGGGTGGGCGGTCGCTACTCGATGGACTCGGCGATCGGCCTCTCGACGATGCTCGCGGTCGGCCCAGAGCGTTTCCACGAAATGCTCGCAGGGTTCCACGACGTCGACGAGCACTTCCGCACCGCCCCGTTCGCCGAGAACCTGCCGACACTGATGGGAATGCTCGCGGTCTGGTACGGCGACTTCTTCGGCGCCCAGACCGTTGGCGTGATGCCTTACGAGCAGTACCTCAAGCGCTTCCCGGCGTACCTGCAGCAGCTCACGATGGAGTCGAACGGCAAGCACGTCACGCTCGACGGACGCCACGTCGACTATCAGACCGGGGCGGTGTTCTGGGGCGAGCCCGGGACCAACGGCCAGCACAGCTTCTACCAGCTGATCCACCAGGGGACGAAGTTGATCCCGGTCGACCTGATCGGGTTCGCGAAGACGCTGAACCCGCTCCGCGACCACCACGATCTGCTGATGTCGAACGTGTTCGCGCAGGCGGAGGCGCTCGCGTTCGGCAAGACCGAGGCGGAGGTCCGCGCCGAGGGCACGCCTGAGAACGTCGTCCCGCACAGGGTGATGGAGGGAAACCGCCCGACCAACACGATCCTCGCTGAGCAGCTCACGCCGCGAACGCTCGGCAGCCTGGTGGCGCTATACGAGCACAGCGTGTTCACGCAGGGCGTCGTGTGGGAGATCGACTCGTTCGATCAGTGGGGCGTCGAGCTCGGCAAGGTCCTCGCGGCGCGGATCATCCCCGAGCTCGAGAGCGACACCGACCCCGCCTTGGAGCACGACAGCTCGACCAACGCGCTGATCCGCCGCTATCGCGCGATGCGCTGAGGCGGCTACGACCTGACAAGCACCGACAGCCAGGAGAGCGAATCACATGCCGACGGACAAGCCGATGCAACTGGGAATGGTCGGATTGGGGCGGATGGGTTCCGGCCTCGTCCGGCGCTTGACGCGCGACGGACATCACTGCGTCGGGTACGACCGGAACGCCGACGTTGTCAAGGCGCTCGAGGGCGAGGGGATCACGGGAGCGAACTCGCTCGAGGAGTTCGCGTCGAAGCTGGACAAACCGCGCACGGCATGGGTGATGGTCCCGGCGGGGGAGATCACCACGCAGACGATCCGCGCCGTGGCGGAGGTCTTCGAGCCGGGCGACGCGATCATCGACGGCGGAAACACCCACTACCACGACGACCTGCGGCACGCGGCCGAGCTTCGCGATAAAGGGATCCATCACATCGACGTCGGCACGAGCGGCGGCGTCTACGGCCTCGAGCGCGGGTTCTGCTTGATGATCGGCGGCGAGGATGACGTCGTCGAGCGGCTCTATCCACTGTTCGGCTCGATTGCCCCCGGCGTCGACGCGGCGCCGCGCACCCCGGGACGGACCGGCGACCCGAGCCCGTCCGAGGTCGGGTTCCTGCACTGCGGTCCGAACGGCGCCGGCCACTTCGTGAAGATGGTCCACAACGGGATCGAGTACGGGATCATGGCCGCGTACGCGGAGGGGCTGAACATCATCCAGAACGCGGATGCCGGCAAGCGCGCTCAGGAATCGGACGCCGAGACCACGCCGATGGAGCATCCCGAGTACTACCAGTACGACATCGATACTTCGGAGGTCACCGAGGTCTGGCGCCGCGGGAGCGTCATCGCCTCGTGGCTGCTCGACCTCACCGCCGAGGCGCTGCTCGAGTCCCCGGCGCTCGACGGCTACTCCGGTCGCGTATCCGACTCCGGCGAGGGCCGGTGGACTTCGCTCGCCGCGATCGACGAGGGCGTGCCGGCGCCGGTGCTGACCACCGCGCTGTATTCGCGGTTCGCATCGCGCGGACTCGACGACTACGCGAACAAGGTGCTGTCGGCGATGCGCATGATGTTCGGTGGACATCGCGAGAAGGCCGCGAGCTGACCGCCAGCGACCAGATCGAGCGCGAGAAGCAAATCGCGGCCGAGGCCGCGGCGCGACTCGTCGAGGACGGCATGATGGTCGGGCTCGGGACGGGCTCGACCGCGGCGTATCTGCTGCCGCCGCTGGCGGCGCGCAAGCTAGACATCACGTGTGTGGCGACGTCGCCGGCGACGTCGCAAGCGGCGCGCGCGCTCGGTATCGAGGTCGTGTCGTTCGCCGGGCTCGAGGCGCCGACCCGGCTCGACGTGACGATCGACGGGGCCGATCAGGTCGACCCCGCCGGCTGGCTGGTGAAAGGTGGCGGGGCCGCCCACACCCGGGAGAAGGCCGTGGCGGCGGCGGCGGACCGGTTCATCGTGGTCGTGTCGTCGAACAAGGTCGTCGACCGGCTGACGCCACCGATCCCTCTGGAGCTTGCCGAGTTCGGTCTGGCGGCGACGTTCGATCGCGTGCAGCCGGCGCGCCTTCGAGACGTGCCCCACAGCCCGGACGGCGGAGTGATCGCCGACTACCTGGCGGAGTTCGACGACCCCGAGGAGCTCGCCACCTGGCTTTCGACGCAACCCGGCGTCGTCGAGCATGGGCTGTTCCCGGCTTCGATGGTGGCCGAGGTGCTGATCGGCCGCGGTCAGGCGGTCGAGCGGATGACGCCGCCGTAGCAGCGGGTCTTACCTCGCCGCTGCGCTCAACCCCTACGCGAAGCTATAGGGCGGGCACGGGCCGGTGCAGACGAGCTCGACGCCGTCGAGCAGGTCGCCGAGCTCGGCGACGAGCGCGACGAACTCGGCCACCCGGGTGCGGTCGACCAGATAGGCGTCGAGCACGGGCAGGTCGCGCTGCGGAATCATCGCGCGCCGAATGCTGCGTGCGAGCGCGGTTAGCGGATCAAGCTCGCTCGCGAGCCGACGGGCGCTCTGGCGCGTCTCGAGGCGGGCGCGCAGGTACGCCGCGCCAGACTGCGACCGCGGATCTCGATTCTCGACGCCCGCGTCGCGCCACCTCGCGTGAATGCCGAGCTCGACCGCGTCGCGAACGCCGTCGATCCTCGCCAGAAGGTCCGGCCGGCGCCGGCGCAGCATCGCGCGCACCGCGTCATCGTCCGCGAGCACGCGACCGAACTGTGCCGGCAGGATCGCGCCGAAATCCATGAGGCGCTGGACGGTCCGCTCGTACTCGTCCAGCGCCCCCGGAGAGGCCAGAGGATCGGGACCGTCGTGGTCGGTGACGATTGCCACCAAGGGGCCGTCCGCGACCGCGCGGAGCGGCCGACCATCGATGCCCGTGCCCACCACCGTGCCCGTGTCGGCTTCGACGACGCCGTACAGGAGCAGGCTCACGGTCCGGCGACCTCGACGGCCGCCGCGACGAGCGGCGCGACGTCCTGCGTGACGTCGCGCGCTCGTGCGCCTGGACCCGCACCTACCTCACGGCCATGGACCCGACCGTGACCGGTGCACCCTCCCTCAGCTCGAGCCTTTCGGGGCATGTGCAACCTCTCCGCCGGTCTCCCTACCCACGACTTGAGCGCGCTGATCCCAAACTGGACGAATGTTCGATGCCCTTCACGGCCTCGAGTCCACGAATGATCGACCCGGGACTTAATGCATTGAGGTTTGTCGATTGAATCGGTATATATGGGCAGAGAATGGAAGGTCACACCACAGTGCCGGCGTGCCGGCTCGACGAGGACGGCTTGCGAGCCCAGCTCGAGCGCTACCGCCAGATCAGTCGCCACGTTGACACGATCGAGCGCGAGCCGGGCCGGCTCGTCGCGCGACTCGGCGCTGGCCTCCCGCAAGACCGACTCGAACGGGCGCTCGAGATCGAGCGGGGATGCTGCCCGTTCATCGGCGCCGACTACGACCCCGACGGGCGGCGTCTGGTGGTCACGGTCCAGGAAGTCGCGCAGGACCCGGTGCTCGACGCGCTGCTAGAGGCGCTGAGCCCTCGTTGCGAGCGATGACCGGCTCTCGGTCGGTCCGTCCGAACAAGGCGGTTGATTTCGCCGTCTGTGCTCGCGAAAATTGAGGATCTCCTTTCTCCAACTGGACCTGATTCACTTCTAGAAGTGACGATCAGGCAGCGGCGGGCATCGTGTTGACGGGGCATTCCGTCCGCACCGCCCCGGACCGGGTCTTCGGACGCGCGAGGCTGTCGATACCGCGGCTGGAATTCCGGCGCAGCTACCCCGCGCAAGCGGTGCTGCTCGTCGCCGCGTACTACGCGGCCGCGCACCTCGGTTACGCGTTCCGGTTCGCGGGACCCGTCGCCTCGATCGTGTGGCTGCCCGTGGGGGTCGGGATCGCCGGCCTGTACCTGTTCGGACTCCGCCTGTGGCCGGCGGTCGTGATCGGCGATCTGCTCGTCAACAACTACTCGGCGTTGCCGGTCGGCGCCGCGGTCGGCCAGAGCTTCGGCAACCTGCTCGAGGTCGTGATCGGCGCGGCACTGCTGCGCCGGTTCGTCTCCCGCAGAGCGCCGCTCGACACCGCCACCGGGGTGGTCGGCGTGTTCGCCGCGCTCACCGTCGCGACCGCGGTTAGCGCGATCATCGGGCCGCTGTCGCTGGCCCTGCACCACGTGATCCCCGCGGGATCGTTCCTGCGCGTGGCGCGAACGTGGTGGCTCGGCGACTTCTGCGGCGCCGCGATCGTGCTGCCGCTCGTGCTCGCGTTCGGCGCTCCGTCATCGCATCGATGGCCGCGCGGGCACATCGTCGAGGCATGCGTGCTGTTGGTGACGCTGATTGGCCTCAGCACCGTCGCCGCGCTGGTCGGCGGGCCGTCGACCTATCTTGCCTTCCCGGTGTTGATCTGGGCCGGGTTCCGGTTCGGCCCGCGTGGCGCGACCGTCGCGATCGCGATCAGTGCCGCGTTCACGATTTGGGGCGCGACGGACTTTCCCGGGGCGTTTATGGTCAATGGCAGCGACAGCATCCCCTCGACTCAGATCTATCTCGCGGTCGCGGCGCTGGCGACGCTGGCGGTGGCCGCACTTGCCGCTGAGCGGGAGCAGCTTGCCAGGAGCGTGCGGGCATCGCGAACCAGGATCGTCCTTGCGGCCGACGACGAGCGGCGCCGGCTCGAACGCAACCTTCACGACGGCGCTCAGGGGCGCCTCGTCGCGCTCGCGGCGCGGCTAGGGCTGGCCGCGCACGAGGCGCGTCGCGCGCCCGAGACCGCCGCCGGATCGTTCGAGACCGCGCACGACGAGCTCCTGACCGCGATCGACGAGCTCCGCGAGCTGGTGCAGGGGATCCAGCCGGCGGCGCTCCGGCAGTTTGGACTCGCGAGCGCGGTCGAGGACGTCGCAGCTCGCTCAATCACACCGATCGAGCTGGTGGAGTTGCCGCGCGTCCGGCTCGACGAGACCACGGAGGCGACCGCGTTCTACCTGATTCGCGAGGCGGTGACGAACGCGGAGCGATACGCCCGCGCTTCGGTGATCCGCGTCCGCGCTCAGCTGAGCGCGTCGAGCCTGACCGTCGAGATTCAGGACGACGGCGTCGGCGGCGCGTTCGAGCGCAACGACCGAGGGCTCCAGGGGCTGCGAGACCGCGTAGAGGCCACCGGCGGCATGTTCGAGCTGGAGAGCGAGCCGGGCGGCGGCACTCGGATCAACGCCGAGATCCCGCGCAGCGTCACGCGATAGCGAACTCCGATTGGTCGTCCGCGTAACTGCGAGGGCGGCCGCTATTCGGACGCGGGAGTGTTTCCGCTCGCGAGGAACAGCAACGTTGCCTTCACGCGCCGGCTGACGTCGTCGGGACTGTCGAGCTCGAGCTTGGTGAAGATCGCGTTGATGTGCTTCTCGACCGCGCGCTTGGTGAGCACGAGTGACTGTGCGATCGCCGCGTTGCTCTTGCCCTGGGCGAGCTCGGCGAGGACGTCGTGCTCGCGTCGCGTGAGGACCGAGAGCGGGGACCGGGCGCCGGCGCTACGTGCCCGCACGAGGACCTCCACCACCTTGGGATCGATCACGGATCCGCCGGCGACGACCGCCTCGATCGCCGCCATCAGCTGGTACGGATCGGTCACCCGCTCCTTGAGGAGGTAGGCCCGGCGCGCACTGCCGGAATCGAGGAACGCGAGCACGTAGCTCGGATCGGCGAACTGGCTGAGCACGACGACGCCGATGTCCGGATTGGTGATCCCCAGCGCCCGCGCGACCTGGATGCCCTCGTCGGTGCCCGTGGGCGGCATCCGGATGTCCGTGAGCACCGCATCGGGTCGTTCCCGTTCGATGGCGGCGGTCAGCGAATCGCGATCGCCGCAGAAGGCCACCGCC
This sequence comes from uncultured Solirubrobacterales bacterium, assembly GCA_963783415.1. GTDB lineage: Bacteria > Actinomycetota > Thermoleophilia > Solirubrobacterales > Solirubrobacteraceae > Palsa-465. Next base: position 232,911 of record CAWANN010000017.1, read on the forward strand.
TCGACGTGGTCGAACCCGGACACGATCCGCTTGAGCGCCTCGCGCATCAGAAACGTGTCCTCGCCGATCACGAGGCGAATGGGTTGTCTTGGTTGAGCGCCCTCGGACGAGGGGTGGACATACGTATGCGTCACGGCGCCTCGACTTTTACGGCTGGGCCTTCCGTGGCGCGCACTAAGCTAGCGCGTCTGTGTGGTGTTTCCAGATGCCGCGAAGTTGTGGTGCGTGCACCATCTCAACGGGGATGCGGGCATCCCCCAAACCGCCCTTGCGCCGGCCGCCACGACGAAATCAGGAGCCGTCGAGGCCCTCTTCGGATAGGAAGATCAGCGTCGCCTTCACACGGCGGCTGACGTCCTGAGTCTCGGGGAGGTTGAGCTTGGAGAAGATTGAGTTCACGTGCTTCTCGACCGCGCGCTTGGTGAGCACCAGCGACTCGGCGATCGCGCTGTTGCTCTTTCCCGCGGCGATCTCGGCGAGCAACTCGCGCTCGCGCGCGGTCAGCTGAGAGAGCTGTGATTTCGCCGCGCGCGAACGAGCTTCGATGAGAACGTCGACGATGATCGGATCGATCACCGAGCCGCCTCGTGCGACGGCCTTGATCGCATCGAGCAGCTGCTCCTTGTTGCGGATCCTCTCTTTCAGGAGGTAGGCGCGCCCACCCGTCCCCTGCTCGAGCAGGCTGAGCGCGTACGCGGGCTCGGCGTATTGACTGAGCACAACGACGCCGATGTCGGGGTGGGTGTCGCGCAGCGACCTCGCGATCCGGACGCCCTCCTCAGCCCCGGACGGCGGCATCCTGATGTCGGTCAGGACGACGTCGGGGTCCCAGGCGTTGATCGCGGTCAGGAGCTCTTTACCGTTGGTGCAGACCGCCACCAGCTCCACGTCGGTGGCGGCGCTCAGCGTGGCCGTGAGGAACTCCCGGATCACGTAGGAGTCCTCGGCGACCACGACCCGGATCTGCCGGGTGAGGTCATCACTGGCCAGTCGTATGTCCTGCGGCACGCTCGTACTCACTATTTTCCTCCGCTGCGCCCCTTTGCTCAATCGTGCTCCGGTCACGAGATCTTCACAAGGGCGCGCGCCTCTCACGCCGCAACAAGTGTGCACCACAGTTGGTCCGCCGAAGGACGTCGGCGCTCGGTCCAAGCCTCGATCGCCGGTCAGCGTCACCCCGATCGGACGATGACGGGGCGCCGCGGCTTCGCTGCAATCAACGGCGATGACCTCTCAGGTCTCGCGCGAGTCGGAATCCGACGTGGCGTCGAACGCACTGACGATTACCTGGCTCGGTCATGCCACGGTGCTGGTCGAGATCGACGGCGTGCGGACGCTCACCGACCCCGTGCTGCGCGACCGGATCGGACCGCTCGTGCGGATCGTCCCACATGTCGACCTCGTTGGGTCGGTCGACTGCATCCTGCTCTCTCACCTGCACGCGGACCACACAGACCTTCCCACGCTTCGTACGGTCGAGCGGTCCGGCCCCGTGCTCGCTCCGTATCCGGCGCGCGAGTGGCTGGCGCGCAACGGGCTCCGAGACGTGCGCGAGCTCCATCCGGGAAATGAGCTCGGCGTCGGTGGACTGCGGATCTCGGCCACCGCGGCCGTCCACGACCATCGGCGGCGGCCGTTCGGACCGGCCGCAGAGCCCGTCGGATACGTGATCCGCGGCTCCAGCGCGGTCTATTTCGCGGGGGACACGGACCTGTTCGCGGGCATGGCGGAGCTGCGAGGAGCGGTCGATGTCGCGCTGCTACCGGTTTGGGGGTGGGGGTCCAGCGTCGGCGCCGGCCATCTCGACCCGAAGAGCGCCGCCGAGGCGGCGGCGCTGATCGCCCCAGCAATCGCAATCCCGATTCACTGGGGTACGTTCGCGCTCGCCCGCCCGGCTAGACGCGCACCCGATCCGGAGCGGCCGGCGCGCGAGTTCGCCGAGCTCACCAAGCGATACGCGCCCCACGTCGACGTGCGCGTCCTCGCCCCGGGGGAGCGCACGACGCTCTAGTACGGTCGATGCGAGCACTGGCGACCTGCACAACCTGACAACGGGGCCGCCCCGACGGTCGGCGTGGCAACGGCGCATGTGGGGCAGGCGCGACATGCCGCGGTCCGGGCCGCGCGCGTCAAATGGCAGGTGACGCAGATCGCGGCGAACCGGCGCCCCGGCCTTAGCCAGGGGCCGGCGTCATCCGATCCGGGCGATGCGCCGCGACGCCGTCGACGCCATCATTCGACACGTGTCCTGGCTCGATGAGGCCGAGCGGCTGGACGTCGCCGTGTACGGCGCGATCGCCGACACGCCGACGCCGCGACTCGACAGCGCGATGCGCCGGCTCTCACACGCCGCCAACTATTCCCGCCTGTCGATGGCGTCGGGCGCTGTGCTCGCGATAGCCGGCGGCGCGAAGGGGCGCCGCGCCGCGTTCATAGGCCTGGCGTCGGTGGCGGGCACGTCCGCGTTCGTGAACCTCGTGGTCAAGCCGCTCGGACGACGTCCGCGTCCGGACCGCGTCGGCGAGGAGGTGCCCGCCGCACGGCACGTCGAGATGCCGACGTCACGGTCGTTCCCGTCCGGGCACACGGCGGCTGCGGTCGCGTTCGCGGGCGGTGTGGGCAGCGTGCTCCCCGTGGCCGGAATCCCGCTGCACGCTCTGGCGGCGCTAGTCGCTTATTCGCGCGTGCACACCGGCGTTCACTACCCGGGCGACGTGCTCGCCGGCGCCGTGATCGGAGCGATGATCGCCGACGTAACCGCCGGCGTGCTCGACGCTCGACGCTGCTCCCATCTCGACTAGCTCGTCGATCAGGCCGAGTACCTCGTGGTGGGAACCCCGCCGGCGCCGCGCGACCGCTTGGACCATGCGGCTCCCGAGGTCGTCGGGCTGTGGCCAGAGCATCAACGCGAACATGCCCCGGACGAGCAGGAAGCGAGTCCAGCGCCGGTGGGCGGCTTCCCCGATCCACGCGGTGACCCGGTCCGCGCGAGCGCGCTGGATCTCCTGCCTTGAGCGGGTACCGACGACCTTCGAGGCGATCCGATACAGGTCCTGACGACGGTCGTCGTCGATCCAGTCGTTGTACGCCCTCAGGCAGGAACCGATCACGGGGCAGACCGAGACGGGATGGTCGCTGAACGGCTCGCCCGCGAGCATCGACGCGAGCTCCATCACGCATGCGCCCTCGTTGGGCGAATTGTGCCTACCTTTGCTCAGCTTGATCGTCTGATATGTCGCGGGGGACATGGACGCCTCCTATCGTCGCCTGCTTGATTGGCCGCTGAGTCGGATGCGCCTCACTCGTCGGCCTCGATGTCGTAACCGATCGCCAGCGCCAACCGGGGCGCCGTGGATACCACTCGTGCGAGTCCGACCGCAGGGGCCACGGCGATCAGCACCCCGACGATCTCGGCTTCCGTCGCGCCGGCCTCGATCGCGCGATCGACGGTCGCCCGCAGCGAGCTTGTGGCGGCGCCGAGGGCCAGGAGCGCGCCCAGCTGGACGAGCAGATCGACCTTCGGACGGAGTACCGCGGTCCCGCCGGCGTCGGACCCACTGGCGAGAACCATCCCGACGGACTCCTCGTCGTTGAGCGCCAACCGGCGGAGGAGGCGTTCCGTTTCATCCACAGACGCGACGCTAGGTGCCGATGGTGGGGCGTTCATCGTCCGATCCGGGTGATATGGGCCCGGCGCCCCTGCGCGCGTCCGCGCCTGCGCACGTGAATCCTGACCGTGGTGTCCGCCTTCTGGAAGACGGGGGTGGACCTCCTTGCTCCGGGACCGCCGCTCGGAGAGGTTGTTAACGGCAGCGGCGCCGCTGCGCTGCCATGCGTCCCGATGCCACCCGCCGCAACAGCCCCAGGCCTGCGCCGCCAGTCCCCGACGAAGACCACCGCCGATCCAGCGAAGGCGGGGTCCATACCCGGACGGGGGGCGCGGCGCACCCGCGATGGACTCGTCAGGCGCACGACGCTCGTCCGCCGCCTGGCTGGTTCCCGGGGTGCGAGGCTCGTGGTGATCGTGGCTCCGCCGGGGTACGGCAAGTCGAGCCTGCTTTCGGAGTGGGCAGAGCACGACCCACGACCGTTCGTGTGGCTCGCCGCTGACACGCTCGCGTCGGTTGATCTCGCCTCGGGCGCGGACGCGATCCTCGGACCCGCGGATGATCGTGGCGAGGGCGTGGTCGTGCTCGACGACGCACATCTGGCTTCCCCCGAGGTCGTTCGGGATCTGCTCGAGCTTCTGCTGGCGGAGCTTCCAGACGGCGCAACCGTCGCGGTCAGCTCCAGGACCGAGCCTCCGCTTCCGCTGGGACGGCTGCGTGCCCGCCGTGCGCTGATCGAGGTCCGTGGCCCGGACCTGGCGATGATGCCCGCCGAAGCCTCGGTCTTGTTGCGCCAGGCCGGCCTCGAAGTCGAGTTCACCACCGTGCAGGCCCTCGTCAGGAGAACCGAAGGGTGGCCCGTCGGGTTGTATCTCGCAGCGCTATCGGTGGGCGACCAGACGGACGCGGCCGGCGCGCTCGGCCGCGTGCGCGGCGACGATCACCATCTCGCTGAGTACTTCCGCGACGAGGTTCTCTCGGTCCTCCCGGCCGACCTGATGGAGTTCGCGGTCCGGACGTCGGTGCTCGAAGAGCTGTCGGGACCGGTGTGCGATGCGCTGCTCGAAGCCCGCGGATCCGCGCTCACGCTCAGGCGGCTCGAAAAAGCGGTGCCATTGTTGCGGCCGCTCGATCCGGCTCACGAGGTGTTTCGCTGGCACGGGCTGTTTCGGGACGCATTGGGAGCTGAGCTCCGGAGGACCGCGCCCGAGCTCGTGCAGGCGCTCCATGAACGCGCGTGCGCGTGGTATGAGGCCCACGGCGAAACCGACCAGGCGATCGCCCATGCCGTATCCGCGCGAGATCTCGTGCACGCGGGAGATCTGCTGTGGGCGAGCATCGTCGCGTACGTGACCCAGGGGCGTAACGAGATCGTTCAGGGCTGGCTCGCCGGCTTCACCCGTGACGAGCTCGGCAGCTACGCGCCGCTCGCGCTCGCCGCGGCCCACAGCTTCCTCGCGGCCGGCAACGCCGCGGAGGCCCGACACCTCGCGGTCGCCGCTGCGGCGGCGGCGGAGCGGAAGCGGAGCGCGTGCGGTCCTCGTTCGCTTCGCGCCGGTCTCGCGGGGATCGAGGCGATCGTCGGTCGAGCCGGCGTCGGCGGGATGGGGGAGGCGGCCCAGCGCGCCTGCGAACTCGAGCCGGAGGACAGCCCGTGGCGGCCCGTGTGCCTGTTCCTGCGTGGCACCGCCGTGCATCTGAGCGGGGATTCCGTGAGCGCCGTGCGGTTGCTCGACGAAGGGGCCGACCTGAGTGCCGCGACCGCGCCCAGCATCACGGCGCTGTGTCTTGCCCAGGCCGCGATGATCGCCATCGAGCAGCAGGATTGGGACACGGCGGCCGAGTTGACCGACAGGGCGCAGCGCATGATCGAGGAACGCGGTCTGGCCGAGTACCCGATCTGCGCGCTCGCGTTTGCCGCGGCAGCCGCCACCCGCGCGCACCACGGACGCGCCGACGAGGCCAAGCGCGACCTGCGCAGCGGGATCGAGTTGCTAGCCGTGCTCGGCGACTTCATCCCGTGGTACGGCGCGGAGGCGCGGATCCTGCTCGCGCACGCTTCGCTGTGGCTAGCTGACGTCGTCGGGGCGCGCACGTTGCTGGCCGAGGCCTCACGGCTCGCGCGCCGGACGTCCGGCGCGGTGATCTTCGCGCGTTGGTTCGACGACGCGTGGTCTTATATGGACGAGCTCGCCGAGACGAGCCTGGCCGGACCGTCATCGCTCACGATCGCCGAGCTGCGCATCCTCCGCTTCCTGCCGAGCCACCGATCATTCCGCGAGATCGCGGCCCAGCTTGGGGTGTCCGCCAACACCGTCAAGACCCAGGCGCATGCCGTGTACCGCAAACTCGGTGCGGCTTCCCGGTCGGAAGCCGTGATGCGCGCGTCCGACGCGGGCCTCCTAGGGCAGTAGCGGATCCGCCGCCTGATTCTCGGTGGCCGCATCGAACCCGAGGGCGAGCGCGAGCCGTGGTGCGCTCTCGACGAGCTGAGCCGCGCCGGCTGCAGAGCCGGTGGCGACGAGCACCGCCGCGAGCGCGTCATCGTCGGCGCCGGTCGTCGATGCGAGCTCGACCGCCCAGCGGAGCGACTCGGTGCAGGCGCCGACCGCGATCAGCGCGGCCAAGCGAACAAGGACTCTGGTCCTCCGGTCGAGCGCCGGTGTAGTCAGCGCGTATCCGCGCTCGAACTCCGGCGTCGGCGCCATCGCCGACCGCAGCGAGGGTTCGTCGTGTGCCGCCAGACGGCGGAGGAGATCCCGGGCTTCGCTCACGACATCGTTCTCTCAGTTGATCGGCCGCATCATCCCGGCGGATCGGGGTCGTGACATCCCCCGAATGGGATGAGAAACGGTTTACCCGGTCGGCTACCAGTACGCGCACTCGGCCAGCGCCTTCGCGACGAGCTGGGCGCGTGAGCGCGCATTCATCTTGGTCATCGCGTTGCGCGTATGGGTGCGAACCGTGTTGTGTGCGATTCGCAGCTCATCGGCGACCTCCGGCCCGCTATATCCCTCCGCGAGCAGCTTCACCACCTGAAGCTCGCGCTGCGAGAGGTCTGCGCGCGCCGACAGTTGCGCACCGTCTTCGCGAAGCCGCGCTCCGCGGGCCGTCCTCAGGGCCACGAACAGAATGAGCTGGCGGCCGGTGACGATCTCCGGGTGACCCGCGAACTCCACCGTCACGTGCCCGCCGTCGGCGCGCAACATCTCGATCGTGCCCGTGAACTGCTTCTGGTGCAAGGCGGCGTGCCAGCGTTCGGGCGAGACGGTCGCCCCGTCGGCGCGGAGCTCCGTGACGGGCCGTCCAATCAGGTCGCTGGGCCGGTACCCGAGCAGCTGGACGTACGCGCCGTTTACTTCGACGTGGCGGCGCTCTTCGTCGAGGAGCACCATCGCATTCCGCGACTGGTTGAACGCGTCCCGGAAGAGAGCGGACCAACCCGCTCGAGTGTCCGCGGTCTCGGCGGTCTCGGTGGTCATCGGTGTAACGTGCAACTCTTGCAGGGATCGAGGCATCCGTCCAGACCGGCGCGGGAAACGGTGGTGCAGGCTTCCCGCCGTGACGCATGTTCGCCGTGTTGCCCGCGGCGTCGAGGAATGCGAGGCTCGCGGTTGTGAAGCGCACGCGCAAGCTTGCGGCTGCTGTGACGGTCGCGCTCGTCGCCGGGGCGCTGGTGGCCTGGGCGGTCCCAGCCATGGGCCAGACGACGACTAGCTCCACACCATCGACCGATACGACCACCACGACGGTGTCGACGACGATCACCGAGCCCCCGAAGACGACGACCGAGACGTCGACGAAGAGCTTCACTCAGACGGAGACGATCAAGAACAACACGACCAGCGTCATCAGCGGGACCACGCCTACGACGGAGAGCAAGTCCAGCAGCGGCGTGGCGTGGTGGGTCTGGGTGCTGATCGGGCTCGGCGCAGTGGGTGTCGCGGTCGCGGTCTTCCAGCTCGGGCGCAACAGCGGCAGCCGGGCTCAACCCGCCGGTGCACCAGGGCCATACGACCGGACCTATCGCAGGCCCGGCGAGCCCGACGATCCGAACTATCGGGGCCCCGGAGGGCCGGACGATCCGAACTATCCGGGCCCGCCGCCGCGGTCGCGTTAGGGGCGGTCAAGTCGACGGGCAGGCACCGGGAAGGGACGAGACCGTCCGCCGTTTGGCAGCGCGGCCGAGACACCCCGGATCACCGGCTTGGAGCATCATGTCGCACGAGCCCGGGTTGTGAGGAACGCACAACCGACCATCGCGCCCCGTCCGGCGTTGCCCACGATCAAGCCGAGGCTGGTCGAGAAACGCACATATATGGAGGGTTTCTCGACCAGGCCCCGCCTCGGCACGCCGGTTGTTGTGACGTAGCTACAAGAACCGGAGTGCGTCAGGTCAGCTGGACGATCCCGTACACGGTCAGGGCGGCCCCCGCCAGGCAGGCGATCGGCGCCGCGACGACGGGCCAGTGCGTCTCGATCCACGCGCTGACCGGGATCAGCATCTCTGAGCCCTTCTCGCCCATGATCGCCCGCACGACGACGATCGCGATCAGCGGCAGCACGTAGATGACGTTGTAAAGGACGAGCAGGAAGACCTTGCCGGGTGCGGACACCGACGAGCCGATCACCATCGCGATCGCGGCGAAGTAAGGGAACGCTGTGAGCAACTCGAGGCCCGCGACGCCGGCGCCCAGGAGCACGGCCGAGCCGCCGGGGTCCCGGTGCACGTCCGAGGGCTCGGAAGCGAGCGCGTCACGACGCCACCAGATCACCGCGCCGCCGATCATCACGAGCACCCCGACCGCGACGATCACGTCGTACTTCGCGGTCCGGGAAAGCTTCGGGAGCAGCGACAGGATTAGATCGCCGAGGCCCAGCGCAATCGCCAACCCGCCGGCGAGCGTCACCACGAATGCCGTGATCGTGAACAGCAGCGACCGACGGATCGGGTGCGCGCCAAGCGTGAGGAACACGGCGGCGACGATCAGCGAGGGGTTGAGCGAGTCAGGTGCCGCGATCGCGACCACCGCGAGCGCAAGAGCGGGCACGGTGGTGAGGTTCGGCCGCGGTCAGGCCGTGCGCATCATCCCGAACAGGTGATGGGCGGTCGTCGCTGACGGTTAGAAGCCGAGCGGATGCTCGGTCTCGGGCAGCCGGTCGAGGCTTCGGCGGAGCTTGGCCAGCGCCTTGCCGGCGCGGTTGGCGCGGAGCGCGGCGAGCGCGTTCGGGACCTCCCAGCCGGCGAACATCGGACATCCGACACAGATCGCGACGACGAGCGGGATCGCCACGGCGGGGGCCGGGGCGAGGATCGCGGCGACGCATACGCTGGCGCTGATCAGCGCAGTCAGCACCGCGGCGAGCAGAACCAGACGGGCCTGTCCCGTCCTGACCGGCGGCCCCATCGTCAATGCGTGATCGTCGAGAAGTCCTTCGTCGTGCATGTCGTCCGACCTTACCCCCGTTGGTTCCCACAGAATCGGCGGTTACTGCGTTTGGCTTGAGGTCGACGCGAGATGGTCGTCGCCCGTCGCTTCCGCCTCGGCGGCGCGCTGCGCCTTGGCCGCTTCGGGCATCAGCAGCAGAGCGCCGATCAGGAAGCAGAGACCGCCCACCGATGTGCCCGCGTTGGCGATCCGGGCGCTGACGGGCTCACCCGAGGACGGCTCGACCAACGAGGCGATCGCGGACGCGCCGAACGCGATCGACCCGAGCAGGTTCAGCGCGACGATCTTCCACGCGAGCGTCCGGTTCCGGAACGAGAACCAGCGATGACAGACCTCCGCGAACGCCAGCTCACTCGAGATCAGGAACGCGATCGACCCGAACGCGTCCGGCGCCCACACGCGCGCGTTGGTCTGCTCGGTCGTCAGGTTGTGATGCAACGCGGCGAACGTGCTGATGTTGAACAGAAGCGTGCCGATCAGCTGCACGACCGTCGCCAGCCAGTCGATCCGCTCTGGCTCCCACGATGCCGGCCGCCAGCGAGGTGGATGGGTACGGGGTCCGAGGCCGCGTTCGGCGTTGACCGCCTCGGCGTACTGCAGATAGGCGGCCGAGGTGAAGAACAGAGATCCGACGAAGAACATGACGCCGATCCACGACCGCGGCGTCGCAGCCCATTGCGACGCGATCCCCCCGATGGTGAAGCACACAGCCCCGATCACGAACAGGACCGCCATCCACCAGCCGCGCCGGCGTGGTCGCCACCAAACCGATTCCTCGGTCGCCTGGCTTGCGTCGGTCGGGCGGCGTTGCCTGGCCGGCGACTGCTTGCGGTGCCGGCGCGACTCCCACCGTTGCTCGCTGCCGTCCGGGGCCCGCACGATCTCGGTCGTGACGAACGGCCCCGGTCCCGACGACGAGACCCGCGTCCAGCCCTCGGGCAGCTCCACGTAGCCGCTCATCGGGGCGCGCTCACAGCGCGATGATTCCCTTCGCAACCAGCCACACGCCGACGATCGTGGCCACCGCGATCGCGACCTCCCGGGAGTGTTCGTGACCCCACTTCGAGGCGCGCTCCACGAGGCCGGCCGCGCCCTGCGGGTTCACCACGTAGGCGACGATCGGGATCTCGACCAGCGCGAACATGATCACGTTGAACACGAGCAGCTGGAGCAGCGCCGAGACGGTCGACGGCATCGCCTTGGCGATCTGGGTCAGGGCCTCGAGGTACCAGACGCCGGGCAGGTTGAGGATCGTGCCCGCGACGAACGCCATCGCGACCGATCCGCGGGACAGCGCTCGGCTGGTCATCGAGGGCTTCTTCGGGGTCTCCGGAGCTCGCTTGCGTCGCTTGTGCTTGCTCAGTCCGCGGTTGATCGTGCCGCTCCAGATTCCCCAGGCGACGGCCAGGGACACCGCGCCCGCGACGATCGAAACGATCGGCTTGGTCGAGTGATGGGATGTCTCGACTGCCCCCGAGGACTCGAGTGCGCGGACGATCGCGATGCCGGCGATCATGCTGATGATGTATCCGCCGGCCAGGAAACCGAGCAGCATGCGCAGGGGCCGAGGTTGAGCCAGGATCAGGATCACGCCGGCCAGGAGCGTCGGGTAGACGGCGGCCGCCAGCGCCAGCAGTACGAGCGTCGCCGGGTCCACGCCCGTAGCCTCTTCGTATTCGGGCCATCGGTCGTCATCCCGTCGGGATGACGAGCCTCCCCGCGGCTACTCGAGCTTGCCCGATCCGGCGGCGCGCGAGAGCGGGTCGCCGCCGGGCCCCCGGAGGATGACCGCGAAGCCGACCGCAAGCAACGCGCCAACCACTGGACCGATCACGTAGACCCAATAGCTGCTCCAGTCACCGCTCACCAGCGCGGGCCCGAACGAGCGCGCGGGGTTCATCGACACCCCGCTGACCGGCGCCGCCCACAGGCCGGCGAGCGCGACGTAGCCGCCCACCCCGAGTGCGCCGATCGTGCCGACGTTCTGCGCCGCCGAGGCGGTGCCGAGGATCACGCTGACGAGCCCGCCGGTCAACGCGATCTCCATCATCAGCGCCTGCCAGTTGTCATACCCGGGGCCCGGGAGGGTCGCACCAAGGTGCTGGACGTTCCCGAACACCGCGAGCAGGAACAGACAACCCAGGGCGGCGCCCACGAGCTGAGCGACCACGTAACTGAGCAGGCGGCGCCGCGGGAAGTCGTTGCGCAACGCGAACGCCAGCGAGACCACCGGGTTCAGGTGCGCGCCCGACACCGCCCCCATGAACAGGATGACCGCCATCACGGTCAGGCCGGGCGCGATGACCGCGGCGGCGAGACTGATCTGTCCCTTGGCGTGAAGGATGCCGCCTCCCGCGGCGGCCAACACCAGCAGGAACGTCCCGAACACCTCGGAGAACAGCCGCCGGTACGCGAGCCGCGGATCGTAGAACTCGTCTCGCGAGCCGAACTCGAGCGAAAGCAATTGGAGCGCGCGAGCGCGGTCGTGATCGCCGAGGCGCATCGCAGGCGAGGGCGTCGTCATCAGCCCGCGATTGTCTGACTTGGCCCGGACGCCACGATCCCGGCGCCGAAGCCGCGGACGAACGCGAACCGGCCCGACGCAGGCCTCACGCGCGCCGGGCCGGCGGGATCAGGCTGGGGCTGCGGGTCAGGCCTGGCCGATGCGCTGGCCGTAGGCGACGAGCCCGTAGATCGCGACGATGTCCAGCGTGAACAGCGCCAGCGACCAGAACGGATAAGCCGGGATCATCAGCAGCTGGGCGATCGCGTTCGCCCCCAGCACGACCACGCCGGCCCATCGCGAAAGCTGGTTCTTGACGAACACGCCAAGACCGACGGCGAGCTGAAGCGCGCCGATGCAGAGCACGATCCAACCCCATGTCTTGAGGTCGCCGAAGATGTAATGCTGGCCGTTCACGAAGAAGCGAGCGTTGCCGATCGCGGCGATCCCCTCGATTACGTTGAGGGTCCCGAGCATCAGCAGCAGCACGCCCGCGAACGCGACCCAGCCGTAACCGCGGTCCTGGTCCGCATAGTCGTCGTACCCGGCGGCCCCTCTGGTCGCCTGGGGTGATGCGCCAACAGACATTGCAGTCCTCCGGTTTTGTGCCTGACGGGTCCACGCGCCGCCCGTCCTAACGCGTTCAAGATCCCACCGCCCGGGAGAACGGGCAATAGTGCACTCCTGCCTCTGCGAGGAGGGGCTCGCACCCCGCCGTGCGGCGTTATGGACCTCATCCCAATCAGGTGATGAACGGAGGCGGACGGCGGCGCAGCATCTCCCTGTGAAAGGGGAGCCAGTGATCGAGTCGAACAGGACCCCGGAGTGACCGTCCGCAGGCTGTGGTCGGCGGTCGCGCTCCTGTTGGCGCTGCTGGCGATCGTGCTCGCGGTCGACACGGCGATCGCTCACTTCCCGAGCGGTCTCGCGGTGCTCGCCTGCGTGATCCTCGCCGGGTGCTGCGCATGGCTCGGGATCTGCCGGCGCGGCGCGGCACGCGCCGCCGGCCTGCTCGCCGCCGCGCTGTTTCTCGCCGGCGCGGTCGCGCTCGTCATCCTCCAGGCGCGTGTGATCGAGGACGCGGTCGTTGTGCTCGCGGTCATCGCGGCTTTGGGGGCGGCCCGCCAGGCATTCCAGCCACACGCAGATCTGCCGCCGGCCGAGCGGCCGACCAAACCCGTCCTGTTCTACAACCCGAAGTCGGGCGGAGGCAAGGCCGAGCGGTTCCACCTCGCCGACGAGGCTCGCAAGCGCGGCATCGACCCGATCGAGCTCCAGCGCGGACAGGATCTCGAGGAACTCGTGCGGCGCGCGGTGGCCGACGGCGCCAACGCGCTCGCGATGGCCGGCGGAGATGGCTCGCAGGCGGTCGTCGCGATGGTCGCCGCGGAGCTAGATCTGCCGTATGCATGCATACCTGCGGGCACGCGGAATCACTTCGCGCTCGACCTCGGCGTCGACCGGGACGACGTCGTAGGCGCGCTGGATGCGTTCGTCAACGGCGGCGAGCGGCGCGTCGACCTCGCCGAGGTCAACGAGCGCGTGTTCGTCAACAACGTCTCGCTCGGACTGTATGCCGAGGCCGTGCAGCGGCCCGGATACAGGGAGGCCAAGCTGCACACGCTGCTCGAGACCGTTCCAGACTCCGTCGGGCCGGACGCCAAGCCACCCGATCTGCTGTGGAACAGCCCGGAAGGCGAGCAGTCCGCCGCGGCGGTCCTTATCTCCAACAACGCCTACCGGCTCGGCCGGGTTCTCGGATCGGGCACGCGCCCGCGGCTCGACAAGGCGGTCCTCGGTGTAACGGTGCTCGCACCGACCAAGTCGGGCGCCGACGGCGCGGTCGGACGCCGGCTCGCGATGGAGCAGTGGACCACCCCGATGTTCGATATCGCCTCCGGCTCCAAGGTGGCGGCCGGAATCGACGGCGAGGCGATCTTCCTGGATCCCCCGCTTCGCTTCCGGACGCGTCCCGGCGCGCTGCGGGTCAGGATTGCGCCCCACCATCCGGGCGCTTCGCCGTCCGCACTCGAGCCCGACCAGCCGTGGCGAGGGATCGGCGCGCTGATCAGCCTGTTGATTCGTGGCGCGCCGCCCGACCCACGGGACGCACGGGGGGTCGACGTGACCGAGGGCGTGCGGCCATGAGCTTCACGCCGTTCTACAAGGGCCAGCCGATCTGGGTGATCGAGGAGGGCGGCGGGCAGCGGGCGGCCGACTTCGTCGGCCAGGACGAGACCAGCTCGTGGTTCGGAGGACCGCCCAAGGCGTACGTCGTTTATCTCGACACGCACGAGGGAGGTCAGGTCGAGGTCGACCGCGTCGTCCCGCGCGAGGGCTGAAGCGCGCCGTTTGCGGGGCGTCGGGACATAAGCGTGTGCCGGATGCTTATGTCCCGGTGGCGCGCTGCGGGTGGGGAGATTTCGGGCCTTAACCAGGTTGTGCGTTGTTCGGCGGGGTCGCGGTGGGGCCGGCGCTACCCCTTCCCCGGAACCCGAGAAACTCGCAACTCGAACACGCCGGGGGTCGAGCGGCGAGAGGTTCGGGCTATCCGCGAGTTCCGGCGCACTAGCGCGCGGCCGCGCGCGAGTGTCGTGGTGCTCGGTCTGGGTGCCCCGACCGGCTGGGAGCGCTCATCCGTTTCGGGTGATGACGCGAATTGCGGCCGCTCAGATGCTTGGCTCGCGCGCGGACGTCGCGTCTGCCTCGGCCACAACCGGGACAGGATCACCCATCGAAAGGAGATTCACCCCTAATGGCAACGCTTGTTGCGATTGCGTACCCGGACCAAGGGACCGCCGAGCAGGCCAGAGGCACGGTCAGGGAGCTCGAGTCGGACCTGATCATCCAGGCCGAGCAGGTCGCGGCGATCTCGCGCGATCTGGAGGGCAAGTACCACGTGAGCACGTCGCACGGTGGCGCATCGGCGGGCGGCGGTGCATGGTGGGGCGGCTTCTGGGGCTTTTTGTTCGGTCTGCTGTTCTTCATCCCGTTCGCCGGGCTAGCGCTCGGCGCCGGTATGGGAGCGCTGTTCGGCCACTTCGGGTCGAAAGGCATCGACAAGGCATTCCAGGAGCAGGTCCGCGAGTACCTGAAGCCCGGCACCTCGGCGCTGTTCCTGGTGATCGACCAGGTCACGCCCGACAAGGCGATCGCCGCGCTCCAGCAGTACGGCGGGACCGTGATCCGGACCTCGCTGTCCGACGAGGACACCAAGAAGCTCCAGGAGGCGCTGCAGCCGCCGACCCCCGAGCAGGCCGGCGCTACGTCCTAACCGTCACCTCGGCTGTGGGACGCCGCCGGCGGACTCTGGGCACTCGAGGAGTCTGCGCGCGGCGTCCCAGGCCGCTCATCGTTCTGTAGCGACCGCCGCCAGTCCAGCAGTAGGTCATGGACCGCGGCGGCGCCGACCACGCGGTGCTCCGGCATCGGCAGCGTCACGGGGTGGAGGATGAACGGCTGGGTCTGCGGTCCGCCGAGCCCCCCGTGGAACGAGATCAGTTCCTCGAACGCGCACCCTTGCTCGACGTCCGCGTCGTAGAAGCTGTTGACCATGATGTCGGCGACGTGCTCGAACCCGTCGGTCCGTCGCAGGTGGTCCGCCGCGCTGGGCGGGAATGGGCTGAGCGGGTCGGTGCCGTCGAGCGTGTCGTCGGCCAGGTAGCGGGTGCCGTGCGCGCCGAGTACCACCGGTCCGTGCGCTTCCGAGCGGACGAGCAGGAAACCGATGTGCGGGTGGTTGCGCAGGGCGTGCAGCAGGCGTGGATGACGCTCGTCGATCTCCTCCTGCGACAGCCGCCGGGGCGTGTCCATGAGGTAGATCAGACCGAGGTTCCCCGACGCGAGCACGATCACCGTGTCCTCGCCGACGCCGTCACGACGGGAGCCGTCCTCGCTTGGACGACCGGTTGCCTCCGCCACGGCGTGGCCGACCGCTGCGTCGTTCTCATCGCCAGTCGCGAGACGCGCGACCTTTCCACCCGCGATCGAACGCTCGACGAACTCGTGCAAGTCGTAGCCGTTGCGCTGCTTGAACGTGGCACCCTGGGTCTGGCCGTGGTCGGATAGCACGGCGATCTCGTACGGGCGCGGTGCGAACCACCGCGCGCGTTCGATCCGTCCGAACTGCTGGTCGAGCTTGCGCAGCGCCTCGAGCGTGTCGGGACGCTCGAGACCGGAGTGGTGGGCGACCTCGTCGTAGCTCGAGAAGGTCGCGTAGACAGCGGGCCGGCCGCGCATCATGTCGGTAAGCACGCCGAACACGATCAGGTCGCGCACGCCGACGCACAGCGCGGCGCGCAGGAACGGGTACCGGCCACCGCGGTAGCCGCGGGGCCACACCTTCCGCCGCCGCTGCCGGATAGCGAACAGCTTCTCGAGCACCGCTTCCCAGAAGAACAAAACAAGCAGCCGGGTTACGTTGAAGCCGTTGGCGAGGAACGCGCGATACCCCGGGTTGGCCTTCTTCTCGGCGCCCATCCGGCTGACGGTCAGGATCATCGCGTCGGCCTCGCCGGAGAATAGGTTCCCGCGGCTCGCGCCGTTATCGGTGAGCAGCCCGTTGCCGTTCGCGAGCCGCCGCTCGATCTCGGCGCAGTCCTCGGGCGACGAGCACGTCATCACCTTGCCCGTAGCCTTTTCGACCCACCGAAAGGCCGGAATGTCCTCGTTCGAGCCGAGCAGGATCCCCGCCTGACTGGCGCCCGTCTGCGAACTCAGATCGGGCTCCCACTCGTCGAGGCGGTGGCTGCCGCGCTCGAGCCAGCTCGCCATCTGCGGCGCGTTGCCGTCGCGGATCGCCCGCTGGAGAACGGGCCGGGCGAGGCCGTCGATCTCCAGGAACAGAATCCCTGGCGTGTCGGTGCGAATCGCCCCGCCCTGCCGGCGCGCGATCCGCCGAATCACCTTGAGCGAGTAGGTGTCGTCGTCGTTGGAGCCGAAGATGACCTCGAGCACGAGCATCGTCGCCGAGATCACCACCGACGCGAGCAACGCCCACCAGAACGAGTCGACCCTGATTGTCCTCGTCGTGATGTGCGAGGCGAGCAGCAACATCAGCGCGTCGAGGACGAGCACGATCACGAAGCCGAGCGCCAGCGTGAACGGGAGACGCAGGGCCGCCACCACCGGTGGAAGCACCGCGTTCAGAGCCGCGATCAGTACGGCGGCGGCCAGCGCGTCCGTGAACCCGCCGACGCTCACGTGGGGGACGATCGCCGCGGCGACGAACACCGACACTCCGGCGACCAACCAGGAGACCAGTACGCGCACCACGTTGTATCGCGGCCGCTGGGGCCTCCAGGTCAGCTCCTGGCCATATGAATCGCTGTTCTGCATCGCCCGCGGGCGACTATTGTGGCGGCAGAGGGAGCGGGCATCACCCCGAATGGAGGATGACCGAGCCTTTCACCCGCATCGGATGATGGAAGGTGCAGGGGTTATGGCACGATCGCCGGTTATGGCTACCTTTGCACGGACAACACGAACCACTCCCGTCCCTCATCTCACCGTCGACGAGCGAATCGCCCGCGGCAAGGCGGCGCGCCAGGAGGTTCCGCGATCTCGACACGCGGAGTACGGGGCGCCACACGATCGCGCCGACCCGGTCAATCTGCTCGAGGACCAGGCGCGCACGCGCGTCCCCGAGCTCGTCCCGATCCGCTACGGGCGGATGCTGGTCTCGCCGTTCACGTTCTACCGCGGCGCGGCGAAGATCATGGCGCACGATCTCGCGGGGACGCCCCGCTCCGGTCTGACCGTGCAGTGCTGCGGCGACGCCCACCTGTCGAACTTCGGCGTGTTCGCGTCGCCCGAGCGCCGGCTCGTATTCGACATCAACGACTTCGACGAGACGCTTCCGGGACCCTGGGAGTGGGACGTCAAGCGCCTTGCGGCGAGCATGATCATCGCCGCGCGCGACAACGAATTCAGCGCGAAGGATCAGGACAAGATCGTGCTCGACACCGTCAACGAGTACCGCACGGCGATGCGCATGTTCGCCGGCATGCACAACCTCGAGGTGTGGTACGCGCACATGGAGATCGAGTCGGTCCTGCAGGAGTACAAGTCTCAGTTCAAGTCCGCTCAGGTCAAGCGGACCGAGGCGAATTTGGCCAAGGCTCACACTCGCGACAGCATGTCCGCGTTCTCGAAGCTCACCCAGCAGGTCAACGGGAGCGCCGAGATCGTCGATCAGTCGCCGCTGATCGTGCCTATCCGCGTGCTCCTTGGCGGGGACGAGGGGGAGCTGGCGCTGGAGTGGCTCCGCGGGCTCATCAGGGTCTATCGCCAGTCGCTCGACCAGGACCGGCGGAAGCTGCTCGAGCAGTTCCGGCTGACGGACTTCGCGCGGAAGGTCGTCGGCGTCGGCAGCGTCGGGACGCGGGCGTGGATCGCGCTGTTCTTCGGTCGCGACGGCGGCGATCCGCTGTTCCTCCAGCTGAAAGAGGCCGAGGAATCGGTGCTCGAGGAGCACGTCGGCCGCAGCGTGTACAAGAACCACGGGCAGCGGGTCGTCGTCGGTCAGCGCATGATGCAGGCGGCGAGCGACATCTTCCTCGGCTGGATTCACATCAAACAGGGAATGGACGGCGTCGCGCGCGACTTCTACGGCCGACAGCTCAAAGACTGGAAGGGCTCGGCCGAGATCGAGCAGATGATCCCGGAGGGAATGGCCGTGTACGGCAGGCTGTGCGGCTGGACGCTGGCGCGGGCGCACGCGCGGAGCGGCGATCGCATCGCGATCGCGTCCTACCTCGGGGGCGGCAACTCGTTCGACCGGGCGATTCTCGACTTCTCCAAGGCCTACGCGGATCAGAACGACGCCGACTACGCCGCGCTGTCCGAGGCGGTCAAGTCCGGCCGGATCGTGGCCCAGACCGGTCTCTGACCGGTCTGGGCGCGGGCCCCGCGTGCCCTAGCTGCACTTCGACTTCGTCGCGCTCTGGAAGTTGTTCGCCGCCGTCACGACGGCGGACACCTGGCTCGGTATCTGAGCGAGCGTCGATGCGCTGGGCGAGCTTGTGGCTCGCTTAACCGTCGTCGAGAGCGTGTCGATGGAGCTCTTCAGCGCGCTCGTCTCGTTCGGGAAGTCGCTCTTGGCGGCGTTGATCGCGGTCGTGGCGTCGCTCTGCACCTTGGTCAGCGAGGACTCGAGGCCATTGAGGCCGGTCTGCACGATGTTCGTGCTCGGAATTGCCTTGATCGAGGTCTCGAGGTTGCTGACCGACGTGCAGTACGACGGCTTGCTACTGCCTCCGCAGGCGGCGACCGCGCCGGCGCAGAGCAAGGCCGCGGCTACGGTTGCGGCGGTTCCGCGTGTCTTAGCCATTGAGCAGCCTCTCCTTTGCTGACTGATATTCCTCGGGGGTGATCGCGCCGCGGTCGCGCAGATCGGCGAGTTGCGTGAGCTGGGCGGCGGTGCTGGAGGCGGCCGGCGGCTGCGGAGTTCCTCCGTGCTGGTGGCGCCGCTCCCGCATGCTCGCCATGCGCGTGCGAATCGCGTGCGTCGCGGCCCCGGAACGCGCCTCGGGGAACTCGACCGCGGTTTGCTGGATGAGGATGTACGCCCCGAGCAGCGCGAGCACGGTGAACACGAGAATCCCGAGCGGCTTACCGGTGGCGGGGATCGGGTTCCAGATGAACAGGAGGATGAGGAGTCCGACCACGATCCCGTAGGTCGCGACGGTCTGCTCACGTAGGAACGGAGCGATCGCCCGACGCGACGAGCGTGCGGGACGGGCGGGACCGGCGAACCACGCGGCGGCGACGAGCAGGATCCCGATGAAGATGACCCCGCTGGCCACGTCCTTCAAGATCGACGTACTGATCCCGTAGACGTCATGGATCGTCGCCTGTAGCGAAGCGTCGCTGGTTAGCGAGTTGGCGACCTGCCCCTGGAGGATCGAGCGGGCGAGAATGACCAGAACGCCCGCGAGGATGCCGGCAAACCCGATCGTCATCAGCGTCCGCCTCCGGTGACCCTTGGCGAGGAACAGCGCCAGTATGTAAAGCAAGGGCACGATGACCAATAGCCAGAACGCCAGGCTCTTGATCGCCTTGCCGCCGTTCTGGACGTACTTGAGCTGATTGGACTTGAAGACCTGAAGCGTCGCGATGTTCGCAGGGAGCTTCGAGGTGAGGTCCGACGGCAGCCCGAGGCGCGACGCGATGTTGTCGAGGATCGAGCCAAGGTCGAGCGTCACCGCGCCTTGGTTGACGCCGACCGCCCCCTTCCTCCCGTTGACGACATCGATGAAGGTCTGGTCCGCGGCGCGGTTGGCTTGCGCCCATAACTGCTGGACCCTCGGCTGCTGGAGCGCGAGCTCGGCGCCCTGGACGGCGGCGTTCCGGAGCGCACCGGCGGCCGGCGCGGCCAGTGCCTGGAACTGGGTCGGGAGGCCCTGCCTGATGAGACCGGTGACGTCCACGTTCGCGTACAGCTGGTCGACGACGTAGTTCGCCGTGGTGTTACGGACGTTCTGGTTCTGGAGCAGCTGCGTGCTCGTCTTCGACCAGTTGTCCGGGCTGAACAGGAGGCGATTGGCCCACGTGGCGAAGATTCCGACGACCAGCAGCAGGGTGGTCACGCCGATCAGCACGTCGATTCCGATCAGCCGGCCCCGCGAGATCTTGGCGGGCGCGGCCGCTGGCGCGGTCGGGGCCGATGAGGCCGTATCTACGGGTTCCTGAGGCACCGTTGGGGCCGATGCGGCCGTGTCTACGGCTTCCTGCGGCTCGGTCTGAGCAGCGTTGACCTGAGCCTCGTCCTCGTGGCCATCTCGCTCGTCAGCTCCCATTGGACACCCCAATCTCTCGTCGCACCGATCGCACTGTCATCGTCCACGCGCCCCGGCGCTGAGGCATCGCCTGATTTGGGTGATGCCCACGAGGCTACCGCGCTCGAATATCGTCCGCACATACGATGTCCGAAGACCAGAAAGGAAGCTCGAGACTCGGACCGCTGGGTCCGGTCGTCGGCTTCGGCACCCGGGCTGCCGCGGCCACGCTGAAGCCGATCGTCGGGGTGGCGGAAGCCGCCGCCGGGGCCGGCCTCAGCCTGGAGCGGCGAGCCGTGAATCGCGTACTGGAAAGCGACGAGCTCGAGCGCGTGGTCGTCGTTGCCATCAACAGCGAGCACATCCAGGCGGCGCTGAAACAGGCGCTCGAGAGCGACGGCGCGGCCCAGTTGATCGACAGCCTGTTCGATAGCGGTCTACTCGACCACTTCTTCGAGCGATTGCTCGCCAGCGAGAGCCTCTGGAATCTGATCGACGAGATCGCCGGGAGCCCGGCGGTGACCGCCGCGATCTCCCAGCAGGGCCTCGGTTTCGCCGATCAGGTCGGCGATCAGGTCAGGGGCCGCTCACGCAAGGCCGACGACTGGATGGAGCGCGCCGCCCGGCGGCTGATCGGCCGCCAGCCGCGCGTCCTTCCGCCGGAACCTGACGCGAGCACCTGATGACCGGGGGACTGCCGGCGGCGCCCACGGTAGCGGCGCCCACGGGGACTCCGCACGCTCAGGAACTCCGTTACGTCGGCCTCGCGACGCGGATCGTCTCGTTCGTGATCGACGCGGCACTGATCACGGTTGTGGACATCGTCATTGGCATCGGCGCCGCGCTGATCCTGTCCCTGCTCCACATTCCGTCAGAGCTGAAAACGATCCTCGCGGTGATCGGTGGGGTTGCGTACGCGCTCGGCTCGATCCTGTACTTCGTGATCTTCTGGTGCACGACTGGCCAGACCCCCGGTGCGCGCGTGATGCAGATCCGCGTCGTGAGCGCCGGTGGAGCGCGCGTCAAGCCGCGGTGGGCGGTGGTGCGCTGCGTCGGCGTGCTTCTGGCGGCGCTGCCGCTGTTCGCAGGCTTCGTGCCGATCCTGTTCGACTCCCGGCGTCGAGGGTTTCAGGACTGGCTCGCGCGCACCGCGGTGGTCGAAGCGCCGGGGCTGTCGATTGCGGAGGTCAGCCGGGCGAAGCAGCGCGCCATCCGCGAGGCCTCTCGACAGCCCCCGCCGGACTCTCGACAGCCCCCGCCGCATTGAGTCTCGTGCTCATCCGTTTCGGGTGATGAACGAGGGTGTGAATCTTCGGATGCTTGGCGTCGATCGTCCGAAAGGAGAAATGGATAATGGCAACGCTGGTTGCGATCGGCTATCCGGATCAGGAGACCGCTGAGAAGGCGAGGCAGACGGTCTATCAACTGGAGTCGGAGCTGATCATCCAGGCCGACGAGGTCGCTTCGATCTCGCGCGACCTCGAGGGCAAGTACCACGTGGAGACCTCGCACAGTGGTGCGTCCGCCGGCGGTGGCGCGATGTGGGGTGGCTTCTGGGGGTTGTTGTTTGGGCTGTTGTTCTTCGTTCCCGTGTTCGGGCTCGCGTTCGGCGCCGGGATGGGCGCGCTGTTCGGCCACTTCGGCGAGAAGGGAATCGACAAGGCGTTCCAGCAGCAGGTACGGGATTACGTGAAGCCGGGTACCTCCGCGCTGTTCATGGTCATCGAGCAGGCCACGCCGGACAAGGCGATTGCGGCCCTCGAGCAATACGGCGGAACGGTGATCCGGACGTCGCTGTCCGACGAGGACACGAAGAAGCTCCAGGAAGCGCTCACGCCGCCGACCGCCGAGCAGGTCGGCTGATCGTCTAAGGGCGTCGTTGCCGCGGCTGCCGGCCGATCGCGCGGGCGGCCGCGGTTAGTTTCAGAGGACCGCGATCGGGTTCACCGGAGAGCCGGTGCCACCGACGATAAACAGCGGCGCTGCCACGAACAGGAACTCCCACCGCCGTTTGCTTTCACAGGTCGCGCGCAGATCCTCGAACTGCAGGTAGTCGAGCAGGTGGATGCCCATCGCGACGATCGCGAGCACGTGGATCGGGAATCCGACGCCCTCGGTGCTGCTTGGCGCCGTGTCGTTGTTGCCATCCGAACCGAGCGCGGCGACTCCCCGCTCAGCGACGAACGACATCGCCGTGGGGTGCAAGCCCGCCTTTGCCTCCGCCGTGTGCCACGGCCCCAGATCGGCCAGCCGGCGCGCGTGCCCTGTGCGAATGAGCAGGATGTCACCTTCCTGAACGCTCACCTCCTGTGCGAGCTCGGCGGCCTCGAGGTCCGCCCGGAAGATGTGCTCGCCGGGCTCGAGCCACGGCACCCCGCGTACGCGGGGAACGTCGAGCAACACGCCACGCCCGACCAGTCCGTCCTTCAGCGTCTCGATCGCGTTGACCGGTGCACCCTGCTCGGTGACCGCACCCTCGGATCTGCCGTTGTAGAGATTGCCCTCGTAGGCGACATGGCACAACGCGTCGATGTGCGAGTGACCGTCGTTGTGATAGTCGAGACCGACGTAGTCCTTGATGAAGTGGACCGAGTTGGTCGCGGGGGCGTCTGACCCGAGTGCTGTCATGTGGTGATCGGCGGGCTTCGGATTGTCGACCCCGGCGTGGGTGTTGAGGGGCAGGCTGAGAGTCACCGTGATGCCGTCGCGCACCAGCCTGGCGGCGGCGGCGACGCGCGCGGGGGTCAATAGGTGAAGCGCGCCGCGCTCGTCGTCCTGACCCCACCTGCCCCAGGAGCTGAGGTCTCTGAACAGGGCGTCGAACTGCTGACCGCTGACGTGCTCGGAGTCGACCACTAGACAGGAGGCCCGGCCGGCGGGGCCGTCGCGGGACGGGCCGGTTTGGCGGTCTGCTCCGAGGCGGCCGGCGCGGCGGATCCCGACGGCTTGGGCGAGAGCAGCAGCGTAACCAGGTATGCAACGACCACGCCGACGATGATCAGCGGCTCGTCGCCCGTCCCGGACTTGACGGTCAGCAACGTGGCCAGCACGACCGCCGACAGCGGTAGCCGGAGCACCGCCACGGTCCCGGCGCCGATCCCGACGCCAACCGCCGGCTCCAGTGCGAAACCGGGGAGGTGCGAGGCCACGACTCCCGCGGCAGCTCCCAGAAAGATCGCAGGGAATGTCGGGCCGCCGCGAAAGCTGCCCAGCGACAGGCTGTAGGCGATGCCCTTGAGCAAGATCAGCAGCAGGAGCGCGCCCACCGACCATGTTCCGGCCTGCTCGATAAGCCCCGGAAGGGCGTCCTGGCCCGAGAACAGCACCTCGTTGACGTTCCTGCCCGTGGCGCCGTGAAAGGCGATTGCCAGCCCCGCGATGATCAGGCCGACAACGGGTAAGAACAGCAGCAGGCGGCGCGCGACCACGTTATAGGTGCCGAGGCCGCCGACCATGATCGCGCGGGTCACGACCGCGATCAGGAGCGCGAGCAGGATTGTCCACCCGAACTGACCGATGGTTGGGTGAGCGAAGTGGGGGAGGGCGAGAGGACCGAGCGCGTACGCGCTGCTGCTCAGACCCGTGAACGACCCCATCCCGATCGAGACGAGCGTGCCGATACCGGCGGCGAGGAGTCCCGGAAGCAGGAGCAGGGGAAGCCGCGGCCCGCCGATCCCGGTCGCCTCGATCAGGATGACGGCCGCGATCAGCGGCGAGTCGAAGATGAACGAGAGCGCGGCGAAGCTGCCGGCGGCGGCAACGAGCACGAGCACCTGCGGTGGCGTCTGCCTTCGCGCCAGTTTGATGCAGAGCAACGCCACGCCCGCGCCGATCGCGATCAACGGGGCCTCGGGACCGATAACGAGCCCCGAGCTGATCGCGGCCAGCCCCGCGAGGACCACCCCGGGCAGGTCGATCGGGCTCACGGGCTTGCCGCCGACGGCCAGGCCCCTGGCCGGCAGGTGCCCGCCTTCACCCGGCAGCCGCGTGATCGCCAGCGCCACGAGCAGGCCCGCCACCGCCAGCACGGGGAGCGCCCACCACAGAGGTGGACCGTTGTTGTATCCGAGCGCGTGCGGCAGGTGCGTCCAAAGCTCGCGCTGGATCTGATAGATCAGCTCGAGAAAGCACCACGTCGCCAGCGAGACGATGATCCCGACGATCGCGACGATCACGAGCAGCACGACGAACCGCTTGCTCCGCATCGTCTGGGCGGCCTGCTCGGCAGTCGGTTCCGCCGGCGCGGCGGCGCCGGTAGCGGTGGTGGCGCTCACGCTACGCGATGCTCGCAGCGGGCCGTCTCCGAGTCGTCACCCCTTCCGGGTGATCGCTGCGACTCAATCCGGATGGTCGGAATAGAGCGGGTGAACGTCGACGCTGTCGACGTTCACGCCGGCGCCCTGGAGCGTGGCGAACAGCTTGTCGCTGTGGGCATCGAAGTCCTCCTGCGAGCGCCAGACCTCGAACATCTGCACGTCGTCGTCATCGCCGTAGGCGGCGTGGTGCAGGCGACCTTCGGGCTCGTGGATGCCCTCCTTCTCAAGGTCTCCGATCACCCGCTTGTAGTCGTCTTTCGACATGTGGTCGGGGCATATGTGGACCGCGACGGGCATGAGCCACTGGACGGTACGGACCGCCAAGCCCGCGCACATCACCCCGATCAGGTGATCACGGCGCGCGCGCGGCCGCGGCCTCGACGGGCGACGTCCGGCCCATCGCGCGCTGGACGAGGAGCGTGAGGCACCCGGCGAGCAGCAGCATCGACACGTTGATGGCGAGCACGAGCAGCGCGCCCCACGCCTTATCGATCTGACCGACGCCCGCCGCCACGCCCAGGTAGGCCGAGGCTGGGATCGTCGTCACGGAGATGGCCACGCCGACCGCTGATGAGGCTCTCGTCTCGAGCGCGAGCATGCCGACCACGCCGGCGGCGAAGGCAACGATCGGCGTCGAGATGTTGACCGTCGAGAGGCCGGCCAGGAAGCTGCTGTTGATGTGGTTGCCGTTGGGGAGTAGATCCAGGGCGTTCAACGCTCCCGTCATCAGCCCGCCGACCACGCATACGATGGCCAGCCCGAGCACGAGCGCGACCACCGCGCGCCCCGCCAGGCGCCACCGCAGCAGCACGAGCGCGGTGGCGGCGGCGGTGATCGGGAGCGTGTCGGGACTGATCGCCATCGCGCCGACGACCAGGGTCACGTTCTGGTAGATGACGCCGAAGGCCGCGATGATTCCCGCCGCGGCCATGAACACGAGGTAGCGCGGGAACGGGCGGGCGTTGGCTCCGGCCTGGCTCAGCAGGTCCGACCAGACGACGCTCGCGAGCGGGCGCTGGGCGACCGCGGGACCGATCGACTCGAGTCGGATCAGGACGACGTCCTCGCTCGGGACGCCCAGCCGCGTGACCTGCTCGAGCGCCCCGTCGACCGCATCGTCGACGAGGTCCGCGCTTACCAGCGCGCCACCGAGCTCTCCGTTCCCCATCTGGATCACGTGCCGCGAGCCCGGCAGCTGCTGCAGGCAATCCGCGACCGCGGCCATCGCGGGCGGCGTCCCGAACACCCGCAGTTGCAGCACGGCTCAGAGTCCCAGACGGCGAGCCCGGTCGTCAACGGCGGCGACCGCGGCGACATACGCGGCGTGGGTGCCCAGGCACGTGGCCATAACGTCGGGCGGCCACTTCGACGGCGGCGGCGTGTGTCCGAGCAGCGGGAACAGCGTCAGCGTCGCGCTCATCAGCGTGCCCCCGAAGATCGCGCTTGCCCACGGCTCCCCGACCTTGCGGCGCAAGATGCCGTGCCACAGGCCGAACGCCGAGCCGTAGCTCCAGCGCAGCGCCCACCCGATGTCGCGGTCTTCCTTTCCCGTGACGTGGGGCAGGTGCATGATCGAGGCGACGATCTTGCCGGGGACGAGAGAGTCGTCGTAGTCGAGCGGGCCCTGGTGGCGCGGCCGGAGCTTTCGCTCGACCACATACGCAAGGGAAAGAGCGGCGGTGCCGGCGGTTCCCGCCAGCACGCTTCGGATCGGCCAGCGAGCGTTCATGTTCTTCTTCTCCCGACGAAGTTGCCAATGAGGATTCCGATAACGGTGACCAGGTAGAGCTGCCCGATCAGCATCTCGAGCACGGCGAGGGCGTGACCGGCAGGCGTAGCCGTCGTGTAATCGCCAAAGCCGGTCGTCGTCAACACCGTGAACGAGTAGTACACGCGGTCGCCGTTCGTGACGTGCCCCGCTTCAGCGAAAAACGATCCACTCTGGACAGTGGCCGCGAACGAGACCGCGGATGCGAACAGCAGACCGACCAACAGATAGACCGCGAGTGCCCCCGCGACAGCCTGGACCGTGACGCCCTTGTCGCGGATCAGCCGCAGCAGCCCCCCGCCCAGGGCGATCGGGATGAGCGCGACCAGCAGCGTCCCCACCAGGAACGCCCCCCACTCATTCACGAGCCCGGTGGCTATGCCGACGACCACCACGAACGCGACGCCACCGACGATGAACATGCGGGCGCGGCGTACCTGGGCGCCCGCCCGTGAGGTGGCGACCGCTACCGTGAGCGCGCCACCCACCAACGCGATGGCGACCGCGCGCGCCCAGTCGGCGTCGGGGGCCAGGACCTCGAATACGACCGTGACGAGGACGATCGCGAGCACCACGCCGTAGCGGAACTGCGCAGGACGGTCCGGGGTCGCGGCGGCGCGTCTGTGTGCAGCTGCGGTCGTCACAGCGTCACCACCCGGTCGACGAGGTCGAGCCCCTCGGTCCGGTGGGTGATCAGCAACACGGTCCGGTCGCCGGCGGCCGAGAACACGTCGGTGACGAGTTCGGTCGCGGTGACCGGGTCAAGGTGCGCGGTCGGCTCGTCGAGGACCAGCACCGGCGCGCCGGCGAGCAGCGCGCGAGCCAGGACGATGCGCTGGCGCTGCCCTCCCGACAGCTCGCGGCCCTCCTCGCCCGCGAACGTATCGAGGCCGTCGGGGAGACTCCGGATCCAATCCCAGATCCGAGCTCGGCGCAGCGCGTCCGCGACGTCGTCGTCGGTCGCGTCGGGGCGGGCGAGGCGCACGTTGTCGCGGATCGACGCCGAGAACAGGTGCGACTCCTGGCCGGCGACCGAGATCATGCGCCGCACGTCGTCCTGACGGAACTCACGAGCGTCCTGTCCGGCGATCGTGACCCGGCCGCGCTCCGGGTCAAGGAACCGCAGGAGCAGGTTCGCGACCGTCGTCTTGCCGGCGCCGCTCGGGCCGAGCAGCGCGACCCGCTCGCCCGGCTCGAGCCGGATGCTGACGCCGTCGAGCGCCGGGCGCTCCTCCCGGGGATAACGGGCAGTGACGCCTTCGAGCGCCATCTCGAACGGCCATTCGGGCGCGGGCATCGGGTTCGACGGATCGCGAACGGCGGCGGTCCGCTCGGTGAGCTCGAGCACCCGCCGGCCGGCGGCGAGCGTCGCGGACAGATCCCGGGCGGTCGCGGCGAGCGGTGTGACGGCCTCAAACGCGGCCAGCGCGAGCAACGCCAGCGTCGCAATCAGCACTCGGTCTAGTTCGCCCGACGCGGACGCGGCAACCGCGACCGCGAGGACTCCGGCGACGGTGAGGCCGGTCACCACCAACTCGAGGCCGTCGGCCACGCCCGTGATCAACGCGTCGCGGCGAGCCAGTTTGACCAGCGTCCGGTCGGCGGCGCGCACGCGGTCGACCGCAGCCTCCTCGCTGCCGAACGCGACGAGCTCAGGCGCGCCCCGGAGCAGCTCGACCAGCTCGCCCGACAGCTGACCGCGAGCGGCCGCCTGCCGTCGGCCGGCTCTGGCGCCGAGCGATCCGGCGAGCGCCGGTACGGCCAGGCCCCCGAGGATCAGCCCGGCGGCCAGCACGAGGCCGGCCGCGGGCAGGAGCGCAACGGCGGCGCCGACCGACACGGCGCCGGCCAGCACCGCGACGAGCGGGGGCTCCACTCCGCGCAGGTACAGGTTCTGGAGCGCGTCCACGTCCGCGACCATCCGCGAGAGCAGATCCCCCTTGCGATAGGCGTCGAGCTCGGCGGGCGCCAGCGGCTCGATCCGCTCGAAGAACCGTCCGCGGAGCCGGCCGAGCACGCGCAGCGCCATATCGTGGGAGGCGAGTCGCTCGTGGTAGCGGACGAACGGCCGTCCGATCCCGAAGAACTGCACGGCGACGATCGTGACCATCAGCGACAGAATCGGTGGGCGCTCAGCCGCGCGCGAGATCAGATACCCCGACGTCGCCATCAGCCCGACGCCGAACAGCACGGTCAGCGCACCGAGCAGCACCGCCCAGGCCAGGCGCCAGCGCGGCAGGGTCACGAGCCGCAGCAGCGCCCGCAGCGTCGCCGCGTCGCTCACGCCGCGCTCCCGACGTACTCGGGCACGGCGACGCCGTCGACCAGCCGGACCAACCGGTCCGCGCTCTGGACGAGCTCGGGTCGGTGGGCGATGACGAGCATCGTGCGCCCGTCCTGCAGGCGACGGACCGCGTCGGCCACGATCGCGACGCTCCGCGGATCGAGGTCCGCCGTGGGTTCGTCGAGGACTACCAGCGGCGCGTCGCGGACGAACGCCCGCGCGAGCCCGATCCGGCGGCGCTCACCCGGTGAGAGCGCTCGCTCCCCGTCGCCGACCAGGGTGGCGTAGCCGTCGGGCAGCGCTCTGATGAACTCGTCTGCGCCGGCGAGCGCCGCGGCCTCGCGGACCGCCCGCGGCGAGGCTTCGGGGTCGCCGAGGCGGATGTTGTCGGCAACGCTGGCCCTGAACAGCGTTGGATGCTGCGGCACCCAGGCGACGAGTCTCCGCCATGCGTCGAGCTCGCAGTCGGACAGGTCGACGTCTCCGACGGTGATCCGGCCGCTCGTCGGCGACAGCAGGCCGAGCAGCAGCGCCGCCACCGTGCTCTTGCCGGCGCCGCTCTCGCCGACCAAGGCAACGACCTCGCCGGGCGAGAGCTCGAGGTCGAACCGGTCCAGCACCCGGCCGGGACGGGACGGGTACGAGAACGAGATCTGCTCGAGTCGCACCTGCCAGGTCGCGGGGTTCGGGGCGAGCATCGGACCGCCCGCGCCGACGGCCGCCGGGGCATCGAGTAGCTCGAACATCCGCTCGGCCACCGCCAGGCCGTCCGCGCTCGCGTGGTACTCGGCGCCGAGCCGGCGGTACGGCAGGTAGAGCTCGGGAGCGAGGATGATCACGGTCAGTCCCGCCTGTAGCCCGAGGCTGCCGCCGACCAACCGGATGCCGGCCGTGACCGCGACGAGCGCGACGCCGATTGTCGCCGCCAGCTCGAGCACCGAGCCGGACAGGAAGCTGATGCGAAGGGTTTCCATCGTGGTCTTGCGGTAGCGCTCGCTGGCCTCCCCGACGATCTGAGCCTGGCGATTGGCGCGGCCGAACGCCCGGAGCGTCGGCAGTCCGCGCACGACGTCGAGGAAGTGGCCCGAGAGCGCCCGCAGCGCGTGCCACCTCTCCCGGGTCCTGTCGGCGGTGTACGTGCCGATCAGCCACATGAACACCGGCACGAGCGGGAGCGTGAGCAGCATGATCACCGCCGCCTCGAGGTCGACGAACGCCACCCACCCGATCACGATGAACGGAACCACGCAGGCGAGCACGACCTGAGGCAGGTAACGGGCGAAGTACCCCTCAAGCGCCTCGACGCCCTGTACCGAGACCGTCGTGATCTCGGCGCCCTCGGCGCCGTCGACCGCGGTCGGCTGGGTGCGAAGCCGTTTAGCGACGAGTGCGAGGCGAAGCTCCGACAGCACGTCCCACGCGGCGCGACGCCCCGCGACCTCCATCGCCCATGCGAACGCGCCGCGCGCCACGAAGGCCACGACGAGCCACGCGAAGTCCCGCCCGAGCGCGTGCAGCGGCACGCCGTGAAATGCCTTGGCCGCGATTCGCGCGAGCATCGTCGCACCGAGCAGGACCGCCACCGACGTGCCCACCCCGAGCGCGACGTCGGTCGTGAGTAGCGGCCGAGCCGACCGGGTCCGGCTGAGCAGGCGCGGATCGAGGGCGCGCATCAGCCGCGGATTACGTCTGCGGCGCCGCCGGGCCGGGGGCGGCGGATTCCTGCTCGGTGGCCGCCGGCGCGGTGAGGCGGCCACGAAAGACGTGGAACGACCAGCCCTGGTAGAGAAGGATGACCGGGAAGAACAGGACGGCCACGACGGTCATCACGACCAGCGAGTAGTGACCAGCGGCCGAATTGTTCACGGTCAGGTTATAGGCGTGGTTCGTGCTCGAGACCATCACGTTCGGGTACAGCGCGATGAAGATCTGGCCGATCGCGGCGGCGATCGCGAACCCCGACGCGATGAAGGCCCAGGCGTCGTTGTCGGTGGTCGCGAGCCGCCAGGCAAAGATCACGGCGATCACGCCGAAGATCTGGGTCGGCTGGGGCACCGTGCCGCCGCCGATCACGACCAGCGTCCAGACGCACCACGCGAAGTTGACCAGCAGCGCGACGGGGCCGATCGCCCGCGCCACTCTGTGGGACCTCTCACGGATCTCCCCGGTCGTCCGCAGCGCGAGGAACGTCGCGCCGTGCAGCAGGCACAGGACGAGCAGGGTCACCCCGGTCATCAGTCCGTAGCCGGTCAGCAGGCTGAAGAACGTCCCGGTGAAATTGTGCTGGCTGTTGATCGGTAGTCCGTGGAGCAGGTCGCCGAGCGCGACTCCGAGCAGGAGCGGGATGAGGATGCTGCCGATCGTCAGCGCCCAGGACCAGCCCGCGAGCCAGCGGGGATCTTCGCGCTTGCCCCGCCACTCGAACGACACGCCGCGACCGAACAGCGCGACGAGGACGAGCACGAGCGCCAGGTACAGCGCCGAGAACATCGTCGCGTACCACCCCGGGAATGCCGCGAACAGTGACGCGCCGGCGACGACCAGCCACACCTCGTTGCCATCCCACCAGGGGCCGATCGTGTTGATGCAGACGCGGCGCCCGATCTCGGTCTTGCCGATGTACTGGTGCAGCGCACCGACGCCGAAATCGAATCCTTCGAGCACGAAGAACCCGATCCAGAGGACCGTGATGATGACGAACCAGATCGTGTGTAGCTGCATTGGTCAGTAGGTCAGAGCGGGCGCGGCGGCGCCGGCCGGACCGCTTGGCTCGGCGGCTTCGGCATCGGCCTGGGCCAATCCCTTGCGCGAATAGCGGAGCATCAGGACGAGGTCGGCAACCCCGAGCACGATGTAGGACAGGACGAACGCGATCAGGCTGATCCAGATCTCGGTGGAGCTGACCGACGGCGAGTTCGCGTTGACCGTTTTCTGAAGGCCCTGGACAATCCACGGCTGGCGTCCGCTCTCGGTCAACAACCACCCCGTCGTGTTCATTAGGAACGGCGTGAACACCGCCCACACCGAGATCGTCAGGAACAGCCGCGAGGCGGGCAGCTTGTTCTTGTGGAGTAACCACGCTCCCCATAGCGACAGCAGCAGGACGAGAGTCCCGAGGCCGGCCATGATGCGAATCGACCAGTACTGGATGAACACGTCGGGGACGTAGTTGCCCGGCCCGTACTTTGCCTGGTACTGGGCCTGGAGCTGGTGAAGACCGATGACTTCGCCGTTCCACATGTTGGTCGCCAGGACCGACAGGAGATGAGGGATCTCGATGATCTGCGTAGGCGTCTGGTCGTTGGCGCCGCCGCCGATCTGGAACAGCGAGAACGAGCACGGCTTGCAGGTGTTCCATTGCGCCTCCGCAGCCGCGATCTTCATCGGCTGATACTTGGCCTCGATGACGCCAAGCTGGTTGCCCACCGACAGCTGGATCACGATCGCCGGGACGAGGACGATCAGAGCCAACTTGGCGGGGCGGTGAAACAGTTCGACATGGTCACCCTTGCGCAGGTACCACGCGGACACCGCGAGCATCACCAGGCAACCGGTGACCAACGACGCGAGCAGCACGTGCGCGTACCCCCACACGAACGTCGGGTTGACGAACAGCGCCCATACGTTGGTCAGGACCGCCTGGCCCTGTTTGTCGATCTTGTAGCCGACCGGATGTTGCATCCACGAGTTTGCGATCAGGATGAACATCGCGGACAGCATCGTGCCCGCGGACACCGCCCAGATGCATGCCAGGTGAACGCGCTTTGGCAGCCGGTCCCAGCCGAACAACCACAGTCCGAGGAACGTCGACTCGAGGAAGAACGCCAGGATCCCCTCCATCGCCAGCGGCGCCCCGAACACGCCGCCGACGTACCGCGAGTACGTGGACCAGTTCATCCCGAACTGGAACTCCTGAAGCAGTCCGGTCACCACGCCGATGGCCACGTTGATCAGCAGCAGCGTGCCGAAGAAGCGCGTCATCCGCTTGTAGTCCGGGTTGTCGGTGCGATACCAGACCGTCTGGAGAATCGCGACCAGGAACGCCAGACCGATCGTGACCGGGACGAAGAAGAAGTGATAGATGATCGTGATCGCGAACTGCCAGCGAGCCAGGTCGTTGGTCATGCCGGACCGGCTCCGTCGGTCAGCCGCCGACTGAGGTCGTGGGCGTCGCTCCCGACGATGCGACCACGGGGTCGTCGTCCCAGTTGATCTCCGCGGCGTCGCCGCGGTCGAGGACCTGTGCGCCGCCGGTCTTGGTGAACCCGTCCCAGGCCCAATCTACGACCGCCTCGACCTTCGATCGCGTCCCGGTCAGCAGGCTGGCGTGGACGCCGAGCCAGGCCATATGCGCAAGCTCGCCGTGAATCTCGTGGTGGTGCTTGCCCACCTCGGCGACCGCGGCGTGGCGACCGATCATCGCCATGATCCCTTTGTCGCGGTAGGCGAACGGCTTGCGTTCCTTGCCGTTGAAGGTCGCGATGATGTTGTCCGCCGTCCACGTGCCGCTCTGTTGGGCGACGGACCCGAGCTGCGGCAGTGGATTCCGGTCGGCGTCGGGAATGTTGGCGATGTCGCCGATGAAGTACACGTCGGGGTGGCCCGGGAGGGTCAGGTCCGGCTCGACCTCGACGCGGCCCCCGCGCCCCTGGGCGAGACCGCAGTCGGCGGCCACCGCGGCGGCCTTGATCCCGCCGCCCCAGATGACGCACCGCGTGGGCATGAGTGTGCCGTCTGAGAGAACTGCGTGACCGGACGCGACTTCCTTGACACCGGTGCCGAGGTGGATTTCGACTCCCTTGCCTTCGAGAGCCTTGGCGGCGTAGCCGTGTGCCTTGTCCGAAAAAGGCTTTAGCAGCGCGTCGCCGAAGTCGAGCAGGCAGATCCGGGCCTGCGTGTTGTCGATGTTGCGGTACTCGCCGGGGACGGTGGTCTTGAGCATGTCGCCGAGCGAGCCGGCGACCTCGACGCCGGTCGGGCCCCCGCCCACGATCACGATGTTCAGGGCACCGCGCTCGACCAGGTGTGGGTCGCGGTCGACCTGCTCGAACAGGCCGAGGATGCGCGAGCGCAGCCGCGTGGCATCGTCGAGTGAGTAGAGCGGAAACGAGTTCTCCGGTGCCCCCGGAGTGCCGAAGAAGTTCGGCTGCGAGCCGGCGGCCATCACGAGCGCGTCGCCGGTCCACGACTCACCGTCCTTGGTCGTCACGGTTCGATTTGCCGTGTCGACGCCGGTGATGTCGGCGAGGTGGACGTCGACGTTGTCCTGGTCGTCGAACACCTCGCGCAGCGAGTCTGCGATGTCGGTGCCGGACAGCTGAGAGGTCGCCACCTGGTAGAGCAGCGGCTGGAACTGGTGGTAGTTGTTGCGGTCGATCAGCGTGACGTGGATGTCGTCGTGGTCGGCGAGCTTCAGGGCGCAGCCGAGTCCGGCGAAGCCGCCGCCGACGATCACGACATGGTGCTTGTAGCTGACATCAGGCATGGGCGGGCTCCGGTTGTGGCTGAGCGCTTAGTCGTTCGAGCAGGTGGTCGCCGACGCGAAGCGCGTTCGCCATCGCGGTGAGCGCCGGATTGACCGCGCCGATGCTCGGGAAGAAGCTGGTGTCGACCACGTAGAGGTTGTCGACGTCGTGAGCACGGCAGTCGGTGTTGAGCACCGAGCTGTC
>CAWANN010000018.1:0-148689 GCA_963783415.1 uncultured Solirubrobacterales bacterium
GAGACCCGGACTTGAACCGGGGACACCACGATTTTCAGTCGTGTGCTCTACCAACTGAGCTATCTCGCCGTGGCGGAGCGATCGTAGCGAGTCGTGGGCCGGGTTCAGGCCTTACGCCGCCGCAGGATGGACAATGGGATCCAGATGCCTGGGACCAAGCGGTTGTTCATCCTCCGCCACGCGAAGTCAAGCTGGGACGACCCGGGGCTCGATGACCACGACCGGCCGCTTGCCCCCCGGGGCCAGCGCGCCTGCAAGGTCATGGCCGAGTACCTGCGCACTAACGCGATCGAGCCCGAACTCGTCCTCTGCTCGAGCGCGCGCCGCACGCGCGAGACCCTCGAGGGCGTGGCGCCGACGGGCAAGCATGTGATCGAGTCAGACCTCTATTCCGCGACCACGGGAGATCTCGTCGACCGCCTCCGCCGTGTGCCCGACGATGTCGGCTCCGTGATGCTGATCGGACACAACCCGTCGATGCAGATGCTCGCGCTACAACTCGCTCGGCGGGAGGCGGATGCCGGCGAGCGCGCGGCGCTGGAGCGAAAGTTCCCGACCGGGGCGCTGGCGACGCTGACGTTCGAATGCGGCTGGAGCGAGTTGGGGGCGGGACGAGCCCGGTTGGCGGCGTTCCTAACCCCCAAGGAACTCAACGGGAAGTCTGGAGCCGGCGCAGGAGCTCCAGGGCACCGCGCTTAGACAGCGGCTCGTTCAGGTTCCCGCACTTCGGTGACTGCACGCACGACGGGCAGCCGGATTTGCAGGGGCATTCGCCGATCAGGCGCTGTGCGTCGCCGACGAGCCGTTCGAACTCGTCGTAGCCGCGACGGGTGATCCCGACGCCACCGGGGTGGCCGTCGTAGATGAAGATCGTCGGCACGCCGGTCTGGGGATGCGCGTTGGTCGAAAGGCCCCCGATGTCCCACCGGTCGCACATCGCGATCAGCGGCAGTACCGCGATCTGCCCATGCTCGAGCGCGTGCAGGGCTCCGAGCAGCTCATGCGGCGGGAACGACTCGGCGGCGATCAGGTCGTCGAGCTCGTACCAGAGTGCGCGGGTCGAGAACTCGATCGTCGGCAGATCGAGGCCCTGGAAGTCGATCACCTCGTGGTCTTGCAGCCGCTTGCGCTGGTAGCCGAGAACGGTCTCGGCATAGACGATCTCGCCGAACGACAGCGTCACCCCACACGTCTCGCGTTGCGCGTGCATCCGCGTGATGTAGATCATGCTCTCGCGCTTTGCCTGCGTGAAGTAATCCCCGCTGAAGGGCTCGAGCAGGGCCCGGCGTGCGGCGAGATCCAGCTCGAGCACGTGGTAGGAGCGCCCCATGTGCAGGTACACCGCTCCGTCGTGGACCGTCCCATACGCGCGCGCGAGCTCGACCGTCCCGAACAGCTCTCCCGAGCTCGCATCGATCAGCGCGAAGCTGTCCGCCGAGGCCGAGCGGAGCGCGGTTCGCGCGGCCGGGTAGTCGTCCGCGCGGCGGGGCACGAAGCCGGTGGCGCGCTCGCGCAGGAGGCCCGCTTCGGTGAGGTCGGTTGCGTACTCGCGCCAGTCCGGACCGAGGATCCCCGCGTCTTCGTCGGTGAGTGGCGCCTCGTGCGCGGCGCACAGCACGTGCTCACCGAAGATCTCGGGACTGTGGGGATCGAGGATCGCGGCCTCGACCGCCCGGCCGAGGAACTCCTCGGGATGCCGGCAGAAGAACTGATCGAGCGCGTCCTCGCCCGCGATGTACACGGCGAGGCCGCGGCCACGACGGCCGGCGCGGCCCCACATCTGCCTGAGGCTCGCCACGGTTCCGGGGAACGTCACGCAGATCGCGGCGTCGAGGTCCCCGATGTCGATCCCCAGCTCGAGCGCATCGGTGGCGACCACCCCCAGCAGCTCGCCGGCGCTCAGCCGGCGCTGGATCTCCTGGCGCTGCTGCGGCGTGTAGCCGCCGCGGTAGGGCGCGATCCGTTCGGCGAACTCGGGCTCGAGCCGGTCGAGTGAGTGCCGCAGGATCAGCTCGATGCCCTTGCGAGATTTCATGAAGCAGATCGTTCGAGCCCCCATCGAGACCAGCTCCGAGAAGACCTCGGCGGCCTCGTACAGCGCCGAGGCCCGGGTACCCAGGTCCTCGTCGAGCAAGGGCGGATTCCACATCGCGACGCGCCGGCTCGCCTGCGGCGCCCCATCCCGGTCTACGAGCTTGAAGCCGGTCAGACCGGTCAAGCGCTCCGCGAGCTCCACTGGATTGGCGATCGTCGCGCTCGCCAGCAGGAACCGGGGCTCGCTGCCGTGGATCGCGGCGACGCGTCGCAGCCGCCTGAGCACGTTCGCGACGTGAGAGCCGAAGACGCCGCGGTAGACGTGCGCCTCGTCGACGACCACGAACGCCAGGTTCGCGAACAGCTCGCCCCAGGCCGGGTGATGGGGCAGGATCCCGACGTGGAGCATGTCGGGGTTGGTGAGGATCAAGTTCGAGCGCTTGCGAATGGCCGACCGCTCGGCTCGCGGCGTGTCGCCGTCGTAGATCGCCGGCCGAACCTGCTTGTGCAGACCGAAGGCGTGCAGCGCCCGTGCCTGGTCCTGCGCCAGCGCCTTGGTCGGGTAGAGGTAGAGCGCTCGCGCGGTGCGATCCGACGTGAGCACCTCGAGCGTCGGCAACTGGAAGCACAACGATTTGCCCGATGCGGTCCCGGTGGTGACGATCGTCGGGGCTTCGAACGCGTCGTAGAGCGCATCGCTCTGGTGTGAGTACAGCTGGTTGATCCCGACGTTCGCCAGCGCGCCTGTGACCGCCGGTCCGAGCTCGTTCGGGATCAGCACGGGCTGCGCTGGACGTGGCTCGTAAAAGTCGTCGTGAACCAAACGTTGATCAGTGCGGCCCTGTTCGAGCAGGGCCGCCCACGGTTCTGTCTCGTGTGCGATCGCCACCACTGGCCAGTATGGCGGTGGCCGCCCGGCTGCTACGGTCGCGCCCGCCATGCGCTGCCTCTATGTCGATCTCGACGGCACGCTGCTCGGCCCGGGCGGCTCGCTCCTGCACGGGGCCGACGGCCGGTTCGCGCTCGAGGGCGTGCGGGCGCTGCAGGCCTGCTCGCGAGCCGACGTCGAGGTCGTGCTCTACTCGGGGCGGCGGCAGTCAAGCGTGTTCGAGGACAGCCGGCTCATCGGCTCGAGCTCGTACATCTTCGAGCTCGGCTGCGGCCTGATGCTCGACGGCGAGCTCGAGTGGCTGACCGACGGCATCGTTCCCTCGCCCGAGCGTGGGACGATCTACGAGCAGATCGAGCGATCCGGCGCACCTGCGCTCCTGCTCGAACGCTTCCCGGGCCGGCTCGAGTACCACACCCCGTGGTCGGCCAGGCGAGATGTCTCGCACTTGTTCCGTGGCGATGTTGATCTGAATGCTGTGCAGGAGGTCCTCGACGGCGCCGACCTCGGCTGGCTCCGGCTCGTCGACAACGGCGTGATCGAGGAGTCGCCCGAGCAGATGGAGGGGCTCGCGGTCATGCACGCCTATCACTTGATTCCGACGGGCGCCTCGAAGACGCGCGCTGTGGCCCGCCACATGCAGGCTCGTGCCTATTCGCGGGCCGACTGCATCGCGGTCGGCGATTCCCGCGAGGACATGGAGGCGGCGGAGGTCGTCGGAGCGTTCTGGCTCGTGGCGAACGCGCTGGAGCGCGACCCGGGGCTGGGGTCCGACATCGCGGGCCGCCCGGGGGTGCGGATCGCATCAGAGCCCTACGGGGCGGGTGTCTATGAGGCGGTCGTGACTACGCTGGCGACGGAACGCTGACTCGTTCCGCGGCGTCAGACATCGGCTCGGCGTGCTCGATGGGATCAACCGGATCGGCCATCGGCTCGCCGGGGTCGGCGAACGGCTCGGCCGGAGCCTCGGGCTCGCTGATGCGCTCAGCCTCGTCGGCGTCACCCACGGCCCATCCGAGCCGCTCGACTAGTTGAGTCGCGAAGTGTTCACTCTCAAAATCGGCAACCGATACGCGTTCGCGAAGCGTGACGGCCCCGTCCCCAAAGGCAGCCCCGCTATCCGCGGTCACGATGATCTGAGGCACTGGATTCCTCCTTCGTCGTGTCCTGCCTCATTGTGGGATTTCTACCTTCGGGCTGAGTAAACATCTTGTATTGATCGTCTAGCGCGGCCGCGCCCACGGCGCAACGCTTGGTCGGGCGCACGGCCGGCGCGTCTTACGCAGCGTCGCGCGCGACCGGCGGCGACTGCGCCTGATCCTCGCCGGCTACGGCGGTCGCCAGTTCGCCGGCGGCTTCCGACAGCTCGCCGAACGCGTCCGACACGTCGGCGGCGCTGGATCCCGTGATCGCGCGGTTTAGCGACGCCACGGTCTCGTCGAACCGCGCCCACAGCTCCGCCGGCCCACGACGACCGGTGCCGGGGCGAAGCTCGTACGGAGGCTCTGCGTCTTCTGCCCCCGGAATCGGGCGCCACATCAAGCCCGCAGCGTGTGCGTGCTCCCAAGCCACCTGCTCGTTCGCGGCGGCTTCCGAAAGTGCCCGCAACCTCGACGCGAACCCGGCGTCAGGCGGCGCGAGCTTGTGGGCCCGCATTGCCTCGGCCCAGTCGGTGCCGGCCTGCCGCACGGCGCGCATGATCTGCGCTCGCTGGCGGTCGAGATCGTCGCGGAAGCTCATGTGTCGCTTGCTGGCGTCATTCGGCTCACGGCGATCATCTGCCCACGCGTCATGCGTCGGGCGCGGTCGGCTCCGGTGCGAGCGCAGAGTCGACCACCCCTACCGCCTCACCGCCCCAAAAGTCCTCCGCGCTCGGCCCGGCATCGTGCCCTCCCGGACCGGCGCCGGCCGTGTACGACTGGGCGATAACGCGCTCAAAGTCGGATCGCTTGATCCGCACCCGTCGGCCTACCCGCAGCGCCGGCAGGGATCCCTGATCGATCCAATTGCGAACCGTCTGCTGATTCAGCTTGAGCATCCCCGCCACCTCTGCGACGGTCAGGAACGACTCTTCAGTCTCTCCAGGATTCATCCGGCTTTGCTAATTGAGTCTAACTGGAACCAAATCAGGGGTTATAATAGCGCGGCGAGTGGACGGCATTCTGGCCGTCGGCGAAGAAATCGCTGGAAAAGGGCGGAACCCGGGTGAGGGAAGGTCGGGGAACCGAGGTAGGAGAGGCAGAGCCTCAGTCGCAGGCAGACGTCGTTCGCCTTCCCCGCGACTGGCTGGGCCCGCGCGAGAATCTCGTGCCGTTCGGTCCGCGCGCCGTTTCGCTCGATGCCGAGGCCGCGCCACCGAGCGCGGAGGACTTCTGGGGCGAGCGCGCGGCGGCGATCCATGACGCGCTGCAGGCGCCGGCGAACGCCCACCCGAACAGCAAGTCCGCGGGGCTGGCCGGAACACCCGGCGCCTTACAGCCGCCTCGCGTCGATTCGGTCCGAGGCAGGCCACGGAAGGCGATCCGAGGTATTCACGTTCGAATCGCGAGCGCCGATTGGCGGGTGGTTGCCGCGCTCGCGGCCGGCGTCGCGATTGCGGTGGTCGTCGTCATCGCGTTCGCGTCCAGTATCTCGAGCTCTCGAGCACACTCTCAGGCTCTCGGTCGATCACAGGGAGGGTTCGCGGCCGTCTTGAGCAGCGGCGTTTCCAATGCGATGCGCGTCGCCAAGATCGAACTCAGCAAGCTTCGCGGAGACACGGCCGTCGTGCACCGCGCGCCTGTGTCAAGCGGGCGGCGCACGCCGCGCGTTGTGCGTACCCCAAAGTCCGGTCGGAAAGTCGCCAGCCCGTCCCACAGCGCCACAGTCAGCTCCGACTCGTCCGCGGCCGCTCCCTCGAGCTCGACTCGGACTGAGGCGCCCAGTTCGAGCACATACCCCGCCACTACTCAGACATACGACGCGAGCAACGGGTCGGTGGGCACGCACAGCGATGCTCCGACTCGTTCGCACTCCAGCTCGACCAACCCGTCCACCGCGACCCTCCGTTCACTGATTACCGGAGCAGGTACCTGCAGCTGTAAATAGCCCGCACACGGCGCGGATCCACAGGAAGGTAGGAGACACGTGAAACCCACCGAGACGAAGGCAACTGGTCGGCCGTCATTGCTGCGCCACCTGCATGCGCCGCTGCGCCACCTCCGATCGAACATAGTGGCCTACCTCGCGCTGGCCGTGGCAGTCGGCTCGGGCGGTAGCTACGCCCTCGCGGCGACTTCGAGCAACGGCACGGTCGACGTCTGCGTCGACAACGGCAGCGGCGTCATGCATCTCGCCAAGCACCCGCGCTGCGGACGCCATCAGAGTCGCGTCGGCCTTAGCTCGGCGCTCGACCGGCCGACCGTGAGCGCGTGGGCAGCGGTCGAGCCAACGGAGCGATCGCGAGCGGTGTCAGGCGCCTCCATGACGCACGCGGGTATCGGGCGTCTACAACGTCACCGTTACTGCCGCAAGCTGCCGCCATGCAGTCCAACAACGCGCCAGTGGTCAGCGTCAACGACAGCTAACCGCCGGAGGGCTCGGCGGCAACCCGGCGCTTTTCCCGTGGCCTGGACGGAGGGCGCGGGTCACTGGGTCGAAGCATTCACGATCCACACCGGCGTGGTGGTAAACGGGGCGTTCCAGCCGAGGGACGAGCCGTTCAACTTCACCGACTCGTGCGGGTAAGGACTGGCGAGAGGAGTCAGACGATGCGCAGGTAGTCAGGAGACGGGCCGACCTGCGTCGTGGTGACGCTTTCGCTACTGGCTGCGGCTGCGCCGCACTGTCGGCTCCGATCGCTGAGGCCGCGCGGCGAATCCGCTGAAACCGATCGTGATCACACCAGTCGAAGTGGCTGTGGCCTGCTGACGGCGTACACGGTCGGGACCGGGCTCCGCCGCCTGGTCGAGCCCAGCGCCCCCTTGCGGCGCAGGGCCGTTCACGCTGGCGTTCAACCAGGGGAACACCGCCGTTCGCCACCGCGCTGTCGCAGTCGAGCGGTGTCGGCGACGGCGGGCAGCGCGCTGCTGGCGTGGTTCTCCGAGCGGCGTTCCCGAGGGAGCGAGGATGGGTTACCGGATCACAGCTCCGCCGGGAATCACGATCACAAGGTGGACTATGACGTCAGCACAGTTGCAGAACATCGCCGACGGGCACGGGTGGATCGGGCTGACTTACTGGAACGGCGGCACCGCGCAGGTGCTCTCGCCCGGTACCGCGATGGACGCGGCTGCCTCTGGCCCGCTGAACACCACCTACTGGGGCATCGAGCTGCGGTGTGTGCAGTCAGTGTGCACATCGCCAGGGGAGATCCAGCTGAGCCAGATCACGGTATCCGCGGCCGAGGCGCAGGGCCCGAGCGTCACCCCCGTTGCTGACTCCGGCAGCCTGTGGAGACCAGG
The DNA here is from genome assembly GCA_963783415.1 of uncultured Solirubrobacterales bacterium. GTDB lineage: Bacteria > Actinomycetota > Thermoleophilia > Solirubrobacterales > Solirubrobacteraceae > Palsa-465. The sequence continues at coordinate 7,366 of CAWANN010000018.1, forward strand.
CCGGCCACTGGATCTGGAATGCACCGGGTAACGCCTGGGCGCTTCCGGTGGTCCGCAAGCGATTCGTCGGGAGTGTGTAGCCTGAGCGTCCAGGCTGGGACGAGCACACCGATCGCCGACTCCTCGCTGCCGGCGCCAAACGACTCGAGCTGGCAGGAGTGCCAGCAGCCAGTGGGCTGGACCGCCGCGCTGGACACGCGCGACTACCTCAGCGGTGCGGGGCAGCTGCCGGTGACGCTCCAGGCGACGAACGCGGCTGGAGTCTCGAATGCCCCGATGTCGGAGACACTGAATGTAGACAACGACCCGGTGGGCGTGTCGCTCAGCACGCCTGACGACCCCAACCCGACGGTGTGGGTGAACCACGCCGTGACGGTCGACGCCACGCCCAGTACCGGCCCCTCGGGATTGGGCGGGATGAACTGCGGAGTGAACGGCGCCGCGACCCAGAGCTATCCGGCAGGCGGACTGACCGTGAACGGCGATGGGGTGAAGAGTGTGTCGTGTACGGCGTGGAACAACGCTGTCGACCCGCAGGGCGACCATAACGTCGGCACGAGTTCGGTGACGGTCCACATCGACGAGGCCCCACCGGTGGTGACCCTGGAGCCCGCGAACCCGAACGACCCGACTGGCGTGGTTGCCGATGCGAGCGACAGCGAGTCGGGCGTCGCTGGGGGATCGATCGACATGGCCCCCGCGGGAACCAGCAGCTGGACCGCTCTGCCCACGACATTCACTGGAAGCCAACTGGTAGCGCATTTCGACGACGCCGGGCTGCACGGCCTGTACGCATTCCAGGTCAGATCCTGCGACAACGTCGGGAACTGCGCCTCAGCGAATCGGACCGTGATGCTGCCGGTCCGGACCCAGGCCGTCTCGGAGGTGAACATCGGGCAACTCCCCGCTCCGCGATGCCCAAGCGGACCCGCCAAGGATGATGCTGCTGCACCGCCCGCGCGAAGCCGGCACGGACGACCCAGCGAAGCGCGCGTGGCAGGGGATGCCGGCCTGAGCCTCGCCGACGGACTCGTTCGGCCTCACACCCCTGCTGAACCAGCGCCGGCCGCGGCCGGGGGGATCCTCGCCGGCAACTCTTCCGGGAGCATCGCGGTGTCGCTGTCTCACCCGAAGCGGCAAGTGGAGATCGCCAGGAAGACCAGGCGGCAGCACGAGGAGCCACGCACGAGCTGCCGTACCTCTGCGGCGAAGTTCGCGTCCCGTGCCCGGGTGCCGTTCGGCCGGTCGGTGAGGCTGCACGGCCTGCTGATGAGCAGCGCCGGGATCCCGCTCGCTGGCCAGCCGGTCGCGATCCTGACCGCCCCGGAAAACGCCTCGAACGCGTTCACCGAGGCCGCAGCGGTGACGACGACCTTCGATGGGAGCTGGACGGCGACACTGCCGCCCGGTCCGTCCCGGGTCATTGAAGCCTCCTACCCGGGCTCGCCCACGATCCTGCCGGCAAGCGGGTACGCGACCGTGATCACCCCGGCGAAGATCGAGATCACGCACGTGACACCGGATCGCACCCCGTGGGGCCGGCGCGTGCGGATCACCGGGCGGGTGCTGGGCGGGTACATCCCGGCGAGCAGCAAGCTGCTACGCCTGGATCTCGGGATCGTCGGCATTCCAGGCCTGAGCAAGATCCAAGGGATCCCAAACGTGTCCCCGGATGGGACGTTCACCACGACCTACAAGTTCGCGCGCTACCAGGGCGTCGTGCGCTTCTGGCTACAGGTCTCGAGCCTCGCCGAGGCGGACTTTCCGTTCGCCCCCGCGCGTTCGCGGCGGGTGATCGTGACGGTCGGCGTCCCGGCTCCCACCACGGCCAGGCACCGGAAGGCTCCCGCACGAGATCGACGCCGGTCCCGTTTCGGGCACCGCCGCCGAGAACACGCACACGCCTTACGCCGGTCGTAGGAGGCCCGAACACGAAAAGTCCCTTGGCCGAGCGTGATGAGCGGGTAAGCTTGTGGCGATGCCTTTCGTGGACAACATCCTTCAGCCCACTCACCTGCTCCTGATTCTGGTGGTCGCGCTGCTCGTACTAGGTCCGAAGCGACTCCCCGAAGCGGGACGCGCTCTCGGGAAGGGACTTCGCGACTTTCGGAGCGCGATGAGCGGCGAAGAGCACGAGCCTCGCCAGGAAGTCATGACCCAGGCCACCATGAGCCAGGCGAGCACGGTCGAGACCCCGCAGCCGGAAGAGCCGGTTCAGGCCAAAGAGCCTGTTCAGCCGGTCGGCTGACCGCGGCCAATCAGCATCTGTGGCGCGCGCTACGCTCGCGCTGTGATGCCTGCCCGAGAGCGTGCCGCAATGGTGGCCCTGCTCAGGACGGGCCGGCGGCCGTGGGTGGAGTACGCGGAGCTGGTCGAGGAACGGGGTTCGGCGACCGCCGTGCTCGAGGAAGAGCTGGCGCGAGCAGAAGTAGCGGGCAGGCGACCCTGTTTTCAGACCCTGGCGAGGCCGGCGCTAGCGGGGACCACGCAACCACCGACCCGGCCCAGCTTCTCGACCGAGCGAGCGACGATCTCGACCGCTGGAGCGCCGCCGGCATGCGGCTGGTCACGGTGCTCGAGGCTGACTACCCGCCGAACCTCCGTGCCGTCCACGACCGGCCGCCGATGGTGTTCGTGGCCGGCCGCATGACGGCGGCGGACGCTCGTGCGATCGCAGTGGTCGGAGCGCGTAAGGCGACGCACGACGGCACGAGTAAGGCCGGCGCGATCGCGGAGCACCTCGTCGAGCGCGGATTCACGGTGGTCTCGGGGCTCGCCGCCGGTATCGACACGGCCGCCCACACCGCCACGCTCGCGCGCGGGGGCCGGACGGTCGCGGTCATCGGGACCGGGCTGGCGCGCTCATATCCACCCCAGAACGAAGCGCTGCAGCGCCGAATCGCCTCGGAGTGCGCGGTCGTCTCCCAGTTCTGGCCCGATGCCCCTCCCAGCCGGCGGAGCTTTCCGATGCGCAACGCGGTGATGTCCGGGATCACGCTCGCAACCGTGGTGGTCGAGGCGTCCGACACGAGCGGGGCGCGGATGCAGGCGCGCTTGGCCCGCGCGCAGGGACGACCCGTGTTCCTGCTCGCCTCGCTGGTCGAGCACCAGCAGTGGGCCCGGGAGTACGCGGCGCAGCCTGGCACGCATGTCGTGCGCTCGCCCGAGGAGATCACGACCGTCGTGGAGCGGCTGATCTCGCCCGGCTCCCTCGTCGCATAGCCGGCGCGGCATGCCCTCGGTCCGCGAGCTGACCGCGCTGTACGAGAACGTCATGCTCGGTCCGCGGCGTGGCTCGGGCGTGTGCGGCACCTGCTTCAACTTCACCGACGGGTACGCGCGATGCTACGCCTGCGACCACGGCCGGCTCGTTCTCGACGCGGTCGCCCCGATCTCCTACAGCGTCGCGCGCGAGCAGCTCCACCATGCGCTCGCCAGCTACAAGCGCCTCGACGGCGATGTCGCGCGTCGGCTCGGCGCGAGCCTCGCCGCGATCGTGTGGCGATTTCTCGCCGAGCACGAGCGGTGTCTGGCGCAAGCTGCCGGGACCGACCGGTTCGAGCTGGTCACGACCGTGCCCTCGGGGGATCGCTCACGCGACGAGCGCCACCCGCTCCGCTGGATCGTCGGCGAGTTGGTCGCCCCCACTCGCGTCCGGTACGAACGGCTGCTGTGGCGATCCGAAGTCGAGGTGCCACAGCGCTCGTTCAGCGCGGAGAAGTTCGTCGCACCCAATCCGATCGACGGTCGCTCGGTGCTGCTGATCGACGACACCTGGACGACCGGGGCAAGCGCCCAGAGCGCCGCCGCCGCGCTCAAGGCCGCCGGCGCCGGCCCCGTCGGCGCGGTCGTGATCGGCAGGCACCTCAACCGCGAATGGCACGAGAACGACAAGCGCATACGCGGGATCGCACGCCCGTTCGACTGGAGTAAGTGCGCGCTCTGCGCCGAGCCGACATCGCCCCAGCCGCTCGGACTGTAGCTGTACAAGGCCCGAAACCTCCGCGTACCGCCGCACTCCAGGGACATAAGCATTACCCACATGCTTATGTCCCGAAAGCTCGCCGGGCGGTGCCCGATTTCGGGCGTTATACACGCGCCCCCGCCACGAATGGCCGGACACCCGCACCCGCGCGCCCCGCGACACCGCGGCGCCCGACTGGCCCTCCCGGCAAACCCGCCACCACCCTGTCGGCCACGACGTAACAACTTCGAGTTAGTCGAATCCAAATGCTGGGTACGTGGGAGACGTCGGAGATTGGGATTGGGAGGAGAGCGGAAGTGACGGGTCCGGAGAGATCGCAGCGAAAGGGCTCGCGAACCCGAACCCGAAAGCGGGTCGGGGCACTGCTCGCCACCGCCGCCGCCACCGCGCTCCTCGCAGCCTGCGGTTCCTCGGGCAAAGGGCCGGTGACGCTCAACTGGTACGTGTTCCCCGAACCATCCGGCTCGTTCCAGGCCGCCGCCACCGAGTGCAGCAACAACTCGCACGGCGCCTACAACATCAAGATCAACTTCCTGTCGACGTCCTCGGACCAGCAGCGCGTCTCGCTCGTCCGCCGGCTGGCCGCGAGCGACTCGTCGATCGACATCCTCGCGATGGACGTCGACTGGACCGCCGAGTTCGCGACCGCGAAGTGGCTGAAGCCCGTACCGGCGTCCCTCGCCGCCCAGATCAAATCCACCGATCTACCCGGGCCTGTTCAGACCGCCACATGGAAGAACAAACTCTGGGCGGTCCCGATCAATTCGAACACCGAGCTGCTGTGGTACCGAAAGGACCTCGTGCCGAATCCGCCCACTACCTGGGCGCAGATGATCGCCGATGCCAACCATCTCGCAGCCGAGGGCAAGCCGCACTTCATCGAGGAGCAAGGCGCCCAGTACGAGGGCCTGACCGTGTGGTTCAACTCGCTGGTCAACTCGGCCGGCGGCCAGATCCTCTCGCCCGACAACCAGGTTGTCCTCGGTCGGCCCGCCGCCATAGCGGCGTCGATCATGCGCCAGCTCGCCACCTCGAAGGGCGCCGACCCGTCGCTGAACGTCTCGCAGGAGGGTCCCGGGCAGGTGGCCTTCCAGAGCGGCACGGCCGCGTTCATGATCAATTACCCATTCGTCTGGTCGGCGACCCAGGCGGGCAATCCCAAGGTCTTCAAGGACATGGGGTACGCCCTCTTCCCGGGGGTCGTCCCCGGCGTCAAGCCCCGCGTCTCGATCGGCGGCTACAACCTCGGCATCTCGGCCTTCTCCAAGCACCCGAACCTCGCCTTCGAGGCGGTTCAGTGCCTGATCAAACCGGCCAATCAGAGCCGCGACGCGATCAAGGGCGGCCTCGCGCCGGTCGCCGCCAGCATCTACGACCAGCCCGCGTTCGGGAAGGCCTATCCGTTCCACCAGCTGATCAAGCAGCAGCTCCAGAACTACGGCATCCGCCCGCAGACGCCGGCCTATGCCGACGTCACGCTCGCGATCCAGAAGACGCTGTCGCCCACCTCGAACATCAACCCAAGCACGGTGGTGAGCTCATTGCGTAGCAAGATCAAGGCCTCACTCTCTTCGGCGGCGCTCCTGTGAGTACCGGGGCCGTCACCGCTCCGGCGCCGACCGCCGCCCCGCGCCGCCGACGCCATCTGACCGATCGCACCCGCGCCGAACGCCGCCTGGCCGTCTGGCTGATCGCCCCCGCCGCGATCGTGATGATCGCCGTGACGGCCTACCCGGTCATCGACGCGGTCGCGCTGTCACTACAGCGTGCCGATCTGCGCTTCCCAAACGCCACCAAGTTCATCGGCCTCGCCAACTACGGCCATGTGCTGAGCGCGCCCGTGTTTTGGCAGGACGTGGTCCACACCGTGATCATCACGGTGATCAGCGTCTCGATCCAGTTCGTGCTTGGCATGTTGCTGGCGCTGGCCATGCACCGGGTCATCTTCGCGCGAGGCTTCGTGCGGGGGGTCGCACTCGTTCCGTACGCCATCGTCGCCGTGGTGGCCGCGGAGTCGTGGCAGCTCGCATGGTCGCTCCAGAGCGGCTGGATCCCGAAACTGCTCGGGCTGAGTGGCGATCCGCTCAGCCACACCTTCGGGACGTACGTCGCGGTCATCACCACCGAGGTCTGGAAGAACACGCCGTTCATGGCGTTGCTGCTGCTCGCCGGACTCGCGCTCGTCCCCGATGACCTTCTGGAGGCCGCGAAGGTCGACGGAGCCACAACCTGGCAGCGGTTCACCAGGATCACGCTGCCCCTGATGAAGCCCGCGATCCTGGTCGCGCTCCTGTTCCGGACCCTCGACGCGTTCCGGATCTTCGACACGATCTACATCTTCAACCAGGGCGCGCAGGGCACCGAGTCGATCTCGATGCTCAACTACAACACGCTGCTCGACCGGCTCAACCTTGGGCTCGGCTCGGCGGTGTCGGTGGTGCTGTTCCTGATGGTCGCGCTGATTGCGTTCGTGTTCATCAAGGGGTTCGGCGCCGGCGTGGCACCGGGCTCTGAGGCCGCGTGATGAGCCTGCGCGCCAAACAGGTCAGCGGATGGTCGACGGCGATCGTGATAATCGTCGTCGCCTCCCTCGTCCCCGTCGCGTGGATCGTGTTCCTGTCGCTGAAGACGCCCGCGACCGCCACCGACGGGAGCTTCATTCCGCACCAGTGGACGCTTTCGAACTACTCGGACATCTTCAAGCAGGGAATCTTCACTGACGCGCTTCGCAACTCGATCGGGATTGGGCTGATCTCGACATTCCTGGCGGTGGTGATCGCCTCCTCAGCGGCCTACGCGATCGCGCGCCTCGACTTCCCGGGCAAGAACGTGCTGCTCGCCGTCGTGCTGGGCGTCGCGCTGTTCCCGCAGATCTCGCTCGTCGGGCCTCTGTACAACCTGTGGCGCCAGATCGGCCTGTACGACACCTGGCCCGGGCTGATCATCCCGTACATGACGTTCGCGCTGCCGCTGTCGATCTTTGTGCTGTCGTCGTTCTTCAGGGAGATACCGTGGGAGCTCGAACAGGCGGCGCAGGTCGACGGGGCAACGCCGTTTCAGGCGTTCCGCAAGATCATCGTGCCGCTCGCGATGCCGGGGATCGTGACCACGTTCATCATCGTGTTCATCATCTGCTGGAACGACTTCGTGTTCGCAATCTCGCTGACGTCGACGACCGCTGCGGAGACTGTCCCGGCAGCGATCTCGTCCTTCCCCGGCGTCTCGCAGTTCAGCGTGCCGTACGGCGATATCGCCGCTGCCGCAGTGATCGTCACCATCCCGGTGATGTTGCTCGTTCTGATCTTCCAGCGACGGATCGTGTCCGGTCTGACCGCCGGGGCGGTCAAGGGTTAAAGAAAGAGAGAGCCTCAGAACATGGCCGAGATCGAGTTCGACGACATCACCAAGCGTTATCCAGACGGCTTCGAGGCCGTCAAGCACATGAATCTCGACGTTCCCGACGGCGAGCTGATGATCCTGGTGGGCCCCTCCGGATGCGGAAAGTCGACCGCATTGCGGATGGTCGCCGGACTCGAAGACATCTCTGACGGAGAGCTGAAGATCGGCGGTCAGGTCGTCAACGACCGAGCGCCCAAGGACCGGGACATCGCGATGGTGTTCCAGAACTACGCGCTGTACCCGCACATGACGGTCCGAGAGAACATGGGCTTCGCTCTGAAGTTGGCCAAGACCCCACAACAAGAGATCGACCAGAAGGTCAACGAGGCCGCCAAGATCCTCGACCTCGAGCAGCATCTCGACCGCAAGCCCGCCAACCTGTCCGGCGGCCAGCGCCAGCGCGTCGCGATGGGTCGCGCGATCGTCCGCAACCCGAAGGTCTTCCTGATGGACGAGCCGCTCTCCAACCTCGACGCCAAGCTGCGCGTGCAGATGCGGACCGAGATTTCCCGCATTCAGCAACGGCTGGAGACAACCACGATCTACGTCACGCACGACCAGACCGAGGCGATGACGCTGGGCGACCGGATCACGGTCATGCGCGCCGGCGTGCTCCAGCAGGTCGGTCCCCCATCTGAGCTCTACGCCCATCCCAACAACCTGTTCGTTGCGGGCTTCATCGGATCGCCATCGATGAACTTCCTGGCCGGCGAGATCAGCGGCGACAACGTGCACCTGCCGATCGGCGACGTCCGGATCCCCGACGAGCTCCGCCATCGGCTCGAGTCGGGTCCGGGCGGTGGACAACGTGGCGTGATCGCCGGTCTGCGACCCGAGCACTTCGAGGACGCCGCCCTCGTGGCGGACCGCTCACGCGGGGTCACATTCAAGGCGAAGATCGACGTGCTCGAGTCGATGGGGTCGGAGTTCTACGCCTACTTCGTGGTCGAGTCCGAGGCAGTGTCCTCGAGTGAGCTCGACGAGCTGGCGGCCGACGCGGGCGGCGCGGACCTGCCAACCGCCCCAGGTGGCATTCAGGTCACCGCGCGACTGGGCGCTGAGAGCCGAGTGCAGGAGGGCGCCGAGGCCGAGCTGTGGTTCGACTCGACGCATCTGCAGCTGTTCGACCCCGAGTCGGGACGGAGCCTCCTCGCAACGGGCGGAGCCCCGACGTCGACGCAGGCATCGACGTCGACGCAAGCCCCGGCGGCAACCCCGCCGCAAGCACCGCCGGCCAGCTAGAGCCGCGTAGACGCGCCCCGCCCGATTGCACCGAGCGCCGCGGGGTCTAATCTCCGCGGCGGATGCCGCCCCCGCGTTCCACAGGCCTTCCGGGGATGGACGCGCAACACGATTTCCTGCGCGCGCGCCGGATGGCGACGATCGCCAAGCTGATGGCGCGCCTGCGCGGCCAGCCGAGCGACGTCGGCGTCGTCCTTCCGTATGAGGAGGTCATCGATGCGCTCGGGTTCGTCAGCGAGCGGCGGACGGGACTGCATGTCGTGCCGCTCGACGCGATCGTCGGCTCCGTCGACCGCAGCCGGGATTTCGATCGCCGCTTCCGTCCGACCTCGGGGCGCTCCCGCAGCCGGTGGGAGCAGATCGCGGCCGTCGCCCGCCGCGGCGAGGCGCTCCCACCTGTCGACCTGCTCCGCGTGGGCGCCTTGTACTTCGTCCGCGACGGGCACCACCGCGTGTCGGTCGCGCGAGCGTTAGGGCGGACCGATATCGACGCGTACGTCACCGAGGTGACGACGAGAGTCGGCGCCGAACAGGCGACGAGGCTCTCCGATCTGCCCCTCAAGAGCCACGAGCGGGTGTTCTTCGAGCGCGTGCCGCTCCCCGCCCAGGCCCGCAGTGAGATCCAGCTCTCTGAGCTCGAGGACTACGCGCTCCTGGCCGAGATGGTCGAGGCCTGGGGCTTCCGTGCGATGCAGAGCCGCGGCGAGGCGATCAACCGAAGGCAGAACGCGCTCCTGTGGCTCGAGACCGAGTATCGGCCGGTCGTCGCGATGCTGCACGACGCTGGACTCGTCGGCGACCGGACGGACGCTGAGGCGTACATGCGAATCGCGGGTGAGCGCTACTGGCTGCTGCGCACGCACGAATGGAACGACGCGGTCCTCCGACAGGTGATCGAAGGCAAAGGACGGTGGCGCCACCCCGAGCGCTGAGGCACCGCAGCCGGAGGGGCACACAAGTTCCGCTAGCCTGGCCCGCGCGATGCCCTCAGGACCGCGCTCCTCCGATCTTCCAACCAAGCGGCGGCGCCGGTACGCGCCCCGGATGGCTCCCGAACAGCGTCGGGAGCAGCTGATCGACGCGGCGCTCGACGTGATCCTCGAGCGGGGATACGGTGGCGTCTCGATCGAGGCGATTGCCCGCGAGGCCGGCATCACCCGACCCGTGGTCTACGACCACTTTCCGAACCTGAACCGCCTGCTGCACGCGGTTATCGAGCGAGAGGAGCAGATCGCGCTCGAGCAACTCGCGGGGGTCGTACCCGAGGATCCCGGCGACCACGAGCCGGGGGAGCTACTCGCGGCAGGAGTCGGGCGCTTCCTCGAGGCCGTCAGCAGCCGGCCCGCCACCTGGCAGATCATCCTGCTGCCGCTCGAGGGCACCCCGTCGATCGTCCGCGAGCACGTCGAGGTCAATCGCGAACGCGTCCTTGCCCGAATCGAAGCATTGGTGGGCTGGGCGCTCGGGCGGAGCGATGTGCGGCACGATCTCGACGTCGAGCTCACCGCGCGAGCCATTCGCGACTGGAGCGAGCAGGCTGGGCGGATGGTGCTGACCGATCCGGAGCGCTTCCCGCGCGACCGCTACGAGCAGTTCGTCGGACAGTTCCTGGCATTGCTCACGCGATGACCCATCGGCGCGTCGATCTACTCGTCGAGCGCAGTCCGTTTTCGCCCACGGCGAAACCGATCCGCGCCGTTAAACACGACGGGGACCCCGTGAAGGGTCCCCGTCGCTGATCCCAACAACGCACCCACGGCCGGGTTGGGTGCGTCCTCCGGAGATCGATTCCGAGGCTCAAACTCGCCGGCGGGTCGAAAGTTGCGCTGACCGCCGGCGAACCTCCACTCAGCCGCTCCTGCGATACTTAGGTGTCCCCTCCGGGGGCGTAGCTCAGTTGGTTAGAGCGCCGGCCTGTCACGCCGGAGGTCGCGGGTTCGAGTCCCGTCGCTCCCGCTGTAGAAGTGCCTCGTTTACGGGCATTTCAGTTAGCTGAGGATCCGAACCAGCGCGCGCGTCGCGTCGCGGCGAACTCCTCCTTCTCGGCGGCGTATTCGCTTGAGGGATCATGACGCTGAGCGGTCGGGGTCTCGCCACGCAAGAAGCTAACGTCGACCTTGGCGACGAGCGCGTCGCCGAACTCGGCGTAGCAGACACCGGCCCCCTCGTACGGCGCCGGCGACTCCCGGCCGGCGATCTCGGCCACGATGTCGTCGGCGACGACCCGTGCCGCCGCCTCGGCGAAGATCCCGGCCTTTGGAACGGTCCGAGGTCCCGTGCAAACGTCGCCGAGGGCGTAGACGCGGGGGAATCGGGTCCTGAGGTTGGTCTGGTCGACCGGCACCCAGCCGTCGACCGCCAGACCCGAGGCCGCGAGCGGGTCAGGCGCCCGGTGGATGGGAATCCCCACGAACAGGTCGTAGGCGAGCGTGTCACCGTTCGCCAAGCGAGCCATCCGAGCGGCCGGGTCGACACTCGTCACGACGTGCTGGGGGAGCTCTTCGATTCCGCGCTCGGCCAACCCGTCGCGGAACATCTGGGCGACCTCAGCGGTCACCGGGACCGGACGCTGCATCGGGAACGTCGTCGTCATCTGCACCGCATCGCGGATCCCGCGTTGCACGAAGTGCTCGTGCAGCAGGAAGGATCCCTCAAACGGCGCCGGCGGACACTTGAATGGCTGCCCGAGCACCGAGACGAGGACACGACCGCCATCGAACCCCGTCAGGGCATCGCGCAGGCGCTCGGCCCCCGCGAGGGAGTAGTACTCGTGACCGCCCTCGGCGAAGCCCGGCGTTGCCGCCATGTCGTAGTCGGCGCCCATCGCCACGACTAAGAAGTCGGCGTCGTATGCGCCGACGTTCGTCGCCACCCGCCGGGCAGCAGGGTCGATCCCGACGACCGTCTCCTGGCGGAACTCGACGGCGTCCTTGGCGATGTCACCGTAGGGCAGCCGGATAGCGTCGGCCGACTGCCGGCCGAGCATCACCTCGAGCTTGGAGAAGCCGAAAAAGAACGAGTCGTTCCGATCCAACAACGTCACGTGGACCGCGTCGGACGCCGTCTCGGACAAACGGGTCGCCAACTCGAGGCCACCGAAGCCCGCGCCGAGGACTAGGACGTGGGCTTGCATGCCGCGATCCTAACTGTTTCGACAACGAACCAATTGCTAACATCGCCGTGCTCCCGTCTGGTAGGTAAATACCTAACAAACAACAGGCCGCGGAAGCGGTCAGAGAGGGGGCCAGGCCATGCGCCGACGGGTCGGGGAACTTGGAGCCGCTGTTATATGCGCGGCGGTAGCCGCTTCCTTATGGGTGGCGGGCACGGCGAGCGCGTCGCGCACACGCCACGTCGCCCCCACGGTCCAGGTTGCGGCGAGCGGACTCAACAGCCCCAAACATCTCACCTTCGGCCCTGGCGGGCTTTACATCGCGGAGTCCGGCACGGGCGGCCCCGCGGGGTCCAACTGCGTGGCGGGCGTCGGTGTGACCGGTCAGCCGACGACGTTCTGCGAGGGACCGACGGGCTCGGTGGCACTGCTGACGCCGTTCGGCGTCCGGACGGTTCTGGGCGGTCTTCCGTCCGTGACCGAGGAGGACAATCAGAAGACGCTGGGTCCGGCCGACGTGACGTTCGTGAGACCCGGATCGTTCGGCCACTCCGCGCGCCACGGCGCTCGTGAGCGTCGGGCAAAATTCGCCGTGCTCTTCCAGGATCTCCTGGTCAACGCCGACGGAACGTCGGGAACGCCGCCGCCGGCGTCGACCACGTTCGGCAAGCTGCTGCTGGCCAATCCGTTCCGGTCCACGCTTGGGCCGACGCTTGCCGACCTCGCCGGGTTCGCCTCCGCCAACCCACAGGATGCCGCGACACTGGGCGGGCTGGGAGAGACGACCTACGACTCCGACCCGTACGACATCACCCCGTACCGAGGCGGCTACGCGATCGCCGACGCCGCGGCCAACGCGGTGCTGTGGCTGAGCCCACACGGGCACCTGTCGCTGATCACGCGGCTGCCGACCACACCCGAGACGGTGCCACCGGGCGTGCTCGGCCCGACAGCGCTGACGATCGACGCGCAGGCGGTGCCCACCTCGATCGCGGTCGGGCGCGACGGAGCTCTTTACGTCGGGACGTTGCGTGGAGTGCCGTCACTGCCCGGAACCGCCGACGTCTATCGCGTCGTTCCCGGGCATGCGCCGGTGGCGGCGGTCACCGGCTTGTCCGCGGTCACCGATGTCGCGTTCGATCATGAGGGGCGCCTTCTGGTCCTCGAGTACAACACCGGCGGCCTGCTGGCGCCCGAGACCACCCCGGGTGCCGTGCTGCGCGTGGAGCTGCACCGCCACGGTGCGCCCGTCGTCACCACGCTGCCGGTGTCCGGGCTGTTCTCTCCGACCGGCCTGGCCGTGAGCCCCGGACGAGACGACGCGGTGTACATCGCCAACCACGGCACCTCGCCCGGCACCGCCACTCCCTCGGGCGAGCTGCTCACGATCACGGGATTGGGCTAGTCAACCCCCATCGCTTCGACCCGCCCGTCCCACGACGGGCGGGTCGAACCGGTATCCCGCCCTCGCATCCACTACTGGAAGAAGGCCTCGAGGATCGCCGCGACGATGGGGTCCTCGGGGAGGTGCTGCTGCCCGTGGACGATCTGCTCGCCGGCGTGGGGGAGGGCGGTGGCGACCACGGCAGCCGTGGATGCGGCCCACGCCGGGCTGGCTGCGCCCGCCATCGCGAGCACCGGGGCATCGATCCGCTTCAGCCGCTCGATCGGCACCTGGCCGCCGTTGGCAAGCCTTAGGTCTTGCGAGAGCGTGTGGGCGAGTGCCTGCCGGTGCGCCCACCCGGAGCTGCTCTTGATCGACTCGATGGTCGCGGGTGGGGTGCCGGTCATGGCCAGCCATCGCTCGGCCGCTTCGTCGCGGTGCCCAGCGGCCACGAGCTCGTCGAGAAGTTGGCCGAACTCCGGGCCGGGGTTGGCTTCGCCCGTGTACGGCGGCTCGTAGACGGCCAGCCTTCGCATCTCCACGCCGTGCGCCGCCGCCTCGAGCGCGAGCGCGCCACCGGACGAGTGTCCATAGACGAACGGAGGCTCGCCCGTGGCGGCGACCACCGCCGCCAGGTCCTGCACTTCGCCTTCGATCGAGAGTGAAATGCCGTCGCTGCTGTCCCCGCGTCCGCGGCGGTCGTACTCATAGACGGTGTAGCTCGGCGCCAGCAGCGCCGCCAGCCGCTTACTCGTCGATCGGTCGCAGAACGCACCGAGAACGACGATGAGCGGCGGGCCGCTGCCGGATCGATCGAGCGCGATTCTGGTCCCGTCGGCGGACTCGATTAGCTTCATCGCTTCTCCTTTTGGGTGTAGCCGATCCATCGCGCGCCTGAGGGATCATCGACCCGAGCCCCACTGTTCACATCGGGAATAAGGAGCGCCGTCGTTGACGCCGGCCCTTACGCCGACTCTGCGGCCCCTTACCCGACGGCCGGCTACAAGCGACCCCGGGTCACGTTCTTCGGGTCGCGCGTGTCCCAGTGGCCATGCACGCGACCTACATCATCATCACGATCATCGCGGCGCTCGCGAACGGCTACGCCGCCTCCTTGAACTTTGCCGGCTCGGAGTCGGTCAAGATCACCGCGGACCGAGTCCGGGTGTCCCAACGATGGATGATCCCGTTGGGCATTCTCTTGGCTTCAGGCGCGCTTGGACTGCTGCTCGGCTTCGCCGTACCATCGCTCGGCACCGCCGCCGCTATCGGCCTGGTCCTCTACTTCGTGTGTGCCCTGAGCGCCCACGCGCGAGTGCGCGATCCCCAAATCGCCGGTGCGGTGATCTTTCTGGCAGTGGTCGTGGTCGCGCTCGTCGCAGATCTCGCCTACCGCAACCACTGGTGACTGCACGCTGCGCGGCGCATGGCCACGCTGCAGTCGACATCGAGGAGAGCGGCGCCGGATGCGACCCGGGCGCCCCCGGTGAACCATCCATGTTTCCCACCGAGTCCCACGAGAATCCTTTCTCAGACCCGGCGCCACCCTCCTGCGTGTCGTTCGCTTAAGCTGCCAAAACCTCCACAAAGAGTCAATTGCTTCGGACGAGGGTCGTATTTCATGACGAGAGGCTCTTCGAACGAACGTCCACTCGTGACTGGTCGCAAGCATGTCCGACGTGCTGTGAACCGAAAGTGGTGACGTGCCGCGACTTCGCCGCCACGCGTTAGTGCAGTGGCTTGGCTCCGAAAAGTTGTGCCATTAGTGCACCAGGGTCAAGTCGCGCGGGACCGGAACCGAGACTCGAACCGGAACGGAGGGAACCGGAGGTACTCCCAGCCCCCCAGCCTGTATCGCACGGCGACCGCTGCGGCTTCCACGGGCGAGGGCATAGGCCAAAAAACGCACCGCCTCGGACAAGGATGTCCGAGGCTCCGTTTTCAGCGTTACTTACCGCAAGCGCCACATGCCGTCCCGGGGAGGGTCACAGGTCGCGGAGGACGCGGTCGACGTCCTCGCGGTGGAAATCGGTCGCGCCCGCGATGGCGGGCTCGTTGGTCGGCGGCGCGGCGATGTCCTCGGGGACCCACCAGCGCCTCCGACCGAGGCCCTCCACGAGCCGGCGGTTCTCGCGTGCGCTTTGTGCCCCCGCGGCCAGACCGGGGACCAAGCGCTCGATCCGGGCCAGCACGCTCTCGGTTAGGGGCCGCAGCTCCTCGTCGGCCGACGCGTGACTGAGGGTCACGATCAGCCGTTCCAGGAGATCTCGATCCCTCGTGAAGAAGCCGAACCACTCGAGCGCGGACAGGTCGTAGCGGCGGAGCACCTCGGCGAACTCGAGCCATTCCTCGGTGCGCGCCAGCTCCGCGAGATCGGGATGCTCGAGCAGTAGCGCGCCGGGATGGAGCTCGGCCCAGGTTGGCGCAAGGTTGGGGTGGGCGACCGGCATAGCCAGGCATGCGTTCGCGCCGTACCACGCCTCGAGCAGGAATACGGGCACGGGCGTGCGTTGCTCGTCCCACGCCCGCCGGGTCGTGCGCAGGACGTTCGCGGCAAGGCTGTCAAGCTCGCGCGCCTCGTACGGATCGTTCACGACGGCGATCGCGCCGCTCAACGCGAGCAGGACTCGCGCCAGCTCGCGGTCCTCGAGTTCCGGCCGCAGCTGATGAAGCCGATCCCCCAACGCGTCCCAATCGGCATCGTCGAGCAACAGCGGCAGCGTCCGCTCTCCAGTCGAGCCGCCCGCTGCGGAGACCGCAAGGGTCACTCCGTCGATGGCCGATACGGATAGGAACCGCCGCCGCGCGTCCGGATCCTCGCGGAGCTCATCGATCACGAGGTCGCGCCAGCTGGGGTGAACCCAGCCGATCCCGAGCGGAGTGACTCGTAGGAAGTGATCGGTGAGGCGGTCGATGAGCTCGCACACCGGTCGGCTGAGGCCGCCCGCATGGTGCCGACGGACAACCGCGGCAAGCTCGCGCCCGTCGATCAGCCCCGCCGGCGCGTCGAGAAGCGAGATCAGCAACTCACGGTGCTCGGACTCGAGCGCTCGGAACGACGTGCGCATCGCCTCCGTCGGGGTCGCGAGCTCCTCCTCGATCATGCGGAGCATCCGGCGCTGATCGTCGGCCACCAGGCCTTGCAACTCGTCGAGCCGGTCGGTTACGAACCGCCTGATCCGCTCGGGAGTGAAGTGCGGGTGCTCAACGATCGACAAGCCAGCTGAGCGCACGAGTTTGCGCGCCATGCCCGCGGCGCCATGGTCCTTGGTATGCCGGAACAAGATCAGCGTCTTGTCGGCGAGATCCAGGTCGCCGGCGTCGACCAGTACCTCGGCGGGTGCGGGGAAGCGCTCGGAGCCGCTCTCGCGCTGGACCCGCCGTAGCCCCGCCTTCAACGGCGCCGGCCGCGAGGTCCAGATCAGCCAGTGCTGGGAATCCAGCATGTGAAGCAGCCGCCCGAGCCCTCGGGCCCAACGCTCGGCCGCATCCGGCCGGTACTCCGTGGACCCGAACGCGTCGTCGGCGACGAAGACCTGGCGCCGGTCGCGATCGAACACGGGCCAAACCTGGTCGGGGTCGTTGCACTCGTGTACCTCCCACCCGTCTGTCATACACGCGAGCGCGAGCATCTCGGCGATCGCGGTCTTGCCCATCTCCGGCGGGCCGGTCAGCACGACGAACCGGTGCCTCCCTAGCACGTCTCGGGCACGGTCGTACGCGCGCGTCGGCCAGAACACCCGCGCCAGCTCCTGAGCCCGGCCGGCGTCGAGCGACGAACGCCCGCGGACATCGGACTCGATCAACTCGTTGAGATCCCGAAGCCCCAGGACGGATGGCATCGCCGCCCGCAGCTGCGGATCGCGATCGAGGCTTGCGGAGATCTCCGCCGCTCCCAATATGACCACGCGCAAATCTTGCCCGAGCGCATCCGCGCGCAGAGCGTCTCGCGCGTCGACGGTGTCGAGGTTCGTCATGACCAGCAGCCACTCCGCCCGTTCAGCAGGCACGCTCACGACGCGTTCCGCGAACTCCGACAGACCCCGCTCCCCGCCCCGGATCCAGACGGCTGCCACGGTGACCGGACCCCCGAGCCGATGGCCCCGATCCCGGAGCACGACCGGGCCGTCCACCCGTGCGATCCGGGCGATGTCGCCGCGCCCGCGCCACTGCAGCCCGCCCAACCCGGCATCCGCCTCGAGCACCAGCGAGCACAGTCGATCGAACTGAAGCCAACCAAGCTCATCCAGCCGGTACGACGACCCCGTCATCGAGAAGATCGTCCCACGGCGAGCAAGCTCGGCTACGACCTAAGCGGGCTGGCTGAGGTCGTACACGGTCTGGCCGCCGATGGTCTCGGCGCGGTAGTGCGCCTTGACCCAGCTGGTGATCGCGCTGGTGTTCGAGCCCCCGCCGGGACCTCCACCGAAGCCGCCACCGGTAGCGATGTAGTAATGGATGTCGCCGGCCTTCACATACGCCTCGAACTGGGCCAGCGACAGGTTCCCGCCCTCGCCGCTGAAACCACCGATCGCCATCACCGGGACTCCGCGGGTGGCGAGTTCGAGCGAGGCCGCGCTCTGTGAGCCCGACGTCGCGGCCGCCCAGCGGTATCCCGACGCGCCGGACTTGAGCGCGGTAACGAGCGCGCTGCTGGTGACGTCGCCCCCGGGCCCGCCGCTGCCCCGCGCCGCGCCCGAGAGGCCGGCGGCACCCGCGAACCCAGCCGGGCCGCGCCCGGAGAAGCCGCCGCCCGCGCGCCCGAAGCCGCCGCCCGCCGGGCCGCCGCCGAAGCCGGCGGAGGCGCCGGATGGTCCCGCCGACGGGGTGGAGCCGGTGTGTGCCGTGCCGATCGTCTGGGCGGAGTACGCCACCGGACCCGCGAGGCACGCGACGAGCGCGATCACCGCCGTCGCCGCGGTCAGACGGCGCGCCCCTCTCGCCGGCATCAGCAGGCCGATCGCCGCGATAGCGCCGGCCACACCGACGACCGGTGCGAGCCAGGGCTCCCACGATGGGGTACGGCCGAGCAGCACGATCGACCACACCGCGGTCGCTGCCACGCCGAGCGCGAGCAGCGCCCGGGCGGCGAACGCGTCACGCCGTCGCCACGCAACGGCGGCCCCGATCGCCACGAGCGCCGCGATCGCGGGCGCGAGCGCCACCGTGTAGTACGTATGGATCACGCCGGCGCTGAGGCTGAACACGAGCCCGCTGACGACGAGCCAGCCGCCCCACAGGAGGATTGCGGCACGCGTCCGGTCCGTGCGCGGCGCACGAAGCCGCCACGCCAGCCCTGCGACGACGACGAGCAGCGCCGCCGGCAACAGCCACGACGCCTGCCCGCCCATCAGGTCGTTGAACAGGCGCAGGACGCCCGTCGGACCGCTGAAGTTCCCACCCCCGCCGCCGCCACCGCCGCCGGGGCCCCCGCTGCTACCCGTGAGACGACCGAGGCCGTTATATCCGATGATCAGGTTCAGGATGCTGTCGTCGGACGATCCGTCGATCATCGGCCGCGACGCCGCCGGCCACAGCGCGACGATCGCCACCCACCAGCCCGCGCTCACGATCATCGCGGCGCCGGCGGCGAGCAGCTGCACCACGCGGCGGCGCAATGTCGTCGGGGCGGCCACCAGGTAGACCAGCGCGAAACCGGGCACGACCAGGAGCGCCTGCCCCATCTTCGCCAGGAAGGCGAACCCGATCAGCGTCCCCACGCCGATCATCCACCGCGTGGAGCCATTCTCGAGCGCGCGAACGAGGCAGTACGCGGAGGCCACGAGCAGGCAGACGAGCAACGCGTCCGGGTTGTTGAAGCGGAACATCAAGGCCGCGACCGGCGTCACCGCGAGCATCGCGCCGGCGAGCAGCCCGGCGCCGGAGCCGAACCACCGCTTCACCGATGCCGCCAGCAGGCCGACAGCCAGCACGCCCTCGAGGACCTGTGGCACGAGCATGCTCGCGCTCGAGAACCCGAAGATCCGCCCAGACAGAGCCATCACCCACAACGACGCCGGCGGCTTGTCGACCGTGATGAAGTTCGACGAGTCGAGCGACCCGAAGAAGAACGCCTTCCAGCTCTTCGTCCCCGCCTGGACCGCCGCGGCGTAGAAGCTGTTGGCATCGCCGGACGCGGTCAGATTCCACAAGTACGCGACCGCCGTCGCGACGAGCAGGGCAACCAACGCGATCCGCGCCCACGCTGGATCCTCGGCCCGCCCGCGCACCAGCGACCGGATCCCTCCGCGGTCCTCGAGGCCGCCCAACCGAGTTGGCCGCGACGGCCGGGGCAACGTCGTCGTGCTCATCTCAGTTTCCTTGCGTGTCGAGGGACAGGGCGGTGTTGCGCAGACCGCGCCGGCGGAACACCCATGTCGACAGCGCCACGTAGCGCGTGACCGTCGCGGCCAGCGTGGCGACCACCAGCACCGCCGCCTCGAGCAGCCGCGGAGTGTGGTGGTCCAGGTCGTGCAGAACGCTCAGCGCGCCGTTCGTGAGCCCAAGCGCGAGCACGAACACGACCAAGCCGGCGGCGTATTGCCGGGCCACGCCGTCGCGGCCTCGAATCCCGAACGTGACGCGCCGGTTCGCCGCCGTGTTGCCGACCGCGGTGAGAGCGAGCGCGACTGCGCTCGCGCCGGCAGAGCCGACCGCGCCGGCGAGCAGCAGGAACAGCAGCGCGTAGGCGAGCGTCGACGCGATGCCAATCGCGACAAAGCGCGCCACCGATGTGTCAAGAGCCAACCGCGCGACCCCGCGCAGATCAGCGAGCGCCGTGGACACGATGTCGACGCGCGAGTCGGGATCGTCGACCCAGTCGACCGGAACCTCGTGGATCCGCATCCCGCGACGCTGCGCCGCAATCAACAGCTCGGTGTCGAAGAACCAGGACTCGTCGCGCACCGCCTCGAGCAGCTCGGGCAGTACGTCGGCGCGTACTGCCTTGAACCCGCATTGCGCATCGGTGAACCGCGCGCGCAGCGCCAGATGCAACAGTCGGTTGTACGACCGTGAGATGAACTCCCGCTTCGGGCCGCGCGCCACCCGCGACCCGGGTGCCAGGCGCGACCCGATCGCGACCTCGCTGTGGCCGGATACGAGCGGCGCGAGCAGCGGCAGCAACGCGTGCAGGTCGGTCGACAGATCGACGTCCATGTACGCAACGACGCGAGCGCGGCTCGCCGACCACGCCGCCCGCAGCGCCCGACCGCGACCCTTCTCATCGAGCCGCAGGACGCGCACCCGGTCGAGCTCGGCGGCGAGGGCGCGCGCGATCTCAGGGGTGATGTCGGTGCTGGCGTTATCGGCGATCGTGATCTGCCACGAGAACGGCAAGCGGCTCTCGAGGAAGCGGTGGAGCCGGTGGATCGACGCGGCGAGCGCCCGCTCCTCGTTGTAGACGGGGATCACAATCTCGACGTCCAGCCCGCTCGGTGGCGCGGCCTGGACGCCCCACCCCATCGATGGCCCGACCGAGACGCCCGACCCGTTCACTCCCGCCGAGGCGGGGTCTGCGTTGACTGTGTGCATGTGCGAAGCCTCTGATTGTTGGGATGCAGAAGCTTCGGCCCGCGGCGTGAGAACCGCATGAGGGATGTGTAAGCCGAACGAAAGCATTTGACGCGATCGGCCCGCAATCGCCCGTCGCTAGCCTGGACCTGAGATGAGCGAACGCGCCGAAGACACGCCACCGGAGGCCGGCAAGCTGCCGACCGGTCGGCTCGGACGGACCGCTCGGGTGGGCGGACTCGTCACCGGCCAGGGTCTGCGATGGGCGGGGATGCGAACCGCGAACCGACTGCGCACGCCGGAGCGGGCGGAAGCAGCGCAGCAGGAGCGGACCGCCGCGCTCGTGAACGAACTGGTCGAGCAGCTCGGGCGGATGCGCGGGGCGGCGATGAAGGTCGGTCAGATGATCTCGATGGTGGAGTTCGACGGGCTCCCGGAAGACCAGCGCCAAGAGCTGCAGGCCAAGCTGGCATCGCTGCGCGACAACGTCCCGCCGGTACCTTTCCCCAAGCTCGAGCGGATGATGCGCGACGAGCTCGGCGGGCCGCTCTCGCAGGTGTTCTCGGAGTTCGACGAGCAGGCCTTCGCCGCCGCGTCGATCGGACAGGTGCACCGCGCCGTCACCTTCGCAGGCGACGAGGTCGCGGTGAAGGTCCAGTACCCGGGGGTCGCCGAGGCGGTCGAGACCGACATGCGCAACGCGATGCTGCTGGTGCCGCTCGTCAAGCGACTCGCCCCGGGGATCGACTCGAAGTCGCTCTTTTCGGAGCTGCGCGAGCGGATCAGCGAGGAGCTCGACTACGAGCTCGAGGCGCAGCATCAGCGCCGCGTCGAGCGCCTATTGCGCGGCCATCCGTTCATCTCCGTGCCAAGGGTCGACACGGCCCTGTCGACGCGCCGGATCCTCGTCTCGGAGTTCATACACGGCGAGCGGTTCGAGGCCGTGCGCGAGCGCGACGAGGCCGAACGCGACCGCTACGGCGAGATCGTCTTCCGCTTCTACTTCGGGCTGCTGTACCGCGATCGGGTGGCGCTCGGCGATCCCCACCCGGGCAACTACCTGCTGCGCTCGGACGGTCGCGTGGCGTTCCTCGATTACGGCCTGTTGCGCGACGTGAATGCCGAGCGAATCAATGCCGAGCGCGCCATCGCAAACGCCGTGCACGACAAGGACGCGCTGGCACTCAAGTCCGCACTGATCACCGGCGGCTATCTGCCGGCGGACCGCGCGGACATCGTGGACCCCGACCTGGCGCTGCGGATGATGCGCCGTGCCACGCGGTGGTACGCCGTGCCCGGGCACCGCCGGTTCGGACCCGACGACGATCTTCAGCGGCGTCGCCGGCGCCGCGAGCACCGGGAGTCAGATGACGGGCAGTCCAGAGCGAACGCCCGGGAGCAGATCAACCAGTTCACGCTGCCGCCCGAGACGGTTTTGATCCGCCGGATGCACGGGATCGTGGGGATCGTTCTGTGGCAGCTGCGCGCCGGCGCCGACTGGGGCGCGATCGCCGCCGAGTACCTGCACGGCGCACCCCCGGCGACCGCCCTCGGCGAGGCCGAGACCGCGTTCTTCGGCTAGGGCCGACCCTCCGTCCGGGGGTCAAGACGAAACCTCAAGCGGCGCCGCAGCGGCGACGACCACAGAGAGATGCCGAATCTTGCACTTCCCTTCTCAAACCGCACCTATCGCCTCGTCACTCGCAGCGACTTCGACGGACTCGTCTGCGCCGCCCTGCTCAAGGAGCTCGGACTCCTTCAGGAGATCTTGTTCGTCCATCCCAAGGACGTCCAGGACGGCAAGGTCGAGCTGACCGCAGATGACATCACCACGAACCTGCCCTACCGCCCCGAGGTGGCGCTGTCGTTCGACCACCACTCCTCAGAGGAGCTGCGCGTCCGCGAGGACCACGGCAACCGCGTGATGGCCGCCGAGGCCGATTCCGCCGCGCGCGTCGTCTATGAGCACTTCGGCGGAGGAGCGACCTTCCCCCGCGTGAGCGTCGAGATGATGGACGCGGTCGACCGCGCCGACGCGGCTCAGCTGTCGATGGACGACATCCTCAACCCTCGCGACTGGATCCTTTTGAGCTTCCTGATGCGACGAGGAGGTCATCCACCCCACCAACCGCTTCCTCGTGACGCCCTGAATCCGCGGTGCACGGTGTCGATCCATGTGCTGTGGGGCCTGAAACAGCAGAACACGGTGTTCGCGGTCGGTCGCTCGATCCTCAACCGCTCCTCGCAGGTGGACATCGGCGCGCTGATGCTCGCCCACGGCGGCGGTGGACACGAGGCAGCCGGTACCTGCCAGGTCGACAACGACCGCGCCGAGACGGTCCTCGCCGACCTGATTCAGACGATCATCGACGGCGAGCGCGAGCCAGTCGCGGGGTAGCGACCGCCACGCCGGGGCGCTCCGCCGCTTCCTGTCCGAGCTCGACGACGACGAGGCCGAGCGGTACATCGATCAGCTGAGTAGGCTGGTCGAGTGCCTGAGCGACGACATGCACGCCCCGTGACCGACGCGGGGCCGAGCCTGCTCGTGCTGCAGCACATCGCCTGCGAGCCGCCGGGCGCCTACGAGGACGAGCTGCTCGACCGAGGCGGCCGGCTTCACCGGGTGATGGTCGACCAGGGCGAGCCGCTGCCGGACTGGCGCAGGTTCGATGGGATCATCGCGATGGGCGGTCCGATGGGCGCATACGAGGACGATCGGTTGCCGTGGCTGGCGGCCGAGAAACGACTGATCGCCGACGCCGTCTCCGCGGGGGCGCCGGTGTGGGGCGTGTGCCTGGGGGCACAGCTGCTCGCGGCCAGCCTCGGAGCAGACGTCGCCCCGGGCCCGTCGCCCGAGGTCGGGGTGCTTCCGGTCTACCGAACCGCGGCGAGTGCCGCGGATCCAGTGTTCTCGGCGCTGCCGGACGAGTTCCGAGCGTTGCAGTGGCACGCCGACACGTTCGCGCTTCCCGCCGGCGGTGTTCAGCTGGCGAGATCGGACGCGTACGAGTACCAGGCGTTCGTCGTAGGCCGCGCGTACGGAGTCCAGTTCCACATCGAGGTCGGGACCGGGCTCGCCGCCGAGTGGGGTCAGGTGCCCGCGTACGCCGAGAGCCTCGAGGCGTTGATGGGCGAGCGAGCGCTGCCGCGCCTGCTCGAGCGGATCGCGGACGCCGAGGTCGAGATGACCGAGATGGCACGCAGGCTGTTCGCGCGTTGGTTGGACAGCGTCGTTCAGCCGGCGGCAGGCGCGGCACCGAGCACCATCGCGGCCGCGACCAACTCCGCGTTGCTCTGAGCCGGACGCCCGTCGGGCAGCACGAGCACGTCCTCGAGCCCGACGCGGACCTCATGCCCAGCGGCGATCGCCGCCGGCAGGACCTCCCAGGTCCGCTCGCCGAACCCGTGCCACAGTTGACGGACCTCGCGCGGAATGCGCTCGGCGATCGCGTGGGCTTCGTCCGCACCGCCCTCGACCTCGACCAGTGCGCGTACGACCTGATGCGCGAACGGGCTTCTCGCCAGCTCGTCGGCGTCGTCAGGCGTGCTCAGGCCGGCCTCGACCGCGATGCCCGCGTGCAGCGCCGCTCGGACGATCCCCGCCCAGCCCAGCTCGGAGAGGTTGACCGAGACGAAGTCGGGCGCGTTGCGCCACGTCCGCACAGCGGCAGCGCGCGCGAATGGGTCGGGATCGACGTCTGCGGACGTCGTCAGGCCGATCGGCAGCCCCGGAGTCGCGGCTCGGACCGCCTCGACCACGGCGTCGCACGCAGCGGGCGCCATCGTCTGGCCACCTCGGGCATCGCGCGCGTGCACGTGGACGGCGAACGCGCCGGCGCGGCGAGCCGCCACCGCGTCCGCGGCCAGCTCAGCCGCCGTGAGCGGGACGGCGGCGTGTTCGTTCCGCGTGCGGCCGCCGTTCAGGCACGCCATCACCTTTGCGTCAGCCATCGAGCAGACGGTATCTGAGAAGCTCCAGCCCGCGATGACGATCGATCTCACCGTTCCGGGCATCGAGGAGATGCACGAACGCGCCGGCGCGAAGTGGTCGGCGTACGACGCCGATGTGTTGAGCGCGACCATCGCCGAGATGGACTTTCCGCTCGCGCCGCCGGTGGCCGAGGCGCTGCGCCACGCCATCGATCAGGCCGATCTCGGTTACCCGCAGCCCGCGACTCCCTCGCTACGGGGGTCGTTTGCCCGCTTCGCCGCCCGTCGCCTGAACTGGACCGTCGACGAGGAGCAGATCGTGCTCGTGCCCGACGTCATGATCGGGCTGGTCGAGCTGTGCCGGGTGATCGCCGCACCCGGCGACACCGTCGCGCTCGCGACGCCGGCGTACCCGCCGTTCTTCAGGATGCTGCCCGAGGCGGGCGTGAAGCTGGTCGAGATCGGCCTGCTGGCCGACGGATCGTTAGATCTCGACGCGCTGGATGCCGCGCTCGGGGGCGGCGCGCGGGCGCTGGTGCTGGCCAGCCCCCATAACCCGACCGGACGCGTTCTGCCCCGCGGCGAGCTGGAGGCGATCGCTGAGAGGTGCGCCGAGCACGAGGCGTGGGTGCTCGCCGACGAGATCCACGGAGCGCTGATCCTGCCCGAGGCGACCTTCATCCCGTGGCTCGAGGTCTCGGACGCCGCCCGCCGATGGGGCATCAGCGTGACGTCCGCCTCCAAGGCGTTCAACCTCGCGGCGCTCAAGGCGGCCCTCGTCGTTACGGCGGATCCGGCCGCGCGCGACTTCGTCGAGCGCGTGCCCTCGCTGCACGAACACGCGGGGCTACTCGGCGTGCTCGCGGCCGAGGCGGCGTTCGAACACGGAGATGAGTGGCTCGACGCGGTGATCGGGCAACTCGCCGCCAACCGGGACCAATTGGGCCGCGACCTAGCCGACAAACTCCCCGAAATCGGGTGGCGACCGCCCCAGGCGACCTATCTCGCCTGGTTCGACTGCACCCGGCTCGGGCTCGGCGATGAACCGGCCGAGATTTTCCTGCGGGAGGGGCGGGTCGCGCTCAGCCGCGGCCTCGACTACGGCTCGCCGGGCGCCGGCCACGCCCGCCTCAACTTCGCGACGAGCTCCGCGCACCTGTCGGACGCGGTCGCGCGCATGGCTTCGGTCGTGAAACCGCCTGCGGGTAGCTGATCAGGGCGCGAGCCCGTAAGGAAAGTCCGCGGTCAGATTCTCGGAGCCATCCTCGGTGACGACCAGGAGGTCCTCGACGCGCACGCCCCCGACGGTTCGGTCGACGGTCCCGGGCTCGATCGCGATCACGTCGCCGGCGATCAGCGGCGCGGTCCCGGTTCTGCCGAGCACCGGTGGCTCGTGCACCGCGAGCCCGACGCCGTGGCCGAGGCCGTGGTAGAAGCCTTCGCGGAGCGTCTCGCCCGGCCGCTTGGTGCGCCCGGTCGGATATCCGGCCGCCTCGAACACGTCGCACGCGATTCCGTACAGGTCGACGCCCTTTACCCCGGGCCTGACAGCTGCGCACGATTGCTCGTGGGCGCTGAGTACCAGTGCGTGGAGGTCGGCGATCGCGTCGCTGATGTCGCCGCGCACGAACGTCCGCGTCATGTCCGACCAGCAACTCGACTCCTCGTCCTGGGGCCAAAGGTCGATCAGGATCGGCGCATGCGCGGGCAACGGGCCCGAACCCGGGTCGTGCCCAATATGTGGATCGGGGCCCATCGGCTTGACCATGATGTCCGCAGGCGCGGGCGCTCCCAGCCGCCCGCAGACCTCGCGAATCCGAACGCGCACGCTTTCCGCAGTCAGCCGCTCGTCGCCGTCCCAGAGCTCGTCGCCCCGGATGGCAGCTTCGCGCAGCATCGTCGCAGCCCCACCCAACGCCTCCAGCCCGGCCGCGGTGGCGCGACGGATGCCGGCCATCTCGGCCTCCGTCTTGTGCCGCCGGCGCTGGGCGAACAACCCTCCGGCCGCGTTCAACTCGATGCCGTCGGCCCGCAGCCGGTCGGCCAAGGCCATCGGGAAGTTCGGCGGCACGGCGGCCTCGCGGATGTCGAGCGACGCCACCGCGCGGACGCAGACCTCCTGGTCGATCGCCCACCAGGGGTGGCCGGCCGCGATCAGCTCGTCCCGCCCGAACGCATCCCCTAGCAGTCGCTCCAGCTCCGGTGCGGCGCGGGCGATCCGCCCCTCCTCGAGTGCGTTGGTCAGGACCGCCCGCCGCCCGTCGGCCTCGAGGTAGAGGAACGAGTCGCCGATCGCGAGCGGCACCTCGTGTCGTAGCGTCGGCGAGGTTTCGGTATCTCCGTAGATCAGCACGTTCATGGTTTGTAGGGTCCCACAACATGCTTGCTCTCCGCCCCAACTGCGAGCTGTGCGACGTCGACCTCCCGCCGGATGCACCGAACGCGCGGATCTGCAGCTACGAATGCACGTTCTGCGCCGACTGCGTCGAGAACACGCTCCACAATGTCTGTCCGAATTGCGGTGGCGGGTTCACCGAGCGTCCGATCCGCCCGCGCCAGACCTGGCGCGACGGAACGGGGCTCGCGAACGACCCGCCGGACACGAACCGCCGGAGCCTGCGCTACGCGATGGAGCAGGTGGAGGAGCTGGTGGTGAAGCTACGCGAGGTGCCACCGGCCGAACGCTGACGCGCTCACGGGTCCCAGCGCATGAACCAGATGTGCGGTCCGCCGCCCGAGGCGTCGAGGGGGCCGCCGGCGCGCCGGCAACGACCGGCGCGTCGTCGAGCACGACTGCGCCGGCGCCTCGGGACCGAAGATGGGGGCTCGACCCCATTAAACGTGACCGTCGCGGGGCGTAGGTTCACGGTGTGCTACGGCGTGGGCAGACACGCTCTAGCCGGAGACCGGGGGCAACCGGTCCTCGGGGGACCGGGGGCAATTGGGTCCTCCACCGCGCGGATGGTGATCGCGCGGTGGAGGACCAATGTCAGCGCGCGTAACGTCTGTGCCGCAGCGCGGTGGCGATCCCGACGCGTCTCGTTGAGGCCCCCAAAGCGCCTCCCGCCTCGTTCGCCGGTCTGACCCCTTGAGAGGCGCGCGCGGCGACGCCCAGCATTCAGCGCCGCCGCGGATCGCACCTCTCGCATCGCTCGGGGAGCGTTAGGTAAATAACCTACCAGACGCTTCCACGGGTCATCACCGCCGACCGATGACTTCTCGCTTCGGCGACGGTCGAAGCGGGTGAATTCCACCTTCAAGGAGGCCCACAGTGAGCACGACCAAGAGCCGGATCGGCATGATCAGCCTGGTGGCCGTCCCGGCCACCGACCAGGATCGCTCGATTGCGTTCTACGAGGCGCTCGGCTTCGAGAAGCGCACCGACATCCCGTTCGGCGACAAGTACCGCTGGGTCGAGGTTTACCCACCCAGCGGCACAACCGGGATCGCCCTGGCGCCGCCCCGGCCGGGCATCGATCAGACCGGCGTAGAGACGGGAATCATCCTGACGACCGACGACATCGACGCGACCCACGCCCAGCTCCAGTCGGACGGCGTTGACGTCGACACTGAGGTCGCGCGCATGGGCGACCCCGTGCCGCCGATGTTCTGGTTCCGCGATCCCGACGGCAACACGCTGATGATCGTTCAGCAGGGCTGACTCAGCGCACGCGACCGACCGGCTCGGATCGCCCTTCCACGACCCGAGCCGGTCCGCCGGCGTTCACCAGGGGCTGCTCTTGAACCGCGGCGAGGGACCGATTCGGTCGTTCGCGCGCGACGCGAAGCCGATCGCGATGTTCTCGTCGAAGATTCCCGAGGCGGCGTAGTGCGTCGAGCGCCCCTGACACGTCGGTGCGGTGCTCTCGCCCGGGCTCGTGACCCAGACGAAGCCGTCGAGGTTCGGCGAGAACATCCCGTAGGACTGCCCGTTGCTCGCGCCCGGCGTGGGGCCGAGGGCTCGGCCGGGAGGGTTGCAAAGTTGCTCGATTCCCTGCGTGACCGGGTGCGGATTGAGCAGCGGGCCGTCGCCGTCGGCGCGGGTGTCGACCACAAAGTGCAGGCCGCCGGTCAGCGCGGAGACCTTGTTCCCGTAC
Source organism: uncultured Solirubrobacterales bacterium (assembly GCA_963783415.1). Lineage (GTDB taxonomy): Bacteria > Actinomycetota > Thermoleophilia > Solirubrobacterales > Solirubrobacteraceae > Palsa-465. Next base: position 36,027 of record CAWANN010000018.1, read on the forward strand.
TTGATCTCCTTATAGGCCCAGTTGAAGTGCGTGTCGTTGGTGAAGAAGCCTCGGATCTTCGACGCGTCGGCCGCGTTCAGAACCCGAGCCGCCTCGGCCGGCGAGTCGGCGTCGGACGTGCCGCCCTCGACGTACAGCAGCGCGTGGGGAAGCTGCGAGAGCGTGTCAATCTCGTATTTCAAGAGCGCCGCCCTGCCGCTGACCGCAGCCGGGCTGCGCCAGCAGATCGTGTCGATCCCGTCCTCCTCGACGAAGATCAGCGCCGGGAAGTTGCCGACAGCGGCTTTGAGTGCGTTGACCTCAGACTCGAAGTTCGGCTGGTTCCCCGAGTTGCAGCCGGAGTGCTCGATGAAGTAGGTGGTGATCACCGCGGCCGCGGCGGGATCGGTCCGCTGCATCCGGCACAGATAGTTCTGCACCTGGGTAAAGATCGCGGGGCCTGAGCCGCCGGCGGTGTACACGCTGAACTGGTGGGCCTGCGCGTAGTTCCCGATCTTCTCCAGTTCGTGGACCTTGAACGAAGTCGCTCGCGACAGGTGCATCGAGTTGACCCGCTGCTCGAACTGAGCCCACGGGATCGGCGTGCCGCCCTCCTCACGGCTGAGGTATCCGAGGCCGACCAAGTTGGCGATCGCGTCGGCGGCGTCCCCTCCGTATTGCCACGGGCTCTCGACGAACAGATGCGCATTGTCGAGCGGATCGGTGCCGGTGAAGCCGGCGGTATCGAGCGGGTTGGCCGGGTTCCGTGGGCCCGTATCGGTCGACGAGCATTGCGCGGCCTGGTGCGCCTTCGGCGACGCCCCCGACGCGCTCGTCCACAACACCAGCGCCACCACGGCGACCATTCCGATCGCGATCACAGACCTGCTCTTCGCGCCAGCTTGCATACCTCGCTCCCTCCCCATCGGGTTCGATTCGGCTGTTGGCTCTGGCAGAGCTCAGTGCGTCTCGGGGACGCGCTCCACCAGCCTAGGCGACCTCCGGGCCGGCCGTACCCAGAACCCGGCGAGGAATGTAAAGCAATCGAGAGCGATCCGCAGTCCTCGAACTGGCGGGGTCGCCCGCTGGCGGACCATCGAGCGTGCTGACCGAGGCGAGCGGATCGGTTACGGTCGGCAGCACATATGCCAACCGCCGTCCGCACGCGCCGGGCACGCCGGACCGGATCCGCCACCGCCAACCCCGTCAAGCCACACCGTTCGTTCGACCCACGCCGGGTCGGCGGGCTCGAGGCGGGCGTGTGGGTCGCCTACTACCGGCACGAATGGCTCACGTTCCTGCGGGGCGCGGTCACGCTGACCCGCCATACGTTCGGGCTCCCCTGGGCGTCCACCGTTTACGGCGCCTGGCTTGTGCTCCGCGCCAACCAGCTATGGGCGCCGTACCCGGACAACGACCCCGAGGGGGCGCGGCGCGCGATGGAGCACTTCTACCGGCTCGTCGCCGAGCGCCACGACGATGTGTTCGATCCCCGCCGCGCATCCGAGCTCGAGGTCGAATGGTGGCGGGTTCACCGTGAGCATCAGCACGACGGCTCCCCGGTCGGCGAGGATGGCGAGGGTCCGCTGATCGCGGCATTGTCGGCGCTGTACTCGTACGTCTACGGCGTGGACGAGACCCGGGTCGCCGTCGCCGCCGAGCAGCGGGCTCTGGCGATGCGCTATTCCGACCAATGGGTGCGCGAGGGGTGCGACCTTGCGAGCCCGCTGATCGAGGAGGAGCGGGCGGCGCTCGTCCGCTCCTACGCGGGGCTGCTTGCGGCCGTCCACCGCGCCTGAAACCGAGTCACGGCGGCGGGGGGCGCGCCGGCCGACCTGCGAGACCTGCCATTTGACGCGAGCCGGGCGGATCATGGCATGGCGCGCATGCCCCAGCTGCATCGTCCGCCACGATCGTCCGTCCTCCGCTCGATTGGCAGGTTTTGCAGGTCATTCTGCTCTGGCATCCGGCCGCTTTCCTGGTCGCCGACACCCTCCCCCAGATGCCCGCCTTTTCGTAGCGCGAACCGCAAAACGGCCTGGCCATTTGACCCCAAGAGGCCCAATTCGCGCAAGTTTCGGGCCGGCTGGCCGAACACCGGAGCCAGGGCCGCAGTTCGGAGACCCTTATGACATCAGCACCGGGAGAACGGCATGTAGTGACCGGCGACCACGTGGGCGCCACGCTCCGCGTTCCCCTGCGTCCGCGTCGCCGCGCGATCGACCGCGCGCACACCCACATCTGGGTCGCGTACGCCGTCCTCGCCGTATTGGTGCTCGGCTACATCGTCGTCGATTCGCTCGGCGTCGACTGGTCATGGCTCGACGGCTGGGGCGTCGATGCGTTCGAGATCGTCACCGCCGCGCTGTGCATCCTCAAGGCGGCCGACCTCAAGCGCGGCCGGGCCGTCCCGGTCCTGCTCGGGATCGGCCTGCTGTGTTGGGGCGCCGGCGACATCGCCAACACGATCCAGTTCCCAGGAGGGGCGACGCCGGTCTCGCCGTCGGTCGCCGACGGCTTCTACGTGATCTTCTACCCGGTCACGTACGTCGCGCTGATGCTGATGCTGCGAGCCAACGTCCGCAGGCTCAGCCTCGCGAGCTGGCTCGACGGCGCAGTGGCCGGGTTCGGCGCCGCCGCCGTGTGCGCCACGTTCGCGTTCAAGGACGTGCTCCACCATGCCGGTGGGAGCGCCGCCGGCGTCGCGGTGAATCTCGCGTACCCGGTCGGCGACGTGCTGTTGCTCGGGCTCGTCGTCGGCGGCGCCGCGATCGTGCCGGGCAAGCGCAAGGTCCCGTGGCTGCTGCTGGCCGCCGGCTATGCCCTGAACACGGTCGGCGACATCTTCAACGTGCTCGGCTCGACGGCGCACGTCCCCACCGTGTTCAACGACATCGCCTGGCCGGTGGCGATCCTGCTCGTGTCGATTGCGGTCTGGGTCAGAACGCCCACGAGCAGGCCCGCGATCACAGAAGAGCCTCCCGGATTCGCGCTCCCCGGACTCGCCGCGGCCTCGGCGCTCCTGATCCTGTTCGTCGGGTCGCTGCACCACGTCAGCGGGGTCTCGCTCGGACTGGCCGCGGCCACGCTGCTGATTGCCGGCGTTCGCTCCGCCTTCTCGCTCGTTGGCCTGCGAAACCTGACCCAGCAGCGCCGGCGCGAGTCGATCACCGACCAGCTGACCGGCCTCGGGAACCGCCGGCTGCTGTTCGAGCTGCTCGACTCGATCGCCGCCGACCACGCCGACCCGGACGCCGAGGCTCGCAACGTCGCGTTCATGTTCGTCGACCTCAACCGCTTCAAGGAGGTCAACGACTCGTTCGGGCATCCGACCGGGGACGAGCTGCTCAGGCAGCTCGGCGCCCGCTTCAAGGACTCGCTGCGGAGCACCGACCTCGTCGTTCGCTTTGGCGGTGACGAGTTCGCGGTGGCGCTGATGGACGCCGACGCCGACTACGCGGCGACCGTGGCGGGACGGCTCGCGGCCGAGCTCGAGCAGCCGTTCGTGCTCGACGCGGTCCGCGCGCAGATAGGTGCCGCGATCGGGATCGCGGTCCTTCCCGGCGACGCCACCAACTCGGCGGATCTCGTGCGCTGCGCCGACCTCGCGATGTACCGCGCCAAGGTCGCCGGCAAGCGCTTCGCGATCTATCAGGAAGATCTCGACGGCGCCGCCAACCGCGTGCAGCTGGTCGAGGAGCTTCGGGACGCGATCGAAGAGCGCCGTCTTTCGCTCCACTACCAGCCCCAGGTGGACCTCTCGAACGGCGAGATCGGCTCGGTCGAGGCGCTCGTCCGCTGGGTCCACCCCCGCCTCGGATTCGTACCCCCCCTCGAATTCATCGCGCTGGCCGAGGACGCCGGGCTGATGGGTGCGCTCACATCGTTCGTCCTCGACGAGGCGCTGGCGCAGTGCGCCGCGTGGCACGCCTCGGGCAAACGGCTCGCGGTGTCGGTCAACATCTCGGCCTCCGACCTGCTCGACCCGGCCTTCCCCGGCGTCGTCGAACAGCTGCTCTCAGAGCACGGGCTGACCTCGGATGCGCTCGTCCTGGAAATGACCGAGACGACCGCGATCGCCGACTTCGAGCGATCGCAGCTGGCGATCCAGAAGCTGCATGATCTAGGGCTCGTCGTCTCGGTGGACGACTTCGGCGCCGGGTTCACGTCGCTGGCGTATCTGGGCAGCCTCGCCGTCGGCGAGCTCAAGCTCGATCGCAGCTTCATCACGCGCCTCGCCGAGGCCGGGGACGGCCGCGACCTCGCGCTCGTACGGGCGACGGTCGAACTCGCCCACGCCCTCGGGTTGCGCGTCGTCGCCGAGGGCGTCGAGGACAACCGCTGCCTCGGGCTCCTGACCGGGCTGCGGTGCGACCTCGTCCAGGGGTACGTGATCTCGAAGCCGAAGCCGGCCGACGAGCTCGTGCTCACCCGGCGCGCGCTCCCGGCTGCCAGAACGCCCGCTCGCCGCGCCGCCTAAGGCGCCGCCGACGGTTCCCATTCCGCCGCGATCGGCCGTGCGTCGCGCGGTCGTCATCATTGATGCCGATGCACGTAACGGCGTCCGTGAATTCCCGCGAGTACACGCGCGACGTGGAGCCCCGCATGCTCCTGGTGCATTTCCTGCGCGACGAGCTTGGCCTCACCGGCACCCATTGGGGCTGCGACACCTCCAACTGCGGCACCTGCGTGGTGCTGATGGACGGCGAGCCGGTGAAGTCGTGCACGATCCTGGCCGCCAGCGCCGAGGGCCACGAAATCCTCACAGTGGAGGGGCTCGAGGTCGACGGCGTGCTCGACCCGGTGCAGCAGGGATTCGTCGAGATGCACGGCCTCCAGTGCGGTTTCTGTACACCCGGCATGATGCTCACCGCGCGGGCCTTGCTCGAGCGCAACGCCGATCCGAGTGAGGCCGAGATACGCGAGGCGATCTCGGGCCAGATCTGTCGCTGTACGGGTTACGCCACGATCGTCCGCTCGGTGCGTTGGGCGGCCGAGCACCCGGCCGGCTCGTGAGCGCCAACGGCGACCGTCCGATCGGCTTCGGCCGGCTGACCCGCAAGGAGGACCCTCGCTTCATTCGCGGCCAGGGCCACTACGTCGACGACGTGCAACTCCCGGGCACGCTCCACGGCGCCGTCCTGCGGAGCCCGGTAGCGCATGCCCGGATCGTCTCGATCGACGCATCGGCTGCGCTCGCGCACCCGCAGGTCCACGCCGTGATCACCGGCAGGGACCTCGAGACCCGCGGGCTGGCCTGGATGCAGACGATCTCTGCCGATGTGCAGCCGGTGCTCGCCACCGACAAGGTCCGCTTCCAGGGTCAGGAAGTCGCGTTCGTGGTGGCGGACGACCACTACTCGGCTCGCGATGCGCTCGAGTTGATCGACGTCGAATACGAGTTGCTGCCGCCGGTCGTCGACCCGCGCCGCGCGCTCGATCCGGACGCACCGCTGATCCGAGACGACAAACCCGGCCAGACGGACAATCGCATCTTCGACTGGGAGTCAGGCGACCCGGCGGCGGCCGATCGCGTGTTCGCGCAGGCCGACGTCGTCGTCGAGCAGGACCTCGTGTTCCCCCGCTCGCACCCGGCGCCGATGGAGACCTGCGGCGCCGTGGCGCAGTTCGACCAGGTCTCGGGCAAGCTCACGGTGTGGTGCACAACGCAGGCGCCGCACGCCCACCGCACGGTGTACGCGCTTCTCACCGGACTGCCCGAGCACAAGATCCGCGTCGTCTCTCCGGACGTGGGCGGCGGGTTCGGCAACAAGGTCCCCGTGTATCCGGGTTACGTATGCACGATCGTCGCCGCGATCGACATCGGAAGACCGGTCAAGTGGATGGAGGACCGATCAGAGAACCTGATGTCTACGGCATTCGCTCGCGACTACGCGATGCGCGGCGCGATCGCCGCCACCCTCGACGGCAAGATCCTCGCGGTCCGGGTCGACGTGATCGCAGACCACGGCGCGTTCAACGCGACCGCCCAACCGACCAATTACCCCGCCGGGTTCTTCCACGTGTTTACCGGCTCCTATGACATCGAGGCGGCCCACTGTCACGTCACGGGCGTGTACACGACGAAGGCGCCCGGAGGAGTGGCGTACGCCTGCTCGTTCCGGATCGCCGAGGCGGTTTATCTCGTGGAGCGGCTGGTCGACTGCCTCGCCTACGAGCTCGAAGTCGATCCGGCCGAACTGCGGTTGGCAAACCTGATCAGGGCGGACCAGTTCCCCTACCAGTGCAAGACCGGGTGGGTCTACGACTCCGGAGACTATGAGCGAACGCTGCGCAAGGCGCTCGAGATCGCCGACTACCAAGGGCTCCGCCGCGAGCAGGCAGCCGCGCGGGCCCGTGGCGAGCTGATGGGCATCGGCGTCGGTTTCTTCACCGAGGCAGTGGGAGCGGGCCCTCGCAAGCACATGAACATCCTTGGCCTGGGCATGAACGACGGTGCGGCCTTGCGCGTGCACCCGACGGGCAAGGCGCAGCTCAGCATCAGCGTGCAGACGCAGGGGCAGGGGCACGAGACCACCTTCGCCCAGATCGTCGCCGAGGAGTTGGGTATTCCGCCCGAGGACATCGACGTCGTCCACGGCGACACCGACGTCACGCCGTACGGGCTCGGAACCTATGGGTCGCGTTCGACGCCGGTGAGCGGCGCCGCCACCGCGCTCGTCGCACGCAAGGTCCGCGACCGGGCGCGGATCGTCGCAGCGGCGATGCTCGAGGCCTCGCCCGATGACCTGGAGTGGGAAAAGGGGCGCTGGATGGTCAAGGGCGACCCCGAGAAGGGCGCGACGATCCAGGAGATCGCACTGGCGGCGCGTGGATCGGTCGAGCTCCCGGCCGGAGTCGAAGCCGGCCTTGACGCCGAGATCGTGTACGACCCACCCAACCTGACGTTTCCGTACGGCGCGTACATCTGCGTGGTCGAGATCGATCCGGGTACCGCCAAGGTCCGGATCAGCCGGTTCGTCGCCGTCGACGACTGCGGGACCCGGATCAACCCGATGATCATCGAAGGACAGGTCCACGGCGGGCTCACCGACGGCGTAGGGATTGCCTTGATGGAGCAGATCGCGTTCGACGAGGACGGCAACTGCCTGGGGGGCTCGCTTATGGACTACCTGATCCCGACCGCGCTCGAGGTGCCCGACTGGGAGACCGACTTCACGGTCACGCCGTCGCCGCATCATCCGATCGGGGCCAAGGGCATCGGTGAGTCGGCGACGGTCGGCTCCCCGCCAACGATCGTCAACGCGGTCTGCGACGCGCTGCGTCCGTACGGCGTGCGGCACGTCGACATGCCGTGCACGCCCTCGCGCGTGTGGCATGCGATGCAGGGAAGGGCATGAGGCGCGCGTTCACCACCGGCCTCGTGCTCGCCGCGGGCGGCTCAAACCGCCTCGGGCAGCCCAAGCAGTTGCTGCCGTTCGGATCGGCAACGCTGCTCGAGCACGTGCTCGACACCGCCCGAGCGTGTCGCTTCGACCAGCTGGTGTGCGTGATCGGCGGGAGCGCGAAAGACGTAACCGCGACCGTCGACCTTGACGGCGTCCAGACCGTCGAGAACGATCATTTCGGCGAGGGTTGCTCATCGTCAATCGCCGCCGCCCTGACCGCGGTCGATCCACGCTGCCAGGTCATGGTCCTGATGCTCGGCGACCAACCCGGGGTCAGCGCCGCGACCGTCGGCAAGCTGCTCGCCGGCCGCGGCAACAGCGCGCTGGCCGCGTGCGGGTACGACGACGGGCGCGGCCACCCGCTCGCGTTCGCGCGCAGCACGTTCGATCAGCTCGCCACGCTCCACGGCGATAAGGGCGTCTGGAAGCTGCTCGATCGCGCGGGCGACGAGGTCGTCGACGTACCGATCGGCGGAGCGATCCCCCGCGACGTCGACACGTGGGAGGACTACGAAGCGGTGGTGGCCGACGCGGCCGACTGATCAGCGCGTCGAGGCGGCGTCGATCTCGTCCGCGACCGAACGCCAGAGCGTCACGTGCACTTTCGGCCGCATTCGAGCCGAGACGGTGCCGGCGCGGCGCGTCGAGATCGCTTGGGTCGCGTCCGAGGTCGTGGCGAAGCGCTGCAGCGCCAGCGCCGCGGGCACGGCGCGCTCGAGGCCCAGCGTGCTGGCGTGCCACATCTCGACGATCGGGGTACCGTGCACGTCGATCCGGGTAAGCGCCCGGCGGCGGACCTCGTCGAGCACCGAGTGCGCGAGCGTGAGCAGGACGCCCTCGCCGCCGGCGGCAGCCGCGATCGCCGCGGCGTGGCTCGAATACGCGGAGATGTCCGACGGGGCCAGGTTGTTGCGTTCGAAGAACAGGCCGGTCGCCGTCGTCGGATCGATGTCGGGCGGACCCACGAGCCAGCGCTCGCCCGCGAGCTCAGCGGGCGCGACATCGGACCGGCCGGACAGCGGGTGATCGGGCGCCGCCACGATGATCAGCCGGCAGCGCAGGAACGGGACCGTCGCGATCGTGTTCGCGCGCTCGGGCCCCGGATGGGGGCCGAGCGCGATGTCCGCCTGCCGATGCTCCAAGCGGTCGGCGAACGACGCCCCGGGAACCGATTCGATCGTGACCTCGAGTCCGTCGTCACGGGCGGTGAACGCGTCGATCAGCGGTCCGATGTGCTCGGCGACGACGTTCGTGGCGACGACCTGCAGGCGGCGCGTCTGGGTCGCGGAGTCGTGGACCGAACGCCGGGCCTGCTCGGCCAGGCCGAGGATCTCGCTCGCGAGTGCCGCCAGCCGCCGCCCGCCGGCGGTCAGCGCGATACCCCTGCCCTCGCGGACGAACAGCTCGTCGCCGAGTTCCCTGCGGAGTGCCGCCACCGCGACTGACACCGCGGGCTCGGTTACCTCGAGCTCGGCGGCGGCCGCCTTGACCGAGCCCAGCCGGGCGACGAGCACGAACGACTGCAGCTGAGCGAGGGTCAATGAATTCCGAAGAGATTTTGCGGCGCCTGGCGGCGGCGCCTAGTCCTAAGCGATCACTTAACTCAAGTTGACGACCCACGATAACAACGTCAAAGTTCAGAAAAGGAGAGGAGCCTCAAACGCTCCAGGAGTCGCTCTCCGTTGTTGGTACGCGAAGGAGCGCATTGCAAGTTCCGGCCCCGTTTGAGTACGAGCGAGCGAAAAGCGTCGAAGAGGCGCTCGAGTTGTTGACCCAGCTGGGACCCGAGGCGCGGCTGCTCGCCGGCGGGCACTCGCTGCTCCCGATGATGAAGCTCCGCCTGGCGTCGCCGGCGTACCTGATCGACATCGATCCGCTCGCGGACGAGCTCGGATACATCAGTCCGCACGAAGGCGAGGTGCGGATCGGGGCGATGACGCGCCATCGGGCTCTGCTCGAGTCGGAGCTGCTGGCGACGCGGCTCGCCATCTTTACCGACGCCGAGCGGGTCATCGCAGATCCGGTGGTCCGGAACCGCGGAACGATCGGCGGGGCGCTATGCCAGGCAGACCCCTCGGAGGATCTGAGCGCGGTGTGTGCGGCCATCGGCGCGAAGATGGTGATCCGTGGGACCGGCGGGGAGCGGGTGCTCGGGATGCACGAATTTCACCGGGGTCCCTACCAAACTGCGGTCGGACCGGCGGAAATGCTCGTCGAGATCCGAGTCCCGCTCCGCGATGCTTGCGGCAGCGCGTACGAGAAGGTCGACCGCCGCGTCGGTGACTGGGCTGTGGTCGCGGCCGGGGCGTCGATAACGCTGTCGGATGACGCGAGCATCGCCTGCGCGGGGGTCGCGCTGGCAGCGGTCGGCTCGGAGGTCACGTCCCGCGAGGCGGAGGAGACCCTGGCCGGGCAGCCGCCGTCAGACGATTTGTTCAAGCGGGCCGCCGCAGCCGCGGCCGCCGCGTGCCGTCCGGTCAGCGACCAGCGGGGATCGGCGGAATACAAGCGGCACGTCGCGGGCGTGTTGACCGAGCGCGCGCTGGTGCGCGCTGCAACTCGGGCGCTACCGGGACAGGCGCCAATTCGAAGAGCACAGGAGGTGTGACTTGCCGTTGTTGATCGGTGCTTCCACCGGTTGGTACATCGGGATCGTGCTGGGGATCGTCGTGGCGGCGGTCGCGGCGGCGATCGTGATCACGATCGTGATGTTGGCGAGGAAGATCGCCGCCCAGGCGCGGACCGCCGTCGACGGTGTCGAGAAGGTGCGCGCGCAAACCGACGGACTCGCCGGGATCGCGCGAATCAACGACTCCGGCGTCAGGATCCTGCACTCGGCGCGGGCCCTCCGCAAGGTGGCGGTTGGGAAATGATCGCGTTCGCTACGTTCACCAACCACGACGCCTGGGCGGTTGCGCTCGTGATCGGCCTCGTCGTCGCGCTCGCGGTCGCGGGGTTACTTGTCGTGCTCGTAAGGACCGTGGGCGATATCAGAAAGTCCGTCGCCGCCCTGCTCGACGTTGCCGGCAAGGTCGCCGGAAACACTCAGAACATTCCCCAGCTCGAGGCGACGGCGCCTGTACTGGGGCTAATCGTGGAAGAGGCCGTGATCCAGGACGGCTACATGAACGCGCTCACCGATGGATTCGGCAACGGGAACGGTGATCGATGACCACGCTCATCATCCTCAGCATCGTTCTCGCGGTGATCATCATCGCGGTGGTCGCCGCGGCGCTGATCAAGGTCCGTCAGGACTTGGAAGCGACCTCAGCTGACCTCGCCACGCTCGCGGGCGCGCTCCAGATGGTCGAGTCAGAGCACTTGGCGCCGCTCGAGCCGGCGGTCAAGGCCATCAACGGCCAGTTCGACGTGATCGTGGGCGCGTTCCCTGGAATCGCGCGCAAGGCCAAGATCGTGGCGGAAAGGAGGCCTCGATGACGCTCGAATGGATCGGTGATGCCGTTCTGCTGCTCGTCGTGCTGCCGGTCGTCGTCTACCTGCTGCGCGGAGTGTTGAACGCCGCGAACAGCGTCGTCCCGAGCGTCCGGCAGATCGCGGACGCCGCGACCGCGGGCTCGAAGGACCTCGACGCGACCGCGCTGCTGCTCACCACGCAGGGCCAGGTACAGAAGACGATCGAGGTAGCCGCGGACTACGGCGGCTCGCTCGACGTGATCCTCGACGACGCGCGATAGGAGGCAAGAATGCCAGCAGCTGGTGTAGTCATGATCATCGCGGTCCTGCTGATCGTGTTGGCGCTCGTCTACTACCTGGTCTCGACGATCGTCGCCCTCCAGCGGATCACGAATTCGCTGACCGAGGCGATCACCGGGGTGGTCGGGATCATCGAGAAGAGCGCTCCCGTGGACGAGGTGGTGAACTCGATCAATACGAACCTCGACGCCGGGGTTGACCTGCTCGAGGGCCTGCTCGTCAAGAAGGCGGGCATGGAGGACGCAGTCGGACTGGTCGAGGGGCTGTATCCCGGCACTGCAGGCGAGGGGTTCCGCAACTTCCCCGAGAGCAAGGAGACCAAGGCCCCGCGGATCGGCGAGGTGTACACGAAGGGCACTCTGACGCTCGCCCGCCTCGGCCGAGAGGCCCCGATCGCCGCGGCGAGTCCGAACGGGCCCGCGCTGCGCAACCCGGCCTACGGCAGCGCGGCCGCCCGCGGGCTCTACCCCGAGGTCAGGCAGACGAGACCGGCATCGCTGGCCCGCTCGCCGATCATCGGCACCGACTCCCCGGTCCAGTACGAGCCGAGCGAGTCGCCCGGCGTCCGCAAGCGGATGCCGGTGGCGGTTGGCGCGCAGCCTGAACCGAGCACGGCCGAAGGCGGCGTGGTGAAGTCGGGGCTGGCGTTCCTGCGCCGCCTGAAGAGCGAATGAGGCGCCGCCGTCAGGCGCCGCCGACCTGAATCAATGATCCTAAGGAGATCCGGTGCAGACCCCCGCTCCATTTGAGTACGAGCGCGCGACCAGCATCGAGGGCGCGATCGCGACGCTTCAGAAGATCGGTCCCGACGCGCGGCTGATCGCCGGCGGCCACAGCCTGCTGCCGATGATGAAGTTGCGACTCGCGAACCCCGAGTACCTGATCGACATCAACGACCTCGACGAGCTGTCTTACATCGAGGAGCGCATCGGCGAGATCCGCATCGGGGCGCTGACGCGCCACGCCGAGCTGCTGGAGTCCGAGTTGCTTGCGCTGCGCTTGCCAGTGTTCCGCGACGCCGAGGAGGTGATCGCCGACCCGGTCGTACGCAATCGCGGCACGATCGGGGGATCGCTGTGCCAGGCGGACGCCGCCGAGGACCTGTCCGCGGTGTGCGCCGCGTTGAAGGCCAACGTCGTCCTCCGAGGACCGCAGGGCGAGCGCGTCGTCGGCATGGACGGGTTCTACATCGGGCCGTTCACGACCGCGGTCGGCGCCGACGAGATCCTGACCGAGGTGCGGATCCCGCTGCGCGCCGGTGCCGGCAGCGCGCACGAGAAGGTGGAGCGGCGCGCCGGCGACTTCGCGATCGCCGCGGTGTCGGCAGCGGTATGGATCGAGGGCGGAGTGATCGCCGATGCGGGTCTGGCGCTCGGCGCACTCGGGCCGACGACGATCATCGCCAGCCGCGCTGAGGAGGCCCTGAAGGGCAAGCCGCCCTCGGACGAGGTGTTCGCGGCGGCGGGCGAGATCGCCAAGGAGGACTGCTCGCCGGTACCCGACGGCCGTGGACCGGTCGACTACAAGCGCCATCTCGCGAGCGTCCTCTCCGTCCGCGCCCTGCGGCACGCGACCGCCCGCGCCCTGCAACAGGAGGCCTAGCGACATGGAAGTGAAGATCACGATCAACGGGCAGGAGGTATCGCGCGACGTCGAGCCGCGTACGCTGCTCGTGCACTTCATCCGCGACACACCGGGGTTGACCGGCACGCACTGGGGCTGCGACACGTCCAACTGCGGCGCGTGCGTGGTGCTCATGGACGGCAAGCCGGTCAAGTCGTGCACGACGCTGGCGGCGATGTGCGTCGGCCACGAGATCCGGACCGTCGAGTCGCTCGAGCGGGACGGGCAGCTCGACCCAATCCAGGTGGGCTTCCACGAGAAACACGGGCTGCATTGCGGCTTCTGCACGCCGGGCATGCTGATGACGACCCGCGCGCTGCTGGACTCGAATCCGAACCCGACCGAGACAGAGATCCGCACCGCGATCTCGGGCGCGATCTGTCGCTGTACGGGCTACAAGAACATCGTCAGCGCGGTGCGCTGGGCGGCCGAACACGAGGCCGCCTTGAAACAGGAGGCGTAATTGATGATTCCCCCCACCCACCACCACCACCCATGACCACTATCGAGACCACGACCGAACGACCGATTGGATTCGGTCGTCTCCGGCGCAAGGAGGACGCGCGGTTCATCCGCGGCAAGGGGACCTACCTCGACGACATCCGCCTCCCCGGGATGGTGCACGGCGTGGTCCTCCGCAGCCCCTACGCCCATGCCAAGATCGTCTCGATCGACACCTCTCGCGCACTCGCGCACCCCGGCGTCGCGGCCGTCGTCACCGCCAAGGACCTCGAAACGCTGGGTCTGGCGTGGATGCCGACGATCTCCTACGACACCCAGGCCGTGCTCGCCGGCGACAAGGTCCGCTTCCAGGGTCAGGAGGTCGCGTTCGTCATCGCCGTCGACGAGTACACCGCCAGGGACGCCTGCGCGCTGATCGACGTCGAGTACGAGCCGCTGCCCGCGGTGGTCAACGCGCGCAAGGCGCTCGACCCGGACGCGCCGCTGATCCGCGACGACAAGGAAGGTCAGGTCGACAACCTGGCCAGCCCGCTGTGGGAGGCCGGCGACGCGGAGGCGACCGAGCGCGCCTTCGCCGAGGCCGACAAGATCGTCACACGCGACATCATCTATCCCCGCTGCCACCCGGCGCCGCTCGAGACGTGCGGGATGATCGCGGACTTCGACCCGAAGACCGGTCAGCTCGACATCTACAACGGTAACCAGGCGCCGAACGCGCACCGCACGGTGTACGCGCACGTTGCCGGTCTCGCCGAGCACATGATTCGGATCCGCTGCAACGACATCGGCGGCGGCTTCGGCAACAAGGTGCCGGTGTATCCGGGCTACGTGTGCGCCATCGCCGGCTCGATCGTGGCCGGCGTCCCCGTCAAATGGATCGAGGACCGCTCGGAGAACCTGATGTCGACCGGGTTCGCGCGCGACTACGTGATGCACGCCGAGATGTGCTCGAAGGACGGCAAGATCACCGGCCTGCGCGTCAACGTGATCGCCGACCACGGCGCGTTCGACTCGACCGCGCAGCCGACCAAGTTCCCGGCCGGCTTCTTCCACATCGTGTGCGGCTCGTACGACCTCGAGGCGGCGCACGTTCAGGTGAAGGCGGTCTACACGAACAAGGCGCCGGGAGGCGTCGCGTACCGGTGCTCGTTCCGGATCACCGAGGCCGTGTACCTGGTTGAGCGAATGGTCGACGCCTTGGCGCTGGAGATGAAGGTCGACCCGATCGAGGTGCGGATGAACAGCTTCATCGCGCCCGAGCAGTTCCCGTACGAGACGACCACGGGCTGGACTTACGACTCGGGCGAGTACGCCAAGACGATGCGCGAGGCGATGCGGATCGCCGGCTACGACGAGCTGCGAAAGGAGCAAGCCGAGAAGCGCTCCCGCGGCGAGCTGATGGGCATCGGCACCTCGTTCTTCACCGAGGGCGTCGGCGCCGGCCCGCGCAAGCATATGGACATCCTCGGCCTCGCGATGAACGACGGCGCCGATCTGCGCGTGCACCCGTCGGGTCAGGCGATGGTCAGCATCTCCGCGCAGACCCAGGGCCAGGGGCACGAGACGACGTTCGCGCAGATCGTCGCGGAGGAGCTTGGGATCCCGCCCGAGGACGTCCAGGTCCGCCACGGCGACACCGACCGGACGCCGTACGGGCTCGGGACGTACGGCTCCCGGTCGACGCCGGTTTCGGGTGCGGCCGTTGCGGTCGTGTCGCGGAAGGTGCGCGACAAGGCCCGTCTGATCGCGGCGACCATGCTCGAGACTCGCGCCGAGGACCTCGCCTGGGAGAAGGGCCGCTGGTACGTCAAGGGCGATCCGGAGAAGGGCGCGATGATCGAGGAGATCGCCGCGTATGCGTACAGCGGCGAGGCGATGCCCGAGGGCATGGAGGGCGGACTCGACGCCCAGGTCATCTACGACCCGCCGAACCTCACCTACCCGTGCGGCGCTTACATCTGCGTCGTCGACGTCGACCCCGACACCGCCGCAGTCGACGTACGCCGGTTCATCGCGGTCGACGACTGCGGGGTGCGGATCAACCCGATGATCGTCGAGGGCCAGATCCACGGCGGCCTCGCCGAGGGCATAGGGATCGCCCTGATGGAGGTGATCACGTTCGACGAAGAGGGCAACTGCCTGAACGGGTCGTTCATGGACTACCTGATCCCGACCGCGCTCGAGTGCCCGGACTTCGAGCTCGGCGAGACGATCACTCCCTGCCCGCACCATCCGCTCGGCGCCAAAGGCGTCGGCGAGTCGCCGAACGTCGGCTCCCCGCCGGCGATCGTGAACGCGATCATCGACGCGCTACACGCGAGCCACGGCGTCGACCACATCGACATGCCATGCACCCCGGCTCGAGTGTGGGCCGCGATGCAGGGGCGCCCCGAGCCACCGCAATGATCACCGGCCCGCTCTCAAGCCGAGCGCAGGAGCTGACCGCGCAAGGCGCGGCATTCGTCACGGCCACGGTGGTGCGGGTCGAGCATCCGACGAGCGCCAAGCCCGGGAACGTCGCGCTCGTGCACGAGGACGGCAGCATCGAGGGGTTCGTCGGCGGCGTGTGCGCGCAGAACAGCGTTCGCCTGTACTCGCTGAAGGCGATCGAACGCGGCGAGCCGCTGCTGCTGCGGATCCTGCCCGACGGCCCGGGCGCTGCGTCGGAGGACGAGAGCGCCACGGACCCCGGGCAGGAGATCGCCCACGACGACGGCTCCGTCACCGTGCAGAATCCGTGTCTCTCAGGAGGAGCGATAGAGGTGTTCCTCGAGCCGTTCCTGCCGGCGCCGCGGCTGATCGTCGCCGGCGACACGCCAATTGCCGCCGCGTTGCATCGGCTGGCACCCGAATTGGGGCTGGAGGCCGTCAGCACCGTGGACCGCGACCGGGGAGCCCCGGTGCCATCCGGGGAAGATCTCGCGCTGGTGGTTGCGGCCCACGGACGTGACGAGCTCGCGATCCTGCGAGCGGGGCTCGAAGCCGGCGTTCGCTACGTCGGCCTGGTGGCCAGCCGCAAGCGGGGCGCCGCCGTGCTCGACGTGCTCCGAGAGGAGGGCGTCCCCGATGAGCTGCTCGACCGGATCGACACACCCGCTGGCCTCGACATCGGTGCCCGCAGTCCGTCCGAGATCGCCTTGTCGATCCTGGCGCGGGTGATCGAGGAACGTCGACGTGGCGGTCTTCCGGCCAGAGCCGCTGCACCCCTGGAGGCCGCCCCGATCACCGCTATCGACCCGATCTGCGGCATGACCGTCGTCACCTGTGCCGACACGCCGTCGGTCGAGCGCGGCGGGGAGACTTACTTCTTCTGTTGCGAGGGGTGCAAGAGCGCGTTCGAGCGCGAGCACGTCACATGAGTCCCCCGCGAGTCACCGGCGACGCGGCGGACGAGATCCGGTACCTCGCGCCCGACGTCGAGACGCTCGCCCGCCGCCTGGCGGCGGTCGACTACCTGGTCGACGAGGGCCTCGCGACGTCGATGTTCCTGAGCCTCCGCCTGCCGCAGCCGCTGCTGCTCGAGGGCGAGGCCGGGGTCGGCAAGACCGAGGCCGGCAAGTCGCTCGCGGCGGTGCTCGACACGCCGCTGATTCGGCTTCAATGCTACGACGGGATCGACGCGGCCGAGGCGCTGTACGAGTGGAACTATCCGCGCCAACTGCTCAGCATCCGGCTCGCCGACGCCCGCGGAACTGAGCTCTCAGAGCAAGACCTGTTCGGCCCCGATTACCTGATCCGCCGTCCGCTGCTGCGCGCGCTCGAGCATCCGGGACCACGGCCGGCGGTGCTGCTCGTGGACGAGATCGACCGAGCCGACGACGATTTCGAGGCGTTCCTGCTCGAGCTGCTCGCCGAGGCGGCCGTGACGATCCCCGAGATCGGGACGATCCGCGCCACCCACCCGCCGGTGATCGTGCTGACGTCGAACCGCACCCGCGACCTGCACGACGCGGTCAAGCGGCGCTGCCTGTACCAGTGGATCGACTACCCGACTCCGCAACGGGAGGTCGAGATCGTCCGCCGGCGAGTCCGCGGTGCCTCGGAGACGCTCGCGGTGCAGGTCGCCGACGCGGTCGCGCGGATGCGCGACAGCGACGTCCAGAAGCCGCCGGGAGTTGCCGAGGCGATCGACTGGGTGGCGGCGCTGTCGGTGCTGGGCGTCTCCGAGCTGGAGGTGGACGCGATCGATCGGACGCTGGGGTCGGTGCTCAAGTATTCCGAGGACCAAGAGGTGATCCGCGCCGCGGGCCTCGAGAAGCTGGTGGCCCGGCGGTGACGTCGATGCGGGAGCCGTTCCGGGTCCGGACGCTCGGGCTCGACCTCCCAGGCGTCGCCGGGGCGTTCAGCCGGCGGTTGCACGAGGCCGGCGTCCCGGTGACGGCGGAACGAGCCGCCTGGTTCGCGCAGGCGCTGACGGTCGTCAAACCGATCTCACGGCGGCGGCTGTACTGGACCGCCCGGGCGGCGTTCGTCTCCGACCGCTCGCACGCGCGCGCGTTCGACACGGTGTTCGAGGGCGTGTTCGGCTCTGCCAAAACGCCCGAGGAGCCGTCGTTGCCGGAGGACGCGCAAACCGAGCCGGCCCCAGCTGAGGAGCCTAGGCGCGGCACCGACGGCACCGACGAGGGTCCACCGTCAGGCGACATCCCGACCCGGGCATCTACGCCCAACCCCGCGGAGCCGACGCGCGATACCCCCGTGCCCACACTGGCCAGCGATGAGGAGGTGCTTCGCGCAAAGCGCTTCGACGCGCTGTCCCCAGACGAGCTGGCGAGGCTCTACCGGCTGATGACGCGGCTGCGCGTCGCGACCCCGAGCCGCCGCACGCGCCGCGCCAAGCGCGACCGCCACGGTGAGCGGATCGACATGCGCCGGACGCTCCGCGGCAGCCTGCGCACCGCCGGCGACCCGATCCGCCTCGCGCGGCGCCACCGGCGCGTCGTCCCCCGGCGGCTCGTGCTGCTGTGCGACATCTCGGGGTCGATGGAACCCTACGCGCGCGCATACCTCCAGTTCCTGACCTGCGCCGCCGGCGCGGGTGGTGGGGGGCGGGCGGGCGGGACCCAATCCGAGGCGTTTGTGTTCGCGACGCGACTCACTCGCCTGACGCGCGCGCTCGCCTCGCGCAACCCGGAGCGCGCCATCCAGCGCGCCGCGGTGGCCGCACCCGACTGGTCGAGCGGTACCAGGATCGGCGACGCTTTGAAGGCGTTCAACGATCATCACGGCCGGCGGGGCATGGCCCGGGGCGCCGTCGTCGTGATCCTGTCGGACGGCTGGGAGCGGGGCGAGCCGGCACTGGTCGGACGCGAGATGGAGCGGCTGCGCCGGCTGGCCTACCGGATCGTGTGGGTCAACCCTCGCGTCAGCGCTCGCGGCTTCGAGGCCCGCGCCGGCGGTCTCGTCGCGGCGCTCCCGTACTGCGACGCTCTCGTGAGCGGCCACAACCTGGAGGCGCTCGATGAGGTCGCTGAGGCGATCGCCGCCGGCCGGGGCGACGAGGCCGGGGCACCACCGGCCCGGTTGGCGCCCGATCCGGCGTCCGAGCACGAGGACGAGCCGTGGCCGAGCGCGACGCCGGTACCGGGCAGCTCGGTGGCGATGCCGAGCGGCTACGGTCCGAGCCGAGGGAGAACGACGCCGGGATGGTCGTTGGGGTCATGAGCGCCCCTGAGCCGAAGCTCTGCATCTATCCAGGCTGCGAGCGCCCGGCGGTGCCGCCGCACCCGCTCGGCGGGCCGCAGCCGAGCTTCTGCGACCTCGAGGAGCACAACGCTTTGACCGCCCACCTGGAGCGCCAGCGTCTGGCGCGCGAGGCGGAAGCAGACGAAACCGGACAGGAGGTTCAGTGATGGCCGATGAGGCGTACCGGGCGGTGTTCCTGCGGGTGCACCCGACCGGCAAGATGGTGCTCAGCCTGACCACAGCATCCGACGGCGAGGAGGCCCGCTACGCGCAACTGGTCGCCGCCGAGCTCGGCGTGCCCGCTCTCGATGTCAAGGTCGTCCCCGACGACGAGGACCGTTTCGGCGCGGGCCACGGCTACAACACGAGCCCGTCGGCGCAGACTCCTGCGGCGATCCAGAGCGCCGCCGGGAAAATCCTCGACAAGGCACGGCTGCTCGCGGCCGCCGCGCTCGACACCACGCCCGACACGATCAATTGGGACAACGGCGCGTTCGTCTCGAGCACGGATCCGGCCCAGCCGAAAACGATCGCCGACATTGCCCTGTACGCGCACGGGACCGGCGTCCTGCCGGCCGGGGTCGAGGGCGGACTCGACGCTCAGACCGTGTACAAGGAGAACTAGGCGAGCTTGGCGTCGATCCCAATCGTGACTTCGTCGGCGACCTTCAGCGCCCCGAACAACGCGGAGTACGGCTTCATCCCGAAATCGGTCTGCTTCACGATCGTACTGCCGGTGATGCGGCCGTCGTCGGCGAGCGCGAGGTCGAACGTGACCGGAGCCTGCTTGCCGTTGAGATCGAGCTGGCCGGTGACGCTCCAACTTCCGCCGCCCGACGCGCCCCGGATCTCGGTCGAGCGGAACTCGATCGCGGTGCCCTTGAGCACTTCCTTGTGGATCGTCTTGTGGATGTCCTCCTTGTCGCTCTCGGTCAGCGACTTGATCCCGCCGGTGCCCTCGATCACGCGTACCGACCGGGAGTCGGCGGCGAGCGTCATCGCGGACTGCTCGGGCGAGTCGCCGAGCTTGACCTCGGCCTCCCAAGAACCGACCTCGATCCGAAGGTCGTGCCCGGCCTTCGAGGCGGCGCCTTGCCTGGTGGTACGGATCGATAGGACGCCGCTACTGGGACCTAGCGAGTATGTGCCTGGTTCTGGTGTCATGGCCGCCAACTCTTTCACATTGACGCGAACCCTCGATTCAAGGAGACATCAACGTGGTTGAACTGGACCACTCGTTCACGAACGGCAAGCCGATCGACCAAAACTGGGAGACGATCCACGACCTCGGGAAACTGGTCTCGTGCGTCGAGGGCGGCAGCGTTACCGAGGCCACCAGCCCGGAGAGCGTCAAAGCCCAGATCAAGGTGAAGATGGGCGCGATGGGGTTGACTTACGCTGGGACGGTCAGCCTGCTGGAGCAGGACCCCGAAGCGCACCGCGCCGTGCTCCAGGTCAAGTCCCGCGAGGCCGGCGGCCAGGGTCACGCGAACGCGGACGTGACGTTCACGCTGTCGGACGGCGGCGGGACGATTCACACCGCCGCCCAGATCACGGGCAAGGCGGCGTCGATGGGCGAGGGCGTCGTCCAGAACGTGCTCGACGCGTTGATCAACAACTTCACCGAGAGGCTGGCGGCGCTGTAGGCGGGCCCTCCGATGGCGGTGATCGCGATGAGGCACGTGCGCGAGGGCGAGGTGCCTCGCGACGGCGGCACGGCGGTCCAGGAGAGCCCCGACCGGCCGGTGTTCAACGGCAACGGGCCCGACGACTACGTGTGCGTGGAGTGCGGCAACGTGCTCGCGTCGGCGATGCCGCCCGAGTACATGAACCGCAAGCTGCGGATCAAGTGCGCGCGGTGCAAGACGGTGAACGTTGCGATCGAGGTCGAGGGCGTCGACTATGGGTCTGCGTTCAAGCGGCCGGCGGGCTAGGGGCTGGTCGCCACCCCGGCCGCCTCGCGTTCGTAGTCGAGCTCGGTGCCGACGCCGAGCGCGCCCAGCGCGTCATTGGCCTCGTCGAGGCTGCCAGCGTCGGCGACGGCCTGCGCCAGCCGTCCCGCGACCTTGATCGTGATGTCGACGTCTAGGTAGAACGTCAGCGCCGCCGCGGGCGTGAGGTCGAGCGTCCTCGTGCCGCCGCGGATGGTCGCCCGTCCCGACGCGCCGCGGAAGGCGCGGACTGCCTGCGCGCTGGCCTCGGTGCTGACGAGCTCGATCGCGGCCTCCATCCGCTCGGCGACCGGTCCGGTCAGGCCGCGGGCGCCGCACAGGCCCCCGGCCGCGGCGACCTCTGACAGGCGCGAGAGCACCTCGCTTGGCGTCAGCTCGGCATCGCACCCAATCCCGAAGATGCCGAGCAACACCGGCTGGCCGCGCGAGGAGAGCCGCCCTCCGGCGGCGAGCATCACCGCGTCGCACAAAGGGCTGCGGAGTCCCGGCTCGTCACCTCGCGCCACCACGTCGCCGCCGACGTCGACAAGCACGAGCAGGTCGCACTTCAAGGCCGCGATCGCCCGCGCGAGCCCATCGGCAACGGGGCCAGGGCCGTCGTTGATGTCGATCAACAGCGTGCGCTGCCCGAGGAACTCGGCCATCCGCGACTCCGCGAAGAACACGTCCCGATCGCGCAGGCGGGTCTCTGGTCCGGCCAGCAGGACGCCGGGCGCGAGCTCCTCGGCGTCCGTGATCTCGGCGGCCGAGCGCGGTCCCGGCACCGGATCGAAGGGCCGGCGCTCCCAGGTCAGGCCTCCGAGCACCGGGTCGCCCCCGTCGTAGAGCCGGACGAGCTCCGCCGTGGCGAGCGCGCCCACCACATCCCCTCCGCCGCCCATGCCGATCACCAGCGGTCGCCTCGCCCGTCGGAGCAGTAGCTCGGAGTCGCGCATCCACTAGTTGTACCGGGCGCTCGCGCTCGAGACGTTTACACCGTGTCACGGCGTGGAGTCGAGCCTCAATGCACCGTAAACGGAGCGCTGAGCGCGGAGCTCGACCCGGCCGAGTTCGACGCCTTGACGCCGCACTGGACCTTGTGGCCATGCAGCCCATGCGTGATCTTGAGCTTCGAGCTGGTCGCGCCGGCCTTGGTCTTGCCGCCGACCACCCAGTGGTAGGCAAAATGAGTCGGCGCGTCGGCCCAGCTGCCGCGAGTGCAGCGCAGCTGGTTGCCGGACCGGCTGACGTGCGGCTTCGCGGTGTTCACGGGCTTGACGGCGCCCTGTCCCTGACCGCCCTGGCCGCCGCCACCGTTCCCGGCGCTCACCACGTTCTCGAGTAGCGTCGCCGCGGCGAGCGTGTCGGTCGCCTCGTCATCGGTGTAGCCGCAGAATAGATAGCCGCCCGGCGCCGATGGCGTGAAGGCAAGCGGCATCGAGAAGTTCCCGGACGCGTCGGTGGTCTCGCGGTCGTAGAACGCGACGTCCGTCCCGCCGGACCCGCCCGCCTCCTGACCCGCGTCCAGGTAGCTGGCTGGGCACGTGGTGGCGAAGCTGGCGGGAATCTCGTAGACGTCCAGGTACACGACTCCGCCTGACACCGGCGACACTCCGCTGGCGGTGATGTGGAGCGGCTGGCCCGCCGGCGGATTCGATGTTGCAGTCATCTGCAACGTGTACCCATTGCCGTCGGCGCCCGCCGGCGCGGCTGACGCGCCCAAGGCGATCGTCACGATCCCAACGCTCAGCCACGCAAGCCGCGTTCGGTTGAACCCCATATGTGCCTCCCTTCAAAGGCAGTTTGTGTACCTGGACCGCCCGAAGGTCAAACACGACCCCGGCAGGTGACCTAACGAGCGACCCTTTACGAGCGAACGGTAGTAGAACCGTCGATCTTCCGGTGGATTTACTTGCCGGAAATCGGGGTTAGCCCGCGCCGCGTGATTCGGCGACCCGGCGCATCGCGTAGCGGAACCAGCGGTCTCCGTACGGGACGTAAACGCGGACGGGCACGCCTCGCGCTGCGAGCACCGGGAGGTCGTATGTGCGGACCCCGAGCAGCATCTCGATTGTCACGCCCGGGAGCGCCGGCAATAGCGCCTCGCGGATCACGGGATCGTGCGTGCCCAGTGAGACGGTGGCGCCGGCACGATGGAGCGCGTACGCAAGCTCGATGAACGCGATGTCGGTGGGGTCGCCCCAAGCGTGCGCGAGCGCCGGCGTCTCGACGTACGCGCCCTTCACCAGGCGGATCGGCACTCCGGCTTCGGCCAACCGCTGCGCGTCCGAGGGGCTACGGCGGAGGTTGGCCTGGATCGTGGCCGCCACCGGCCCACCGTCGCGGGCCACCCCGAGCACGGTCTCGAGGATCCGGTCGATCCGGGCGGCCTGCTCGGCGCCCACTTGGATCCGAGCGCCGGCCGGGAGCGCTGCGGCGATCCGCTCCAGCCGGCGGCGGGCGCCGTCGCCCGGCTCGTCGAGCGCGATATGCGAGAGGTCGATCGAGAGGTACGTGCCCGCGTCGATCCGGCGGGCCAGGGCGACGAAGGCGTCGGCCACCCGATCGGCCTCAGCCGCGTCGGTGACGTTTTCGCCGAAGAAGTCGATCGAGCTGAGCACGCCCTGCGCCGCGAGCCGTCGCTCGGTGGCGAGCGCATCGTCGGCGGTGGCACCCGCGACATACCGGGACGCCAGCCGGTACGCAACATGCTCCCCACCGGGTGCCGTGCGCACCGCCCGCTCGAACCGCTCGCTGGTCGCCAGCTTGAACAGGACCCGTCGCTTCATACGAGTCCGCATTTCTAGCAAGCCCTAATCGTCACCCGCAAACCTCCATGGTAAATCGATCGATTTAGTGTAGTATTACCGGCGAACCATGGCTCTCACGCCGACCGAGCTCGAAGAATTCGTTGCCAACCTCGCCGCCAACCCCGACCGGTGGCGCCACCTGGTCCGGCACGCCACCGACGCCCGCGTCTACGAGCAGATCGTCGACGACGAGGACGTAAACGCGTGGGTGATCTGCTGGAGCGAGGACCAGGACACGGGCTTCCACGACCACGACGAGTCGTCGGCCGCGATCGCGGTGATCTCGGGACAGGTACGAGAGGACCGGCTCCAGGTCGGCGACGAGCCCCGCTCGCGCGTGCTCGGCCCGGGCCAGGTGTTCACGGTCCCGGCCGTCGCCATTCACCGCGTGCTGCATGCCGGCGATGCGCCGGCGGTGACGATCCACGCGTACTCGCCGCCGCTGGTGAGGACCGGCGCCTACCGGATCGGCCCGGACGGCGAGCTCGAGCGAGAGCTGCTCTCCACCGAGGACGAGCTGCGCGCCGAGCCGGCACTCAGCTGAGAACGGAACCTCTTACGATTACGTCCGGTGTCGGGAGTCGGACGGTACGTCAAATTCACCGCGCAGGCCGGCCGCGGCGACGAGGTGGCGCAGTTGTTGCTGCGAGCCGCCGATTCGCTCCGCGATACGGCCGGGTGCGAGCTGTACGTAGTCAACCGGTCGCCCTCGGAGCCGGATGTCGTCTGGGTGACGGAGCTGTGGCTGAGCCAGGAAGCGCTCGATGCCTCGCTCGAGCAGCTGAAAACCGAGGAGGGCAGGGCTCAGGTCGCCGAGGTCGGCGCGCTGCTCGCCGGACCGCCCGAGCTCACCGAGCTCGAGCCGCTCGGCGGGGTCGGCTACCTCGCCGGCGGGAGCGGGTACACGCTCGTCAACCTCGAGGATGTCGAGGACATGGCCAAGCGGTTCGGGTTCGCCGAGCAGGGCGAGGCACGGTTCGCGAACCGATCGCTCGGTGCGGTCCGCACCGGCGTGAGCCACCAGCGGCTGCGCCCGGGAGTGCGCCAGGCCTTCGGCCACCGCCACCAGCACGCCGAGGAGGTCTTCGTGATCCTCGCGGGCACCGGTCGGCTGAGGATCGACGACGAGATCGCGGAGGTGCGCCCACTCGACGCGATCCGGATCGCACCGAGCTCAGCCCGTGCGTTCGAGGCGGGGCCGGACGGGCTCGAATTCGTCGTTTTCGGACCACACCACACGGGCGACGCCGTGATGGACCCGGACTTCTGGCCGGCCGCCGGTAGCTGACCGACTTCAGCGCGCGGCTAGCCCGACGAGCCGCTCGATCTCCTCCTCCGACGTCCACGCCCCGACGGAAGCCCGCACGAGCCCGAACGCCGGGATGCTGCGGACGATCACGCCCTCGCCGGCGAGCCGCGCCACCTCGGCGTCGACGTCCTCCGCCGCCCACGAGACGAGCGTCGACCGGCCCCTTGGCCAGACCGACAGCCCCCGCTCCGCCAGCCGCTCGGCGAGGCGGGCGGCCATCGACGCGGCGCGCTCGTGCACCCAATCCCAACTCGCCTCCTCGAACACGCCGAGCGAGGCAGTCGCCCACGCGTTGCGCAGACCGGCCGGGAAGCCGTGGTCGAGCCGCTTGACCCCCTCGGCCTGCTCGAACTCGAGCGCGTTGGCCGGATCCGCGACCGAGCCATATCCCGGCCACGGCACGAGCAGCTCCTCGAGCCGGTCCTCGCGGACGAACAAGGCGCCGCTCCCCTCCGGTCCGCACAACCACTTCTGGCCCGAGCCCGCGTAGAAGTCCACTCCGAGCGCACGCACGTCGATCGGCACCGCGCCGAGCGCCTGCGCGGCGTCGAGCAGCACCGGAACGCCGGTGGCGACGAGCGCGGGCACGTCAGCCACCTCGCCTCCCACCCAGGAGACGTGAGAGCACGCGATCAGCCGAGTCGTGCTCTCGACCTCGCCGGCGATCTCGGCGAACGGGACGACGCGGATCTTGACGCCGTGGCGCCGCCGCGCTCGCCCGAGTGGCGCGAGCAGGCCGGGATGCTCCTGGTCGCTGGTCACGATCTCGTCCCCGGGGCGCAGGTCGAGTCCCGCGATCACGGTATTGATGCCGTCGGTGGTCGACCCGGTGAGCGCGACATCCGTCGGCTCGCAGCCGAGCGCAGTCGCGTAGCCGGCTCGGGCCTGGTCGGCCAGCCCCATCAGCCCCTCGAAGTACGGGCGCCCGCAGCGGCCGCCGTCGGCCTCGGTTTCGATCCGGCGGCTGACGGCGTCCACCGCGGCTCGAGGGATCGGGCCTTCAGTTCCGGCGTTCAGGTACGAGAGCCGCTCCAGAACGGAGAATTGGGCCCGGAAGGTGGTTGGGTCGGTGGTAGAGGTCGTAGCTTCGGTCATACCCGTATTCTGTCGGTCCGCATGTGCTTCGACTTCGACGCGCGGCCGCCGGCGCCGCCCGAGGACCTGCTGCTCGCCCCAATTGCCGGCGGCGCGGGGGCGGAGCTGCTCGAGCTCACGTCCACCGACGGCACGAATTTCTCGGCCGCGCTCGCGGAGGCCTCCGCGGACCGTGGGGGCGGGGTCATGATCTTCCCCGACGTCCGCGGCCTGTATCCGTTCTACTCGGAGCTGGCCGAGCGGTTCGCGCAGGCCGGCTACCACGCGATCGCCATCGACTATTTCGGCCGGACCGCGGGTCTCGGCCCGCGCGACGAGGAGTTCGAGTACATGCCCCACGTCCAGCAGCTGACGGTCGCGGGCGTCCAGCAGGACGCCGCCGCCGCGATCGCGGCGCTACGCGAGCGGACGGGCGCGCGCGCCGTCGCCACAGTCGGGTTCTGCCTCGGCGGCTTCGAGTCGTTCCTGGCCGGCGCCGACATGCCCGAGCTCGCCGCCGTAATCGGCTTCTATGGGGTTCTCACCGGCGAACGCTTCGGCGTCGCGGGTCCTCTCGAGCGAGCCGGCGACATCCGCACGCCGGTGCTCGGCCTGTTCGGCGGCGCGGACCAGGCGATCCCGGTGGACCAAGTCGAGCAATTCGACGCGCGCCTGACCGAGACCGGTCTGGACCACGAGATCCACGTCTATCCAGGCGCGCCGCACTCATTCTTCGACCGGCGGTTCGCGGACTACGCGGAGGCGTGCGAGGACGCCTGGCGAAGGATGCTGGGCTTCCTCGAGCGCCACACGGGCTAATCCTGCTCGCCCTCGGATGCGGCGCCCGCGTCGGAGTCCGACTTCGCATCCGAGCCGTGCTCCGCGAGTTCGCGCTTGAGGACCTTCCCGGTGTGGTTTCTCGGCAGCTCATCTAGGAACACGACCTGGCGCGGGACCTTGTAGTTCGCGAGGTTGTCCTTGACGTAGTCCTTGACCTCCTCCTCCGAGAGCTGAGTGCCCTGTTGCGGGACGACGAACGCCTTAAGCCGCTGCCCGAACTTCTCGTCGTCCACGCCAATCGCCGCTGCCTCCTGGATCGACTCGTGTGAGCTGAGCAGTTCCTCGACCTCGGCCGGGAATACGTTCTCCCCGCCCGACACGATCATCTCGTCGTCGCGGCCGTCGATGTAGAGGCGTCCGGCGGCATCGAAATGGCCGACGTCCCCGGAGGACATCAGGCCCTCGACCATGTCCTTGTTGCCGCCGCCGGTGTACCCCTCGAACTGCGAGATGTTGCCCACGAAGATCCGGCCGGTCTCGCCCAGCGGCACCTCCTTGCCATGCTCGTCGAGCAGCTTGACGATTGTCCCGCGCACGACCTTGCCCACGGTGCTCGGCTCCGCGCGCAGATCATCCGGCGTGGCGATCGTCGCGTAGGCGATCTCGGTCGACCCGTACAAGTTGTAGATCACCGGCCCGAACGCGTCCGTCGCGCGCTGCGCTAGGTCCGCCCCGAGCGCTGAGCCGCTGACGAAGATGATCCGCAGCGCCGAGGTGTCGCGCTGCTTGATCGCCTCCTCGCCGAGATCGACGATCCGCGAGAGCATCACTGGGACGACCACCATCGCGCTAGCGCGATGCTCCTCGAGGCTGCCGAGAGTGACCTCCGGGTCGAACCGGCGGCGCACGACGAGCGTCGAGCCGAGCCCGACGCCGACCATCGCCTGCAGTAGGCCGAGCGCGTGGAACATCGGCACGCACAGCTCGGTCACCTCTCTGGCACGGAACGGCACCTTGCTGAACAGACCGCCGAAAAGCGACAGCGAGCGTGGCTCCGCGCGCGGAGCGCCCTTCGGCGTCCCGGTCGTGCCGCTGGTCAGGATCGTGATCCGTGGCCACTCGTCCGGCTTCGGCGGAGCGCTCTCGTCACCGACGTCTATCAACGCATCGAGCGTGTCGTCGCCGGGCTCGTCCGCCCAGGCCCGGTAGCGGCCGCGCGGAGGATCTTCGATTCCAGCGAGCGTGTCCGCGTACTCCTCGTCATAGACGAGCAGGTCGGTGCCCTCACGCGTGGCGACCTCCCTGATCTGCGGACCGGCGAACGAGGTATTGAGCAGCACGATCCGCGCGCCGCACTTGGCGGCGGCGAACACCGCCTCGAGGAAGCCGCGATGGTTACGCGCCAGGATCGCCACCCCCTCGCCGGCTCTGAGCCCTTTGTTGCGCCACGCGTTCGCGAGGGCGTTCGAGCGGTCGTCGAGCTCCTTGTAGGTAACCTCGCCGCGCTCGTCGATCACCACCGCCCGGTCGCCGTGCCGCACCGCGCCGGCCACGATCGCGCCACCGATCAGGCCGTACCGTTGGAATCCACGAACCAGCTGCCCGAGGCGCCGCGGCGGCTCGGGGCCGAGGAGCCCGGCGCGCACAGAGATCGCCGCGAAGTACGCCTCGTCGCCGGCGCGCTCGGCGATCTTGGTTGCGCCGCCGATCAGACTCTTCGGGTCGCGCGCGGCATTGATGATGGCCTGCGGGTCGAGATTGACGATCGGACTCTCCTCCTCTTACGGCTGTGTCACGGCTTCATGAATTTTGCTCATCCGGGAAGGTTCTCGGCGCAGCGGCGTCAGATGGGGTGGGGGCTAAAGAGCATGCATACCGCGAGAACGTCCAGATTATTCGTGCTCGTCGCGATCGTGACAGACGGGACGTGCATGGCTCGAGATCGTCGAGACGGCTTGAGCGGGCAACTCCTCTTGTCCGCAGCGGAATCGCTGCAGTCTCTGCAGCGATGACATGACGCCGCCGCCGACCCCACGCGGCGGCGGCGTCCCCATCGCCCGGGCCAAGGCGGCATCCCCATCGCCCCGGCGAAGCCAATGAATCGTTTGTGGCTTCATGGGTAGTAGAGGATGCGATGGCCGGCAAGCTCATCTCGTTGCCGCTACGGGCGTCGTTGCGTTCTGCGCAGATCGTGACCCGCGCCGTAAGCGGTGTCGCAGGACGCGCGCTCGCGATCCCCGGACATGCGATCCAGGTCGCGTCGTCGGGTCGGTCGAATCGCGTCGAACGTGACGCGGACCGCCAACGTGACGTCCCACCGCGACCGGCGTCTCCCACGCAGACGCCCCCGCCCCGCACCGTCCGTGCCGAGCCCGCGCCCGCGCCATCTGCGCGGGCCGAGCCTCCGACCCACGTTTCCGAAGAACCCGTCCTGGTGAGCGAGTCCGCCGAGCCGGGCGCCGAGGAGGGCGCCGGCGCGAGGGTCACGGTTCTCGAGCCGTGGACCGGATACGGCAGGATGACCGCGAGGGATGTGATCGACCGTGTCCGGTCCGCCAGCGTCGCAGAGCTTGCCGCCCTACGGCTGTACGAGGCCACGACATCGCGCCCGCCGCACCGTGCTCGCCGCGGCCGATCGCCAGCTGAAGCTGGCGGCCGGCGGCCGCCCGGCCTGATCCGCACCGCCCACGAAAGGAGCAGGCAACGTGCCTGAAGCGAAGACCCTGAACGAACGTGACACCAAGCTGGTGAGCTGGTTGGGCGAAGCCCACGCGAAGGAAGCCGAGCTCGAGGTCGACCTGAACGCGCACATCGCGCTCACCCAGAAGCCGGCCTACAAGAAGCGACTCCAGCAACACCTCAAGGAGACGCGCGATCACAAGCGCCGCGTCGCCGCGCGGATCAAGAAGCTCGGCGGCCCCGCCGGTCAGGGCTTGCTCGCCGTTCCCGCCACAGTCGGCGAGGTCGCCGGCAAGACCGTCGCCGCCGTCAAAGGCCAGGTCGGGGTGGCTCGAGCGCTCATCACTGAGCAATCCGAGACGCACCTGCGCAACGCGCAGGATGAGCTCCGCGAGGAGCACACCGAGATCGCGATCTACACCCGCATCGAAGTGCTGGCCACCGAGGTAGGAGACCGCGAAACGGCGCAGCTCGCGCGGGGCATTCGCCGCGACGAGGAGCGGATGGCCAAGTACCTCGCGACCGAGCTCAGCCGGCTCGTCAAGGACGTCGTTCGCGCCGAGATCCCGCGCGACCAGCGAGCGACCGCGTCGCGGGCGCG
The DNA here is from genome assembly GCA_963783415.1 of uncultured Solirubrobacterales bacterium. Taxonomy (GTDB): domain Bacteria; phylum Actinomycetota; class Thermoleophilia; order Solirubrobacterales; family Solirubrobacteraceae; genus Palsa-465. The sequence continues at coordinate 66,083 of CAWANN010000018.1, forward strand.
GTCGAGACGATCGTCGAGCGCCTCGCGCGCGCGGTCGACCAGCCGGTCGCGGTCGAGCTCACGGACCTCCGCGCGCACGGCGACCACGACCACCCGGGCGCGCGGCACCGGATCGACCCGAAGCTCACGCTCCCGCGCCTCCGCGCGAAGCTGACCGTCCGCCGACGCCGGCCCGGCCGGGCTCGAGTCCGGCCGGGCCGCCCCGGCTCGACGTGTGAGGTCGAACACGTCAGCCGCTGGTTGCGCTCGTGCGCTTGCCCCCGCGCCTCGGCGGCTCGCCAGCCTCCGGGGCACGCGTGGATTCGAGCGTAAGCGAGCGTTCGCCCGACCGTGTTGTCGACCGGTGAAATATCCGGACCGGGTCGAATCCGCACCGGGCGTTGGAAACTCCGGGCCGCTGGGTAGACAAATGGTGTCGTCGTCGAGGAGAGAACGATGCTGACGAACATGCACCAAGACGAGGCGGATGCGGGCGTGCTCTGGTTCGCCGAGGAATGCGTGGCCAACGGCGCGCCGCTTGAGAGCTATGTCATCCACGCCGAGAGCATCGGTGACCGCGAGCTGGCCACGTTCTTCCGCCGCGCGCTTGCCGAGAGCCGGCGACTGAGGCCCGCGCACCGGCGCCGGTTCACCCGCCGGGTCCACGGCGACTACCGGCGCCGCTAGGGACGCTCGCGCACGGCCAGCCTCAGTCCCGCCCCGACCGGGACCACCGTCTGCGTCAGTGCGTGCTCGGCCTCGATCAGCGACGTGAACTCGCTCAGCTCGTGCTCATGTGACTGGACGTTGTCGACCGCCAGCACGCCCGCCGTGGCCAGCGTCCGGATGAGATCCGGCACGTACCCGGGATAGGCCGGGCGCTCGGCGTCGAGGAACACGAACTCCCATTGGGCGTCGGCCGAGCGGGCGAGCGTCTCGGCGGCATCCTCGGTCCGGAGGTCGGCCCGGTCCTCGAGCCCGGCTTCAGCCAGGTTTCGGCGCGCGAGTTTGGTGCGGTCGGCATCGACGTCAACGCTGACCACCGTGCCCCCGGTCGCCTCCGCCGCGTCCGCAAGCCAGATCGTGGAGTAGCCGTTGGACGTGCCGAGCTCGAGGATCCGGCGCGCGCCGGTCGCTCGGATCAACACGCCGAGAAGCTCCGCCGTGGGCGGTTCGACATTTCTGAAGCGCTCGAGTCGATCGGAGCGAGACTCGTCGTATGCCTTGCTCCTTGCGTACAGCTCGTCCGCAAGCCGGCGGCGGCGCTCGTTCATCACCCTGGCACGCTACCCACGAGCTCAACCTCGGCCGGCGCCGGCTCGGGCGGTCGCACATCCTCGAGGCGGTCGACGTTGGCGAGCGCCGGGAACAGGCGGCCCCAGCTAACCGCGAGCAGGATCGTCATGATGCCGCCGCCGACGACCGCGGGAATCGTCCCCACCAGGTAGGCGGCGAGCCCGGACTCGAACGCGCCAAGCTGATTCGAGGCGCTGATGAACACCATCTCGACCGCGTTCACCCGGCCCCGCAGCCGGTCGGGCGAGGCGAGCGCGACCGTCGTCGAGCGGATGTTCATGCTGTAGAGGTCGACGAACCCGCTCACGCCGAGCGCGAGCAACGAGATCACGAACACGCGCGAGAGGCCGAACACGATGATGCTCGCGCCGTACAGGCCGACGACGATCAGCAGCGTCCGGCCTGCCCGCCGTTCGATCGGGTGGCGGGTGATCCACGCAGCCCCGAGCAGGGCGCCGACCGCGGGCGCGGCGCGCAGCACCCCTAGCCCGGTTGCCCCGACGTGCAGGATCGACCGGGCGAACACCGGCAGCAGCGCGACCGCCCCGCCGAACAGCACCGCGAGCAGGTCCAGGAGGATGGCGCCGAGCAAGATCTGAGTCCTGCGGACGAACCGGAGCCCCTCGAGCACACTTTCGACGCTCGGCGGCGGAACCGCGCCTTCGTCGTCCAGATCGGCGGCTGGGTGCGGATGCATCGCCATCACGATCCCGGCGGAGATCAGGCACGAGCCGGCGGCCAGCAGGTACACGAGCGACGGCGAGACCCCGTACAGCAGCCCACCAAGCGCAGGACCGATCACCATGCCGGCCTGGCTCGCAATCGAACGGAGGACCATCGCGTTCTGCAGCAGGTCGACGTCCACGAGCGTCGGGGGCATCGCCCGCGCCGCCGGCCAGCCGAGAGCCATCGCGACGCCCGCGCCGACGGCGAGGGCCAGGTACGGCCAAACCTCGGTCGTCCCCGACCCGCTGACGAGCGCCAGACCGACGCTGACGCACGCCGCGAGCACCAGCGAGCCCGCGAAGATCAGCCGCCGAGGCACCCGGTCGGCCAACTGCCCGGCCGGCAGGGCAAGAACGAATAGGGGCACGAACTCGGCCAGCCCGATCCACCCGAGATCGAGTGCGCTCCGGTGCAGCGCGTAGACCTCCCAGCCGATCACAACCTCGATCGCCTGGAGGCTGATGCCCATCCCGAGCAGGGCCAGCCACCAGAGGCGGAAATCGCGCACCTCGAGCGCGGGACCGAAGCGTCTCAAGGCATCGTCGCGACCAGGGTCATCCGATTCAGCCTACCCGCGCACATCCCACGGGCCCTACAAGGCCCCGGCAAACTGGAGCTACAAGGCCCCGGTGGATCCTCGCCGGCGAACCAACGAGTCGATCGCCGCCGCCACCAACAGCACGAGCGCGGTCGCGATGAACTGGCCAGCCGCGCTGACTCCCATCAACGCGAGGCCGTTGTAGACAGTTCCGATCACGAGCCCGCCCAGCAGCGCGTGGAGCGGCTTACCCCGGCCGCCGAACAGGCTGGCCCCGCCGATCACGGCCGCCGCCACCGCGTACAGCGTGTACGTCCCCCCGTCGACGCCGGTCGACACCGACCCCAGGGTGGACGCGTAGACCAGCCCGGCGAGCCCTGCGGTCATCGCGCTGAACACAAACGCCAGTCTGCGCACACGCTGGACGTTGATGCCGGCGCGACGCGCGGCCTCGGGATTCCCGCCGATGGCGTACATGTACCGCCCAAGCCGCGTCCGCGCCAGGAAGACGGAGTACAGGAGCAGCACGATCCCGACGAACGGAACCACGTACGGGACCCCCTTCAGCGGCGTCAGCAGGCCGCGGTTCTGGGTGCACACGTACACGAGCAAGATTCCCCCGACCGCCGCGGCGCCGATCTGAAACAGGGTGATGCTGAGCGGTGGCGCACTCAGCCCTTGGGCGCGACGGCGCGCCACGCGGCGTATCGATACCGCGGCATAGATCGCGAGCACCACCACGAGGCCGATCCAGCTGGCGGCGACGCTGATGTTGCCGTTCACCAGCTTGAACACGGGGCTCGTGGTCGAGACCGAGATCACGCCTCCGACCGCCTGCTTATCGATGGTGGCGAGCTCGATCAGGATGCCCTCGAAGAACAGCAGCCCGGCGAGTGTGACCACGAACGACGGAATGTGGAGCCTCGTGATCAGGGTCCCCTGGAGGTAGCCGATTCCCGCGGTCACGCCGACGCCGCAGATGATCCCGAGCCACCACGGGAAGTTGACCGGCGGAGCGATCAACTCCGCGATCACCATCCCGCCGACGGCGAGCACGAAGCCGACCGAGAGGTCGATCTCCGACAGGATCAAGGCGAAGATCTGGGCCGCGCCGAGCAAGATATAGATCGACGCCTGGTCGAACAGGTTGACCAGATTCCCGTCGGAACCGAACCTGGATCGCTCGGCCTGGAAGAAGATGATAATGATCAGCAGTCCGGCGACGACGGGGAGTGCGCCGCTCTCCCCGCTCTTGATACGCCGCCACTGCGCGCGCAGGTAGTCGCCGAGCGAGTCGGCCAGGACCTCGGGCGCGGCCGTTATGAGGTCCGCGTCGGTCTCGGGGGTGGCCTCGTCCTCGGCCAGCTCGGTCGAGAGTGGCGGCTCCTCCAGCTCGGACGGGACGCCGGGACTCGAGAACTCGTCAGGCATCAGACGCCCTCCTGTCCGGCCGAGCGTGGAACCGCGGCGTGGTCGACCGTGCGCGACGTGCGCCCGGTCGTCATGTAGTCGACGACCGTGGTGGGGTCGAAATCGGACACCGGACCCTGAGCGACCATGTTGCCCAGATAAAGGATCACGACGCGGTTCGCTACCGCGAACACATCGTTGAGGTTGTGGGAGACGACGAGCACGGCAACGCCCTGCGAGGCGAGCCGCTTGATCAGGCTCAATACCGTCCGGGTCTGCGAAACGCCCAGCGCCGCCGTCGGCTCGTCCATGATCACGAGCTTTGCCTTCGCCATGACGGCCTTGGCGACCGCGACCGACTGCCGCTGCCCGCCTGACAGCGACGCTACCGGCTGGCGGATCGACCTGATCGTCTTGACCGAGAGCTCCTCGAGCGTCTGCTTCGCGCTCGTCTCCATCTTCGCCTCATCGAGCAACCCGCGCTCGCGCGGCTCGTGGCCCAGGAACATGTTCTGGACGATGTCGAGGTTGTCGGCAAGCGCCAGGTCCTGATAGATCGTGGTGATGCCGACGCCCTCGGCCTCGCGCGGTCCATGGAAGTGGACGGGCTTCCCTTCCCATACGATCTCGCCCTCGTCGGGCGGCCACAGACCGGCGATCGTCTTGATCGTGACCGACTTGCCCGCACCGTTGTCCCCGGCCAGCGCCGTCACCATGCCCGGCGGTACCTCAAAGTTGATCCGCGTCAGCGCCTGCACGGGACCGAACCGCTTCGTTACGCCGCGAAGCTCCAGCAGCGGTGCGCCGTTCGAGCTGCCGGTGGCTGGGACCGGCTCGGTGGCGGGGCTGTCCGAAGTGCTCATCGTCCTCCCTATGTGCGACGGGCCCCTCCGGTGCGCCGGAAGGGCCCATACACACTATCGCTTCGACAAGGACCGACCGATCAACTCGTGATACCGGCCGCCTTACAGTCCGCCGCGTACTTGCCGGAGCAGAGCTGCGCCGCGGGCACGAAGTTGTCCTTGACAACCGTGTCGTTCATGTTCGCCGGCGTGACCCACTCCGGAACCAAGAGCGACGAGGGCACCGACACGTGCGTCGTCGGGTCCACGGTCGTGGCGTTCAGCAGCGTCGCCGGCGCAGTCTTGCCGGCGCGGAGGTACATCGCGAGCGCCACCGCCGCCTGCGCCTCCAGGTAGATCGGCTTGTAGACCGTCCCACACTGGTAGCCGGACAGGACGTTTTGAAGACCGGTCAGGGTCGCGTCCTGTCCCGTCGTCGGGAACGTCTTCGGCTTGACGCCGTGGCTCTGCAGGTAGGAGATGATCGGCGCCCCGGTCTCATCGTTCGGGATCACCGCCGAGTTGATGTTGTGGTGCGCGGTGTAGGCGCCCTCGAACTCGGTCAGCGCGTCGGGCGGCATCCACGTTCCCGCGGTGCGGGAGACAAGCACGTACTTCCCGGACTGGAAGTACGAGGCGAGGACCCCGTTGTAGCCCTGGGCAAACAGCGTGGCGTTGTTGTCGGTCACGGCGCCGTGCATCACGACGACGTTCGGCTTGGCCACATGCCACTGATTCACGCACTGCACGAAACCCGAGCCGATCAGCTGACCGACGTGTACGTTGTTGAAGCTCACGTAGTCCGCCGTGCCCGCCGGTGCGCCGAGGGTGAGCCGGTCATAGTCGACGACGGCGACGCCGTGCGCCTTGGCATAGCGTTGCACTGTCACGCCGGTGCCCGAGTCCTCCGGGTCGATCAGCAGCACCGTCGCGCCGTTGGTGATCGCGCTCTCGGCATCGGTGACGAAGGTCGAGTCGCTACCCAGTGCGTTCTCGACTGTCATGTCGCTACTCGGCAGACCCGCGGCCGCCGCCGCCTTCTTCAGGTAAGGCGCGTCGAACTCGACGTACCGCGTCGAGCTCGTCGTGTCCGGGAGGATCGCCGCGACCTTGCCCTTACCCGCCGCCGTCAGCGACTTCAGTGCGTTCATCGCGGAGAAATCGTTCGTGAACGATGTCACCGAGATTCCCGGCGTAGCGGTTCCGCCCGAGGACGTGCTCGTGGCGCTCGTGGCGCTCGCGGCGGCACTGGTGGTGCTGCTGCTCTTCGAGCTGCCACATCCGGCGGCCACCACCGCCACGGCAACAGTTAATAAACACACTCGCAAGAAACGAGTACTCATACCGGCGCGCTCCTCTCACTCGGCGCGAAACGTCGACACTAGTAACAGTTCTCGCCGGTCCTCCACCCCGGCCGGAAATACACTGGCAAACGGCGGGGCCATCGTCCACCTTGATTAACAGGACATAAACACACCCGCTGGCGCGCTCGGCAGAAATGCCGCACCGGCCCGCGCCAAGGGGCCGTGGACGTGGCTACGCGCGCCGCCGCGAGGGAGGACTGCGTGCGCCGTCGCTCAACGAGGTCCCCGCTCTTTGCGTGGCGACACTCGCATCAACTGGGACGCTCGCAGCTTGGTTCGAAGGATCCGGTGCACGGTAGGGCCCTTTGCCGGCGGATTTGAGCGCGTGATAGTCAAAAGCGCGCCAGGACGGGCGTCCTGACGCTAACACTCCCGATCATGTTGCGTCAAGATAAGGAATGTTGGGCTTTTTTAGCTTTTAGGAAGCCAAATAGGCCCGATCGTCGGATACGCTGCCCGCGTGGCCCAAACCTCGGACCCCGCGTTCGCCCCAGCGACGGCACACACCCTGCTTCGGGCTCAACTGGTCGCGATGATTCGCGAGGAAGGCCCGATCAGCCGCTCGCGGCTCTCGCGCGCGATCGGCCTGCCGCGGAGCACGACGACCGCGCTGGTCGCGGAGCTGCTGCGCGAGGGGCTGCTCGACGAAGCCCCGGCACGTAGCGGAGGCGCCGGGTCTGGCAGTGGGCGGCCGGCGACGCTGCTGTCCTTGCACCGCCCCGACGGCCTCGTCGCCGGATTCGACTTCGGTCACCGCCACATTCGCGTGGCGGTCGCCACCAGCGACGGACAGATCCTGGCCGAGGAAAGCACCACACTCGACGTCGACGGCCACGCCGAGAGCGCGCTGAACTCGGCGCGCGAGATGCTGTCGGTCGTGCTCGACCGTGCCGGCGTGTCGCTCGCGAATATCCGCGCCGCCGCGGCCGGAATTCCCGCGCCGCTGAGCAACCGGACGAACCGGGTCGCATCGCCCACGATCCTCGCCAGCTGGGTCGACCTCGACCCGCGCGAGGAGCTTAGGCGCCGGACCGGGCTGACGGCCACGCTCGGCAACGACGCCGCCTTCGGAGCGCTGGGCGAGATGACGTACGGGGCGGCTCGCAACCTGACCGACTTCATCTACGTCAAGGCGTCCAACGGCATCGGTGCGGCGCTCGTTCTGAGCGGTCAGCTATACCGCGGATCCCACGGGATGGCCGGCGAGATCGGGCATACGCAGATCGACCCCACCGGAGCCTGGTGCCGCTGCGGCAACCGTGGCTGCCTCGAAGCCACCGTCTCGATCGATGTCGTGCGCCGGCAGCTCGAGCCGCTCGGCCTGGATCCGTTCAACCCGACCGACATGGAGCACCCGGTGGCGACCAAGGTCCTGGCCGAATCGGGGCGCACCGTCGGCGTCGTGATCGCGAACCTGTGCAACACGCTCAATCCCGAGGCCGTGATCCTCGGCGGAGACCTCGCCTCGACCGGCGCCCATTTCACGGCCGGCGTACGGGACTCGGTTCGGCATCTTGCGCAGCCGGGGCCGGCGCACACGACGGTGATCACCACCAGTCTCCAGGGACGGGCCGAGCTGCTCGGGGCGGTGGCCTGCGCCGCCGCCGCACCCGTTTTGGTCCAACCGGCCTGAACACGGTCGGGTTGACGCGTGACGTACGGCGCGCCCGAACGTAGTCTGAGTGGAGGAACGTTGCGCCACCGCCGCCCATCCCGCGCCCGAACGGCCCTTGCCGTAGCGGCCGCCGTCACCGCCGCCGGCGCGGTCGCCGGGTGCGGCTCCGCGATGCAGCCGGGGCACTCGGCTACGACCACCACAAGCGCCGCGGCGGCCACCACCGCTGCCACCGAAACGAGCGCCGTCCGCATCGGCGCTCCGGTGCCGACCGCCCGGCTCCTCGCTGTCGCTCGCCGCTCGGTGCCCGGGCTCCTCGACGCGACGATCACGTCCGCGTCGGTCGTCACGACCACAAAGGAAGCCGCGGAGAACTGGCTCGAACCCGGATCGGTCCCGGCCACCGGATCTAGCCCGCGGGCATACCTCATCGTGCTCCGCGGACGCTTCGTCTGCCGGTCGTGTACCCGCCCGGCAGGCGCGTCGGCGCCGCGCGGTAGCTCGGCACAGCTCATCTGGGTCCCGGGCGCAGGAGTAACCGACTTCGGTTTGACTCCGCAGGTCCCGACTGGGCTGAACCGCCTCGGCCGCGTGGTGAGGATCCACCTTGGCCGACGTGTTCCTCCGCACGCCGTCCCACCGCCACCGATACGACTTGCCCCGCCGCCAGTGCGCGCCCACCCCGTGACGCCGTCGCGCACGGTCCCGGTCGCGCCGGTGGGCAAGATGAACGGAACGCCCGTCCACTAGGCCGCGCGGCGCGGCGTGAGATCCAAGTCGTCGCTCTCGAACACGACGCCGATCTCGTCAAGCACGACTCTGCGAGGGCCCTGTTCGATGGCCCCCGCCACCGACGCGGATAGTCCGGAGCGCGCGGCGATGCGGACCACCTCGTCGCCCGCTCCGCCGGCGCAGTACACCGCGAATCCGCAGCCCATGTTCAACGTCGAGTAGGCGGCTGCGGACGACATCTGAGTCTGCTCGACCAGGAACGTGAGAACTTCGGGCACCTCGGGGAGGTGCGTCACCGTGTACGTGAGCTCCCGACGCGGGCGCATCAATTTCAACAGCCCGTGTCCGGTGATGTGGCTGAGGTAGTGGACCTCGACCGCGCTGGAGAGCAGCTCGTGCACGAGTCGGGCATACACCGGGGTCCGGTCGAGCAACGCCTCCCCGAACGTCCTCCGACTCGGCAGCAGCGTTCGATAGCCGTCGGGCAGCTCCCCCGCCACCCGACGGGCCAGCGACGAGCCGTTCGCGTGAAGGCCAATGCTCGCGACGATCACGATCTCGTCGCCGGGAACGAGGTCGGCGCCGAAGATCGGCCGCTGCCCGGGTGGCACGACGCCGACGGCGCTGCCGGCGAGCTCGATGTCGTCGGGAGCGACGAGCCCCGGCAGCGACGGCGACTCACCACCTCCCCAGGTGGCGCCGGCATCCACGCACGCCTCGCGCCAGCCTCTGACAAGCCCGGCGTTCCGGCTGTCGTCGGCATACCAGTCGGACGATCCGGTCGCGAAATAGGCGTTGACCACCAGCGGGAGCGCCCCGACGCAGCACAGATCATTGACGATCGCCGCCACCGTGTCGTAGGCGACGTTGTCGAACGCGCTGACGCCGAGCTGCTCATCCACTTGGCGGGCGATGATCGATTTGGTCCCGAGTCCCTCGACCACGAACGCGAGGGTCTGCCCGCCGGTCTCGAACACGAACGCCGGCTCACCGCGCGACTCATCTATCGCCCGTCCGCCAGCCGCCGCCAGTAGCCCGGACGTCGCGAGCGCCTCGTTCAGCGCGTTGCGCTTGCCGGCGTCGAGCGTCTCGTAGTCGACGCCGGCGGCGCGGTACGCGGAGCTGCCTGGCGTTGTAGGGTCGGCCACGCGGCGAAGGCTAGTGCGTCGGCCAGGCGTGGACCGGCTCGTTGCTGTGCATATGGTCGCGGTAGCGCCTGGTCATCTCGCGCAGCGCGTCGCCGCGGTCCATCCCCTTGTCCTCGTACAGCCGGTGGAACACCTGGCTTTGCCACGAGGCTCCGTTGCGCAGCGACACGCACCGTCGCTCGATCATGTCGAGCAGGCGTCCGGCGTCGCCCGAGTCGACCCCCCAGCGCTCGAGACCCTCGCGTGCGAGCGGCAGCAGACGCCTGACCACGAGCTCGGCGACCGGCACCTCTCCGAGCCCGGGCCAGTACAGACGAGCGTCGATCCCTTCGCGCGCGCCCGCGTGGAAGTTCTCCTCCGCGGCCGAGAACGACATCTGCGACCACACGGGACGCTCCTCCTCGGCGATCACCTTCAGCAGCCCGTAGTAGAACGCGGCGTTGGCCATGATGTCGGCCACCGTCGGGCCCGCCGGCAGCACCCGGTTCTCGACGCGAAGGTGCGGCTGGTCGCGCACGACGTCGTAGATCGGGCGGTTCCAGCGATAGATCGTGCCGTTGTGGAGGCGCAGCTCGCCGAGCCGCGGGGTGTCGCCGCGCTCGAGCGTCGCGACCGGATCCTCCTCGTCGCACACCGGCAGCAGCGCCGGGAAGTAGCTCACGTTCTCCTCGAACAGGTCGAAGATCGAGGTAATCCAGCGCTCCCCAAACCACACGCGCGGACGCACGCCCTGGATCTTGAGCTCCTCCGGACGGGTGTCGGTCGCCTGCTCGAACAACGCGATCCGCGTTTCCCGCCACAACTCCTTGCCGCAGAAGAACGGCGAGTTCGCCGCCACCGCGACCTGCACGCCGGCAATGGCTTGCGCGGCGTTCCAGTAGCGAGCGAACGCCTCGGGCTCGACCTGCTGATGTAGCTGAACGCTCGTGCACGCCGCCTCCGGTGCGATGGTGTCGGCGTGGGTCGCTAGGCGCTCGACGCCGGCGATCGAGATCTCGAGGTCCTCGCCGCGCGCCGCGAACACCTGCTCGTTGAGCAACGCGTACCGGGGGTTGGCGCTGAACGATTCGGCGCGCAGGTGCGTCGCCTCGATGGTCGGAAGAATCCCGATGATCATCATGTGCGCCCCGACGGTCCGCGCCCGTTCCTCGGCGTCGTTGAGGCTCGCGCGCGCGTGCTGCTCGAGGTCCAAGAACACCCCGCCGTCGAGCAGCCGCGGCGGCACGTTGATCTCGACGTTGAATTGCCCGAGCTCGGTCTGGAAGGCCGGATCCGAGATCGCCTCGAGCGCTGCGGCGTTGATCAGCGCCGGGTCTCCCGCGTCGTCGGTGAGGTTCAGCTCGATCTCGAGGCCGAACGACCGCGACTCCGGATTGAACCGAGCCTCGGACAGCATCCGCGCGAACACGTCGAGGTTCGCGCGGACCTTCAGCCTGTAGCGCTGGCGGTCCTCGCGACTGAAGGTTCTGGCGGCTACCTGCTGGCCCACGAGGGCGATTATCCGTGCAGAGCGCCGGCTCTACAACTCCCCGGAGGCGATCTGGGCGCCTTCGACCATTGAGCCCATTTTCAGCCACATCACGCCCGGGTCGACCAGTGACCAGCGGATGAACGTGCCAAACCCACAATCGGTCCCGGCCATCAGCCGGTCCTTCCCGACCAGCCGGCCGACCTGAACGAGCCGGTCGGCGACCAGGCGGGGATGTTCGACGTAGTTCGTCTTGACGTCGATCACCCCCAGGATCACCGACTTCTCATCCGGGAGGGGAACGTCGCGGAACACCCGCCACTCGTGCGCGTGCCGAGGGTTCGCGCCCTCCACATAAATCGTGCCGGCGTTCACGTTCAGGACGTGACCGATGATGTCCGCCAGCGGGACGTCCAAATGATGCGGGGTGCCGGTATTCCCCCAACACACATGAAACCGAACCCGCTCCGGCGGGATCCCCTCAAGCGCCCCGTTCAAAGCCTCAACCGCCAACGGAAGATGATGATGCCAATCCCCCACACTGGACCCCACCGACCGCGCGTGCGCCGCCATCGCCATATCCGGCGAATCGATCTGCAGACTAAACCCCGCCTCCACAATCGCCCGATACTCATAAGCCAGCGCCTCAGCGCACGCCGCCAAATACCGCTCATGCGACCCGTAATGCTGATCGGGATAGTTGAACGCGATCTGACCCGGACTGACCGCCCCCATAAACCCGCCCGACGGATCGCCACCCCCCAACGCCCGCTTGAACCGGGCGATATCCCGATGCACCGCATCCCTATCAGTCAACTCCACCGGCCCCACACAATTCGAAAACCCCAAATGCGCCGTCTGCGGATTCGCGAACAACCTCATCGCCAACTCCGGAAACGGCGCCACATCATCAGACTGAAACTCCGACACCCCACCAAACCCCGAGAACCGCTCAGACACATACGAACTAAACCCCGGCTTGCTCATCTCCCCATCACTAACCACATCCAACCCCACCTCCCGCTGCCTAGCCACCAACTCCACCACCGCATCAGCCGTCCGCGCCTCAAGCTCCCCCTCATCAACCACCTCCCCATCCATCCGCGCCCACACCAAATCCGCCAACTCATCCGGCCGCGGCAAACTCCCCGCATGCGTCGTCAAAACCCGATCAGCCATCACACACTCACCTCATTTCCACTCAGCACCACCCGATCCCCAGACTTCTACCGCACCCAACACCCACACCGCCGAATTTCCGCGCATCCGTGCACGCATAGTCAAATCCGGCGCCCGCCGACCGGCCTTATGCATGTAGCGGTGCGCCTACCTCGACGCCACTGATCCGCGATCCTATGCCCATGCCCGACGATTCCAACGTCTTCGAAACCACCCACTGGGAGCGCGACATCGGCGCTGCCCGCGGGACCCGTATCGGCGCCGCCGCAGGCGCCCGCGAGCTCGGCGCCACGCTGTACGAGCTCGATCCCGGCGGCCAGGCCGCGCCGTACCACATGCACCACGCCAACGAGGAGATGCTGCTGGTCCTCGAGGGCGTGCTCGAGCTCCGCACGCCGGAGGGCACGCGCGAGGTCGGCAAGGGCGCGGTCATCGCCTTCCCGGCCGGCGCCGAAGGTGCGCATCGGCTGCGCAACGCGTCCGACGCGCCGGCGCGGTACCTGCTGGTCTCCACGATGCGGTTCCCCGAGGTCGCCGAGCAGCTCGACACCGGGACCGTGCTGGCGCTGAAGGGGCCGGCGGACGGCTGGGCGTTCCCCGACGGCACCGCGGGCGACTACGTGGCGCTCACCGCAAAGGCGCTCGAGGCCGACTCGGCCCGCTGAGCGGTCGCCGCAACCCACGAGCGGGTCAGTCGCCGCAACCGCGAGCGGTCGCCGCGACCCGCGAGCGATCGCCACAAACGCGGGGACGCCCCCCACCACCCTGGAGCATTAGGCGGCGTTTGCGCCGCCTTCAGGGCCCCTTCGCCGTCCTTTGGCAAACGTTTAGCGTTGTGTTAGCTTCGTGTTAGCAGAACTGGGTATCAACCCAAACGTGCCCTTGTTCTTACCCGGTCGCGGCCAGCCAACGCGCTGGGCGCGATGACCGCCTCCGGCTACACCGCGGTTATCGGGCTCGCGACCCTCGAGGGGGCGCTCGTCGCACTGCCGAAAGCGGACGCGCTCGAGCCGCTCCGGACGCTGCGATCGCCGGCGTGGGCTGCGCTCCTACCCGGATCGATCGTCGCCGGCACGTTTCTCCCGCTGGCGATGCCCTCGATGGCGCTCGGTCTCGTGCTGATGGCCGGCGTGATCACGCCGCTGCTCGCCATGGTCGCCGTGCTCGAGGTCGTCCGGGGGCCCCGAGCCGCGTTGCTCGCGCTCGCGTTTGCGCTCGCGGTGATCGCAGCGCTGATCAGCGGCTGGGCAGGCCAGATCTCGGCCACCGCGCTGACCGCGCTCGGATGCCTCGCCGTCGGCACCGCGCTCGCGCGACTAATCCCGCGCCGCTGGTTCGTGCTCGGCGTGCTCGGCATGTGCCTGGCCGACGTCGCGCTCCTGGCGTCGGGGATCGGAACCTCGGCGGCGCAGCTGATGGCGAGTGCCGCGCGCGACGTGCACGGACCGGTGTTCAGCCAGGCCGACATCGGGCGCGTCTCGGCCGACTACCCGGACCTGGTGCTCGCGGCGGTGCTCGGGGGATTCCTCGCCGGCCGGCACCGTCAGCTCATCGCGGCCGTGCTGGTGGCCGTGCTCGGCGCCGCCTACGGACTGCTGCTATTGCCGGTCGCCCACCTGTTGCCGGCGACCGTGCCGATCGGACTCGCCCTGCTCATGCTCGAGAGCCTGGATGCGCGCCGAGCCGCTAGTCGGGCACGAACAGCCGCCCTTGCATCTGCTCTTCAGACTGCGGGTTGAACTCCCACAGCCCCTTGAGCTGAGCGCGTAGATCGTCCGGGAGCCGGTCGACGCCGTAGTGGTCGATCTCGACGAGATTGCCGGCGGGGTCGCGGACGTAGAGCTGGACGACGTCGCCTGGCAGCTCGACCAGGTGGTTGCGGAACGCGTCGTATTCGAACGCGCCGCGCCGCTCGGCCGCCCGGTAGACCGGCCCGAGATCGTCGACCGTGATCCCAAGGTGATGGTGACTGGTCGGTTGGATGTCGCGCTCGAACAGATGCAGCTGGGTGCGCCCGAGCGCGAGCCACTGGACCGGAAGCCCGAAGTTCGGCGTCGGGATCAGCTCCGCCCCGAGCAAGTCGACGTAGAAGTCGACCGACTCCTGCAGATCTCGCGCGTTGACGCTGACGTGGTTGATCCGGGCGGTCACAACCTCTCCTCGACGCGCCTACCATACCGAGCGTGCGTGGGCGCGACGCATTCACTTTTCCCGTGGCCGGCGGCTCGGTCGAGGGCTGGCTCGCCGGCGCCGGACCGCCCCTGCTGCTCCTGCACGGCGGTCCCGGGCTGAGCTTCGAGTACATCGACGAACTCGGGGAGGAGCTCGCCTCGGAATTCCGGGTCGCCGCCTACCAGCAGCGCGGCCTCGAACCGTCGACGCTCAACGGACCGTTCACGATCGCCCAGGCGATAGACGATGCGGTCGCCGTGCTCGACGGCTTGAACTGGGAGCAGGCGCTCGTCGTCGGACATTCGTGGGGCGGGCAGCTCGCGCTCCGTCTCGTGGCCACCCAGCCGGAACGGCTGCTCGGCGCGCTCGCGGTCGATCCGCTCGGGGTCGTGGGCGATGGCGGCATGGGCGCGTTCGAGGCCGAGATGGCCGCGCGCACCCCCGCCAAGGATCGCGACCGCCACCGCGAGCTCGACGAGCGCGCGATGGATGGCGACGGAACGCAAGATGACTTCCTCGAGTCGCTGCGCCTCGTCTGGCCTGCGTACTTCGCCGACCCCGACAACGTGCCGCCGATGCCGCCGCTGCGGCTGTCGGTCGAGGCCTACTCAGGGATCATCAACGAGGTAACCGCAGACACTGACCGCCTGGCCGCGGCGCTGGCGGCAGCCGAAGTGCGGTACGGCGTGCTCGCCGGCGGCGCGAGCCCGATGCCATGGGGCCAGGCCGCCCGCGCCACCGTCGAGCTGTCGCCGCGCGCATTCCTGAAGGTGGTCCCGGCAGCCGGCCACTTTCCGTGGCTGGACGAGCCGGGCTGCGTCCTCGCCGCGCTCAAGCGCTTAGCCGATTGATGCCCGGACCACGGTGGCACCGAAGGCTTCGATCGTCGAACGAATAACGGCGGGCATGTGAATGAGTGCGGCTGCGGTGGACCCTTGGGGCGCTCGCTGGTATGGAGGGCATGCATGACACGCCAACGGAGCCGTACCGGCCGGACCGTGACGCAGGACGCATGCCCCACATGCGTAGTCCGCCACGGTCCCCGGCACGCGGCTGAAATGTCGTGATATGCAGGTCGCTCGCAGGGATCGATCCGCGACGAGCCCGCCACACCCCCTTCGGATGCCCGCCGTTAAAGACCCAATGCGACGCACGCTCGCCGTGGAATCACGCGCCCACAAACCGAACGCCCCGGAGCTTGACGGGATCGACCAGCAGGTCCATCTCGGTAACGCGGTCGCCGACGATCGTGAACGCGACGAGCGACACGACGCGATCGGGGAACGCCACCACCGCGCCCGGCCTTCCGTTGACAACTGCCGGGCGGCCGAGATGAGCGAAGGGCCTTCCGCGCGTCAGCACCGCGTTCGCGACCTCTTCCGCGCCGCGCACCGACGCCGGCACGCGCGGTCCCGTGGCGCCGGATTCGGCGCGGAACACCACGTCCGGATCGAGCACCTCGAGCAGCGCCTCGAAGTCTCCGTTCCGTGACGCCGCCAGGAACGCCTCGACGACCTTGCGCTGTTGACCGAGTGTCGCCGCATCGGGGGCGTGCGCACCCCTGACCCGCCGGCGCGCCCGCGAAGCCAGCTGGCGCGCGGCGGCGGCGTTGCGGCCGACGATCGGACCGATCTCCTCGAACGGAACGCCGAACATGTCGTGGAGCACGAATGCGAGGCGCTCGGCCGGCGACAGGGTGTCGAGGACCACCTGCAGCGCGAGACCAACCCCATCCGCGATCAGCGCCTCCTGCTCGGGATCGCTCTGCGAAAACACCGAGACGACCGGCTCCTCGGACCACTCGTCGACAAACTCCTCGCGCCGGCCCTGGCGCGCGCGAAGCATGTCGAGGCAGATGCGGCTGACGACGGTCGTCAGCCACGCGCGCATGTTCTGTATCTCGGCCGCATCGGAGTGGCTGAGCCGGAGCCACGCCTCCTGCACGGCGTCGTCGGCCTCCGCGGTGGACCCAAGCATCCGCTGCGCCACCGCCCGCAGATGCGTCCGATTCTGCTCGAACTGATCGGCTTGCCACTCCTGTGAGTCCATCGGTCACATCCTCTCGTCGGCGCTCGTCAACTGGGTGACGAACCGGACGAGCCAGACGTGACGGCTCAGTCCGGACGGATCAGCGACTGGAGGAATTGAACATGTATGCGATCGAAGCGGAAGGTCTTCGCAAGACGTATCCCGGAGGAGTGGAGGCCGTCAAGGGGATCGACTTCGAGGTCTCCGAGGGCGAAGTGTTCGGGCTCCTCGGCCCGAACGGCGCCGGCAAGTCGACGACCGTGGGGATATTGACCACGACGATCGTCCCGACCGCCGGGACCGCCCGGCTCGTCGGTCACGACGTCGCGCGCTCGCCCCTGTTGGCCAGGAGCGTCTCGAGCGTCGTCTTTCAGGAGGCGGTGGTCGACCGCAGCTTGAGCGGCCGGGCGAACCTGGAACTCCACACGCGGCTTTGGGGAGTGTCCCCGCAACGGGCCAGGCGCCGGACCAGCGAGCTGATCGAGGCGCTCGGGTTGTCCGATCGTATCGACCGGCCCGTTCACAGCTACAGCGGCGGCGAGCGCCGGCGCTTGGAGATCGCCCGCGCGCTGACCTCGGAGCCCCAAGTGCTGTTCCTCGACGAGCCGACGGTCGGCCTCGACCCGAGGATCCGCCACGAGCTGCTCGACGTGATCGCCGGCCTCCGCGCCCGCGACGACCTGACGATCCTGGTCACGACCCATTACCTCGACGAGGCCCAGCGTCTGTGCGATCGCGTGGCGATCATCCACGAGGGAGCCCTCGTCGCGCTCGACAGCCCCAAGGCGTTGCTCGCCGAGCTCGGCCGCGAGATCCTCGAGTTCCGCGTCGACGGGAGCGTGCAGCGGGTGCTCGCAACCCTGCGAGACCGAGGAATCGCAGCCGAAGACGCGTTCGCGATCGGAGCGCGGGTCACGGTCCCGCTCCACGACCACTCGGTGACGGAGGCGCTCGCGGCGATCGAGTCCGAGCGCCTGAGCGCATCCGAGATCGCGACCCGGGTCCCGAACCT
Organism: uncultured Solirubrobacterales bacterium; assembly: GCA_963783415.1. Lineage (GTDB taxonomy): Bacteria > Actinomycetota > Thermoleophilia > Solirubrobacterales > Solirubrobacteraceae > Palsa-465. The sequence continues at coordinate 83,592 of CAWANN010000018.1, forward strand.
CGACGACGTCTACCTGCAACTGACGGGCGGCGCGCTCCGCGAGGCCGCGTGAGCCCGAATACCGAACCACAGAAGGAGTGACACATGTCAGCGATAGCCGAACTAATACCAGTCACAATGCCCACGCCACGTCGAGCGCGTCCGGCGAGCGCGCTCGCGACACTCGCGCGACGACGGGCCGCGCTCACCGCCAGCAACCCGAGGCAGATCCTTGTGCCGTTGATCGGGCCGGCGTTGCTGGCGCTAGTCGTAGCCCCCGCGCTCAAAGTCGCGACCGGCGGCCTCCACTCGGGCATCGACTATGAGTCGTTCGTCGGGGTCGGGGCAGTGGGCCTCGTCGTGCCGCTGAGCTGCATCTTCGCCGGGCTCAGCGTGATCGTCGAACGCCACAGCGGCGCCCAACGCGAATTGCTCGCGGCGCCGGTTCCCCGCGCCTACCTGGTGATCGGAAATCTCGCGGTCGCGCTCATCCTGTCGGCCCTCCAGGTGATCGTGTTGATCGGCCTGTCGGCCGTGCGCGGCGGCGCGTTCCACATCACCGCGGACGGCGTCGCCTGGTTCGCCGGCGCCACGCTGCTGTTCACGGTGTTCATGTACGGCGTCGCCGAGACACTGGCGAGCCGCATCTCCAAGCAGGAGGAATATGTCGGCGCGGTCCCCGCGGTCGCGATCCTGCCGTTCTTCCTGGCCGGAGCGTTGTTCCCGATCGGCGCGATGCCGGGCGCGCTGACCACGATTGCGAAGTTCCTGCCGCTGACGCACGCGCTGGCGCTGATGCGGTACGCGTTCGTCGATCCGAACGGCAAGGGACTGCACGACATCTGGGGGATGAGCAACGTGACGACCGAGGCGTGGCTGAGCCTCGCGGTCGTTGCGCTGTTCGCGGCGGCGCTGACGGCGATCTCGATCCGGATGTTCTCGCGCTCGGCGGTGAGTTGAGCCATCAGGCCTCGCGGGCACGCGGCGGGTAGCATCGCCGCGTGCCCCGCGCCTCCGTGCCACCCAAGCTGGAACAGTGGGGCGCGCAGGCGCTCGGCGCGCTTCCGCCCCGCCTCCAGGTGCGGCTGTCGGGCAAGCCGCCGGTGCAGATCGACGGCGACACCTTGGCGCCCGAGGCGCAGCTTCTCCTGGCGGTGCTCGACCGCCGGCGCGAGCCGCCACTCGAGACCCTCTCGCCGGCCGAGGCGAGGCAGGCGCGCGGGCGCCTGACCGCCGCGTACGCCGGCAGGCCGGTCCCCGTCGACACGGTCCAGGACGTCGAGATCGACGGGCCGGTTCCCCTCAAAGCCCGCCACTACGCACCACCCGAGCCCGGCGGCCCCCACCCGCTGCTCGTCTACTACCACGGCGGCGGATTCACCTACGGCGACCTCGACACGCACGACGGCGCCTGCCGCATCCTTTGCCGCCACACCGGCGCGCACGTCCTGGCGATCGACTATCGCCTCGCGCCTGAGCATCCGTTTCCCGCGGCGGTCGACGACGCGTGGGCCGCGCTCCGATGGGCGTTCGAAAACGCCCACCGGCTCGGTGCCGATCCGAGCCGGGTAGGCGTCGGCGGCGACAGCGCCGGCGGCAACTTGGCCGCGGTCTCCTCTCAGATCGCCGCGCGCGCCGGCGGACCCGCGCCCGCCCTCCAGCTGCTGATCTATCCGGCGACCGACATGACCACCCGCCACCGCTCGCGCGAGCTGTTCCGCGAGGGCTTCCTGCTGACCGACCCCGAGATGGACTGGTACACCGACAACTATCTCGGGACGGCGAGAGCTCACGCCGGCGATCCCCGAGCATCGCCGCTGGTCGCCAAGCATCTGTCCGGCCTCGCGCCGGCGTTCGTCGTGACCGCGGCGTTCGATCCGTTACGCGACGAGGGCGAGGCCTACGCGCGGGCTCTCCAAGCCGCCGGCACGCCGACGACGCTACGTCGTTTCCCCGGCTTCATCCACGGCTTCATCAACGCTGCCGGTGTCAGCCGCACCGCGCGCGACGCGCTCGTGGAGATCGCCGGCGTGACCCGCGGCATGTTCGAGTGGTGCGGCGCGGACTAGCGGCAGCGCTCACCACGGTGGCGTGGTGGCTGGCGGTCGCAGCCCCGGCCGACGCATCCTCGCCGGTCGCGGTGTTCCCGATCCCGGGGTCGCAGTACAACACCGAACGCGAGCAGATCGTGTTTCGGGGTGTCGCGCCTTCGGCGATCGGACCGGTCACCGTGACCGGATCCGTCAGTGGCGCGCACACGGGCCACATCGCCGCCGATTCAGACGCCCAGGGCGGAAGCTTCCTCCCCGACACGCCGTTCGCGCCGGGGGAAACGGTGAGCGTGACCACCGGCCTGAACGTGCTCGGGGGCACGAACGGCACCTTCAGCTTCACCATCGCGAACCCGGCTGGGCTGATCCCGTACGGGAAACCGTCCGTGGTTTCGGCCGGATCGAATGGCGTCCAGCACTTTCAGTCGCGCCCGGATCTCGAGCCTCCGTCGATCACGGTGACCAAGAACACCGCGCCGGCTTCAGCCGGCGACATCTTCGTGGCGCCTCGCGATGGACCGCTCCAGAACGGACCCTTGATCCTCGATCCCCGCGGCAGGGTCGTGTGGTTCCTCCCTTATCCGGTATCCGAGAAGCTCGTGGTCACCAACTTCCGGGTGCAAAACCTGTTCGGACAGCCCGTCCTCACGTGGTGGGTGGGCAACACCGACGCGGGCTACGGCCGCGGTCAGGGGATCATCTACAACCGCAACTACCAGCAGATCGCGACGGTGCGCGCGGCCAACGGCCTGGATCAGGACTCGCACGAATTCCTCGTGACTCCCCAGGGCGACGCGTACATCACGGCTGCCTGGCCCGTGCACTTGCCCGGCCTGCGGCGGGGGACGATCGACTCGGTCGTCCAGGAGATCGACATCAGCACCGGCCTCGTTCTGTTCGAATGGCATTCGCTCGACCACATCCCGATCAGCGCGTCGTACACGAAGGTTCCGCCCAAAGGGCTGTATGACCCTTACCACCTCAACTCGATCGGGCTCGATCACGCCGGGAACCTGGTCCTGTCGATGCGCAACACATCGGCGCTGTACGACATCGACCAGCAGACCGGCCAGGTCCTTTGGTCGTTGGGCGGCAAGAGCTCGACGTTCAAGATGGGTAGCGGCACCTCGACATGGGGACAGCACGACGCGGTCGTCGAACCTGACGGATCACTGACGTTGTTCGACGACGGCGCCGGACCGCCAAAGGTGCACGCGTACTCGCGAGGGATCCGGGAACGGCTGGACACCAAGCGCGGAACCGCGACGCTGGTCAAGTCATACGACCATTCCCCCCAGATCTCGACTGACTTCGAAGGCAGCATGCAGACACTCCCGGGTGGAGACGTGTTCCTCGGCTGGGGCGAGCTGCCGAATTTCTCCGAGGACACGGCCGGCGGCAAACAGGACTTCGACGCGCACTTCACCGTCCCCACCGCCAGTTACCGCGCCTACCGCTTTCCGTGGACCGCGCAGCCGCGGGGCGCCCCGTCGCTCTCGGACGAGCCGGGCTCGACCGGCGCCGTCAACCTGTACCCGAGCTGGAACGGCGCCACCGGCGTCTCGTCGTGGCGCGTTCTTGGCGGCGCCGGTCGACGGGCGTTGAAACCGCTCGGCACCGCTCCGAGGAGCGGCTTTGAAACTCGGATCCCCGTTCACAGCAACGAGCCTTATTTCTCGGTCCAGGCGCTGGGGGCTTCGGGTCATGTCCTCGCCGCCTCTGCGCCGGCAGCGACCCCGCCGCATCTGACGATCTACGGGAGCTCAGCGTGGGTGCCGTCGAAGGGCCTTGGTGCCTTCGCGGTGGGCTGCCCCACCGCGAGTCCATGCCTGATGTCGGCCACGATCACGGCAGGGCAAACCGTGATCGCGAGCACCGGTCGGGAGTACATCGCTCAGGGCGCCGGCGAGATCTACTTCGAGCTCACCACGGCGGGGCGCTCGATGATCGAGCACGCCCGCAGCCGGACGCTGCCCGTGCAGGTCAAAGTGCACGGGACCTCCGGCAGGACGGCGGGCGCGACGCTCGACCTGGTGCAGTTCGACACCACGGGGGCGGGACCGCCACAGAGCCTGGCGCAATCCTCGTCGCTCCGGATCGTGGGGACGACGGCCTTCGTCTCGGCCGGCGGCGTCGGTTCGATCCTGGCGCGATGTGCGAGCTTCTCACCCTGCCACGTCGCCACCACGCTCTCGATTGGATCGACGGTCATAAGCCGGACCGGCAGCGAGTTCATCGGTGCGCGGGAACTCGGTTACCTGAGTTTCACGCTCACCAACGCCGGCCGCGCCGCGGTCACGCAGACCGCCGCGTACGGTAATCAGCTGGGCGTCCACATCGCGTTGGTCGACCCAAACGCCAAGGCGAGCGGCGACATCGCGCTGGTACGCGCCGGATGAAAAGCTGCGGGACGGCGCGTCGACGACGCGGTTACCCGCGTGGGCGAGCTTGAGCCGATCGCGCACTCAAACCGTCGGCAGGCATGGACCGTCGGAGCGCATTGGGCGCCCGGCAACCGGTGGGACGGCCGCTCCTACGCGGCGTAGCGCTGCGCGGAGCGGGCCCGAGCCTTCGCCGCCTCTTCCTCGCGATTCTTGGCCGGAGCCGCGGTTCGGAGCTCGTTCAGCAACTCCAAGGAGGCGGCAGCGACGGCGTCAATCGCACGCGCGAACGCCTCCTCGTTGGTGCGCGAGGGCTTCGTGAACCCGCTTATCTTGCGCACATACTGGAGCGCCGCGGCTCGTACCTCCTCCTCGGTGGCGGGTGGATCGAAGTTGTAGAGCGTTCGGATGTTTCGGCACATGGACCAAGCGTAACCGTACGATCCCGCCCTCAACGTCCACCGAGGGAGGATGTATGCGTCCAACAAGGCGACTTCGCGTCGCATCCGCAGTGCTCGTGGCCGGCGCGTCGATAGGGGCCTACGCCGCCGTTACCGCCGCCACGGCAGCCGCCGGTCCCGCCCACGTCGCGAAGACCGCCCCCAGCATCAAGCGGTTCAACCTCAGCGGGTACGTGATCAACACGGACTACAGTCTCGGGCGCAACAAGGGCAACACGTTCCAGCAGACGTACAAGAGCGGAACCGTCCACGGTGTCCCGATCAAGGGCCCGTTCGTCGGCACCAAGTTCCCGGTCGAGGACTACGTAGCGATGCCGATCGGCAATCACGAGATCTACGTGACCTGGCTCGACCCCAAAACCCACGCCCTCGTTGACGTGTTCGTCATGAACTTCGCCACCGGGATCGTCTACGACTACGCGCCCGCCGCCAAGCCCGAGAGCTCGGGCACGGTGACGGTCGTCAAGAAGGGCAAGCACCCGCTCCCGTAGGTCGCCAGATCCCCAGCGCGGCGGCGTCCGACTCGCCGCCGCGCCGTCGACCGCTCCGTGGCGTGCCTCCGCGGACGGCTGTCGCCAATCCGTGCAGACGGACCGGGTTTTCCGCGCTGGAGTCGGCCTCGGATGCCTACGCAATGCTTGAGCAGTAAGTGCTTGAGCGGTAAACTGACTGCCGAACGACCGGGCGCTCAGTGTTCGCTCCACCGGGGTGCGCCGGGGGCCCTGAGGGAGGTTGTCGATGGCCGTTGTGCCCATCCGTCGGATCCTCGACCCGGCTTTCGCCGAGCGCTACGGCGTGGCGGCGATCAACGTAGTCGACGATCTCACCCTGGAGGCCGTGCTCGCGGCCGCGACCGAGCTCGACTCGCCGCTGATCGTTCAGACGTCGGTGAAGACCGTCAAGTCGATCGGCGCCAAGCCGCTCTACAGCATGTGGCGCGCCCGCGCGGACGAGGCGCCGGTACCCGTGTCGCTGCATCTCGACCACTGCCCGGACCGCGAATGGATCACCACGTGCCTGAATGCCGGCTGGAACTCCGTCCTGTTCGACGGATCCCACCTCGACGTGGCCGAGAACACGCGGCAGACGGTCGAGGTCGTCGCCGAGGCCGAGCGCCACGGTGCACACGTCGAGGGTGAGATCGAGAGCGTGCTCGGCGTCGAGGACGGCGTGGGCTCCGATGAGGCCGCCGAGGTCCACCCCGTCGAGGTGTCGGCGCGTTTCATCGAGGAGACAGGCGTCTACTCGTTCGCGCCCGCGATTGGCACTGCCCACGGCCTGTACAAGAGCGCACCCGAGCTCAAGCCCGAACGCGTCACTGAACTCATCGAATTGCACCCGATCCCGATGGTCCTGCACGGCGGCACCGGACTCACCGAAGCACAGTTCCGCGATCTGATCTCCCGCGGCTGCGCCAAGGTCAACATCTCCACCGCGCTGAAGATCGCGTTCGTCGAGGCGCACAGCGAGTACCTCGAGGCGAATCCCGGCAAGCACGATCCGCCGTCAATGCAGGACTCCACATATACGGTGGGCCGCCGCGGCGTGGCCGGCAACTTCTTCGTCATCAAGGCGGTCGGAGCCGCCTCCGAGCGCGGGGCCGAGCTCGACGATCTGGTCAAGCTCGGTGAGCGCGTGAACTCGGTCACCCGGACGATGGGCATGGCGCTGACTTCGTGCACGCCGCCCGCCAAGGGCTCGCCGTTGTTCGAGCTCGGCGATGACGAGATGGAGATGGGCGTCGGCATCCACGGCGAGCCGGGACGCAGGCGGGAGAAGCTCGCGAACGCGAACGCGATCATCGACGAGCTGCTCGAGGCTGTCGCCTCCGATCTGCCGTACTCATCGGGCGACGACGTCGCGCTGATGATCAACGGGCTCGGCGGCACGCCGATCTCCGAGCTGTACATCCTCTACGGCCGGGCTCATCAGCAGCTGGCCGACCGCGGGATCAACGTGACGCGGAGCTACGTTGGCGAGTACTGCACGTCGCTCGACATGGCCGGCGCGTCGCTGACGCTGGTGAAGCTCGACCACGAGCTCAACGACCTGTTCGACGCGCCGGCCGAAGTGGCGGTGCGGATCTTCTAGTCGTGAGGTCGCGGGTCGGTGCCGGCGGGACTTCCCGCCGGCACCGGCTGGGCTGAGCCGAGCGCGAGGCGTTGCAGGGCACCCCAGTACCGCTGTTCATCGCTCGCCACGGCGAGACGGTCGACAACGCCAACCATCTGATCCTCGGCCGGCGCGATCCGCCGTTGTCCGACCGCGGCCGCGAGCAATCTGCGCAGCTCGCCTCGCGCGCCGGCGGTCTCGGGGTCGTGGCGATCTGGTGCTCTCCGCTGCTTCGGGCCCGGCAGACCGCGGCGGTCGCCGCGGACGCGATCGGCGTCGCGCCGACGATCTTGGACGACTTGATCGAGTCTGCGCGGGGAAGCTGGGAGGGCGAATCGGTCGCCCACCTGGAGGGGACCGAGCCCGCGCTCTATGCCGCGTTCGAGGCCGGTCATAAAGACTTCGCGTTCCCGGGCGGCGAGTCGCTGCTCGATCAGGTCAAGCGGACCCGCAAGGCGCTTGATCTCGTCACGTCGGGGGCGGCGCCGGCGCTGGTTGTCGCCCACGCGGGAACGATCCGCGCCGCTCTGATCGCCGTGGGTCGGGCTGTACCGCCCGAGCGCGAGCTTCCTCACGGCGAGGCGCTCCCGTTGACGTGGGTGGCGGGCCAGCGGTGATTGCGTTCGTCCACTCCGGCCAGGCTTGCACGAATTCCGCCACCCCTGGTTCAAAAGCCGCCCGAGCGGGCAGAAACGTCGTGTCTCCTCCCCGCCGGGCCCGAGAGATGAGTGACAGACATATCCGCGCGATGCTCCGCGGCGCCACCGCAGCGAAGCTGCTCGACGGCTGGCAGGGGCCGCATCTGGCCGAGCGCACCTACTGCATCGCGCCCCGCCACGCGGCAGCGATGGAACGCCCGCTCGACTACGTGATCGGGTACTGCGAATTGCTGACCGCCGCCGGCGTCGAGCCGCTGTACCGCGAGTCCGAGCCGCTGTTCTAGCCGGCCGTCTCGCCACCGCATCGCACGCGATCACTTTCGTATGGCGATCAACCGGCATCCGACCGCCGGCAGGAGCCCGCTCGCGATCAGGTCGATCTCGGCCGCGTACAGGCTGGGGTTCAACTCCCAGCGGTGCAGATAGGGACCCGGGACCGGTCGCCCGAGATCGAAGTACGGTGCCAACGCGGCGAGCATCCTGTCGAGCGGGTGGATGTGCTCGCGAAGGTGACCGAGGATGTCCGACGGAGCGTGCTCGTGTTCATCGACGCCGAGCGCTTGGCGCTGCAAGCTCCACCAGCCGATCGCCCTGTCGTCATAGCGATCGATGTCGATCTCGTCGAGAACCAGCTGGCCTCCGGGCGGGAGCATCGTCGCCAGGTGCGCGCAGGACTCTTCGAGCGGGTTGACGTGGTGCAACGCGACGATCGATACCGCCACGTCGAACGAGCCTCGCACTTCGAGCAGCGAGCATCGCTGCACAATGCCGCCGGGTTCGGCCGCCGGATCGACCGCCGTGATCTCGTAGCCGGCGTCGCTCAGTCCGACCGCGACCTCTCCGCGGCCAGCCCCGATCTCGAGCACGCGTAACGGCGGCGGCGGCAGCGCGGCCCTCACGAACGCCTCGAGTTCACGAGTCACCATGATCGTTCGATTCCCGTGGACACCGGGCGGCACCATAACCTGTGAGACCCTCGAGAGATGAGACCCGAGGCCTTCACGTTCGACGATGACGGGAGCATCCCCAACTCAGCGCTCCCGGTGCTCCTCTACCACGACGCGCTCGACGGCGTGGCCGACGCTGCCGCGTACGAGCAGCTGTTTGCCCGGTACGGGTGGTTGGGAGCGTGGCGGGACGGAATCTTCCCGTTTCACCACTTCCATTCGACAGCCCACGAGGTGCTCGGAATCGCTCGCGGAACCGTGGACGTGATGCTTGGCGGACCGAACGGTCGTCAGCTTGCGCTCCGCGCCGGCGACGTGGTCGTACTGCCCGCCGGTACCGGCCACTGCAACCGCGGCTCGAGCGCCGACCTGCTGGTCGTCGGCGCGTATCCAAACGGCATGCGTTGGGACCTGCGCCGCGGTGATCCAGCCGAGCGCGACGAGGTGCTCGCCAACATCTCCAGGGTGCCCCCGCCTGGCCAAGACCCCGTCAATGGACACGACGGACCCTTGGTCGAGCTGTGGGCCCCGAATGCTTGAAGCCGCCCAGACCGTCACGGCGAGCTATCCGTCGTCCGCGTCTGAGGTTTCCGACCCGCCTCCGTTGGGAAAGTTCAGTTTGTCCTGACGGTCGCTGGGAGGTGGGTGTTGATGGGTCATAAACGAATCGCAACTGTGGTCGCGGTCCTCTGCGCCGGTGCCTTCGCCGCGGTACCGGCCGGCGCGTCTGCCGGCGCATCGGGGGCGCGGCACAACCCGCGCTACCCGAACGAGCCGCTCGCGGTCGGAACCGGTGGTGCCGTCGCTTCGATGGACGTCGGCGCGAGCCGGGCCGGGATTGACGTGCTCCGCCGGGGTGGCAACGCCGTCGACGCCGCGGTCGCAACGGCAAGCGCTCTCGGGGTGACCGTTCCGTTCGTCGCCGGGCCCGGTGGCGGGGGCTTCATGGTCATCTACAACGCTCGGACGCACACGGTCACGACGATCGACGGTCGCGAGACCTGCCCGTCAGCCTGCACGACGAGCCTGTTCATCGACCCGACCACCGGCCAGCCGATGAACTACACCGCGGCCTCCGACCAGCCGCTGTCGACCGGCGTGCCGGGGAACGTCGCCACGTGGGCGACTGCCCTCCGCAAGTTCGGCCGGCTCTCGCTCAGCTCCGACCTGCAACCGGCGATCGCCCTCGCCAAAAACGGCTTCGCGGTCAATTTCGACTTCAACCAGCTCGAGCAGTCCGGTCTCTCGACGCTGCAGGCGTACCCGGCGAGCCGGTCCCTCCTGCTCACGCCGTCCGGCGATCCGCTGCCGATCGGGACTTGGCTGCGGGACCCCGACCTCGCGCACACCTATGAGCTGATCGCGCGCAAGGGCCCGGCTGCGCTCTACGACGGGCCGGTCGGCCAAGCGATCGTCCAGGCCGACGATCACCCGGTGCTCACGCCGGGCCAGACGATCGTCACGAATCCAGGCATCATGACCACGAAGGACCTGCAGTCCTACCAGACGCGGATCCTCGCGCCGACCCACGTCGACTACCGGGGGCTGAGCATTTACGGGATGGCGCCGCCGTCGAGCGGCGGCTCGACCGAGGGCGAGATCCTCAACATCCTGAGCGGCTACAAGCTCGGCTCCGAGCCGCGCGCAGAGGCGCTGTTCCACTACCTCGAGGCGTCCCGGCTCGCCTACGCGGATCGCAACGCCTACGTCGGCGACCCCGCCTACGTCAACGTGCCCCTTTCCGGGCTCCTCGATCCAGCGTTCGCGGCGACGCGTCGCTGCCTGATCGGCAATACCGCGCTGACCTCGCCGGTCGCGGCTGGCTCGCCGTTCGCGCCGTTCTCGGGCTGCAGCGGCACAGCCGCGTCCACGCAGTCATCCTCGGCATCGCCAGAAGCGCATCACACGAACAACATCGTCACCGAAGACAAGTGGGGTGACATCGTCGCCTACACGAACACGATCAACTTCTTCGGCGGCAGCGGCCAGGTCGTGCCCGGCTACGGCTTCCTGCTCAACGACGAGTTGACGGACTTCGACTTCGCCCCGTCCTCGCCCGGCGCCTATGACCCGAATCTGCCGGCGGCCGGCAAGGAGCCACGGTCGAGCATGGGCCCAGTCATCGCGCTCCGGAACGGCCACCCCGAGTTCACGATCGGCGCCGCCGGCGGCTCGACGATCATCACGACCGTCGTCCAGATCCTGATGAACCACGTCGACTTCGGCATGAGCCTGCCCGCCGCGCTCGCCGCGCCCCGGGTGAGCCAGACGAACTCGTCGTCGAACACCTCGCTCGCCGAGCCGGACTTCTACACCAGCGCGCTCGCACAACAGCTCACGAGCCAGTACGGCGAGAAGTTCTCGCTCGCCACCGGGTCGATCCTCCCGCTCGACAACTATCCGGGGGATGCGACCGCGCTGCAGATGCTCGGGCATGGCCGGGCCGAGGCGATCGCCGAGCCGGTCCGCCTCGGCGGCGGCAGCGCGCTGGCGGTGAACCCAAGTCCGAGATAAGGGACTAGCCGACCCCCACGATCGATCCGCATAACAGCGGCGTAACGGCGTTACGTCGCTGTTATCGACCCTTACCTACAACTCTGGCCGGCGGCCGAGCGATCAACCGGCGCCAGCGAGATGCAGAACAGGAGCGCGACTCAAACACCCGCCGACCGTCGGCGTGAGCTGTGGGTCGTCGGCGCGGCCGTTTGCTGCGCGGCGACGATCGCCGGATGCGGGGCGTCGGCCAAGACCAGCACAACCGGCACGTTCGTCGGCGATTCCCAGGGGATCGAGTTGGCGGACTGCATGCGCGCGCACGGCGTGCCGAACTTCCCCGACCCGACCGGCGGTGGCAGCGGCGGGATCGAGGTCCCGGTCGGCTCAGGAATCGACCCGTCGTCGCCGGCCTTCAAGGCGGCGCAACGGCACTGTCGCGCGCTGCTGCCGAGCGGACCGGGCCCGGGACGGGCAACCGCGCAGCAGGTGGCACAGGCGCTGGCGCTCACCCGATGCATGCGCACGCACGGGGTCTCCGGCTTCCCCGACCCGACCAGCTCGCAGCCGTCGATTGCCTCGGGCGCCTACACGATCATCTGGGGCCGTCCCGGGGCATACGTCGCGGTGCCGAGCACGATCAACCTGCAGTCGCCGAGGTTCAAGCAAGCGGCGACCGCGTGCAGGGCTCCGTTCTGAGCCTCCCCGACGCGGCGCCCGACTGCGGCATCAGTTGGGGATCGCTGCAACGTCCGGGGCGACGATCCCGAACAGATCCGAGATCGCCGCGAGGCTGGCAGCCTGAAGCGCCTCGGCTGGCACGACGCCGGTCGGGCCCGGCAACGGGCGGGTGGCGGTCGCGCTGGCTACGACCGTCGGCGCGTACCCCAGGTTGAACGCCCCTCTCGCGGTCGAGTTCACACACATGTGGGTCATGAACCCGGCGAGCACGAGGTTGCTTGCCCCGGCCGCCTTGAGCCGATCGTCGAGGTCGGTCTGCACGAACGAGTTCGGGAAGTTCTTGACGATCACGGTCTCGTCACCCTGAGGCGCGACTCGGTCGACGATCTGCCCGATGTCGGCTCTTATGTCGTACAGGGACCCCTCGCCGTCGTCATGCTCGATGTGGACGATCGGGATGCCCGCTGACCGAGCCCGCTCGAGCAGCTTGGCCGCCTCGTCCAAGGCGTCCTGGACCCCATCAAGCTCCATCACCCCGCGCGTGTAGGTGTTCTGGCAATCGATCATGATCAGCGTCGAGTCCGCCAGGCTTGGTGGACTCGACGGCAGACCGGCAAGGGTTCGCAAGGTCGTGGGCGCGGGCATGGGTTTGGTCCTCTCCTCGGCTTCTGCAAGCCAATCTAACTCGCGGCGGAGCCTCCGCGCGACCAAGCTCAGTTGTCGCTGTCGTCGTCCTCGTCGGTGGCGAGATCATCGAACGGCGCGACCTCGCCGGCGAGCAGGCACTCGAACTCGCGGTCCCAATCGACGGGATCGGCCATATGCACGTTGAGCGTCGCGAGGTCGGCGTCAAGCGCCGCGAGCTCGTCTTGCAGGAGCGCGCGAGCGGTCTCATCGAGGTCGGCTCCGCGGATCTCGAGCGCGCGCGCGACATCCGCGATCGCGCCGCCGGACCACGCGATCAGTCGACGCAGCTCCCACGCAAGCTCGGCGGCGCCAGGGGCGGCCACCGACTCCGGATCCAGCCGCGGATGGCCGGGATGCTCGTTCCTGTGAACGACGAATCGGATCTCGGCGGCACTTACATCGTTCCCGTCCAGCTCTTGAAGGAGCCGGTCGCAAAGCACCGCGAGCGCCTGGGCACGTTGATCCGGAAGCGGCACGAGCGGGCGTTCGGGGGCGTCGCCGTCCGCGTCGTGGTCCGGACGATCCGGAGCGGTCGATTCCATGTCGGCGGCCCCGTCCGCAGCCTGGGGTAGTTCGGCGAGAGTGGAACGCCGCGAGCCGCGAATCTGCGTAAGAGCCTCGCGCCACCGGCGCAGCAGCGCCTTCAGCTTGGTGGAGTCCTCTGCGTAGTTTTCGTTGCCGCGGGTGATACTCATCGTTACCGCCTCGCTCTGACAGTGCGTCCCGGTTGTTTGGGCCACGCGGTTGGGTTGCTGTCTCTACATCAGGTACGTCTGGTGTAGCAACCGCGTTACCGACTCCGACGGAAGACTTACCGAACTCATAAGCGTGGGTAACGCAGGGGGGTTAGTGAGTGGGTGGGCTGTCCCTGCGCTCGAGCACATCGAACGACCAGAGCTCGCTCGACGTCCCGACCGGCCCCTTCTCGCGATGCCGAGAATGCCCAGCCGCGAAATCAGAGCTTTCGAGCCAGGCTCGGAAGTCCTCCTCGGCGCGCCACCGCGTCACGACCAGACACACCTCGCGGTCGTCGTTCGGCCGGAGCAGCTCGAAACCTTCGAAGCCGGCCGCAGCCTCGACTTTGCCCGCTCGCGTCGCGAACCGTTGCTCGAAGTCCGCGAAGCGTTCCCGCGGCACGGTGATAGCGTTGATTTTGACGACGGTCATCGAAGAGATCCTAGGGGGCGATCGCGCTCCGGGGCGATAACCGGACTCCCCGGTCCGCTACGATGGAGTCGATGGCGGAGCCGTCACGGCAAGCATCCGAGCCCGAGGGGCTCGACCGGGAGACCTGGATCGTCGCCGGGGTGGTGATGCTGGGGGCGGTCATGTCGATCCTCGACACGACGGTGGTCAACGTCGCCATCGATCACCTGGCGGTCGCCTTTCACTCGTCGCTGACCACGATCCAATGGGTGATCACGGGCTACACGCTCGCGCTCGCCACGGTCATTCCCATATCGGGCTGGGCGGCGGATCGGTTTGGCACCAAGCGCATCTACATGTCGTCGCTCGTGCTGTTCACGCTCGGATCGGTGCTGTCGGGCCTGGCGTGGAGCGCGGGCTCGCTGATCTTCTTCCGCGTCCTACAGGGCTTCGGCGGCGGGATGATCATGCCGGCGGTCATGACGATCCTGACCAAGAAGGCCGGCCCCCACCGGATGGGCCGCGTCATGGGCGTGCTCGGCGTACCAATGCTGATCGCGCCGATCCTCGGCCCGATCCTCGGCGGGTGGCTCGTCGACAACGCATCGTGGCGATGGATCTTTTTCATCAACCTGCCGATCGGGATCGTCGCGTTCATCCTCGCGCTGATCGTGCTCGAGCCCGACCAGCCGCAGCCGGCACATCGGCTCGACTGGGTCGGGATGCTGCTGCTCTCACCCGGCCTGGCGGTGTTCATCTTCGGCCTGGCCGAGTCCTCGACTTACGGGTTCGGCTCGGTGCACTCGTGGGGCCCCACGCTCGTCGGCGTCGTGCTGATCGCGGCGTGGTTCATCCACAGCTGGCGCACCCCGAACCCGCTCATCGACCTGCGGACGTTTGCGCACACGCGCGCGGGCGCGGCGGCGGGCACGTTCCTCCTGTTCGCGATCTCGGTGTTCGGGACGATGCTGCTCGTTCCGCTCTATTACCAGGCGGTGCGCGGCGCGTCGGCTCTCCAGGCCGGACTCCTGCTCGCTCCGGGTGGTTTCGGCGCGATGTTGATGATGCCCCTTTCGGGCCGGCTGACCGACCGGTACGGACCGACCTGGCTGCCGGCCACCGGCCTTCCGCTCGTCGCGATCGGACTTATCCCGTTCGTGTTCGTCGGCGCCCACACCTCATACGTTCTGCTGAGCGCCGCCAACTTCGTCCAGGGCCTCGGGATGGGACTGGCGATGATGCCCAACATGACCGCCGCCATGCAGGCCGTCCCGGCCGCCGCCATCGCCCGCACGAGTACGGCTATGAACATCATCCGCCAGGCCGGAGCGTCGATCGGCACCGCCGTGCTGTCGGTGATCCTCGCCTCGGCGATCACCAGCAACCTGAGCGCGATCCTCGGCAGTGGCGTCTCGGGCTCCCATTCGGGAGGGATCGCGACGCTCCAACACTTGCCCGCTCGTGCCCACGCCGCGATTGCCGGTCCGCTGGCGGACGCGTTCGCCTCGACGTTCCTGTGGGCACTCGTGCTGATCCTCGTCGCGCTCATCCCGGCCATCGGGATGGCGCTGTCCGGCCGGCGCCGTCCGATCGCCTCCCGCGTCGCCAGCGCCCCCGTGGTGCTCGAGTAGTCCTGACCCGGCTACGCCGGGCTGGTCGCCACGTCCGCGGCTGAGGCCGCGAGCGCATCGCTGCGGCGGGCTCACACCACGTTTCAGACGTCTGCCCGCTGACCGCGTTCGAGCATGACCAACCGGTCGCGGAGCCCGTTACCCGAGAACGCTGCCTCGAGCTCCACGGCGCCCTGGGTGAAATGGGCCCATCCTTCGAAATGCAAGGGGATCACAACCCGGGCTCGGACGATCCGCGCGACATCGGCGGCATGATCGGCAGACAGCGTCAGGTAGGCGCGGTCGAACTTCGGCAGCTGAACCGCGCCGGCGTTGAGGATCGCAATTGGGAGCTCACCGGTCTTCTCCACGATCGTACGTACCACCGCGCGAGATGCGTTGTCGCCCGAGACGTAGATCTCCTCGGCTCCGGGAGCCGACAGGATGAACCCGAGTACCGGGCCTTGAATCTCGTCGGTCCCGTCCGGGCCGTGTTGCGCGTGCACGGCGGTCACCTTCACGGTGCCTCCGCCAGGACTCTCGAGCTCGACGGTTGACCACGGCTCCATGCCCACGACATTGCCTCCCAGCTCTTCGGCTGCCTTCGTGGTGGAGAGGACGCGCTGCGCGGAGGGTAGGAACGCCCTTCCGGCCGGATCGAGGTTGTCGCTGTGGTGATGGTGGGAGAGCAGCACGACGTCGATCGGGCCGTGCTCGGTGATATCGAACGCAGGGCCGGTCAGCTTGGTGAGACCTGCGTATTCGCCCGGGGGCGATAGCGCCGGATCGGTCAGCCAGTGGAGCCGGCCGTACTCGAGGATCGCGGTCGGGCCTCCGACGAGCTGAACGCTCAGGTGCGATTCACCTCGGGGCTCGTCTGCGTCGCGGTTCGACATGCGAGCATCGTTACATACGTCAACCTTCGACGTGGCGCCCGGCTAGTCGGTGGTTTGGGCGTCGAGCAACGCGGCGCAGGCTTCAACACAGGCCCTGCAGACACCCTCGCAGATCGCGCAGTGACGATGATGGTGGGCGTGGCGGGCGCACTCTTCCGCACTGTTCTCGCAGGTGCGGACGCAGGCCTGAAGCATGCTGTTGATTACCGACAGGTCGGAGTACGCCGGCCGGGATAGGAGCCGGGCCGTGACGTCGCAGACGTCCGCGCTGTTCACGCACAGCGCTGCGCACCGGCGTAGCTCGTCGACGTCCTCTTCCACGAGATCGGCGTTTGCGCAGGTAGTACACGTCTGAACACACCGCAAGCAGGCATCAATCGCCGTCGCGACCTCCGCCGTCGGGAGCGGCGCGGCAGTTCGCACGGAATCCAGCATCTCTTTGGTGTCGGTCATGCTTGAACCCCCGAACGTAGTGCAGCGATATGGGTACTCTCGAGCCAACCGGCTCTGGCAAGGCAGCATAACTCGGGGTGCCGCCCGGTCCGGAAAGTTCGCGCCGCGCACGTCAACCATCGCTTAAGCGCGAGCCCGACGCGTCGATGTTCGGTGGGATGAGGCGATCGATCCTGACTGAGCCGTGGCAACGGTCGAGTCGACGCGCATGGGGGCTGGTGGTCGTGGTCGCCGCCATCGGGGCGCTCATAGGGATCTTGGTGCGGGGACTCGTCTTGAACCCCAACGCCAATGCGCCTGCCGACCCGCTCGCGGTCGTTCGAAGCCGTGAGCCGGGACTCCGGGTCCTGTTCATCGGCAACAGCTTCACATCTTTCAACTCGATGCCGACGATGGTCGAGCAGCTCGCGGGAGCGAACCGGGATACGCCCCGGAGCCTATTCGCGGTCGAATACGCCCCGGGAGGCTCACATCTCGCTAATGCGGCTCACGATCCGGCGCTGATGCTGCTGATCTCGAGCGTGCACTGGGACATCGTCGTTCTGCAAGAGCAGAGCCAGGTGCCCGCGCTCCCATATTGGCTCGTACACCAGTCGCTTCCGGCGGTCCAAACGTTGACAAGGCTTATCCGGCGAGACGGCGCCGATCCTGCACTTAGTACCTTCACCGCCGGCCTCGATGCCAACACCGCCGAATCGATCCGACGGATCGCTTACGGCACCGTGCGGAAGCATTCAGCTCCGCCAGCGCTCATTCGTAGTTAGTGAACGGCTCGGTCTCGAATTGGGTGGCCTTTTCGCGATTTTCGAACACGTGAGTGATCCGAACCGCGGGAGGGACCCGCTCGACCCGGCTCTCCACCAGTGTCAGGTTCGGATCGTCCCCCAAACCGAGCTCGTTGAGCCGCTCAGCCTCGGCCCGACACACGTCACCGGGAGTGGGGTTGCTCTCCGGGTAGACATCCGTATGGTGGCGTACCAGGGCATCCCAGTGCTCATCCCCAGCCCGTTCGATCGACTCTCGGATGTGTTCGCGGTTGAATGCCATCGTCCCAGCCTCCTCCTCCTCGCTGATCGGTCAGGCTGACCCGCGACCAAGGCTACTTGGGCCTTTTCGCCAGGTAGCTCTGGCCGGCGTGCAGGACGATCGTCCTGTGGCGGACGAAGTCATTGACGACGACGGAGTGGGTGACGTCACGGGTAAGCGTGCCGTCGCAGCGGTCTGCTATCGACCAGATCGTGCCAAGCACGGTAGCGGCGCTATACCGGCCGCGGGTGCGGAATTTCCCGCGGGCGCTGGCGTGCAGCAGCTGAAGCGTCCGGCTGGACGCGGCGGCCGCCGCTGCATCGAGTGCCGTGTGCGCCTTGCAGCTTGCGTACGACGGAGCCCCCTTGAATGCATGGTTGACCAGTGTCAGCGTCGTCAGGCCCTTGCTCGCTCCGGCTCTCGCCTGCGTCACCTTGAACACCGCTCCGCCAAACTTTCCAGTCTGCGTTTTCTTCCCTTTACCGGTCGCACTGGTCAGCGAGATCGTCCCGTGAAGTGCGTCGACCACGGTGCCGAACTGAATCTGCGTCGCCGCGGTCACGGGCACCAACCGACCGCCTGAGAGCACGAACACCTTGCCGCTGACCGGTTGTGCGTTGACTTTCCTGCCGAGCAGCGGCGGCGGCAGCGATACGGTCGTCGGTGCGCTCGTCTGCGTGGTCGAGCCGGCGGCGTTGGCGGCGATGACCTCGCACCGATAGTCGCCGGGCGTTCTTGCGAGCACAGAGGTCGTCGTGGCCCCGGCGATGGGCGTGCCACCGATGGTCCATTGATACGCGAGGCTCCGAGGCGCGCGATACAGAAAACCGCCCAGCAGATCCGCCGCCCAGCTTGCCGGGCCGCAGGTCAGCGTCTGGCCGACCGCGCTTCCCCCCGATACCTGCGGCAAACGGGTGCCGAGCGGGGCGCGCAAGATAGCAACCATCCACGGGTCGGTCTGGCCCGTGTAGAGGCTCTGCGCCGGACCGGTGCCGTCGAGGCTGCCGACCCGCACAGTCCCGAGATTCCAGTTGGTCCAGTAGATCTTCCCGGCCGCCGGATCGATAGCAACGCCCCCCACGTCGCCCTCGCCCGTGTAAAGGCTCGTGGCACCGGTCCCGTTGAGATTCCCCGCCCGAACGTTGCCGTTGAACTCGTTGGTCCAGTAGATCTTTCCCGCGGTGGGATCAATCGCCAACTGGGTGGGATAGTTCTCGCCGGTGAACAGATCAGCGGCGCCGGTGCCGTTAAGGTCCCCGACGCGAATCTTGAACGTGTCGTAGCTGCCCCAGTAGATCTTCCCGGCCGCCGGATCGATCGCCACCCCGACTGGGTAGGACTCGTTCGCGAACAGGGTCCTGGCGCCACTCCCATCGATGTTCCCGACCCGGATCGTGCCGGTGCGCGACACCGAGTCCGCCCAGTAGATCAAGCCGGCGGCCGGATCGATCGCGACGCCGGACGGTTCGGTCTCGCCCGTGTACAAATCCCGTGCGCCCGTGCCATCCAGATTGGCGACGCGGATTGCGCCGGACGTCGTGTCAGCCCAGTAGATCTTCCCCGCCGCCGAGTCGATGGCGACGCCCTCAGGACTGCTCTCGCCGGTGAGCAGATCCTTGGCGCCCGTGCCTCCGAGGTCCCCGAGTCGGATGGCGCCGGAGTTCGTGTAGCTCGTCCAGTAGATCGAGTCGCTCGCGAACGCGGCTGGCGCGAGCCACGCCGCGGCGCACGTCAAGAGTGCCAAGACGCAGCCAAATATCGTGCCCCGATGGAGAATCGTTCTCATGATCCGGTCCCGCGCTTGGTAACAGCCTACCGGGCCCGCCACCCCGACGACTGTCGGGCGCCGGCCGTCTACGGGACCAAACGTTGTCCGGAGCCCTCGGAGAGGCGCGCGAGGCGGCGCTCCAGGAACCGCTGCTCCGGCCCCGGCTGGGTCAGCCCGACAGCACGCGTGTATGCAGCGCGCGCTTCGTCGTCCCGGCCGAGACGTCGCAGGAGGTCGGCGCGCGTCGAGTGGTAGTAGCGGTAGTCGTCGAGCTCGAGGCAGTCAAGTAAGGCGAGCCCGGCCTGTGGTCCTTCGAGTTCGGCGACAGCGATCGCGCGATTCATCGTCACCACCGGCGAGCTCGTGATCTGCTCGAGACTCTGGTAGAGGAGCGCGATCTCCTCCCAATCTCGTGGCTGCCGGAGGTGGAGATCCGCGATTGCTGCCTGGATTAGATAGGTCCCGCCCACCCCGCTCCCGTGAAGCGCGAGCGCGCGTTCGAGCAGTCCCCGGCCCTCCTCAATCTGTTCCTGGTCCCATAGCGACCGGTCCTGATCGTCGAGCAGGACCAGCTCGCCGCCCCGGAAGCGGGCAGCCGTGCGCGCGTGGTCGATCAGCATGAGCGCGAGCAGGGAATGCGCCTCTGCCTCGTCGGGCATCAGCTCGATCAGGCAGCGGCCGAGGCGGATCGCTTCTGCCGACAGGTCGACCCGGCCTCCGCCCCAACCTTCGTTGAATATCAGGTAGACGACCGCGAGCACGGCGTCGAGTCGTTCGGGCAGCAGATGGTCGGGCGGGACGGCGAACGGGATGCCGGCGTCGCGGATCTTGTGCTTGGCGCGTGTCAGGCGCTTGCTCATCGTCTCGAACGGGACGATGAAGGCGCGTGCGATCTCCTCCGTTGAGAGCCCACCGAGCGTGCGCAGCGTGAGCCCGACCTGCGCGTCGAGCGCGAGCGCCGGGTGGCAGCAGGTGAAGATCAGCTCGAGCCTCTCGTCCGCGAACGTCGCCGTCTCATCCATCGTCTCCTCCGATCGGTCTCGCAGATCGCGCTCCAGCTGATCGGTCTTCACCGCCAGCGTCCGCTCACGCCTGATGCGGTCGATCGCGCGGTTGCGAGCGGTCGCGATCAGCCAACCGGTCGGGTTGACGGGGTCACCGTCGCGCGGCCAGCGCTCGGCTGCGGTCGCGAACGCCTCCTGGGCGACATCTTCGGCCAGCTCGATGTCGCCGAGGAATCCGACGAGCGATGCCACGACGCGGCCCCACTGATCGCGGAAGACCTGCTCAAGCACCGACCTGTTCCCCCTCGCGGACCGGCCGGACCTCGATCGCGCCCGACGGTCGCAGTCCCTGCAGTTCGTCGGCTACGGCGAGGGCGCCGTCGAGGTTGTCCGCTTCGACCACGATGAAGCCGCCGAGAAAGTCCTTGCTGTCCACGAACGGTCCATCGGTCAGCAGCGCTCTGCCCCGTTCGTGGCGCACCGTCGTCGCCGACTCGACGTCCTGGAGGCGCAGCCAGCCGGTTACGTTCGGTCGCGCCAAAACCTCCATTACGCTCGCGGTGATTCGCCGGCGCTCGTCTTGAGGTGTGCGGTCGCGCACCTCGGCGTCGTCATAGATCAAGAGCGCGTATCTCAAGCCCTCTCCTTCCAGTTCGAGTCAGGGTCGTTCCCTTGTAGACGAATAGCGTGGCCGAAGACGGACAGCTTCGGTCTTTTCTCTCCTCCGTGTCCGTCCGTCGTGTGTCCGTTCGTCACCGAGGCAGAACCGGCCGACAAGCCGGCGCGACCAAGGAGGACAGATGACAGACACACCGGCATCGAATCGCCGTCTCGGCTGGGTCGTTGGGCTGACCTCGACCGCCTACTTCATGGTGGTCCTCGACTCGGTCGTCGTGATCACGGCGCTGCCTCGCATGCAGCGCGATCTGCACGTGAGTCTCTCCTCGCTGCAGTGGACGCTGAACGCCTACGGCATCGCTTTCGCCGCAGGGATCATCACCGCCGCCGCGCTCGGGGACCGGTTCGGACGGCGGAAGGTCTTCACGATCGGGCTCGCGCTCTTCACCGTCGCGTCCGTCGCCTGCGCCCTGGCGCCGAACCTGTCTGAGTTGATCGCTGCCCGGACGGTGCAAGGACTAGGCGGCGCGATGGTGCTCCCGCTGAGCTTGACCATCCTGACGGCGGCGTTCCCAATCGAGCGACGCGGAATGATCGTCGGCATCTACGGCGGCCTCGCCGGTCTCGCCGTCGCGATGGGACCGATCGTCGGAGGCGCGGTCACGCAGGGGATCGACTGGCACTGGATCTTCTGGATCAATGTCCCGATCGGGCTAGTCGCCGTGCCGCTCGGCCTCCGGCTGCTACCCGAGAGCTACGGGGCACCTGAGCGCCTCGACCTCGTCGGAGCCGGGCTTGTCACCGCCGGCGTCGTCGCGCTCGTCTGGGCGCTCACCCGCTCAGGCGACGTCGGCTGGGCGAGCGCCGAGACCGTCGGCGCGCTCGTCACCGGGACAGCGCTGCTCGCCGCCTTCCTGTGGTGGGAGCATCGCGCCGCCGAGCCGATGGTGCCGGTGCGCCTGTTCGCGGTCCGCGACTTCGCGATCGGCAACTTGACGACGTTCCTAATGTCGGGCGCGATCTTTGCCGGCGGGCTCTTGGTCACCGAGGAGTTTCAGCTCGCGCGCCACTACTCCCCTACCGGGGCCGGGGTGCGCCTACTTCCGTTCTTCGCGACGCCGATGTTTGTCTCACCCGTCGCCGGCGCTGTCTCCGATCGGATCGGCCGCCGGCCGATCATCGTCGTCGGCCTGAGCCTGCTGACGGCCGGGTTCGTCTGGGTTGCCTGGAGCGGCTCGTTGGCCACGAGCTGGGTCGAGCTCGTAATCGCGCTTCTCGTCGCGGGCGTGGGGATCTCGATGGCCCTCCCGACCGTGCCGACCGCCGTGCTGAGCGCTGTCGCCCCGGACGAGATGGGGAAGGCGTCCGGGATCAACTACATGGCGCAGCGCTTCGGCGCGGTCTTCGCCGTCGCGATCGCCAGCACCGTGTTTGCAAGCCACGGCGGCCTCGGAAGCCCGGCCGCCGTGACGGCTGGATTCAAGCCGGCGCTGTGGGCCTGCTCCGTCTTTGCGGGCCTGGGAGCGCTTGCCGCCGTGGCGATGTCGGCACGGCCGAAAACCGCCGACGAGGCCGAGCCGACGGGACTGCCAATCACCGCCTGAACCCAATCACGCCGAAGAACTACTCAGTGCAGAAAGGAGACACACAATGCCGAACATCTTGCACCGCCTCTCGATCGACGCGCCGCCGGAGCGCGTGCACGAACTCGCAGCGACCAGGGAAGGAATCCAGCGATGGTGGACGGGTCGCCCGGTCGCCGGCGACGACGACGTCGGCGGCCGGTTCGCGGTCTACTTCAGCGACCCGGCGAAGCCCGCTGCCACCTTCGAAGTGATCGAGCGCAGCCCGGCACAAATCGCCTGGCGGTGCGTCGACGGCCCCCCCGACTGGATCGACACCCGCATCACCTACGCCATCAAACCACGCGGCGACGGCGGCACCACGCTGTTGTTCAGCCACGAAGGCTGGCGGCAGGAGAACGAGTTCATGAACGGCTGCTCGACCAACTGGGCCGCCTACCTCATGAGCCTCAAGTCCGGGGCAGAAGACCACGGGTTCAATGCCTACCCGGGCGGCGAGTTCAGCCGCTGGGACTAAACATCACGCGCCGGCAGGCCCGGGCGGGTCGCCGGCGCTGCTGATTGACCAAACTGATCGCGGAGAATTCCGCGCGGCAGCGCCTGAACGGGGCGGGGTCGTCCGCCAAGGTGAGATGACGCACATGCCAGACAAGTCTGACCAGTTGACCGCCCACGCTCGGGCCCCGGCCCGGCCTACCTCCAGGGCCACGGTCAGCTGGATCGCGATGGCGCTGCTGATCATCGGGTCGGTCGGAGACCTTGGCTCGGCTCCGGCGACGGCGGTATTCGGTCTCGCCTCAGTCGTGCTGTTTGTCGTGCCGGCGGTCGTGTTCCTCGTGCCGGCCGCGCTCGTGTCGGCCGAACTCGCCTCGGGCTGGAAGGGCGGCATCTACAACTGGGTCAGCGACGGGATCTCCCCCGGCATGGGGTTTGCCGCGGTGTGGTGTCAGTTCGCCCAGACGACGTTCTACTACCCGGCGGTACTCGCCTACGTCGCGAGCACGCTGGCGTACGTGTTCGCGCCTGACCTGGCACACAGCGGCCTTTATACGACCATCGTGATCATCGTCCTTTTCTGGGGCGCGGTGCTCGTATCCAGCAGAGGCGTGGTCGCCGCCGACAAGCTCGCCTCCTGGGGGATCCTGATCGGAACCCTGATCCCAGGCCTGGTCCTAGTCGTACTCGCCGGGGTCTATTTGGTGCAGGGGAACTCCTCGGCCGCGCCGTTGAACGCTCATCACGTGCTACCGCCCTGGCACGGCTTGACCAGCATCGTGCTGGTCGTCAACGGCTTCTTCACGTACGCAGGGGTCGAAGTCAATGCGGTTCACGTCGACGACCTGCGCGACGCTCCCCGCGAGTTCCCCAAGGCCGTCCTGGTGGCGGTGATCCTGATTCTGCTCGTGTTCATCCTCCCGACATTGGCGATTTCGGTCGCCGTCCCCGCGGCGCACATCAGCTTCACCGCGGGGGTGATGCAAGCATTCAGGAGCCTGCTCGACCACTTCGGGCTCGGTGTTCTACAGCCGATCATCGCCATCGGCCTGGTGATCGCGTCTGTCAGTGGTCTGCTCGACTGGCTCACCGGTCCGTCGACCGGGCTCGTCGACATCGGGCGCGAGCGCGGTTACCTACCCCGCTATTTCCAACAACTCAACGGCCACGGGGTGCAGGTTCACATCCTCGCTGCCCAGGGGATCGTGATCACGCTGATCGGCCTGCTCTACGCGCTCGTGCCGACCGTCTCGCGCGCCTACTGGGTGTTCGCTGCTCTCGCAACAGAGGTGTACCTGATCATGTACGTCCTGATGTTCGTCGCCGCCGCGAACCTGCGCCGCCGTGAGCCTGACCACCAGCGCGGCTATCGAGCACCAGCGCTTCTGACCATCTGCGTCTTGGGGACAGTCGCGTCTATTGCAGCTTGTGCTGTCGGCCTACTCCCGCCGAGTCAGCTCGGACAGGTCAGCGCGCCGGCGTACGCGATCGCGCTGCTGGCAGGAGTCCTCGCGATCGGTGTCCTTCCACCGCTCCTGCTCTACCGTTTACGCCGACCGAACTGGCGGGCACCTGAGTCAACCGCAGGATCCTCCTCCTCAACCGACCCCGACCGGAAAGCGAAGTAGTTTGCCCTACAGCGTCAGAAAGACAAACGGGGACTACCAAGTCGTAGATCGAGAGACGGGAAAGGTCTACTCGCGCCACACCACTAAGGAGAACGCCGAGCGCCAGCGCCGGCTGCTCGAGGGCGTCAGGCACGGCTGGAAACCAACGGGCAAGAAGCACGACGGATCCTGACCACCCGATCGTCGCCTACGCGACGAACTTGCGCTGACACACAACGATCTTGTTCACGTCGCCCCGAGCGTGCGCGATACAGGTCACGAGGCGCTGGGTGGCGCCGTCGAGCTTGCCGGACTTCGTCGCGCCTGAGGAGATCGTGGTCAGCATTGCGCTCGATCCCTGCCTCGGAAAGCCGACCTTGCTGTAAAGGTGTCTACGACGCCGGGATCGACTTCTCCTGGAGACCGTACGGCTTCAACCCACCGTTTGAGTCGGACTTAACGTAACCGGCGATCGCAACACCGACGATCGCAGCCAGCACTCCAACTGCCCCCACGACAAGCCACTCAAGCCCCACGCTCATTTCGTCCCGTCCATGACTCTAACGCCGAAGCGTGCGATGACCCAGCCTCCAGATTCCATGGTTAATGACCTGCTCACGCTGGGCGCAGGTAGCCCGCTGAGAGATTGGACCGCGGACGAAGAACGCGACGATCGCGCTCTGCACGGCTAGGCTGACGCTATGCCGATGCCCAAGCGGTCAAGCGTTGATGACTTTTTCGCGCAACTGAACGACGTACAGCGGCCGCACCTCGAGGCGCTCAGGGAGCTGAGCCTGGATGCGGATCCGGAGGCGCGGGAGGAACTGAAGTGGAACCTGCCGGTGTACGCTCCGCGGTGAAAACACAAGCCTGTGGATGCTTCAGAACTTCAAGAGCCACTGCTCGCTGCGGTTCCCGCCACCGTTCTTCGCCACCCAGAAGGCTGCGGTTGAGGCCGCCGGCTATGAGTCCGGTCAGGGTTTCATCAAGCTCCCCTACGACCGCGAGCTGCCGACCGGCCTCCTGAAGGCGCTGATGCAGGCCCGGGTCGAGGAGTACGCGGCGACCGGCGCAGGCTGGAACGACCGCTGAGCTGTCCGTTCAGGGTCGCGGTATTCGAGGCCTATGACGACCCGTCAAAGATTGAGGAGCCTTGCTTGCGATGACCAAGCCCAATGACGAGATCGCCCCCATGGCGATCGATTACCTGAACGTGGATAGCCTGTTCGCGGCCGAAGAACTCGTGGTGCGGGACCGGGTCCGGGCGTTCGTGGATGCGCGGATCCGGCCGAACATCAACGCCTGGTACGAAGCCGCGTGTTTCCCGCGTGAGCTGACTCGCGAGCTGGGCGAGCTCGGTGTGCTCGGCATGCATCTGGAGGGCTACGGGTGCCCTGGGCGCAGTGCGGTGGAGTATGGCCTGGCGATGTTGGAGCTAGAGGCGGGCGACTCGGGTCTGCGTACGTTCGCGAGCGTCCAGGGGTCACTGACGATGAGCGCGATCCACAAGTTCGGATCTGAGGCGCAGAAGGAGCAGTGGCTGCCGGGCATGGCGAAGGGCGAGCTGATCGGGTGCTTCGGCCTGACCGAGCCGGATGCCGGCAGCGACCCCTCGAGAATCCAAACGGTCGCCAGGCTCGAGGGCGCCGAATGGGTGCTACATGGGACCAAACGTTGGATCGGACTCGCTTCGATCGCCGATGTTGCCGTGATATGGGCCAAAACCGACGACGGAATCCGCGGCTTTTTGGTGCCGACGTCCGCTCCGGGGTTCACCGCGACCGTGATCGAGCCAAAGCTTGGGATGCGCGCTTCGATTCAGTGCGACATCACGCTGGAAGGAGTTCGACTGGGGCGGGAAGACATCCTTCCAGGCGCGATCGGTCTCAAGGGCCCGCTGGCCTGTCTGAACGAGGCTCGCTACGGGATCATGTGGGGGGCGCTCGGCGCGGCCCGCGACTCCTACCAAGCAGCGCTTACTTACGCCCTTCGACGCCACCAGTTCGACCGGCCAATCGCGAGCTTCCAACTCACGCAACAGAAGCTCGTGGACATGGTCCTGGAGATTCAAAAGGGTCTTCTCGTGGCCGTGCACACAGGACGCCAGAAGGATGCCGGCACTCTTCGCCCCGAGCAGATTTCTTTCGGAAAGCTCAACAACGTGCGTCAGGCAATCGCGATCTGCCGCGAAGCCCGGACGCTGCTTGGTGGAAACGGCATCACGCTCGACTACACGCCGATGCGCCATGCCAACAACCTCGAGGCCGTCCGCACGTACGAGGGAACCGACGAGGTCCACACCCTGATCATGGGGCGCGCGATCACACAGATCCCTGCGTTCGCCTAGCGCGATGACCCGCGCGGATCGAAGTCGGCACGGAACTGGCCGGCCTCTTGGAAGCCGGAGAGCAGGTGCGCAACGGAGCGGGAGCGCCGTCGATCCGGAGCGCGTCAGCGAACACCGATCAGGTCCACGACGAAGACGAGCGTCTCGTCGGGTCCGATCGCCCGGCCGGCCCCGCGCTTGCCGTAAGCGAGCATCGGCGGGATCGTGATCCGCCGACGACCGCCGACCCTCATCCCGGCCACACCTTGATCCCACCCGGCGATCACCTGGCCCTTGCCCAGACCAAACTTGAAGGTGCTGCCACGATCCCAAGACGCGTCGAACTGCTGGCCCGTCTTCCACGAGACGCCGACGTAATGCACCTCGACGACGCGCCCCGAGACGGCCTCATCACCGTCTCCGACCACGATGTCCTCGATCTCAAGCTGATACGACGGCGCCTGATCGGACGGCACCACCACATCCGGCTTCTCACCGATCGCCACGACGCAAACCTAGCGATCCGAGCCTCAGCGCCGCAACACGCGTAACTCAGCTGCCGACGCGGCGTAGCGTCCCGCCGCTGTCGTACGCGTCGCCTCTGGGCGACGTGACAGCGTCGTAGACGTTCGCGCCGTCGCGCTCTAGGCAGTCGACGTAACCGGCGCCGCAGGTCGCACCGTGCGCCAACTTCCGGAAGTAGTGGTGGTAGCCGTTGGAGATGTTGTCGAGCCTCAGCGCGCCATAGCACGTGGCGCTGATCTTCCAGCTCCCGCCCGTCTCCTTGGCATTGACGACAACGCGTATGTGCTGGCGTTTAATCCCACTGCCCGGGACTCCCACGATGTAGCCGCTCCAGGTCCCGGTGAGCTTTCCACCTTGAGATGCCTTCCCGGAGGCAACGGCTGCCGGTAGGGCGACGCACGTGGCGACCAGAAGCGGCATGAGCCGTCGAATCCAGACCAGCATGGGCAAACGAACTCTACCGTCGCGTGATTCGTCCGACGGACTTTCTCGTGGCGTCGGATCGGATCAGCGGTCGTCGGTTGGGATCACACCACGAGGAGCGCGGCCGTGGTGAGCATCAGCGCGGCGGTGGTCCAGTGGATGCCGTAGGCGGTGGCTTTCGGGCCGCCGGCGCGCAGAACGATCGCGCCGTCGGCGAGCGGAATCAAGGAGACGGGGATCATCAAATAGGCGAGCTGTCGGTGCGCTCCGTCGATCAGGAGCGCACCGATCGCGATCCCTATCGCGATGTCGCGCACGGCTTTGACGGCCAGCCATGCGACCTCGCGGCGCGCTTCGCCGTGCGGGCCCGGGATGCCGAATCCCGCCGCTGCCGGGGTCGGGTCTAGGAGGTAGCGCGAGCCCATCAGGATGATGGCGAGGGCGAGCAGCCCAGCGAGTACTGCTCCAAGGTCGCTCAACATGGCGTTCCTTTCGCGCGCCGTGGCGCGAGCCAATCGGTGTCCATGTTCGGTGCGGTGTGGATTGCCGTGATGCACAACCGCTCCTCACCAATGTTGGTGAAGCGATGCGCGGTCCCTGCGGGAGCGATGAGGATGTCTCCGGCTGTCGCTACGAGCAGCGCCCCGTCGATCTCGAACTCGGCCTGGCCGGCGTGGACGATGAACAGTTCGGGATAGGGGTGTCGGTGCAGTAGTGGGCCGGCGCCCGGCCGATCGTCGACCAGGAACAGCGAGATCGGCAAGGCACCATGCTCTGCGCCAATGAACTGATGGGCCTCTGGCGATCCGGGCAGGTCACCGCGTCTGACGAGCAGTGGTCTGGCTCGTGTCGGGGTTGTGGCGGGCGATGCTGGCACGTTGTGGGGGAGATTGGTGTTGGGCATGGCTTCAGTCTTTGGCACGCACCGGTATTTGTCCAACCGATGTTGACAATGGGACTGAGCGATAGACTCAATGAATGGAGTTGCGGCAGCTCTCGCACTTTCTTGCCGTCGCCGAAGAGCGTCACTTCACGCGGGCGGCGGCGCGGGTGCACCTGACGCAATCGAGCCTGTCGAGCTCAGTTCGTGCACTCGAGCGCGAGCTTGGCAGCGACCTGTTCGTTCGCAGCACCCGACAGGTCGAACTGACCGAGGCTGGCCGGGCGCTGCTTCCGGCTGCCCGGCGTACCGTGGCCGCGGCCGAGGATGGCCGGGACGCGGTTGCCGCCGTCCGCGGGCTCCTGCGCGGACACCTGGCGATCGGTGCCATCCAGTCGCTCGGTCAGGTTCACCTCCCCGGGCTGCTCGCCCGTTTTCACCGCAGGCACCCAGCGGTGACGCTGAGGATCCATCACGTCGGCGCGCCGGAGCTCGTGAGGCGCACCGCCGACGGAGAGATCGACCTCGCGCTCGTTGACCTTCCGCTCGGGCCGCAAGGCAACCGAGTCCGAGCCCACACGATCGTTACCGAATCGCTCCAGCTCGCCGTCGCCGCTGACGATCCGCTTGCTCACCGAAGCCGCGTTCGTCTGGGCGACCTCGCCGACCGCGAGTTCATCGAGTACCGACCGGACTCCTCGCTGCGCGCAAGCATCGATCGTGCGTGTCACGCGGCGAACCTTCACCGTCGGATCGTCTGCGAAGTCGACGCCCTCCCCGACCTCGTGGACCTCGTGGCGCTCGGCATCGGCGTATCACTGCTGCCGCCGGCAGCGATCCGGATGGCGGGCGGCCGGGCGATTGGGGTCGATACCGACCCAGCCATCCCACGCGAAGTGGTCCTCGTCACGCCGCTTGATCGCGGGCCGTCACCGGCCGGCGCAGCGTTCCTGGACCTGCTTGGCGACGATCCAGGCCGCGAGAGCCGCGCCGTGGTTCGGGAATCTGCTCGACCAAGCGCGGAACCGGCATCGACGTCTGGGATACCGCTAAGGGCGACGGCTACCTGAGGTCAAGCACAAGGTGGGAGCTCCTAGCACCGCACGCTCGTCACGTACGCTCGTGGCCATGCAGCGCCCTGACGGACTGGCCCTTGCCGGCAATCACGTCCGCCTCGAGCCTCTGACCATCGAGCACGTACCGGCGCTCGTCGCCGCGATCAACGAGGATCCGGCCTCGTTTAGGTTCAGCACCGCGCCCGATACCGAAGCGGCGATGTCCGTGTGGGTACAGGACGCGTTGGTCGCACGCGAGGCTGGGCGCGAGCTGCCGTTCGCAGCGTACTCGTGCGCTCAAGAGCGGATCGTCGGGTCGACCCGCTTCTACGAACTCGAACGCTGGACCACGCCAGATGAGAATCCGCGGCACGATCGACGTTTCGACGCCTGCCTGATCGGCTACACCTGGCTGGCGGCCTCCGCGCAGAGAACCGCGTGCAACACCGAGGCCAAGCTGCTGATGCTCTCCCACGCCTTCGAGGCCTGGCAGGTGCACAGGGTCGCGTTTCGAATCGACGCGCGTAACGATCGCTCGCGCTCGGCGGTCGAACGTCTCGGAGCCAAGTTCGAGGGGGTCCGGCGTGCTGAGCGGATTGGCGCCGACGGCGTGGTCCGAGACTCCGCGTTTTATTCGATCCTGGCCGCAGAGTGGCCCGCGGTCAAGAAGGGTCTACTCAGCCGGCTCGGTCGGTCGCGCGCCGAGCCGGTCGGGACTGATCCGCCGAGCGACCCCGAGCCGGCATGACACCGGCGGTCATCGCCGACTGACGCGGGCTCGGTTGCGGGCAGATCCTCACCGGCGCCGAGAAGTCCGGCCTAACGACGCCGACAATCGGGTCGTCGCGCTCCGGGCCGGGCAACAACGTCGATCGGGATAGCTGCAATAGTCCGCGGCGATCGTGACGGCACTTACGTACCGACCAATGGAGGACGGATGAACACCGAGACATCGATGGCCGAACATGAGGCCGAGCAGGTCAGACGGGCGAAGGAGTCAGGCCGGACTCCGGTCGTGTTCGTTCACGGTCTCTGGCTGTTGCCGTCCAGCTGGGATCGGTGGGCCGCATTCTTCGAAGAGGACGATTTCGTCGCCCTAACCCCGGGCTGGCCCGATGACCCGCTCACCGTAGAGGAGGCCGAGGCGCATCCGGAGGTGTTCGCCGGCAAGTCGATCGGCGACGTCGCTGCCCATTACGAGTCGATCATCACCCAGCTCGACCACACGCCGGTGATCATTGGCCATTCGTTCGGGGGGCTCATCACCCAGATCTTGGCGGGACGCGGTCTCTCGGCTGCGGCCGTAGCGATCGATCCCGCACCGTTCCGGGGTGTGCTGCCGCTGCCGATCTCCGCGCTGCGCGCCGCCCGTCCGGCGCTCGGCAATCCCGCAAACCGCCACAAGGCGATCCCGCTCACCTACGAGCAGTTCCGCTACGCATTCGCCAACGCCGTCGACGAGGACGAGGCCAAAGCCCTGTATGAGGAGTTCGCGGTGCCAGCGTCCGCCGAGCCGCTTTTCCAGGCCGCGGCGAGCAACCTGAATCCATGGACGGAGGCAAAGGTCGATACCGAGAATCCGGATCGTGGACCGCTGCTGATCGTCGCGGGGGAAAGGGACCACACCGTGCCGCCCGTACTGGCCAACGCCGCCTACGAGCGTCAATCGCGCAACGAGGGCGTGACCGAGATCGTCGAGATCCCCGGACGCGGCCATGGTCTCACGATCGACCACGGTTGGCGCGAGGTTGCCGAGATCGCACGCGCGTTCGTGCGCCGGTTCGTCTGAGCCCACACGTCGCATCCAACAGCGCAGCGGTCCGCTGATGGTGACGAGGACCCGAACGAGGTCAGCTATTACTCACGTCCCCACCGGCGGCGTGCAGTGGATTTAGGTGCTCGCGCAACCGCAGAAGTTGCGGTAGCGGCTCGTCGGTGTCGATGAGCACCGCGGTGCCCGGCCAGGCGTTTTGGAGGTAGCGGATGTACGCCTCGTGCGTCGCGAAGTCGGGTTCGTAGATCCAGGAGCCGGTGTTCCAGTAGCGGACCGCGCCGCTCGGACCGCGGACGTCCTCCAACGGCTGATGGGTGTGGGCGAACACGATCTTGTCAGTGTCACGAGCCCAGCCAAGGCGCATGACCACCTGCTCGAACGCAGCGACCGCCGGATGATTGGGATCCCGCGGTCGCAGTACTTGACCGAGTGCGCGGCGCGCGAGCTCTCCGCCGCCTGGCGCGCCTGTTCGTCGTCGCCGCTCCATCTCGGAGGCCATGGCGGTCTCGTACCCGACCTTCCGCGCCTGGTTGACGGCCGCCAGCCGGCCATGCATCGGTCGGGGTGAATCCCTGGACGCGGTCAGGAGCTGCGCGAGCCGGTCTGCGGCACGCTCGAACTCCCGAACCGGCGCCGTGCACAGCCGGAAGGCCCGCTCGAGGGCCTGGAAGCCGGCGAATGTCTGCCTTTGGGCACGAGTACCGTTCGGCAGCTGCGCGATCGTGTACAGCAGGCCCGTCAGGATCTCCGTCGTTGCCTCGAGATCGTCGCTGGTCGGCTCCTCCGCGGCTTGCCCCACCGCGATCGACCACATCAGTCGCTCAAGCAGTCTTCCTGGGACGGCCCCACCGCGCGCGGCGTAGAAATCGAGATAGTGGCCGTGCGTGCAGAGCACCCCGCCGAACATGTAGGCCGGGTAGCGTATGTCGACCTCGACGCCCTCGAGCCGGCGCTCGAGGAACCGCCGAAACGAACCAGCACCCCGCGACCCTTCGGTAGCTCGCGGCTCGGCCAGCTGGAGCTCCAGCAGCTCTTCGCGTCCGCGTTCGACGAAGTAGTGATCGTGGTTGCCGGCCAAGAACACAAACCGTCTGCCCTGAAGCCGCTCGCGCAGTAAGTCGAAGAGCCCCGCCGCCGCCGTGAGCGCGTCACGCGAGGAGGCGAATAGGAGATCGAAGAGGTCTCCGAGCAAGATGACCTCGTCGACGTCGAGGTGGGAATCAAGCAGAGCCAGATTCTCGGGCTCGCGCAGAATGTCCTCGCCGGTCCAGGCGCCGAAGTGAGTGTCCGAGATCACCAGCGCCCGCACCATTCCATTGAACCCGATCCAGGCAATCAGCGGGAGCCGCCCCCGGCCACGCATCGTCCTCGGCGGCGGCGGGCGCGTCCTGCTCGCCCCCTCCACAATCGCGTTCGCGACCTCGTCGAATAGACGGATGACCGATGATGCGCGACATGGAGCTATGGCTACATGGATTCGCGTTCCCACGTCGGGTCGCCGAGCTGGCGCGCAGCGCGGAGGAATGGGGATTCGCTGGGCTGCTGGTGGCCGACAGCCAGAATCTGACCGCAGACATCTGAGTTGAGCTAGCGCTCGCGGCTGCGGCGACCTCACGCGTTCGGCTCGGGCCCGGTGTGACGAACCCCGTGACCCGCCACATCGCCGTGACTGCTTCGGCGGCAGCGACCCTGCAAGCCGAAAGCGATGGGCGCGCGACGCTCGGCTTCGCCCAGGGAGACTCGGCGCTAAGCCAGATCGGACAACGCCGTCTCTCAGTCGCCGCGTTTGAGCGCAGCCTGGAGGACCTCCAAACCCTCTTGCGTGGCGAGGATGTACGGCTGCCTAACGGTGCGCCCTGCCGGGTTCGGTGGCTTTACGGCAGCAACCTCCCGAAGGTGCCGGTGCAGGTAGCGGCCACCGGTCGCCGCAGGATCGCCGCCGCCGCACGGCACGCGGAAGCTGTCGACCTGACACTCGGCGCGGAGCTCGAACGGTTGCGCTGGGGCGTCGCCACGGCGCGGCAGGCGGGATCTGATGCGCTTACGGTCGGGGCTATATCAACATGGCGGTCGATCCAGACCGTGACCGTGCCGGGTTCGCCAAGCAGCTGGATGACGAGTTCATCGACCGGTTCGCCATCGCCGGACCCGCAGACGAGGTATGTGATCGCCTCGCGGCGGTTCGAGCTTGCGGCACTGAGCGGCTGATCTTCGTCCCCGCGTCGCTCGACAGCGATGCGCAAGCCGTCCGGCGGTCGCTACAGCACTTCGCTCGCGACGTACTGCCTGAGCTCGCAGCGTAAGGCAAGGCAATGGATGCTCGACTGACCTTGCGAGCGCGAATCGCAGGCTTGAGGCACGGTCTCCGAGACGTGTGTGGATTTTCGATCGCCTGCCAAGTTCGAGTACACGGGTAGTTGACGCCGGAGTATGCGGCAATTGTCGGCAGGTGAGTGAGCTTCCACCTAGGGTGGCTATTCGTCGGGGCCTTCAGGGAGGACGATGATCGCATCAAGCGAGCACCTCCCAAGGAGGCACAAACCATGTTTACGTTCACCAACAAGCTCCGGCGACCCAGCGTGGCGCTGATCGTATCGTTCGTCGCTCTGTTTGCGTCGCTCGGAGGCGGGGCCTATGCGGCGTTCAAGCTGCCGAACAACAGTGTCGGCACCAAGCAGCTGAAGAACAAGGCGGTTACCAACGCCAAGCTTGCGCCCAACTCCGTCGGGACGGCGAACATCAAGAACGGCGCGGTGACCGCGTCGAAGATCAACACCAGCGGGCTCACGGTTCCGAGCGACCAGACCGCGTCCAACTTCGCGCAGGGTTCCCCCAACCAGGGGATCACCGCCACTGCCGCTACGATCGGGTCGCCGATCCAGATCACGACGACGGGCACCAAGCGGGTCATCGCGTCAGCCGCGGTGCATGCAGTCAATGGGGTGCCGGGCACCGGGGTCTATCTCGTTTGTCACATCAAGATCGACGGGAATGCGGGTGTCAACGACACCGCCTACGCCTCCCCGGCCGGCGGGTTCACCATCGTTGACGCGTCCGTGTCGCCGCTGGCGTCGGCGGTGGTCGGAGCCGGAACCCACACCGTGACGCTGCTGTGCTCCGCCGCCGGTGGAGGCGCTCCCCAGGCCACCGTGGTGGATGACGCGCTCGCCACCTGGGCGGTATTGCAATAACAGCTGGGGCTGGAGGCGTTAGAAGGTACGACGACCGGGGCGGCCTTTCGGGCCGCCCCGGCTCGTCACGGACGTCGGAACCGACGGGAACCAGTTAGGGGTGCTCCTACGCTGGCAGACCGACTTCCGTTTCCCAGAGGCTTCTGCCGGACGTCTCGTCGCCGGCGCCGGGACTGCCGACGCCCCCGAAGAGGCGAAGGCCGCGCTGGCGGCGCTTTCCCGCGAGGTGCTTTCGGCCTCGCGGTCGGACCAGCGGAAGGTCGCCAACGTGATCGCTCGGCGAGCACGAGACGGTCCGCCTAGCGGACGCACCGCCCATTGCGGATCTCGCTAGGCGGCCGCCGCTGGTCGTGTAGCCGTCCTTCGAATGGGCAGCCGAGCACCGGCCACTCCACGATGGAGCGTCGAGCCTGCCCGTGGCAGCTATCGCCAGCTTTACAAGCCGATGCGGAGCTTCCTCTACTATTTCGGCGAAATCGTTATGGGCGACGACGATCAGGGGGGTTTCGGAGATTATGAGCAGGTTTCGGTGGTTCGGAGGGCTCGCGGCTGCGCTGATGTGCTGTTGGCCGGCGAGCGCCTTGGCTACCGGTGGCGGCAGTATCGCTTCCGCGCCGACTGTGGTCTACGGCCAGCAGGAGTTCGGCAACACGGCGACGGATCTTCCGGCGAAAGAGTTTGCCCAAGGCTATTGCTATTCATGGTGGCTCGTGCCGGCGATCACGGGCGACAAGATAACCATCGACTGGACCTCCGAGCCGGATGCGAGCGGAGCTTACCTAACGGCTCTGTGGGCGTACTTGTATCCGATCGGCACAACGGATTTCAACTTCCCAAACACAACTCCCGCTGCGGAAAAAGACGTTAACTACGCCGTGACTGGCCTCCAGGAACTCCAGTACATTACAAATAGCGACGGAACACTGCCGCTCGAATTCCAGGCGAGCGCGAGCGACTGCCAAGCGGACGCGGGCCCATACAGCTTTACGGCGTACATCACCCACGAACTCGTTCTCGGCCTCCATGCACATACCGACCGAGCCCACCACTCCACCACGTTCTCCGTCGCGGTCCACAATCCAGATGGCGCCGCGATCACTGGAGTGCCTTTGGTCGCGACCTACCAGCTCCTAAGCCACGGCCATTGGCAGAAGATGAGATCGGGTGCCCTCCAGTTCACGAAGAAGTGGGGGCCGGCGCGCCGGGGCGCGTTCCAGTCGGTGCGAGTCACCGTCTCGGGGCCGTCGTACCGCAGCGCCTCACAGAGCATCCGGATCAAAGCCGTCTAACCGACCGCCCCTGAGCGGTCGGAGGGAGTTACCACTTCAACACATCATCAACGTCCACGGCGTTCGTCTAAGACGTTGACGTTTTACTTAGTGCTCCTTTCTGGGTTCGGGAGACACTATTTCCTGGTCGTCAGGGACACACCTGCGCGCGGACGGAAGGAGAATCTGGTGGGCCGTCGGGCGCCTTCCACGCCGGGGCGAAGGACGTTCTCACGGAGGCTCGGCCCCCCGACGCGTGAACGGTCTGAGCCTAGACTCCCGACCATGGATACTCCCGCGCGCAGCCTGGCCCACTGGAGCGAAGAGTCTCGAGCCGAAATGGACGCCTTCTACGCGATCGCGCGCCGGGACTATGAGCGTCTCGCCCGAGGCTTCGTCGACCATTCGACATGGCTACGGCGCGTTGCCGACGGACGCCGCGGTATCACGTTGCTCGATGTCGCCTGCGGTTCAGGAAAGTTTCCGGAAGCGCTACAAGAGTTCGGCGGTGTCGCCGCCTTGTCCGGTGAGCTACGGATCGACTACGACCTGCTCGACCCGTCTCCCTTCTCGCTGTTGGAGGCCGCGCAAGCGCTTCGCCCGCCGTTCGTTGGGGCCGCTCGCCACGAAACCCTTGTGGAGGAGCTCGACGACGCCGTCGGACCGTTCGACGTCGTCTGGGCCACCCACGCCCTTTACTCCCTCACGCCTGCCGCGGTCCACGCGGCGGCCGCACGCATGCTCGCAGCACTCGCGCCCGGTGGCGCGCTGCTCGTCGCGCAGGGCAGCCACGAGGGCCACTACCTGCGCTTCTACCGCCACTTCCTCGACGACCTCCGCGACGGCCAGGGCACGTTGTACGCCGCGTCAGAGGATCTTGCCGAGGCGCTGCGCGCCTGCGGCGCCGACCCTCGTGCGGTCCGCCTGTCCTACGATCACGCCACGGGACTAGAGAACGCCATCACCGTCGAGGGCTACCTTCAGCGATGCGCCTTCGACGATTCGGTCTCGCTTCAGGAGATGCTGACGGCTCCGCGCCTCGGCGCCTACCTGCGCGATTGTCGCGACGAGGCTGCGGGCCTGTGGCGGTTTCATCAGGAGGTCGACGTGCTCCTCCTTGGTCCCGCTTTCGACGGTTTGGTCGAGTAGTAGCCCTCTCGCGCACCCAGGGCGCGCGAATCCGCCTACCACGCGCCGGCGCAACGACGGCGTGTCTGACGCTTGGTCCTGCCGGGCTCGCCAACGTCGACCACTCGCGCTCCGGTGCCTCGACGTTTCGCGGTCGCTGCAGACTGACGCCAGCGCTGCTAGTCGAGCAGTCCGATGAGCTTCTTCGGGGCGAGGAGCCGGTAGCTCTCTGTCACGAGCTCACGGATCTCCTCCCAGTCGGTGTCGTCGGTGAGCAGCACCCCGATGCGATCACGGCCACCTCGCGAGGCGAAGAACGGGCGGCCAATGGACAAATATGCCTCGCGATCGTCTGGGTCGGCACGCAACACGAGCAGCGAGACGGGCTTGCCGGTCGGGCCCTCCACTGCCACGAGCAAGCAGAACGACCTCCGACGGATATCGAACGAGTGCGCCGTCGATCTCGCTCTGGTTCGTGACTCATCGACCCGCACCGCCACCTCGGGTAGCGCCAGGCAGAGCGCGCGAACCCGCTCTTCGATGTCCTCCGGGACCTCAACGGGCGCGCTCGCCCGAGCAGGACGGCGCGCCGCTGACGAACCACCGTCGTTCCCTTGCCGCACCAACTTACCGGCCAAACGCGGCTCGGACTGCGGCCGCGGTGGGGCCGTAGTACTCGGGAGGATGGATGAACGCCACGACTAATTCGAGCGCCAGCGCACGTCTTCGTCCACGCTCCAAACGTACCGCCTCGGGAACCCCGCAGCAGTGGTTCAGCGAATGCCTACCGACTGCTCGCCTTCTCCCGGCCGTGATGGCTCTTCCCTGCGGCTTTCAGGCTGGTACGCCAGCGGCCGAGGCCGTCGGTGACACTGGCCCGACGATCGCCGTGACCAGCCCAGTATGCACGTCGTAGACATGACCGGACACAGTGATACGGGATGAGATGCGAGGATCCGACACAAGGCGCTCAACATCGGTGCGGACCGTCGCCGGCGGGTCGAGCACAGGGAGATCAGCCAGCGTCTCCTCGTCGTAGCCGGTGCGCTGCGCGAATCCGTGGCGCAGTTCCTCGTCGGCGAGCAGCCCGCTGCCGCAGTCTGTGTGGTGGATGATCGCGGCCTCGAAGTACGGGCCGTCGGGCGCCTTGGCCTCGACCAGGTAGCCGATGTAGGCGAGATCCTGGATCACGGCGGGCGTCACGCGCCCGCCGACCGTGCGGGCGACGATCGCTTCACCGAACTCGAGGCCGAGAAAGTCCGCGGGATCGGTCCTGGGGTCGATGCACGTGATCACATACAGGCCCTTGTGAGGCAGAAATGGGAGACGCGGCGTGTTGTGGCGCACGTCGCCGGCGGCGAATGCGGCGTTGCGGGTAAGCAGGGAATCGATGTTGGACATGGGAGCGCTCCGTCCGCTTTGCATGGCCGGTCCTGCAGAGCAACGTATGGATGTGAGCCGGAAGGGACAAGAGGCAAGACGGCCCGATTGCGTCAGGATCCGGCCATCCGCGAGCATCGGACGCGAACCAGCAGACTCCCCCAACCCGGCGCAGAGCCGTCCTTAGAATCCCGGGTGATGCACAACGTCGTCGCGCTCGTCGTGCCCGATGTCATCATCTTCGACCTCGCGATCCCAGCCGAGATCTTCGGACGCGCGGTCGAGCGCGAACGCTACGACTTCGCGGTGTGCACCGAGCATCCGGGCGTCGTGCCGTCGACGTCGGGT
Organism: uncultured Solirubrobacterales bacterium; assembly: GCA_963783415.1. Taxonomy (GTDB): domain Bacteria; phylum Actinomycetota; class Thermoleophilia; order Solirubrobacterales; family Solirubrobacteraceae; genus Palsa-465. The sequence continues at coordinate 122,547 of CAWANN010000018.1, forward strand.
TTCAACCTCGAGATCGGCTCAGGCCTGGACGTGATCGAGGGTGCGGACACCGTGATCGTGCCCGGGTTCTTTCCCCGCAACGATCCGTCGCCGGTCGTGATCGCCGCCCTGCGACAGGCCTCAGAGAGGGGCGCGCGAGTGGCCTCGGTGTGCGTCGGAGCGTTCGCGCTCGCCGCCGCGGGTCTGCTCGACGGTCGCAGCGCGACCACGCACTGGGAGTTCGCCGACGAGCTCGCGGCACGGTTTCCAGAGGTTCGCGTGAGCCCCGAGGTGCTGTACGTCGACGAGGGGCCGGTCCTGACCAGCGCAGGCATCGCCGCCGGCGTCGACCTGTGCCTGTACATGATCAGACGCGACTACGGTGCGCTCGCCGCCAGCGAGGTGTCGCGGCGCATGGTCGCTCCGGTGCACCGTGCCGGCGGCCAGGCACAGTTCATGCAGCGACCCGTTCCTGACGATGGACTCGGTCTGGCGGCGACCCGCGCCTGGGCGATCCAGGAGATGCACCGCCCGCTGACGGTCACCGAACTGGCCGATCACGCCGGCTACTCCACCCGAACGTTCGCGCGGCGATTCCTCTCCGAGGTCGGCGCGACGCCGCTGCGATGGCTGACCGCTCAACGCCTGCTCGAGGCCCGACGGCTGCTGGAAGCGACACAGCTGCCGATCGAGGAGGTCGCGTGGCGCTGCGGCCTCGGAACGGCGGCCAACTTGCGACTGCACCTCGCCCGCGACGCCTCGGTCACCCCGACCGCCTATCGACATGCGTTCCGCGGCGACGCGGTGGCCCGGCCGCGGAAAGGGGAGAATGGGCGTCATGGAAGCAGCTGGAGCGCCGCCAGGTCACACTCCTGAAGGGGGTGTGCTTGTAGGGAGCGAGGGCGCCCGGCGCCGCTTGGTGGTCTTTGAGGATCCGCAGTGTCCTTACTGCCGAGAGTTTGAGGACCGGTCCGGAGACCTGCTGCGTCGCGAGGTCGCGTCCGGCGCGGTCGCGGTGGAGTATCGAATCCGGTCCTTCCTCGGAGACGAATCAGTACGGGCAGCGAACGCTCTGGCGATCGCTGCCGGCGCAGGGAGATTCGATGAGCTGCGTCGCGAGATGTTCGCCCATCAGCCGCCTGAACACAGCGGCGGCTTCACGACTGAGGATCTGTTGAACCTCGGTACCCGCGTCGGCCTCACCAGCGCCGACTATGTCGCCGGGGTGCGGGAGGGCCGTTATGAAAGCTGGGTCCGTGAGATCGACGAGGTTTTCGAACAGCAAGACCCCAACGGCACGCCCTTCGGGGTGCTGGACGGCCGGCCGATTGACTCTGACAGTCTGTACGACCCCGAAGCTCTCGGGGCATCGATCCGCGCCTGATCCGCGCCGGACGCTGACCCGTCGCCGATGGCGGAGGCGGCGACGCCGGCGTGGAGGTCTGGGTCGATCCGAAGACCTACGTTCCGATCAGAGAGGTCGTCGATCGCCCCCCGCTCTTCGAAACCACCCAGACGTGGATCGAGTACAAGACCCTCCCGATCACCGCCGCCAACGAGCGGCTGGTCAGCCTGATCGCCCGACACCCCGACGCGCGCATCGACCGGAACCACAACGACTACCTCCGCGCCGCCAACGGCGACGTGGTCTTCACCGGTTAGAAGCCGCGCACCGTCTTCGAGGCCAGCTTTCGCGGCGGCGCCCCACTCTCGCCTTCAGGCTCACCCGCTCGACTCGACGATCCGTCGAAGCGTTGCTTCGATCTCCGGGTAGGCCGGGTTGGGAGCAAGTTTGACAGCGCGATCGACGCGGTTGTAATCGACGCGATAGCGGTACACCGACGGCCAGGGGTGCAGCGATATTCCGCGGTAGATTCGTCCCGTCTTGTAGCTGAAGATCAGGTGGCTGCCCATCTCTCCTCCACCCGGAAATGAGGGAGCGAGAATCAGCTCACCCGAATGCCCGGCCCACACCACGCGACTGATCAGGACCGCACGCCGCCTGTTGGTGCGCTGCAGGAGCGTGTCGGTTAGTGGTGTGGGTCGTCCGCGTGGCAGCGCGAACCCGAGCGCAGACACATCGGTCGTGCCGTAGACCAGTACGTGAACGAAATACGGCGGCGGTGGTGTCAACTCCGAGGCCTCGACCACCATTCCGTTTTGCGCCCCGGGAATCGTAGGCCCGTAGGTCAAATAGCTCCACTGCGCAAATCGGCACTCCTTACTGGCCAACGGAACGTCGGTCATGTCGGGCCCGCCGCTGCACCCGGCGACAACGTTCGGGCGCGTAGTGCCCGAGCCTGAAACAGGCACCGATCGCGGGCAAGCGGGCCGCAGCAGCCAGCCCTTCACACATGCGGACCAAGCCGAGCGTGGAACCGGCTTCAGCGAGACAGCCGTATCGACACCCTGCATCTGGCGGTCATCTTTGGTTGGCGATCGTCCCCCGCCACACGCCGAGAGCGCGAGGGTTCCCGCCAAGCACAGCAGTGTCGCAGCACGTGGCGCATACACGGCGCTGATGTTCGCCGATCCGACTGCTCGTTGCACGCAGCGCCGGCAGGGCTCGATCAGTCCTGACGATCGCCACCCTCAGGCCGGCTGAGCGCGCCACCGGCCGCGGGTCAGGCGCCGTCAGGCGAGCGCGGGCGCGGCCGGCTGTGCGACGCCGATCATGCAGTCGCGCGTGACCAGCGCGGCGAGGTGCTGCTCGCTGAGCTCGTCGGTCCCCGGCGGGCGGCGCGGGATCACCAGATAGCGGATATCGGCGGTCGAATCGACCACGCGGAGTTCGACGTCGTCGCCGATCTCCAGTCCGAACTCGGCGAGTACCCCGCGCGGGTCCGAGACCGCGCGCGAGCGGTAGGGCAGGCTCTTGTACCAGGCGGGCGGTGGACCGAGCAGTGCACGCGGATAGCAGGAGCACAGCGTGCAGACGATCATGTGGTGCACGGTCTCGGTGTTCTCGAGCGCGACGACGACCGGCGACGGCCCGGGGTCGAGGCCGAGCTCGAGCGCCGCCGAGCGGGCGTCGGCGAGCAACCTCCGCTTGAACTCCGGGTCGATCCACGCACGCGCTACGAGGCGCGCGCCGTCTGCGGGTGTGCGCGAGACGAGCCAGTCAATGCCGACGTGGATCTCCTCTGCGCGCAGCACGCCCTTCTCGACCAGCAGCTCCTCGAGGGCACGGGCGCGCATGGCCGCCGCGGGTTCATCCCCATTGCTGATCGGTGGGTGGTCGTGCTCGTGCTCGCTCATTCAGTCTCCTCCAGCCAGTGCTCGAAGACGTCGACGTAGACGCGGTGGCTCCCGTCGGCGCGGGCGTCGGGCCACAGATCCGATCGGGCGAAGCTGACCAGGTACAACGGCATCTCGGGGAGCCCGTCGTCGCCGTACGCGCGCGTCTCCGGGTTCCGGAAGGTGGCGTGCACGCGCTCAATCCGCCCCGTCTTGCCCTTGATGTACGAGGGCGTGCGATGGTGCCCACCGTGAGCTCTGGCGGCGACCGTGACCGGCTCGCCGACCCGATACATCATCCCGCGGCCCTCCGATCGAGCTCACCGGCAGCGAGCACGCCCTTCTCGGTGAGGATCATCTCCATCGAGAACAGCCACCGCTCGTAGTAAGCGGCCTGCTCGTACTCGTCCCGGGGCATGCTCTCGATCCCGCGGCGCAGCTCGTCGACATTCATCAGCCCGCGCCGGGCGAGCGCGCCAGCGAGCGCGTCGGTCAGGACCTCCCACTCCTCGAGCGTGTGCTCGGCGCGATCGATCAGCTCGTCGGTAGGCAGACCGCCACGATCCTGGACACCGCGCTCCACGCAACCATCCTAAGTCACCGGCCTTGCGTACGCGCGTACCGCACGAGGCTACGCAGAAGCCAGAGATCGAGGGCCACAAACGGAAGGAAGACGAGTCCCCACCAGTAGCCCTTCACACACAGGAACACGGTGACGAAGAGGATCCACGGCGCCAGAAGGGCGCGCACGACGATCATCTGTTTGTAGTGCTTACGCGCCCAGTGGTCGACCGAGCCGACGGGTTGGTCGTCTGCCGACATTTCAGAGAACGATTCTGCGCCGCGGCGCTGACCCGCTCGAACGGCTCGCATCGTGCGGCCGTGTAGAGATCAGAATCCACGCCACCCTGAGCCAACTACACACTTGAGTGACCCGAACCCGGCGAGCGTGGGGTGCTCGGGGTAAGTGCTGCGACGAGCCCTGATTGGTCCTCGGCACTCACGATCAGGCGACGCATCTTGACTCGGAGTGGACCCAGGCGGACCTGCTTGGCCTGATCCAACGTAATCTCGACCAGCCCGGCACCGGCGCCATTCACGAGAGCGGTGCCTCGCCAGTAGTTGACTCCGCGGAGTACGCCGAGTCCCAAAGGACCATGCAGTTCGCTCAGACCTCCGGTCAGTGGCCGGACGGATGCGACGGCCTCGCGAGGGATCGTGGCTTGAAATGCCCACCCCAGACGAATGTCGACCGTTGAAGGACTCACCTTCACGCGCGAGACTTTCGGACCGGTGCCGAGCACCGTCATAGGGATGCGGCTGGGACGATCGAACGTGATCGGGAACGTCGTTGTGCTGTCCATGATCGCTCCTCGGGCGGGCCATCAAACCGATACCCAATTGATATCACGGGGCCCTGTAGCTGTCAATACGAGCTGCGAGGGGACGCCAATGACAGCCCCGATCAGCGAACGCTCTTAACTCCCGGTTGGTTCGATCAGTCCGCAGGCTCCAACACGAACACCGGGATCTCCCGGTCGGTCTTCGTCTGGTACTCAGCGTAGTCCGGCCAGACCGCCATAGCGCGCTCCCACCACGTCGCGCGCTCCTCGCCGGAGACCTCGCGCGCGGTGTAGTCACCCTTGGCGCCTTCGTCCTGAAGCTCAACGAGCGGATGCTCTACGAAATTGCGATACCACGCCGGATGCTGCGGTGCCCCACCCTTGGATGCGACCGCCGCATACACGCCCTCGTGCTCGACCCTCATAACAGGGTTCTTGCGCAACTTGCCCGAGCTGGCGCCCAGCGACGTGATCACGACCACCGGGACGTCGCGCAGCTTCGTCCCCCTGGTTCCACCGGAGCTCTCGTACTCCGCAACCTGGTCTCGGACCCACTTCGACGAGCTCGGCTCATATTCGCCCTTTAGCGGCATCGTTTCTCCTTTGAGATCGTTCACCACGAAGGTTAGAAGGCAGGCCGATGCCACGAAGACCAAAGTGCCTTGGGTCTAGGCGCTGGCCCAGACAGGACCACCGGATGCGGCGATCCCCCGAGGCCGGTAGTTTTGACGGCATGAAAACCACACGGGGAAGTCTCATCCTGCTAGCCGCCGCGCTGTTTGTGATGGCCGCGTTCGCCGCCGCGGCCAGCGGCTCGACTAGCAAGTCGAAGTACCCGCCGTGCACCAAGAAGGCGCTCAGCGCTGGTCTCAAGCGCGGATCGGCGCAGCCGAAGAACGCGAAATTCCAGGGATCGTTCGGGTGCGCCGGCGGCTGGGCATATTCGGGAATCGTGGTCGGCGGCAAGCACGGCTTCGACGCGATCGCCGTCTATAAGGCCAAGAACGGCGTGTGGGTAACCGTCGACCGTGCCAAGCCGTGCCAAACCCACGCGATCCCCAAGAAGATCTACAAGGGCGCTTGCACCACCAGCTGACGGGCGTACAAGCCGGCATATGAGTTGGGACGAGGGTCACGGATGGCCCCCTCGCCGCCCTCGTTCGCTCCGCTCGCGTGAGCGAATGCGGGTCCGAGGACCCCGCCTTCGGTGGTGCCGTCCGCGAACGCTCCGGCGATGTCAGTCCGGCTCACCTGCGGGCGCGCCCGTAGCGCTCGTAGATCACGCGCGAGTCGAACGTCCTGGTCTCGACAAGGTCCAGCTGAACGTCTTCGCTGACCGGCGGCAGGAAGGGCGTCCCGCCACCGATGACGACCGGATCGCGGAACATGCGCGGCTCGTCCACGAGGCCGGGCTCTATCGCTGCCGCGGCCAGGCCGGCACCGCCGATCGAGACGTCCTTGTCGGTCGCGTCAAGCGCCCCAGCGACCTCCTCGGCCACCGACGCCTCGGCGAGCCGGGCGTTGCCCTGAACGCTATCGAGCGTGCGGCTGAAGACGACCTTTGGGATAGCGCACCAGATGTCGGCGAACGCGGCCCCACAGATAGCCGTCGAGCTCGCGTGTCTGCGCGATGTGGAAACGAAACTGCTCCTCGCTAGGGACCGTCCACCCGAACGCTCCCTCGCGGTCGGCGATAAAACCGTCCACCGAGCCGCTCATCGAATAGATCAGCGTGGCTTCAAGCTAATCGCCCCGGAGCGACGGACGATGGTCGCGATGAAGTTCACCATTGATCTTGACACCAGGCTCCCCTTCCTTCTGAAGGCCGTCGTGGGCGGTCCGAGCGATCGTACGGCGATGCCGGCGCCGCACAGAGATCCCTCATGTTGCCGCGTTCAGCGTTGTCAGCCGGCGGTGGGGGCGCGCCGGCCGAGTAGTTGGGCGTGGAGCTGAACTGTCTCGGCGCACGACGTAATCCCGAGTTCTTCCCGCAGCACGTTTCGAGCGCGAGTCGTTCGGCGCCTTGCACCAGATGCTGGGCGGTCTCAGTCAGCCCGAGCCGGAGGACGCATGGGAAGAGATCGAGCGCGAACTTCGGCGATTTCGTTGACACGGACAGGCCCGTCAGACTGCTGATGTGGACCGCTCGCTGATCGATGATCTCGCTGGCTGGCTGGCGCCGGCGGAGCTTCGGTCAGCCGCCGTGCCGGCATCGCTCGCCGGGCTTGTCCACGCCGTTGCCGCGGCTCGCCCGGAAGAGCTGAGCCGCAATGATCCAGTACCCGACACGGTCGCCGAGCGGCAGGCAGCGGTCCTGATCCTGATCGCGACCGACCGTGACGGCGGGCCGGACGTCCTGCTGCAGCAGCGGGCGTCCAACCTCCGCGACCACGCCGGCGAAGTCGCATTTCCCGGCGGCGCGCGTGAGAAGGGCGACACGGGGCCACCCGCGACCGCGATACGCGAGGCCGCCGAGGAGACAGGGGTGAACCCAGCAGCCGTCGAGCCGCTCATCGTGCTGCCGCGCCTGCACATCCCACCGTCGCGATTCGACGTGACCGGCGTGCTCGCCCACTGGCGCACGCCATCCCCGGTCAGCGCGATCGACCCACACGAGACCGACCGGGTCATGCGCGTTCCGTTCACCGCGCTCGCCGACCCGGACAACCGCATCACGCTCAGCACAAGCTTCGGCTGGCACGGCCCAGCGTTCGTTCTCGATCGCGCCGTCGTGTGGGGATACACGGGCGAGATCCTGGCCGCGCTGCTCCGCCTTGGAGGCTGGGAACGGCCGTGGGATGCCTCCAACCCGGTTGATCTCGACCAAGCGCGGCGGCGGGCGCGCTAGCTGCTCGGTGGCCAGAGCCGGCCGGAACCGTTGTTCCCCGACTCACCTACTCGGTCGGCATTGCCTCGAACGGCCACCGGTCTGCGATCGCCAGCGACTCCGACGCAGGCTCAGCCACGAGCTCGTCGCGTTGCACGACTCTGAGCTGCATGCCCGCCTGGGCGTGGAACCGCCCCACGTAGGGGACCTTCCGGCGCCTGCAGACCAGCCCGAGATCCCGAAGCCCCCGATACAGACCCGAGTAAGCAATTCGCGAGCTTCGGCATTCCCGAGATCGCGGAGGTAGGCATTGAGCTCGACCACAAGCTCGCCGCGCTCCTGGATGCCCTCGCGGTAGCCATTCCTCCTGAGCTCAGGGAGTGAATCGGGCCAGCGGCGCGACCGAGTGCGTTCTGCTCCTCGATCGTTCTGATGTCGATCGGTTGGACGGTTCTCGCCGCTCAAGGCCCTTTGGGGCCACCGCCACAGCCCTTCGCGGCGGCTTGGAACGCCGGCGACTGCGGGTCGACCCCCGGGAGGTAAACCCGTTGGCTGGCGCCTGAGCTGCTGATGACCTTCGGGTCGGGGAAGTTCGGGACGCCGTGGTTGCGCATGCACTTGGCGAAGTTCAGCCCCCGCTGTCGCTGCTGCGCAGTCTGTGCCGCACTCAGGTAGGCGGACGGCAGGTACTTCTGGCAGTCCGCCCGCGCGGCCAGAAACGCGGGGGCGCTGAGCGAAACGCCGTTGACCGAGATCGTGTGGGCGTTCCCTTGGATCAGCATCCCGTGGCTGCTCAAGTCAGGGAAATTCGGCACACCCTTGGCGCGCATGCACTTCGAGAAGACAAGCGTCGAACCCGTCGAGTCGGAGCCGCCACCGGTCGACGCGCTCGAGCCCGAGTCGCTCGGCTTGCCCGAGGACCCACAAGCGGCAACCGCGATGGCACAGGCGACGGCCATCAAAGGCAGCCTGCGGAGATGAGCTACGCGCACGATCTGGGCGGGTGTACCGGACTGTGAGTAACACGGGCGTAACCCGATGCCAGGGCGGCGAAGCGATTCAGGCCGGGGCGATCAACGACCGCGCCTCTGAGGGACCGACGACGAGATCGTGAAGGTCGCCGCCCACCTCGAGTCGACCCGACTGGTCGACCCCGCCGAGTTTCATCGGCTCGAAGCCGGCCGTTCGGATCAACCGCGCGACTTGTTCGCTAGCACGGTCGTCATCGGTCGCGTAGAAGAGGACCGCCCGCTCCGGTGACCGGTTGCTGGAGGACGTGAAGAGGTCGGCCGACATGCTTCCGAACGCCATGGCCAAGCGCGCTTCAGCGGGCAGCCATCCGGCTACAACCTCTCCGGAGGATTGGTCCCTCGGCAGGAGACGCGTGAGGTGACCTTGGGCGTCGATGCCGACCGGGTTGCTTGGAACGACCACGAGCTTGTCGGTCAGCGGGTCGGCGATCTCGTCTATGACGCCCTTCAGCAGGGGAAACCGCAGCGCGAGCACGACGGCATCGGCGCTCTGCAACGCGTCGCGGTTGTCGACGGCGACGACGGCAGCTTCACCAAGCGCTGCCGCCAGCCTTCGCGCCGACTCCTCGTCGGCGCTCGAGAGCCGCAGGCTCTCGCCGCCTGAGGCGAGCTGGCGGGCGATGACCGATCCGAGCCCTCCAGTGCCGATGATCGCGGTGGTCATGACCGAGACCTCAGCCCCTCACCACGATTAGCCCCAACGTTCACGGAAAGCGTTCTCCCCCACGTTCGTCGCGAACGATCTGGTAGTGCTCCGACGCGAGCTTCCGGCGACCAACCATTGGACCTGGTCCCTTCCATCGATGGCCGAGCCGACCCCGGCGAGAGATTAGCTTCGCGCTGCCTCGGGCGACAACTCGGACTGCTGCTCCATGGGCGTGTAAACGGTGCGTCACGCAGCGCTCGCTGATGGGTGAGGGGCGCGCCGCGCCGCCAGGTATGCACCCGCCCAGAGCTGTGTCGGCTCGGTGGAGGTGAACATGTCGCGCAGGTGCGCGACGAACTGGTCGCGATCGCGCTCGTCCAAGGCGTGATGAATGGTCTCGCGCAGGGTGGGTGCGAGCGGATTCGGAGCGCTGTCTAGGAAGACATCGAAGGCGATGGGGCGCATCGCGCCTGGCGCGATATCGAGGTTCAACGTCAAATGGATCTCCGGAAAGCCCGCTTCGATCGCATAGCGGAGGAGGTCGCGATCGTCGAAGTCACGCATGGAGCTAGTCGCGGGGTCGGATAGCCGTCCGAACTCGCGTTTGACCCGGTTGGCGAGCTCGATCACGGGCGAGATGTCGTAGCCCCAGAGCCGGTCTTCGGGCTCTGGGTACATGAGCTGATTGATCGGCTCGAAGAGCGAGACGCGCCCTCCGGGACGAAGAACGCGGTGTATGGCCGCGAACGCCGAGGGCTTATTAGCGACATAGATGAGTACCGACCGCGCGGTGACAACGTCAACGGACTCGTCGGGAACCGCCTCGAGGTCCTCTGCACGCGCCTGGACGAACCGGGCTCGGCTGGCAAGGCCGCGGTCGCGCACAGAGCGCTCGGCCCGTTCGAGCAGATCGGAGGAGATGTCCGAAAAGATGACCTTTCCTGTCGATCCAACTTGCTCCAAGGCAGCGAGGGCGATGAGCCCGTCGCCACAGCCGACATCGAGAACGGACATGCCATCGAGGGGACCAGCCTCGCGTAGTACCCGGTCGCGAATCGGGCTCAGCTGCTGAAGCGATAAGTCACGCTGACACTCATCGCCGCCATCACGTCTCTCCGTCAGCCACCGAGCCCACCGGTCGGGCGGGGTCTCCATACCGGACAAGATGATATGCCCAGTTGACGCCTGCTTGGCTACGGAGCCCGCGCCTCAGGCGACACGCGCGGGGGATCAGCCTGACTGCTCCTTCCCTGCCGGTCCGATCTTCGGCTGGGAGGTCTCGAAGCGCAGCGCGACCGTTGATGTCGGCGCCAACCAGACAGTGACGCTGAAGTACCGGCCGCCACTGATCGTGACGTCGGACGCCAACGTGCGGCATGTCTAGCCGCAGGCTCGGCCGGGTCGAACCGGCGACCTGCCGCTTGCAAAGACCGGCAGTCGGTTCTGGCTGCGCGTCAGATGGCAATGTCGCACCCGGCGCGATCCATTAGTGCGCGAGCAGCCGAAGGGCTCCGATAGTACGTCTCTCGGGGGTCGACGCAGGCCCCCCGGGATCGCTTCCCGGCCGAAACTCGCGATAGCGATGAGCGCGGGAAGGATCTCTTACCCCTGAGCGTCTTGGGAAGGCGAGCGAGTTTCGAGGACCCTGCCTGCCGATGCAGCACTCGTAGAGAGGACTTTTCTGATGCCTCGATCGATTCAGCGCGCGTCCACCTTCGCGCTTCTCGTATTGCTCATCACGCTTGGCGCCGCCGCCGTGGCAGCCCCCGCGGAGGCGGCCAGCGCCTGGTCGGCGCCCATCACGCTGCCCGCTGCGGCGGGCAGCGGCGGCTTCGCCGAGAACGCATCCGGCGCGCAGATCGCTGTGACCGGGACCGGCCCGCAGGTCAGCTCCAGCACCACCGGGCAGACCTGGTCCGCGCCGGTAAGCGTCGCCGCCGGCGGCACCGACGCCGCCGTCGCACTCGCCGCGAACGGCCGGGCTGTCGTGGTGTGGCACGAGGGCACCGCCAGCGCACCGCTACTCCAGGCCAGCACTCAGGCGACGCCGGGCGGGACGTGGAGCGCCCCGGTTACCATCGCCGCCATCAACGTCGGCGCCCAGGCCCCAATCATCGCGATCGACGGATCGGGCAACGCGATCGTCGCCTGGTCAGGGGCTATTTCCACGACTGTTCTCGGCCCGATCTTCACGGCCAGCCTGCCGGCCGGCGGGACCTGGACGCCGGTGAAGACGCTGGACGCAACCGGCAGCAGCACGGTCCGCCTGGTGGTCAACACCACCGGATCAGCGATCATCACATGGAGCGACGACGACAACGTCTGGGTCGACTCCGGGACGATCCTGGGCGGCTTCGCCGCGCCAGTCGACATCGGCTTCGCGCTCGCCCACTACCACAGTCCACGGATTAGCGTCGTCGCGCTGAACAACGCGGGCCAGGCGGTCGTCGCCTACCAACCCCAGGGCGCTTCCAGCATGGCGGCAATCCGATCCGCCAACGGGACATGGAGCGGCACCATGGCGCTGCCCTGCAGCTATGCCGGCAGCACTGCAATCGACGGCGCGGGTGACGTCGTGGTCCTGTGCGAGGCGAGCGCCACCAACGCGGCAGGCCAGCTAGTGACTACGCAGGAGACGACGCGACTTCCGGCCGGAGGCAGCACCTGGAGTAACCCGGAGCTGCTGACCAGCGACTTTGTCAGTAGCGAGAGCGTTGTCGCCGATGCGGCCGGGACCTTCATCGTCGCTTTGGTCACCACCGCGACCGTGAACAACATGGGGGTCGAGACGGTAAACGCATTCACCAGTCCCCCCGGCGGTTCCTTCGGGACCGCCACAACGTTCCCCGTCACTCTATTCGACAACCTCGATCTCAATATCGCCGCGGGACGCGCGACGCTCGTGTGGAACGGCTCCTCGGGCGCCTTCGAGTCCACTGAGCCGGTGAGCTGACCGCAATCCGCGAGCGGGGGATAGCCAGATCCCGCCGGCCATCCCATGCCCGTCATCCATCGAGCCCGGGGAAAGGCATCCAATCCAGTCGTCGTGGAGCCGTCGGCGCCCGGTCGTTCGTCGGAGTGGATGCTCGGCGGCTCGCGCTGCGCCGTACACTGAGTCAACGTTGGCAGCTACTCGGGTTGCACGGTGAGAACAGAGGCTCGGCTAGCCGCTTTGGGGCGTGAAGCCCGGAGGCGCCTCAGGGCGCCCATCGGCCTGGGGGCGGCGATGGCGGCTGTGTCGTTCTGCTGCTTCGGCTGTGGGTCTTCCGGGACCGGCTCGGCGGCGTCAACAGCCCGAAGCGCGACCGCCGGGTCGGCGAGATCCAGACCCGCGCCGCGATCCTCCGGCTTCGGCTCTAACTGGACCACCTACCACGGGACTGCTGAGGCGACCGGAGTCCAGGCGGCGCACACCAAGCTGCGGCCTTCGCGGCGGGCCTGGACCTCGTCGATCCTCGACGGACAGCTGTATGGCGAGCCGCTCGTCGCCGAGGGCCGCGTCGTCGCGGCGACCGAGAACGACACCGTCTACGTGATGGCCGCACACAGCGGGCGCATCCTGTGGTCACGCCACCTGGCGAAGCCCGTGCCATCCGGTGACCTGCCTTGCGGCGACATCTCGCCCGAGGTCGGCATCACGGGCACTCCCGTGATCGATTTGAAGCGCCACGAGATCTTCGTCGACGCGGACACGCTGATAAGCGGCCCGTCTGCCTCTCGTGGTGTGGAGGCGTCGCACCGTCTGTTCGGGCTCGACCTGTTCACCGGCAAGGTCGAGCTGGACGAGCAGGCGATGCCGAACGCCGGCGAGGACCAGCTCGCGCAGCTGCAGCGGCCAGGGCTGGCGCTCGACAACGGTTTCGTGGTCATCGCCTACGGTCAGAACACCGGCGACTGTCCCGGCCCCAACGGTCCTGCCCACGGCTACGTCGTCTCGATCCCGGAGAAGGGAGGACAGCTTCACTACTTCCAGATCGGCACCGGCCAGGATCGGGGAGCGGTGTGGATGGGCGGCAGCTCTCCCGTCGTCGACCCTCACGGCGACGTCTACGTGGCGAGCGCCGACGGCTACGACCTCGGCGCGGGCCAGCCGTACGACGACAGCGACGCGGTGCTCGAGCTGTCGCCGACCATGCACCTGGAGTCGATCTTCTACCCCAAGGACTGGCAGAAGCTCAGCGCCGACGACCTCGACCTGGGGACCGGGGACCCCGTGCTCGTGCATGGTCTCGTGCTCCAGGTCGGCAAGACAGACACCGCCTATCTCCTGCGTCAGGGACACCTCGGCGGCGAGGAGGGCGAGGTCGCATCGCTTTCGCTGTGCCATGGGGACCCCGACGGCGGACACGCGGTGAAGGGCTCGGTCGTCTACATACCCTGCCCGAACGGCGTGACGGCGATCAAGGTTTCGACGAAGGCCCCGTACCTAAAACAGCTATGGACCGATAGCGACGGAGCCGCTGGCCCACCGATCATCGCCGATGGACTGGTCTGGACGATCGGGGGCGACAACGCGGTGCACGGCCTCAACCCGGCCGACGGCAAGGAGGTCGTCTCGATCCCCTTCGGCGGGGTTGCGAACCACTTCCCGACGCCGTCGGTCGGCGATGGCCTGCTGCTCCTTCCGGGCACCGACCAGGTCTTCGCCTTCATGGGTCCGGCCGGGCGGCCGCCGCCACCCCCTGCGAGGTGAGACGTGCCTGCTGGCGGTGCGCTTCGCGCTTGACCGCCGCTTGCTTGAGATTCTCACCACCAACGTTCAGCACTCGCCAGCTACGCCAATGCTCGGAGGGCATTCCGAGCCTGGGGGCTAGCTACGATCGGGTCCGGCCAAACCCAACCCGCGGAGCGCGCTCACGATGCCTGAAACAACGCCTACACCCGAAGTCGTAGATTGGGACGACCTCCCAGGCCTGGACGGCCAACCGCTTGACAGCGAGCAGCTCACCGGCAAGGCGGTGCTGGTTGTGAACGTGGCCTCGAAGTGCGGCCTGACACCGCAATACGAGGGACTCGAACGCCTCCAGCGCACCTACAGCGATCGGGGCTTCACGGTATTGGGCATCCCATGCAATCAATTCGCCGGTCAGGAACCCGGAACGCCGGACGAGATCGAAGGCTTCTGCCGAACCACCTACGGGACGACGTTTCCGATGACCGCCAAGCTTGAAGTCAACGGCCGCCGGCGCCACCCCCTTTATCAGCGCCTCATTGCTGTTCCCGACGCGGCGGGAAAAGCGGGCGAGATCGAGTGGAACTTCGAGAAGTTCCTGGTCGCGCCGTCTGGCGAGATACTGGCTCGCTTCCGGCCCACGGTTGCGCCGGCGGACGAGCGGATCATCGAGCAAATCGAGCGGGCGCTAGGTTGACGGCAACGGTCAAGGCAACCGACGTGCGGATCGGCGACCGGCTGCGGACACGGACCGGCCTGGAGCTCACAGTCACGCGAATCGATCACGGGCTCCTCGGCCGCGAGGACTTCATCTCGTTCGTGGAGGACTCCGACGAGCAATGGCTGAAGATGCCGGCCCCACGGGACGGGGAGGTCGAGCTCGTCAGCCGCGGGACGCAATAAGAACCCGCCGTGATCCGGACGCTCAGGATCGATGAATCCAGTCGTCGACGCTGGCGCGGTACGCGGAGGCCGGAGCCGGCGACGCTGCGCCATGCTGGGTCTCGCGTGTCGCCTTGCTCAGCGCGCCCTCGTGTGGGATCGTTTTCCCCAGTGGGGACGCTGGTGCGGGACATTCTGATGCAGAGCCTGGCCGACCTTCGGTATGAGCCTGTTCCGAAGCGGATCCGGGCGTGGCTGGGCGGCCGTGTCGTTATCGACACTGATCGAGCGGTTCTCGTGTGGGAGCCCAAGCGAGTAGTCCCGAGCTACGCCGTGCCGGTGGAGCAAGTGGCGGGCATACTCGAGCCCGCCTCCGGATCCGTCGAACGGCAGGAGCGGACGCTGAGTGACGCAGACGCTCCACACTTGGGGGATCGACCGGTCTATGACCCGCGTGTGCCATTCGGTGTGCACACCACGGTGGGCGAGCCTCTTGACATTCGCAGCGGAGACATCGAACGGCGCGCGGCCGCGTTTCGGCCGGCCGACGCGGCGCTCAACGACTACGTGATTCTCGACTTTGGCGCCTTTGACGAATGGTACGAAGAGGACGAGCCAAACATTGGGCATCCGCGCGACCCATTTCACCGGATCGAGATTGTGCATAGCTCCCGCCCGGTACGAGTCGAACTTGATGGAGAGCTGCTCGCCGAATCCGCGCGCCCTTACCTGCTAATTGAGGCGCCGCTGCCGGTGCGGTACTACCTGCCGCCCCAGGACGTTATCGACGACCTCCTTCGCCCCAGCCCTTCACGGACCATCTGTGCGTATAAGGGCCAGGCGCACTACTGGTCGACGGGGGCCGCAGAGGACATCGCCTGGAGCTACCCGCAGCCGCTGCGGGAAGCGGACGAGATCGCCGGGCGCATCGCCTTCTTCAACGAGCGCGTTGACCTCGTGATAGACGGACGCCGGTTAGCGCGCCCGATCACGCCCTGGTCACACTGAGGAGCCGTCAGCGCCGTGCGGAAGGTGCCTGAGTCAGAACTCGTGACCGCGGGCCGAGTTCTCGCCCGCCGGCGGGACCGGCGCGCCTGAGCTCCGATTCAGCGGCCTGGATTGTGGCGCGGCGGGCAGTTGCACCGTGACGCGGAGCCCGCCAGCAGGGCGAGGGGTGAGGGTGAGGGTTCCGTCGTGTGCTTGGGTGATGCTCTTGACGATCGCCAGGCCGAGGCCGACACCTGCGTGGCCGGCGCGTATGCGTTTGCTGCCGCGCTGAAACGGCTCGCCAAGCGTGGAAACTAACTGTGGGGTGAGCTTTTGGCCGGTGCTCTCGACGGTGAGCATCACACTCTTGGGGTGAACGCTGGTCGTGACCCAAACGGTGCCCTGTTCAGGCAGGTTGTGGACGATCGCGTTGTGCACGAGGTTCGTAGCCATCTGCAGCAGGAGGGCGGGTGAGCCGACGGTGGGGGTGGCGTCGCCACAGGTCTCGATGGTGAGGCCGCGTTGTTCTGCGAGGGGGAGGAGCGTTTCAGTGGCTTCTTCGGCTATGAGCGACAGGTCGACGTGTTCTGGGGTGAAGGACCGTCGGTCGGCGCGGCTGAGCAGAAGCAAGGCTTCGGTGAGGTCGATCGCTCGCGAGTTGACGGCGTGGAGACGGTCGACGAGTTCGCCATTCTCATGGCCCGGATCGTTGCGGGCGACCTCGAGCAGTGTCTGGGTGACCGCTAGCGGGGTGCGCAGCTCGTGAGAGGCGTTGGCGGCGAATCTCTGCTGCTCGGCTGCGAATCTCTGCTGTTCGGCGACGTGGGCTTCGAGCCGCGCGAGCATGGCGTCGAACGCGTCGGCGAGCTCGCGGAACTCATCTCTGCGACCAGGCAGCCGGATCCGGTGGGAGAGCGAGCCAGTCGCGGCGATGCGCGTGGCGTCTGTGATGCGGGTCAGGGGGGCGAGCATCCGGCCGGCGAGAAGCCACCCTCCGACGAGACCAAACACCAGCAGGAACGCCAGTGCGATGGCCGCGGTGGGAGCGAACTCGCGCAGGACGGCGTAGCGGTAGCCGGGCAAGAAGATGAGCCCGACGTGGGGCGCACGACCCAGGAACAGCCACCCGGCCGCGAGCAGCAGGACACCGGCGAGCACGAGAAAGCCGGCGTAGCTGAGGGTGAGCTTTAGGCGCACGCTCAACCCAGGCGCTCTATCCATCGCCGCCTCCCCTACCTCCGGCGTCTGGCCCAGTGTCGATGCGGTAGCCGACGCCTGGCACCGTGGCTAGCAGCCAGGGTTCGCCGAGTCGCTTGCGCAAGGCTGAGACCGTGATGCGCACGGCGTTGGTGAACGGGTCGGCGTTCCGATCCCATGCCCGCTCCAGTAGCTCCTCGGAGCTGACGACACCGCCTTCGGCAGCGACGAGAACTTCGAGCAGGGCGAACTGCTTGCGGGTGAGCGCGACGTAGCGGCCGTCGCGGTAGACCTCGCGGCGAAACGGGTCCAGACGCAGGCCTGAGATCTCCCGCACAGGCGGCCTGTTGTGGGCGCGCCTACGATCGAGCGCTCTGAGACGGAGCACGAGTTCTCGAAGCTCGAACGGTTTGGTGAGGTAGTCGTCGGCGCCGAGCCCGAACCCGGAGGCCTTGTCGTCGAGGCGGTCGGCAGCAGTGAGCATGAGGATCGGCATGCCGCTGCCGGACCCGACGATGCGTTTGGCGATCTCGTCGCCGGAGGGCCCGGGGATGTCGCGGTCGAGAATTGCAATGTCGTAGGCGTTGACGGTCAGCAGCTCCAGAGCGGTGTCGCCGTCACCGGCGATGTCGGCGGCGATCGCTTCCAGGCGTAGGCCATCGCGGATGGCTTCTGCCATGTAGGGCTCGTCCTCGACGATCAACACACGCATGCTCCGATGCTAAAGCCGGCGCATATCGTCGGCATATCGAAAACCGCATACGTGCTGGCAACACCCAGCTGCCTTGACTGGAGGCGTGACCTACAGGCGACCCGCACGTACAGCAGCGAGGCGTCCCCGATCGACCGTGCTCGTCGTCGGCTTCGGGTGTCTCGCCCTACTCCTCGCCGCCACGGCGTTCGCGGCAGCGCGCCATCCGCTCAACGACAAGGGCCGCATGCTCAACGGCAAGGAGCGCAGCTACCTGCCGCCGGTCGGGTGGCCGCGGCGCGGACAGGCGGCGTTGGTGGTCGGCAACAGCCGGCCGGCGGCGAGCCCGCACGAGCAGCCGGCTGCGATCGCCAGCCTGGCAAAGGTGATGACCGCCTACCTGACCCTCGAGCGCTATCCGCTGAGCGGCGCGCAGGACGGGTTCACGATCACCGTCACTGCGGCCCAAGCGCAGGCTGCGGCCCAGGACGCCGGCCAGGATCAGTCGGTCGTGGCGGTACGGGCCGGCGAGCAGCTGACCGAGCGCCAGCTGCTGGAGGCGTTGCTGATCCCATCCGGCAACAACATCGCCCAGATGCTCGCCGCCCTCGTGGCGGGCAGCGAGACGGGCTTCCTCGCCGAGATGAACACCGAAGCCCGCACGCTCGAGATGGATGACACGACCTACACCGACCCCAGCGGATTCGATCCGAGCACGGTCTCGACCGCCGCCGACCAGCTGCGCGTCTTCCAGCGAGCGATGCGCTTCCCGGTCTTCCGCCAGATCGTCTCGATGGCCAGCGTGACGCTGCCGGTTGTCGGCAGAGTCACCAACTACAACCCCCTGCTCGCCGAGGGCTACGCCGGCAAGACCGGGTCGGACTCCGCGGCTGAGGGGTGCCTGGCCTTCTTCACCCACGTGACGGTCGACGGGCGCCGGCTGACCGCGGTCGGCGTGGTGATGGGGCAGGGGGATGGCAGCGACACGTCGGTGCTCCTTGCCGGCGCGGGCGAGGCCGCCGAGCAGCTGGTCGACTCCGTCATGTCAGCGCGCACCGCCGGTGGCGATTACGGCCCCGACGACGGCAGCTCCGGCCAGCGCCTGAGTCTGCCGCGACACCTCCGAGTTCAGCCACCCCCGGCGGCGAACCAAGCGGCACGTTCGATCGGGGAATGAGGATCGTCGCGGAGCGCGAGCGATCGGCCTCGGCAATCGCCTCGTCGCGCGTCATCACAAAGTCGGCCCGGGAGCACCGGGTGGCCCAGGCGGTTCTCGGTCGTAGTCCTGCCGGCCCGCCCGTCGGAACAGCGCGAACACAACGAACAGAACGCCAAGACAAAAGCCTAGGAACTGAGCATCGCCGCCAAGGACCGTGGGCGCAAGCACACGAGCACCACCCGTCCGAGCAAGAACACGAGCCACCAACGAACACGCATCATCGACCTACTTTCTGATCCTCGTCACTCCGCGTCGTTTCACCGCGGTCACTATCCGGGGCCCCCGAAGCTCGAGCGGGCGCGTTGTCGACTCTCCGCCTCATCCCCGAGTGATGCTTCTGGAGACGGGCCGTCTCGCGCTCGAGTCGAAGTGTCTCGGCCGCGTCTCGCTTCTCCTTCGTACGTTCCCATCTCGGCAAACGCGACGCCCGCGTTCGTCCCGTGCGCATTTCCGTTCCTTCCTACGTCTGCAACCCGTTCGCAACGAGCCGACGCTGAGCCGTTTTGTGGACTCGATCGCGAGTCGTCTCGAGCCATCATGCCGGGGCGCACCCCCGCGGCTGGCACCCATGGTGTCGTTTCCGACACCGTCAACGACTCGAGTGCTGCATATCACCGAGTTCACCTCGCGGCTCCTTAGAACGCAGGCGACCTCAACCACCGGCGGCCACAGTGGCCGCGCCGAGCTGGGTACAGAGCCAAACCGGCCGCCCACCACGCCACGGACCGCCACAAAGGAGCACAAACACGATGTCCACACTGGAAGTCACTGAACGAATCCGGAGCGGCTGGATCCGTTTTCGCGCCGGGCTGCTCGCGGAGGGCGCCATAATCGCGATCGCAGCGGCAGCGCTCATCGTCGCGCTCCGGCCCTACGTGCCAGCGGCCGGCGCGGTTGCGCCGGCGCTGCAGTCGGGACTGAGGTCGTGAGCCACACCGCGTCCGTGAGCGCCAGCTGGACCGGACTGTCGGCTAGCATCGCCCGGATCAGCGAGTCCGCGCCACCGGTCCGTCACGAGTTGCTCGAAGATCGCCTCGACGCGCCGGCAACCGTCGACCACGTGCGGATGACCCGGATCGAGCTGTCTCCGGGCCAAGCGGCGGGTCGCCACCGGCATCCGTGCCCGGTGTTCGGATGCGTGCTCGCGGGCAGGATCCGGTTCCAGCTCGCGGGGGGCCCCGAGACGATCCTGGAAACCGGTCAGGCGTTTCATGAGCCCGCCGGCGTCGAGGTTCCGCACTTCGACAATGCCTCCGACGATGAAGCGGCGGTCTTCGTAGCCTGCTACCTGCTCCCGCCCGGCGAGGACCGCGTTATCGAGATGCTCGATCAATAGCCGAGCGACTGACGATTTGTCACAGCGCGCCCAATCGAAAGTGAGCGCTCTGCGCTCGGTCTGTGACGGGCGTGTGACCCGGGCGTTGGTACAAGGAGCGAATGCAGGACGTGGCGTCGCTTCGCGCTTCAGACTCCGATCGGGAGCAGGTTGCCGAACGGCTCCATCACGCGATGGCTGAGGGGCGGCTCAGCGAGAACGAGCTTGAACAACGGCTTGAGGCGCTGTACGCAGCCCGGACGTACGGTGAACTCGGCGCGCTGCATGCCGACCTCCCAGTCAATCGCTCGCCGGGGCAGCCGCGGGTCCGGCTCGGGCGCTTAGTCGGTGCTGTCAGCGGTTTGACGCTGGTTGTCATGGTGCTCGGCGTCCTCGCCATCCTGTTCGGACGGACCGCTGTCGCGGTCCTGGGTTCGGAACGTCAGCGCCATTTCAATCTCCCGGGTCCGCTTGCGGGTCCGCATCAGGGTCTGATGATCGTGGCCTCGCTCGGCGCCGCAGCCGTGGTGTTGTTGACAGCTGCAGCATTGCTGTGGGCTCTGATGGACTCGAGGCCCCCCCGGCAGCCGTGAAGGTCGGGTCGAGCTAGACCGACAGACTCCGATTCCTGGTGGGGTCCTGCGACATCGCGTCGGTTGTCCGTGGTGTCGATGTCGCGGTATCCCTCGGTGAGAGGAGGCCGCGCGCTCGTCGGCACGGGCAGAGCACCCGGCGAGGGGTCGTCCACGGACCATGGCTGATCCGGGCGTGCGAACCGACGCCATCGGAGTGAGCCGGTCATGAGGATGAGGGACACCCCGCCGAGCACGAGATCGGCAAGCATCGTCGTCACCTGCGTCCCGATGCCAAACCCGAGCACGGTCGACGCCGTGGTGGGCGAGAGAGCAGCGACGAGGATTGCCTGCTGCGTGCCCGCCCCGCCCGGAGTGAGCGGAATGGCCCCCGCTACAACCTGCACGGCGATGACGAGGAGCACCACGTGAAGGCTCGCGGCCACGTGAAATGCGACCAGGAACCAGTAGGTCGATGCGACGCGCAGCGTGCAGGCAAGCCCCTGCCATGACGCCACCCCGCACAGGTATCTGGCGGGCTGACCGAAGACGGCCAGACCGGTCCGAGCGTCGCGCAGCAGCGATCGGATCCTCGCCCGCCGCTGAAGTGCGAGCCCGCAGCCCGCCATCGTCACGGCAACCGCGACCAGCCCCGCGACCACAGGATGCTGCCCGACCGGACCTGGGAACGCCGCGCCGCCGAGGGCGCCCGGACCGGTGGCGATCAGAAACGCGACGGCGATCGCGGCCGTGAGGGCCGCGTCGAAGAATGACTCGGCAATCAGAGTCGAGACCAGCCCGGGAACGCTAGAGCGGCTGACGCGACTCCTCACCAAGCCCAGCCGGACGAGCTGACCAGCCCGCGCAGGCACGCAGGCGCCGACGCCTGTCCCGGCCATGAACGCCCCCAGCGCATCCCGGAAACGCAGCCGGTCGGTCGGGTAGGCCGCGCGCACGATGTTGTGCCACGCGCGCGCCCGCGCGCCCAGTTTGGCGAGGTGCAAAGCGAGCGCCACCGCCAACGGGATAAGCAAGACCCCGTCAAGCTTCCCGACCAGCGTCTCCCCGTGGTGGAACAGCGCCCCCAGTTCTACGACAAACGACCGCACACCGATTAACGGCCCGCGCACCCCGCTTGTCGCGCGGCCCGGCGCCCAACGCGCCCCGCCATCTGGCCCGGGTCACCGCGCTCGCGTGGCCGTCAGCGCGATCGTCGCTCTACCCGGACTGCCGGGGACCGCCGTGACGGGTGAGCGGGGATCCGATCGTTCACCGCAGGACGAACCCGGTGCCGAGCGGGTCGCGAGGGTCGAGCACGAAGCGGTGCTCGCCGGTCCGGAACGCCGTTCCGGAGACCTCTGTAAGCACTCCTTCGGTGACCTCGGCGATCGGTTGGGCGGTGAAGGTCGTTCCGGCGATCGAGTCGTTGCGCCAGCCGTCACCGATACCGATCTCCCCATCAGCCAGTAGCAAGGCGGTGCGCGCCGACGTCGCCGATCCGGTCGGCGAGCGGTCAACTTCGCCGTCGGCAAAGATCACGACGTTCCGGTGGTGGCGCGGGCCGACCCGCTCCGTTAGAACGGTGCCGTAGATACCGGAGAGGCGGTCGTCGCGAGGGTGTCGCGAGACCGGCGCGCCGTCCAGGGCGGCCTTGACCGCCCGGCCGGCGACGATCAGCGCGGGCAGATCCTGGGGTATTACGCGCAGGCCGAAGGTCGCCGCCGGCACAAAGGCGTAGAACGCACCGCCCCAGGCGACGTCGGCTTTGACCCCGCCGGCGTCGACGCCGCGGGCGGTCACCCTGACCGGCACGTTGACGAACGCGACGTCGTTCACCGTGCCGGCCACGCAGCGCACGCGCGCGGTAACGCGCCCCGACGGTACGTCGATCACCACGTCGGTCCTTCCGTTGGGAAGCGGCGCGACACGCCCGGATTCCACCGCCCAGGTGCCAAGCGCGATCGTTCCGTGCCCGCACGCCGTCGAGTATCCGTCCTTGTGCCAGAACAGCGCGCCGAGCTCCGCGCCCTCGTCGTCGGGCGGGACGACGAAGCAGCCGTACATGTCGGCGTGCCCTCGCGGCTCGTGGCACAACAGCCGGCGTACACGGTCGATTGGTTCGGTGGCGACTGCCGTCTCGCGCCGCTCTCGGACGTTTGCTCCCGCGATTTCCCCGACGTCGCTGACGACGATCCGGAATGGCTCGCCGGCCGTGTGGTAGTCCACCGTCCGCACCTCCATTGGCGCTTATTCTCCACGACGGCTATCCGACCGCTCCGACGCTCGCATTCGTGTTCTTCCGCCGCAGGACCATAGGCATTCCACGACCACGCGCTGTACCGCCCATCGGCGTAAAGCCTGCTATCCATCGCTGTGTCGGTCTAGTTGCGTCCGCTCGCCTCCTGCTTGTAAGGAGTCGGCGAAGGCTGTCAGATCATGATCAGGGCATGATCTGCCCCGCAAATACTCGCTTTTCTTTTCGTCATGCGCGCGAGAGCGCGATGATCCGGCAGCGACCTCGGAGGCTTCCAGGAAGCTTCCATCTCGGCGCGGTGGCGGCACGAAACCGCCGCTATGCGGCCGTGTGCAGCGAGGACCCGTAGATCGTCTTGCCGACATGGCCCTCGTCGTCCTGCGCGACGACGAAGACTTCATCAGCAGAGTCAGGCTCGGCGCGCACGATGTCGGTCAGCGCCGTCCCGACGAGGAAACGATGTCTGAGCGAGCGATCTCGCAACGCCACGCTTCCGATCACGCGGACGCTGCGGGCCTAGGTGAGAGCAGGTTGCAGGCAGCGGGAGACGGCGATTGTCATTGGCCGGCACTCCGCTGCGCAGCGCTGAGTCGTGTGGCAGCGGTAGAGAATGTCTTGGCGATGGTTCGGCGTGTTGAACTTGAGGCCGTGTCCGCCACGGCGCTAACCGGCCTCATCGAACGGGGTGTGACGACAGCGGTCGTTCCCTTCGGTTCAGTTGAGCATCATGGCGGCCACTTGCCGCTGGGTGCGGATGCGCTCGTGGCCGACGCGCTCAGTGCGGAAGTGGCTGGTCGGTTGGATGCCGTGCTCGCTCCTACCGTCCGGGTGGGGGACTCAAGTGCACATATGAACCTGCCGGGCACGATAAGCGTAAGCGCCGAAACGCTCACGGCCGTCGCGTTCGAGCTATCGCTGGGTCTCGCAAGAACAGGATTTGCGGTCGTCGCGCTCGTGTCGACGCACGGCGGAAACAGCTCGGCGCTCGACGCGGCTGTCCTGAACCTGTCCGCGGAAGGCATTCTCGCGTGCGCGCCAACGGGCGATCTAGGGCCCACGCCTGGCTCGTACTCCGGCGAGTGGCTCACGTCGGTCATGCTGGCGGTGCGTCCGGAGCTCGTGAACCTCCGCGCCGCGTCCGCGGAGTTGCGCTCCGAGGTCGACGCCGCTAGCGCCGAACGCGGCCGTGTCCACGCCGAACGTTTTGTCGTCAGCTGTGTCGGGGCCGTTCTTGCCCTTGGCAGTTGAGGCGCGACGGCCTGCCGCGTCGAGGAGTGCGGCGGCGGCGTTGACAGATGTTTCGGGATCGTCGGTTGCGAGCAAGTACGAGGAGCTCGTGCGGGGGGCGTGAAGGCGATTCCAAGAAGGGCACGCGACGCGTCCCGTACCGAAAGGACCGCCTCATGCAACCGTCCAAACTCGATAGCTCTGACGTGGAGGGGGTCCAAACTCAAGGTGGGGACCCCGTTCACGCGCGACGGTGGTGGATCTTCGCGGTCCTCGGGATCGCACATCATTCAGATGTCGCCCTCGCCATCACGGTGGTCAACATCGCGCCGAATCCGATCGTGCTGGCTATGAATAGCCCGGGTCGGCCCGGCGTTCGGGGGTATGTCGTCGGGTGGGCGGTGTCGCGCTGCGGCAGCGCTACGCGGCGGGCGCTCTTTGTGTCGCGTATCGCAGGACGCGTGTTGTAGCGGGCGACGCGCTTGGCGCGCGACTGCTCCCGTGTCAAGGCCGGTTCAGAATTGACCCCGTAGCGCCGGTCGAGAATTGACCCCTCTCCGGGTTCGTGTCAAAGCGCCCGTCGTCGCGAAGGTCGAGCCCCGAGGGGCGAGGCGTGAGCGGCGATGGGCGCTTTAAGCCTGTCTCGAGGGGGTCCTGGTTTCCGCCGTGCCGCTGGTTATGGTCGTCGGTGTGCACGGAGATCAATTTCTGAGCGTGGGCAATCGTCATGCCGCGGCGGCGCCGGCGATCGAGGAACGGCCGGGGCGCTATCTGGGGTATTTCGAGAACAAGTTCGGCGAGCAGTTCGTGTTCGTGCACGAGGACGGCGAGCTTGACGCCACGGTGTTCGGTGGCGATGTTGATTGGGAGCCACGGCGCGTGAGGGACGCCGGCGGTTTGCCGGATGTCGAGGACGTGGTCCTCAACGAGGAGGAGCGTGCGTTTCTGACGGCGTGCTGGATCGCGACGGCGTGGCGACGCGAAGACGCTCGGCTTGCTCGCCGAGCGGTAGTCGCCCCAATCCGCGCGGTCTGACACCTTCGATGGGGGTCTCGGTCGCGGATCGGCGCGTTGTGAGGCGTTCTGCGGCCCTCGGCGAGGGCGCCGAAGGTGATGGGTCAGGCGATTTCGGCGGTCTGGCGGCCGGGGCGGGGTCCGATGTCGCGGTCCTTGAGTCGGTAGCTGTCGCCCTTGAGGGGGAGGATCTCGGCGTGGTGGATGAGTCGGTCGACCATAGCGGTGGCGGCCATGTCATCGCCGAAGATCTCGCCCCAGGCGCTGAAGGGTTTGTTGCTGGTGACGATCAGGCTTCGGCGTTCGTAGCGGCGGGAGACGAGCATGAACATCAGGCTGGCGGCTTGCGGGTCGAATGGGATGTAGCCGACCTCGTCACAGACCAGCAACGGGACGCGATCGAGGCGATCGAGCTCGGCGTCGAGCTTGTCCTGGCGTTGCGCGTCGGCGAGGAACGCGACCCACTCGGTCGCCGTCTTGAACAGGACACGGTGGCCGGCGAGGCACGCGCGGATCCCCAGCGCGATCGAGATGTGCGTCTTGCCGGTGCCCGGCGGTCCGAGGAGGATCACGTTCTGTTTGGCGTGCAGGAAGTCGAGCTGCCCGAGATGCTCGATCACCTGCTTCTTCACCGAGCGCTGAAAGGTGAAGTCGAACTCCTCCAGCGTCTTGTGTGCCGAAAACCGGGCCGAGCGGATCCGCAACTGCCGCCGGAGGACTCCCGGGATGACAGCTCGGTGGACAACAACGCCTCGGCGAACCGCTCATAGCTCCACTCCTCCTGCCGGGCGCGCTCGGCGAGGTTCGGTAGCGCCCTGGCGGCCGCGGGCGCTTTCATCGCCCGGAACAGGTGCGTGAGCTCGGAGGTGGGTCGGCTCATGCGATCAGCTGGTCATAGACCGACAGCGGCCGGCGCTCGACGAGCAGCTCGTGGACGTCGGGCCGGCCTCAACGCTCCCGCAGCGTCCGAGCGTGCGCATGCGGCTACAGTCCGGTTCTTCGCCAAGCACCGCTCGTGGCGGCAAGCGAGCTCGCCCGTGTCCAGCGCGA
>CAWANN010000019.1:0-107041 GCA_963783415.1 uncultured Solirubrobacterales bacterium
GGGTTCCGGTGGTCTCCCACGTGGCCGACATGTGGCTAGGATATCGGCGCTGATTTGATCAAGTCTCAAGTGGAGGTGACACGAGGATGCTGGGCGGACTCGCTCACGTAGCGCTGGGGGCGGAAGAGCACCTGGAACGCACCGTGTACTTCTACGAGGAGCTGCTCGGCCTGGTTGAGGTCGCGCGCCACGAGTCCACGGTGTTTCTCTCGAGCGGCCGCAGCTCGAGCTACGACCTGGCCATCGGGCCGGGACCCGCGGGCATGGATCACTTTGCCTTCGAGGTCTCAGGGGTGGACGCGCTCGGCGAGCTGCGCGCGGGCCTGGTAAATGCCGGCGTGGAGGTCGAGGACGTCGATCTCGAGCACGAGCACAGGATCGCGACGGGCTGCGCGCTGGTGCTCCCGTCCGGGCACCGGATGGAGCTTATGGTGCCCGAGCGGCCGGAGGTCTTCCGCGGCACGCCCACCGTCGACCTCCGCAACGCCAAAGGGTCCGGTCCAGTCGCGCTCGAGCACCTGACGATCGATTGCCCCGATGTCGAGCCCGTCGGTCGGTTCCTGATCGACCGGCTCGGCTTTCGCGCCACGGAGGTCTCGGCCCCGCCGAGCGGCGGCTGGTTTCTGGCATTCATGCGCACGCGCGATCTGCACCACGACCTCGGGTTGTTCAGCAACTGGGCGTTCGACGGGCCGGGCTTCAACCACGTTGGCTTCACGGTCGCGGGCGCCGGCGACCTGGTGCGGGCCGCAGACGCCGCCTACCGCTTAGGCCACGCCCTGCATTATCCGATCGGTCGCCATCTCGTTGGCGACAACGTCTTCGTCTACCTGCTCGACCCGGCCGGCAACCGTGTGGAGATCGGCACGCCGTTGACCGGCGTCGAGATCGCGGCGCCGACCCGCTGGTTCGACGCCTCGGCGGACTCCGAATGGCGTGGCTTCGACGCCTGGAACGCCGGCGACATCCCCGAGGACGTGCGACGGGCAGGCCCCTGCGCCGACGCCCGCGCCCGGGTCTGATCCCTGAGATGCCGGTCGTGCCGGGTCCGCAGTGACCGTCCCGCGAGTCAGCCCGGATGCGCTCGTCTCCGCGGTCGCCGGGCTGTTTAAGGGCGTGGGCGTGTCCGCCCGTGCCGCGCGGACGGTGGCGGGCGCGATTACGTCGAGCAGCGACATGCGCGGGATGCCGTCTCATGGCGTGATGCTCGTTCCGATGTATCTCGACCGTCTCCGTGCCGGCTCAGTGACCCGCTCGGAGGAGGCCGAGGTGGTCGCCCAGCACGGCGCGGTCACCGTCCTGGATGCTCGCCATGCGCTGGGCAGCTGACCGGTGACCAGGGGATGCGGCTCGCGATCGCCCGCTCTCGCGAGTTCGGCGTCGGCGTCACCGTGACGCGCCATGCCTTCCACTTCGGCGGCGCATACCGGTACGCGCTCGCCGCCGCGCGCGCGGGCTGCATTGGCATCGCCGCCACCAACACGCGGCCCCTGATGCCGGCTCCCGGCGGCGCGGAGGCCGTGGTGGGCAACAATCCCGTGGCGGTCGCCGTCCCCGCGGCCGAGGGGGCGGAGCCCATCGTGCTGGACATCGCGCTGTCGGAGGCGGCGCTCGGCAAGATCCGCCTCGCCGCGCAAGAGGGCCGGGAGATCCCGTCCAACTGGGCCACCGACGCTCAGGGCCGTGCGACCACCGATCCCGAAACCGCGATCGCGGGGCTGCTCCTGCCGATCGGCCTGCACAAGGGCTACGGACTTGCATTGATCGTAGACATGCTCACCGGCGTTCTGTCCGGTGGGGGCTTCGGCCGGCGGGTCAAGGGTCTCTACGCCGACGTCGTGGCGCCCAACGACGCCGCGCACCTGTTCGTGGCGCTCGACGTCGCCGCGTTCGGGTCTGTCGAGGCGTTCCACGAGCGTGCGGCGGCGCTCGCCGCCGAGGTGACCGGCGCGACCCGGGCTCCCGGTGTCGATCGCCTGTACCTGCCGGGCCAGCGCGCGGCCGAGCGCTATGCGGACGCCGCCCGCCGGGGAGTGCCCGTCGAGCACTCGACGCTCGAAGCGCTGCGAGCCGCCGGGCTGGCATGGTCGGACCCACGAGATCCAGGAGGTGACCGATGATTGACTCGCAGAACCTATCCGAGCCCGGCCGCTGGTCGGGCGCGGCGCCCGAGCGTGCCCGCGCGTCCGAGCCGGGCGCCGACGGCGCCGCCCGCTTCCGCGAGATCCTGCTCGACCCCGAGCGGCTGGAATGGGCGGCGAAAAGCCTCGAGGGGCTATCGCAGAAGATGCTCTGGCGCGACGACGAGTCCGGAGCATCGATCGCGCTGGTTCGGTTCGAGCAGGGCGCCGGCATACCCTCCCGCCACGCGCACGCCTCCAACCAGTTCATGTACTGCCTGAAGGGCCGCTACACGTACACGGCGACGGGAATCACGCTCACGCCCGGCGCGTTCTACTGGAACCCGAAAGGCAGCGTGCACGGTCCGACCCGGGCCGAGGAGGACTCGGTGCTGCTCGAGTTCTACGACGGCCCGCACTATCCAACGCAGCCCGACTGGTACACCGATCCGGAGGACGCCCGCTGATGGCCAAGGACAGAGTCATCGCCCCCGAGCTGCATTCGCCGCTCGGTCACTTCTCGCATGCGACGTCGGTCGAGGCGACCGGGCGGCTGGTGTTCCTTTCCGGCATGACCGCGCTAAACCGCGAGGGAGGCGTGACCGGCGTGGGCGACATCACCGCCCAGACCAATCAGGTCTGCCAGAACCTCAAGGCGGCCGTGGAGGCCGCGGGCGGTTCGCTCGACGACATCGTCCGGGTCGACGTCTTCGTGCGAAACATCGAGGACTTCGACGCGATTCACGCCGTGCGGCGCCAGTACTTCGCGGGGGTGCCGCCGGCTTCGACCATGGTGGAGGTCTCGAAGTTCGTCAACAAGGACTACCTGATCGAGATAAACGCAATCGCGGTGATTCAGGCGTGATCGCGGCCGAGGACTGCGGTCGCGTTGGCCGCGTCCTGGAGGCCCGCGGAGCTTCCCATCGGAAACGGCCAGTCGCTCCCAAACACCACCCGGTCCGGTCCGATCACGCGGCGCACGAGCTCAGTCACCTCGGGATGGTGGGTAATGCTGTCGACGTAGAACCGCTTGAGCGCTTGGAGCGGGCCCTCGGTCAGCGGGCGCAGGCCCGGGCGGTCCGTGTCCACGCCCCGCTGCCACCGGCCGGCGAGCGCAGCGACCGCGCCGCCTCCGTGGGCCAGGACGATCCGGATCCGGGGAAAACGGGCGGGGACATCGCCGAAGATCAGCTGCGCGGCAGCAAGCGTCGTCTCGAACGGGTTGCCGAGCAGGTTGCCGAGATACATCGGCTCGAGTCGTGGATCCGGCGGTTCGCCGGGGTGGAGCAGAAGCGCCGCACCCCGTTCGTCGAGCGCTTGCCAACACGGCTCGAGCTCGCCGTCCGCGAGCGAGGCCGAGCCGCCGCCGGCGGCCGCGGTGAACCCGACGAAGCCCCGCCCGTCCACACGCTCGATCTCCCGGCGCGCCAGCGGCGGATGCTCCAGCGGCAGGTACGCGAACGCGGAGAAGCGAGGCTGGTCGGCGACCACTTCGGCGAGGCCGTCGTTGACCGCGGCGACCCACGCCGCAGCGTCGTCCGGCGGGAGCTCCTGGCGGTAGAAGGGGGGCGGGATCGAGACGACCGCCTCCTCGAGGCCCAGCCGGTCCAGGTGCTCGAGCAGCGCCGTCGGCCGACGCAACTCCGGCGGGACGCCCGGCTCCCGCGCCCCGGCCGGGAGCCTAGGTGCCAGATGCGCGTGCAGATCGATCACACGAGCATGCTCTCAGAGCGCCAATGTCGACGCGACGGGCGGTCAGTGCGCGTTGGGCGGCCCCGGGCAGCAGTTCACCGGTTGCCGATTACCTATTGCCGAAAAACAGCTCGCGGCCGACGCGTGCCTCGATCTTGAGGTACTTCCAGAGGGTCGCCCCCGAGGCGAGAGTGGTCGCTCGCAGAAGATTGCAGACGCCGGCGACGGCGTCGAGATCTGGGGCGTCGGCCAGGATGTAGCAAGTCCACGGCCAAGTCGACGAGGAGCCGACCATCGTTTGATCATCATCCATCGTCCCGAGGACGTGTAGGCCGAAGCGCTCGCCCAGGTTGGCGAACGCGGACTTGATGGTCTCGAAGGCATCCTGGCGCTCATCCGCTCCGGCATCGAAGAACGCAGGGTTGACTCCGATGCAGAACAGCACCCTCAGCGTGCCGCCGGCCATGCTCCTGTTCCTTGTCGTCGGGATTGACTCAAGCGGGCTGGCCATGCTATCACTACCGATGCGTAGTTACAACTGTCGGAGGAGATCGGATGAGAGCTGCCCTGACCGAAAGAGAGCGCCGGTTCGTCGATCTGGCGGACGGCCTCGCCGCCGAGTTTGCGGAGCGTGCCTCGGAGCACGACCGCGACGGGTTGTTCCCGTTCGAGAACTACGAGCGGATGGCGGCGGCCGGCTATCTGGGTCTTACGGTTCCCGAGGAGCTCGGCGGCATGGGCGCCGATCTTCGTGAGCTCCTCCTGGCGCAGGAGCACCTCGCAGGAGGCTGCGGATCCACAGCCCTCGCGGTGAACATGCACGTCTCGCCAATCGGTCAGCTCGCCTCGCTCTGGCGCGCGAGCGGCGATCCGAAGCTCGAATCGCTCCTCAAGGAGGCGGCGACGGGCAAGATCGTGTACGCGTCGATGACGGCTGAGCGGGGCCACTCGGTGCTGATGAAGTCCAACACGGTGGCCGAGCGGGTCGAGGGGGGCTACCGGGTGACCGGAGAGAAGATCTTCGGCACCGAGTCCTCAGTGTGCACGCAGTTCACGAGCATGGCTCAGCTGGATGACCCGGAGACCGGCCCGCGCGTCCTGTTCTTCCGCATTCCCCGCGACATCGAGGGGATGACGGTGAAACAGACCTGGGACACGATGGGCATGCGCGCCACGCAGAGCAACGACTATTCGCTGGAGGACGTGTTCGTGCCCGAGACGGCCGTCTTTCACTCCTACCCAATAGGCCACTTCGACGCGATCATGCTGAAGACGGTCTGGGGCTGGGCGATGCCCTCATTTGGTTCCGTCTACCTCGGCATCGCCGCGGGCGCGCTGGCATACGCCCGCGACGTGGCGCAGAAACGACAGCGCGCCGGCGACCCCGCGGTGCAGCGGCTGTTCGCTGAGATGGAGGTCCTGCTCGAGACCGCGCGCGCCGTGCTGTACCGCCACGCCGACGAAATTGCGTCCGGAAGCCTGGTCGAGAGCCTCCCGGTCCAGGACGGGATGGCCCGGGCGGTCCTCACCAAGTACGTCGCGACCAACAACGCCGTCCAGATCGTCGACAAGGCGCTCGAGGTGGTCGGTGGCGCCGGTTACTACAAGCGCTCACCTCTCGAGCGGATGTACCGTGACGTACGCGCCGGCGTGATCATGCCGTACAACAACCTCGAGGCGATGGAGCTGTTCGGCAAGACATCGCTGGAGATCGAGATCGCACCCGCGATCCCGCTCGAGCGCTCAGGTTACGGAGTCGAGGGCGCTGCGAGCACGCCATGACCGAGCTGACCGACCGGGTGGCGCTCGTCACAGGCGCCGCGCGGGGGATCGGCGCCGCGATCGCCGAGACCCTCCATCGCAGTGGTGCCAAGGTCGCGGTCGCGGACGTGCGTGTCGATGCGGCCACCGAGACCAG
This sequence comes from uncultured Solirubrobacterales bacterium, assembly GCA_963783415.1. GTDB lineage: Bacteria > Actinomycetota > Thermoleophilia > Solirubrobacterales > Solirubrobacteraceae > Palsa-465. The sequence goes on from CAWANN010000019.1 coordinate 5,731, forward strand.
CGCGGCGATCGACCCGACGAATGCGCGGTCGCTGCCGGTCGAGGTGGATGTCCGCTCCCGCGAGTCGGTGGCCCGCGCGTTCGAGACTGCCGAGGCGGCGCTGGGGCCGATCGCCATCCTGGTCAACAACGCGGCGATCACGGCGCAGGGCTCCGTCTGGGAGATCGAGCCCGAGGACTGGGACGACGTTCTGGCGGTCAACCTTCGGGGCACGCTGCTGTGCTCCCAGATCGCCGGACCGGCCATGGAGCGGGGGGGTTTCGGCAGAATCGTGAACCTGGCCTCGCTCGCCGGGCAGCAGGGCGGCACCGTCGCGGGCGCTCACTACGCCGCCTCGAAGGCCGGAATCCTCGTGCTCACGAAGATCCTGGCCAAGGAGCTCGCGGGTACCGGCGTGACCGTGAACGCCGTCGTCCCGGCGGCGGTCCGGGGCCCGGTGATGGACACGATGCCAGCCAGCGCCTCGCGGCGCTCGAGAGCACGATCCCGGTCGGCCGATTCGGCAAAGCGGCGGAGGTGGCCGCACTGGTCGCGTTCCTATGCTCGACCGATGCGGGCTACATCACCGGGGCGGCGCTCGACATCAACGGCGGCTTGGGGATGCGGTAGGGAGCGGGATGCCAGGCCGTGAAGCCGACGGCGCCGAGGCGACGCGGCTCCTCACCGAACTGGGGCTGACCATAAACGAGGCGCGCGTCTACCTCGCGCTGCTCCGGTCCGAGTGCCCGACCGCCGCCGAGGCCGCGACCGCGGCCGGCGTGCCGCGCCCGAAGGTCTACGAGGCGCTCCAGGCCCTAGAGGGTCGGGGCTTCTCCAAGAGCATCGGCGGGCGCGTTCGCCGCTTCGTCCCCGTGGATCCCGAGAGCGCGCTGCGCGGATGGCTGCAGTCATCGCGAGCACGAGCGCGCCGAGATGAGCGAGCGCGATCAGATCCGCGTGGAGACGCTGGGCCGGCTGCTTCCGGCGCCGGCGACCGACGCAGGGAGGCAGGTCGCGGACTTCATCGAGGCGATCTCCGGCCAGGTGCCGACGACGGAGGCGCTCGACGACCTCGTCTCACGCGCGACGCAGACGCTCAACATCATGCTGCAGCCGCCGTTCGTACAGCCCCGGCCGCGCTGGAACGTGATGGAGGTCGAGGCGCTCGAGCGGGACGTCCAGGTCCGGGCGATCTACACCCCCCAGGCGCTCGAGGACGCACGTCGTTTCGAGGACATCCTTCGCCACGGCGGGCAGGCGCGAATGCTCGCGCAGCTGCCGATGAAGCTGATGGTCCGCGACCACGAGGAGGCACTCATCTCGCTGCGGAGGCCGGCACCGGCGCCCAGAGCGTCACCACCGTTGCGGTCAGGCACCCGGATCTGGTCGCTCCGCTCATCACGCTGTTCGAGCAGCAGTGGAAGAAGGCCCGGGCTCTGCCGAGTGAGATGCGACCTCGCCGGGCGGGGTCGCGAAGGACGGCGTCGCCACCGTCTTGACGCTGCCGCGGCAAATTTGATCATATATACCCATGGATCCAGCCTTGACCGCCGACGTCGAGCGGCGCCACCGCGTCATCCGTGAGGCAGCCGAGCGCGACGGGCTGGACGCGGTCCTGGTGTGCGCCAGCGAGTACACCGGCTTCGAGGGCGCGATGTTCTACGTATCGGGCTTCCGCATCCTGCACCGCTACGCCTACGTGCTGCTGCCGGTCGAGGAACCGCCCACCAACATCTTCCCCGGCGAGGGACGTTGGGTCGGCGATCACGCCGAAGGGTGGGTGCAGGACCGCGTGTTCGCCGAGACGCCGGGCAAGTGGATCGCGGAGCGGATGCGCGACCGCGGCTGGAAGCGACTCGGGGTGTACGGGATGGACCTGGTCATGACCGTCCGCGACTTCGTCGAGTTGTCCGTGGACAAGGTGGTGCGCTGGGACGAGGGCTTCGACCTGGCCCGGGCGGTCAAGTCGGAGTACGAGCTCGAGTCGGTGCGCGAGTCGATGCGCATCAACGAGGCCGGCGTGTTCGCGGTCATGCGGGCGTGGGAGCCGGGGCTGACCGAGGCCGACCTCATGGCGGTCGCCGAGCGCGAGTTCGTCAGCCGGGGAACTCGGCGGCTGACCATGGACATGGTCCTCACTGGACCCGACGGCGCCGCGCTGCCCGAGATGCGCTTGCCCGATGAGGACCGGCGCATCGGCGAGCGCGACATGCTCATCTACGGACTCGAGGTGGCCGGCCCGCGCGGTCACTGGGTTGCAGTCTCCCGGCCGATGTGCGCCGGTGAGCCGTCCGAGGAATCCAAGCGGATGATGGAGGCCTACGGCGAGTATCACGACATCTGCCGCCAAGCGATGCGCGCCGGCGCGACGGCCCGGGAGGTCCATCGCGCCGTCTCGAAGCCCTTCCTCGACCGCGGCTGGAAGCTGGGCACGTGACCGGCCACTCGATCGGGATGACCATGATCGAGCATCCGCGGATCGGTGAGGCGTTCGACGTCGAGCTGCGCGAGGACATGGTCTGCTCGATGCATCCGCACGTGATCTCCGCCGACGAACGCACCTGCCTGTACTTCCAGGACACCTGGCACGTGCGAGCCGATGGCGCGGTCCCGTTCTCGGACGCGCCGGTCGAGTTCTACGACCCTCGGGCGGTCGGCGAGCCGGCCTGAAGCCCGCTCACTTGATCGCGGCCGGGTGGACGGGCCCGGCCACCGCCCCGGTCAGTGGCAGCGGCAGTCCCGTGAACAGGAACTCGTACACGCCGTCGGCGGCGCAGTCCTCGGCGAGCTCCTCGAGGCTGAAGTTCTCGCCCAGCAACAGGCCGATGTGCACGATCGCCACCGCATGGACCGGCAGCCAGATCGTGGGATGGCCGCTGGGAAGCGCTTCGAAGCCCCAGTTGTCGATCGCCACGCCGGCGATGTCGTGCTCGTGGAGCCACGGCAGCACCTCGATGCCAAAGCCCGGCTCGTCGGTCCCGACGTAGTCCTCCCAGCCGCCGTTCCGGCGCGCCCGGCGCATGTTGCCCGTGCGCATCAGCAGGATGTCGCCGGGCATCGGCTCGACTTGTCCGACCTCGAACGCGCGCTCGATCTCGGCTGCCGAGATGCGATGGTCCATCTCGAGCCAGTCGACGCCGAGCAGGCGCGGGAAGTCGAGCAGCACTCCGCGCGCCACCACGTCGCGACTGAGCTTGTCGATCCCGTTGCGCGCGGCACCGGTGGCGTTCACGAGCGTGCAGTCGCGCCCGTTGTACATCTGGTAGTCGTGAAAGATGTGGGACAGCCCGTCCCAGTGGGTGGCGGCATGTGTGGCCATCGCGAAAATGTCATCCGCGTAGCCCCAGCCATCGACCGCGCCCGCCTGCCGGCCCGCGCGCAGATCGCTACCGGTCTGGAGCATCCAATGGTGTGGATTGATCCGGCGCGTGGCCGGCTGCTGCGGAACGCCGTCAAGGTCGAACGGAATGGCGAGCGAGAACACCGCACCTTTGCGGACGAGCGACGCGGCGTGCTGGCGCCGCTCGGGAGTGATGAGGTTGACGGTTCCGCGTTCGTCCTCGGGGCCCCACCGGTCCCAGTTGCTCACCCGGCGGATCAGGGCGTCGAGCTGTGCGTCGCCCATGGGCTCAGGAGCCGGCTTTCGCCAGCAGCGCCAGGAGTTCCTGCAGCCGCTCGATCGAGGCATCGGTCGCACGCGCGTCGCCGAAGATCAGCTGCTGGAGGACCAGCCCGTCGAGCGCGGCGAACACAAGCCGGGTGAGCGCCTGGTCGCGGTCGATCCCGAGCTCCACGAGGCTGCGCTCGGTCACGCTGTAGTAGTTCTCGTACAGGGCGCGGACCTGACTCGCGAGCTCCGGCCGCCGGCGGGCCTCGAACGTGAGCTCGAACTGATACGCCTGCGCGTCGGGGTGCTCGCTGACCAGCGTGCTGATGCGGTCGGCGAACGCGGACAGCTCATCGGAGGAGACGGTCACCCGCGAGTCGCGGATGGCCTCGTCGGCGGCCAGCACCAGCGCTTCGGTGATCATCGCGTCGAGCGAGCCGAAGTGGTAGCTGACCAGCCCGTGGGTGACGCCCGCCTCGGCGGCCACCGCCCGGTAGGTGAGGCCGGCGAAGCCGTGCTTGGCCACCGCTCGGAGCACCGCGCGCAGAAGCGCGTCCCGGCCCTCGCCGCGTCTCGGTTTGGGACTCGGGGCTGCGCTCACCGAAGGCGAGTCTAAAGAGCGGCGTTTGCGGACTCCCGAAGTCGGCTTACTTGACAACTGTCTAGGAACTTGATCAGATATTCGGCGAGGCAGACGGAGAGGGCTGGAGTGTGATCAAGGATCAGCGGTGGCCGACCCGTGACGAGCGGGCATGAGTGCCGGCGTCGAAGCCGCGGTGTCGCACCCACTGGATCCGCTCAGCGCGGATGAGATCGCGCAGGCGGTGGCGATCGTGCGCGCGGAAAAAGGATTGGTCGGCGACGCGCGCTTCGGCAGCATCACGCTGGTGGAGCCCGACAAACGCCGGCCCGCCGAGGACAACGGCGGCCGGCAGGCCGAGCTGATCATCTACGACCGCGCAACCGCGTGCGTGTACGAGGCGATCGTCTCGGTAACCGACGGTGGCCTCGAGCGATGGACCCCCCGACCCGGCGTTCAGTCCGCGCTGACGCCCGAGGAGTACCTCGAGGTCGAGGAGCTGACCAAGGCGCACCCCGAGTTTCAGGCCGCGCTGCGCCGGCGCGGAATCCACGAACTCGACCTCGTCACGGTCGACCCGATTCCCACCGGCAACAGCGGGCTGCCCGAGGAGTCCCCCGAGCGGCGGGTGTGCCGCACGCTCGCCTTCGTGCGGCCCGATCCGGGCGGCAACAGCTACGGGCGTCCGATCGAGGGCGTGTTCGGCATCGTCGACCTCGGCGGCGGCGAGGTGGTGCGGATGGACGATCTCGGCACCGTCGACGTGCCGGCCGAGCCGGGGGAGTACCGCGCCGATCGCATCGGGCCGTTGCGCTCCGATCTGCGTCCGGTCGAGATCACCCAGCCGGAGGGCCCGAGCTTCACAGTCGAGGGCAACGAGGTCGCCTGGCAGAAGTGGCGGCTGCGCGTCGGCTTCACGCCCCGCGAGGGGCTCGTGCTCCACACCGTCGGCTACGAGGACTCCGGGCGCCTGCGGCCGATCCTGCATCGCGCGTCGTTCGCCGAGATGGCGGTTCCCTACGCCGAACCGACCCGGTACTACCAGTCGCCTTTCGACATCGGCGAGAACTACATCGGCACGCTGGCCAACTCGCTCGCGCTGGGCTGCGACTGCCTCGGCTACATCCACTACTTCGATGCCCTGGTGTCCAACGGCTCCGGCGAGCCGGTGCTGATCAAAAACGCGATCTGCATGCACGAGGAGGACGTCGGCATCCTCTGGAAGCACACCGACTTCCGCACGGGTGAGGTCGAGGTCCGCAGGTCGCGGCGGCTGGTCATCTCGTCGGTCTCGACGGTCGGCAACTACGAGTACGGATTCTTCTGGTACCTCTACCAGGACGGGACGATCGAGAGCGAGGTCAAGGCCACCGGGATCGTGGCAACCCAGGCCGTCGCGCCGGGGCAGGCGCCACGCTTCGGGGCGCTGGTTGCCCCGGGGGTCAACGCAATGAACCACCAGCACATCTTCTGCGTGCGGCTGGACTTCGACGTCGACGGCGAGCGCAACTCGATCTATGAGGTGCACAGCGAGACCGAGCCGGTCGGACCCGAGAACCCGTACGGCAACGCCTGGCGCTCGGTCCGTCGCGTGCTGCGCTCGGAACGCGAGGCCGGACGCCTGGTCGATCCGCTCTCGCACCGCTACTGGCTCGTGGTCAATCACGACCGGCGCAACGCCGTCGGGGAACCGGTCGGTTACAAGCTGATGCCGGGCGAGAACATGGTGCCACTCGCCGCGCCCGATTCGAGTCTGTGCCGCCGCGGCGCGTTTGCCACCAAGCACCTGTGGGTGACTCCGTATGCCCCCGACGAGCGCTATCCGGCGGGCGATTATCCAAATCAGCACCCCGGCGGGGCGGGGCTGCCGGAATGGACAGCGGCCGACCGCTGCATCGAGGACACCGACGTCGTCGTCTGGTACACGATGAACTACCACCACGTGCCGCGGCCCGAGGACTGGCCGGTCATGCCGGTTTCGACGATCGGCTTCCAGCTCAAGCCTCAGGGTTTCTTCGACCGCAATCCGGCGCTCGACCTTCGTCCGCCTGAACACCACGGGAACCGCTGCGCGCCCGGCCACGGGGGTCAGTGATATGGCCGGCGAGCGTCCTCTGGTCCTGGTCATCGGCGCCACCGGCACGATGGGCCGCGAGGTTATCCGCTCGCTCGAGGGCCGCTGTCGCCTCCGGGCGCTGGTCCACAGCGACATATCCGACGCGGAGATCGCGCGTCGTTACCCACAGGCTGAGCGCGTGCAGCGCGACCTGCTCGACGCCGCGTCGCTCGATGAGGCCTTCGCCGGCGTCGAGCGCCTGTTTCTGCTGACGCCGTCGGTCCCCGAGCAGGCCCACCTCGAGGAGAACGCGCTCGTCGCCGCACTGGCGGCCGGCGTCCAGCGGATCGTCTACGTGAGCAGCACCGACGTGGGGTGGGGGATCGAGCTCAGCGCCGCCCATCGTGCGATCGAGCGCCGTCTTGCCGACAGCGGCGTGGAGCACGCCGTCGTGCGCCCCGAGTATCTGCTCAACAACCTGTTGGGCGAGGTGGACGAACTCGCGCGCGGCCGGCTCGTCGCCCCGAGCGCGGAAGGTCGCTGCCCGTTCGTCGACGCGCGCGACGTCGGAGCGGTGGCGGCGGCGGTTCTGCTGGCGGCGGAGCCGACGCAAGGTCCGTTGGCAGTGACCGGGCCGGAAAGCCTCTCCTGGGCACAGTTGGCCGAGCGCGTGCAGGCGGCGCTCGGCCGCCCGGTCGTTCACATCGATCCCGTTCCCGCGGAATGGGTGGATACAGTCCTGTCGGCCGGGATGGCGCCGTGGCTGGCCCACGCCCTGGCCGAGTACTTCAAGACGCTGCGCGAGCGTCCGCTGGAAGCGTCCGATGACACTAGACGCGTGACCGGTCGCCGCCCCCGCTCGGTCGAGGACTTCGCGCACGACGTGCTCGCCGCGGCGATGCCGGCGCTGACCGAGCGCACGACACCCACTCTCGTCTCACCTTCCGGCGGTGCGTCGGGCGGCGGGGAGGGCGGGACCCCATTTATGGCGACGATGCCCACGACCCACAGGAGCCAACATGCCTGAAGGAATCGAGCCTCTCGAAGAAATCGCCGAGGCCGAGGGCGCCGGTCCGCCCACGCACGGCGGTCCACATCTCGGCGTGCGCCGCCTGACGCTCCGGCATGCAATCGCGCAGTCGCTGTGCATCGGTCCGATTATCAGCGCCGGTGTGCTGCTGGGCGTGATCGCCAATCCGCAGACAGGGGCGGGGGCCAACACCGCGCTAAGCGTGCTCGCCGCGACGATCGGGTGCATGGGCCTGGGCTACGCCGTGTCGCTGTTCGCCCGCCGCTATGCCGGCGCTGGGGCGCTGTACGAGTACCTGGTGCGAGGGGCGACGCCGGCGCTGGGCGTGCTCGCGGGCGGCATCTATTTCTTCGGCTTTATATGGCTGGGTGGGCCGAGCATCACGAGCGGCTTTGCCGATGTGGCTCAGGTGGCCCTGCAAGCGCACCTGTCGATCCACATCACGTGGTGGCTCCTGATGCTGATCGGCGCCGTCATCGTCCAGGTGGTCAATTACTTCGGCATCCGCGTGGCCACCCGGGCGATGCTGGCCTTTGCCGTGATCTCGCTGATCCCGATGCTGATCCTGGCCATTACGATCATCGCTAAGGGCGGCGCGAGCGGGAACACCCTGGCCGTGTTCAACCCCAGCACGACCTCGGTCGGCGACGCCCTCAACGGCATCCTCATCGGCGTCACCCTGTTCGTCGGCTTCGAGGCCGCGGCCGCGCTGGGCGAGGAATGCCGCTCGCCGCACCGCGACATCCCCCGCGCCGTGTTGCTGACGATTCTGGCCGGCGGCGTGTTCTACGTGCTGATGGCCTACGCGATCTCGATCGGCTACGGGGTGCACGCCGTGGCCAAGGGCGTGTGGGCGAACGATCCCGCCTACATCGACACGATGGCGACCCGGTACGTCGGCAGCTGGCTGGCCACGATCCTCGACTTCGTGATCGTGCTCGACGCCCTGGCGGTGATGCTGGCGATGTGCGTGGTGGTCGGCCACGGGCTGTTTACGCTCGCCCGCGACGGCCTGGTTCCGAAGGTCTTCGCGCGGACCTCGCGCTACAAGACGCCGTGGGTCGGCCATCTCGTGATCATCGCGGCGGTCGTGGTCGGCATCGTCGTCGTCCACGAGGCCAACTACGCCAAGACGTTCGGCCTGCCCAACGACCTCATCGCCGTGCTCTCCCTGACCACCACGGTCGGCTCCTACCTGGTCCAGCTGATCTACTTCGCGGTGGTCGTGGTCAGCCTGCGGTTGGTGTGGAGCATGCGCGGACGGCCTGGCCAGTGGTGGCGCTACCTGCTAGTGGTGCTCGGTTGCTGCGTGCCGCCGCTGGCCTACAAGGGGTCGCTGATCCCGGTCCCGACCGATCTCAGTAAGAGCGTCAACTACGTCGCGCTGTTCTACGCGCTGGCGACGCTGCTGGTCATCGTGATGTGGTTCACCTGGCTGCGCTTGCGACGGCCCGAGCTCATCACCCGCGCCGGGTCTCACGTCGCCGTCGCCGAGCCTGTGCAGGAGGCGCCGGTTACGCCCGCCGGCGCGGTCGTGCAGAGCTGACGGCGAATCGCCGTTGATTCATGGCTAGGTCCAAGCCAACCGGCGTCGCGCCGTACATGGCGGTCGGGCTGTCGACGATCGTCCACGGAGTGGGCTCCCGGCGCGGCATCGCCCGCAACCTCCAGATCATCGAGGACGGGATCCACGCCGCAGTGTCGATCATCGGCATCAACATGCCGGTCAAGCTGATCGCGCTCGCCGAGGGCGCGCTCACCGGGTTCACCGACGAGATCTTCGACATCTCGCACGTGACCGCCGCGGAGGAGCTGTTCATCGACATCCCGGGACCAGAGACCGACCGCCTGGCTGCGCTGGCGCGCCAGTATGAGACTTACATCATCGTGCAGTGCAAGGCGCGCTGGCCGGAGGTAATCGAACGCCGGTTCTTCAACGTGCTGTTCGTGATCTCTCCGGCCGGGGAGATCGTGCACCGGGCGGCCAAGAACCATCTGTGGTGCCGCGAGCGCTCGTGCACCCCGCACGATGTGTACGACCGGTGGGTGGAGCTGTTCGGCGACGGGATCGACGCCTTCTATCCCGTGCTCCGCACGCCGGACATCGGCAACGTCGGCACGATCTGCTGCTCGGACGGCGAGTACCCGGAGGCGGTGCGAGCCCTGGCCTTCAACGGCGCCGAGGTCGTCTACCGCCCCAGCGAGGCGGTACCGATGACGCAGGTCGGCCTCGATCCGGGCGGCACCTGGCTGCTTCAGAACCGCGCGCACGCCCACTTCAACAACGTCTACATGGTCTGCCCGAACGTCGGGCCGGTGTACGTGCATCCGCAGATGGAGCACCCGTACGACATTGCCGGCGGCAACTCGCACATCGTCGACTACATGGGCAACGTGCTCGGCCACACGGTCTCGGGCGCCAACACGTTCGTGGCCGGCATGGTGGACATTGAGGCATTACGTCACTTCCGCGCGATGAACCTCAACTCGAACTGGATGAAGGATCTCCGTACCGAGTTGTTCGGGCGCATGTACGAGCAACCCATCCATCCGAAGAACCTGTGGCTCGAGCACGACCCCGATCGCCACGCCGCGGTCGACGAGGTCTACCGGGCAAACATCCGGCGGCTCGTCGAGCGCGGCACATACACCCCGCCCGCGACCGAGTTCCCGGGGTCACGCTACTACGCGCCCGATGGTGAGGAGGACGACTGGGAGAACACACGGACGCTGTGGGAGCAGGAGCCGTGAGCCTGGATGGGCAGGTCGCCGTGGTCACCGGTGGAGCGAGCGGGATCGGGGCAGCGGTCGCGCAGGGGCTGGCCCAGGACGGCGCGACGGTCGAGATCTTCGATCTGAAGAACGACATCGACGTGACCGACGAGCAGTCAGTCCGGCGGGCCTGTGACGAGGTCGTCGGCCGGCACGGGCGGGTCGATGTGCTGGTCAACAACGCCGGCATCTACCCTCACATTCCGTTCGACGAGATCACCTTCGCCCAGTGGCGACACGTGCTGGCGACCAATCTCGACGGCGTGTTCCTGTGCAGCCATGCCGTCTACCCGGTCATGCGCAGCCGTCACTACGGACGGATCGTGAACATCTCCTCGGCGACGTTCTTCATCGGATATGCCGGGCTGTCGGCGTACGTGGCTTCGAAGGGCGGGATCATCGGATTCACCCGGGCGCTGGCGAGCGAGGCGGGCCCGTACGACATCACGGTCAACGCGGTCACCCCGGGCCTGATCGCGACTGAGAAGGCGCTGGCCGAGGAGAGCGAGGTATTCGACGAGATCGTGCCTCAACAGGCCGTCGGGCGAGCCGGTCGCCCGGAGGACATCTCCGACTGCGTGCGGTTTCTGGTTCGTCCGGAGTCCTCGTGGATCACCGGGCAGACGTTCAACGTCGACGGCGGCCACCGCTTCCACTGACATCGAGAGGAGGAGCAATGGCCGACGAATGGGATGTGATCGTGGTGGGCGGCGGCCACAACGGGTTGGCCTGCGCGGGGTACATGGCCAAGGCCGGCCAACGGGTGCTGGTGCTGGAGACGCGCGACGTGGCCGGCGGTGGCTGCGCAACCGAGGAGGTCACCATCCCGGGGTTCACCCACAACTTCCACTCGAACTTCCACGGATTGATCCATTGGGGACCGGTCTACCGCGAGCTCGAGCTCAAACGCCACGGCGCCCGCTACGTGTGGCCGGAGAACCAGTTCGCCCACGTGTTCCCAGACGGCCGGGCGGTGGTGTGCAGCCTCAGCCTCGAGGAGACGATCAAGAGCATCGAGCGCTTCTCCAAGCGCGATGCCCGGGTGTTCGACGAGCTCGCCCGAAGCTACCGGGAGGCCCTCGAGCAGGCGATCATCCCGGCGCTGTTCGCCCCGCCGCAGCCGCCCTCGATGGAGTTCGCCGCCCTCGAGCAGAGCGTCGACGGGCTGCGCCAACTTTGGGGCGCGTTCACCACCCCGGACCATCTCGCCCGGGCGCTGTTCGATTCGCCTGAGATTCAGACTTGGATCGGCTTCTGGGTCGCCCAGCTTGCCGGAACGGGTGACGTGTTCGGCCTCGGGGCCAACTATCCGGTGATGCTCGCCGGCTCGCTCGAGCCGTTCGGCTGGGCGATCGCGGTCGGCGGTTCCAACACGCTTGCACGGGCAATGGTGAGGTTCATCCAGGAGCACGGTGGCGCGGTACGGGTCGGTGCTCCCGTACGACAGATCGAGGTGAACGGCGACCGCGCGGTCGCGGTGCGGCTCGACGATGGCGAGCGGATCACCGGGCGCACGATCGTCTCGAACCTCGATCCCCGCGTGACGTTCCTCGAGCTGGTCGGCGAGGGTGAGCTCGACGGCGAGTTCGCTCGAACCGTGCGGCGCTGGCGCTACGACGCGATGTCGATGTTCTGCCTGTACCTGGCGCTCGAGGAGCCGGTGCAATGGAACGCGGTCGAGTTCGAGCCGAAGGTCGCGCGGTGCTTCGCGGTGTCGATGTGCGATGACCTACAGCAGCTCGAGGACAACGCGTCGGATTGCCGTCTCGGCGTGCCACCGCGGACTCCGGGGCTGTTCAGCGTGCATCCCTCGCTGTTCGAGCCGGCGCTGGCTCCGGCCGGCAAGGAGGCGTGCTTCGTCGAACAGATCGCTCCTTACGAGTTGCGCGACGGCGATTGGGAGGACCAGCGGGAGCCGTACGCCGAGAAGGTGCTGGCGCACTGGGCTTCCTATGCCTCCGGCCTGGAGGCCGAGAACGTGCTCGGGCGCTACATCTCCTGCCCAATCGACATCGAGCGCGTCATGCCAAGCATGCGCCACGGCGATTGGAATCACGGCGAGATGAGCCAGGATCAGCTGGGCATCTTCCGGCCGTTCTTCGAGTATCCGCCGTACCGCACGGCGTTCGAGAACGTGTATCTATGTGGCGCCTCGACGCACCCCGGAGGGTCGATCAGCGGTGCCTGTGGCCGTAACGCGGCGGCGGCGATCTGTCAGGACCTTGCGCTCGAGCGGTGGTGGGGGGAGGTGCACGCATGACCGACCTGACCGGCAGGACGGCGGTGGTCACCGGGGGCGCGACGTTAATCGGCGCGGCCGTGGTCCGCGCGCTGCACGCCGCGGGGGCGCGCGTGTCGGTGGCCGATATCGACGAGGCGGCCGGCCGGCGCATCGCCGAGGAGCTCGGCACGAACGTTCTGTTCTCAGCAACCGACATCCGTGACGACGCACAGATCGAGCGCTTGGTCGCCGAGACGGCTGAGCGGTTCGGCGGCATCGACATCCTGGTCAACCTGGCGTGCTCGTATGTCGATGACGGACCGACCTCGACCCGCGAGGACTGGCTCGAGTCACTCAACGTCAACGTCGCCTCGGCGGTGATGATGGCAAAGGCGGTTCACCCCCGCCTGTGCGAGCGGGGCGGGGGCGTGATCGTCAATTTCACCTCGATCTCGGCCAAGGTCGCACAGACCGGGCGCTGGTTGTATCCGGTGAGCAAGGCGGCGCTGGTGCAGCTGACGCGCAACATGGCGATGGACTACGCGCCCGACCACATTCGGGTCAACTCGGTCTCGCCGGGCTGGACGTGGTCGAGGGTGATGGTCGAGCTGAGCGGCGATGATCGCGCCAAGACCAACGAGGTGGCTAGGCCGTTTCACCTGCTCGGACGCGTCGGAGATCCCGAGGAGGTCGCGGCCGTCGTGGCCTTCCTGTGCGGCGATGAGGCTTCGTTCGTGACCGGCGCGGACTGGGCGGTCGACGGCGGCTACTCGGCAATGGGCCCGGAGAAGGCCGAGCCCGCAATCCCCAAGCTCGCGGACTAGGAGGTACACAATGAGCAGCATCTTGATCGTCGGGGGCGGGCAAGCCGGTCTGCAGCTGGCACTGGGGCTGCTGGCCGACGGACACGAGGTGACTGTGGTCTCCAACCGGCCGCCGGAGGACATCCGCTCTGGGCGGGTGATGTCGAGCCAGTTCATGTTCGCGTCCTCGCTCCAAACCGAGCGCGATCTCGGTATCAATTTCTGGGAGGAGGCGTGCCCGCGAGTCGAGGGTGTCTCGTTCACCGTGCCGTCGCCCGAGGGGGGCAAGGCGATCGACTGGGTCGGACGGCTCGACAACTACGGGCAGTCGGTGGACCAGCGGGTCAAGATGCCGGGCTGGATCGAGGAGCTCGAGCGACGCGGCGGCACGATGGAGCTCCACGATGTCGGGGTGGAGGACCTCGAGCGCTACGCGCAGACGAATGACCTTGTGATCGTCGCCGCCGGCAAGGGTGAGATCGTGCGCCTGTTCGAACGCGACGCCGAGCGATCGCCCTACGACAAACCGATGCGCGCGCTCGCGCTCACCTACGTCACCGGGATGACGCCACGACCCGAGTATGCGGCGGTCTGCTTCAACCTGATGCCCGGGGTCGGGGAGCACTTCGTGTTCCCCGCGCTGACCACCACCGGCGAGTGCGAGATCATGGTGTTCGAGGGCGTGCCGGGCGGCCCAATGGACACCTGGGGCGAGGTCAACGCGCCCGCCGAGCACCTGGCCAAGTCCAAGGAGACCTCCAGACGTACTTCCCCTGGGAAGGCGAGCGCTGTGCGCACATCGAGCTGACCGATTCGGGCGGGGTTCTCGCCGGACGGTTCCCGCCCACCGTGCGCAAGCCCGTCGCGGAGCTGCCCTCCGGGCGGCTCGTGCTGGGACTGGCCGACGCCATCATGCTCAACGACCCGATCACGGGGCAGGGTTCCAACAACGCCGCCAAGATGGCCGCCGCATACCTGGCGGCGATCCGGCGCCACGGAGACGGAGCGTTCGATCGGGCGTTCATGGAGAAGGTATTCGAGGACTTCTGGCGCGATTACGGCCAGTACACGACCGGCTGGACCAACGCGCTGCTCTCGCCGCCGCCCGAGCATGTCCTCAAGCTCCTGACCGCCGGCAACGACAGCCCCGAGGTCGCTCACCGCTTCGCCAACGGGTTCAACAACCCCGCGGATTATTTCGACTGGCTCATGTTCCCCGACAAGGCGGAGGCATACCTGGCCCAGGTCGGCGCGCCCGCCTGATCGTCCCGCACGACGCTACATTTAGCGCCATGGTTGGTAAACGGATCGTCGTAGCGATCACGGGAGCGTCGGGGGCAATCTATGGCATTCGCACGCTGGAAATCCTCCGTGAGCGACCGGACACGGAGACGCATCTCGTGATCAGCGACAGCGGACGGGCCACGATCGCACAGGAGACCCGGCGATCAATCCAAGAGGTGCGTTCCTTGGCGGATGTCGTTCATCCGGTTCGCGAGCTCGGCGCTTCAATCGCCAGCGGGTCGTTCAGGACCGACGGAATGATTGTTGCCCCCTGCTCGATCCGAACTCTCTCGGCGATTGCGAACTGCGCGACCGGTGATCTCGTTTCCCGTGCCGCGGATGTTGTGCTCAAGGAACGGCGGCGCCTCGTGCTGCTAGTGCGCGAGACGCCGCTTCATGCCGGCCATCTCCGCCTGATGCTGCAGGCCACCGAGAACGGGGCGGTCGTGATGCCGCCAGTGCCGGCGTTCTATGCCGAGCCCGCCTCGATTGAGGAACTCGTCGACCATACGGTCGGGCGCGCACTCGACCTACTAGGGATCGATACGGAGCTCGTAAGCCGATGGGACGGGATGGGGAACTGGGCCGCCCGTCAATCGTCGGTGCCAGGCGACAGATAATCGCGCGGGTCCAGGCCGGCGTAGCGGTCGGGAAGCTCATCCGCACGCGGGGGGATATCGGCCTCCAGCGGCATGGTCGCATCGATAGCGGTCTTGGTAACCAGACCGCGCCGCTCGAGGCGGCTGCCGTAGCCGTACGAACTTGGATCTTCGGCAATGCCCATAGCATTCGGAATCATCAGGATGTCGCGGTCAGCCTGGAGGCGCACTGCCAGCGCCCACGCGACCTCGCCCGGGTCCGTGACGTCCACGTCATCGTCCACGATGACCACGTGCTTGATCAGCGAATCGACGCCAAAAGCGGTCATGGCAACCTGGCGCGGCTCACCGTCATGCCGCTTGTGCAGCGAGATGCAGGCGATCATCCCGGCGGACTCCGTCGGAATGTGGACACCCCGAACGGCAGCTCTCGAAGCACGGAGTGTCTGAAGCAGCCTGGCCTCGTGGGCGGGGGCGAAGGCGAGGATCCGGTGCTCTCGGTGGGTCGGGTGGATATCCAGCCAAATTGCATCTGACCGGCGGGTGACAGCAGTGACCTCACAGACCCAGCCCATGCTCGAGCCGTAGTAGTAGTAGAACTCGCCAAAAGGCCCTTCGGCCTCACTGGCTCCGGTCTGGACGCGACCCTCGATCACCACATCTGCGTCTGCGGGTACCGGTAGGTCGACGGTGACCGCGTTGCCAACACGGAGAGGAGATCCGAGTAGTGCTCCGGTTACCGAGAGGGAGTCAATGTGGATCGGTATCTTCGCCTGCGACGCGATTGCGATCGCAGGATGACCCCCGACCACAATGGCAACGTCGACCGTTTCGCCGCGTTCGCGGGCGCCGGTGAGGATCTGGGCGAGGTCGTCACCTGAGTCAACACTCAGTGTCACACGATCCTGTGCTTTGATCATTATGCGATAGATGCCAGAGTTGATCGCGCCACTCTCTGGGTCACGCGCAAGACACACTCCCGAGGTGATGTAACGGCCGGCGTCCAGCGGTGCGTGCACGCAAATCGGTAAATCCCCGAGGTCGATATGCGCGGTGGTGATTATTTTCTGCGCTCTGGCTTCGGTGACGACCTCGGGTTCTAACGGATGGGTCAGACGCTCGATGTAACTCTCGGTAAGCGACTGAGGGTCGACTCCGAGAGCGAGCGCGATTCGCTTGCGTGAGCCGAAGACGCCGTCGACGACGGGAAGCTCACTCCCATCCACGTTCTCGAACACGAGAATCGGGTTCCCCCGACGTTCGAACGCCTTGACCACGGCGGACAGCTCATGGACAGGGTTTACCTTGCGCGCAATGCGGATGACCGGTTCGCCTGCATCGCCCGCACGCTGGATAAAACCGCGAAGATCAGGTCCGACCGTCAAGGTGATCAGCTCCTACGTCACCAGCCTCGGGCGCATGACAGGCATCAGACGATGCGTTGACAACGGCCCCGAATGGTTGATCAAGTATACGGCGAGATGAGAGGGGGCGTGGGACTCGCGTCCGCCTGTGTCCAATTGGGCGCAAGTGGGGACATGAGGTGCCGGTGCTGACACGCAGCCCGGCTCGCGATGGCCTGGTGCCGAGGGTCTTCACCACGACCAGCCGCTTCAACACGCCGTGGGTCGGGAATTTGGTGATGGCCGCCGCCACCGGCGTGGGGACAAATCGTGATCCCTCTCCCCCGCTACGCCTAGACGTTCGGCCTGCCCAATGACACGATCGCGATCCTGTGCTCACCACCACCGCTGGCTCCTACCTAATTCAGCTCATCTACTTCGCCGCGGCCCTCGTGGCGTTCCGACTGGCCTACAGCATGCGCGGCCGGGCCGGGCGGTCGTGGCGCTACCTGGTAGTGCTGCTGGGGTGTTCGGTTCCGGTGCTGGCCTAGAAGGGATCGTTGATCCCGGTGGCCAGCGAGCTCGGCACGAGCGTCAACTACGTGGCGTTGTTCTACGCGGGTGGAATGGCGGTGCTGGTGCTGCTGTGGTACGCATACCTGAGCCGGCGCCTCCCGGACCCGCCTTGACCAGGCCGCCGCACACGCGGCAACCGCGGAACCGGTCGACATCATGCGCCACGGACAGGCCACGCCGCCACCCGCGGTTCCGCCGGGGACGATCGTCGTAGCTGACGGACGGTCGGCGCCCTGGCATAACAGGGTCCGCGAACGGGTAGAGCCACCGTATGGAGGATCCGCGTCAACAAGACGACACCGAGCAGACCGACCCCACCGAAGTGCCGCCGGACACGAGCGATCATCCCTCTCACGAGGAGGAGATCGGTGGCAAGGGCGCCGAGGACCCGGCCGAGATGGCCGACGAGGACCGCTACCGCAAGGGTCCCGGCTGGTAGATGGCCAGCGGGTTCGGCCGGTGCCGGCGCCTGCTCGCCAGCGCCTGCCATCACGAGCGCCAGATGAGTGCCGGCAATGCTTGGTGGCGCGCCGCGAGGTTTGATCCCCGGGCCACACCCAAATACGATTTGTTGCTATAGCTCGGAAGACCGCGACAATGACGGCGGCCGCGTGGGAGCGCCTCGCGGCCGGGGAGGCGACGGTGTCCGGTGTGGGTCCCGAAGTCCTCCACTCGTGGCACCGGTGTCGTGACCGGTACGGCGTCGATCCGAGGCGAACCCATGCGCCCGCCGCGGGGAACGATTTCAGTTCCGGACCCGAGCAAAGCGTGTTGGCCACAGAGCTGGGCGCTGCGGCGGCGGCGGTTGCCACCCGCGCTGAGGGCGAGTGCGTGGCCGTGGCGGTCCGGGACGGGGGGGGTTCGCGTGCTCGGGGGTTGGGGCGACGGCGACACTCTCAATCGCGCACGCGTGCAGAACTTTGGGCCCACCCTTGTCTGGAGCGAGGCGATGGCCGGCACGTCGGCGATCGGGACCGTACTCGCGACTGGTCGATTCGTCGAGGTCGATCGGTTCGAGCACTGGTGCTCGGGTTTCCATCGCTATAGCTGCGCCGCCGTTTCGATTGGCGACCCGACGACAGCCGAGTCGATCGGAACGATCTCGATCACCGTTAACGATCGGCCGCTGCCCGCGCGGGCAGCTTCCTGGCTGACCGATGCCGCGACCACGCGCGAGACGCGTCTGCGGGCCCGCGCCGCCCGGGCGTCGGCTGAACTGACTTGCCGCCTACCAGGCGCGACCGCGCGCGCGGCTCGGCTCGGCTGCACTGGATATCGGCGGGCGCGTCGTGGCGGCCAACGACGCGGCGCAAGCGGCGCTGGTGGGCGGCGGTTCATGACCGGTGCGGACGGACAGAAGATTGAGCGCCCGGAGTGTCCCGTTGTGGGCCAGCGCTTGGTCAAGGTTTCGAATCCACTTGCTCGTGAGGCTGAGTTCATGTCCTCGATTACTGACCGGCCATTCAAGGTGACGATCCCGGCTCCGTCGATGTACTGCTGGTACGGCGTGTTCACCCCCGGGATCACCGATCGTGTCTACGCCGACCATGATGAGTTGGCGAATCACGTCGTCGAACTCATGCGAGAGATCGTTGACGAGGCGATTACCGCGGGCGCGAGATACGTGCAGTTTGACTTTCCTTTTTACCCGCTGTTCGTTGACGAGTCTCACAAGCGGCGGTGGGGGAGGTTCGGAATCGATGATGACGACGTCTACCTCGAGCGCCTCTTGAGGGTCGACGCCGCAGTGATTGACGGGCTCCCCAAGACGGTTCGTACCGCGCTTCACCTGTGCCGCGGCAACGCGGGCGAGTACTGGATGGCCAGTGGAGCGCTTGACCCGGTTGCGGAGCGGGTGTTCTCTCTCCCATACGACTCATTCTTGGTTGAATGGGACGACAAGGAACGCGACGGGGGCCATGCGGCCCTGCGATACGTGCCGAGGGGGAATGGTCCGATCGTGGGCCTCGGGGTCGTTTCAACCAAGCGCCGCGAGCTCGAATCCGAGGACTGGGTGTTGGCTGTGAGATCGAGGAGGCTTCCAAGTTCCTCGATACCGACCGTTTGGCGCTCTCGCCGCAATGCGGCTTTGGCACGGTGCCCGGCATGGAATCCGCGACTGAAGATCTGCAGTGGCGCAAGCTCGAGCTGGTAGGTAAGGTCGCCGACCGCGTATGGGCTCGGTAGGTCTCCTTCGCGCCGGCACCTTAGGATCCGATTGATGCCCACGACATTCGTTGCCGACCTGATCCGCGGTCTGGCCGCTGATGCGGTCGAGATCGTGGATCTGACCCAGCCGTTGAGCGAACGCACGCCGGTGATCGAGTTGCCCGGGCCCTATGTCAACTCGCCGGGCCTGTCTCGCCGTGAGCTGGCAAGGTACGACGCCCGGAACCCGCTGGCCAGATGGGACGTGTTGGAGCTAGGTGAGCACACCGGAACTCACATCGACGCGCCCATCCATTGGATCACCGGCCGGGACGGTAAGGACCTAGCCTCAATCGAAGTAGACCGGCTGGTCGGGCCTGCTGTGGTGATCGACAAGACCGCGGAGGCAGCGAAAGATCCCGGCTACCTCCTCACCGTTGCCGATCTGGAGGCGTTTGAGGCCGAGCATGGCGAGATCCCACCCGGCGCGTGGGTACTGCTCCGAACCGGCTGGGACGAACGCGCGGCCAACAAGGAGGCCTTCTTCAACGTCGGACCCGACGGGCCCGTCACGCCCGGCCCGGACGTGGATGCATCCCGATGGCTCTCTGAGGCGCGCGACATCAGCGGATTTGCCACGGAGACCGTCGGTCCGGATGCCGGCGCGGCTGGCGGATTCGATCCTCCCTGGCCTGCCCACTACTACATCCTCGGCGCGGGACGATGCACCCTTAGCGGGCTGGCGAACCTTGGCAGGCTCCCAGCAACCGGCGCGCTGATCGTGGTAGCGCCTCTCAAGCTCGTAGGGGGTACCGGCAGCCCGGCTCGCGTGCTCGCATTCGTGCCTGCCACGCAGCGGGGTGACGGATAAGTGGCCCCGGCTCGTGAAGTACCGAGCGCCGGAGCGTAACTAGCGCCGGCGACGGAGCAGGATCAGCGCCAGCGCGATCAACGCCAGAGCGATCGCACCGGCACCGGCGCGGCGCAAGACCGGGCTGCTCGTGACCAGGGCGCCGACATCGAGTTCGGCCGGCGCCGTCTGAGCGTCGGACGCAGCGGCTTGTGCGGCTGACGATTCGCCGGCCTCCGCGTTCGTGCCCTGCTCCGCGCCCGTGCCTGACTTCTGCCCCCGGCGATCCGCTGCTCGAGCCGCTGGGAGAACTCGCTGAGCACGCGCTTGCCGACGTCCTCGATCACGCCGCGGCCAAACTGGGCCTGCGGGCCGGTGATCTGCAGGTCGGTCTGTGCGCAGACCCGCGTGCCGCCGTCGACGGGCTCGAGCCGGTTGCGGATCGTCGCCATCGCTGAGCCCTGCCCCTTGGCCTCGCGCGCGCTCAGCGCGATGACCGCCGTGTGATGCTCCTCGTGCACCTCGGACATGGTGGCGGTGCCGCGATACTCCACGCGCATCGGTCCGAGCTTCAGTCGCATCGAGCCGTCGTAGACGTTCTCGCGGTCGGTGGCGGTGATCGTCGCGCCCGGCAGGCAGCTGGCCACGCCCTCCATGTCGAGCAACTCGCGCCAGACGGTGTCGATGTCTGCCCCGACGCTGAATTCGTTCTCGATGATCACCGCGAGGTCACCTTCACCCCGCGCGGCTCGCCTCGCTCGCCGCTGTGCACCAGTGACCACACGCGTTCCCACGGGTTGTGACTGTCGTAGACGACCGCGTCCTCGGGACCGAGGGCATCCTGGATCGCCGAGCAGATCGCGTGCAGCGGCGCGCCGCCGCCCTCGCCCATGCCCTTGGCGCCGTTGGGGGTGAACGGGCTCGGCGATTCGATGTCGCCGACCTTGATGTCCGGCGCATCGAGCGCGGTCAGCGCGTGGTAGTCGTAGAACGAGGCCTGCAGGAGCTGGCCCGTCTCGTCGTACTCGAACGCCTCGTACAGCGCGGCGCCGATCCCGAAGCGCGGTGGCGCCGTGCACCTGGCCCTCGACGATCTGCGGGTGGATCCGCTGGCCGCAGTCGTCGACGGCGGCGTAGTCGAGGATCTCGACCTGCCCGGTCTCCTCGTCGACCTCGACCACGCAGGCGTGGATCTGGCTGGCGTAGGTGAGCGTCAGGTTGCCCGGCTTGGTCTCCGGATCGGGAACCTGGAACGGCGGGCGGTACACGTGGCGGCAGTTGAGGCTGACCGGTCGCGCATCTCGGCCGTCAGCACCGCGATGTTGGAGTAGATCATGTTGGCGATGCCGATGAACGGAATCGCGCGCTCGGCGTTCGCCGCGGACGAGCGCGATCCCGTCGGCCATGTCGATCTCGTCCGCCTCGGCCTGGAGCGCGTACGCCGCCGAGCTCGATGATCTCGGCACGCAGCTTCTCGGCCGCACCCTGGCCGCGCCGAGCCCGGTGACCGCGAACTGTGACGCGTACGTGCCGGAGAACGCCACGTAGGTGTTCTGCTGCTGGTTGAAGCCGGCCGTGACCTGCACCTGGTCGGGTGGCATGTCAGGATGCGGCAACCACCTGCGCCGCGGTCGTCTCGTGTCCCTGGCCCTGCGGCGTCGTGCCGAGGTTGACGTTGACCTCGCCGTAGAGGTCGAGCTTTGCGAAACGCCGCCTCGCCGTTGCCGGAGAACGGCAGGTCCGGGTTGACGATCCGCGCCTGCCCGAAGTTGTTGGTGCCGGAGTCGAGCGTGGAGCCGATGCCGATGCCGATCCGCTTGCCCGTGCCCGTGCCGAGCTCGCGCTGCGCTGGCGCGCCAGCGTCTCGATAGTCGATCAGCTCGAGCGCGAGATCGAGCACGCCGCGGTAGGTCGCCGGAGTCGTAGATGCAACCGTTCGGCGTCTCGTACGGGTAGTCCTCGGGCTGGACGTAGTTCTGCTTGCGCAGCTGGACCGGGTCGAAGCCCAACTCGTTGGCGATGATGTCGACGATCCGCTCGATCAGCCACAGGTGCTGAAGGCGCGAGTACCCGCGGTTGGGGATCGTCGGGCACTTGTTGGTCATCGTCTCGGTGTAGTCGACGTGAAGGTGCTTGAAGCGGTAGCACCCGGGCACGACCTGCGACCAGATCACCGCGCCAAGCGGCTCGTAGTGCAGGTAGGCGCCGGCGTCGTCGAACGCGCGAGCTTGAAGCCGAGGATCGTGCCGTCGTTCATCACCGGCACCTCGATGTCGAGGAACGTGCGCTCGTTTCCGTGACCGGCCGAGAGCATGTGATCGGTCGCGGTACTCGGTCCACTTCGACCGGGCGGCCCGCCTTTCGCGAGAGCAGCGCCAGCGCGGTCGATCTGCGGATAGCTGCTGATCTTGATCCCGAAGCCCCGCCGATGTCCTGCGAGGAGAACGTCAGCGGTTCGACGCGACGCCGATGGTCGGACCGATCACCATCGACGGCGAACATCGGCATCTGGTTGTTCGAGCTGAACTCCACGACGCCCGGTGCCGGGGTCCCAGTTCACGACGGCGCCGTTGCACTCGAGCGGCGTCGAGGAGAAGCGATGGAAGTGCAGGCGGTCGATCTCGACGACGTGATCGGCGTTCTCGAGCGCCCAGTCGATGTCGCCCCAGTCGTACTCGCCATGCCAGGCGACGTTGCTGCCGACACCTCGTGGAGGATCGGAGCGTCGGGGTCGGCCGCCTTGACCGTGTCGACCACGGCGGGCAGCGGCTCGTACTCGACGTCGACCAGCTCTGCCCCGTCGCGCGCCAGCTCGCGTGTCTCGGCCAGCACCACCGCGACCGCATCGCCGTGGTAGCGCACCTTGTCGACGGCCAGTGGCCACTCCTCGAGGTCGCCCGCGGGCGCCGGCGCTATCTGGAAGAACGGACGGCGCACATCTCCTGGCCTCTTCGCCGGTCAGCACGGTGTACACGCCGTCGAGCGACATCGCCCGGCTCACGTCGATCGAGACGATGCGAGCGTGGCCGTAAGGCGAGCGCACGAAATGCGCGTGGCCTGTGCGGTGCATCCACACGTCGTCAACAAACTCGCCCTGTCCCTGCAGCAGCCGCCGATCCTCGACGCGTGGAACGTTCTGTCCGATCGTGCTCCGGGTTTCGACGGGTGTGTCGATAGCCGGGGAGTGTCTCATGCTGCCTCCTCAACGTCGGCGCGTCCGGCTTGCGCCGCCGCCTCGATCGACCGCAGGATGTTGACGTAGCCGGTGCAGCGGCAGATGTTCCCGCGCACCGACCGGCGGATCTCCTCCTCGGTCGGGTCGGGGTTGCGTCGCAGGAGGAACGTTGCCGCCATCACGATCCCTGGAGTGCAGTAGCCGCACTGGAGGCCATGCTCCTCGTGAAATGCCTGCTGGATGGCGGTCGAGCTCGCCGCCCCGCGAGAGCCCTTCGATCGTCTCGATCTCCGCTCCGTCGGCCTGGGGGGCGAGCATCATGCAGCTCTTGACCAGCTTGCCGTTGACGATCACCGAGCAGGCGCCACAGTTCCCGGTGTCACAGCCCACGTGCGTGCCCTTCATTCCCAGCGTGTCGCGGATGAAGTGCACGAGTAGCTGGCGCGACTCCACCACCGCCTGTGTCTTCTCACCGTTGATCGTGAACTCGACCGCCTGCACCGTGCCCGCGTCAACCATGCTCAGTTCCCTCCCTTGACCATCGCCTGACAAACCGAGCGCCGGGCCACCACGCGCGCCATCGCGCGCCGGTACTCGGCGCTTCCATGGGCATCGCCGAGCGGCTCGAGGTCGTCGCCGATCTGCTCGGCGGCGGCTCGGACCGCGTCGACGGTCGCCTCCACGCCCCGCAGCGCCTCCTCCATCCCGCCGTGGCGCATCGGGGCCGGCGACACACAGGCCAGCACCACGCGAGCCTCCCGAATCGTGCCGTTGCCGCGGACCATGGCCGCCGCACGGGCGATCGCCTTGGAGTCGGTTCCCACTGCGACCGTGCTGTAGCCGGCACCGGCGTCGGCGGCGAGCGGCGGCAGCGTGATGCTGCGCAACAGCTCGCCCTCCCCGACGGCGGTGGCGAAGTAGCCGTGGAAGAACTCGGCCGCGGGGACCCCGCGCCGCCCGGAGGCCGACTCGATCAACATCGTCGCGTCGAGCGCGACCAGCAGTGGCGGCAGGTTGTTGGTGGGGTCGCTCAGGCAGCAGTTGCCGCCGATCGTGCCGCGGTCGCGGATCTGCTGGTCCTCGATGTGACGCGCCACCTCGGCCAGCAGAGGGTGGCTCGAACGGACCTCGTCGGAGCGGTCGAGCTCGTCGTAGGTGACGCACGCCCCGATCTCGAGGCCTCCGTCAGACCCACGAGCGATCCGCCGTAGCTCCTCCAGGCGGCTGATGTCGACGAGCAACTCGATGGAGGCCACCCGGTGCTTGAGGACGTTGACCAGACTCTGACCGCCGGCAAGCGGCGCGGCGCCGTCGCTGGAAGCGAGCGCCTCGAGCGCCTCGGCGACGGTGTCCGGGCGAGCGTAGGCGACGGATTCAAGAAGCATCTCTCACCCTCTGTCAGCTACGTTCTGTCGGGTACATATGAATGGTCGGCGGCGCCTGGCGGCGGCGCGTTGTGTGCCACGCGTCGGCTCGGCCCGGCGGTCCCGACACCGGCCGCATAAACATCTCAGATATTTGATCAATCGTCAAGCCAGGGCGGGGTGGGGTTGGGTGGGTCAGCCGGGATGGCCCGGCGAATCGCGGGACGCGGCCGCCACGCATTGGTCCCACGGCCCCCAGGACGCAGCCTATCCGACGGCCGCCTTCGGCCCCTTGGACCCTTCGGGCATCAGCTCGAACAGCTCCTCGCCGCCCATCTGCGCAGCGATCATGTTGGCGGTGCGGGCCAGGTGGTTGTGCAGCTCCAGGCCCGCCCGATCGGGGTCGTGGTCGATGCAGGCCTGGAGAATCTGTTCGTGCTCGAGCCGGCGCTTGTCCAGGTTCAGGCGGACCGGCAGCATCGCGAACCGGTAGCGCTCGCTGCTCTCCCACAGCGGGTGGATCAGGCGCAGCATCCAGCGCGATTTGGCGGCGTCGTAGAGCGCGAAATGAAACGCGGTGTGCGACGCCCAGATCGGCCCGAGGGCGCGCTGCTTTGATGCCCGCACGTGCTCGGCCAGGCGGTCTGCGGCCAGCTGGGCGTCCGCGTCGGTGAAGTTCTCCGCCGCGTGGCGGACGGCCAGCGGCTCGAGCGCCAGCCGAGCCTCGTAGACCTCGCGCAGATCGTCGATCGACAGCTCGGTGACGCGCGCGCCGCGATGGGGGATGTTCTCGACCAGGCCAACCGAATCGAGCAACCGCAGGGCCTCGCGGATCGGCATCGGGCTCATCTCGAGGATCTCGGCCAGCTCCTCGATCGGCAGCCGCTCGCCGGGTGCCAGGACGCCGGTGACGATCGCCTCGTGCAGCGTGGCGAACGCCCGCTCAGCGAGCGTGCGGTGGCCGCCCGCCGGACGCAGGGCGGACAGCTTCTCAGCGCTCGGCACGGCTCTCTACCCCCTGGGTGGGTTGTGTGTCTTGCTCCAGCGTAGTCTCGGACTCCCCAGACGGGGCGGCGACGCGAGATGGCTCGGCTCCGATGCGCGGGCGCCACGACCGGAACCGGTTGACGAAGGTAAGCGAAAACTCGGCACCACCGGTCACTCCCTGGGGGCGGAACAGCAGCATGGCCGCCATGATGACGCCCAGGATCAGGTCGGACGCACCGTTGGGCAGGGTGACCGAGAAGAACACGACGTGGACGGTGTTCTCGGCGGCGCTCAGCCACGAGTCCAGCAGGCTGATCCCGAGCGCACCCACGGTCGCGCCCCACAAGCTGCCGGAGCCTCCGATCACGAGCATGGCGAGCGTCAGGAACGTAAGCTCGAGGTAGAGCTGGTCCACGGTGATGCTTCCCAGCTGATGCACGAGCAGCGCGCCGCCCAGTCCGCACAAGCCCCCCGACAGACCGAAGGCCAGCAACCGCTCTCGGGTCACGTTGACCCCGATGGCCTGCGACGCGGCGGGATCCTCACGGCTGGCTCGCAGCAGGCGCCCTCGGCGGGAGGACTGGTAGACGAACGCGACGATCGCGGCGACCACGGCGCCGAGCAGCGCCTGCCATACGCCGACCGATATCGGCACCAGCGAGAGCGTCGTCGGTCCGGGGCCGATCTTGGTCCATTGCAGGAAAAGGTTGTAGGTGATCTCCAGGACGGCGAACGTGGCGATGCCGGCGGCGATCCCGGACAGGCGCATCAGCGGAAGCCCCACGATCAACGCGACCACCGCGCCCAGGCCGGCGGCGATCAGGTACGAAGCGAAATTCGAAACCGTGTGATCGGCGATGAACGACCACAGCCCGATCAGCACGAAGTGCTTGGGCTGGGTCGGGATCGTGAACAGGCCGGCGCTGAACGCGCCGATCGCGACAAAGCTGATCTGGCCGAACGAGATCACCCCGGAGTTGCCGATGAACACGTACAGGCCGTAGACGATGACCGCCGAGATCAGCGCGGTGATGAAGTCCTGCTGGGTGGCGGCAGTCGTGCCCGACCCGATCAGCGCCACCGCGACGAGCAGCGCGATGCTGGCCAGCAGCGTCTGGACCGAGCGCAGGCGGCTCACACGCGCTCCACGGTTGTGTGACCAAAGCCGCTGAACAGGCCGCCTGGCCGGAGCAGCAGCAGCAGGATGACCAGCAGGAACACGAACGCGGTCAGGAACTTCTCCTGGGAGGCCGGGAGGACGTCGCCAAGCACCGAGGTGGCGAAGCCGATGGCAAAGCCCCCGGCGGTTGCGCTCCACAGCCGGTCCAGTCCACCGACGACCGCGCCGACCAGCGCGATGATCGTGATGTCGAGACCGAAGGTCTGGGTGACCAGCGGCGTCTGCACCGTGTAGAGCAGTGCCACCACCGCTGCCATCACGCCGGTGATCACGAACGCGAACGAGATCACGAGGTTCGTGCGCACGCCGAGCAGGCGCGCGGTGCGGAAATCTGTCGCCGCGGCGCGCATCTGCAGCCCGATCGAGGTCCGGTTGAGAATCAGGCCGGTCCCGCCGAGCAGGACGGCGCCGGCCACCACCTGGACAATCGTGATCCACCGCAGGTTCAGGCTGCCGTGGATCGCGATCGTGTTGAGGTTCGAGAGCGGATCGGCCGGCTTACCGTTGGCCCCGAAGGCGACCAACCAAACCGCCTCGAGCGCGAAGGCCACCGCGAACGTGGCCACCAGCGTGGTCGCGGGCGCCGCCCCTCGGAGTGGCCGGAAGGCGATCCGCTCGATCGCCACCGACAGGCCGATGCACACGGCGAAGCACAGCACGATCTGGAGGATCAGCGGCCAGTTGCTCGTCAGGCTGAGCGCGTAGGCGCCGGCCGTGATCAGCTCGCCCTGGGCGAAGTTGATCAGGCGCAGCACCCCGAACACCAGGGCTAGCCCCACCGCCACCAGGGCGTAGAGCGCGCCCAGCGCCAGTCCGTCGATGATCGTCTGACCCACGTTCATGATCCGAAGTACGCCTCCACCATTCGCTCGGTGTCGTCCGCGTCCTGCGGGGTCATCTGCATCTTGACCCGGCCGTCACCGAGCACGTACGTGCGATCGGCGAACCCGACCGTGATCTGCGCCCGCTGCTCGACGAGCAGGATCGTCACGCCGGTCGAGCGGATCTCGCCCAGCGTGGTCCAGACCGTCTCGACGACGGACGGCGCCAGGCCCAGCGACGGCTCGTCGAGCAGCAGCAGCCGCGGCTTGCTCACCAGTGCGCGCGCGATGGCCAGTTGCTGCTGCTGGCCTCCCGAGAGCAGCCCGGCCTGGCGGTGGCGGAACTCGTGCACGACCGGGAACAGCGTCCTAACCCGTTCGAGGTCTTCCGGAATGCCGTCGGTGGACCCGCGGCCGACCAACCCGAGCCGGAGGTTCTCCTCCACGGTCAGGTCGGGGAAGATGTGGCGTCCCTCGGGCACGAGCGCGAGGCCCTGGCGTACGATCCGCTCGGTCGGCACGCCCGCGAGCGGCCGGCCCTCGAACCGGACGCTGCCCGCGGCGATTGGGAGCGCGCCCATCACGGCGTGGAGCAGGGTGCTCTTGCCGGCGCCGTTGGGCCCGACCAGCCCCACGATCTCGCCCGGCTGGATGCTCAGCGTTGCTCCGCGCAACGCCGGCACCGCGCCGTAGCGGACCTCGAGCTCCTGCACCTCGAGCGACGGCTCAGGCATCCGGCGGCCTCTCCTCCTTGATGCCGGAAGACCCCAGGTATGCCGCGGCGACGTCGATGTTGCGCCGGATCTCCGCCGGGGTGCCCGACGCGAGCGTGCGTCCCTGGTCGAGCACGTGGATCCGATCGCAGACATCCATGATCAGCGCCATGTTGTGGTCCACCAGCAGCACGCCTGCACGGTACTCGTCGCGTACGCGGCGGACCAGATTGGCGAACGAGATGATGTCGGACTCGGCCAGTCCCGCCGCGGGTTCGTCGAGCAGGACATAGCGCGGCCGTGAGGCCAGCGCCCGGGCGACGCTGACCTTCTGCTCCTCGCCGTGGGGTAGCGCCGCCGCTGGGATCCGGGCCCGCTCCTTCAGCTCGAGCGCCGCGAGCAGCTCCGAGCACACGGCCTTGGCCTGTCCGCGGGACATCCCGATTCCCAGTGCGCCGAGCTGGATGTTCTCCGCCACGCTCAAGGCGCGGAACAGGTGGCCGTGCTGGAAAGTGCGCGCCAGCCCGGCGTGGGCGCGGCGCCGGACCTGCCAGCGGGTGACGTCCTCGTCGCCCAGCACGACCCTGCCTGAGCTCGGCAGGTCGAACCCGGTGATCAGGTTGATCAGCGTGGTCTTTCCCGCGCCGTTGGGGCCGATCAGCCCCACCACTTCATGGCGTTCGATCGAGAGGCTGACGCCCTGGAGGGCGTGCACGCCTTCGAACGACCGCGAAACGTCGGTGGTCGAAAGGGATCCTTCCGACCACCGACGCTCGCGAGGCTTCGCCCGCTCAGGCAAGGGCGTCTCCTATCCGGGGATCTGCGCCAGACCACCCGACTTGATCAGGTACTTGAAGTGCCCTTTGCCGTTCACGACCTCGAGCACCCGATAGGCGCGGCCGGACACCGTGTGCAGCGACGGCGAGAAGCTGACCAGGCCTGAGATCGTGCCCAGATTGTGGAAGTTCTGCATGATCGACGCGAGCTTGGCGCCGTCGGTTGAGCCGCCGGCGGCCTTGACCGCCGCCACGATCCCGTCGATCGCGGCGGCGCCGGTGACGAACCCGCCGGTGGTCGGCGCGTGGCCCTCGGCCGTCAGCTTCGCGATCATCGCCCTGACGGCTGGGCTCGGGTCGTCACCGTAGATCGAGGTGTACGAGTCGGTCCAGAAGTTGGTCGAGATCTTGGGATTCTTGGGCATCCAGTAGGTCCCGTCGAGCGACCACGGCGCTAGGAATGGCGTGTTGTTCCCGGCCGAGCGGACGTCGGACAACAGCGTCGAGATGTCCGGCGCCGCCGTCGTGCACACCTGGATCACGTCCGCATGGTCCGAGTTGACGCGGTTGGCGATGTTGGCGATCGTGTGGTCGCCCTGGGTCCAGGTCTGCGACGAGATGACTTTGCCGCCCAGCGCCTTGAACTTGTTGGCGAACGCTTCGCAGACGTCGACGTTGTAGACGATCTGCTTGTCGGCGACCACGTCGGCGGTCTTCCATCCCTGCTTGATCGCGATCTGCGCGTCGGCGGCGCCCTCGTCCTGCGCCACGTTCCCGTAGCTGAACGCGAGCTCTCCCGCGGAGCCGAAGCGCTTGGGACCCATCTGGTCGGTACCGATGCACGGCGCGATCGTGAGCAGCTTGGCCGACAGGCCCACCGTGATCGAAGGCGTTGAGAAGTCCACGTCGCAGGTCACCCACAGGACGTTGGCGCCCTTCGAGACCAGGTTGAGCGCGTCGGACCGGGTCTGATCCGGCTTCAGCTGCGTGTTGGCGATGTCGAACTTGATCTGGCGGCCGTCCACGCCGCCCGCGGCGTTGATCTTGGCGGCCTCGATCTCGGCGCCGTACAGAGCCGGGTCGTCGGTTGGCGCCATCAGCGCGGTGAAGTCGATCGCGGCGCCGATCAGGATCGGCTTTCCGTTGCTCGACGATGACGAGCTGCTGGTCGCGCTCGAGCCTCCGCTCGACGCGCTGCTTGCGGTGCTGGTGCTGCTGCTGCTCGACCCGCACCCGGCGGCGATCACGCTCGCGGCCGCGACGAGCGCCAACGCGGTCACCCAGCCTCTCAAT
This sequence comes from uncultured Solirubrobacterales bacterium, assembly GCA_963783415.1. Lineage (GTDB taxonomy): Bacteria > Actinomycetota > Thermoleophilia > Solirubrobacterales > Solirubrobacteraceae > Palsa-465. The sequence continues at coordinate 35,888 of CAWANN010000019.1, forward strand.
TTCCTCATGTCCGGCTCTCCTCCTGGTTTGAACGTCAGCGGGCCGCGCCGGCCGCCGTCTCGGTGGCGTTCCGGGCGGGGTTGAACTGCGGTATCACGAGGTCGGCGAACATCTCCTGGGTCTTGATCGACTTCCAGTGCTCGAAGCCGCCGGGGTTGACGGTGATCGCGATCTCGCTCAGGCCCTCGCACACCTCGATCGTCTGCTCGATCCGCTCGATCACGTCCTGCGGGGTCCCCACCCACACGATGTCGCCCTCGATCATCTCGTCATACGGCGTCGCGGCAAGCTGCTCCATGATTCCCGACGTGTAGAAGCCGTAGCCCGCGGCATTCAGCTCCTCGTCCGAGGCCCGCTCCTCGAGCGGGGAGGCGTTGCCGACCAGGAACCCGCGCATGGCCTGCTCGGCGTCGCGCTTGGCGACCTCGCGGTCCTCGTCCATGTAGCAGGCGTGGATCCAGATGATGTCCGGCTCGTTGCCGTGCGCGGCGCAGCTCTCGCGGTAGATGTTGAGCTGCGCCTCCAGCGCCTTGTAGGGCAGGAGCGGGGGGACGGCGACCGAGTAGCCCTTGCGCCCGGCCAGCTCATACGTCGAGTCGCTGGTGCCGCCCACGAAGATCTTCAGCTTCCGCTGCGGCGGGGGCGGGACGATGTGGCCGTCGTCGACTTTGTAGAACCGGCCCTCGTGCGAGAAGCGCTCGTTCTCGAGCGCCTTGAAGAACAGCTCGAACGACTCGTCGTAGAGCTCCTTTACGTCCTCGAGGCGGACGCCGCCCTTGGGCGGGATCCAGCCGTGGCCACGGCCCACGCCGAACTCGTAGCGCCCGTCGAGCAGGATCTCCGCCTCCGCGATCCGCGACGCCAACACGGTCGGGTTGTGGTACGGCAGCACGTGGAGCATCGTGCGGAAGCGGATCTGCCGGGTCTTCGGCGCGAGCTGCGCAGAAGAGCGACAGAGGATCGGGCAGGCCGAGAACTTGGGGAAGAACATGTGCTCGACGACCGCGTAGCTGCAGTAACCGAGCCGGTCGGCGTGGACCACCTGCTCGGCGACCTCGGCGTAGAGCCGCTCGGTCGACTTGCCCGGCCAGTGCTGCATCTCGGAGTAGATGCTGAACCTCATGCTCCTCCTCGCCCGCTCGGGAATTCCGCGTCCCCGGCGAAAGTATCTCGTGGTTAGATCAAATGTCAAACATCATGGCCGCGCTCTTAGCCGGATGCCAACATCGGACGCGGCGCCCCTGGGGTATTTGATCAAATATGTTAGGCTGGCCTCGTGGCGAGCGAGCGGGCAAAACGCGGCCTGGGGCTGGTGGTCCACGCCGGCAGGACGATGGTCTGGGGCAAGGGCGCGGTCGCCGGCGACTTCGTGTTCCTCTCGGGTGCGGAGGCGCGCTCGGACGAAGCCGATATTCCGGCGGAGGGCATCAAGGCCCAAACCGAGCTTGCACTCGAGCGGATCAAGCAGAGGCTGACGGAGGCCGGGGGCACACTCGAGAACGTGGTCAAGTTCGTCTGGTACCTCACCGACCGGAGCCTCGAGGCGGAGTTCTACGAAGCCCGCGACGGCTGACTGGCGCGCAACTGCAAGTCGCTTGTGAACGAGCGCTCCTACGCCTCGACCCTGCTGATCGTCGGGCTCGCGCGTGAGGACATGCTGGTCGAGATCGACTGCATCGCGTACATCGGGGATTGACCGGCCGGGTCGTGCCCGGAGCGCCAGGGCTCAGGCCCCGAGCATGCTGAAGCCGCCGTCGTAGACCAGGAAGGCACCGGTCAGGTGCGCGGAGTCGTCACAGGCCAGGAACGCGATCGGCGCGACGATGTCCTCGGGCGCGGGAATCCGTCGGAGCGGCGTGCGCGCCAGCACCTCCTCGCGCCGGCCGGAGCGCCAGTCCTCGCGGGCCAGCGTCGTCTCGGTTTCGATGAAGCCGGGGCCGAGCGCGTTGACCCGCACGTGGGGCGCGAACGCGGCGGCGTAGGACTTGGTCAGGCCGATCACGCCGTACTTGGAGGCCGCATACTGCGGCGCCCGCGGGCTCCCGGTCACCACCACGTTCGAGCACACGCTGACGATCGCGCCGGCGCCCTGCTCGAGCATCCTGCGGCCCACCGCGTGCGTGACCAGCAGCGTGCCCTTGACGTCGGTCAGCAGCACCCGGTCGATCAGCGGCTCGTCGAGGTCCCGCCAGGACTGCTGCTCGGGGGCGGCGTCGCCGACGTTGTTGACCAGCACGTCAATTCGGCCCAGGGACTCGAGCGCGGTCGTGGCCATCCGCTCCACGTCCACCAGTGAGGTGATGTCGGCCTGAACGGTCACCGCCCGGCGGCCGAGATCGGTGATCTGCGTCGCCACCTGCTCGGCCCCGCTGGCCGAGCGGTGGTAGTGCACGGCGACGTCGGCGCCCTCGCGGGCCAATCCGAGCGCCAGCGCGCGGCCGAGCCCGCGGCCGGCGCCGGTGACCAGCGCGACGCGGCCCTCGAGACGGCGGCTCATGTGCCGTCCGTCAGCCGCACGTCCTCGAGCGGCGGCGCGCCCCGCTCGGCCACCTCGATCCCGTGCTGGCGCCCGCATCCGGGGCACAGGTACTGAACCAGCTCGAGCGAGTCGTGGACGACGATGCCCCGCGGCAAGTCGGCCTCGCGCAGCCGGCGAGTGGCGCACCCGTCGCGCCACGAGGCGGAGGCCGACCCGAGCGTCCGGCCGCACGCGCACTGGAGCAGCACGCCGTCGTCGCCCCGAGCCAGGATCAGCGACGGAGTGATGTGGGACAGCGGCTCGCCGGCGTCCGCCGGCCCGGACCGTGCCGGCGGCTCCGCTCCGTCCAGGCGCGCAGCGCGAAGCGCGTTGCGGTCGCCCGGCACGCCGTAGGTGGCACGAGCCTTGTCCTTGGAGATGATTCCCAGCGCGACGTCGTCGACCACGCGCTGCTCGTCGCGGTCGAGAGGGTCGCCATAGCCGCCGCCCCCCTGCCAGGTGTAGAGCACCACGTCCCCGGGCACGAACCTCGAACTCGGGGACCTTGGCCTCCGAGCTCCTGCACCTCGCCGCCCAGCGCGTCGAGGTCGATGGGCGCGAGCACGTCCGGATACAGCGCCAGCTCGCCATCCGCCAGCAGCTCGTGCACGCGGGTGCCCCGGGCCAGCAGCTGGCGGTTGCACACGCCGGGCCAGCCGCCGAACTGGCCGAACGACACCGGCACCTCGACGCCGTGCGCGGTCAGCGAGTTGCGCAGCCGCTCGACGCCGTGCGGGGTCCAGGCCGTCCCGGCCGCGCGCCCGCCGCGCCACGCCCCGTCGCCGGCGGTGTCGGGGAAGAACGACCGGAACAGGAACAGCATCGGGCCGTGCAGTTCGTTGGTCTCGACGTTGGGGATGTGTGGCTTCGGCGCCACCAGCGCACCGGACTGGTCGATGCCGTCGGCGACGGCGCTGGCGCCGCCACCGCCGATCTGGGGGTCGATCAGCTGGGTTCCGTAGGGCTCGCCGTGCTGGTTCAGGTCGCCGCTGAACAGCGCGGCAAACGTGCCGTGGGTGGTCGCGACCGAGTGGTGGCGCAGCTCGTCGGAGAAGGCCAGCAGCTTGGATACGGCGTGGCTGGTCACGCTCATGATCGTCCAGCCCTGGCCGACTGTCGCCGCGCCGGTGGCCGCCGGCCGCTTAGCGTTGACGATCAGGCCCTTGGGCGCGATCACCTCGAGCGCCCCGAGGATGCCGTGGTTCCACGGAATTCCCGCCCCGAGGATCGGCGCGGTCCCGCCGAAGATCGCCCCGATCAGCGCTCCTTCTGTGCAGTCGATGTAGGTCGCGGCCTGCGGCGCGGAGCCGCGCATGTCGACCCGGAGCACGTCGTCTCGCTTCTCGAGCCGGACGTCGACCGGGTACACGCGGTTCTCGATCCCGTCGTGGTCGAGGAACCCGCGGGTGTGGAAGACGCCGTCGGGCAGCGAGCGCAGCCGTTCGCGCATCCGGCGCTCGGAGTAGCGGATCAGCTCCTCCATCGCGGTGAGGATCGTGTCCGCGCTGTAGCGGTCGATCAGCTCGAGCAGGCGTTCCCGGGCCACCGAGTTGGACGCGATGAAGCCGCGCAGGTCGAGCCCGACCATCTGTGGCTGGCGGGTCATGTTGAGGATCAGGCGCCACAAGTCGCGGCGCAGGACGCCGCCTTCGATCAGCTTCATCGGGGGCATCATCAGCCCCTCCTGCTGCTTCTCCCGGGCCCGGGCCGAGATCGAGCCGACGCTCATCCCGCCCATGTCGACCTGATGGGCTGCGACCCCGGCCCACGCGATCAGCGCCCCGTCGTGGTGGATCGGCGCCACCAGAGAGACGTCGGGGTGGTGGACGGCCCCGTAATAGGGGTCGTTGACCACGAACATGTCGCCTTCGCCGATCTCCTCGGCGCGGGAATGCCTCCATCACGTGACGGAGGACGATCGGCATCGCACCCAGAGTGGAACACCACCTGCGGTCCCATCGAGGCGATCCGGCCGTCGGCGGTGTACAGGGCGTTGTTGAAGTCGCTGGCCGCGGTCACGATCGGCGAGACCGAGACCTCTTTCAGCGCGATCGCCTGCTCCTCGTTGATCGCCTCGAGCTTGTGGCGGACGATCTCGAACGTCACCGGGTCGAGCTCCAGCGGCCGCTCGAGCCTCTCCCGGTCCGCGGGGCTCGGGCCGAGGACGTAGTCCTCGGCCCTGGGCTCAGGCCCGCTGGACACGCGTCGGGCGGTTCTGCGCCGGGTTCCACAGGGGGACCCGCGCCGTCTTCTCGTACGCCATCCCGTGCGGGTAGCCTGATGAACTCGATGTACGTGCCGAACGGAGGGTGGAAGTAGTTGATCGTCTGGCCAGCGGCCGGGCCGCTGGTGATCGAGAACGGGCCGAGCAGCTTCTTGACGTCCTTCGACTCCATGTACTTGACCGCCTTGTCGATGTCGCGCACGTAGAACGCCATGTGATGCCCGCCGTAGTCCGAGTTCTGGGGGTGGGTGTGGCTCTGGTGCGGCGCTTTGTACTCGAGCAGCTCGATGTTCGCGCTGTGGCCGATGCGCAGCTGCTTGATCTGGGGGATGACCGCGCGAGGGTTCACCCCGACGAGCTCGGTCATCAGGTTTCCCGTGGGATCGCTGAAGGGGCCGAAGGTGAGCGGATCGGTGGCGCCCAGGATGTCCTTGAACCAGGCGGTCGCCTCCTCGATGTTGCGGACCATGATCCCGATGTGATCGGTCCCCACGAGACCCGGGGGGCCGCCTCGCGTTGCCGCCAGCGCGGCCGGCGCGGCTTCGAGAGCCAGCGGCAGGGCTCCCGTGGCGACGGCGAGCTGCGCGCCGGTGGACAGGAACGTCCTCCGCGATACCCGGCGCGCAGACGCGCCGCCTTCGTACGGCCGAGGCTCATGTAATCCCTCCCTCTCCCGGGGGTCCAAGGCCCGCGTGTGGCCTCGTCATATATTTGATCTGAGATCATACCCGTGCGGTTCTGCGGATTTCCACCTGGAGCAGCTCGACCGACGTCCGCGCGCTGACCGGAACAGACCACGAGCGTGGTCGTCGCGTACTGGATGACCGCCGCGGCCATCGATGGCGTCGCCGGCCCGGAGCCCCTCACCGCGGTAGATCGGCGTGGGCACGAACTCGCCGAGCAGCGGGTCGTACACGCGGCGCTCGCCGCGCGCGGCTGCGCCAGCGCCGTCCCGCGCCTGCGACCGGCGCAGCGCCGGGCGGCGCAGAATGCCGCGCGCGCCGACCACGAACGTGACCAGCTCGAAGCCGGCCGTCTCGGGCACGGCGGTGTCGCCGTAGCGGTGCGCGTAGATACCCAGGAAGTCCTCGATCAGCTTCTCCGGCGAGCCGGCATAGGGGACCTCGAGCGCCTTGGTCTGCCGGATGAAGCGGACCTCGACCACGCGGGTCAGCGACTGGCGCTCGGTCGGCACGCCCTGGGCTCCGAGCTGCTCACGGGCGCTGTGCTCGAGCTCCGAGAAGATCGACTCGAGCTCGCCGGGATCGACGTCCGCGCCGAGCGAGTCGCGGGCCACGCGCATGGGAGAGCTCAGCTCGCTCCGCAGGGCAATGTCCGAGGAGGCGGCGCCGAGGGCGGAGTGGACCGACTGGGTCGCGGGCACGAGCACGGCATCGACGAGCTCGAGCGCGAACGCGGGGGCGTGCGCCGGGCCGGCCCCGCCGTAGGCATACAGGGTGAAATCCCGCGGGTCGTGACCGCGCTCCAGCGTGACCGTCCGGAGCAGATCGCCCATCCGCCCGTCGACGATCCGCTTGATCCCCGCCGCTGCCGCGGTCACCGAGATCCCGAGGGGATTGGCCACGTGGGTGCGCACCGCCTCGCGCGCCGCATCCACGTCCAGGGTCATCCGCCCGCCCAGGAACGCGTCGGGATCGAGGATCCCGAGGACGAGGTCGGCGTCGGTGACCGTGGGGAGCTCGCCTCCGGTGCCGTAACAGGCCGGCCCGGGCACCGCGCCCGCGCTCTGCGGCCCGACGCGGAGATAGCCGCCGGCCTCGACTCGCGCCACCGACCCGCCGCCGGCGCCGATCGCACTCACGTCGACCATCGGCAGGAGCAGGTGGTACTTGCCGATCTCGGTCTCGACCCGGCCGAGCGCACGGCCGTCCACGATCATCCCCACGTCGGTCGAGGTCCCGCCCATATCGAACGTGATCACGTTCCGATGGCCGAGGGCCTCCCCGAGGAAATGCGAGGCGGTGACCCCGCCCGACGGGCCGGAGAGCAAGAGCCGTGCCGGGGCGCGCCCGGCCTCCGCGGCGGTCATCACGCTACCGCCCGAGTCGAGCAGGAGCAGGTTGCCGGCGCCCAGCCGGCGCTCGAGCGCGTCGGTATAGCGTTTGATCGGCGGCCCGAGGTAGGCGTTGACGAGCGTCGTGGCCGTGCGCTCGTACTCGCCGAGCCGCGGCGTCAGCGCGCTCGAAACTGAGACGTACACGTCGGGCAGCTCGGCGGCCAGGATCTCCGCCGCCCGGCGCTCGTGGCCGGGGTTCTGGAACGACCAGAGAAAGCAGATCGCCACCGCCTCGACGCCGGCCGCCCTGATCTCCGCCGCGGCGCTCAGAACGTCCTCCTCGCGGAGCGGGGCCATTACGTCTCCGCGGTAATCGACGCGCTCGCGGATCCCGAGCACGAGCTCCCGCGGAGCGAGCGGCTCCGGCACGCGGCGCAGCGAGTAGTCGGTGAGCTCGGTGGGGGACAGCCCGGCGGTCATCCCGAGCTGGCGCTGCATGAAGATCGTGTCCTCGAAGCCGCGCGTGGTCAGCAGCGCCGCGCGAGCGCCCCGCCGCTCGAGGAACGCGTTGGTGGCCGCGGTCGTGCCGTGGGCGATCCGCTCGACCTCGGCCAGGAACGCGTCGAGGCCGCCGTCGCCCGCGGCCTCGCGGAGGTTGGTCTCGAGGCCGTCGAGCAGCGCCGCCGGCGTGGTCGGCGTCTTGTAGCTGGCCACGGCGCCCTCGCCGTCGATCACCACCGTGTCGGTGAACGTGCCGCCGATGTCGATGCCGACCACGTAGCTCGTGCTCGCCTCCTTTACTTGATCACCTCGCGCCCGGCGCGATCCGGGTTCCGGCATCATTTATCAAATGTCACGTTCTCGCGGTGCTCGATGGCGGCCTACGACGCGATCCTGATCGGTTCGGGGCACAACGCCCTGGTGTGTGGCACCTACCTGGCGCGGGCCGGCTGGAGCACGCTCGTGCTCGAACGCGCCGCCCAGCCCGGCGGGGCGGTGGCCAGCGCCGAGCTCACGCGTCCGGGCTACCACCACGACCTGTTCGCCACCAACCTGAACCTGTTCCTGGGATCGCCGGCGAACGCGGAGCTCGGCACCGAACTCGAGCGCCACGGCCTCCGCTACGCCTCGAGCGACCGGCCGTTCGCCAACGTGTATCCGGGGGCAAGGCCCTGCGCGTCCGCCAGAGCGTCGACGAGACGTTGGCCGAGCTCGAGGCCCACGATCCCGCCGACGCCGCGGGGTGGCGCGAGATCGACGCCCTGTACGGGCGGCTCAGCCCGGCGCTGTTCTCGCTCTACGGCTCGCGCCTGGATGCCCGTAGCCTGGCGCGCCTGGCCGTGGCGCAGATCCCGGCGCTCGGGACGGACGGCTGCCGGGAGCTCGCCCGGCTGCTGGTCAGCTCGACGCGGGAACTGGCCGAGACCTACCTGCACTCGCCCGAGGCGCACGCGCTGCTCGCCTGCTGGGGGATGCATCTCGACTTCGGACCCGACGTGTCAGGCGGCGCGATGTTCCCGTTCCTGGAGGCGTTCACCGACATGCGCACAGGGATCTCGGTTGCCCAGGGCGGAGCTTCGCGGCTGATCGACGCGCTGGCCGGGCTGGGCGCTGAGCACGGGATGGAGCTCCGCACCGGGACAGAGGTGGCGAGGGTGAACGTCGCCGGTGGCCGGGCCACCGGGGTCGAGCTGTCCGACGGCGCGCGGATCGACGCGCGCCGGGCGGTGATCGCCGGCGTCACGCCGCCGATTCTGTACGGGAGCCTGCTGGCCGGGGCGCCGATTCCGGGTCCGCTGCGGGCAGCCGCGAACCGCTACCAGTTCGGTCCGGGCACGCTGATGGTGCACCTGGCCCTGTCGCGAGCGCCGGAATGGGAGGCCGGCGGGGAGCTCTCGCAGTTCGCCTACGTCCACATCGCGCCGTTCGTTCACGATCTCGCCGACACCTACGCGCAGGCGTCCGCCGGATTCCTGCCCGCCGAACCGATGCTCGTGGTCGGCCAGACCTCGGCCGTCGACCCCTCCCGGACCCCGGCGGGCGAGGACGGCGCCGTGCTGTGGGTCCAGGTGCGGGCGCTTCCGGCTGAGATCCGCGGCGATGCCGTCGGCGCAATCGAGGGGCGGGACTGGCCGGCGGCCGCCGAGCCCTATGCCGACCGGGTGCTCGCCAAGCTTGAGCGCTACGCGCCGGGGATCGGCGAGCTCGTGCTCGACCGCGCGGTGCTGACACCCGCCGACCTCGAGCGCCGCGACCCCAACCTGGCCGGCGGTGACTCGATCTCCGGCAGCATGCACCTGCGCCAGAACTTCCTGTTCCGTCCGTTCCCCGCGGTCGCCGACTACGAGACCGGGATCGACCGGCTGCTGATGGTCGGCGCGGCGACCTGGCCGGGCGCGGGCGTCAACGCGATCTCGGGCTACAACGTCGCGCAGAAGCTGCTCGCGCCGGCGCCGCGGCGCGGGGAGGACCTGCGCCTCGCCCTCAGCGCAGTGCGCGCAGCCGGCGGACCGCTTGTCCGAGCGGCCGCTCGCCGGCGATGATCGCGAGCGCGACGATCCGCCCCGACGCGGCGTTCAGGCCGGGTCCGGGGTAGGTCGACGCGCCGCACTGATAGAGATCGCGCACCGGCGTGCGATGGGACCCGAAGGACGGCAGCGGTCGCCACAGGTACGACTGCCCGAGCTCGCAGTCGCCCGAGTAGATGTCGCCGCGGACCAGGTTCGGGTTGCGGCGCTCGAGCTCCGCCGGGGAGAGCGCGGCGTGGGTCCCCCGGGCGGCCGGCCAGTTCTCGACGTGCGGCTCGAGCGTGGAGAGCACGCGCTCGACATACGCGGCTTCGACGTCCGGCGTCCACGTCCCGCTCGAGGTGTCGATCTGCCCGGCCGCGTCACCCGCCGGCGCATAGGGCACCTGCTGGAGCTGGATCCAGAGCACCGCCGACCCCTCCGGGGCGCGGCTCGGATCGACCGCGGTGGGCTGTCCGACCACGACGGTCGGCCGCGCCGGCAGCAGCCCCGCTGCGGCCTGCGCACAGGCCAGGGACACATCGCCCACGCCGTCGCTCAGATGAACGATCGGCACCCCATTCAGCCGCTGGTCGGACCAGCGGAGCGGCTCGCTGAGGGCCACGTGGATCTGCATGCCCGCCCGGGGGCTGTAGCGGAAGCGCAGGCCCTGCCGGACCGCGTCCTGCGTGGCGGCGCCCGCCGGCAGCAGCCGGCCGTACAGCTGGGTCGGCGTGGTGTTGGCCACCACCGCGCGCCGAGCCCGAATCTCTTGCCCGCCCGCCACCACCCCGGTCGCCCGACCCCCGGTAACGAGCACGCGCTCGACCTCGGCGCCGGTGGTGACATGACCTCCGTACCGCGCGATCAGGCGCTCGAACGCGGCCACGAAGTTGCCTGCGCCGCCCTGCACGACCGGAAGGCCGACCGCGTGCAACGAGCCGGCGATGGCCAGCGCCTGAAATCCACTGCCCGCACTGTCGGGCGGAAGCCCGGTGTGGAGCGCCCAGGGCGCATACAGATCGGAGACCTCGCGCCCGTCGAAGCGGGTCTCGAACCAGGCTCGGGCCGAGGACAGCATGTCGGCGGCGAAGCCGAGCCCGCCCTTGACTCCGAGTTGGCGGGCCAGCTGCCAGCCGAGCCGCGGCGCCTGCCCGGAGAACAACTCGACTCCGAACAGCTGTCCCACCGTCGGGATCGTCTCTCCGAAGCCCTGCATCTCGCCGAGGTAGGCGGCGCGGTCGTGCTCGCCCAACCCTTCGGCCGTGAGCTCGGCGTCTCGGTAGGCCAGCGTCACCGTCCCGTCCGAGCGGACATTCGCCGTCGTCGTGTCCTCGGTCTCGCAGTACTGGATGCCCAGCTCGCCGCCGAGCTCGGCGAACGCGGCCGAGAGCTTGAACAGCGGGTGCCAGGAGGAGAACGTGTCGTGGAGGAACCCGGGGTCGGTCAGCTCCTCGGTGGCCACCGCGCCGCCGGCCACCGGATTTCGCTCGAGCACCTCGACGCTCAGGCCGGCGCGAGCCAGGTACGCAGCCGCGACCAGGCCGTTGTGGCCGGAGCCAATCACGATCACATCGCGGGTCTCAGACATCGCCCCGCAACCTGCCAGACCGCGTGATCAAATGTCAAGCCCTCTCAGGACGAGGAGCGCGGCGCTCCACAGCATGGCGATGACGGCGAAGCCGATGCGGCCGCGACCGGTCAGCGAGAAGGTGAGCCCGACCAGCGGCGCTCCGCACACGATGGCCAGCACGGGATAGATGTTCATCGCGCCGACCGCCGCGCCGGCCGCCTGCGGCCACGCCCGGGTGGCCCCGACGATCGTGACCCCGAACGGAAGTCCGGCCGCCGCCCCGATCAGGGCCGCGGCACCCGCGTCCAGTCCGCGCCCTGGAGCCACGAACAGGATGACCGTGCCCAGCGACCCGGCGAGAAAGCTCGCCGCGAGCATGGGCCGCGCGAGGGTTGGGTGGGCCCGGACCAGGATGCCTCCGGCGGGCCGGCCGACGATCCCCATCAGCAGGATCAGCGAGCCGATCGCGCCGGCCGGGCCGGCGCGCAGCCCGTCGTGACGCTCGAGCAACGTGACCACCCAGGCGCCGAGGATCACGCTGAAGCCGAACGACACGGTCGCAATTACCCCGAGGCGCGCCAGCTGCGGATCGGCCATGAGCGCCGCGAGGCGGGGCCTCTCCACAGTGCCGCCGTGGCCGGGGGTGGCCCGCGAGGCGAGGACGAGCGGGAACGTCAATGCCGCCACTGCGGCGGCCGACGCGTAGGGCGCGCGCCAGCCCAGGGGGGAGACCAGCTGCGGAACGACCGCGAGCGCCAGTCCAGCGCAGCCGAGCGACACGCCGCCGTAGATGCCCCCGGCCAGCGCCCGCGCGCGTCCGGCGCCGGCGGACTGGGCGTAAATCGCGCCGGCCAGGAAGCCCAATCCCACCCCTGCGCCGGCCACCAGGCGGAACGCCAGCGCCGGGACCGTCGATGTGGTCAGCATCAGCGCCACGTTGCCGAGCAGGCAGAGCGCGATCGCCACCAGCCCGGCGCGCTTGGCCCCGTAGCGGTCGATGGCCCGGCCGCCCGGAATGAGTACGGCCAACTCGGCGAAGAACAGCACGGTCGTGAACAGGCCGATGACCGTGAGCGTCGTGCCGTAGCGATGGGCCAGCAGGGTCGCGACCGGTCCGACGTTGCCGATGTTCCACGAGATCACCAGGCCGATCAAGCACCCTGTCAACAGCGTGCGGATCTGCAGCTCGCGCGAGGCGGCGGGCGCGGCGGCGGAGCTCAACACGCCCGCGCCGGTCGTCGCCTCATCGCGGCTGTTGCCAGGAGTGGTCGAGGCCCTTGATCAGCGCGGCGATCGCCTGGTTCATCGGCGTCGGCACGCCCTGCTCGGCGCCGAAGCGCACGATCCCGCCGTTCAGCGCATCAACCTCGGTGGCGCGCTCGGCCAGTACGTCCTGGAGCATGCTGGCACGGTGCTCGTAGGCCACCTTGGCCGCGTGGTCGACCAGCTCGTCGGGGTCGGAATCCAGCGTGATGCCGAGCGCGGCCGCCACCGCCTTGCCCTCGTCGACCAGCTGGGTGATCAGCCGGCGGGTCTCCGGAAGCTCGCACACGCGGCCGTGGGTGAGCCGGGTGAGCGCTCCCAGCGGGTTGGTGGACGCGTTGAAGATCAGCTTCGTCCACTGCGCGCCGCGGGCGTCGGGCAGCGCCTTGGTGTGCATCCCGCCGGTGGTGATCGCCTCGGCGAGCTGCGTCACCGCATCCATCGACGCGGGCTTGGGCTCGAACGGCCCCAGCCACGTGTCCCCGCGCGTGTCCATGTGCACGACGCCCGGCTCGGTCACGCGGCCGGCCGGGAATGTGGTGCCCCGGATCACCCGCTCGACGTGCTCGGCGATGACCTCCTCGTTGCCGACGCCGTTCTGGACCGAGGCGACGGCGCCGTCGGCGAACGCGTGAGCGCTCGCCTCGATCGCCGCGCGCGTGTACATGCTCTTAGTGGCCACGATGCCGAAATCGCAGGGGGGCAGCTCGGACGCATCCGAGGTCGCGCGGACGGTGCCGGTGATCTCGGCTTCGCCGACCAGCTTGAGTCCGCTCCGGTTGATCGCGTTGACGTGCGGCTGGACGACGTCGTAGGCCCACACCTCGACGTCGTCGACCTGCGCCAGGTGGGCGGCGAACAGGCTGCCGACGGCGCCGCAGCCCACGATGCACACCTTCATGTCCTGACCTCCGATCGCCATGACGCCTCCTTGCCCTTGATCAGCTGATGGGCCGCCGCGGTCACCGGGACGGGCACGCCCAGCCGGTCGGCCTCGCGATGCAGCGCGCCCGCGATGAACTCGACCTCGGTCGGCCGGCGGGCGAGCACGTCCTCGAGCATCGAGGGCAGATGCGCGTAGTCGCTGCGCGCGGTCTCGCCGCGCTTGACCGCCAGCGCGTTCATCTCCCACGGATCCTCGTAGAGCTCGATTCCCGCGGCGGCCGCCACCGCCTTGCCCTCGTCGACCAGCGCGCGAACCACATGGCCGAGCGAGGACGTCCCGTCCTCTTCGACGAACGCCGCAACATGGGGGAGCTCGGTGAGCGCCGACACGCTGTTGATCGCGGAGTTGAAGATCAGCTTGGACCACTGGGCCGGCACGAGGTCGGTCATCGCCTCGGCGTTGAGCCCCGAGGCGTTGATCAGCGCCGCCACCGCGTCCACGATCGCCTGGTCGGTCTGAGTGCCCGCCCACGGCCCGAGCCAGGTGGCGGTGTCGAGCTCGTACTCGACGTGCACGTCGGAGCGTCGGGTTCCGCTCATGAAGGTCACCGACGAGATCAGCGGCCAATCCCCGTGCCGGGCGATCACGGCTTCGGCCCCGAGCCCGTTCTGGATCGTCATCATCGTCGACTGCGGCGCGAGGCCGGCCAGCCGCAGCCCGACGGGCTCGAGGTCGTTGGCCTTCACGGCAATGATCCCGAGGTCGAAGTCGGGCAGCTCGGACGCATCGGCCGTGGCCTGCACGCGGCCGACGAAATCGTGCTTGCCCGACACGCGCAGCCCCTCCTGGTTCAGCTGGTCGGCGTGCTGGGGCCGGCGGGTCAGCACCCACGCCTCGGACTCCCGGCTCAGGTGCGCGGCCAGCAAGCCACCGATCGCCCCGGCGCCGATCACGCAGACGCGCCGGAGCTCAGCCGGCATCGACCAACTCGCGGAACTCGTCGTCGCTGACCAGTCCGTGCTTGCGGGCGCCGAGCGCCTTGACCTGGGCCAGCAGGGCCGGCCACTCGTCCTGCGGCTTCTCGAGGCCGAGCTCGTCGAGCTTGATCCGGATCGAGTCCAGGCCGCTCTTCTTGCCGAGCACGATCCGCCGCGGCGCGCCCACGAGCTGCGAGGAGTACGGCTCGATCGCCGGCGGGTCGTGGAACTGGCTGGCCACGGCCCCGCTTTCGCGCGTGAACAGCGTGCTGCCGGTCAGCGGCTTCCACGGCTCGAGCTCGTAGCCCGAGGTCCGCCGCACGAGCTCGGCCACCTCGCGCAGCCGATCGAAGCGCAGGTTGGTCGGGATGCCGTACAGCGCCTCGAGGGCCAGCGCGACCTCGCCCAGGTTGGCGTTGCCGGCGCGCTCGCCCATGCCGTTGATCGTCCCCTGGACCCACTGGGCGCCGGCCTGCGCCGCCGCCACGGCGGCCGCGGTGGCCAGGCCGAAGTCGTTGTGGCCGTGCCAGTGCACCGGGATGTCCTCGCCGACCCACTCGCGTGCGCTGCGGGTGAGAAACGCGGCGGCCTCCGGGTTGACCGCGCCGAGCGTGTCGACGATCGCGATCTCCTTGGCGCCCGCCTGCACGGCCTCCGTGTAGACGCGCTTGAGGAACTCGAGGTCCGCGCGGGAGCCGTCGACGCCGAAGAAACACACGGTGACCCCGGACTCGGTGGCGTGCGCCACCGCCGTGGTGACCCGGCGGATCAGCTCCTCGCGCTCGATCCCGTACGCGGCCAGCTTGCCGTCCGACACCGGCGACTCGATCACCGCGGCGTGGACGCCGATCTCGAGCAGCGCGTCGACGTCGGCCGGCACCGCGCGGGCAAAGCCCCAGATCTCGGCGTCGAGGCCGGCCGCGGCGATCTCCCGGAACGCCTCGGTGTCGTCCTTGGACACGCGGGGGAAGCCCGCCTCGATCCGCTCGATGCCGAGCGAGTCGATGGCACGGGCGATCGCGAGCTTCTGCTCGGGGTCGAGCGCGACGCCGACGGTCTGCTCGCCGTCGCGCAGGGTCGTGTCGTACAGGCCGATCGTCTGCGGCGCGGGCGCCATGTCGCCGAGCGCTCGCCGGTTGAGATCGCCGGTCCAGATGTGTTGCTGGGGGATCATTCGTCTCCTCCTACGGGCCCGCGGTTCGGAAGTCGTCGGGGTAGCTGCCGAGCTTCTCGCACCCGTCGCTCGTGATCAAGAAGTTGTCCTCGACCCGCAGCCCGCCGCCGCCCGGCCAGTACACGCCCGGCTCGACGGCCAGCACCATGTTCTCGCGCAGCTCGCCGCCACCCGCCTGATGAGCGTTCGGCGGCTCGTGCGCGCGCGCCCCGATGCCGTGGGCGATCGGGTGCGAGGGCTGGCCCGGGTAGCCGATCTCGGCGATCCCGGCCCGGACCAGCCGGTCGAGCTCGGGCAGGCCGGCGCCGGGCTTCAGATGGGCGATGGCTCGCCCGAACACCTCGAGCAGCTCGTCGGTCAGCTTGTCGTACTCGGGGGTGAGCTCGCCCGGGCACGCGTTCTTGGTCAAGTCGCACCAGTAGCCGTCGGTGACCACCCAGATCTCCAGCAGCGTCGGCTCGTGCTCGGCCACCTGGGCGTCGCTGGTGGCGGTGAATGTACGGATGTTCGGGCCCGACCACACCAGCGTGAAGGCCCGCGCCATCCCGACGCGGCCTTTGTAGCCGACGCCGTTGGCATGGACATACCCCTCGTACAGCGAGCCGACCTCCGAGGTCTTCATCCCGGGGCGGATGTTGTCGCGCACGTGCACCATCGCTTCCGCGGCCAGCTCGGCGGCCAGGCGCATCCGCTCGATCTCCTGCGCGGTCTTGATCGAACGCGCCTCCGCCAGCACGCCCGAGGCATCGACCACCTCGCGGCAGACGCCCTTGAAGGCGTCGAACCAGGGCTGTGAGAAGACCGTCTGCTCGGCCACCATCAGATCGCAGGCCTGCGTGCCCTGGGAGAGCTCGAGGCCGATCCGCCCGGTCAGATCGCGCTCGCGCAGCACGTCCAGGCACGCGTCCTGCGAGCGGTACCAGGGGGGACGGGGATCGTCGGGGTGGTATCCGTCGAACGGCCGCAGATCCTTCGTCCAGCTCGTGCGCTCCGCCTCGTCGAGTTGGGGCTCGAGCACGATCAGCACCGGCTCGCCGGTGGCGGGCAGCACCAGCGTGTCGTAGCCCTTCATGCACCAGTAGCTGTCGAGGTAGACGATGTTGTCGGGCGCGCGCACGACCACCGCGTCGAGCTCCTGCTCGGCCATCAGCGCGCGGAAGCGGTCGAGCTTGTCCTGGTCGACCGGCCAGCTCATCGGCTCACCACCTCTTCAGCGGCGGCGCCGGCACCCCGTGCGCGTCCTCCCAGGAGATCACCGGGTTGCGCAATATGCCGATCCCCTCGATCTCGCACTCCATCACGTCCCCAGGCTTGAGGTAGTAGTCCTGCGCGTCCTCGCGGAAGCCCGCCACTCCGGCCACCGTGCCGAGGGACAGGACGTCGCCGGCGGTGTAGTCGAGCGGCGAGTAATGGGCGATCACCTGCGGGATGGTCAGCGCCATGTTGCCCGACACCGACTTCTGCCGGACGTCGCCGTTCACGCGCAGCTGCATGTCTAGCTTGTAGGGATCGGGGATCTCGTCGGGGGTGACGATCCACGGCCCGAGCGGGCAGAACGTGTCGATCGCCTTGCAGAACGAGAAGACGCCCGAGCGCATCTCGCGGCGCTGGATGTCGCGCGCGGTGATGTCGTTGAAGATCAGATAGCCGCCGATGTAGTCCTCGGCCTCGTCCTCCTCGAAGTTCTTGCCGGTCCGGCTGATGATCACCGCCAGCTCGAGCTCGTGGTCGAGCTCGTTGGTCAGGTGCGACGGGTAGACGACCGGGTCCTCGGGGCCGATGATCGCGTCGATGTTCTGGAAGAAGACGATCCAGGGCGCGATCTCGTGCGACCAGTTGACGACCTTTGACTCGGTCTCGTGCTCGCGGTAGTTGCCCGAGGTGTGAAAGAACTTCTTGGGGATGATCGGCGCCCGCAGCCGCACGTCCGCGACGGCGACGCGCTCGCCGTTGGCGCCGCGGGCAACCGCGGCCGGATCCTCGCCGGATTGGAACAGCTCGCGCATCGTCGCGACGCCGTCCATGACGGTGATGTGCCCGTCGGTGAGCGAGCCGCACTGCGTCCTCTCGTCGGGGTCGGTGAACGTCACGAGCTTCACGAGGCCACCTCACAGATGCCTGCGGCCGCCAATGCGTAGACGGTCGCCACTTTGACCAGTCCTTCGATGTCCAGATTCTCCCCGTCAGGCCCCGGGAGCCCGCTCGAGGTTCCGTAGTTGACCGTCTCGATCCCGTAGCGCGTCAGCGCCGACGCGTCGGAGAACCAGCGGACGACGTCCCGTTCCGGGGGCGCGCCGAACACGCGCTCGTGGCCGGTGTCGATCGCGGCGATCATCGGGTGTCCCTCGTCGATCTCGGCACCCGGCGCGGTGACGAACACCTCGTACTCGATCCCGTAGTCGGGGTAGCGGCCGCGCAGCGCTCGCACCAGGTCGGCCAGCGCATCTTTGGCTTCCTGCATCCGCATCGTCGGCGGGACGCGGATGTCGAGGAACAGGTCGGTGCGGTTGGGGGTGCGGCTCACCCGCCACGGATAACCGCCGCGCACCGACCCCACGTTGACCACGCCGACCATGCCGCGATAGCGCGATCTCTGCTCCCACTCCGGGATCCACGCAAGCACGTCGTCGAGCACCTCGCGCATCCGGACGATCGAATTCTCGGCCTGGCGGCCGACGGAGAACGCGGTGTGGATAAACGGTCCGTGCGTGGAGATCCGCGCCCACATCGCGCCGAAGTGACCGAGCACGACCTTCTGCTCGGTCGGCTCGCCGAGGATGCACATGTCGGCGATCCCGCCGTGGGTCGGCAGGTAGCGGCTCCCGGCTGCGTAGCCGCGGTACTCCGCGCCCCGGAACTCCTCACCCCACTGGGTCTTCTCGATCTCGCCGGACACGCAGGCGATCAGCACGTCGCCCTTGAGCTTGACCCGGGCGTCGGTGATTGCCCTGATCGCCTCCAGATAGCAGGCGAGGGCGCCCTTCATGTTGCTGATGCCCAGCCCGTAGATGCGCGCGTCCTTGACCACGGCCTCGGGCTGGAAGCCGAAGATGTGGCGCAGGTGGGGCTCGCGCCCCGAGTAGGACGTGTCCATGTGGCCGTTGAACATCAGCGTCGGTCCGCCACCCTCGCCCTCGACCGTGCCGATCACGTTGGGACGGCCATCCTCGACCTGCTGCCATCTCACAGTGAGCCCGGAGTCCTCGAACGCATCGCGGACCTTCTCGCCCATGGCCTGCTCTGAGCCGGTGGGGCTCGGCGTGCTCACGTACGCGCAGGCGGTGTCGACGAGCCGCTGCTCGTCGATGCAGGCGATCAGCCGCTCGCTCAGCTCGGGATGGGCGGCCAGGGTCATCGCGGCAGGTGGGGGAGGACCTTCTCGGCGAACATCTCGATCTGCCGCTCCCGGTCGTCGCCCCACAGCTCGAGCATGATGTGCGTGCAGCCGGCCCCCGCAGTACTCCTCGATCGCCGCGATGCAGTCGTTCGGCGTTCCTGCGATCGGCTTGCACTTGTCGAGGATCTCGTCGGTGACCGCCTCCGCTGCGGCGCGCCGTCCGCCCGACTCCATCGCCTCCGCGATCGGGCGTATCTCCTCCTGCGAGAGCCCGGCCTCCTCGAGCAGCACGTCGGCCGACCCCTGGATGTTCTGGACCTTGTTGGCCAGGTACATGCCGGCGATCTCCCGCGCGCCCTGGCGGCCCGTGTCGCGGTCCTCGTCGATCGACGCGACGATCGTGCACCCGAGGTCGAGATCGTCGACGTTGCGCCCGTTGGCCTCGGCGCCCTCGCGCATGTTCTGCTTGGCGTAGCGGATGAACCCCGGGGTCGTGATGCTGGCGGTGAGCAGCCCGTCGCCCTCCTCGCCGGCGTAGCGCTGCATCCGAGGGCCGGTACCCGCGACGTAGATCGGCACGCTCCCGCGGGGGGAGTCCGCCTCCTCCGACAGCGCCGGCACGACCGCGGTGAACGTCTTGCCTTCGTAGCTGAACTCCCCGCCCTCGAGCACGCCGCGCACGATCCGCACTGCGTCGCGGGTGGGGTTCAGCGGCTTGACGTCGTCGGCGCCGATCTCCTTCATGAAGATCCGGCTGGCTCCGAAGCCAAGGATGAACCGGTCCGGCGCCAGCTCCTGCGTCACGCGCGCGTCCATCGCCACCTGGATCGGGTGACGGGTGAACGGCGAGATGATGCCCCAGCCGATCGTCAGCCGTTCAGTTTCTTTCGCAATCAGCGCGGACAAAACGGTCGAGCTGCGGGCCTCCATCTGATGCTTGCGCCACCACGGGTACGCCTCGGCCAGCCAGATCGTGTCGAAGCCGTGGCGATCGAGTGCCCGCGCGTGACCCAGGATCTCGTCCAGTGGCTCCATCGTCAGCTGCATCACGCCGATCCGCAGCGGAACGGTCATCCCCAAACCAACTCCTCGCGTGCCGGCTCACGGGCCGGATAGAGAAATGCGTACTTGCGATATTTGATCAGAAATCCGGGTCGGGTGCAATGGTCGGTGTCTGAACCGCGTGAACCCCGACCGCCTGACCCCCGAGCAGTCAATCAATCCCGTCGAGGAACCGTTCGACGGCGGCCGCGAACTGCTCCGGGAGCTGATCGGGCAGCGGCACCATCCCGCCCTCGATCACCTCGACCCGGGCGTCGGGAAGCGCGGCCCGCATCGGCTCGAGCGCCGGATATGCGTACGGGTCGTCGGTGGCGCCCACGAGTAGCACGGGACAGCGCAGATCTCTGACCGCGGCCTGCATGTCGTAGCGAGCGACGACCTGATGGCCCTCCGCGGCGCGCGGTCCGGCCTTGAGCGCGTCGATGAGAAACGCCTCGAGCAGGTCGACGCGGCCCTCGGGATAGAAGGCCGCCCGGGCACGCCACAGCTCTTCCACGTGTGCGCCGTCAGGTTGGGGGGTCACGTTGTCGACGATCGCCCCGGCCTCGAGATGGGCGGCGCGGGTCGGCGCGTCGTCGAACGGCGCGGAGGAGAGGACCAGCGAGTGCGCGCGGTCGGGGGCGCGGACCGCCATGTCGGTGGCGACGACCGCACCGGTGTGGTGCCCGACCAGATGCACCTGCTCGACCTCGAGCGCGTCGAGCAGCTCCAGGGCGACCTCCGCCCAGCGCTCGATCGAGTCGCTGCCCCAGGGCAGCGCGGAGGAATCGCCGAAGCCGACCATGTCGATCGCGATGGTCCGTCGGCGACGGCCCAGCAACGGCAGCACCTCGCGGTACTCCTTCCACGAGCGCGGGGTCTGGTGGAGCAGGAGAACGTCCCGCGCTCTGGGTTCGCCCGCGATTGCATCCCCGCCCGCGATGGCGCAATGGATCGTGCCCGCCGGTGTCTCCACGAACCGACGGGTCACCTTGGTCGCCCCGTCCACAACTTGATAACTTATCAAATGTGTGCGCCTCGCTCCACGAGCGCAACATGGGGTTCCTGCGCCCGCTCGGGCGAGGTGCCGAGTGGCAAGAGACTCGCGGTCGCGGTCAGGTCCGGCGGGTGGTCGTCAGCTCCGCGCGGACGTCGTGGTCCCAGATGGGTTGGCGCGTGCCCCAAGGCACGGTCTCGAGCAGGGTCGCGTATGCGGCGTCCCGGCGGCGCTGCTCCTCGCCGTCGGGCAGGTAGAACGACTCCGCCGCGGCGTGCGAGGAGGTCTGCAGATCGGCGGCGCGGTTCATCCGGATGACCTCGTAGCGGCGAAGCGCTCCGACCGGATCGTCGGGCTGGTCGGCGAGGCACTCGGCCAGGACGTAGGCGTCCTCGACCGCCTGGGCCCCGCCCTGGGCCTGGAACGGCTCCATCGCGTGCGCGGCGTCGCCGAGCAGCGTGACCCGGCCGAAAGACCAGTGCTCGAGTGGCCGGCGGACGAACACGGCGCCGCGCAGCATGGTCTCGCAGGAGCGAATCCGCTCGAGCAGCCCCTCCTCCCAGCCCGCGAAGTACTCGAGCGCCTCGTCGGCCGGCGCCTCGAGCGTCCATGACTCGCGCGCCCAATCGGCGTGCTGGACCCCGCAGTTGACCGCCAGGAGCTGACCCGCCGAAATCCAGTACGAGACCCCGTGCCGGTACGGGCCGAGCCAGTAGTAGTTGATGTGGTGGGGATGCAACTCGAGCGCGTGCTCGCGCGGCAACACCCCGCGGTAGACGACCGTGCCCGAGAATTCCGGCTCATCGGCCCCCGCGAGCTGCTGGCGGATGGGCGAGCGGATCCCATCGGCGGCCACGACGACGTCGGCTTGCCTTTGGCCGCCGTCCGTAAGCTCGAGCGTCACGGCTGCGTCGGTCTGCTCGACGGCGGTTACCGCGATCCCGGACCTCACCGTCCCCGGCGCGAGCGCGCCTAGCAGGACGCGGTGCAGGTCGGGGCGGTAAAAGTCGAGCTGGGGCGCGCCGAAGTGCTCCTCCATGGCTAGGCCCAGGGGTGTGTGCAGCAAAAGCGAGCCGTCGGTCCAGCGGACGAAGTCGACGGCCTCGGGGCGCACCCCGATCTCGCGCAGCTCCGGCAGCAGGCCGATCTCGTCCATCAGTCGCAGCGCGTTGGGCCCGAGCTGCAGCGAGGCGCCGGCCGCGGGCGGCTCTGGCGCCTGCTCGAACACGGTGCACTCGATTCCCTTGCGGGCCAGTGCGGCGGCCGCGGTCAGGCCGCCCACGCCGCCGCCGACGATCGCGATCCTCACCGGAGCCCACCGACCGTCACCGGAGCCGACCCCTCATGAAACGTATTTGATCACAGATCAAAGCCTCCGGTATCCTCGGTAAGGCCACCGGAACAACCTCTTCACAGGAGCAACGGGATGAGCGTGAAAAGCTCCGACGTCGCCGCCACGCGCGAGCGACAGCCGTTCAAGATCGTCGACGCGGACGGGCACACGACCGAGCTGACCTACTCCTCGCCGCACCCCGCGGCCGACCACGACGAACAGACCGTGCTCGACGAGCTGCCGTGGTTCGACGCCGGGCAGCCGCTCCACAACTGGATGCTGCACGAGACGGACTTCTACGACGAGGTCGAGCAGATCTGGGGACGGCGCTGGGGCGCGGAGGGGATCGGCAAGCTTCGCGAGGTCCTGGTCTCGCGGCCCACCGAGAACGAGACGCGGCCCGAGTACGCCCACGAGTGGCAGTACTACTACTCCTCGGCCGCGGGCAACGCCGACCTGGGGCGGCTCCAAGCGCAGTTCGACGAGTACTACCAGGTGCTCGCGGACAGCGGGGTCAGGGTCAACTACATCGAGCCCCCGTCGCCCGCCATCGGCGCGTACGGCTACCTCAAGAACCTGGTCACGCTCGCCGGCGGGGGGCTGGTCGTGCGGGGCGGGGCGATCATCCACCGCATGGGGCTCGGGTCATGGCAGCGGGGACGCGAGGTCATCTGGTCGAAGGCGCTGACCGCCCTCGGCGTGCCGATCTACCTGACCATCCATGGCCGCGGGATCGGTGAGCCCGGCGCCGGGCGCTGGCTCGATCCGCAGACGTTCGTGTTCAACAACAGCGTCGTCGCCAACGAGGAGGGCCTGCGTCAGATCGAGTTCGTGCTGAACGGCCTCGGGATCGAGCTTGTGACCACTTACAGCCCCGGCTGGATCGGCACGACCGGGAACGGGAACGTCGGCACGACGCACGCCGACATGTTCCTGGTGGTCCCCGACCACAACCTCGCCGTGCTCGCGCCGCACCTCGTCGATTACGCGTTCGTCCGCTACCTGATGCGGCGGGACTTCAGGATCATCGAGGTGCCGGTGGAGGAGTACTGGGACCTCGCGGTAAACGCAGTGACGCTCGAGCCCGGGAAGCTGGTCATGAACGCCGGGTCTCCGTCGACGCTTCGGGCCCTCGAGCGTGAGGGCGTCGAGGTCATCCAGGTCGACTTCTCCGAAAGCCACAAGTTCGCGATTGCCGGTTTGCACTGCGCCACGCTCGAGCTCGTGCGCGACCAGCCCGAGCGGTCCGGAAAGTGACCGTCCCGGCCGACAGCCTCGGCCTGGGCGTCGACGACCTCGGCGAAGGCGAGCCGGCGCTGTTGCTGCTGACCGGATGGTGCTCGAGCCGCGAGCGGTGGGCGAAGGCCGCGCCGCTGCTCGCCGAGCACCGTCGCGTGGTCAGCTTCGAATGGCGCGACCATGGCGAGTCACGGGCCGCCGGAGGGGACTTCGGCACGAACGAGATGGTGCAGGACGCGCTATCGGTGATCGACGCCGCGGGCCTCCAGACCGTGATCCCGTGCTCGGCGTCGCATTCGGGTTGGGTCGCGATCGAGCTGCGCCGGCGCCTCGGTGACCGCATCCCCGCGATCGTCCATCTCGACTGGATGGTGCAGGAGCCCTCGAGCGCTTACATGGAGCTGATCGCCGAGTTGCAGGATCCCGACCGCTGGCCGCACGCCCGCGACACGCTGTTCGACATCTGGTGCGCGGGCGTGCACGACGACTCGATCGATGCCGCGATCGAGGTCATGCGCCGGCAGGACGCGGAGATGTGGATGCGCTCGGGCCGGGAGATCGACGCGTCGTACCGGCGGGCGGGCAGTCCGCTGCGCGCGCTGTCGGCCTTCCCCACGGTGCCCGCGGTCAGACATGTCTACGGGCAACCCCCGTCGCCCGAGTACCTGGAGGCGCAGGAGCAGTTCGCGACCGAGCACGACTGGTACTCGGTACATCGGCTCGATGCGCGCACGCACTTCTCGATGATCGAGGCCCCGGGCGAGGTGGCGGGCGAGATCGAGCGAGTCGCGGCCGCGGTGGCGCGGGCATGACCGGGGACGCTGACAGCGCCCGCCGCGCCCGGGGACTGGCCTCGTACGCCAGCCAGTTCGGGATCGCCGAGAGCGAAGTGCCCGCGCACCTCGGCGCGCTGATCGGCGACCGGATGGCCGGCGAGGCGATCTCCTCCGCGGGCGGGGGCGCGTGGGAGGAAGGCCTGCTCACTCTGCGCGAGCGGAGCATGATCGTGCTCGCCAGCCTGATCACTCAGGGCGGCGCCGACGCCCGGCTGCGCGGACACGTGCGCTGGGCGGTCGAGCACGGAGTAACCGCGGAGCAGATCGAGGAGCTCGCCACCCTGCTCACCATCTACGCCGGATTTCCCCGCGCCTCGACGGCGATGGAGTTGATCCGCGCAGAGCTGGCGAGCCTGGGGGAGCAGACGTGAGCGCCGACACGGTTCGCCACCCGTTGCGTGGGATCCCGCTGGTCGAGCAGACGCTGCCCGCGCTGCTCGAGCGCCAGGCGGCTCGCTACGAGGAGCGGCCATTGTTCCGCTTCGGCGGCACCGAGCTCAGTTACCGCGGCGTGCGCGAGATGGCCGCGCGCTCGGCGGGCCGGCTGGTCGAGGCCGGGGTTCGGCCCGGCGATCGGATCGCCACGATGAGCGAGAACCGCCTCGAGTTGTTCGAGCTGATCCTCGGCTGCGCGTGGGCCGGGGCGATCGTGGTGCCGATCAACACCGCCTCGCGCGGCGCGCAGCTCGAGCACATCCTCGGCAACTGCGGTGCGACCCTGCTCGTCGTGGAGTCCGCGAACCTGGAGGCTCTCGCCTCCCTCCGTACGCGCGGCAGCATCGAGCGGGCCTGGGTGCTGCCGCCGCTCGACGGTTCGCCCGCCGATCCGGGATCGGTCGCCGGCTGGAGCGTCGGCGAGGTGCCGGCGGCCGGTGAGCCGGTTGCGGCGCATCCGGCCGGCCCGGGCGAGATCGCCGCGATCCTCTACACCTCGGGCACGACCGGACCGTCCAAGGGGGTGCGCTGCCCGCAGGCGCAGTTCTACTGGTGGGGGGTGCTGATGGGCGAATCGCTGCGCATCGTCGAGGGCGACGTCCTGTACACCTGCCTGCCGCTGTTTCACACCAATGCGCTCAATGCGTTCGTCCAGGCCCTGGTCAGCGGCGCCACCTTCCATCTAGGCGAGCGCTTCTCGGCCTCCCGGTTCTGGGCCCGTGTCAAGGCGGCCGACGCCGACGTGACCTACCTGCTGGGCGCGATGGTGACCATCCTGATGGCGCGCCCGCACGAGCCCGTCGAGCGCGAGCACCACGTGCGCATCGCGCTCGCGCCCGCCACCCCGGCACGCATCTTCGACCGCTTCCACGACCGCTTCGGCGTGCAGCTGGTCGAGGGGTACGGCTCAACCGAGACCAACGCCCCGATCGTCGCCGAGGACCCCGCCGAGGGTCGGGGCGGCTACATGGGGACGGTCCGCGCCGGGTTCCACGCTCGGGTGGTCGACGAGCACGACCAGCCCGTGCCCGACGGGGCCGCCGGCGAGCTGGTGCTCCGCCACGACGAGCCGTTCGCGTTCGCCGACGGCTACTGGGCAATGCCCGAGAAGACCGTGGAGGCCTGGCGGAACCTGTGGTTTCACACCGGCGACCGGGTCGTGCGCGACACCGACGGCTGGTATCGGTTCGTCGACCGGGCCAAGGACGCGATCCGCCGCCGGGGCGAGAACATCTCCTCTTGGGAGGTCGAGCAGGCGGTGCTCGAGCACCCGTCGGTGTCGGCGGCGGCGGCGTTCCCGATTCCGTCCGAGCTCGGTGAGGACGACGTGATGGCCGCGATCGTGCTCGAGCCCGGGGAGGCGCTCACACCGGAGGAGCTGATCGACCACTGCCGTCCGCTGCTGCCGTACTTCGCAGTCCCGCGCTATTTGGAGTTCGTCGCCGAGCTGCCGCTGACCGAGAACGGCAAGGTCCGCAAGCAGGTGCTGCGCGAGCGCGGGCTGACCGCGGCCACGTGGGACCGCGAGGCGGCGGCGCCCAGGCCGGCCTGACCGGGCCGCGGCGCCTCAGTCGCCGACCCGCACCACGAGCTTGCCCGCGGCGTCGCCTTGCTCGAGGCGCCGGTGGCCCTCGGCGACTCCGTCGAGCGGGAGCACCTCGGCGATCAGCGGCGCGAAGGCGCC
Source organism: uncultured Solirubrobacterales bacterium (assembly GCA_963783415.1). Classification (GTDB taxonomy): domain Bacteria; phylum Actinomycetota; class Thermoleophilia; order Solirubrobacterales; family Solirubrobacteraceae; genus Palsa-465. The sequence continues at coordinate 61,929 of CAWANN010000019.1, forward strand.
CGAGTTCAGATGGCGGGCCGCGGCGAACGCGTCGTCCATCGTGCCCAGGCGCGAGCCGAGGATCCGCACCTGCTTGACGAACATCGCGGTCACGTCCATCGTCACCTCGTCGCCGCTGGTCGCGCCGGCGCTCACGATCGTGCCGCCGGATGCACACAGCGCGAGCGAGCGCTCCCACGTGGCCTGGGCGACGTGCTCGAAGACGATCGACGCGCCCAGGCCGCCGGTGAACTCGAGGGTTCGCGCCACAACGTCGTCGTTGTGATGGTCGACGATCAGGTCGGGACAGAGCTTGCCCAGCTCGGCCAGCTTGGCGTCCGAGCCGGCGCTGGCGATCACGCGCGCGCCGGCCAGCCGTGCGATGTCGACGGCGGCGCTGCCCAGCCCACTCGTGCCGGCCCAGACGAACACGACGTCGTCGGGCCCGACGCCCGCCTTGGTCACGAGCATCTCCCAGGCGGTGATGTAGGCGTTGGCAAAGCAGGCGACGTGCTCGGCGGGCACCTCGGCGGCGACGGGCACGGCCAGTGCCTCCGGGACGACCGCGAGCTCGGCGTAGGCGCCGTGGTAGACGTCGAACGCCGTGCAGTACTGCGAGCGCTCGCGCCGGCAATACTCGCACCGGCCGCAGGTGATGTACGGGTTGATCGTGATCCGCTGCCCGACCCAGGAGTCCTCGACCCCCTCTCCGCGGGCCACGACATATCCGCACAGGTCGATCCCGAGGATCGCCGGCAGCGGCACGTGGTAGGCCGGGTGCGGATGGCCCGCCCGCATCCAGAGGTCCCTGCGGTTGATCGAGGTCGCCTCGACGCGAACGAGCAGCTCGCGCGGCCCCGGCACGGGGTCGGGAACATCCTCGAGCTCGAGCACGTCGGGACCCCCGAGCCGGTGCAGGCGGACCGCCTTCAACTGAGCAGCGCCGTGACCTCGATCTCGATCATCAGCTGCGGCAGCGCCAGCCCGGTGACGCCGATGATCGTCTGCGAGGGATCGGCGCTCTCGCCCGTGACCTCGGAGATCGCGCGGGAGATCACCTCAAATTCGGTCGGCGCGACCGTGTAGATCGTGCGCCGCACCACGTCATCCCACCCCGCCCGGCCGCGCGCAAAGCAATTCCGACGCTCTCCATCGAGGCCCGCGTCTGCGCGGCCAGGTCGCCTTCCCCAATGATGGCGAAGTCCGGCCTGAGCGCGGTCTGCCCGGCGACGAACACCAGCCGCTGCCCGGCGGCCACCGCAACGTGGCTGAAGCCGGGCGGCGGAAACAGCTCTGGCGGGTTGATCAATTCTCGTTCGCTCACGGCGCGTGAACGCACCGTTTCAAATCGTTGATCAGAAGTCAAACCTCGGTCGGCCGCGACGACCAGCTGTGCGTCGAGTTGTCCAAGCGCGTCGATGTGCCTCTGCTCGAGCGGAATTACGCCATCTGTCTTGAGCACGAAGGCCGTCACGTCTGCGCGGCCCGCAGAGACTGGAGCGCCGCCCGCGCGCCACTGACCATGAACCCGAGCTCGGAGCCGAACACAACGAGCTGCGCTCCGACGGCAAGCGACCTGGCGGCCGCGTCAACGCTCGCGGCGAAGATGCCGGGCACTCGCCGACCAGCACGCGTGCGGGACAGGATCGAGGCGATCGTCGCATCGAGGACGCTCGCGTTGGCCGGGTCACGGAGTCCCAGCGACAGGGCCAGGTCGTTGGGACCGACGAATACGACATCGATGCCCTCGACCGCGAGGATCTCGTCCAGCGCGGCGAGGCCTGGCTCGGTCTCGATCTGCACCGCGACCAGCGTCGCCTCTCGCGCTCGCTCGAGGTAGGACTCCATCTCCATCCCGTAGCGCGCGGCGCGACCCGGTCCGAAGCCACGCGCGCCCTCCGGAGGGAACCGGGCCGAGCGCACGCCCAACTCGGCCTCGGCGGCGCCGGAGACGCGGGGCACGAGAACGCCGGCCGCGCCGGCATCGAGCGAAGAGGCGATATCCGCTGCGCTGCACTCGCGCACCCGGACGATCACGTCGAGCCCGTGCAGGTCGGCGGCGCGGACGACCGACTGGAGCGCCTCGAGCGAGACATGGCCATGCTCGGCATCGACGCAAAGCAGGTCGAAGCCGACATCCGCAAGCGCCTCCACGATCACCGGGTCGGCTGTCTGGAGAAAGGTCCCGACCGCTGGCTCGCGGGCCTTGAGGCGCTCGCGCAGCGAGCGTCGGCCATCGGGACGTGTTCCGGGTCGCAGTCACGTGCGCGTCGACATCTTAACACTTGATCAAAAGCGCCGCACGTGCGGGTCGGCGCAGCATTGTCGTGGTCGGGGGGTCGGAGGCGCGGGCGGGGGAGGAGCGCGCCGAGTGCTTTTCCTTTTGTTAGCCCGGCGTTTTGACACTTGACATTTGATCCAAAAGCCGCAAGGATCGGAAGACCCCGTACCAGCGCCGCATTTCTCTGCCGATGGCCAACACCTTGCAAGGTCACCTCACCGATGACTGACATCGGCACGGATGAGCTCTGTCACACGGCAAGCGCTGAGGTGGCAGTCGATGCACGGACGGCGTTCGAGTACCTATCGGATGGCCTCAAGCAGGGCGAGTGGACGTTAGGAAGCTGGGATCGTGAGCGTTTGGACAGCAACCTTTACCGGGGAAGATCTCTCTTCGACGGTCGCGAGCTGTACATCCGCATCAATCGAGACGAGCAGACCCTCGTCGTGGATTACGAGGTCGGCCGGAAACCCGAGTCCCTGCTCCGGGTTAACTCGGCGCGCACCGTGCCGGGTCCAACGATCGGACGTCCCGAGGGGACATGCGTCGTGACCTTGATGAAGTGGCGCACCCCCGATGAGGATGACGCCGCCTGGCGTCGTGCATGCGTGACGTTCAGCACCGAGATACACATGATCAAGGGGAGGCTCGAGCTCGAGTTTTGAGGCGACGCGTCTGATGGGGGGCTTTCACGGGATACCGCCGCGCCTGCGGCGATCAGTTCAGCGGTTACGACGAGGAGAGGGAGAAGTCATGCGTGACGGCAAACGAGTAACGAGTAGGTGTCTGTTAAGACGCGGACCTCTCATCGGCACGCTGGTGGTCGCCGCCGCGCTGGCGGCGGCTTGCGGCAGCTCAAGCTCGAGCTCAAGCTCGAGCAGCAGCCCCGCGAATAGCAGCACGGCGAGTAGCGCCGCCGCGGCGAGTAGCAGCAGCGGTTCAAGCCTGAAAAACCAGAAGGTTGCGTACATGAGCCCGGTGGCAGCTGAGCCAGGCCAGCAGGACATCTATTACGGCATTGCGCAGGGCGCCAAAGAGCTGGGCTGGAGCTCACAAGTTCTCGACGCCAACCTGTCGCCCGATCGACAGGTGACGAATATCGCGACCGCAGTCAACACCGGCGTCAACTCGATAACGAGCTGGAGCTTGGACTCGAACGCCGTCGCGGGCCCATATACGCACGCCGACCAGAAGGGCATCCCGGTCATTGGCATGATGTCAACCGGCACGGGAGTGACCTCGAGCATCTTTCAAGCTGGCGAGTGGTGCACTCCGCCAGGGCCCGGCGCTGACCAGGTCGCCGAGGCGCAGTTCATCGCGAAGCGCTACCCCGGCGCTAAAGTGATGGTTCTCACCTTCCCGGCCGTGCAGAGCATCGTCGGGCTGACCTCATGCTTCACGACCGCGGCCAAGCAGGCCGGCCTTCACATAATTGTCACCGCGACCAACAGCGGTGACACGGCGGCTGCAAGTGAGACCGTCATTGCCCCGCTGATTACGAAGAATCCGAGCGTCCAGGCGATCTGGTGCTACAACGACGCTACGGCCCTGGGAGCGTCGGCAGCTCTTTACGCGGCACACCACACGGTCGCAACTGCCACGTCCAAGGGAGGCGTCATTGTCATCGGGCATAATGGCGACGCTGCCGCCATTCAAGCGATCCGTGACGGCCGTCTGACGATGACCTGGGACGTGAACAATGTCGCAACCGGCCTAGCGGCGGTCAAAGCCATGCAAAACGCGCTGGAGAAGAAGTCGCCGGTGAACTACACGGTCGCGTCTACCATGTATGACTCGTCGAACGTCGCCCAGTACAAGCCGCCGCGCGGCCGCGGCTATACGCTGCAGAACATTCCCTTGGCCAGCGGGTAAGGGCGTTCGCGTGGACACGCACCGGGAAACACCGCTCCTTGCACTGCGGGGTATCACAAAGGTGTTTCCCGGTGTCCGCGCACTCGAGTCCGTCGACCTCACGGTAAACGCCGGAGAGATTCATGCACTCACCGGCGAGAATGGCTCGGGTAAGTCTACCCTGGCCAGCGTCATCAACGGGTCGCTGCAGCCCGATGATGGAACCATGGAGCTTGATGGGCAAGAGCAAAGGTTCGCGGCGCCGGCCCAGGCGCTGGAGGCCGGTATCGTCACGATCACGCAGGAGTTGACGCTCGCGCCGACGCTCACTGTCGCGGAGAACATTTACTTGGGCAGGCTCCCGAAGGGCCGTTTCGGGCGCGTTGACTGGCCAAGGCTGCGACGTGACGCTCAGGAGACACTTGAGCGCCTCGGTTTCGAGATCGACCCGCGCCGTCGCGTGGCGGAGCTGAACATCGAGCACCAGCAAGAAGTCGAGATTGCGCGTGCGGTAGCAGCCGGCGGGCGTTTGCTGATCCTCGACGAAGCCACCAGCGCTCTGTCTGAGAACGCCACTCGCCGAGTACTGGAGATCATCGAGCAGGAACGAGCTCAGGGGATGGCGGTCCTCATGATCTCTCACCGCATGCCAGAGATATACGCCGCCGCGTCGCGGGCAACGGTGCTTCGAGACGGGCGTGTGGTCGGCACCCTGCCATTGCCGGAAACGCCTGAGAGCGTCCTCGTGTCGCGCATGGTCGGCCGAGAGCTCGGCGACTACTACGGCAGGCGGCGGAGGAAGGCCGGGGATGTCGTGCTGGAGGTAAGCGGTCTTGCGTCCTACGACGGGCGACTTCGGCCCACCTCGCTACGAGTTCGCAGTGGTGAGATCCTTGGCGTCGCCGGTCTCGTTGGCTCGGGCAAGGCGGAACTCGGACTTGCGCTCGGCGGGGCAATCCCATCTGAAGGCACGGTTTCGGTGGGAGGCAAGCCGGTATCGGTCAGCAACCCCCGCGCAGTGCGCGCGGGCGGGATCGGCTTTGTGCCTGACGACCGCAAGCGTGCCGCACTGTTTCCGACTAGAAGCGTTGGGGAAAATCTCTCCATGGCGTGGCTGGACATGCTTTCACGCCGAGGGTTTATCCGAGTCGGCGCTGAGAAGAGCGCTGTCAACCAAGCGATTGAGCGCTATGGCATCGTCACCCGGTCCCATGCAACGCCGATCACGACCCTGTCCGGGGGCAATCAGCAGAAAGTAGTGCTCGGCCGCGTGTTCGACCTTGGCGTGGACGTTCTCGTTCTCAACGAGCCAACGCGAGGCATCGATGTCGGTGCCAAGAGCGAGATCTATCACTTGATGAGCGAGGCGGCGGATCGAGGCACAGCGGTCGTGCTGATCTCCTCTGAACTACCTGAGCTGATTGGCAACGCCGATCGGATTGCTGTCTTTTTCCGAGGTGAGTTGCGCCAGGAGTTTGCCGGCGAGGAGATGCAGGAGGATTCGATCGCGCATGTCGCGGTGACCGGGATGCAGACCAACCGTCCTGATGAAGGGGGACCAACTGAGGTGAAGCAATGACAGCGACCGAGACCGACACGGCGAGCACGGCTGCGCCTCCGCCGAGGAAAGCAAAAGGTGCCGCGGCAGGCGATTGGCTCACGCGCGTATCTCTCGCCCCGTACACGGGCGTCATCGTCGCGCTCATCGCCGCCTCGATCTTTCTCAGCATCACGCAATCGGCGTTTTTCACCTGGGCGAACTTCACGACAATCGTCGGCGCAAATACCGGGGTCTTGATTCTTGCCGTGGGCGAGACCTTCGTGATCTTGTCCGGAGGCATCGATCTGTCAACCGCTGCGGCCGCAACAGCCACGGGCATGGTCCTCGGGTTGGCGCTGAACGCCGGTTGGGGTTTCGCGCTCGCGTTGATCGCCACGCTCGCGCTAGGTCTTGTAATCGGCCTCCTGAATGGGCTCTTGATCACCAAGGCCAAGATTTCCTTTCTTGTCGTAACTCTCGGTGCTCTGTCGATCTGGCAAAGCTTCGCGCTCGTTGTCTACAACGGGCAGACGGTGAGCGTGTTCGGTCACCCGGGTTTCAGCCCGATCAACGCGTTCGTTAATAACGGCGTGGGCCCCATCCCAATACTTTTGATCTTCGACGTCGGCCTTGCGATCATTGCCAGCGTCGTCCTACGCTATATGCCTTTCGGGCGCTCGGTGTTCGCCATCGGATCGAATGTAGAAGCGGCCCGCTTGAACGGGATCAACGTGTCACGAGTCTTGATTGGCGTGTACACGATCGCCGGCGTGGCTGCGGCGATCGCCGGGTTGGTTGCGGTGGGACGCCTGACCGCGGCCGATCCGACTGTGGATCCGACGCTGCTACTCACCGTCCTGGCGGCTGTCCTGATTGGCGGGACAAGCTTTACCGGTGGAGAAGGCGGGATACTCGGCACCGTGATAGGCGTCCTCTTTCTCGGCGTGATCCAGAATGGGCTGACGCTGAGTAACGTCTCCGCGTTCTGGCAAGGGATGGTTAGCGGCGTCGTCTTGATCGCGGCGGTGGGCCTCAGCGTCCTCCGGCACCGTGGCTACAGGGCTCAACAGAAGCGCGCGGCCAGACGAGGTGCGAGGACCGACGCTCAGGTCGGTACATGACCGCACCGGACATCGTGGACATCAGCTGCCTGCCGGCGACCGTCGAAGTCCGCGACACCATCTATGTGAAGTCGCCGCAGCTCCAAGGAAGCTTTAGGCGAGACGGGACGTGGGACCGGGCCTACGTCCTGTCCGACTTGATCGCGTTGATGGACGCGGGCCGAATAGAGCGTGTACTCGTTCCGGCGCATACGGGCGGTGAGTGGGCCGTGGCCTACGAAGCCGTCGCGGAGATGGCTGGCGCCTACCCGGACCGCATCTCCGGGCAGGCCGGCATCGATCCAAGAGATGTGTCAGGGGGAATCAGGAAGCTGGAATGGGCTGTTACCGAGCTGGGATTCGTCGGCGCTCACAGCTACCCACATTGGTTCGGTCTACCTCCGGACCATCGCCGCTACTACCCGTTCTACGCCAAATGCGTGGAGCTCAACGTCCCGATCCAGATCCAGGTCGGTAAAGCGTGGCAGCCGCGTCTCCCGAGCGTGGGCCATCCTGCCGCGATCGATACCGTGGCGGGTGATTTCCCCGATCTCCGGATCGTCTGCATCCACACGGGCTACCCCTGGGAGCGAGAGTTGGTGGCAGTCGCGTCCAAGCACCCGCATGTATATATCGGCGCTGACGGGCTCCATCCGCGAGACTGGGCCCGTGAGTTGGTGGACTACTTGGCGAACGCGTCCCCGCAAGCAGTCATGGCGGGGCGCGAGAAGGTGCTGTTTGGAACGAATTATCCCGCACTGAGTGGCGCTGAGGACTTCGCCGAGGCGGTCGCCGCTGTCGAAGACCTGCAGCTAGATGACGAGACGAGGCGGCATTTGTTCTCCCTGAACGCACGACGGGTCTACAGGTTAGGAGAGAAGGCACGGTGAGCTTCCTTACGACACCGGACGGCTATAGGTTGCGTTATGCGCACCGAAATCCGTCTGCTGCGCCGACGATAGTGCTCGTCCATGGCTGGAAGGGGTCACACCGCGCCTGGGATCCCGCGGTCTACCGTTTCGCGCGGGCCGGCTACCGGGTCATCGCTTTTGATAACCGCGGGATGGGAGAGTCAGACAAGCCGGTTGGGGACGACGCATATGACTTCGACGTGCTCGCGGAAGATCTCTCCTTCGTACTGTCGGAGCTAGACGCGCGCGATGTGACGTTGGTTGGGTGGTCCATGGGATGCACCATCGCTCTCCAGTACCTGCAGCGAGGGGGCGACCGGGCGGCAAAGCTCGTGCTCGTAAATGGGCCGATCAGCTTGCGGCGGACCGAGGAACTGCCATGGGCGATGACCGAGGACGACCTGCGGCGCTATATCGATGAGGTGCCCGCGAGCTTCCCTGAGTCCGAGTATACGTTTGCGCAGGTCTCCAATCTCGACAAGGAATCACGCTGGACGGAGCTGTATTACTTCATCCACCTTCAGACACCGCTCGACGCGGCGATGCGAATCGTTGAGGAGCAGACGAAGCTCGACTTCACTTCCTTCCTTCCACAAATCCGCATTCCGACGCTTGCTCTGTACGGCGCGCACGACCCGTTCTATCCGCGCGAGCTCGCTACGTGGATAGCGGAACATGTCCAGGACGGTCGCGCCCTGATCTTTGAGGACTCATCCCATCCGGTGCATTTCGACGAGCCAGACCGATTCGTCGAGGTCGTTGGCGCGTTCGCGCGGGATGAGCTCAGAGACAGCTAGGAGTGCGCTACTTACAAGTGAAGCCGCCGTCGACCGGGAGGGCGATGCCCGTCACGTAGCGGGCGGCGTCCGAGGCGAGCCAGCGGACCGCGTGCGACACATCGCGCGGCTCGAGGTTGTCGAGGCCGGGGAAGACGGTCGAGGCGCCGCAGAGGCGGCTGACCTCCTGAAAGTAGGCCTGGCCGATCCCCATGAGGTAATCCAGCATGGGCGTGTCCACCACGGTGGGGCAAATCGTGTTGACGGTGATGCCGTGCGGCGCGAGTTCGAGCGCGAGGGTGCGTATCTGACCGACGACGCCATGCTTCGCGGACTGGTAGTTGACCTGGTCCGGAATGCCGACGAGTGCGGAGGTTGAGGAAATCGTCACGATACGGCCCCCGCCGCCACGACCGATCATGTGGCGGGCGGCGTGCTTGGAGCAGAGGAACGGCGCCTTGAGGTCGACGTCGACGACGACGTCCCACTGCGCCTCGGTCAGCTCGGTCGCGCGGCCACCGGCGTATACGCCGGCGTTGTTGACCAGCACGTCGATGCGCCCGAACCGATCGACCGTCGTGGCAATCATGCGCTCGACGTCCTGCTCACGGCGGACGTCGGCTGGATGTCGAGCGCCTCGGCGCCTGCCGCCTCGATCTCCGCGACCGTCTGAGCCAGGTCCTCGGCTGTGCCGGTTCCGTAGGGCACGCCCTCGACTTGCGTCCGCATGTCGTTGACCGCCACACGCGCGCCGTCGCGCGCGAATGCCACCGCAATGTCGCGGCCTAACCCACGGGCGGCCCCGGTGACGAGTACGACTTCGCCAGAGAAGTCATAGCTCACGGTTCCCATGTCACTCCGTTCTGTCGGTGCGATAGTCGACCAGCGACCGTAGTGCCGGCCTCGCGAGCAGCGAGCTCCGCGATAATCGAGAAGTCGGCGCCGCCGTGCCCGGCCTCCGCCGCGCGGGTGAATGTCTCCTGCGCGAGCCGTCCCGCGGCGAGCGGCACGTCAAGCTCCTCGGCGAAGCGCCGGACGAGCTCCATGTCCTTGCACATAAGGTCGAGGGCGAAGTGCGGCTCAGTCGAGCCGCCGAGCACGTCCGCGGCATCCACTCGCGCAGGATCCAGTTGCTTCCGCTACCGCCGGCGATCGCGGCACAGACGCGCTCGAGGTCGGCGCCGGCCTTCGCGGCGAGCGTCAGGCCCTCGGCGATGCCCAGCGTGATGGTGGCGCCCATGAGGTTGTTCGCGAGCTTCGCGATCTCGCCATGGCCGAGCGGGCCGACATGGACGACGGTCGAGCCAGCACGTCGAGCAGCGGCCGCGCGCGCGAGAAGGCTTCGTCGGAGCCGCCGGCCATGATCGCGAGGTTGCCGGCGCGGGCGGCGACCGGACCGCCGCTGACCGGTGTGTCGAGCAGGTCAACGCCGAGCGACGCTACATGTCGTGCCAGCTCGCGCGGCGTGTCTGGACTCACCGTGCTCGCTATCAGCACCAGCGCGCCACGGCGAAGACCGGCCTGCAGACCGTCCTCGCCCTCCCAAGCGGCCAGGATGTGCGGCGTGTCAGGGAGCGCCACGATCACCTGATCGCACGCCGCCGCCAGCTCGCGCGGCGATGCGGCGGCGCGGGCGCCTTGCTCAACCAGCGCCTGCGCCCGGCCGGGATCGATGTCGTGCACGACGACGGCGTGGCCGTGCTTGAGGAGGCGTACGGCGAAACCGCCGCCCATCGTGCCCGCGCCCAGCACGCCGCAGCCGGCCGTGCTCATGACCCTGACGCCCCGGCCACGCCGGGGACCAGCCGCCGCGCGAACGCAGCGCCACGCTCGCCGGCGTACAGCAGGAAGGAGCCAAACCGATCAACCGCCAGCGCGAACCCCTCGGGAACCGCAATCGTGGTGTTGGCGAGCTCGACGAGGGCTGGTCCGGTGAGTGTCGCTCCCGCCCCGAGGGACTTGCCATCGTAGACGGGCGTCTCGACGCGGGCGCGTTCGCGGCGGGACCAGACGGCGCGATGCCCCCGCAGCGCATCGCCCGCATCCGCCGCGCCCCAATCGGACTCCTGCAGCGGGGGCTTCACCGTCCGGCCCACCGCCGAGAGGCGTACCGCCAGCAGTTCGATCGACTGGTCCGGCGACGCGTAACCGAAAAGCCGGTCGTGCTCGGCGTGGAAGGCGACCGCGACCGCATGCGGATCGAGCGGCAGCGACACCGGGACGGTCAGCTCGTGCCACTGGCCGATGTAGCGCAGGTCGAGCGTCGCGCTCACCTCGATGCGGTCGAGCGCGACGCCCTCGCGTGTCAGCGTGGCGCGACCGGCGGCGGTCATCTCGTCGAACAGGGCGCCGATCTCGTCGAGGTCCGCCCCGGCCAGCGGCGCCGTGTGGGCGCGGACGTAGTCGTGCTTGAAGTCGGACATGAGCATGCCGGCCGCGCAGAAGATCGACGACTCCCGCGGAACGATGAGCGAGGGGATCTCGAGCTCCGCCGCGATCGCCGCGGCGTGCAGCGGGCCGGCGCCACCGGCAACGAGGAGCGGGAAGTCGCGCGGGTCGAAACCGCGCCGCACGCTGACGTCACGGACGCCGGTGGCCATGGTGACGTTCACGAGGTCGTAGACGCCGGCGGCCGCCTCCTCGATGCTGAGCCCGAGCGGCTTGGCGATCTGCGCGAGCGCCGCCACCGCGGCCGCGCGATCGAGCGCCATGGCGCCGTGAGCGAAGGACGTCTCATCGAGGTAGCCGAGGACGAGGTCGGCGTCTGTGACGGTCGGACGCGTTCCCCCGCGCCCGTAGCAGGCGGGGCCGGGCATCGCCCCAGCGCTGTCAGGCCCCACGTGGAGCAGGCCGCCGTTGTCGACGCGAGCGATCGAGCCGCCGCCGGCGCCAATCGTGTGAATATCGATGGTGGGCAGCGCCAGACGCCAGCGGTCCACGATCCCGTCCACCATCAGCGGCGGCTCGCCATTGGCAACGAGCGCCGCGTCGAAGCTCGTGCCGCCCATATCGATCGTGATGCAGTCGCGGACGCCGTGAGGCTCGGTATGCCACAGGCCCGCCGTCGGCCCGGAAGCGGGCCCGGACAGCAACGAGAGCGCCGCCCGCCGCGCCATCTCAGCCGGCGTCGCCACACCACCGTTGGACTGCATGATCAGCAGTGTGCCCGTGAACGCGAGCTCGTCGAGCCGTTGCGTGAGCGCCGTGAGGTAGTCCGCGATGATGGGGCCCACGTACGCGTTCAACACCGTCGTGCTCGTGCGGTCGTAGTAGCGCACCTGCGGCAGCAGATCGGACGACGCGGTGACGTATGCGTCCGGCAGCAGCTCATCGATCAGGTCGCGGGCGCGACGCTCATGGGCGGGGTTGGCGGGTGAGTGCATGAAGCAGATCGCCACCGCCCGCACGCCCTCGTCGGCGAACGTGCGCGCCGCTGCCCGGACGTCGTCATCGGCGAGCGGGCGCATCTCCTCGCCCGCCGCGTCCACGCGGCCGCCGACAGGGAGTCGCAAGTAGCGGGGGACCAGCGGCTCCGGCGGCGTCAGGCGGTTGTCGTACGGCGCCTCGCGGGTGCCGTCGCGCAGCGCGAGCACGTCGCGGAACCCCTCGGTCACGAGCAGGCCGGTCCGCGCGCCCCGGTGGGTCAGGACGGCGTTGGTGGTGACCGTGGTGCCGTGAACGATGACGTCGATGCCTGCCACGAGCGCCTTCAGATCGATGCCCAGCGCCCCGGCGATCTCGCTCAGGCCGGCAACCACGCCCCGGGACGGGTCGTCCGGCGTCGAGCTCGTCTTGTGGACGAGGCGTGCGTCATCGCCGAGCACGAGGAAGTCGGTGAAGGTACCGCCCACGTCGATGCCCACGCGGTAGCTCATGCCCGCGCCCCCTCGCGTAGCCGGCGGGTCTCCTCGCCGTCGATCGACCGCTCGTCGGCGGCGATCGCCACGCCGTAGCGTTCGCGCGCCGCCTTGACGCTCAACAGGCCGTCGCGCACCTCGGAGAGCACGAGCTCGGGATCACGCCGGCGCGGATCGCCGTACCCCGCCCCACCGCCATTGCGCGACACGCACACCGCGCCCGGCGGGATGTCGTAGATGATCTCCTTCGAGCCCCAGTCGCGGACGGTCCCATCGGGAAGGCGCAGCTCCAGCTCGTTGAGTCCTGCCGGATGGCCGCCGAACAGCCCGGGCGCCGGCTCGGCGCCCTCGGCGGCGACGTCATCCCCGATCGTCACGCCGAGCTCCTGCTCTCCATAGAAGCGCCAGCTCGAATGGGTGCCGTAGCCCCCGCGCCACTGGCCGGCGCCGGCCGAGTCGGGGAGGTACTCGTAGTACTCCATGATGTGGGGGGTGGACAGCTCGAACATCTCCATGTCGGGCGAACGCATGCTGCCCGGCGTTCCCGTGAACCCCAGCGCGTCGTAGCCGTCGCAGCCCTTCATGGCGCCTGGCCCGCCGCGCTGGAAGATGGTCAGGGACACCGATGGCTGCTCCGTGCGCGGGTCGATTCCGGTCAGCGTGGTGCATAGGTACTGGTTCCATCCGGCGGTCACGCGGTCGGGCAGCGCGTCGGCGAGCGCAAGCATGATGGCCTCGAGCACCTCGTCGCACATCTGGTTGCCAAAAATCGTGGCTGCCGGGAAGCGCGGGTGTAGGAGTGAGCCTTCGCGGAAGACCGTGTGGATGGGCGCGAACAGCCCGCTGTTAGTGGGAACGTCCACTCCGCCGGCGGTGACCAGCATGAGGAACGCGATCCGGATGGCACCGGTCGCCGACGCGGGCGGCATGTTGGTGAACCCAGGTGCTTGGTCGTCGGTATCTGAGAAGTCGAACGTGATGTCTGACCCGTCGATCGTGATCGACACAGCGATGCGGTAACGCTTCGCCGGATCCAGGCCGTCGGACACCATCCAGCTCTCGCCCCGGTAGACGCCGTCGGGCCAGCGCTCGATCTCGGCACGTACCTGACGCTCGGATGCCTCGATCACGTAATCCATGTGTCGCTCGAACACCTCGACGTCGTAACGGCCGAGCAGCTCGAGCAGCCGCCGCTTCCCGATCGTGCACGCGCCGATCATGGCCTGAATATCCTCGGCCACGATGTCGAGGCGAATGTTGGCCCGCACAAGGTCCCACACGTCGCGCCGGAGCTGGCCGCGATCGTGAAGCTTGACCGGCGGGATGCGGAATGCCTCCTGCCACACCTCGCGGGCGAGCGGGTTGTAGCCGCCGGCGGTCATGCCGCCGATGTCGGCCACGTGTCCCTTGCTGGCCGTCCACGCGACCAGCTCACCGTCGTGGAAGATCGGCACGAAAACACCGACGTCCGCGTTCTGGTTGCCGCCGGTGTAGACGTCGTTGTGGATGATGACGTCACCGTCGTGCAGGTCGCCGTCGAAGTACTCGATGATGTATGCCAGGGGCGGCTGGGCGGCGTTGGCGATAATCGACGCATACTCGGTCTGGGCAAGCGTGCGTCCGGAGCGGTCGAAGATCACGGTGACGAGGTCCCCGATCTCGTTGAAGATCGGCGACCGAGACGAGCGCATCAGCACGGTGGCCATCTCCTGCGAAATGGCCACGACACGACGCTGAAGCACCGACGCGAGGATCGGATCCGTGGCGGCGGTGGCCATCAGACGACGTGGATGTCGCGGGGCACGGTGGAGACAGGGGTGGCGCCGAGGGCCTCAACGATGAAGGTGTCGGCCATATAACCGGTCGCGCGCTCGTCGCTGTCGATCACATACGGGTGCAGCGCGAGGGTCATGCCCGTCTCCAGGGGGAAGGTGAGCCGCGAGTCACGGTCCTGCACCACCTCGAGCCCAACCCACGGCTCTTCGATGACGTCCTGACCGAGGCCGTGGCCCGACCAGTAGGCGCAGGTGGCACCGTGCCGGGCAACCGCCTCCTCGATCGCCGGCTGGGCGGCCGGCGCGAGCGCGCCCGGGCGCAACGCCGCGGCGCCCGCCTCGAGCCCGGCCTGTACGGCGGCGTTCATGCGCCGCTGCTCGTCGCTCGGGGGGCCGATCGACACCATTCGGGACAGCTCCATCCAGTAGCCCATGGGGCCGACGAGCTCGAAGGAGAACGTCGACACGTCGCCGGGGCGCAGCACCCGGTCGCGCGGCTGCCCGAAGTGGCCGATGACCGTCCCATCGCCGGCCGGCCGGCCGTACATGGTCAGGAAGAGCAGGTCCTCGCCGCCCTGAGCGAGCGCCTCACCGGCAACCGCCGCGCCGATTGCGCGCTCCGTGACCCCCTCGCGGGTGGTTTCGAGCAGCCGCGCGAAGCACGCTTCCGCGATGCGCGTCGCCTCGCGGACGCCCTCGAGCTCCTCGGGTGTCTTGGCCGCACGCACGCGCTCGAACGCCGGGCCTGAGTCGACGAGCTCAGCGCCCGGAAACGCGGCAGACAACGCGCGGTAATCATCGACCTTCATCACGTCGCCGAGGCCGACCACGCCGATTCGCCGCGGCTGACCCAGCTCGCGCAACGCCTCCACCAGGCCCGTCGAGACGTGCCGCGCGTAGCGCACGGGCACGTCCCAGGCGCCGCGCGGATTCATCGTGAGGTTGACCGGCAGCAGGAGCTCCGGCGCGCGGCCGCGCCCCACGATGGCGTAGCCGTAGCGGTGGGCGAGGTTGAAGTCGGCGACCCAACGCAGCGTGCCCTTATGACCGCGGTAGTCGTTGGCTGCGAGCACGAGGACGTCTAGGTCCTCAGCCGTGATGAGCTCCTGGAGGGCCGCGGCGCGCCGCTCACGCTCGCTCGGCAGCGCTGCGCCGGTCCCGGGCGTGGCCATGGTCGAGGTCATGCCTTGCCTCCATGTCTTTCGATGGCCTCGACCGCGATCCGGCGGCCGCTTTCGTTGTGTCGGCGGATCGCATCCTGTGCGCGGGCGAGGTTGCTCGCCTCGAAGGCCTCGACGATCTCGATGTGCTCGCGGTTCATCGCCTCCATCCACGGCCCTCCCTTGCCGCCCAGCACCCGCTCCATCAGGAGGTTCACGCTCAGCCGGCGGTACGCATCGGACATCGGCTGGTTGTCCGCCAGGTCGATCTGGAACATGTGGAAGCGGCGGTTGGCGTCGTGCCAGCTGCCGCCGGGCGCGTCACGGTGGACGAGGGTGGCCTCCATGCGCGTGCGCAGCACGGCGAGCTGATGGGGCGAGAGCCTCCCGACCGTTCGCTCCGCGCCCAGCAATTCGAGCGCGAGCCGCACGTCGTAGGCGTCCTCCACGATCTTGGATGTGAGCGGCGCGACAAAGTAGCCGCGCCGAGGGCGCACGATGAGCATCCCTTCGGCGACCAGTCGCGTGAGCGCCTGGTGCACGGGGCTGCGGGAAACGCCCAGTTGCAGGGCGAGCTCTTGGAGGCTGAGCTTCTCCTCCGAGCGGAAGCTCCCGCTGACGAGGCGTTCGCGCAATGCCTCATAGACCTCGTCGGCCAAGCCGACGCGCTCGAGCTTGGCGAGGGGCGGGACCATCTTCTGATATGTAACATGTCATGGGCGCGAATGCAAACCCGAGTGCGCAGGACGCAAAAATGTCGACGGCGGCCGCGGAGCTAACCCAGCTCGAGGCGCGCGCGATGGCCGCTGCGGTCCAGGCCGGGACCGTGTCGGCGCTCGAGCTCGTCGATGCGCACCTCGGCCGCATCGAGTCGCTGGATCGCGAGCTGGGCGCCTTCGTCGTGGTCGACGCCGAGCGCGCCCGTGCGCAGGCAGGTCGCGTTGATCGTGACCGCGCCCGGGGCCGTCCGCTTGCGGCGCTCGCGGGCGTGCCGTTCAGCGTCAAGGACGCGTTCGCGGTGACCGGCTTGGAGTCGCGCGACGCCTCACTGGCGCGCCCGCCGCGACGGGCCGACCACGATGCGCCGGCAGTCGCCCGCCTGCGGGCGGCCGGGGGGATCCTGCTCGGCAAGACGAACATGTCCGAGCTCGCGCTGTTCCCCGACGCCGCGAACCGCGTCCATGGAGCCACCCGCAACCCGCATGACGGCGCCCGCTCGCCGGGCGGCTCCAGCGGTGGGGAGGGGGCCGCGATCGCTGCCGGCCTTTCCCCGCTCGGGCTGGGCGGCGACTACGGCGGGTCGATCCGGTGCCCGGCGCACTTCTGCGGCATCGCGGGGCTGCGCGTTGGCCTGGGCGCGATCCCGGGGGACGGCGCAGCGGTGGCGTCTCGGGGGTCCGCGCGTGCGGCCCTGTCGACCTGTGGCCCGCTCGCGCGCAGCGTCGGGGATCTCGAGCTCGCTCTGTCGGCACTGACCGGACGCTTCGCGGCGGGTTCGCCGCCGCATGCGGTCGCGGTGGCGCCCGATGCGACCGACCGGTCGGTCTCGCCCACATGTCGGGCCGTCGTCGAGCGCGCCGCGGCGGCGTTCGCCGCGCAAGGCCTCGCCGTTAGCACGGGGGAGCCCCCCGGGCGTGCCGAGGCGCAGGCGCGCTTCGACGCCGTGACCGCGGCCGAGACGCATGCGCTGCTACGCGAGCTGGTGACCGCGGGGCCGGACGTTGTCTCGCCCCAGGCGTGGGCCATCTGGGCCGCGCTGGAGGCGGACCCGCCACCCCCGGTGGACGGCGAGGCTGAACTGGCGGCGCTCGCCGCACTCGCGGAGCGGGCCGATGCCTGGCTTGCCAGCCGAGGGCCGGTCCTGCTCCCGGCGGCCGCCACCACGGCGTACGAGTCCGGACGTCTCGACGGCGTGTTCGAACGCTTCGAGCACTGCAAGCTCGCCAGTGCGCTGGGCCTGCCGGCGGTCGTCGTTCCCGTTGCTCGCGACGGCGCTGGACTGCCGGCCGGCGTCCAGCTCGTCGGGCGGCGCGGCGTCGAGGCGGATCTGCTGGCTGCCGCCCGCCTGCTCGCGACGGCGCTGAAAACATCGTGACATGTGACATGCCAACTGTTAGAGTCGGCCGGCCCATGCCAAGAGTCGCCGCCGTGCAGACCCTCGGAGCGCCGCTGGACGTGGAGTCAGGTCTCGCCCAGATCAGCGAGCTGACCGCCGAGGCGGCATCCGCGGGCGCCGCGCTCGTCGTCTTCCCGGAGTTGCTGCTGCCGGGCTATCCCCGCTACGTGCCGGATCCGTTTCCGTCCACGTCGGAAGGCCTCGAAAACTGGTCCGACATCCAGCGCTACTTCACCGCCTATGTGGCCGCCGCGCAGGTGATCCCGGGACCGATCACGGAGGCGCTGGGCGATATCGCGCGTGACGCCGGCACCGACCTGATCGTGGGCGTGGCCGAAAGGCACCCCCATCGCCGCGCCGCGCTGTGGAACACGGCGGTGGCGATCGGCCGCGACGGCAGCTACCTTGGCCGCCACCGCAAGCTGGTTGCGGTGATGCACGAGCGGCTCTACTTCCAGCGCGGCGGGCGCGAGGACGTGCGGTTGTTCGAAACCGCTGCGGGGCGGGTCGGGACCGCGATCTGCTTCGAGAACCACCACCCGCTATACCGCCGGGCGCTCGGTGCCCTGGGCGAGGAGATCCACTGTGCGCTGTGGACGGGGCCGGCGCCACGCCTCCTCGCGCAGCAGCGCGGGCGGCTCGAGGCCCATCGCGAGCTCGGCGTCGCCCACGCGCTCGACACGGGTACGTTTGTGGTGATCGCCAGTCAGGTGACCGACCCGGAGCCCAGTGGCGGGGCGTTGGGATCGCGTTGGGCGCACAGCGGCGGCAGCTACATCATCGACCCGCTCGGGCGCACGCTCGCCTCGGTGCCCGACTACGAGGAGGGCATAGCGGTCGCCGATCTCGACCTTTCGCTCATCGAAGTGGGCCGCCTGATCTGGAATCCGTTCGGCGATGACCTGCGGGAGGATCTCTTCGGCCCCGCCGAGGCAGCGGCCACCCCGGTCGCGGAGGACCCGGTTGCCGGGGACGACGGCCCCCGGCCCGAGGCCGCGGAGACGTTGGTGCAGGCCTTGACGACCTCGGAGCGCTGAGCCTGCTCACGACGCCCTGGACGCGCCTGGTCGGCTGCGACCTGCCGATCCAGCAGGCCGGGTTCGGGGGCGCGGCTCAACGTCGAGCTGGCGGTCGCCGTGACGGCGGCTGGTGGCCTCGGCATGCTGGGCGGTGCGCTAGCCGGGGTGGAGGCGCTTTCCGAGGCGCTGCAGGAGGTCCGCCGACGGGCGATCGGCCCGATGGGGGTCAACTTCGTCGAGCCGTTCTTCGACCGTGAAGCGCACCGGTCCGTCCTGGAGGCGGCGGCCGAGCACGGCGACCTAGTCGAGTTCTTCTACGGTGATCCGGACGCGCAGCTGCTCGCGATCGTCCATGAGGGCGGCGCGCTAGCCGGGTGGCAAGTCGGCTCCGTCGACGAGGCGCGCCGCGCTGAGGCCTGCGGCGCGGACGTCATTGCCGTGCAGGGTCTGGAGGCGGGCGGCCACGTCCGCGGAACGCGGGCGCTGCTGCCACTGCTCGCCGACACGCTCGAGCAGGTCACGGTGCCCGTGGTCGCCGCGGGCGGCATATCGTCGCCGCGCGCGATGGCCGCCGTGCTGGCGGCCGGCGCCGGCGGCGCGCGCCTCGGGACGCGGTTCGTGGCGTCGGTCGAGAGCGACTTCCACGACCGCTACAAGGAGGCGCTGGTGGCCGCGGACGGCCCGGACACCGTCTATACCGACCGCTTTGGAGAGTTGTGGCCGGGGGCACCGCACCGCGTGCTGCGCAGCGCGATCGAGGCCGCGGAGGCGGCCGCGCCGGCGGCTGTGGTCGGCGAGATGTCGGCGGGCGAGGAGCGAATTCAGGTCCCCCGCTTCGCCGGTTTCGCCCCCGTCGCGGACGCGACCGGCGCCGTGGAGGCGATGGCGCTCTTTGCCGGGGAGGGGGTTGGGGCCATCCGCGAGATCCTTCCCGCCGGCGAGATCGTCCGCCGCTTCGCCGCCGAGACGGCGAGCCTGCTCGCGCGAACCTGTGACTGACACTACGTAACAGACAGGCGCGCGCTGCTAGGCGCTCTTGCGCAGAAGCTCGACGGCGCTATGGACGAAGAGGCGCAGTGCGGTGGCGAATGCGGCTTCGTCGACATCGAACCGAGGGTGATGGTGGTCGAAGGTGATCCCCTTGGAGGCGTTAGCCGCGCCGACCAGAACGAAGCACGACGGCGCCGCAGCCTGAAAAGCGGAGAAGTCTTCGCCGGCCATGGTCGGCTGACCGACCACGACAGACTCCTCGCCGAACAGCCGGGAGGCGACTCGGGCGACGATCGCAGTTGTATCGGGGTCGTTGATGACCGCCCGGTAGCCGCGCGTGTACTCGTACTGGCAAGTCGCTCCGTGAGCCGCGCACACACCGGTCGCGATTTGACCAATCCGGCGCTCGAGAAGATCCTGCACCTCGACCGAGAACACATTGGTGCCACCGGAGATGGCTGCGGACTCGGGAATGATCCCGACCGCATGTCCGGCATGAAACTCAGTCACTCCGACCACGGCCGGCTCGAGCGGATCTACCTCGCGGGCGACGATGTGCTGCAGGTTGGCGACGATCTGCGCGCCGATGGCGATCGGGTCGACGGCAGCGTGGGGGCTACCAATGTGTCCCCCTCGGCCGTGGACCTCGATTCGGAAGACATCGCACGCGGCCATCAGACGCCCGGCGCGAACCGTGATGTCGCCGATTGGCTCACGCGCCCACAGATGGAGGCCGATGACGCGATCGACGCCGGTCATCACGCCCGCCTGCACCATGCCGGCGGCGCCGCCCGGAAGTGCCTCCTCACCGTTCTCGAACAGGAACCGGACGGTGCCCGGGAGCTCTGTCCGAAGCTTGGAGAGCACGGTAGCGGCGCCGAGCAGGATCGAGGTATGACCATCGTGCCCGCACGCGTGCATGACGCCGGGGGTGGTGGATGCGAATGAAAGACCCGTCTCCTCGAGGATCGGCAGGGCGTCGAAATCCGCCCGGATCGCGACTGTGGGCCCCGGCGAGCCGCCCCGTAATTCGCCGACCACACTTGTTCCCGAGGGTCGCGTGATCTCGATGCTCTCGGCGTCCGCCAGGCGATCGACGATGAACTGCGCGGTCTGATGCTCCTCGAACGACAGCTCGGGATGGGCGTGAAGATGACGCCGCCAGGCCACAACATCACTCAGCACGTTGTCGCACAACGCGTCGAGTCGGTTTCCCACGACCGTGGTCGCCTGGCTCATGACGGTCAGCGAGGTTATCGTATATCTGAGATATGATCAAACACGCGCCGAGCCCACAATGATCTAAGGGGCTTAAATGAACTCGGACACGCTAAGCGCGGTGTGCGACACGCTGCTTCCGACGGTCGACACGCCCGAGGCCGGACCGATCGGTGAATTCCTTCGCCTCCGGGCAGCGCAGCTCGGCGTCGATCAGACAACCGCGACCGCGATCCCGGCCTTGGCCGTTCACGCGCGGACCGCGGTCGTCGAGCTGGTGGAGTCGCTGTCCGGCAACGGGTTCGCGCACCAGTCGCAGCCCGAGAGAACGGCTGCGCTCCTTCGCGCCGGCGATCGCGACGAGCGGAGCCGGCTTGCCATCCGCGTCCTCAAGGCGCTCGCGTTCGGCGCATGGTTCAGCACCGTAGGTCCCGATGGCAGAAGGGTGGCGTGGGACGCCGCGGGCTATCCGGGGCCTGTGACCGCTCCGCCCCCGCCGGGGGCCGCGCCGAAAACACTTCCGGTGCTCGACATCGACGCTGCTGAGTCCACTATGTCGGTCGATGTCTGCATCGTCGGCTCAGGAGCGGGCGGATCAGTCATCGCTGCGCGGCTTGCTGCGACCGGACGCAACGTGCTCGTTCTCGAAGCCGGCCCGTATCGCACCGAGTCCGATTTTCTGCAGACGGACTCGGCGGCCCGCGACCTCTACCTGGGCGGAGGCATGCTGTGGTCCGAGACCGGGGACCTGGGCTTGCTCGCCGGCTCGGCCCTCGGTGGCGGCACGGTGATCAACTCCATGGTCTGTCTCCGGCCACCCGACGACATCAGACGCCAATGGGCGAACCTCGGGCTGGACGGGGTCGACGGGCCAGCCTTCGACGGGTTCCTCGACGCGGTTTGGGAAAGGCTGGGCGTCAACGTCGAGGCGACGCACTACAACGCGAACACCGAGCGCATGGTGGCAGGCCTAACCGCGTGTGGCTACGGGCACGTGCGCCTGGCTCGAAATGCCTCACTCGACGACGATCCCCGGTTTTGCGGCTACTGCAACTGGGGATGCCAGCAGGGCTGCAAACGCTCAACCGTGAAGACCTACCTCGAGGACGCCGCTGGAGCGGGCGCGCGATTCGTCGTCGGGTGCCAAGCCGAACGGATCATCACGCGGAACGGCGAGGCCGCGGGCGTGGAGGCGACGATCGAGTCGGGAGGTCAACGTCGGCGCCTCCTGGTGGAGGCGCCAACCGTTGTGGTTGCGGCCGGCGGGCTGGAGTCTCCGGCTTTGCTGCTCCGATCGCAGATAGGAGGTCTCGCGGTCGGAAAACACCTCGCGGTGCATCCAACCTGGATCTTGACCGGCATCTACACCGACCCGATCAATGCCTGGAGCGGACAGATCCAATCAGCGGTGTCGTTCGATCTGACGCATTGCGAGGGTGGCGGCGGCTTCCTCGTCGAGTCCCTAACGCTCAGTCCGGGCTTCTGGTCCGGACAAATGGCATTCACGGACGGTCGACGCCATAAGCTCGAGATGCTGAAGATGCCGCACATGGCGTCGTGGCACGCCGTGGCTCACGACGAAGGCAGCGGGGAGGTTCGCCTCGATCAGGACGGGAGACCGTTGGTGCGGTGGGAGCTCCAAGACGACCTCGATCGCCGTATCGCAGCGCGCGCCCATGTCGAGATGGCCCGGCTGCATCATGCGGCTGGAGCCCAGGAAATCTTCACCTTCCACTTCAAGGAGCGGCGTTGGCGAGGCGATGAGGACTTCGACGACTATCTGCGCGCCCTTGCCGCCACGCCTTACGATCAATACAGCGCATTCTCAGCCCACCAGATGTCATCGTGCCGAATGGGCGCGGACCCGAATGTGTCCGTAGCGGACACCCGAGGCGAACTGCACGACATCAAGGGCGTGTGGATCGGTGATGCCTCAGCCTTGCCGTCCGCCCCTGGCGTGAACCCGATGATCACGATCATGGCGCTGGCCGAGAGGACGGCGAGCCACATGAAGCAAACGGGCTGACGGAGCGCTCATGAAGCATCCCAGGCGAAACACATGAGTGCCAGGCTCGAAGAGCGCGTCGCGCTCGTTACCGGCGCCGGCCGAGGGATCGGAGAGGCGGTGGCGCATGCCCTGCATGACCGGGGGGCCATGGTGATCGCCGCGGACATCGACGCGGCGGCTCTCAGCCGGAGTGCGCACACGCGCGGGTCCAGAGACCGCCGCTGGCGACACGAGGTCCTCGACGTGCGCGACCACGCCGCGATCGACACCCTCGTTGGCCGAATCGTCGCCGACTATGGCCGGATCGACGTGCTTGTCAACAACGCGGCGCGCACGGTTTCGCGGTCGTTCTGGGAGATCGACGCCGAGGAATGGGACGAAATACTCGCCACCAATCTGCGCAGCGTGTTCTTCGCTTGTCAGCTGGCCGGCCGCCATATGCGAGGGCGCGGATACGGCCGGATCATCAACCTCTCGTCACTGGCCGGACAGCAGGGAGGGCTTGTCGCGGGAGCGCACTACGCCGCGGCAAAGGCCGGAATCATCGTCCTGACCAAGATCGTGGCGGCGGAGCTCGCACCGCATGGCGTGACGGTAAACGCGATCGCGCCGGCAGCGATCAGCGGGCCGGTCATGGACGGGCTTTCAGAGGCTGACGTTCAAGGCCTCGTGGCGCGGATCCCCGTGGGCAGGGTCGGGACGCCAGAGGAGGTTGCGGCACTCGTCGCGTTCCTGGCCTCCGACGAGGCGGCGTACATCACCGGCTCGACGTACGACATCAACGGCGGCGTGTTCATGCGCTGAACGATCGACGCCGGTTGCTCTGGGCGCGCGCCGTTCCAGATCGTTGATCAAGAGTCAACCGCCCGGGCCGGGGCCACGTTAGCGCCGTATTAGCGCGGTCACGAGGCTTGCGCTTTAAGGACCGACGTGGTAGAGATGTGATCAAATGTCAACGCCGGTCGCTTGACCGCTGCGATGCATGCAGGCCGCCGACCGGCGGCGCGGCGACAGGTGCTAACGCGGAGGAGCGGATGAGAGTCAAGGCATGGTCCGGTACGTTGGCGGCTGTGGGCGTCCTTGCGCTCGCAGTCGGCGCGTGTGGCAGCAGCTCGAGCAGTACTACCAGCGCCGCATCGAGCGCGAGTGCGAGCTCGAGCGCGACCAGCACTGCCGCACCGGCGGCAGCTCCGAGTGTGGCGTTCTCGGGTCTCGAGTCGACGGTGCCCTCGAGCTACCCACAGCCGAAGTCCAAGCACCTGACGCTGGCGTACCTTAACCCCGAGGGCTCAAGCAACGAGTTCTTGACGATTCTTGGGGAGTCGATGAAGCTCGAGACCCAGAAGCTGGGCGGGACGTACGTCGAGAAGGACGCGGAGGGCGACGTCAACTCGCAGGTGAGCCAGTTCGATCAGCTGATCGCGCAGAAGGTCAACGGGATCGCCGTGTTCGCGCTCGATCCCAAGTCGCTGGCTCCCGACGTGGCACGCGCCAAGGCCGCCGGCATCCACCTGGTCACGATCGATTTTAATTTCACCGACACCTCTGCCGCCGGCCTCCAGGGCTATGAGAGCCAGGTCTGGCAGGGCCGCGACATGGGTGCATATCTCACGGCCCAGGAGATGGCCAAGCTGCTCGGGTCCGGCGCGACCCTCGGCACGATCGACTTTGCCATCAAGGTCCCCTCGATCGTGTACAGCATCAACCAGGATGTGTACTGGGCCCAGAAGTTCGGGCTCAAGGTGGCCGGGAACGCGTCCAACCCCAGCGACGACATCGCCGGCGGCGAGAAGGCGATGACCTCGTTGCTCGGGAAATACCCCTCGATCAAGGGGGTGATGGCCTACAACGACCCCTCGGCGATCGGGGCCTACTCGGCCGCTCGCTCGCAGGGCATCACCAACACCGCGCTCGCGGGCGAGAACGGCGGCAGCGACGCGCTCGGCGCGATCAAGGCCGGCCGCGAGACGTTCACGATCAAGCTCGACGACCCGAGCATGGGCAAGGACTTCGCCTGGGGGCTGTACGACCTCTCAGAAGGGGTCAAGATCCCGACCACGATCAAGGCCGGCCCGCCGGTGCTCGTCAACAAGGACAACGTCAACTCGATCGTCCCATGGGAGACGCAGCTCAAGCAGGAGTATCCGGGCAGCTGAGATCGGCCCGATGATCGAGAGCCCACCACTGATTCCCGTCGGCCAAACCGCGGAGGTGGCCGAGCACGTCCACGTGATGCCCGACCAGCGCGTGGAGTTCGTGCCGAACGTGGGAATCGTGGTGGGCGATCGGTCCGTGCTCGTGATCGACACGGCGATGGGGCCGCGTAACGGGGACCGGATCCTGGCCGAGGCGCGGCGGCTCGGCGGCGGGCGCAGGCTGCTCCTCACGACCACGCATTTCCATCCCGAGCACGCGTTGGGCTCGCAATCGTTCTCGGACGCCACCTACGTGTGCAACGTCGCGCAGGCCGAGGAGATGGCCGCCAAGGGTCCGGAATACATCGAGATGTTCTCGGGCTTCGGCCCCGGATTGGCGGAGCTGCTGGCCGACGTCCAGCTCGTCGCCCCGGACGTGACCTACGAGGGGGCCCGGGCGCAGCTCGACCTGGGCGGCGTCGTCGTGCAGCTCGTCAACGTCGGGCAGGCCCACACGCGCGGCGATCAGGTCGTGTTCCTCCCCGAATCCGGCGTGCTGTTCGCCGGTGACCTGGCGGAAGACCGCTTCCTGCCGATCTTCCCCGACGAGGACGCGGACGGCCTGCTGTGGCTGGCCGCGCTCGACCGGCTCGAGGCCCTGTCGCCGCGGATCGTCGTCGGCGGGCACGGCGAGGTCGGGGACGTCGGGCTGATCGCCGCCGAGCGCGACTACCTGGTCGCGGTCCGCGATCGTGTCGCCGCGCTGCGGGCCGACGGAGTGCCGCTGGAGCGGATCGAGGAGGAGCTCGAACCCGAGCTGGCGGAGCGGCAGGCCGGCTGGGACAACCAGATGTGGATCAAGAGTGCCGTTGACAGTTTCCACCGAGCACTCGCGCGCTGAGGCGGCTCAGCCGTCGGCCACGCAGTGGATGTCGATGCTCGCGCGCGGCGAGCTGTCCGCCCGTGAGCTGGCCGAGCATTACCTCAGGCGAATCGCCGACGTCGACGAGCGGTTGCACGCCGTGGTGGCGATCGACCCGGACGCCGTGCTCGAGCGCGCCGACGAGGCCGACCTTGCGCGACGCATCGGCGACAGTCGACCGCTGCTCGGTCTGCCGATAACGATCAAGGACTCGATCGACGTCGCCGGTCTTCCGTGCACCGGGGGCTCGTTCGCGCGGGCCGGCTACGTGCCCGCCCGCGACGCCACGGTGGTCAGTCGCCTGCGCGACGCCGGGGCGATCGTGCTGGCCAAGAGCAACGTCCCCGAGTACAGCTCCGCCTACGAGACCGACAACGCCGTGCACGGACGGACCAACCACCCCCACGACCCCTCGCGGACGCCGGGCGGCTCGAGCGGCGGCGAGGCGGCGCTGGCCGCGACGGAGGCGACGCCGCTGGGCATCGGCACCGACGGCGGCGGCTCGCTCCGGGTTCCTGCCCATTACTGCGGCGTGATCGGCCTGCGTCCCACCGTCGGGCGCGTCCCGGACACCGGCACCTGGCCGCGGACGCGGGCCGGCGGCTACATGGACCTGTTCTGCGTCGGGCCGATCGCCCGCTTCAGCGAGGACATACGACTCGTGCTGCCGCTGATCAGCGGTCCCGACTGGCAGGACCCGTACGCGGTCCCAGCGCCGCTGGGCGACGCGACTGCGGTGAGCCTCAACGGGCTGCGCGTCGGGGTGTTCGCTGACGATCCCCGGCTCAGCGTCAGCTGCGCTACGCTGGCCGCGCTCGCGCGCGCGGCGCGGGCGCTCTCGGAGGGCGGCGCCGCGGTGAAGGAGGTTTCCGCGCCCTGGGAGGAGGATCCCACCGAGTTGTTCTTCGCGTGTGTGGCAGCTGACGGCGGCGCCCAGGTCCGCGCCGACCTTGCCGCGGCGGACGGCCGCCATCACCCGCTGATGTCGGGGTTGCTCGATGCCGTCAGCGCGCGCAATCCGCGCGCCGCCGAGTGGTTTTCCGTCCAGGCGAGGGTGTTCGCGCTGCGCGCCGCCGTGCGGGCGCTGGCGTCCGAGGTCGATGTGCTCTTGTGCCCTGTGGTGGCGGGATCGGCGCCGCGCCACGGCGAACCCCCGGGCGGACTGCCGCAGGAACGCTACGGCGAGTTTCGCGCCTTCGACTACGTGCACCTGATCGCGCTCGGCGGTCTGCCGGCCGCGAGCGTACCGGCCGGTCGCGAGGACGGGCTTCCCATCGGCGTGCAGGTGGCCGCGGCGCCGTATCGAGAGGATCTCGTGCTGGCCGCGGCGGCGGCGCTCGAGGCAGCCTTGTGAGCGACGTCCTGGTCCAGGCTTCGGGGGTGCGCAAGCGCTACGGCGGAGTCCATGCACTGCGCGGCGTCGACTTTGAGCTGCACGCGGGCGAGATCCACGCGCTGGTGGGGGAGAACGGATCGGGCAAGTCGACGCTGCTGCGCATCCTTTCGGGCCAGCTCCCGCCGGACGGCGGCACGGTCGCGCTTGGCGGCGAGCCGGTTCGGTTCGGCGACGCCGCCGCTGCGATGCAGGCCGGGATCGCCACCGTCACCCAAGAGACAACGCTCGTGCCACACCTGTCCGTGGCCGAGAACATCTTCCTCGGTCCCCGCAAGCCGCGGCACTGGTACGGCATCGACTGGGTTTCAACGCGCGCGCGCGCGAGGGAGATGATCGAGCGCCTGGAGCTGGCGATCGATCCGGACGATCGCGTCGAGGCGCTTCGCCCCGACCAGCAGCAGATGGTCGAGATTGCGCGCGCGTTGTCGATGGAAGCCCGCGTTTTGATCCTCGATGAGCCGACCAGCGCGCTGACCGACGACGAGGTGGCGGCCCTGTTCGCCGCCGTGCGGACGTTGCGTCAGCAGAAGGTGGCCGTGGCCTTCGTCTCGCACCGCATGAACGAGGTGTTCGATCTGGTCGACCGGGTGACTGTGCTGCGCGACGGGTTGCGGGTCGGCACCGGCCCGATCTCCGAGTTCACCCGCGACAGCCTCGTCTCGCTGATGATCGGGCGCGAGCTCGGGACGCTCGAGCTGGGCGAGCACGCACAGGTCAGCCGCAATCCCGTTCTGCGGGTGCGGGGATTCGGGGTTCCCGGCCGCGTGCAGAACGTCGACCTCGAGGTCGAGAAGGGCGAGATCGTCGGGATCGCCGGACTCGTTGGGGCAGGCCGCAGCGCGCTGCTCGAGGCGTTGTTCGGCGCCGCTCCCCGCGCCACGGGCTCGGTCGAGATCGACGGCCGCCCGGCCCTGTGCCGCGACACCCGCACCGCGATGCGCCACGGGCTCGGATACGTGCCGGCCGAGCGCAAGACGCTCGGACTCGTCCAGGACATGACCGTGCGGGAGAACCTCCTGATGGCGGAGGGCTCGCGGACGTGGCGCCTACGTCGGCCCGGCCGCGCCCGGGAGCGCAAGATCGTGGACGACGCGATCGGCCGGCTGGGGATCGTCACGGACTCGATGGACTCTCCCGTGGCCCGGTTGAGCGGCGGCAACCAGCAGAAGGTCGTCCTGGCCAAGTGGCTCGCGATCCAGCCCAAGGTACTCCTGCTCGACGAGCCGACGCGTGGGGTGGACGTCGGCTCCAAGGCCGAGATCTACAAGCTGCTCGATCAGATCAAGGAAGGCGGTGTGGGAATCTTGGTCAGCTCATCCGAGACGCCCGAGCTGCGGTTGCTGTGCGACCGCATTCTCGTCATGTACCGCGGGCGGATCGTCGCGTCCCTCTCTCGCGAGGAGGCCACCGAGGCGAGGATCGCCCTGTACGCGATCGGACACCACGAGGCTCGCAATGGACACTGACGTCGCGGAGCGCTCCGAGGCCACCAAGCGCCCTCGCGGCTCCGGCGGCGCCACGCGGATGCGGCAGGCCGCCCTGCGGCAGCGCTTCCTCGCGGTGCTGGTGCTGTTCCTGGCGATCTTCATCTACTTCTCGCTCACCCAGTCGCGCTTCTTCACCTCGGCCGATCTCGACGCGCTGATGACCAGCGCCGCGGTCCTGTGGATGGTGTCGATCGGGCTGACGTTCGTGATGCTGACCGGTGGCTTCGACCTGTCCCTGGGCTCGTTGCTGGCATTGTGTGGGATCGCGCTGGGCAAGGTGATGGCCGGAAGCGGGGTGCCGTTCGCCTACGCGATCGCGATCACGCTGGCTTTCGGGCTGGCGGTCGGGGCGGTCGGCAACGGCTTCCTGATCGGCAAGATGGGACTTCCCTTCCTGGTCGTCACGCTGGGCACGTTGACGCTGTACGGCGGGCTGGTGGACCTGTGGTCCAAGAGCTTCACCACGCAGCTGCTCTCGCCGGCCCTGACCGCCCTTGCCTTCAACCACGCGGCCGGCCTGCCGATTCCGGCCTGGATCATGCTCGGAGTGTTCCTGGCCGCCCTGTACCTGCAGCGAAGTACGTACTTCGGGCGCGATGTGTACGCGGTCGGGGGTAGCGTGGACGCGGCTCGGCTCTCGGGCGTGCGCGTCGGGCGAACGCTGCTCGCGGTCTACGCGCTGGCCGGTCTGCTCGCCGCCCTGGCCGGCGTGATCCAGGACGCGCGAATCGGCGCCGCGAGCCCGCTCGTGGGCAGCGAGGTGATCTTCGACGCCGCGGCTGCGGTGCTGCTCGGTGGGACGAGCTTCGCCGGCGGGATCGGGGGCGTCGGCGGCACCGCGATCGGCGTGGCGTTCCTGGCCACGCTCCAACAGGGACTCTCGATCTCGGGCGTGCAGGATTACTGGCAGCAGATCATCACGGGCGTGATCCTGATCGTCGTGGTGCTGCTCGACCGCATCCAGCACGGCGGTCTGGAAAGCATCGGGCTCGGCCGACTCAAAGCGAGGCGGGCTCGGGCCGAGAGTCCGCCCACTGCGGTGGACCGCGCGTAGAGGCGTGTCAGCTCAGCGCGGCCAGGAATTCGTCCCGGCAGGGCTCCGATGCGAGCGCGAACGCGCCCTTGCGGCTGGCGATCGGCAGGCCCAGACGGCCGAGCGCCACCGCGGCCTCCCCGTGCTTGGCCAGGACCGGGACCGCGTTGAGCAGGGCCGCGCCGTCAACCTCGAGACCAGGCCGCCGTGACAGGACCAGCGCCGGCAGGCCGCCGGCGGGGATCAGCACTTCAGCGCCGGCCGCGAGCAGCGGCTGGACCGCGCGTTCGAACTGGTCCAGCACGCGGGTGAAGGCGTCCTCGTCCTCGCATGCGCGGACGTAGTCCTCAACCGCCAACCCCGACATCGCGCTCACCCCGATCACCCGCTCCCTGAGTCCGTAGCGGACGATCTGCTCCTGGTGCCAGGCGATGAAGATCGGATCGATTGTGACCAGGCCTACGCGTTGGCCGAGCGTGCATGCATGCAACATGCTCGTCTCGCCCAAGCCGAGCACAGGGATTTCGACCGCCGAGCGAGCCTCGTACAGGCCACTGTCCTGGAAGTGGCCGATCAGGAAGGCGTCGCAACCGTCAGCCTCGGCCGCAACTGCTCCCGCCACAGCCCGCATCCCGCAGCGCGTCTCGGATAGGCGGTGGGGCATGGTGTCCGGCGGGTCGATCCCGACGATCTCGTGGACGGTGCCGTGGTCGAAGCAGCTCTGCAGCTGCGCGTCGAGCAGCTCGAAGTACTGCCGGTGACGGGGCGGGTAGAGGAAGCTCTGCCAGCGAATCCGCATCTGCCTTCTCCTTGGGTCGACGTTCAGTCGGGCGTGGCGCGCGCCCAGATCGCACCTGTCGTTGTCCGCTCGAGCCGGACCTGGATCCCGGCTCCCGCGCCGGTTGCCAGCCGGGCGATGACCAGCGGGCCGGCTTGGAGGCGTACCGTGCCGAGCCTGACGGACTCGTCGTTTGCCGCGGCCGCAGGCGGGCGGCGCAGCGTGGTCTCCTCCTCGACGCGTCCCGGTCCCGCCGGCACGTGGCCCAGCTCCCCGGCGCCGCAGCCCGGACACCACAGCCGGTCGGGGAACGCGTTCGTCCCGCACCGCTCGCAGCGCTGAATCTCGAGCTCGGTCATGGTCCGCTGATCGCTTCGAGGATCGTTACGCCGGCGCACGCGCCGTAGCGGTAGCAGACCATCCCGTAGCCGGCCACCAGCGCAGTACGTGCGCCCGTGACCTGCCGCTCACCCGCCTCGCCGCGGAGTTGGTGGACCGCCTCGACCACGCCGTGCAGTCCGCCCGCGGCGCCGGCCTGCCCGGCCGACAGCTGGCCGCCCGACGTGTTCACGGGGATTTGTCGCGTCGCGATCCGCTCGTGGATCAGCGAGCGCACGTCGCCGTCACCGGCAAACCCGAGGTCGACCAGCTGGACGAGGGCCATCGCCGGATAGTCGTCGTAGACCATCGTCACGTCGATCTCGCCGGGTCCGGTGCCGGCGTCGCGCCAGAGATCGTCGGCCACGTCGGCCAGGCCGGTGCGCAGTCCGTCGCCCTGCTGGTCGTCGGGGTTGACGCTCATCGCCAGTGCGCGGATCGCCACGGCTGTGTTCTTGGTTTGCTCGTCCGGCGCGCACACGATCACCGCGTCGGCGCCCGTGACCACCGGCACGCAGTCGTACACGCCCAAGGGGTCCGCGACGACGGGCGCGTTCAGGTAGTCGTGTAGGGACATCGGGCCGCGATAGGCGGCCCCGGGATTCCCGCCGGCCCACTGTCGCTGGGCGACGACGAGCGCGCCGTAGTCGTCGCGCTGCAGGCCGTGTGCCGCGGCGTGGCGCTGGGTGAGCATGGCGAACAGCGAGTTGGGGCCGCCGAACGGCAGCGGCGCCAGGTGCTCACTGGTCGCGCGGTTGTAGTTATTGACCAGGTCCTGGAAGCGGTCGCGCGGGAGGTGGTCGCCGGCCAGCACCAGGATCGCGCGCGCATCCCCGGCCTGAACCGCGCGCGCGGCGTGCTGGAGCATGTTGATCCCGCTGGCGCCGCCGTTGGTGTCCTGCATCAGCCACCGCAGGCGCAGGCCGAGGCGCCAGGCCAGGTCGACGGCGTGATCCGGGGCCAGCGAGAACGACGAGACGGCGAGGCCGTCGAGGGCGGAGGGTTCTAAGGCTGCGCTGGTCAGGGCGCGCGCGCCCGCGTCGGCCAGGACTTGCAACGTCGTCGTGCCTTCAGGGGGGTGGCGGCTGTATGGAGACTCTCCGCAGCCGGCGATCACCGCTCCCGAAGAGCTCACCACGTGACCGTCCCTGACTCGCCGAGCGGTGGCGGGGCCGAGCGGTAGCTCGCCGGCGTGCGCGACATCGTGATCGGGTTGCGCGTCAGCGGCGTGGGGGCGCCGTCACCGTTTCCGATCTCGACCACCGGCTCGAGCCCGAGCTCGCGCGCCAGCCGGAAGGCGGCGCCCACATCATTGACCGGGCCGGCGGGCACCCGAGCGTCCGTGAGAACCTCGCTCCAATGGGCCGCCGGGCGCCTCTTCAACGCCCGGTCGAGCTCCTCACGCAGCTGGGTCCGGTTGGCCACGCGGTCCGTGTTGGTGGCGAAGCGAGCGTCGTCGGCGAGCTCTGGCCGGTCGATCGTCTCGCACAGCGCGCGGAACTGGCGGTCGTTGCCAACCGCGATCACGAGTTGCCCGTCGTCGGCGTCGTACAACTCGTATGGCGAGATGCTCGGATGGGCATTGCCCATTCGATGTGGGACCACGCCGCCCGCCGTGTACGCGGAGGCCTGGTTGACCAGCGCCGCGAGCAGCGAGGCGAGCAGGCTGACTTCGACCTTCTGGCCTCGGCCGGAGCGGTCGCGGTGGCGCAGCGCGGCCAGGATCCCGGAGGTGGCGAACAGTCCGGTCAGGATGTCGACGACTGCCACGCCCACCTTCTGGGGGTCGCCGTCAGACTCGCCCGTGATACTCATAAGCCCGCCGAGGGCCTGGACGAGCAGGTCGTACCCGGGCAGCCGGGCTCCCTGGCCGGGGCCGAACCCGGTGATTGAGCAATAGACCAGGCCGGGATTGCCCGCCTCCAGATCCTCATAGGCCAGTCCTAGGTCGGCCATCAGACCGGGGCGGAAGTTCTCGACCAGGACGTCGGCGGTGCTGGCAAGTTCCCGGGCGCGCTCGAGGTCGGCGCCGTCTCTGAGATCAAGGCCGAGTGACCGCTTGTTGCGGTTGACCGACAGGAAGTAGGTCGCCTGGCCCTGCGCGTCGAACGGCGGGCCCCATGAGCGCGTCTCGTCGCCGCCGTCGGGGCGCTCGAGCTTGATCACGTCGGCACCCAGGTCGCCGAGCATCATCGTGGCGAACGGGCCCGCGAGCACCCGGGAGAAGTCGAGGACCTTCAGGCCATCCAGTGCGCCGGGGGTGGCGTGATCGCCGGCGTTCACCGGCTCGTCGTCGGGGCGGGGTGTCTTGCTGAGCGGGCCATTGACGGCCGAGTAACCTTAGATCCTCGAAAATCGAAGGTCAAGAGGAGGAGCCGCGTCGATGACCGTGACTGCACCCGCGCCGAAGATCCGTCCCAAGGACTTTCTCGGCTTCGATCAGCTGCTGAGCGACGAGGAGCGCGATATCCGCGACACGGTCCGCGCGTTCGTGAACGACCGGGTCGTGCCCAACGTGGGCGAGTGGTTCGAGGATGCGCGAATCCCGCTGGAGCTGGCGCCCGAACTCGGCAAGCTCGGCGTGCTCGGCATGCACCTCGAGGGCTACGGCTGCGCCGGCGCGAGCGCCACCGCCTACGGCCTGGCCTGCATGGAGCTCGAGGCCGGCGACAGCGGGGTGCGCAGCCTCGTCTCGGTGCAGGGCTCACTGGCCATGTACGCCATCTACCGCTGGGGCTCGGAGGAGCAGAAGCAGCACTGGCTGCCTCGGATGGCCGCCGGCGAGGCGATCGGTTGCTTCGGCCTGACCGAGCCGGACGCCGGATCGGACCCCGGGTCGATGCATACCCGCGCGCGCCGTGACGGGGCCGACTGGATCGTGCACGGACAGAAGATGTGGATCACCAACGGCTCGGCCGCGGACGTGGCCGTCGTCTGGGCGCGCACCGCCGAAGGCCTGCGCGGCTTCCTCGTCCCCAAGGAAACCAAGGGCTTCACCACCCAGGACATCCATCGCAAGCTCTCGCTCCGCGCGTCGGTGACCTCCGAGCTGTTGCTCGACGACGTTCGCCTTCCCCCCGACGCGATGCTGCCCGAGGCCAAGTCGCTGCGCGGGCCGCTGTCCTGCCTGAACGAGGCGCGTTACGGGATCGTCTGGGGCGCCGTCGGCGCCGCCCGGGCCTGCTTCGAGGCCGCGCTCGACTACAGCCTGGAGCGCCGGCAATTCGACCGGCCGATCGCGTCGTTTCAGATCCAGCAGCAGAAGCTCGCGTTCATGTCACTCGAGGTCAACCGAGCAGCGCTGCTCGCCCTGCACCTCGGTCGATGAAGGACGCCGGCCGGCTCGTCCCAGAGCACGTGAGCATGGGCAAGCTCGGCAACGTCAACGCCGCGCTCGACGTCGCCCGGACGGCCCGCCAGGTGCTCGGCGCCAACGGCGTGACGCTCGAGTACCCGGTGATCCGGCACATGAACAACCTCGAGTCGGTCGTCACCTACGAGGGGACGGCGGACGTCCACGCGCTGATGATCGGCAACGCGCTGACGGGGATCAACGCGTTCCGATGAGTGGCGTGGCCGTGTGGGAAGCATCCCGTCCTGCCACGACCGCGCAGCAGGTGCTCGAGCGCCTGCGCCACGGACTGGTCTCCGGGCTGCTTCGGCCGGGCCAGCGCGTCAACCAGGAGGATGTCGCCGTGCGCCTGGGGGTGAGCGTGGCGCCGGTCCGGGAGGCCCTCCGCGTACTCGAGCAGGAGGGCCAGCTCGTCTACCAACCGCGCCGGGGCTACTTCGTGACCGAGCTGCGGATCGAGGATCTCGAGGAGATCTACGAGTTGCGCCGCGTGCTCGAGGAGCGGCTTGCGCGGCTTGCCCTGCCGGAGCTCGACGACGAGACCCTGACGCGAGTCCGCAACGCCGCCGAGGAATGCGAGGTGGCAGGCGAGTCCGCCGACGTGGCGCGAGAGCTCGCGGCCAACCGGCGGTTTCACTTCGGGCTCCTGGAATGTGCCGACCAGCCTCACACGATGCGGATGATCCAGCTCCTGTGGGATTCGACCGAGCCCTACCGCGCGATCTACTACAACTCGCCGGCCGAGCGCCGTCGCGCCGCCAAGGCGCACAAGCGCATCCTGGCCGCGGTGGCCGCGCGTGACGCCGATCGTCTGGTGGCCGAGCTCGATGCACACCGGGACCGGGCGCTCGCGGTGCTCCGCGACATCCTCGCGCCGGCCTAGGCTCATTCGCTGACCATCGCGCCACGCCGGACGGCTGCGAGCAGTTCCGCCCGGAGTGGATCGTCCGACGCCACGAACACGGTAAGCGGCGCGGGAGAGCCATCCGCGTCCTCGCCGGGTGCGATTACCACGTTCGAGAATGCATCGATCACCATTTGCAGTCCTGACTTGAGCACCGTCTGAGCGGGGGTGGGATTGCTGCGTGGGGACTGCGCCCACACATCGAGCGCGGCATTGACGACGGCGACCACAGCGGCGGCAAACGCGCACGCGGTGACTCGTTCGATCTCGCACGCGATCAGGAAGACCACGAGCTGCTCTTCGTAGCGACGATCAAAGACGCGCTCGAGGTCGCGGAGGACCTGGTCGGAGCGGAGCAGGCGGTACCGGCGGTGGTAGAGCTCGGGGTTGTCGAAGAACTCCATCGCTGATCGCCTGGAGAGCTCGGCGACGTCCGATAGCGGTGCCCGGGAGGGGAGCCGTGCATCGAGCCGCCGCTCGAGGTCCGCGACGCGGTCGGCATGATCCGGGAACGCCGCGGCCTCCTTCGTGTCGAAGTACCGGAAGAACGTGCGGGGGGAGATGCCGGCCTCGGCGGCGATCATCTCGACCGTCGTCGCGGCCAGTCCGCGCTTCTCGAACAGGCGGACGGCGGCCTGCGCGATCCTCAGCTTGCGTTCTTGTCGGCGACCGGGGGCGTCTGTTAGTGTTGGCACTGACTGCCATTCTATTGGCGGTCTGTGACAGCTGCAACCCGAGGAGAGGGACCGTGTACGTCGAAGCGCCGGTTGAACACAGCGACGCGCTCACCGCATTCCTCGCGCGTCAGCACCGAGCGTTGATCGGGGGCGAATGGGTGGAGCCGTCCGGCGACGGGACGATCGATGTCCTGGACCCCACGACCGCGCGGGTGATCGCGACGGTTCCGGATGCCACGCGCCGAGATGTCGATCGGGCCGTCAAGGCGGCGCGCGCCGCACTCGAGGGGCCGTGGAGCCGCGCGCTGGCGGTCGAGCGCCAGGACTGGATGCTGCGACTCGCCGACTTGGTCGCCGGGCGGCGGGAGCAGATCGCCGAACTCGAAGCGCTCGAGCAGGGGAAGCTGCTCGAGGTCGCGCGCCAGATCGAGGTCGACATGGCGGTCGACTACATCCGCTACATGGCCGGGTGGGCGACCAAGATTCGGGGTGAGACGTTCGACATCTCTCCCAGGTTCCCGGAGGGAGTGAACTTTCACGCTTACACCCGACGGGAGCCCGTGGGTGTGGTAGCTGGGATCGTCCCCTGGAACTTCCCCCACCTGATGGCAGTCTGGAAGATCGCTCCGGCACTTGCCACCGGGTGCACGATCGTCCTCAAACCCGCCGAGGAGACTCCGCTCTCGGCGCTAGTGCTCGGTGAGCTTGTGATGGAGGCCGGCTTCCCGCCGGGCGTGGTAAACGTCATCACCGGTGTGGGTGAAACCGCCGGCGCGGCGCTTG
Source organism: uncultured Solirubrobacterales bacterium (assembly GCA_963783415.1). GTDB lineage: Bacteria > Actinomycetota > Thermoleophilia > Solirubrobacterales > Solirubrobacteraceae > Palsa-465. The sequence continues at coordinate 98,355 of CAWANN010000019.1, forward strand.
TCGCTCACCCGGGCGTAGACAAGATCACGTTCACGGGATCGACCGAGGTCGGTAAGAAGATCGCCAAGGCAGCGTCCTCGCACCTAACCCGTACGGCGCTCGAGCTGGGTGGTAAATCACCTGTGCTCGTGCTCGACGACATCGGCGCGGACATGGTGTCCGGCGGAATGGTTAACGGTCTCTTCTTCAACACCGGGCAGCAGTGCGTCGCCGGTTCGCGTTTGTACGCACCACGCGCCCGGTTCGACGAGGTCGTCGAACGCGTTGCGGATATCGCCGACTTCCTGAAGATCGGCTCGCCGTTCGATCCAAACGTACACATCGGCCCGTTGGTCTCTCGAACACAGCAGCAGCGAGTGCTGTCGTTCATCGAGCACGGTCAGGAGTCGGGAGGCCAGGTGATCGTCGGGGGCGAGGCACCCGACGCGCCCGGATTCTTCGTTGAGCCGACCGTGATCGCGAACGTCGAGCAGGAGGCGCGGATCATGCAGGAAGAGATCTTCGGTCCGGTGCTGGTCGCGAATCCCTACGACGATCTCAACGATCTCGTGCGCAAAGCCAACGACACGCGATACGGGCTTGCGGCGAGCATCTGGAGCCAGAACGTCTCGCGGATCCTCGAGCTGGCACCGCGGCTCAAGGCCGGCACCGTGTGGGTAAACACCCATTCGGTGCTCGACGCGAACATGCCGTTTGGCGGCATGAAGATGTCCGGGCTGGGACGGGAGCACGGCACCGCAGCGATCGAGGAATACACCGAGCTGAAGACCGTCTGCATCGCGTACTGAAGGAGTGGGTTTGTCGATCGCGACTTCGCAACAAGATCGGAAGCAGTACCGGCGCCAGAAGCTGGCCCGCTTGCGGGCGAAGCAGAAGGCGCGCGCCGCGGAGCACGCCGAGCACGCCCATCCGCTCGACCCACTCTCGGCCGACGAGCTCGAACGGGTCGTCGAGATCGTCCAACGGCATCCCGAGTACCGATACGGGATGCGCTTCGGAATGGTGTCGCTGGTCGAGCCGTCCCGAGTGGCGCTGTGCTCCGGCTCGCCACCGCCGCGGGCCGCCGAGGTCGTGTTGATCGACAACACGTCCCGCGGGAGCTTCCGGGGCTACGTCGATCTCGACGCGGGGAGCGTGCGCGCCTGGCAGAGACTTGAGGGTCAGCCGGCGATCGCGCCCGACGAGTTCGCCGAGACCGAGCTTGCGGTCAAGATGGATGGCCGCGTGCTCGAGGCGCTGCGCCGCCGGGGCCTGGATCTCGAGGAGCGCTCACAGATCAACGTCGATCCATGGTCGGCCGGCTATTACGGCACGCCCGAAGAGAACGAACGGCGGATCGCGCGAGCGCTGATCTACGTCAAGCACGGGCTTGAGGACAACCAATACGCGCACGTCGTCGATGGTGTGTCGGCGATCGTGGACCTGAACGACCAGGAGGTGGTCGCGATCGAGGACGTCGCGGTGCTTCCGGTCCCCCAGCAATGCGCAAACTGGGCGGCGAGCCATCAGGAGCGGTTCCGAACCGACATTAAGCCGCTCGAGATCAGTCAGCCCGAGGGCCCGAGCTTCACGGTCGAGGGCAACCTCGTGCGGTGGCAGAAATGGCAATTCCGGGTCGGCTTTACGCCGCGCGAGGGGCTCGTCCTGCACGACGTCGCCTACGACGACGACGGCGAGCACCGCTCGCTGTTCCATCGCATCTCGGTGGCCGAGATGACCGTCCCGTATGGGGACAATGCCTTTCTGCAGTACCGCAAGAACGCGTTTGACATCGGTGAGTACGGCGTCGGCATCCTCGCGAACAGCCTGGAGCGCGGCTGCGACTGCCTCGGGGAGATCTATTACTTCGACGCGTCGTACATCAATGCGTTCGGCGAACTGATGCCGATCCCGAACGCTGTTTGCATGCACGAGGAAGACGACGGGATTCTGTGGAAGCACTATGACTTCAGAACCGACAAGACCGAGGTCAGACGCTCGCGGAAGCTCGTCGTGTCGTTCATCGCAACCGTCGGCAACTACGAGTACGCGTTCTACTGGCACTTCCGCCAGGACGCCTCGATCGAGTGTGAGATCAAGGCCACGGGGGTGGTGCAGACCGGCGCGCTTCCCGACGGCGAGACGTCGAAGTTCGGAACGATGCTGATGCCGAACTTGTACGGGTCCAACCACCAGCATCACTTCTGCGTGCGGATGCACGCCGCGATCGACGGCGAGCGCAACCAGGTGACGGAGGTCGACACCGTCGCGGACGCGACCGGGCCGTCGAACCCGTTCGGCAACGCCTTCTACACCAAGCGCACGACGTTCGAGCGCGAGTCGGAGGCACGGCGAAACGTCGATGTGGCGACCGCGCGCTACTGGCTCATCCAGTCATCGCGGCGAACAAACGGGATGGGTTATCCCACGGGTTACAAGATCGAGCCCGGAGAGTCCGCCCCGCCGTACGCCCAGCCCGGCTCGGGCCTGCACCAGCGCGCCGGTTACCTCTGGCACAACCTATGGGTGACGCGGTTCGATGAGTCAGAGCGCTATCCAGCCGGCGACTTTCCGAATCAGCACCCGGGTGGTGACGGCCTGCCGCGTTGGGTCGAGCAGGACCGACCGATCAAGGACGAGGACATCGTCGTGTGGCACGTGCTCGGCCATCACCACATCCCGCGAGCCGAGGATTGGCCGGTGATGCCGGTGGCCAAGCTCGGCTTCAAGCTCAAGCCGGTCAACTTCTTTGACCGAAATCCAGCGCTCGACGTTCCGCCCAGTCCGCCGGCGCATCACAGTGACGACTTCTGCGAGCACTGCTCGGACGGCTGATGGCTTGATCCGCCGTTACCGGTACGGACCAGAGCGAGACCACTTCGGCGATCTGTACTTGCCGGCGGGTTCCGGCCCACATCCTGTCGCCCTGGTGATCCACGGCGGGTGCTGGCGAGCGTACTGGCAGCTGGATCTGATGGATGCGCTGTGCCATGACCTTGCCGCGCGCGGGATCGCGGCGTGGAACATCGAGTACCGGCGCGTCGGGCAGGGTGGCGGATGGCCGATGTCACTGATCGATGTGGGCGCCGCGACCGACCTGCTCGACCTACTCTCCTCGCGGCATCCACTCGACCTCGCTCGTCTGTTTGCGATCGGCCATTCCGCCGGCGGCCATCTGGCGCTCTGGACCGCGGCACGCCATCGCCTGCGTCGTGGTGCCCCGGGGTCCGATCCGGTGGTCCGGCCGCAGAGCGTGCTCGTCCTTGCCGGGATCTCGGATCTGCGTGAGGGCTTTCGGCAAGGGACCTGCGACCACGCGGTCTATGAGCTGCTCGGGGGGCCGCCGGACGAGCTGGCCGATCGTTACGCGCACGCGTCGCCTGCAGAGCTCGTGCCGCTCGGCGTGCCCCAGGTCCTCGCTCATGGCAGCGCGGACGCGGACGTGGATCCGTCGATCACCGATGCCTACGCGGAGCGAGCACGGGCGGCGGGAGATTCGGTCACCGAGGTGCGGCTCGACGGCTTTGACCATTTCGACGTGATCGACCCGAAGTCGGCGATCTGGCAGGCGGCGCTCGACGCCGTGTCTGCGCTCAGACGCCGATCACCCGCCTAGGAGTCGCGACGCCGGCCGGCGGTGAAGGCTACGAACGCGTCGAACGCGCTCGGATCGAGCAACGCGTCGAGGCTCGCGACCTTCTCTGGCGATGCCCCGGTGAGCACGCGCTTGACGGGAGCCTCGAGCTTCTTGCCGGTCAGCGTGCGCGGGATTGCAGGGACGGCGACGATCGCGTCTGGGACGTGGCGAGGCGAGAGCTCCCGCGAGAGCGACCTGGCGATGGTCGACCGAAGCGCGTCGTCGAGCGTCGCGGCGTCGGCGAGCACCACGAACAGCAACAGCTCGCCGGGTCCGCCGCCGTCGTGCTCGAGGTGCACGACGATGCTGTCGGCGATCTCCGGAAGGTCGTCGAGCACCCCGTAGAACTCGCCGGTCCCGAGCCGGACGCCACCGCGGTTGAGCGTGGCGTCTGAGCGTCCGGTCACCTGGCAGGTGCGGCGGGGAGTGAACCGGATCCAGTCGCCGTGGCGCCACACGCCGGGGTAGTGCTCGAAGTACGCCGCTCGGTACCTCGAGCCGTCCGAGTCGCTCCAGAACCCGATGGGCATCGAAGGCATCGGCTCGGTGATGACCAGCTCGCCGAGCTCGCCGACAAGCTCGCGGCCGGCAGGGTCGAACGCGCGTGCGGCGACGCCGAGGCACGGTCCGGAGATCTCTCCCTCGTACACGGGCTGAATCCGAGTGCCGCCGACGATCGCCGTGCAGACGTCGGTCCCGCCGCTACCGTTCAGGAGCAGCGCGTGGTCCGGCAGCTGCTCGTTCAGGTATCGGTACCCCGCGATCGGCAGCGGCGACCCGGCGAGCGGGAACGTCCGGATTGAATCGAGACAGCCCGCCGGCCCGGGCTGCAATCCCGCGTTGCGCGAGGCCATCACGAACGTGGGGCTGACGCCCATGCAGGTCGGCCGGGTCAGCGCCGCGAGCCGCCACTGCCAGTCGAGCGTCGGCCAGGTGGGGTCCCCGTCGATCATCACCGCCGACGCGCGCCGGAGCAGTGCCGAGACGAGTGAGTTCCACATCATCCACGAGGTTGTGGTGAACCACTGCAGGCGGTCGCCTGGCCCGAGGTCCCAGCTCAGCGCGTGCGACTTGTAATGCTCGAGGACGATTCCACCGTGACCGTGCACGATCGCCTTGGGCGGCCCGGTAGTCCCTGAGGAGAACAGGACATATAGCGGGTGGGCGAACGCGACCGGGTTGAACTCGAGCCGGGCCGGATCGGCGAGCAGGTCGTCCCAGGCCAGCGCGTCGCGTGGGGCATGCTCGCCGTACTCGAGCCCGATCACGTGGCGCAGCGTGGGCAGGCGCGCGCGGATCTCGTGCACCTCCTCGCGCCGGTCGATCCAGCGGTCACGAAAGCCGTAGCCGCCGACGGCCAGCAGCACCGTCGGGTCGAGCTGCGCGAGCCGATCGATGACGCTGCGGGCGCCGAGCTCGGGTGCGCAGCTGGCCCATACAGCGCCGAGGCTGGCGGCGGCCGCGAACGCCACGAGTGTCTCGGGGATGTTCGGCATGTAGGCAACCACGCGGTCGCCAGAACGCACCCCGAGGCGCACCAGACCCGCGCGGGCGCGCGCGACCTGGTCGCGAAGCTCGCCAAAGGTGAGCTCGATCGGATCGCGGGTCTGCGAGTGAGCCACGATCGCGCTGGCGTCGGGATCCTCGTCGCCGGAACCGAGGAGGTGCTCGGCATAATTCAGCTCGGCGCCCTCGAACCATCTCGCCCCGGGCATTGCCCGTGAGCTCAGCACACGCTCGTATGGCGTGTGCGCCCGGATCTGGAAGTAGTCCCAGATCGAGCCCCAGAAGCCTTCGAGGTCCTCGATCGACCAAGCCCAGAGCTCGTCGTAGCCGGCGAACGCGCGCTCCCGTTCGCGTTCCAACCAGGTCAGATAGCGGCCGATCTCGGTGCTCTGCCGCGCATCGGCCGGCGGCGTCCACACGACGGTCCCCGGCTGGTCCGCGACGGCTCCCGTCACTCGGAGACCTCGAGCACCACTGCCGCGCCGGTGTCGCCCGCGGCACAGCCGGTGAACAGGCCGATGCCGCCGCCGCGCTCCTCCAGTGCGTGCATCAGCTCGATGATTGCGCGCGCGCCCGTCGGCCCCTGCGGGTGTCCGTAAACGAGGCTGCAGCCGTACGCGTTCATCTGCTCCGGGTCAACCCCGGTCTCGCGCGCGAACCACAGGTCGTTGACCGCGAACGGGTTATGCGTCTTGATCACGTGCACATCGCCGTAGTCGAGACCGGCCGCCTCGAGCGCCGCCGCGGCAGCGGGAACCGGCGCCTTGGGCATCGTGCCGGAGGCGACGCGGGCGAACCCGGTGCTGATGATCTTGGCCAGTGGACCGGCCACCCCGCGCTCGCGAGCGACCGCCGGGCTGGTGAGGATGAAGCCGGCGGCGCCGTCGGCCGGGTGGGTCTGGGTGCCGAAGCTGACCACGCCGTCGGAATTGACCGACTTCAGCGCCTCGAGCTCCGCCAGGGTGGTTGGCCTGACGCCCTGGTCGTCCTCGATCAGCGCCGGCCTCCGCGCGGTCCCGGCCTCGATCGGCACCATCCACTTGCGCTGGAACGCACGGTCTCCGGCCAACGAGTCCTGGTACTGCGCGTATCGCGCGGCGGTCAGCTCGTCGAGCTGAGGCTTGGAGAACCCGCCCTCGACCGCGACCCGTTCGGCGGTGGCGAGCATCCCCTCGCCGGTGTTGGGGTCACGGCCGAAGGCGTCGAGCACCCAGTTCTCGCTCTCGACCGTGCCCCCGGGCCCGGAGCTACGGGGATAGACCAGGTGCGGCCCGTTGCTCGTCCGGTCGGTCGTGACCACGAGGCGCACGCCGGCTCCGTCCTCGACGCTCTGGCTGGTGGCCGCCGCGTGCAGCGCCGCCACCGACGTCGCGCAGGCCTGCGCGATCATCGGACCGCTGACCCCGCTCAAGCCCAGGCGCGTCGCCAGCGTCGGCGCGCCGTAGAAGCATTCGCGCTGCGGGATCGTCATCCCGAGCACGAGCTCCGTGATCGGCCACTCAACGCCTCGCTCGTCGAGCGCGCGGCGAGTCACTCGGGCCGCGAGATCGAGGCTGTTCAGGTCGGCGGTCGGTCCCTGCCAGCGAACAAACGGGGAAGACCAGGCTGCCCGCAACGGAATGACGACGTCGGAGAATCGCATGCGGCCTAGGGGAAGGAGCCACAGCGTAGAGGTCAATCCGAGTCGGCGGGCGTGACGTGAACACACCCCGTCACCCCGCTGTCCGTTCTAGGGTTCAGACGTGGATCACGGCGCCATCCGCGGCGGCAGATCCGGGCTCTATTGATTTCGGCGACGTAACAGGGCGGGGGAGACCCGGGTTTTGAACGCCTCCTCGACGATGTCGATGGTTGCGGGCGCGTCAATGAGCGGTGTGTAGGGTGGCGGGTGGTGCGCGATGACGAACCTGCCATTACCGTCCGTGGCCTGGTCAAGTCGTTTGGCGACGTGAAGGCCCTCGCCGGCATCGATCTCGACGTCACGCGCGGCACGGTTCTCGGTCTGCTCGGCCCCAACGGCGCCGGCAAGACCACGTTCGTCCGCGTGCTCACGACGCTGCTCCAGGCGGACGGTGGAACGGCGTCGGTACTGGGGCTGGATGTGGTCGAAGATGCCGCCGAGCTCCGCCAGCAGATCGGACTCGCCGGGCAGTACGCCGCGGTCGACGAGAACCTCACCGGGCTCGAGAACCTGGTGATGGTGGGGCGGCTGTACGGGATGAGCCGGCGTCGCGCGAGGGTCCGCGGCGAGGAGCTGCTTGTGAGGTTCGACCTCAAGGACGCCGCCAAGCGACCGGTCAAGACGTACTCGGGCGGAATGCGCCGGCGGCTCGACCTCGCCGCCGCGCTCGTCGCCAAGCCGCCGGTGCTGTTCCTCGACGAGCCGACGACCGGACTCGACCCCCGCAGCCGGCTCACGATGTGGGAGGTGATCGAGAGCCTGGTTTCCGAAGGGACGACCGTGCTGCTCACCACCCAGTACCTGGACGAGGCCGACCGGCTCGCCGACAGGATCGCGGTCGTCGATCACGGACTCCTGATCGCGCAGGGCACCTCGGACGAGCTCAAGGACCGCGTCGGCGGCGAGCGGCTCGAGGTCACGCTCGAGGACGGCGCCTCCTTCGACGACGCGGTTCGCGCGCTTTCGCCGATGGCGGAGGATCCGCCGTCGTGCGACGGGGACTCGTGACAATGAACGTCCGCCGGCGGCACGGAACGATCGTCGAGGCGGTGCGCAGGCTGGGCGACGCCGGCGTCGACGTCGACGATCTCGCGATCCGCCGCCCGACGCTCGACGACGTTTTCCTGACGCTGACCGGGCACGCCGCCGAGGATCCCCTTGCCGAGGAGGACGCGGATCGCGAGGCGGTTGCGTGAGACGGCTGATCTCGGACACGCTCGTGATCGCCGAGCGCAACCTGATCAGATTGCCGCGCGCGCCCGAGCTGCTGCTCGCGTTCACGGTCCAGCCGATCATGTTCCTGCTTCTATTCCGGTACGTCTTCGGCGGCGCCATCAGCACCCCCGGAATCCCCTACGTCCAGTTTCTGATTCCCGGGATCATCGTGCAGAACATCGCGTTCGGCGGATTCGTCACCGCGCTCGGGTTGAACGAAGACCTCCACAAGGGGCTGATCGACAGGTTCCGCTCGCTGCCGATGGCGCGTCCCGCGGTCCTCGCCGGCCGCACGTTCTCGGATGTGGTCACGAACTCGCTGTCGGTGGCGATCCTGCTCGTGACCGGCGTGATCATCGGCTTCTCGTTCAACTCCGACGTGTTCCACGTGATCGCCGGGATCTTGCTGCTGCTGTTGTTCGGGTACGCGTTCTCGTGGGTGTTCGCGTTCGTCGGCCTGATCGCCTCGACTCCCGAGTCTGCCAACTCGGTGGCGTTCATCGCAATCTTCCCGCTCACGTTCATCTCGTCCGCGTTCGTCCCGGTCGCGTCGATGCCCGAGCCCCTCCGGGCCTTTGCTCAGGTCAACCCGTTCACGATCACGGTCAACGCGATGCGCTCGCTGTGGCTCGGCCTGCCCGCCGTCAACTACGTGTGGGGGGCGGTGGT
>CAWANN010000020.1:0-685906 GCA_963783415.1 uncultured Solirubrobacterales bacterium
CGCCACCGCCCCGGCGTACTCCCCGGCGAGTCCGATCTGCTGGCGGAGCTCGGCGGCATCTTCGACCACATCCAGTCCCAGTACCGACGCCGTTCCACCGTCCGCCTGGAGCAGCGTCGTGAGCACGCGCACGAACGTGGTCTTGCCGGCGCCGTTGGGGCCGAGCAGACCGAGAACCGTGCCGCGCGTGACGTCGAGATCGATGCCGGCGAGGGCCTTCACGTCACCGAACGACTTGACGAGGCCACGGACGGTGATCGCTGGATCGTCAGCAGTCACGATCCGGACACTACGAGATCAGACTCCGCCGCTCGGCGACGGTTAGCATGGGACCCCTCGTGAGCGAGGTTGAAGTTTCCCCGGAACACGGCGTGAACGGACCGGAGCCGAGCGCGGCTGGACATGCCGCTACAGACTCCGAGAGCCCCGAACATTCATCGGTCGCCGACGTCGTCGGTGCGACGCTCGCCGCCCAGGGCGTCACGGACGCGTTCGGAATCCTCGGCAGCGGCAACCTCGTCGTGACGAACGCGCTCGTACGCCACGGCGCACGGTTCCATCACGCCCGGCACGAGATGAGCGCGCTGTGCATGGCCGACGGCTACGCGCGCGTGACCGGTCGCGTGGGCGTGGCCAGCGTGCATCAGGGCCCGGGGCTGACCAACACGATGACCGGGCTCGCCGAGGCGGCCAAAAGCCGGACCCCGGTGCTCGTGCTCGCCGGCGAGACGCCGGCGGCGGCGCTGACCTCGAACTTCCGGATCGATCAGCACGACCTGGTCGAGTCGGTCGGGGCGATCGCCGACCGGGTGCACAGCGCGAAGACCGCCGCCGACGACGCCGCCCGTGCCTATCAGCGTGCGGTAATCGAGCGCCGTCCGGTCGTGCTCATGCTGCCGATCGACATCCAGCCGCAGCCGGCCGCCCAGACCGAACCGTCCCAGCCACCACTCCCGAGACTAAGCCCACCCGAGCCGGCGGCGCAAGCGATCGCCGCCGCCGCAGACCTGATCGTCGGGGCGCAGCGACCAGCGATCATCGCCGGCCGCGGTGCCGTGCTGGCCGACGCCGGCCCTGAGCTCGAGCGACTCGGCGAGACGATCGGCGCGGTGCTGGCGACGTCGGCGCCGGCGAACGGCCTGTTCGCGCGGCTCCCGTATGCGCTCGGAATTTCGGGAGGGTTTGCCAGCCCGTTCGCGGCCCAAGTCCTCCCCCAGGCCGACGTCGTGCTCGTGTTCGGCGCGTCGGTCAACCACTGGACGACGAAGCACGGCGCGATGATCGGCCCCGACGCGCCGGTCATCCAAATCGATGTCGAGCCGCGCGCCATCGGGCGAAACCGCCCGGCCGACTTCGCGATCATCGCCGACGCGAACGCGGCCGCCCGGGCGCTGAGCGACGAGCTGAACGCACGCGGCCACACAAATCAGGGATTCCGCACGCCCGAACTGGCGAACGAGATCGCCAACAACACCTGGCGCGAGGACCCCTACGACGACGCCTCGACCGACGAGTGGATCGACCCCCGCACAATGAGCATTGCGCTCAACGACCTGCTGCCAAATGACCGCGCGGTCGCGGTCGACTCGGGCCACTTCCTCGGCTACCCGTCGATGTTCCTCGACGTGCCCGATGCACGATCGTGGCTGTTCCCGAACGGGTTTCAGGCGGTCGGGCTCGGCCTCGGCAACGCAATCGGCGCCGCGATCGCAGAGCCCGACCGGCCGACGGTCGCGGCGATCGGCGACGGCGGGGCATTCATGGCGCTGGCCGAGCTCGAGACGGCGGCGCGACTGAAGCTGACCCTGCTCGTCGTGATCTACGACGACGCGGCCTACGGCGCCGAGGTGCACCACTTCGCGCCGATGGGGCACGACGTCTCGCTCGTCCGCTTCCCCGACGCCGATCTCGCCGGAATCGCGCGCGCCGCAGGCGCGAAGGCCGCCACGGTCCGCCGCACAGAGGACCTCTCAGTGGTCGAAGACTGGCTCGCCAACCCACATGGCCCACTCGTCCTCGACGTGAAAGTGAACCCAAAGATCTGCGCCGAATGGCTCGAGGAAGCGTTCCGCGCCGGCTGACCAAGTGGTCGCTTTCGCAAATACGACGACATTCGAGCGGCCGTACCTACGAAAGAGACCACTAAGGAGAGAAGCGATGTCCACCATCCAGCCCGCGACCGCCCTGCTCGAGGGCCTGAGCAACGGCAGCGTCGAGATCGTCGACTGCACGCAGCCGCTCAGCGAGACGACGCCCGTTATCCAGCTCCCGCCGCCGTTCGCCAACACGCCGGGTCTGAGCCGCGAGGAGATCAGCCGCTACGACGACCGCGGTCCGGCCTGGGCCTGGTACACGCTGACGATCGGCGAGCACGTCGGCACGCATCTGGACGCGCCAATCCACTGGGTCACCGGCAAGGACGGCGCCGATGTCGGCTCGCTCGGACCGAGCCAGCTGATCGGACCGGCGTGCGTGATCGACAAGACCGCTGAGACCGAGGCCGACAACGGGTACCTGCTGACGGTCGCCGATCTCGAGGCGTGGGAGGCCGACAACGGGCGGATCCCCGATGGGGCGTGGGTGCTGCTCCGCACCGGCTGGCAGTCCCGCGCCCAGGACCAGACCGCGTTCCTGAACGTCGGCGCGAACGGACCGGAGACGCCGGGACCCGACGTCGAGGCCTCGCGGTGGCTCGCTGGTGAGCGCGGGATCCTCGGGTTCGGCACCGAGACGGTCGGGATCGACGCCGGCTCCGCCGGCGGTTTCGATCCGCCGTTCCCGCTCCACAACTTCCTGCTCGGCGCCGGACGCCTCGGCCTCACCCAGCTCGCCAACCTCGACAGGCTGCCGCTGACCGGCGCGCTGCTCGTGGTCTCGCCGCTCCGGCTCGTGGGCGGCACCGGCAGCCCGAGCCGGGTCTTCGCATTCGTGCCTAAGGGATAGCCGGGGTCGCGGACAGTGCCGCGGTCCCCGTCACCGCGTCGAAGTGGCGCTGCGACGCCGCCGAGAGCCCCGTGTACAACGACTCGAAGATCTCGGCCGCGCGCGTGCGCGGCACCGACAGCGGCGCGAGGTCCTGGGGCAACTCGGGGTCGAGCTGGGCGAACCCGCGGAACATGTGCATGAGCCGCGTTCGTACGAGGAACGCCTCCCGGTCCGAAAGTGCCGGCGCGTCCGGCGCGAGATACCGCTCGAACCCCGAGCGGAACGCGTCATAGCGCTCCTCGAGGCCGCTCAGATTCCACGCCCGAGCCACGAGCGCCGGGAGCCCGGACCCCGCGCCGGCAGCCCCGACGCGAGCGACGAACACGGTGGCGACGTCTGCCACGCCCAGCTCGCCCAGAAGACCGATGACCTCCTCGGAGTGATCGTGGGGCGAGACCCAGACGCTGTCCTGCACCGAGCCGAACCCGAGGAAGCGGAGCCTCCGCCCGAGCCGGGTCCGCTCGAGCCGGCGATCCTCGGGGATCTGGTGCCAGACCACCGTCCAGGGCCCGACGTCCGAGGGCAGGCGGCCGAGCGTGAAGATCCGGCCGTCGCCCTCGATCAGGAGCCGCTCGCACCGCGGGGTGAGCCGGTAGTGCACGAGCCGCCCGGACCTTACGCGCGCGATCAGATCGCGGCGCACGAGCCGGGTCAGCGCGGCGCGAGCGGCGCCGTCGGAGAACCCGAACTCGCGTAGCAGCATCACCAGACCGCCCGACCACACGGTCCGCCCGAACGGGCGCACGTACGTCCCGAGCAGCGTGACGACCAGATCCTGGGGTTGAAGGGGGTCGCCGCTGTTCACGTGCGCCGGTCTGACGAGATCAGCTCGATCTCGTCGAACGTCCGCTCGAGCTCCGCCCGGACGCGGTCGCGTCCCGCCGGCGGCCTGCGCGATCCGGCCTGGTACTGCGGGACCCACACGTTCTGATCGAACTCCTGCTCGGCCGCGGCGTGGAGCGTCCAGGCCGGGTCGTACAGATGCGGGCGCGCGAGCGCGCACAGGTCGGCGCGGCCGGCGCAGATGATCGTGTTGACGTCGTCGTAGCTCGAGATCGCGCCGACCGCGATCGTCGGGATCCCGGCCTCGCTGCGGATCCGATCGGCGAACGGAGTCTGGTAGCTGCGGCCGAAGGCGGGCTTCTCCAAAGGCGTCACCTGCCCGGAGGACACGTCGACGAGGTCACAACCGTGGGCGGCGAGCATCCGCGCGAGCGCGACCGCATCGTCCGGGCCGAAACCCCCCGCCACCCAGTCGGTCGCTGAGATCCGCACGCTCAGCGGCTTGTCTTCCGGCCACACCGCGCGGCACGCGTCGAGCACCTCGAGCGGGAACTTCGCGCGCCCCGCCAAAGACCCGCCGTACTCGTCGTCGCGGAGGTTCGACACCGGCGACAGAAAGCTGGACAAGAGGTAGCCGTGGGCCATGTGCAGCTCGAGCAGATCGAAGCCGGCGTCCAAAGCCCCGGAGGCGGCCGAGACGAACTGATCGCGAACGACATCCATATCCGCTCGCGTCATCGCGCGTGGCACCTGGTTCCGCGGGCTGTAGGCGATCGCCGACGGACCGATGACCTCCCAATTGGAACCGGCGGGGAGTGGCTCGTCCATCCCCTCCCACATCAATCGAGTAGAGCCCTTGCGACCGGAGTGCCCGATCTGGGCCCCCATCGCGGACCCTCCGTGCGCATGGGCAAAGGAGACGATTCGCTCCCAAGCCTCGACGTGCGAAGGTGCGTACATGCCGGCGCATCCGGGCGTGATCCGCCCCGTGTCGGACACGCAGATCATCTCGGTCATGACCAGCCCAGCGCCGCCGAGCGCCCGGGCGCCGAGGTGCACGAGGTGGAAATCGCCCGGCAACCCGTCGACCGCCGAGTACATGTCCATCGGGGAAACCACGACTCTGTTCCGCAGCTCCAGCCCCCGCAACCGCAGCGGCGTGAACATCGGCGGGCGCGGATCCGGATGGACCTCAGAAACAAACCCCGGGTCGCGCAGCTGCAAGTTCTCGTAGGTCACACGCCGCGACCGGGTCAGCAGGTTGAACGCGAACTGGAACCGCTCCTGGTCGACGTACCGCGCGATCCCCTCGAACCACTCGAGCGACGCCTGCGCGGCGCGCTGCGTGCTCTCGACGATCGGGCGCCGCTCGGTCTCGTAGGCGGAAGTCGCCGAGGCCACGTCGTCCCCGTATGAGCGGAACGCCCACGCGAGCGCCACCGCATCCTCCATCGCGAGCTTCGTCCCCGAGCCGATCGAGAAGTGAGCGGTGTGCGCCGCGTCCCCCAGCAGCACGACGTTGTCGGTGCACCAGCGCCGGTTGCGAACCGTGACGAAGTTGATCCAGCGTGACTTGTTCGAGAACAGGCGGCGGCCTTCGAGCGCTTCGGCAAACAACTCAGAAGACCACGACACGCTGTCTTCCAGGGACAGCTCGCCGAGCCCGAGCCGCTTCCACGTGCGCTCGTTCATCTCGACGATGAACGTGCTCATGCGATCGTCGTACGGATACGCGTGCGCCTGGACCACGCCGTGCTCGGTCTCGGCGATGAAGAACTTGAACGCGTCGTAGACGACGTCGGTGCCGAGCCACATGTACCGGCAGTGCCGGCGGTCGAGCGTCGGGATGAAGTCGCGTGAGAGCGCCGTCCGGACGGCACTCGAGGCGCCGTCGGCCCCGACGATCAGATCCGCCCAGCCGAGCTCGCTGATCGGCGGGGCCTCAGTCGAGAAACGGATCTCCGCGCCAAGCGATAACGCGCGTTCCTGGAGGATCCGGAGCAACTCGCGCCGGCCGAGCGCCGAGAAGCCGTGGCCGCCGGACTTCGTCATCGCGCCGCGATGATGAATGTCGATGTCGGTCCACCGCGTGAACCGCTCCGCGATCTGCGAGTACGTCTCGGGATCGGCGTGCTCGAACACGGTCAGCGTCTCATCGGAGAAGACGACGCCGAAGCCGAACGCATCGGTCGGCGTTCCCCGCTCATAGACCGTGACCTCACAGTCCGGCCTGATCTTGCGCATCAGGATCGAGAAGTAGAGCCCGCCGGGTCCGCCGCCGACGACAGCGATCCTCATGACAGGGGGGCGGCCACGAGACCGATCACGCCCCGAGGTCGGTCAGGTGCTCGTACTCGAGCGCCAACCCGGTGACCACGTTGTGCATCAGCGCGAGCGAGGCCCGCACGCCGGCGCTGGCGTTCGGCGGAAGGTCCTCTTCGCACAGCGCCTTGAGCTCCTCGTACACCGCGAGCAACCGCTGCTCAGCAGGACTCAGATCGGACCCAAGCAGGTCGACGGTCACGTCGAACGACCTCCCACCGGCGCGCCCGCGACCCGAGACGCCGGAGCCACCGGCGTCTCGCGCAGGTCGATCATCCGCTTGGCCTTGAGCTCGAACCGTGGCAGCTCGCCCGCGGGCGCCTGCTCGATCTGGAAGTTCAGCCCCTCGTGGGCGTGGCCGAGCGCCTTGTGGAGCGACTCGGACAGCTGATCCCACGACTCGGCCGGCCAGTCCGGCTTCATCTCGACGCGCAGCTTGATCTCGTCGCGGATCCCCTCGTGGATGATCACGGTCTGGAACTCATCGACCTCGGGGTACTCGCGCACGATCGCCTCGATCGCCCGCGGGTACACGTTGGTCCCACGGACCAGCTTCATGTCGTCGACGCGGCCCTGGATTCCACCCTCGTAGATGTCGAAGCCGCGGCCGCACGAACACGTCGCCGCCGGCACGCGACAGACCAGGTCCCCGGTCCGGTAGCGGAGTAGCGGGATCGTCCCGCGCCCGAACGAGGTCACGACCCGCTCGCCGCGCTCGCCGAACCCGACCGGCTCGAGCGTGTCCGGATCGAGTACCTCCTCGATCACTTGGTCCTCGATGATGTGGGTCCCGCCGGGCTGGTGCGCGCACTCGAACACCATGATCGTCCCGATCTCGGTCATCCCGGCGGTGTCATACGCCTTCGCGCCCCAGTGCTCCTCGATCAACGCCTTGGTCTGCGGGATCGACCCGGCCGGCTCGCCCGACAGGATCAGCCGGCTGACCTTCGAGCCGCGCAAGTCGACGCCGAGCACGTCCGCTTCCTGCGCCAGCCGGAGCGCGTACGTTGGCGTGGACGCGACGACGGTGGCGCCGAAGTCGATGATCTGGCGGACGCGCGCCTCGGTCGTCTGGGCGCCGCCGGGCACGTTCAGCACGCCAATCTTCTCCATCGCGTAATGGAGTCCCCAGAAGCCTATGAACGAGCCGTACCCGAACGCGATGTAGGAGGTGTCGACCGAGCGGACGCCGCAGCCCCAGATCCCGTAGCACCACATCTCGGCGATCCACGCCCAGTCCGTGCGCGAGTCGAGCGCGCGGAGCGGCCCACGGCCGGTCGTGCCCGAGGTCGTGTGGATCCGAATCGCGCCCTCTGAACCGATGACCGGGATTTCGCCATATGGCGGACGAGCCTCCTGCGAGGCCATCCAATCGTCACGGGTCAGTACCGGGACGCGGCGCAGGTCATCGAGCGTGCGCAGCTGCTCCGGGCCAAACCCCTCGGCGGCGAAGCGCCGCTGGTACCACGGACTGCGCGCCGCGGCCCACTCGCACTGGCGGCGCAGCTTGGCTAGCTGCAGCGCCTCGATCCGCTCCCGATCGAGGGTCTCGGTCTTGGGGTTCCAATACGGGCTTTCCGTCGCCACCGCAGCTCGGCGCGAGAATACATGACATTGCTCCGGAGTTCTATGTCAAGTATTGTCGGAAATTGCGGCGCCGCCAACGCCATGACACCCCACCGGATCGTCAACGCACCCGAACTCGGCGAGCCGAGCGGCTTTTCCCACGCGGTCATCGCCGCGGGCAGGACCGTTCACCTGGCCGGCCAGATCGGCGCCGGCGCGACGATCGCCGAGCAGTTCGACAGCTCGGCAGCGAACATGCTCGTCGCGCTGCGGGCGGCCGGCGGCGAGCCCGAGAACCTCGTCTCGCTGCAGATATTCGTGACCGACGTGCCCGGCTACAAGGCTTCGATGCGCGAGATCGGCCACGCCTGGCGAAAGCACTTCGGCCGCCACTACCCCGCGATGGGGCTGTTCGGCGTGACCGAGCTGTTCGAGCCCGAGGCGCAGGTGGAGCTGATGGGCGTCGCGGTCCTGCCGGACTGACGGACGGCCTCGCGGTGTGGCACCGTTAGCGCAGTGCGCTCCGCGACGCGTCGCCGTCTCGCCGTTCTGACGCTCGGGACGATTCTCGCCGCCGCAGTCGTCGCGGGACTGATCATCTCGCGCCGGTCGGAGGCCCACGAGCGCCACGCCGGCGCCGCCGGAGGGCCGCTGTCGCTGACCGTGAGCGCCGCACCGACCGGGCCGGCCATCCCGTCCGGTTTCCTTGGGCTCTCGCTCGAGTATCCGGCGGTCGAGGCCTACGCCGGCAGCGACCCGAAGGCGATCAACCCGGTGTTCGAGCAACTGATTCGCAACCTCACCCCGGGACAGGCGCCGAGCCTACGGATCGGCGGCGACACGACCGACTGGACGTGGTGGCCGGTGCCGGGGGTCGCCAAGCCGCACGGGATTCGGTACTCGATCGGAAACAACTTCGCCGCGGTCACGGCCGCGCTGGCTCATGCGGTCGGCGCCCATCTGATCCTTGGCGTCAACTTCGAGCTCGACAGCAAGACCGCCGCCGCCACCGAGGCTCAGGCGCTCGTCGCCGGCGTCGGTTCGGACTCGATCCAGGCGCTCGAGCTCGGCAATGAGCCCGAGCTGTACGGGAGCTTCTCCTTCTACAAGAACGCGAGCGGCCGGCACGTCACCGGCCGCCGCGCGGGCTACGACTTCTCGAGCTACCTACCGGACTTCGCGCGGATCGCCAAGTCGTTGCCCGCGGATGTGCCGCTCGCCGGCCCCGCCACCGGCGCGAAGAAATGGATTCCCGAGCTCGGCCGGTTCCTTCGCGCCGAGCCGCGGGTGACCGTGGCCACCCTGCACCGGTATCCGCTCCAGCTGTGCTTCATGCCGGCGGCCTCGCCGCAGTACCCGTCGGTCGCTCACATCCTCGCGCCGTCGGCGTCCCAAGGTCTCGCGGACAGCGTCGGGCCGCTCGTGGGGCTCGCCCACTCACGGCACGCCACGCTACGGATCGACGAGATGAACTCGGTCTCGTGCGGCGGCGCACCTGGGGTCAGCAACGCGTTCGTGTCCGCGCTGTGGGTGCTCGATGCGGTCTTCGAGATGGCCCGCGTCGGCGTCGACGGGGTCAACATCCACACCTATCCGAAGGCTCCGTACGAGCTGTTCAGGTTCACCCACGAGAACGGCAAGTGGAGTGGGTACGTCGCGCCCGAGTACTACGGCCTGTTGATGTTCGCTCAGGCCGCGCCCGCGGGCTCGCGCCTGCTGAAGACCTCCGGAACGCTCGGGAACGTCCGGGCGTGGGCGACGCGCGCGACGGACGGCACCGAGCACGTCGTGCTGATCAACGACTACACGGCGCAGTCGCGCACGGTCGACGTGCGGATCGCCGGCGCGCAGGGCGCAGCCACGCTCGAGCCCCTCCGCGCGCCGGGGATCCATTCGCTGACCGGCGTCACGATCGGCGGCCAGAGCTTCGGTACCGCGACCGACACCGGTCTCTTGAGCGGACCGTCCGCGACCGTCTCGGTCGAGCCCGCGCACGGCGCCTACGTGGTCCGACTGCCCCCGGCTAGTGCAGCGACGCTCACCCTGAGCCCCGCTTCCGGTACGTGAGCAACTTCACACCGAGGCTTTGGGAGTACTCGGTGGCTTGGCCCAGGAGGTGGGTATCGCGCTGGGCGCGCAGGCCGGGGAGGCTCGGCTGCGCGACGTGGTCACGCAGGGCGGGTTCACGAGATTCCGCCGCGCCACCGAGACCCCGTTCAGCCTGATCCTGGAGGCCCGCCCCTAAGCAGCCAGCAACTGCGCCAGGGCGTTCACCCCGTCCCACACGTCGACAAACCGGGTGCTCAGCGGCGAGAACCCGAACCGGATCACGTCGGGCCGCCGGAAGTCGGGGATCACGCCGCGCTCGATCAGTCCCGCACACAGCGCTCGCGCCTCCGGATGCGCGAGCGCTATGTGCGCACCGCGCCGTGCCGGGTCGCGCGGAGAGGCGACCCGGATCCCGGACTCGTCCGCCAGCCCGATCGCGAGTTCGGTCAGCCCGATCCCCTTGGCCCGGATCGCGTCGATCCCCGCCTCGGCCACCATCCTCACGCCCTCGTCGACCGCGGCCAGCGCGAGCACCGGCGGCGTCCCGGACAGGAACCCGCGCATGCCGGAAGCGGCCTCATACCCGGGCGCCATCTCGAACGGGTCGCGCCGGCCGAGCCATCCCCAGATCGGCTGGCTGAGCTCGTCCTGCAAATCGCGTCGCACGTACATGTACGCGGGCGCGCCAGGACCGCCATTTAGATATTTATAAGTGCAGCCGACCGCGAGCTCGGCGTGGTCGCCATCGAGCGAGAGGGGGACGGAGCCGGCGCTGTGGCTGAGGTCCCACAGCATCAGCGCCCCCGCATCGCGCACGACCGCATTCACGGCAGCCATGTCGGCGACGTGCGCCGAGCGGTACGAGACGTGCGAAAACGTGACGAGCGCGGTCCGCGGACCGATCAACGACGTCACCGACTCCGGCTCGCCGTCAAGCCACACGAGCTCAAGACCCCGCGCCCGCGCCACGCCCTCCAGCACGTACCGGTCGGTGGGAAAGTTGTCGAGGTCGGTGACGATCTCGGAGCGGCCGGGACGGGCGTCGAGCGCCGCGCACACGAGCTTGTAGAAGCAGACCGTGGTCGAGTCACCGATAACGACTTGGCCACGCGCGGCCCCGAGCGCCGCGGCGCCGAGGCGGTCGCCGACCTCGAGCGGGAGGTCGAGCCATCCCTCGTCCCAGCCCCGCACGCCCCGCTCGCCCCATTGCGCCACCAACCGTTCGAGCCGCTCCACCGTTGCCGACGGCAGGCAACCGAGCGAGTTGCCATCGAGGTAAACGACCTCGGGATCGATCACGAACCGCTCGCGAAACCCGCGCAGCGGATCCTCGGCGTCGAGGACCGCGGCCGCCTCCCGGGAGCGGGACGCGATCACCGCCCGAGGTAGGCGCGCTTGAGGTCCTCGTGGTGCAGGAGCTCGGACGCCGAGCCCTTGAGCACGACGTTGCCCGTCGCGAGCACGTACCCGCGATCGGCGATCGTCAGCGCCATGTTCGCGTTCTGCTCGACCATCAGGATCGCTACGCCCGATTCGTGGACCTCCTTGATGATCCGGAAGTTCTGCTGGACGAGCGCCGGCGAGAGCCCCATCGACGGCTCGTCCATCAGCAGCAGACGCGGCCTGGACATCAGCGCGCGCCCCATCGCGACCATCTGCTGCTCACCCCCGGACAGCGTGCCCGCGAGCTGGTCCTTGCGCTCCTCGAGGCGCGGAAACAGGGTCTGCACGCGGTCCAGATCCTCGTCGAATGTCGTCCCGTCCTGGAGCACGGCGCCGAGCTCGAGGTTCTCCCGCACGGTCATTTGCCCGAACAGCCGGCGGTTCTCGGGGACGATCGCCATGCCGTTGGCGATTCGCTGTGCCACCGACCAGCGACTGACGTCCTCTCCTTCGAGCATGACGCGCCCGGACCGGGGTCGCACCAGCCCGAGGATCGTCTTCAGAGTGGTCGATTTCCCCGACGCGTTGCCGCCGAGCAGGCACACGAGCTCGCCGGCGTCGACCGAGATCTCGACCCCCTCGAGGATCCGCATCTGGCCGTAGTAGGTCGTGACCTTGTCGAGCTGGAGCAGCATGGTTAGGAATGGTCGGCGGCGCCTGACGGCGGCGCCTCGGTGAAATGGTCGGCGGCGCCTGACGGCGGCGCCTCAGTGGAATGGTCGGCGGCGCCTGACGGCGGCGCCTCAGTGAAATGGTCGGCGGCGCCTGACGGCGGCGCCTTGGCCTCGGCCAGCGCCTCGGGGTCGCGGCCGAGGTACGCCTCGACCACGGCCGGGTGACTTGCGACCGCGTCGAACGAGCCCTCGGTGATCTTGACGCCGTGGTCGAGCGCCACCACCCGGTCGGAGATCCCCTCGACCACGTGCATGTCGTGCTCGATCACGAGGATCGCCAGACCGAGCTCGTCGCGCAACCGGCCGATCACTTCGGTCACCTCGTGCGTCTCGTTTGGGTTCATCCCCGCGGCGGGCTCGTCGAGGAGCAGCAGCCGCGGCTGCGTCGCGAGCGCCCGGGCGATCTCGAGGCGGCGGCGGTTGGCGTAGGAGAGCACGTACGCCGGCTGATCCCAGCGATACCCCATTAAGCGCTCGCCGAAGAACGACAGCGCCTCGGTGGCGAGCCTGTCGACCTCCTTCTCCTCGCGGCGCGCGCGGGGCAGCCGCAGGATCGACTCCGGGGGCGACGCCTTGGTGTGGCCGTACGTCGCGGCCTTGACGTTCTCCTTCACCGACATGTTGAGGAACAGGCGCAGGCTCTGGAACGTGCGCGCGATCCCGCGATTCGTGATCGCGTACTGGCGCTTGCCGGCGATGCTCTCGCCCGCGAACCGCACGTCGCCCGAGGTCGGCTTGTAGACGCCGGTGATCACGTTGAAGATCGTCGTCTTGCCGGCGCCGTTGGGGCCGATCACGCTGACGATCTCGCGGTCGAACACCTGCAGGTCGACGTCGCTCAGCGCCTTGAGCCCGCCGAACGTCAGCGACAGCTTGTCGAGCTCGAGCAGCGGCGGGCGGTCGCCGTCGGTCACCGCTCAGACCACCTCGACGCGTCGCGTCCCGAGGAGCCCGTTCGGTCTCGCCGCCATCGTGACGATCAGGATCACCCCGAGCATGATCTGGGTCGTGATCGCCGGGTTGACGATCAGCCGCGATTCCCAGCAGCACGCAGCCAGGTAGACGGTGGGGACCACGAGTAGCAACCGAACGGTTCCCTGCACGCGGATCAGCACGAGCACCAGGCAGATCACGAGGACGAACAGGATGTTCCCGTAGCTGATCGCGTCGTGCGGGACGATCACCCAGTGCTTGACCGCCGAGCCGATCCATCCGGAGCTGCCCGGGTGACCGGCGGTCGCCGAGCTAGAGATCGCCCCCACGATCGCGTGCGCGACGAAGCCGAATACGATGATCCCTGCGAGCACCGCGAAGAACTTCCATAGCGGCCTGATCCGCAGGAACAGAGCCAGCAGGATCAGGCCGTAGAACAGGTAGCCGGCGTCGACCGGGCTCGACAGCATCTGCTCGAGCGCCCACACGATGATCCCGCCGGCGATCGCGCCGGCGATGCTGCCGGCGCCGCCGAGCACGAGACACGCGAAGATCAGGATCAGGATGCTCTCGGTGAAGTTGGTCGGGAACACACTCGACTGCTGGGCGGCGAACAGCGCGCCTCCGAGGGCGCCGATCGCGGCGCTGAAGCTGAACGCCATCACCTTCAGCTTGTTGACCGGAATCGTCATCGCAGACGCAGCCAGCGGGTCATCGCGCAGCGCGCGCCACGCCCGCCCGGTTCGCGAGCCGTCGAGCAGGTGCAGGAGCCAGGCTAAGACGACGATGATGATCAGCGCCACGAAGTACAGACCGCGGGGGGTCGAGACGTTGCCGCTGAGGCCGTGGAGTGGATCGATCGAGAAGATCCCGTTGACGCCGCCGAGCGTTCCGGGGTCGACGTTGTTGACCACCTCCACGAACGCCTGCCCGACGAACAGCGTCACGATAGCCAGGTAGTCACCCTCGAGCCGGAGCGCGACCAGGCCGATCAGCACGCCGACGGCGCCGCCGGCGAGCATCACGATCGGGATCGACTCGAACGCCGCCAGATGGGCTCCACCCGACCCGCCCGAGCCAAGCGCCGTCGACGAGAAGATCGCGTATCCGTAGGCCCCGAAGCCGACGAACGCGATGTAGCCGAGGTCGAGCAGACCTGCCCACCCGGCCGCGATGTTGAGCCCGAGCGACAGGATCGCGTACAGCAGGCACGTGAAGCCGACCGTGAGCAGGTTGACGTTGCCGGTCGTCAGCCCGAACGCGACGCCGACCAGGGCCGCCAGCGCCAATCGCTGCCACCACGCGAGTCGCGTATCGAGCTCGTAGAGGACTCGGCGCAGCCCGGTGCCTTGCTCGCGGCGCTCGCCGGACTGGGCGACCCATTCGTCGATACCGATCTGGGGCATCAAGTGGTCCTGTTGGTGGGTACGGCGGCACCGAGAGGTGTCACTGGCGGATGCCTGTCAAGGACGCAATGAGCGTGGCGTACCTGGAAGGTACGCGAGCGAGTGAGGACAAAGACAGGCGCCGCCAGGGGCGCCTCGAATGCCGTCGTACTCGCGAAGAGGGCCACTTACACTTTCTGCAGCGCCCGCCGGCCGAAGATGCCCGTCGGGCGGATGAGCATCGTCACGATCAGGATCCCGAACACGATCAGGTCGGAGTACTTCTCCGAGATGTAGCTGAGGCTGAACGCCTCGCACATGCCGATGAAGATGCCGCCGACCACCGCGCCGGTGATGCTGCCGATGCCGCCGACGACGGCGGCCGTGAACGCCTTGAGCCCGGCCAGGAAGCCGATCGTGGCCGAAATCGATTGGAACTCGAGCCCGGACATGACGCCGGCGAAACCGGCCAGCACCGACCCGATGAAGAACGTCAGCGCAATCGTCCGGTCGACGTTGATGCCGAGCATCTCGGCGGCCTCGCGATCGGACGCCACAGCCCGCATCGTCTTGCCCAACGTCGTCCGGTCGACGATCTGAATCAGCCCGTAGCAGAGAACGGCCGTGAGGACGATGATCATGATCTCGACACTGTCGATGTGCGCCCCGGCGATGTGGATTCCGTTCGTGTCCGAGATGAAGTCCGTCGTGTTGTAGCTGCGCACGAAGCCGCCGAACAGCAGCAGCACCGTGTTCTCGAGCACGAACGACACCCCGAGCGCGGTGATCAGCGGCGCTATGCGGGGCGCGTCGCGCAGCGGCCGGTACGCGAACCGCTCGATCGCCACCCCGAGGAAGCCCGTCCCGAGTCCGGCGATCAGCAGCATCAGGACGATCAGCAGCGGCACCGGGATCGAGAGGTGGTTCGGTCCGCCGAACCACTGGATCACGAAGTAGCCGATGTACGCCCCGACCATGTAGACGTCGCCGTGGGCGAAGTTGAGCAGCTTGAGCACCCCGTAGACCATCGTGTAGCCGAGCGCGATCAGCGCGTACAGACAGCCGGTGACGAGCCCGTTGACGAGTGTCTGGATGAAGACCTGCACGTTCGTGTGCTGTTCTGAGTCCTAGATGGCGGACGGCACCGCCTGCGGAGTATCGCGGGCGGCGCCGTCCGAAACCACTAAGGCGCCGCCGTCAGGCGCCGCCGACCATAGTCATCGCTTCGTGATCCGTCACTGCCTCACTTCGGCGGGATCTCTACGTACTTGCCTGCGCTGTTGATCTTGAACAGGTAGCCGGTGTTGCCGGCGAGGTTGCCGTTGGACGCGAACGCCACCGGAACCCCGAGCGGGGTGTCGGCGGCCGGGATGTTCGTGGTCTTGATCGCGGCGAGCACGTTCGACCGGCTCGGAGTCCCGCCGGACTTGCACACGGACGCGATCGCCTTCATCACAACATCGGCCGCCTCGTACGTCGGGACGCCGAACGGCCCGTACGGACCGTACTTGGCGACTCCGGCGACGATCGACTTGTCGAGCGCGCTGGTGCTACCGGCGATGTCGGGCCCGAAGGCCGACACGTAGCTGCCCGGGATGTTGAACTGCGACGGCGAGTTGGTGCCGTCGGTCCCAAACAGGATCGTCGTCTTGCCCGCCTGCTTGGCGTCCTGGCCGAACATCTGGGCGTTCGTCGCGGTCTGCCACGGCAGGAACGTCACCCCATCCGCCGCGGTCAGATGCGACGTCACGAGTGACTTGATCGCGGCCGCGAGCGTCGCACCCGTATCGGTCCCGTTGAGCGTCTGATGGTCGACCGGGATCCCGGCCTTCTTCAGGATCGGAACCATGACGTTGACCAGACCCTGCGAATAGGCCTCGTCGTCGTCGATGATCAGCACGGCCTTTGGGTGGAAGTGGTTGACCGCGTAGTTGGCGTCCTGCGGGCCCTGGACGTTATCGTCGGGGACGACGCGGAAGAACGTGGGGTTCTTGCCGCTCGATGCGAGCGCCGGCAACGTCGCCGAACCGGAGACGAACGCGATCCCGGCCTTACCGAAGATCGGACCAACCGCCTCGACCTCCTGGCTGCCGGCGGGGCCGATGGCGGCGACGGCGTTGGAGGCAACGATCGACTGCCCCTTCGACACCGCCAGCGACGGCGTCAGCTGGGTGTCGTCCTGGGCCAGCGTCACGTTGGTGTGGTTTGCGGCGTTGTCGTTGGCGACGGCCAGCTGCGCGAAGTGCAGCTGCTCGAGGCCGACCTGAGCCACGGGTCCGGTGAACGGTCCTTCGATCGCGATCGAGGCGGTGCACGACTTCGAGCCGCTCGAGCTCGCGGCGGCCTGGGTCGAACTCCCGCTGCTGGCACTTGCACTACTGCTACTGCTCTTACTGCTCCCGCAGCCGGCCGCGACCAGGGCGGTCAGGGCCAAGACTGCGAGGCTGATGCGTACCTTCATTGGCGCGAACTCCTCCTCTGTGGGTCCTTTACAACGTGCTTCATGCGGTCATGACCGGCGGCGTGCCCGGGTATGCCGGGGTGCCGTCGGGGTAATACGCGGCCGCCGGCGAGCCGGCGGGCCGGAACACCGCGACGAGGCGCATGACGTCCTCGCCGGTGTTCTCCAGGCAATGCACTGTCCGCGCCGGCAACTCCAGGCACGATCCGGCGGCGACCGCCGTTCGGTCGCCGCCGGCGTGCAGTGTGCCCTCTCCCTCGATCACGTAGATCACTTCGTCGTAAGTGTGGAAATGGTCGGGCGCCCGGTCGGTCGGGACATAGCCGACGAAATGCGTCGCCGATTTGAGGCCCGTGCTCGGATCGGCCACGATCCGGAACGTGCGGGACGTCGTCGCCGCCTGCTCCTCCTGGTCGGCGAGCCGGCGGACGACTGCGCGATCCGCGGGCTCGTCGGCCGCGACGGGATCTTCGATGCGCACCGACACCACGCGCAGCGGGTCTGAGCCGTGGCTGCCGACCTGATACTCCTCGCCGGGCGCGAGGTAGGCGCCCGTCTCGGGCTCGAGCGGATAGCGCTCGCCGGCGACGGCGAGCTCGCCGGTCCCCGCGAGCACGAACAGCACCTCTTCGGCGTCGCCGGTGGCGCGGTCGATCGAGCTCCCGGGAGCGCATTCGATCACCACCTGTTCGAGCCCGGTCCGTCGGCCCCGAGGGCCCGGGTCAGTCGCTTGCAAGCCTCGCCTCCAGCGTGATTTCCGTGCCGGCGAGCGCCCGGGACACGGGGCACGTGTCCTTGGCCTGCTGGGCCAGCCTCGCGAAAGCATCAGCATCGACCCCCGGAACCTCGCCCACGGTCTGAAGGGTGATGTTCGTGATCGCGAACCCCGTCTCGAGCTGCTCGAGCCGCACCTTCGCCGACGTCTGCAGATCGGCGGGCGGGTGGCCCGATTCGGTCAGCAGGTTGGCCAGCGACATCGTGAAGCAACCCGCGTGCGCAGCGCCGATCAGCTCCTCGGGGTTGGTCGAGCGCTCGACGTCCTCGACGCGGGCGCGGAGGGTGAACGGCCCCTCGTAGGCGCCGCTGCCCACGCCGATCCGGCCACCGCCCTCGGTTAGGTCGCCTTGCCAGCTCGCCTTGGCGGTGCGTGTGACGCGGACGCTCATGGCCGGGTGAGAGTAAGCCAACTAACCTTGGGATTGCGTTATGCGAAAGGCCCCGTCGTAGATGCCGGGGTCCTCCAGAACCCCGACAGAAAGGGAGCCTACAGATGGCTCAGATGGTGGACAAGCTCGACGTCGCCGCCGCACGCCAGCGCTTCTTCTCCCTCCAGCAGGGGTTCACCTTCTTCGACGCCCCCGGTGGCTCCCAGGTCCCGGACGAGGTCGGCGATGCGATCGCCCGCGCGCTACGCGAGGCGAGCGCGAACCTCGGCGCGGTCTACGAGACCAGCCACCGGGTCGGTCGGATCCTCGCGCAGGCCGAAGCCGGGGCGGCGCGGTTCCTCGGGTGCGAGCCACACGAGGTGATCTTCGGCCCGAACATGACCTCGCTGAACTTCACGCTGTCGCGCACCGCGGGCCGCGAGTTCGCGGCCGGCGACGAGATCCTCGTCTCCTCGCTCGACCACGACGGCGGCGTCGCGCCGTGGCTCGAGCTCGCCTACGACCGCGACCTCGTCGTCCGCCACATCGAGCTGCTCGACGACACGACGCTGGACTACGACGACCTGGCCTCGAAGCTCGGCCCACGGACGCGCGTGGTGGCGTTCGCGTGGGCGTCCAACGCGATCGGGACCGTGGTCGACGCCCAGCGGGTATGCAAGCTCGCGCACGACGCCGGCGCGCTCGCGTGGGTCGACGCGGTCCACTACGCCGCCCACGAGCCAATCGACGTTCGCCAGATCGACGCCGACGTCCTGATCTGCTCGCCGTACAAGTTCTGCGGGCCGCACCTCGGCGTGGCGTACGGGCGAGCCGAGCTGATCGAGCGGTGGCGGCCGTACAAGGCCCGGCCTGCGCCGGCCTCGCCGCTCGGCCGGCGGTTCGAGACCGGGACGCAGCCGTACGAGCTGCTCGCCGGCTTCAACGCCACGCTCGACTACCTGGACTCGATCGGCGGGTTCGAGACGATCGTGCCCTACGAGCGGGGGTTGGGCGAGCGGTTCGTTTCCGGGGTCTCCGACGCCGTGTCGATCTACGGCCTATCGGGCATGGAGGGCCGGGTGCCGACGTTCCTGATCAACGTCGCGGGTGTCAGCGCTGCGGAGGTCGCCGCGCGCCTGGCCGAGCAGAACATGGGCGTCTGGGCCCACGACTCGTGGTACTCGCTGAACCTCTACCAGCGCCTCGGGTACGACGACCAAGCCGTTCGGCTCGGGTTCATCCACTACAACACGGAGTCGGAGGTCGACGCGCTGGTCGCGGCGCTGAACGACCTGGCCACCTAGGGGCGTGCTGGATTTCCCACGCTATTCGTGGGAAATCCAGCAACGCAACGGCCCCAGCTAGTGGATCGACATCGTCTCGGCGCCGAGATATAGCTTCGCGGCGTATGACTCCGGGTCGGCGGCGAAATGCTTCTGCATCGCGCCACCGTTGAGCGCGTCATCGATCGCGGCCATGATCATCGACTGGTCGAGCACCAGCCGCCGGTGTCCGACCTCGCCCGTGACCGGGTTGACCGCGTCGTAGAACCCGCCGTCGGGCGTGTAGATCCCCGGGTAGAGGCTCCGCAGCTTCTCGAGGTTCGAGAGAGCTTCCGACCCGAGCACCGGTAGCGCGATCGCCGAGGCGTGCGGGCTTACGGTGGTCTCGGTGGCGCACGAGGTGCTGTCGCACCACGCGAGTGGCGATCCGGTACCGAACGCCTGGCCCTCGACCCCGAACCCGCCGTAATCCCCGGTGTCATCCGCCGTCGAAGACGGCGACATCCCCCACACCGGGTAACCGAGCTCCTGCGTCGCGTACTTCACCTGGACCTGCGCCCACCGCAGGTCGTTCAGGCCGAAGCTGTGGGGTCCCCAGGTCGTCTCGGGGACGACGAGGTTCGCCATCAGCCCCTCGAACATGCCGCCCGAGAACGTCGGTACGAACGTCAGCGAGGTGCCCGGGTAGGTGTAGTGGCCTTCCCACACCTGGAACTGCTTGCCCGACTGCGGGTCGGTGTAGGTCTGCCAGTAGCCGATGCCGGGATCGAACGACGGTGCCGGATCGGTGGCGCACAGCTGCGGCGGGTCCGTTCGCCACGTCCGCCACCACACGTCACCGGGCATCTGGTGGCGCCCCATCCCGACGTACATCGCGATCCGTGGGTCGCTGTACAGCGCGCCGTTGTGGTACCCGGCCGGTCCCTGGTCGACGTAGTAGCCGCCGTACATCTGACCCGTCGGCTGACCACCCAGCGACGCGTTGACGTCGCAGTCGGTCTGCGGCCGGTTGTCGTAGAAGATGCTGAAGTCCATCGGCTTCAACAACGACTCGGCCAGGCCGCGCACCGCCGGCAGGGCCTGCTTGACCTCGATCAGCCCCGTCGCGTACCACCCGTTGTCGACCGCCGAGACGAACCAGCAGGTGTCCGTCTCCTCGGGCGTCGTACCGTTGCAGTCGCCCTGCCCGGGGTTCGACAGCACCTTGCCGTTGTTGGTGTCGTACCACTGGTACATGAAGCCGTCGTAGCGCTTTAGCCCGGCGACCTCGTGCAGCGTCGCGCTCGCCAGCTGGTCGGCCTGTGACGTCGTGATCAGCCCGAGGTCGTGGGCGGCGACCACCGCCCACAGGTACACGCCGACGTTCGCCGCCGAGGTGTACTCCCCGCGAACCGTCCCCGGCCCGAGATTGTCGAGCGGCAGGTGCGTCACCGGATCGACGTCGGCGCCGTAGAACCTCCAGGTGTCCTTTGCGATCCCGTACAGGACCGATTTCTGCTGGGGGCTGAAGGTGGCGGCGCCCGCCGGCGCCGCCACCACCAGGATCGCCGCCGCGACTGCGGCGGCGATCAATCCACGAACTCTCATCCGAGCGTGAACGTCGTGGGCGTACCCTGGTCTGCCGTCGAGCTGTCGCCGACCCACACGTCGAACGTCCCCGGCTGGACCTCGAACTGGCCGTTGTTGTTGTAGTAGCCGAGGTTCTGCGGTCCGAGCGTGAACGTGACCGTCTGCGACTTCCCGGGGTCGAGCGTCACCCGCTGGAACCCCTCGAGCTTCTCGACGGGCTGGAGGATGGTCGTGTCGCTCTCGTGGATGTAGAGCTGCGCGACGTCGGTGCCCGTCACCGAGCCCGTATTCGTGACCGTGGCGGTGACCTTCACCGTCCCGTTCCGCGACACGCTCGATGGGGCCGACACGTTCGAGATCGAGAACGACGTGTAGGACAGCCCGTACCCGAACGGGTACTCCGGCGCGTTACTGACGTCGAGGTAGCGCGACGTGTACTTGTTGTTCGGGTCATACGGCCGGCCGGTCGGGAGCTCGTTGTACGACATCGGCACCTGGCCGACGTTCTGGGGGAACGACATCGTGAGCTTGCCGCTCGGATCGAACTTCCCGAACAGCGCGTTCGCGACGGCGGTGCCGCCGGTCGTACCCGGGTACCACGCCTCGAGCATCGCCGGCGCACCATCGGCGTGTGTCGTCGGATCGCCACCCAGCTCCGGGATCGTGAGCGGCCGCCCGTTCATCAGCACGATCACATACGGCTTGCCGGTCGCGGCGATCTGCTGGATGAGCTGCTCCTGCTGCCCGGGCAGGTCGAGAGCGGTCCGCGATGAGGCCTCGCCCGAGTCGCCCGCCGGCTCACCGACCACGATGACGGTCACATCGGAGGCCTGCGCCGCCGACACCGCCGCGCCGAAGTCCGTGGTCTCGTTGCAGGGGTCGCTCACGGTGAAGTTCGCGCACCCGTTCGCGTAATCGACGTTGCCGCTGCCGACCACGTTCTCGATGCCTTGCCGCACCGTGACGACCTTGTCCGCGCCACCCGCGGCCAGGTCGCCCGCACTCGTGCTGTAACCGATCGGCACATCCGGCCCGAGCTGATCCAGCGCGTCATCGGCCAGCGGCCCGACGACCGCGACCTTGCCCACGCTCGGGCTCAGCGGGAGCGCGTGATTGTTGTTGTTGAGCAGGACCAGCGACTCCTCGGCGGTTTGCAGCGCCACCGCCTGATTCGACGAGGTCAGCTCCTCGCTCTTCGGGCCGGTCACGCGCGAATCGCTCCCCTGGTAGGGGTTGCTGAACATTCCGGCCAGATACTTGAGCGTCAGCACGTGACGGACCGCGTCGTTCAGCTGCGTCATCGTGATCTTGCCCGACTTCAGCAGCGACGGCCCGTATTGGTCGTACGTGTCGTAGATGGTGTTGTTCGGCGACTGCGGTCCGATTGCCACGGCCATCTCGATGTTCTCGCCAGCGGTCAGCGCCAACCGAGCGGCATCCGCGCCGTCGGAGGCGTAGCCGAAGTCCTCGAGCTCCTGAACGGCCTGGTAGTCGCTCAAGGTCGTCCCGTTGAAGCCCCACTCGTCCCGGAGGATCTGCGTGAGCATGTACGGGTTGGCGGTGTTCGGGACTCCGTTGAGCGAGTTGAACGAGCTCATCACGGTCGCCGCGCCGGCGTCGACCGCCGCCTTGTACGGCGGCAGGTAGTCGTTGAACAGCTGCTGGGTCGACATGTCGACCGTGTTGTATTCGCGGCCCGCGACGGGGGCGCCGTAAGCTCCGAAGTGCTTAATCGTCGCGGCGACCTTATCCGGGGCGGCGAAGTTGTTGCCCTGGTAGCCCTTCACCTTCGCGGCGGCGATCGCTGAGCCAAGGAACGGATCCTCGCCGGCGCCCTCCACCACGCGTCCCCAACGCGGATCGCGGCTGATGTCGACCATCGGGTTGAACGTCCACTTGATTCCGTCCGCGGCGGCCTCATCGGCGGACACGGACTCGTCCTGCTCCACCTGGGCCGGATCCCAGGTCGCCGCCTCGCCGAGCGGCACTGGGAACATCGTCCGGTAGCCGTGGATCACGTCGAGCCCGAAGATCAGCGGGATGTGCAGCGGCGAATCGTTCACCGCGGCGGCCTGGACCTTGTTGATGTTGTCGACGCCGGTGAGGTCGAGCACCGAGCCCACCTGCCCGGCCTTGACCTCGTTGATGAGCGTCTGGTTGTTGTCCGATGTCGGCCCGACCATCGTCAGCTGGCCGAACTTCTCGGCGACGGTCAACTTGCTCAGAAGAGCATTGACCTTCGCGTTGATCGCCTGCTGCGAACCCCCCGTCGCGGCGTGCTGCCGCGCGTGTTGCGCGTGTTGCGCGTGTTGCGCGTGTCGCGTTGTGGACGCGGCGTTGGACGACCCGGACATGCCGCTCACGAGCAATGCGACAGCCAGGCCAAAGGCGGCTAATACCGCCCCAAATCCGAACCTCCGTCTTGGCTTTTCCCAGACGGCGGCGGCGATGCGTTCTGACACTTTCCCTCCCTTAAATCCGATTGACCGCGCAAAAGCGCGTACCCGGTGGGAGGGCGGTTCAAAACTTAACGCGTCACCGACGCGCGCGGTGAACGTCTCGACGTAGCACTTGTTGACTTTCCCGTGCTTGAACTGCTCAATCTTGCCGGTCACCTTGCTCCCGCTCGCCGGGATCTCGAGCCGAGAGATCGCCACGTTGTGGCTCGGTCCGCCGCCCTGGCCGCACATGCCGTTGTAGCCGAGCGTCGTCTTGAAGTGGGCCGGCTGTCAATGCTTGGAATTCGAGAAGCCCGCGCGATCGACGGAGTGGACGACCACGGGGATGTCGAACAACAGGTCCTCGCGCCGCGGCGTCATTCCCAGCCGCTCGGCCACCCGGATCGAGCGGGCGTTCTCCCGGCGGATCATCGCGGTGAGGTACGGGTAGTCGAACTCGCTAAAGCCCCACGCGGCGCACGCCCGCGCGGCCTCGGTGGCGTAGCCGTGCCCCCAGGCCTCGCGCCGGAGCACCCATCCGACCTCGGCCTCGTCGAACTCCGGCCAGTATTTGAGCGCGATTCGGCCGAGGAAGCGACCGCCATCGGACGCGAGCAGCGCGAACAAGCCGTGGCCGTACTCGCTCCATTCCTGATCGTCGCGGCGCAGCCGCTCGATCACATCGTCGCGCTCGAACGCGGGCATGAACTCGCGCACCTCTGGTTCGGAGTGCAGGGCGAGCAGGTCATCCACGTCTCGCATGGTCATCGGCCGGAGGTACAGCCGTTCGGTGTCGATATGCACCTCATGCAGTTGTAACGCTCTCAGGGCCTCGAGACCACGCCCGTGAACAACACGGCGCCGGTCTTGATGTCTCGGAGCACGAACGCGAACGGCCGGTCGACGATGAACTCGCCGGGCGGGGGCGCCGGCATCGCCGTCGGGCTGATCGCGACGCCGGTTGCAGCGGCGGCCTCGGTCCCCGCCTCGTCAACGCTCAGATACGCCTCGTGAACGACCGACTTGATGTACAGGTCCCCAGGCTTGCCCGCGATCCCGGACAGGTCTGCGCCGCCGGGCTCGAACGCGAGCCGCATCCCGAGAGCCTTGAGCGCGGCCGCGAGCTCGAACCTGGTGTCCAGCCGGAACTTCGGCAGGGCCAGCTGGACCCGTTGCTGCCGTAGGTCGGCGAGCAGCGACAGCGGTCCATGGGCGGCGAGGCGCGAGAGGAGGGACTGAAGCGCTCCGGCGGCCGGCAGGAGGATGTCGAACGCGAGCCGCCCGCCGCGGTAGCGGAGTTCGAGCGCCTGATAGCCCGCGCCCTGGCGGTACCCGAACGTTCCGATCTGATGCATCGTGGGGACTTCGACCGCGCCGCTCGGGGCGTGGAACACCGCCGGGAACGTCGACTGCTTGGTGAACGGCGAGAGCCACCTGGCTTTCAGGTACACGGCGTTGACCAGCATCAGCCTCGTCGACTCCTCGACATCGCCGGGCCCCAACAGCTCCGGGATCTTTCCTCTGGTCTGCTCGGACACCCAGGCGTTGATCTGGGCCCGGGCCGCCTCGGCGGCGTGCTCGAAGTCGGCGGTCCGCAGGCCGGCGCCGTAATCGCGCGCGAGCACGCGCAGGAACGCCTGGCGGAAGCGCTGTCCCGCCTGGCCGTAGAGCGCATTGGCGACGTTCAGCGTGGCGTCGGGCCCGTTGACGCCCTCGAGCGAGCGATCGGCCGCATTGAAGGCCGCGCCCAGACGATCGCCGGACAGGCTGAAGTCGAGCGCGCTCGCCATCTGGGACGCGGTCGCGCCGCGCGCGCCGGCGAACGCCATTGCCAGCGCCTGCGAGATGCTCGCCGGCGACAGCGCGACGTTGGGCCGGCCGCGCGCCGCGTCCGCGAGGAGGCGACCCGCGAACAACGAGCTCCCGTCCCGGAGCGCTGCCGCGTCCGCATGCGACACGGACGCGCTCGCCCGCGGCACATTCGCCCGCACGAGCTGCGAGGTCATCGGACCAGCGTCGCCCGCCGATCCACACCCCGCTGCCAGCAGGAGCATCCCGATCGGCACAACCGCACGGAGCC
The DNA here is from genome assembly GCA_963783415.1 of uncultured Solirubrobacterales bacterium. Lineage (GTDB taxonomy): Bacteria > Actinomycetota > Thermoleophilia > Solirubrobacterales > Solirubrobacteraceae > Palsa-465. The sequence continues at coordinate 25,117 of CAWANN010000020.1, forward strand.
GCATGTCCAAAACCTACGCGCGACCGGGGGCGCCGTCACACGTCGTCAACGCGCGGGATGGTGGGGGGCCAGCTACCGAACAGCGACGCGATCCGACCCAGCCACTGTTCCACCCGGGCCATCCCCTGGGGGGTGATCACGGCGCGGTCCCCTTCCACATCGGTTGGAGAGGCGATCAGGCCCTGGCGCAGCAAGGATCTAACCGCCACACGGACGTCGTTCAGATCGCAGGCCAGCGCACCGGCGAGCAGTTCGATCTCCTCCCCAGGCTCCGCCGTCGCCACCTCTCGCCCTGCGAGCACCAGATACGCGAGTAGCTGCATGTCGATCGGAGCAAGTCCCCCGGTCCGGCGGAGAGCGAAGGCCGACCGGCCGAGGACCGCCGCGCCGAGCGCGGCGAGCGCGATCGATCGTCCACGCCAGCCGAGATCGACCTCGTTCTCCCCGCTCGCAAACGCCCGGATCGCCCTCGCATCGGCGCCCGCCTCGCGCAGGATGCGGCCCCCGGTTCCCTCGCCCTCGTCGATCAGCGCGAGCAGCAGATGCTCGGTTTCGACCGCGGCACGCCCCAGGCTGAGCGCTTCCCCGACCGACAGCTCAAGCACCCGGGTCGCCCGCGGCGTGAACGGCACTTGTTGCGGCGAGGGCCCAGCCCCGCGCCCGACGACCCCGATCACCGCCGCGCGAGCCTCGTCGGCGGTCAGGCCCACCGAGGCGAGCGCGGACAGCGCGACACCGACCTCTTCGCGGAGCACCGCGATCAGGAGGTGCTCGGTGCCGATGCAGTCGTGGCCGAGCTCCCGCGCCTCTTCCTGCGCCAGGACCACCACCTGGCGCGCCCGTTCCGAGAACCGCTCGAGCATTCGGACCCCCGCCCCCGCGGGTCGTCAGTCCTTGCGCCCGGACACGAGCAGCCCGGCTCCGACCACGGCGATCGCGAGTCCGCCGGCGCCCCCGATCAGCTCGAGCCGCCGCGGCGAACGACCGAACCAGGCTCGGAACGCGCCGGCGGCGAGCGCCCACATCGTGTCGGAGACGAGCGCGATCGCGGCGAACACGAGCCCGAGCAAGAGGATCTGGACGGGGATATGACCGCCGGAGCGGCTCACGAACTGCGGCAGCATCGCCGCCAGGAACACGACGGTCTTGGGGTTGGTGGCCCCGACGGTGAAGCCCTGGAGGAACGAGCGCCGGTCGGACCGCTCCGCCACCGGGGCGGCGATCGCCGCCGCCAGCGACTTGCGCTCCCGGAACGTCTTCACCCCGAGGTAGACGAGGTACGCGCCGCCGACGAGCTTCAGCGCGGTGAACGCCGCCACAGACTGCTCGGCCAGCGCGCCGACGCCGAGCGCCACCGCGATCACCTGGAGGTATTCGCCGAGCGCGTTGCCGCCGACCGTCAGCACAGCGACACGACGGCCGCTGGCCAGTGCCCGGCCGACGACGAACAGGACGCTCGGCCCCGGGATCACGATCACGACGAACGCCGTGATTCCGAACGCGAGCAGGCGATCCGCGGGAAGCACGACTTTCAGTCTAAGCGTGTGCGGTGGTACGTTCGCCCGCGTGGACGACTCGCGCACTACCGCGGCGCGCAGACACTTCGACCGGTGGTCCGCAACGTATGAGACCGGTCCCGGCGCACGCCGCCTCCAGGAGTTGCAGACGGCCGCGCTGGCCGCGCTGGGTCTGATCAGCAATGACGTGCTGCTCGATCTCGGCTGCGGGACCGGCGCGGCGGTCCGCGAGGCCGCGCCGGCGGTGCGCCGCGCAGTCGGCTTCGATCTCTCGCCGGAGATGATCGCGCAGGCGCGCAATCTCGCTGAGGGCATCGCGAACGTCGAGTTTCGCGAGGGTGACGTGAGCGGACCGCTCCCGTTCTCCGACGGCGAGTTCACCGCGATCGTCTGCACCACGGCCTTCCACCACTTCCCGAAGCCACTCGACGCGATCGCCGAGATGTCCCGGGTGCTCGCGCCCGGCGGCCGGGTCGTGATCGCCGATTTCAACCGCCGGCACCCGGTTGTGTTCGCGGCCGACCTCGTGCTCAAGCGGCTTCAGCCCAGCCACTTCGGCCTTCGCAGCCCATCCCAGCTGATGCGCGACCTGTGCGCGGCCGGCTTCGCACGGACGTCGGTCGTCACGGTCTCGGGGCGTCTGTATGCGTTCGTTCGCGCCGAGAAGGCGGCCTGACCCCGACCCGACTTGAAACCTAGCACGACTATGCCTAAGCTGTCTAGGCATGAAGGCGGACACGCTCAACGGACAGCTCGACGCGCTGATCCTGGCCACGGTGGCTGAGGAGCCCGCACACGGTTACGCAATCCTGCAGCGCCTGAAGGAGCGCAGCAGCGGCGCCTTCGACCTGGCCGAGGGAACGATCTACCCGGCGCTGCACCGGCTCGAGCGCGACGGGTTGCTGAGCAGCTCGTGGTCGACCGACAGCGGACGGCGCCGGCGCGTGTACAGCCTCACGCGCGCCGGAGCGTCGGCGCTGCAGGTCCGCCGGCGCGAGTGGAGACAGTTCTCGCGGGCGATCGAAGCGGTGATGGGATGAGCTGGCTCGACGAGTTGTCGCTCGAGCTGCACGCGCGCGGGGTACCTCGGCGCGAGCGTGCCCGAATCGCGATCGAGCTGGGCGACCACATCGCGTGCGAGCCCGGTTGCGAGGACAGGCTCGGCGACCCGCGCGAGCTGGCGGTCGGCTTCGCCGACGAGCTCGCAACCTCCGAGGCCCGTGGCTCGGCGTTCGCCACGTTCGGGGCGCTCGCGTTTGCGGCAGCGGTCCTGATCCTCTCCCAGATCACCCTCGCCAGGTCCGCCGGCTACCCGGGCTATTCGCACGGGATCTCGATGCTTCTGTTCTTCCCGGCGATCCTCGGGATGGTCGTGGCGCCGCAGGTTGCGCTGGTGGCGGGAACGCTGGCGGCCTGGCGGGCGCTGCGCCGGCGCAGGGTGGCGAGCCTGCCCGCTGACGAGATCGGGCTGATCCACCGCCGCGCGCGGGTCGCCCTCGCCGCCGGCTTCGCCACCATGGCCGGGCTCGAGCTGTACGTGGCCGACTTCTCGGAGCGGTTGCCGGCCTGGTGGCTCGGGCTCGTGGGCGGCCTCGCCGCGATCGCCGGCGTCGGACTGTTCGCCGGCGGTCGGACGCTCGTCCGCGCGCGGTCGATCGCCTCGGCCGCACCGGGACGGGCCGGCGACATTTACGACGATCTGCCTCTTCTCCGGTGGCGCCCGCTGCACACGCGGCCGTGGATCCTCTGCGCGCTCGCGTCGGTCGATGTCGGACTCGCGCTGGGCGCGTTCGAGGCGCACGCCGAGCACTCGGTCTTCGAAGGCATCCAGCGCGGTTTGTTCGAGGGCCTCGCCGCCGCGGTTGGGTTCGTCGTCCTCGGCCGCGCGATCGGAGTTCGGGCTCCGCGAGAATCGACCGAACGTGGGACTCCCGGACCCGAATGACGTCGCCGCGTACGACGAGCTAGAACAGCGCCGGATCGGCGGGCCGATGCCGCTGACCGGGCCGATCGAGTTGCGCGACTACGACCCGAGCTGGCCGGACCGGTACGCGGAGCACGCCGCCCGCCTGCGCGAGGCGCTCGGCGAGCGCCTGACCCGGGTCGAGCACGTCGGCTCGACATCGGTGCCCGGGCTGGCCGCGAAGCCGATCATCGACATCGTGCTCGAGGTGCCCGACACCACCGACGAGCCCGCCTACGTCGGCGACCTCGAGGCCGCCGGCTACGCGCTGCGGATCCGGGAGCCCGAATTCTTCGAGCACCGGTTCTTCCGCACGCCCGACGGAGCCGCCCACCTCCACGTGTTCTCCGCCGGATGCCCGGAGACCGGCCGGATGGTCCGGTTCCGCGACTGGCTGCGGACCAACGACGCCGACCGCGAGCTCTACCTTCAGACCAAGCGCGAGCTCGCCGCCCGGGACTGGAAGTACCTGCAGCAGTACGCCGACGCCAAGACGGGCGTGATCGAGGAGATCATGACCCGGGCGACGGCGCCCTGAGCAATGACTACGCCGCGCTCCCTTTGTGCTCGGCGTCGAACAGCTCCACGAGCCGGCTCCTCACGTCCCACAGCTTCGGGATCTGGCGCTGGGCGATCAGCTTGCCGAGCACCTGCACGGGTGTGCCCTGCGTCCCGATCGTGTCCTCACCAAGAGCGCGCGCGACGATCGCGTAGTGGCGGAAGCGCCACACCCAGATCCGCTCGTCCCATTCGGTCAAGAGCTCGGCCAGCTGGTAGAGCTGCTCGTGATCGCGGCCGTGCTGGTAGAGCTCGGCGAGGTCGAGCCCGGCCTCCGAGAGCAGGCGATCGAACGCCTTGACGACCCGCTGGGTCACGACCGGCACGCGTCGGAACCCCGGCGAGTCGAAGCCGCTGCCGTGCCCAAGCACCACGCGGATCTGCGAGTACTCCCACGGGTCCATCTGGTTGAGCATCTCGATCTGGGTCGTCACGTAGGACAGCGCGAGCACCGCCCGGCGCAGCAACCGGAGCGCCGGGTCGATCTCGGAGCGTTCCAAGAATCGGGCGGCCTCGTCGACCTCGGTGGTGGCGAACTTCAGCCACAGCTCCGAGGATTGGTGAACGGTCTGGAACAGCAGCTCATCGTGGTGGACGCGCTCCTCGGCGGTCTTCTGCAGCGACAGCAGCTCATCGGTGCGCAGATAGCGCTCGTAATCGCTCGCGCCCTCACCGGGCAGTACCGGCTCGCGGAGCTCTTCACGGCTGGCGTCGTTCACGAGGAACCTCCTTCGAGAATGCCGGCCAGCTTGGCCAGATCGATGTTCCCGCCCGACACGATGCACACCACCTTTCCCTTCCCCGCCCGGCCCGCGAGCGCGGCGGCGGTGGCCAGCGCACCGGCTCCCTCGGCGATCACGTGGGCGCGCTCGGCCAGCGTTCGCACCGCCGCCGCGGCATCCGCGATCGGAACCGAGATGGCGTCGTCGACGAGCGGCTGGACGCGCGGCCACATCGTGTCGAGCACGCGACGACTGCCCGAGCCGTCCACGAACGATGGGCTGTACTCGACGTCCGCCGGTGCTCCCGCCGCCAGCGCGGCCACCAGCGCCGCGCCCGTCGCCGGCTCCGCGGTGTAGATGTGCGTCTGCGGTCGGAACGCGCGGATCGCGCTGGCGATCCCGACGGTGAGCCCGCCGCCTCCGTACGGGATCACGACCGCGTCCGGATCGGGCAGGTCCTCGAGGATCTCGAGCCCGATCGTCCCGTTGCCCGCCATCACGCCCTCGTCCTGGACCGGGTGCACGAACAGCCCGTCGACGCCGTCGACCCGGCTTGTCACGATCGCCTGCCACCACTCGTCGTAGGGCACCTTCAGCACCTTGCCGCCGAGGCGCTCGATCGCGCTGAGCTTCGCCTGCGGCGCGTGCTCGGGCACCGCGATCGTCACTGGCAGCCCGAGTTCACGCCCGGCCCATGCGACGCCCTGGGCCATGTTGCCGGCGCTCGCGGTGACCAGCCCGCGCCGGCGCTGTTCCTTGGACGCGGATCGGACCGCGTTCGTGGCGCCCCGGATCTTGAACGAGCCGATCGGCTGGAGCGTCTCGAGCTTCAGGTAGATCTCGGCCGGCGCGTCATCGGCGCGCAACCGGACGAGCGGCGTCCGCACCGCGACGTCGGCGATCCTCGCCCGCGCCGCTTCGATCTCGGCCAGATCGATCACAGCTCGACCTCCGTCCCGATCCCGAGCCTTCGTGCCGCGTCCACCGCGTGCTCGGCGGCGGCCAGGTCCTCGACCGCGAGCCCGAGCGACCTGAAGACGGTCAGCTCGCCCGCGTCGCGTCGCCCTGGGGCCACGCCGGCCAGGACCTCGCCGAGCGACCCGCGGACGTGCTCCTCGCCGGCGATCGCGCCCTGCTCCACCGCGAGCAGGAACTCGCCCGCCTCGTTGCGCAGCGACTCGCGGCTGTCGCAGAACAGCGCGCTCGCCGCGACAGTCTCGGTGTCAAGCTCGCGGGCGTTCGGCGTGCTCGCGCCCACGGCGTTGACGTGTACGCCGTCGGCGAGCCAGTGGCGGCTCAGCACGGGTTCCCGCGAGGTGGTCGCGGTGACGACGACGTCGGCCCCGCGCACGGCCTCCTCGGCCGAGCCCGTCACGACCGACCGCCCGTCGCCGGCCGCCGCGAGCGCCTCGGCATGCTCTCGCGAGGGCGCGAACACCCTGACCTGCTCGAACGCGCGCACCGGTAGGAGCGCCTCCAGATGCGACCGACCCTGCACGCCCGCGCCCAGGATCGCCAGCACCCGGGCGTCTTCACGGGCCAATAGGCGAGTTGCCACCGCGCTGACCGCCGCGGTCCGCACCTCGGTGACCGCTGAGGCATCGAGGACGGCGACCGGTACGCCGATCTCGCCGTCGTACAGCGTGACCGTGCCCTGATGGGTGTCGAGACCGCGCGCGGGGTTGCCGGGCATCAGGCACAACGACTTCAGCGCGAAGATCGGCTTTGGCCCGCCGCGCCAGGCCGGCATCAGTCCCATGAAACCCTCGGCGCCCGGGAACCTGACCACGGAGCGGAGCGGCATCTGCGCCTCGCCGCGCGCATGATCGGCGAGCATCGCCGCCATCGCATCGGCGCACTCAGAGGGCGGCAACGCCTTCAAGACATCGTCGTGGCTGAGAATCAGCAACTGAACACCTCGTCGAGGGTGGCGCGCTCATCGGTGCTCAGCGGTCGCTCGATCGCCTCGCGGACCGGGTCCAGGTGCTCGGGGCGACCCGGCCCGACGACGATCTGGGTGACGCGCTCGTCGGCCAGGAGCCAGGCAAGCGCCAACCCGGCCATCGAGTTCGTGCGCGCCCGCGCCAGCCGGTCGAGCTGCTCGAGTCGATCGAAGGTGCCCCCGGAAACGAACGGCGCGTACGGCTCGGGGCGCTGGGTCATCCGCGACCCCGCGGGGAACGGCTCATCGCGGCAGTATTTGCCGGTCAGCCAGCCGCCGGCCAGCGGGCTGAATACCAGGTAGGACACCTCCGCGCGCTCGCACAGCGGCAGCACCGCGTCCTCGTCGGCTCGCGCCAGCAACGAGCGCTCGTTCTGGATCGCCTGCGGCTTCCCCGCCGACAGCGCGGCCTCGAGCTGGGCGGCGTCGAAGTTGCTGACCCCGTAGGCAGCGACCTTGCCGGCGTCCACCGCCCGCTCGATGGCGGCAAACGTCTCGTCCAGCGGCACCTCGGGATCAAAATCATGAGCCAGATAAAGGTCGACGCGCTCGACCCCGAGCCGCTCCAAGCTCGATTCGAGCTGGCGCTCCACTCGCTCGGGCGCGAGCCCGTGGTCGGCGCCCGCGTCCATCGGGTTGTAGGTCTTTGTCGTGAGCAGCGGGCGCACGCCCCGGCTCCGCATCCAGGCGCCGATCATCCGCTCGCTGCGGCCGCCGCCGTACGCGTCGGCAGTGTCGAAGTGGTCGATCCCCTGCTCCCACGCGGCGTCCATCAGCTCGAACGCCTGATCCTGGCTCAGTCCCTGGCCGAACAGGTCGGGCGCCGAGCCGACGCCCCCGAAGTTCCCGCAGCCGAGCGCGACGCGCGGGATCGTGATCTCGGAGCGTCCCAAGCGTCGGCGTTCGAACGGAAGGGTGGCGCTCACCTCACTATTTGATCGGAACAGCGGCCGCATGGCAAATTGATCACAGCGTGCGTCGCCTCCGCCGGCATCGTCTCGTCCTCCTCGTCTCGTTCGTCACGATGATCGTCGCGGTCCCTGGATACGCGCGGTCGATGCCGCACACGGTCCCACAGGACGTCGCCGTCGTCACGGTCTCCCGCGGGGCGAGCGGGCCGACGATTCAGCCGGGCTTCCTGGGGCTGTCGCTCGAGAACACCGCGATCATTCCCTACGCCGGAAGCGATCCCAAAGCGCCCGACCCGGTCTTCCTGCAGCTGATCCGCAACCTCACCCCGGGTCAATCGCCGCAGCTCCGGATCGGCGGCGATAGCACCGACTGGGCGTGGTACCCGGTCCGAGGCCTGGCCAAGCCGCACGGCATCCGGGTCACGCTCACCCCGCGCTGGCTCGCCGTGATGCACGCGGTCGCTGCCGACCTCAACGCTCGGCTGATCATGGGCGTCGACCTCGAGGCCGACAGCCACGCCGTAGCCGATGGCGAGGCGAGCGCGTTCGAGCGACAGATCGGCAAGCCGTACATCGAGGCGCTCGAGCTCGGCAATGAGCCCAATCTGTACGGCAGCTTCACCTGGTACGTCCTGCCCGACGGCGTCCACGTGATGGGCCGCCCTCCCGGCTACGGCTTCTCGTCGTTCCTCGACGATTTCAGCTCGTTCGGGAAGGGCCTGCCGGGGCCGCTGGCGGGCCCGGCCACCGGCGCTCCTACATGGATGGCTGACACCGGCGAGTTCCTCGCCGCCGAGCCGCGCGCCGGCGTGGTGACCCTGCACCGCTATCCGGTCCAGACGTGCTTCGTCGCGCCTTCCTCGCCTGTGTACCCCACGGTCGCCAACCTGCTCAGCCCCGCCGCGACGACCGGTCTGGCCGACGGCATCGCCGCATATGTCCCGCTCGCCCACTCTCATCACCTGCCGCTGCGCATCGACGAGATCAACACCGACTCGTGCGGCGCCGCGCCGGGCGTCAGCAACGCGTTCGTCTCCGCGCTGTGGGCACTCGACACCTTGTTCGAGATGGCCCGGGTCGGCGTCGACGGCGTGAACATCCACACGTATCCGGGCGCCACCTACCAGCTGTTCACGTTCACCCACGATCGCCGGTGGAGCGCATCGGTGGCCCCCGAGTATTACGGCCTGTTGATGTTCGCGCAGGCGGCGCCGGCGGGATCGCGGCTGATCGACACCGCGATCACGAACGCGCAGGGGATCCAGGTCTGGGCCACCCGAGGCAGGGCAGGGCACACCCGCGTGGTGCTGATCAACGAGAGCCTCGACCGCCGCACGGTCGCGGTGAACGCCGCGGGCGACGGGACGGCGACGCTCGAGCGTCTGCGCGCGCCACGGCTCACCAGCACGTCGGGGGTCACGATCGGCGGCCAGAGCTTCGGGAATGGGACATCGTCGGCGGCGCCTGACGGCGGCGCCTCCCGGACCAGCACCGGTCGGCTCTCCGGCCGTTCGACCGTCGCAAGGCTAAGCGCCCGCCACGGTCGCTACGAGTTCACGCTCCCAGCGGAGAGTGCCGCGCTGGTCACGCTACCGTAAGCGCAGTGCCGGTCCTGGAAGCTCGCGGGATCACCAAGACGGTGGGATCAGGCCGTGGAGCCCGCCGTGTCCTGGCCGGCGTCAGCCTCGAGGTCGACGCCGGCGAGGTGGTCGCAATTCTTGGCCGGTCGGGGAGCGGAAAGTCGACGCTTCTGTATCTGCTGGGCGGGCTCGACCGCCCCGATGCGGGCACGATCACGCTGGCCGGGCAGGCGCTGACCGGCGCGAGCCCGCGGGCCCTGGCCCGGGCCCGGCTGCGCCACGTCGGGTTCGTGTTCCAGTCGTTTCACCTGATCGAGGAGCTCAGCGGTGAGGAGAACGTGCTGTTGCCGGCGCGGCTGCCGGGCGCCCGGCGCGGCGGCGAGGCTCGGGCGCGGCGGTTGATCGCCGACCTCGGCCTCGCCGGGATCGCCGACCGCCGCCCGCACGAATTGTCCGGCGGTGAGCAGCAGCGCTTCGCGATCGCCCGCGCGCTGGTCAACGACCCCGAGGTGGTGCTGGCCGACGAGCCGACCGGCAACCTCGACCAGGAGAACGGCGCGATTGTTCTCGAGCTCCTCCACGGCCTGACCGACCGCGCCGTCGTCATCGTCACGCACGAGCCCGACGCGGCGGCGATCGCCAACCGGGTGCTGCATCTCGATGACGGTCGACTGGTCGACCGCCCGAGGGAGCTGGCCTGACGGGCGCGTTCCGAGATGCACGTTACGGCGTGCGCACTCGGCGCCGGCGATCGCTGCTGACCGGCCTCGGGATCGCGCTCGCCGCGGCAATGCTCGTAGCGGCGCTCGTCGTTTCGGACAGCCTCGGGTTCGGATTCGACCGGGCCGTCGGCGCGTCGGACCTCCCCGACATCATCGTCCGCTTCAACCCTCAGAGCGCCGGCCGAGTCGCCGACAGGATCGCGGCTCTCCCCGACGTCTCGGCGTATACGGTCCGCACCGAGGTCACCGGGGTCGGACTCGAGACCGCCGACGAGTTCGCGGACAACGGAGCCGTCGAGATCGTCGGTCAAGGTCGTCGGGGCTACGCGATCGTCGCCGGCCGCGACGTCAGCGGGCCGGGTCAGGTCGTCGTCGAAAAGGGGCTGGCCGACGCGTGGCACCTCGCGCTCGGCGGCACGCTCGACATCGACGGACTCGGCACCGAACGGATCGTCGGCCTCTCCGAGAGCCCCGACAACGTGTCGTATCCGCTCGCTTCGCCGCGGGTGTACGTGTCACAGCGAGGCATCGGTCCGCTGGCCGCGAACTTCGCCGAGATCTGGCTGCGCGACCCGGGCAACCTGAACGAGGTGCTCGTCCAGGCACGCGCGACCAGCTACGGACTGCGAGACCTCCGGTTCGTCACGCGTTCGGGGGTCCACGTGCTGCTCGACCAGGCGGCCGGGATCGTGATCGACCTGCTCGTGGCGCTGTCGCTGATCGCGCTCGCCACCGCGAGCGTGATGCTGGGCGCGTCAGCGCGCGCCGAGGTCCAGCGCCGGCTCGCGGCGATCGGCGTCAAGCGCGCGGTGGGCGCCTCGCGCGCGCACCTGGCCGCCACCCAGGCGTTCGAGGCGCTGTTCGTCGCGGCGCCGGCTGCGACCATCGGCGCGGTCGGCGGAGTGCTCGCGACGTACGGTCCGACCAGCCGGCTGCTCGTGCTGCTGAACGAGCCCGCTCCGGGAACGGCGTTGCTACCCGCGCTCGCCGCCGCGTGGCTGGCGAGCGTGGCGATCCCGGTGCTCGCCGCCGCGTGGCCGGCCTGGCGGGCGGCGGGGCGGCCGCCGGTGGCGCTGCTCAGCGGCGCGGAGCTCACGCACGGTACGCGCCGCCTTCCGACGCCGGGGGCCGGACTCACCGCTTTGGGCGCACGGCTCGTCGGGGCGCGCCGGACCCGGCTGGTCGCCACCGTGGCCGCGCTCGGGTTCTCGACCGCGTTCGTACTCCTGCTGCTCGCGCTCGCCTCGGCACTCAGCTCGCTCGAGACCGACCCGCAGGCGCTCGGCAGGCGTTATCAGCTGACCGCGGACCTGCCCGCTTCGGCGGTCGCCCATGTGCGCTCGATCCCCGGCGTCGAGGCGGTCGCGCCGCGGTACGAGGAAGAGGCCGTCGACTCGTATTCGCTCGGCGAGACGATCGACGTGATCGCGTACCCCGGCGACCACACGGTGTTCGAGGCGCCGCCGCTGGTTTCGGGCAGGCGGCTCCGCGGTCGCGGTCAGGCCGAGGTCGGGCTCGGGCTGGCGCAGGCGCTCGGGCTGTCGCCGGGCTCGACGCTCGCGATCCAGCTCGCGTCGGGGAGCGAGCTGCGGCTCCGGGTGGCCGGCGTAGTCAGCTCGCTCGATCGCGACGGCCGCGTCGCCTACGTGCCGGCAGCCGCGCTGCTGGCCGCGGATCCGTCAGCCGCGTCCGACGAGCAGCTCGCGGTCGTGCTCCGCCCTGGCGCGAACGCCGGCGCGGTTAGCGCCGCGCTCGGATCGACGGCGACTCCCGCGACGGGCGCCGTCGGCCGTGGCGTGCCGCTGGTCGCGGTGCTCCGCTCGATCCTGCGCGCGATCGCGATCGTCGACGGCCTCGTCTGCCTGTACGCGCTGATCCAGGCGTGCGCGCTCACCGTTCAGGAGCGCCGCCGCACGGTTTCGGTGCTGCGCGCGTTCGGGGCGGGCGGCGCGGCCGTCCGCCGCCTGCTCGCGGGCGCGGTGATCGCGCTCGTCGTGCCCGCGGCCGTGATCGGGATCCTGCTCGAGCGGCTCGTGCTCGGCCCGGCCCTGTCGCGTCTGGCCGCGAGCTACGTGACGCTGTCGCTCGGCGCGAGCGCGATCGAGATCTTCGCGGTGCTGGCGGGATTGGCGCTCGCCGGCTCGATCGCGGTGGCGTGGGTGGCGCACCGGACCACGCGCGAGAACGTGATCGCGGGAATGGGGGCGCCGTGAGTCGAGGCATAACGAGACGGGAGGCGATCGCGCTGGGCGCCGGCGCGCTCTTGACCGCCGGCTGCGGAACCGCCAGGTCGACGGCCGCGGGCTCGGGGTCGACCCTCTCCTCGACGTGGACCGACCCGCGGGGCACGGGGGTGCTCAGCCCTGGTCCCGGCGAGGCGGTCGTCGCGCGTACCGAGCTCGGCCCGGAAAAGGCCACCGAAGGCGTGATCGCGACGCTCGCCCACGTCACCGATGCTCACGTGCTCGACGCCTCCTCCCCCGCGCGGGTTCCGTTCCTGGACCGGCTCGGCGCCCCATTCGAATCGACGTTCCGTCCCCAGGAGACGCTGACCGCGCAGGTCCTCGCCGGCGCCGCCCGCGCGGTTCACGCGTTAGGTCCGGCGGCCGTCATCCAGGGCGGCGACCTGATCGATAACGACCAGCGCAACGAGCTCACGTGGGCGCTGGCCGTGCTTCGCGGCGGTGTCGTCCGTCCCGACCGGTACTTCGGAGTCCAGCTGGCGAGCGACCCGGATCCGTTCTATTACCGGCCAGACCTCGATGCTCCACAGCATCCGGGGCTGCTGTCCCGGGCGGCACGTCCGTTCGTCAGCGTGGGCGCCGGTGCGCCGGTGTACCCGGTGCTCGGCGACCACGACATCCTCGTCGCGGGCGAGATCGTCCCGACTGCCGAGACCCGTGCGCTGGCGGTCGGCTATGAGGCGCTCTGGGAGCTGCCCCCGGGCCTGACCGTGCCGGCGGGAACCTCGCTGACCGCCGGCGGGTCACCCGACGGTCCTCCGCTGCCCGGCCTCGTCAACCAGTTCCTCTCCCGGGCGCTGGCGGGGCCGAAGGTGCGCGTGCCCGCGGATTCCCGTCGGCGGGAGATGGACGCCGACGAGGTCGTCACCCGGCTGCGCGCCGGCGCCGGCAGCAGTCTCGACTATGCCGTGGACGTCGGACGTGAGCTTCGGCTGATCGTCCTAGACCTTGCTCGACGCGCCGGCGGTTCCGGCGGTCTTGTCCGCCCCTACCAGCCTGGCTGGCTAGCCAGGCAGCTCGAAGACGGGGGCCGCGCGGGCGGCGGACCGTGGGTGATCGTCGTAACGCACCAGCCGGTGGGGAGCTCGGAGGGCGGCGATCAGCTGTTGTCGCTGCTCGACGCCAATCCGCGTGTAATCGCGGCGCTGTCGGGCCACACCCATCGGAACCTGATCGAGCCCCGCGGCCGTTACTGGCTGATCAGCACCGCATCCCTGATCGACTACCCGCAGCAGGCCCGCGCGCTCCGGGTTCTGAGGACCGCCGGCGGCGGCGTCGCGATTCAGACGTGGATGCTCGATCACACCGGACCGGGCGGCCTCGGCGTGATCTCTCGGCAGCTCGCCTATCTCGACGCGCAGGGCGGGCGCGCGCAGGGGTTCGCCGGCGGTCGGATGGACCGTAACGTGATGCTGTACCTGTAGCCGCTATTTCGTGAGGGTCGGCTCGAGCTCTTGTTGTCCTCGCCCGCGTGGACGTGTTCCTCAATCTGGCTGACCAGGAACACCTCGTAATCCATCGACAGGCCGAACAGGATCGCGAACGTGAACAGCGGCACGTTGGCAAAGTCAAGAAGACCGCGCCGCCGCGCGCCTAGCTGCCGTCGCCCCCGAGCGCAGTCGTGATGTCGGCGATCGCCGCTTGCTCCCCGTCGCTGACCGCGACCTCGTGCTCGCGGTGGGCGTTCGCCACGTGGTCGGACAGCGTGAGCACGAACCGGCGGTAGTCGTTCACCTCGTCGGGCGTCGCCTTGGTCTCGAGCACACCGACTGCGTCCCGAATCTCGTCGAGGCCGGCCTTCTTTAGCTCGTCGTACGAGTGATAGAAGTGGTGTTCGACCTCGGGCTTGGCGGACACGATCGCGTCGAGCAGCTCACTCGCGCCGTGCTGCTGCCGCGCCTCGCCGTAGGACTTCGCGATCGCGAAGCTCTCCTTGAACGTCCCGCCCTTCGCAGCCGAGGCCACGATCAGGCCCGCGGCCGGCGGGCCCTTGCGGACCGTGTCCCACTCCTGCTCGGTGAAGTCACTCTTGCCGGTCATCCCACAACCGTCTCGATCGTCTCGATCGGCTCGAGCTGGGAGATCTCCGACCGGCGGTTCTCCCAGTGCGGCGGGATGCACATGTGCGTACCGAGCTCGTCGGCAGCCTCGTCAATCAGGAAGCCCTGCGGCGTGCCGTGCGCGATTTCGACCAGCAGACCGCTCGGGCTGCGGCAGTACATCGAGAAGAAATAACCGCGGTCCTTTGGCTCCGAGAAGTCGGTGAACCCGAGCCCGACGATCCAGTCCTTGACCTCCTGCTGGTTCTCGGCCGAGACCACGTCGAACGCCTGGTGATGGATCGTGCCCTCGCCGAAGTTCCACGTCCCCTGGGGAAGGTCGGGCTCCTCGACCAGCTCGAGCATCCGGCCGTAGCCCTGCTCGTCACCGATCTGGAACTGGTGGTGGGCACCTTCGGACGAGAGGAGCTTGCCACCCATGCCTTCCGTGACGAAGAAGCTCATCGGGTCGGGTTCGCGGACCGAGGTCGTCGTACCGTAGGCGCCGCGGATCGCGTGCTGTGCGGACACGCCCGGGCCCTCGTAGGGCTCGCGGTCGTCCGACTCGCCCTCGCCGACGATCGAATACTCGATCCCACACGGGTGGCGGAAGTACAGCCGCTCGGTCCCGAACCGCTCGCCGCGCTCGTGCTCGACGCCGTGCTCGGTCAGGCGATCCGCCCAGAAGCCGACCGAGTCCGCCGGCACCGACAGGTTCAGGGACTTGGCCTGGTTGGTTCCGCGCTTGCCCATCCAGCCGGCCTGCCGGTACGGGAACGCCGTGAACAGCGTGCTCGGGTCGCCAAGGCCGTTGCCGTAGTACAGGTGGTAGACCGGTATCTCGCCGTCGAACAGCACGGTCTTCTTGACGCTCTTCAGGCCGAGCAGGCGCACGTGGAAGTCGTAGTCCTCCTGCGCGCCACCGACGCAGAACGTCAGATGGTGGGTACCGCGGATGAAGCCCCGAGCCATGTTCCTGCTCCTCTTCCTCGTGTTTGACTTGCGGCCCGCCCACCCGATTCTAACTTGAGCCCACAATCGCTCCTAGGACGCGCGTGCCGCGGTCCTAGGACGAGAGCGCGGCGCCCTTGGTCATCAGCCAATCCGCGAACACGCCGCCGGCGACGACCCACGTGCGGCGTTCGCGAGCGAGCGCGGCCATGAACGCGAACAGCCTGGAAACTCCGCCGGCCCACCGCTCGTCGAGCATCAGAAACGGGTGCAGGACCATCGTTCGCAGGCTGCCGGTGTTCGCCAGGTCGGCCAGCTCCTCCTCCCAGCGGTCGGCGAGGTCGCCCGGCTCGAGCGCCGACTCGGGGTCGCCGCGTGAGCCCCGCAGCGCGCCGAAGCTATCCATCAGGTGATAGGCATCGACGAGGTCCCAGCCAAACGGGACGTATGCCAAACCGTGGCGAACGCCGGCGGTCCCGCCGGCCGGCGAGCACCAGCTGAGCCCCGCCGCGCGCAGCAGGGCCGGCGTCCGTGCGTTCAGCTCGCCGCCGGGCGGCCGAAATCCGCGCGCCTCGATCCCCAGCCCCGCGAACGCCTCGACTCCGCGAGCGAGCGTGTCGCGCTCGTCGGTGGCCGACAGCGACGCCCACTCCTCGTGACGCCAGCCGTGCAATCCGAGCTGGTGGCCGCGAGCCGCGAGTTCCCTGAGCGCGTCCGGATACAGCTCGGTGTTGATGCCCTCGACGAAGAACGTGGCGCTCAAGGAATGCGCGTCGAGCTCGTCGAGCAGCCAAGGCAGCGCCACCGTTACCGATGGATCGTTACCAACCGGCTCCTCCGGCGGCTGCGTGCCGCGCTCGAGCGCGCGGGCCTCACCGAGATTGTCGATCGTCAGAACGAGCGCGCTGGGCAATCCGGCGGGTCCGAAATTCGCCACGAGCCGCATCGTAATGAGGCCGACGCAATACTTCGTGGCGATGGAGAATTCCGGACAAGTCGTCCGCGTGGCCCTGGTCACCGGCGGGGCGGGTGGCATCGGCCGCGCGATCGTGCGCGCGCTGGCGGCGGGCGGGCACCGTGTGGTCGCCGGCGACATCGCCGACGGCGCGCCGAACGAGGCGGCGCTCGCCGTTCGCCTCGACGTGACCGACGCCGGCTCGGTCGACGAGGCGGTCACGCGCGCCGAGCACGAGCTCGGGCCGATCGAGATCCTCGTCAACACGGCCGGCTGGGACGAGTTCCATTTGTTCCTGGAGACCGACGAGGCGTTCTGGGACGGCATCATCGAGCTCAACTACAAGGGGTGCCTGAGGGTCTGCCGCCGCGTGGTGCCGGGCATGGTCGAGCGCGAGTACGGCCGCGTCGTCAACATCTCCTCGGACGCCGCGCGCGTCGGGTCGTCCCAGGAGGCCGTGTACGCCGGTGCCAAGGCTGCGCAGGTGGCGTTCGGAAAGACGCTCGCCCGTGAGGTCGCACGCCGGGGCGTGACGGTGAACAGCGTGTGCCCGGGCCCGACCGAGACGCCGCTGCTCGACGGAATGCTTGGCGCCGGCGAGGCGAGCGCGAAGATGGTCGAGTCGCTCCGCCGGGCGGTGCCGATGCGGCGGCTCGGCCGGCCCGAGGACGTCGCGGCCGCGGTCGCGTTCCTGACCTCGGAGGCCGCCGGCTACATCACGGGGCAGACGCTGTCGGTCAGCGGCGGGCTGACGATGGCCTAGTGCCCATATAGAGCAAAGGAGAGACGGATGGATTTGACCGACACTCGTTATGAGGTCGAGAACGGCCTGGCCTGGATCACGATCGACCGGCCTGACCGGATGAACGCCTTCCGGGCGAGAACGGTCGATGAGCTGATCCATCTGTTCACGCGCGCGTGGGCCTCCACCGACGTCGGGGTGATCTGCTTGACCGGCGCCGGCGACCGAGCGTTCTGCGCCGGCGGCGATCAGAAGCAGCGCGCCGAGACCGGAGACTACGGGCCGAGCGAGTCCGGGCTGTTCGAGATCGAGCGGCTCCACCGGCTGATCCGGGAAGTCCCCAAGCCCGTAATCGCCGCGGTCAACGGGGTCGCGATCGGCGGCGGCCACGTGCTGCACGTCGTCTGCGACGTCACGATCGCAGCCGTGGGGGCGGTATTCGGGCAGGTCGGGCCGCGGGTTGGCTCGTTCGACGGTGGCTTCGGCACCGCGTATCTCGCGCGGGTCGTCGGTGAGAAGCGCGCCCGCGAGATCTGGTTCCGCTGCCGGCGCTACGACGCTGTGACTGCGGAGCGGTGGGGACTCGTCAATCAGGTCGTGCCTATGGAGCAATTGCGGGCCGAGGTGCGCCTCTGGGCGGACGACATGCTGGCGCTGTCCCCGACCGCGCTGAGGTTCCTCAAGCAATCGTTCAACGCCGACACCGAGCACATCGCCGGCATCGCGGGGCTGTCGTTCAGCGGGCTAGGGCTGTTCTACGGGACCGAGGAGTCCCGCGAGGGCGTACAGGCGTTCAACGAGGACCGCCCGCCGGACTACTCGCAGTATCGCGCTCAGGCGTCGAGTTAGTGCCGCGACCGGAGACGGCTGTTACGCCCAACGGGGCAGACGTTGACGGGAGCGGCACTAGCCGGCTGCGCGGAGGACCGAACCGAGCAGCCCCGGGAAGCGCTGCTCGAGCTCCTCTCGGCGGAGCGAATTGAGCCGCGTCGTCCCCTCGAGGCGCTGACGGATGACGCCCGCCTCGCGCAACACCTTGAAGTGGTGCGTACAGGTCGACTTCGTCACGGGGAGGTCAAAGCTCCCGCACGGACGTTGATCTCCATCCGCCAGACCGACGACGATCTGCAAGCGCATCGGATCGCTGAGAGCATGAAGCACGGCCGCCAACTCGATGTGCTCTGCGGCCGGGTGGTGGAGCGAGTCGACGGGCAACTCGGCCGGGACCGCCATCGACGTGGCGGGCGCGAAAACCTCTGTCTGTGTCGCCTGGACGCCCATCTCGTTCACTCCCATCATAGTACGACGATCATCGAACATCTGCTATCGTTCGATAACGATCGTAGTACGGGGCGACGGATCGGCAAGGGAGCTGTCGAACCGGGTCGGCCCCGATCGTCATCTGCATATGAAAACGATTTCAACAGAACGCCCGAACCTGCGTGCCACGCTGCTGCTGTGCTGCCTGGCGCAGTTCATGGTGATCCTCGACGTATCCGTGGTCAACGTCGCACTTCCCTCGATCCGCAACTCGCTGCACTTCTCAGAGCAGGACCTGCAGTGGGTCGTGAACGCCTACACGGTCACGTTCGCCGGCTTCCTGCTGCTCGGCGGCCGCGCCGCTGACCTGCTTGGGCGCCGGCGCGTGTTCGTCTTCGGGCTGACGCTGTTCGCGCTCGCCTCGCTCGCCGGCGGCCTCGCCGACTCCAAGGTGCTGCTGATCGCCGCCCGCGCCGTGCAGGGCCTCGGCGGCGCGATCGTCGCCCCCGCTTCGCTGTCGATTCTCACGACCACGTTCGAGGAGGGCCCCGCCCGGAACCGCGCGGTCGGGATCTGGGGCGCGATGGGAGGCGCCGGCGGCGCCGCAGGCGTGCTTCTCGGCGGCATCCTCACCGACCTTCTGAGCTGGCGCTGGATCCTGTTCATCAACGTCCCGATCGGACTGATTGCGGCCGTTCTGGCCGAGCGCTACATCGTGGCGGGCCGTGCCGAGCGGAGCGAGCGGAACTTCGATCTCGGGGGCGCGGTCACGGCAACGCTCGGGTTGTCGGTGCTCGTGCTCGGGATCGTCCGTACCGACGTCACCGGCTGGGGCTCGATCCCGACGCTGGCGCTCATGGCGGCGGGCGTCGTGCTGCTCGCCGCGTTCGTCGCGATCGAAGGCCGGTTCGCCCACGCTCCGTTGATGCCGCTTCGCATCTTCGCGTCGCGCACGTTGCGGGCCTCGAATGTCGTCGTGTTCCTGCTCGGGGCTTCGACATTCGCGATGTGGTTCTTCCTCTCGCTGTACCTCCAGCAGGTGCGCGGCTACTCGCCGCTGCGCGCGGGGCTGGCGTTTCTGCCGATGACACTCTCGATCGTCGTCGCGTCGACGCTCGTCTCGCGGGGCGTGACGCGGATCGGAGCGAAGCCGCTCCTGGTGGTCGGAATGACCTTGCTGGCTCTGGGTCTGGTCCTGTTCACGCGGCTGTCGCCCGGCGGCAGCTACGTCGACGACGTCCTCGGCCCGTCGGTGCTGGCGGCGGTCGGTATGGGGATGGCGTTCGTTCCGGTGGTGATCGCGGCGGTCTCGGGCGTCGCTCCCCACGAAGCCGGCCTTGCCTCGGGTCTCATGAACACCTCCCGTCTGTTCGGCGGCTCGCTCGGGCTCGCGCTCCTCGCCGCAATCGCGACCGATCACACCAATAGCGACCTCCGGCACGCGGTCGCGATGCACGCCGCGCTCACCAACGGGTTTGTCGTGGCGTTCGGGATCGCGGCCGCCTTCGCGGCCGCCGGCGCCGTGATTGCCGCGGTCGGACTTCCCCGAGTGGCGGTCCGGGCATCGCGCCGTCAGGCGATCGCCGCCGAAGGCGCGTAGCGCTCGATACCGGGAGAATGCAGCGCGGCATGGCCCGCTGCTTCGTGACTCGCCGGCTTCCGTTTCCCGCGCTCGATCGGCTCCGCGCGCGTCACGAGGTCGACGTCTGGCCGGAGCGGCTGCCACCACCGTACGAGGAGCTCGTGGCCCGGGCCGCTCATGCCGAGGGGTTGTTGACGCTGCTGACCGACCGCGTCGACGCCTCGCTGATCGATCGGTGTCCGCACCTGCGCGCGATCTCGAATTACGCGGTCGGATACGACAACGTCGATCTGGAGGCCGCCTCCGCGCGCGGGATCCCGGTCGGCAACACCCCGGACGTGCTCACCGACGCCACCGCCGACCTGGCCTTCGCGCTCCTGCTGGCGAGCGCGCGGAACCTGCCCGAGGCGGCGGCCGCCGTTCGCGACGGGGACTGGCTGACCTGGGAGCCCGCGCAGTACCTGGGCGCGCGGGTCTTTGGGGCGACCCTCGGGATCGTCGGCTACGGGCGGATCGGGCACGCGGTGGCCCGCCGGGCTTCTGGGTTCGAGATGACCGTTGTGCGGACAGGTTCCGGCGGCGACTCGCTCGAGACGGTGCTCGAGCGCTCGGACTTCGTGTCGTTGCACCTCCCGCTGACGCCAGACACGTACCACCTGATCGACGATGCCGCACTGTCGCGGATGAAGCCAACCGCGATCCTCGTCAACACCGCGCGAGGGCCGATCGTCGACCACGACGCGCTTCGGCGCGCGCTGATCGCCGGCGAGATCGCGGGGGCGGCGCTCGACGTGACCGACCCCGAGCCGCTGCCATCCGACGACCCGCTGCTCGACGCCCCGAACCTGATCGTGGTCCCGCACATCGGCTCGGCGACCCGGGCCGCGCGCGAGCGGATGGCCGACCTGGCGGTGGACAACCTGCTCGCCGGCTTGGACGGGCAGCCGATGCCGCACCAGGTCGGCGGCTAGCGTGCGCCGCGCGGTCGTCGACATCGGCACGAACTCGACGCGGTTGTTCCTTGCCGACGTCGATGACGGGGTCGTCGGCGACGTGCTCGAGCGGCGGACGGTGATCACGCGCTTGGGCGCCGGCGTCGACGCCGATGGACGGCTGGCGGAGGACGCGATGGAGCGGGTATATGCGGTGCTCGACGATTACCGTGACCTGATCGAGCGCCACGGTGGCGCGCCGGCGGTCGCGGTCATGACGAGCGCCGTGCGCGACGCGGCCAACGGCGCCGAGTTCGCTTCGACGGTCCGGGCGCGCTGGGGATTCGAACCCCGCATCCTGACCGGGGACGAGGAGGCCCGGCTCACGTTCCTAGGCGCGACCAGCGAACGGGACGGCGGCGACCGCACGCCGACGCTCGTCATCGACATCGGTGGCGGCTCGACCGAGTTCGTGATCGGTACCGGCCACGAGGTCAGCTTCCACGTCTCCAACCAGGCCGGCGTCGTCCGCCAGACCGAGCGCCACCTCCATTCCGACCCGCCGACTCCGAGCGAATGCGAGGCGTTGGCGAGCGACGTCCGGGCGATCTTTGCCGATGGGGTGCCGGTCCGGTATCGGCGGTCGGTGTCCCACGCGATCGGGGTGGCGGGGACGGCGACGTCGATGGCCTCGATCGCCCAGGAGCTCGAGCCCTACGACCCGGACAAGGTCGAGGGTTACGTCGTGAGCGAGGCCGAGTGCCGGCGGATCCTGGAGCGGCTGGCGGGACTGACGTTGGAGGAGCGCCGACGGGTCCGCGGGCTCCACCCCGACCGGGCGCCGACGATCGTCGCCGGCGTGATCATCCTGCTCGAGACGCTGGCGCTGTTCGGGCTGCACGACTTCGAGGTCTCGGAGAACGACATCCTGCGCGGGGCCGCGCTCGGGCTGTTCTAGGGTCGCCGTCTAGGGTCGCCGCAGGCGCCGGCGACCTGCATAAGTTGACAGCGGACCCGTCTCGCCGGGAGCGTGTCAGACGGCGCATGTGGGGCATGCGCGGAATGCCACCGTCCCGGGCGTTCGCGTCGGATGGCAGGTTGTGCAGGTCGAGTCAGGCAGTGGCGCAGGACCGCCGGCTGCGGTCAGGCGGTGGCGCAGGACCGCCGGCTGCGGTCAGGCCGTGGCCCGTAGCCGCCGGCTGACGTCGGCGCACTCCTCGCACACCGACGCGGGAATCAGCCCGACCCGCATGAGGCCCGCGAACACCTGGCACCCCAGGCAGACCGCGAAGATCGACTCGAGGCCGGCGGCGATCACGAACAGGCCGAGGATCACGTCGGCGGCGGTGTCGTCCCCGAGGATCAGGCCGAGCACGAGCGCGGCGGTGGCCATCGCCGCCCCCATCCCCTGCGCGAACCGCTTCGGCGGCCCCGGGACCGGCTTCTTGGGGCCAAGCCGTGGCGCGACCACGTTCTGAGCAGCCCAACCGAGCGGGCTCAGTGTCGGGCCGGTCAGCACGCGCGCCCAGAAGCCGTAGGCGAGCGGAATCAGCAGCCAATACGCGCCCGTACCCAGGATCACCAGCACGGCGATCAGGACCACGCCGGCGACAACGCGGGCCGCCTTCTCGTTGACGGGATTGGGAAAAGAGAACAGCCGGGCCACGATTCCCAGTATAAGAGACTGGAATTCGGCCTTATAAATACCTGCCTCGCGGAGTAGTACATACGTCCAGTTTGAGTTCTAAACAGAACTGGACGAATGTACGATTGTTCGAGGAGGCTTTAGTGGGAATGATTGCTGCGGGGCCGGGTTTAACCCTGGTTCCCAACATAGGCTCGGGCGAAGCCGCAGACATCGGCGCCTCCCGCCGTCCGAGCCACTCTAACCGGCCCTTTCTGGCACGTACCCCTGCCCGTCCCGATTGGGCCAAACCTGGATCGGAAGCCGCCCGCTGAGAATGCGGGCGGTTTTCGTATTCGGGTCCGGCGCATCGTGTCGCCCGCGGCTCCGCAAGCGTGGTCGGGCCCGTTGCTATGCCAGATTCGAGCGGCGCGGATACGCCACCGCGGGGTCCGTCAGCACGTTGACGAGGGCCGGGCCGCCGGCGTCGAACGCGCGCTCCAGGGCCGGGCGGAGGTCGGATGGCTTGGACACGAGCTCGGCGTGGCAGCCGAGTGCTTCGGCGACTTGGTCGTAGCGGGTTTGGGGGCGGAGGTCGGCGGCGACGGAGTAGCCGTAGATGGCCTCCATCGGGTGTTTCTCGAGCGCCCAGATGCCGTTGTTGCCAACGACCGCGACGACCGCGACGCCGTGGCGGGCGAGCGTGTCGAGCTCCATCCCTGAGAAGCCGAAGGCGCCGTCGCCGAGCAGCAGCACGACCTGCCGGTCGGGACGGGCGAGCTTGGCCGCCAGCGCGTACCCGAAGCCGCAGCCGAGGCAGCCGAGCGGCCCGGGGTCGAGCCAACAGCCCGGCTCGAAGGAGTCGATCAGCCGGCCGGCGTAGGAGACGAAGTCGCCACCGTCGCCGACGACGATCGTGTCGCGGTCGAGCAGACGAATCAGCTCGCCGTAGACACGCATTGGATGAAGCGGGGCGCTCTCGTCGGCCAGCTCGCCCGCCTCGACCGCGCGCGCGTCGTCCTCGATCGTCCGCAGCGACGCGATCCACGCCTCGCGCGCGGACTCCGGCCTGGCCGAGCCGGTGGCGGCGCGGAGCGCATCGAGCGTGGCCGGCAGCGCGCCGTACAGCTCGGCGGCGAGCTGACGCGGCGAATCGCGATCGGGCTCGGCGACGTCAATCGCCACGATCTCGGCGTCCTGAGCGATCGCGGCCCCGAAGCCGAGCCTGAAGTCGAGCGGCGCACCGATCACGAGCGCGACGTCGGCTCCCTGCAAACCGGTGCTGCGAGCGCGTGAGAACGCCAGCTCGTGGTCGGCGGGCAGACATCCGCGCGCGAGCCCGTTCAGGAACACCGGGATCCGCAACTCCTCCGTCAGCGCCCGCAGGGACTCCTCGCCGCGGCCCCAGTAGAGCCCGGCGCCGGCCATGATCACCGGCCGCTCGGCGTCGCGTAGCGAGACGGCGACGCGCTCGATCTCGCGGCCGTCGGCGCCGGGGCCGCGCCATGGCTCTGGCAGCGGCGCGGCGGGCTCGGGCTCGCCGGCCTCGCCGAACACGTAGTCGAGCGGGAAGTCGAGGAACACCGGGCCCGAGTGCGGGGTGATCGCGGTCCGCATCGCCTCGTCGACGAGCGCCGGGATCTCGGCGGTTTCCTGTGCGGTCGCAGCGAGCTTGACCAGCGGCCGGACGAACGGCACGTGATCGATCTCCTGGAGCGATCCCTGCCCCCAGCGGAACTGCGGCGCTCGGCCTCCGAGCACCAGCATCGGAGAGCGGTTTTGGCTTGCCGAGGCGATCGCGCTCATCCCGTTGGTGACGCCCGGGCCGGCGGTCAGCGCGCACACGCCGGGTGTGCGGGTCACCTTGGCCCATCCCTCGGCGGCGAACGCGGCGGCTTGCTCGTGGCGGACGTCGACGATCTCGATCCCCTCCGCCCGGCAGCCGTCGTAGATCGAGAACAGGTGGCCCCCCGACAGCGTGAACAGCTTCGTAACGCCGTGGGCGCGGAGCCGCGCGGCGATCAGGCGCCCGCCGTGAACCTGGGTGCTGGTCTCTGCCTCCGTCGCCACCGACGGGACGCTACAGCGCGTGGGCGCCGAGCAGCGCCGCACCCTCGACCAGGATGCGCTCCCCCTCGATGAAGCGCCGGCCGAGACGCAGCGCCGGCAGCCCCCCGACGCCGCGAGCGTGAAGCCCCCGCGCGGTGGCCCACAGCGCCCGATCGCGCTCGGGCTCGCGCGCCGCGAGCAGACATCCGTCGAGCGACAGCCCAGCCGCCGCGGCGGCGATCCCGAGGATCTCGGGATCCTCGAGGTCGAACCCGCCGCAGAACGCGAGCCGCGTCGCGGCGAGCGCGAACGCGGCGCCGGCGCCGTTCTCGGCGGCATACGAGGCGGCTCTCAGCGCGTGACGGGTGTTGGCTGGAAAGCTGTCGGGCCAAACCAGCGGCAGCCGCGCGGCGAGCGCCTCGCGCTCGGCGAGCGCACGCGTCGCGTCGAACTGCGCCCAGCGCGCGCCGCCGTCGAGCCCGACCGCGGGCGCGGGCACCCACTCGACCTCCCCCAGCACCCGCTCGACCCGTTCCGCGACCAGGTAGGAGAACGGACAGGCGACGTCGTAGAAGAACGCGGCGCCCAAACCCCCTCTGGGGCGGGAGCGATCGGCAAGCTGATCCTGCAACTCGATCACTTCACCCATGTACTCCAGCAACGGGTCTGGGAACCAAAACTGACGCAAAGCTCTCTGACGCTTTGTTTCCCTACGAACCGCCTATCTGACGGGTCGCCCCGTTACTACAAAATGGGCACTTACCCAGGCTTTGAAAGGCTGAACGTCCGTTAGACTCGAACTTGGTAGGTACGCACCGTCCACCGGGAGGACTCCCCATTCCGCACGTACCCCCACCGAAACGCCACCCGTACGATCAATGGTCGCCGGACGCCAGGGCACTTGACCTGGTCGGCGACAAATGGACGCTGCTGATCGTCCGCGACCTCGCCGCCGGGCCGCGGCGGTTCGTCGAGCTTCAGCGGGTCCTCCCCGGGATCTCGACCGAGCAGCTCCGGTCGCGGCTGAACCGGATGGTCGCCGACGGAATGCTCACCCGGAAGCGATATCGAGAGGTTCCGCCACGCGTGGACTACGAGCTCACCGCGCGCGCTCGCGAGCTCATGCCGATCCTCGGAGAGCTCGCCCGATGGGGGTACGAGTGGGCGTGGAGCCCGCCCCGCGCGTCCGAATCGGTTGACCTCGGCGCGATCTTCAGGCTCGCCCCCGGTCTCCTCACCCGCCCCGCCGCCACCGGCACCGTCGAGTTCGGCGTGGACGGACCCGAGGGCCGGGACGCCTACACGTTCACGGTGGCGGAGGACTCGGTGGTGGTCGGGGAGCGCTCGGCGGACGGCGCCGACGCGCGGGTCATCGGCCCCGCCGCGGCGTGGGTCAAAGCATTCTCACCCGAGCGTGACCGCAGCGGGCTCGAGCTCACCGGCGACTTGCAACTCGCCGGCGTGCTGCTCGACGGGCTGCTCGCGGCGGGCGGGCGCGCCTCGGACCGCGCGCGCTACGCCGCCTAGCCGCGGGCTACTTGTCGGGGTAGGTCGCCGACAGCAGGTGCGGGATCTGACCCGGCTTCGCTCCGGGTAACGTGGGCGCAACCCAGCACGCCTCCTGCGACCCGTTGGCTGGCTCCGACCCGTCGCCGCCCGCGCCCGTGTTCTTGCAATCCCACGACGGGAAGTTGCCCTTGGCGAGGACCTGGGGGTTCGCGAGCCAGGTCGGTCCGGGGTACGTGTTCCCGCGGTTGTTCGAGTCGCGGTTGGCCGCGAACGACAAGGTCTCTGATCCGACCGGCGAGAACTGGCGCAGGTAGTGGCCGACGCCGTTGCCCGAGAACGAGGTCGTCGTCGCCGCGATACCGGTGGCGCCGTTTGAGATGAAGTCCGAGATCAGCTGCTGATGATCGGACAGCCAGCCGAGGATCGGGTTCAGCTGCTCGAGGAAAGTCCCGAGCGCGCCGAGCATCGGCGTGGCGCCGGTCAGGATGTTGCGAACCGCGGGGAGCCCCGTCTGTGAGACCGTGATCAGAGGCCCGAGGTTCGTGAACAGGTGGCGCAGTGGCGGCGAGAGCTCTTGGACCGAATGCAGCGTCGGCGCGAGCTGTCGGGCGACCGGGTCGAGCTCCTTGATCAGCGGGTCGGTGTTAACCGAGAACGCCTGGAGCTTCTGCATCGTCGCCTTGGTCTCGTTCAGGAAGGTCGGGAACACCTCGAAAGTCTGCGCGAGCTTGTTGTCGTTGGCGGCGGTGGTCGCAAACGTGGTTTCGGCGCTCGTGATCAGGTTGCGGAGCGCCGTCTGGTTGGCTCCGAGCGCCCCGAACACGGTGCCGCCGTTCTGGACCAGGCTGACCACGGCCTGATGCTGCACGTCGAGGACCTGGAGGATGTCGGTCGCGTCGGCGGCGAACGACGGCAGGTTTCCGAGCACGTCGTTGAGGTTCTGGTCGTTGCCGCCAATGGCCTTGGCGAGCTGCTGCTGCCAGACACCGAATGCGTGCCGAGTGGTCGGATCGAACGCGTTGTAGATGTCCGACAGCTGCACCTCGGACAGCACCTGACCGCGCGGGAGCGTCCCGCCGTCGGGGATCGGCGGGGCGTTCGGACTCCCCGGAATCAGCTGCACATAGGTCTCGCCGAGGATCGTCTTGGTCCGCAGGATCGCCCGCGTGTCCTTGCGGATCGGGACGTACTTGCTCTGGAGCTGGAGCGTGGCCATCGTCCGGTTGCCCTTCGGATCGAGCTGCGTGGAGACGACCTTGCCGACGTTCACCCCGGCGATCCGGACGTCGGCCTGAGTGGCCAGATCCTGTGCGTTGGGGAACGACACGTTGATCCGGTAGCCCTGGGCGCCGAGCGGGATCGTGCCGCCGAACGACAGCCACAGGAACAGCAGCAGCCCGACGCACGACAGCGCAAACAGGACCATCGTGATCACTCGTGAGATCGGAGGGCTGCCGGTATGCATCAGTTCGTCGGGAGCTTCGGGAGGAACAGGTTGCTCTTGCCCGAGCCGCCGGAGCTCGAGCCGGCGTGTGGCGAGAGCGCGGGCACGCCCGCGGTAGTCGAGTTGGACGAGGCGGTCGAGGTCGCGGGGTGCTTCTCCTTGTACTTCGCGTATGCCGCCTGGTCGGCCGACGCCTGAGCCGGGCACAGGTTCGCGCTGGTCAGGATCGGGGTGAGGTTCATCAGCATCTCGGTCAGCGCCGAGGAGTTCGCGAGCTGCGCCAGCGTGGCGCAGCTGGCCTGGAGGAACAGGGGGCGGAAGTCGCCGTTGGCGTCCTGCACCGAGAACAGCGTTCGCGCGTTGTGGTCGAGCCACGCCAGCCACCAGAGGTAGCCGTGCTCGGTGTTGCCCGGGTTGTAGCCGGCCATGTTCACGAAGTTGTTGAGCACCCCGAAGACCTTGCTCAGGTTCGGCGTGGCCGCGGCCAGGTTCACCGCCGCCGGCTTGAGGTTGCGGACGACAGGACGGGCGGCGACCACGAACGGCCGGATCTGGTTCTTGACGATCGGCGCGCCCGGGACCGCGAGCGAGGTCAGCGCCTGGTTGGCTCCCTTGAGCGCGTTGGCGGCGGGCAGCAGGTTCTTGGCCGCGGGCCCCAGCTGCTGGGCGAACGCCTGCACCTTGGCGAGCGTCGCGGTCGTCTGGTTGAGCGTGCTCGGCAGGTCGGCGACGGCGCGGCTGACGTTGCCATTCTCGGACGCGAACGCGCTGAACACCTTCTCGCTGGAGTCGATCAACTGGACGATCTGCGGCTGCTTGGCCGCGAGGGCGACGTTCAGGCGCTTGAGTGAGTTGACGAGCTGGCGCAGATCGGTGCCCCGCTGGGCAACCGCTCCGTTCAGCCTCGCAAGGTCGCGGTGGGTCGGCTCGAACCGCTCCATGACCTGCGCGAGCTGGTCGCCGCCGTTCTTCTGGAGCCCTTGGCCGGCGCCGTTGACGAGCAGGTCGAGGTACTCGCGGCTGTCGGCGTCGAGCGACGAAAGGATCTCGTCGAGGTTGACGACCGGCATCGTGTTCGAGACCGGGATGGTGTACCCCGACTTCGCCGCGGGCGCGCTCCCGATCCCGGGGCTGAGCTCGACGAACATGT
The DNA here is from genome assembly GCA_963783415.1 of uncultured Solirubrobacterales bacterium. Classification (GTDB taxonomy): domain Bacteria; phylum Actinomycetota; class Thermoleophilia; order Solirubrobacterales; family Solirubrobacteraceae; genus Palsa-465. Next base: position 53,512 of record CAWANN010000020.1, read on the forward strand.
CGTCGAGGCCGGTGCGGGGACGGAGCAGCGCGGTCCAGTTGGTGCGGATCAGGCCCTCGTACTTCTTGTCGATGCTCATCTTCACGACGCCCTGGCCGTTCTTCAGCGAGACCCCGGTGATCAGACCGATCTGGACCCCGGAGATCCGGACGCTCTGTCCCTGCCCCGGGGTCACGGCTTGGGCGGTCGAGAAGTCGGCGTTGAGCGTGAACTGGGCCGGCGAGAGGAACGGGATCTGCAGACGCTCGTTGGTCAGGATGTATCCCGCCACGGCGACCGTGACCACCAGCAGGCCCACGAGCGCCGCGAAGTCCTTCCAGTGCTCTCTGATCGCGCGCTTCATCGGGTGTCCCTCGCCAGCTTCGAAGCGGTGACGTTGCTCGAGGCGCTCTTCAACGCCGGCATCGCCGCCGTGCCCAGCCCAAGCCCCACCGACGACGCGAGCGACCGGACCTGCGGGATCGCCGCGGCCGCTGCCGAGGTCCACCGCAGCGCCGCGCCCGGCGCCGACAGGCTGCTCGACTGCTGCTGAGGCGGGCCGCCGGTCGGCGTCGAGAGGTCGGTGATCGGCTGCTGGGTCTCGCAGGGAACGTTCGGCTCAAGCGGCGGCGATTTCTCGCCGGGAGGCGGCTGCGGCTGCTCGCCCTGGAGCGGCGCGAGCGACTGACCGAGCAGGCCGGGCTGGAGCGAGTAGGTGAGCGTGCCTCCGGTGCCGAGGATCCGGACGTACGGTCCGTTGGCGTCGAAGTCGCGCGACTCGCCCGCCAGGCCGGGGAGGAAATCGACGGCCTCGACGTACACCGGCCGAGACGGGAATCCGTTCGAGGCGTTGAAGTTCGGATCGTTGATCGTCAGCTTCGTCCACGGAATCACGACGTTCGAGACGCAGCTCGACGCCGGCCGGACGCCGTTGGCCATCAACGGGATGCTGGCGCGGGTCAGGTTCGACAGCGCCGGCACGGTCCCCGACAGATCGGCGGTCAGGCCCCGGAGCTCCGAGGGCGAGACCAAATAGCGCAGCTGGGTGATGAAGGGAAGGCTCGCGTCGATCATTGGGCCGGTGGACTTGACCCCCGGGATCAGCGCTTTGGCGAGCTGCGGCAGCGGCCCGGGCGCGCAATCGGGCTTGGCCGGTCCTGAGCAGAACGCGGAGTTGAGCGCGTTGAACGCCGGGATCGCGGCCTCGAGCGTCTTTGGCAGCGCGGCCACGGCTTGCTCGAGCGAGACGTTCTCGCGCGCGAACGCGTCCGCGGTCGTGTTGAAGTTCGTGATCAGGTTCTCGAGGTTCTGCGGGTGGGTGTCGATCGCACCGGAGACCGTCCCCTGGTCGTTGATCGCGTTCGAGAGGTCGTGCGGCTCGATTCCGAGCGCGTCGTGGGCGACGATCGCCGAGTACTCATACGCCGGGAGCCAATACTTGATCGACGCGTTGAAGGACGGCCCTCCCTCCTTGAGCGCGGTGCCGAACTGCTGCAACAGCGTCTGCAGGTTCTGGCGGGTGTTCGACTGCAGCGAGGTCAGCACCTGGTCGAACTGCACCGGCTCGGTCCCCTGCTGGATCGGGAACGTGTAGTCGTCGGGGGCGACCGGCGCCTCGGGCGTCCCCGGGCTGACGTCGACGAAAAAGTTCCCCTCGAGGAAGATCCGCGGCCGGATCGCGAACGTCGCGTTCTTGTGGATCGGCAGCCCCGAGTTGTCGATCGTCATGGTCACGTCGGCGGCGCTGCACTGCTGGCTACCGCCCGCAACCGTCTTCTGCGGCGTGCCGCCGATCTTGCAGTCCGGCACCGGTCCGACGCTCTGCACCTTGCCCACGTTGACGCCGGCGATCCTCACCAGCGAGTCGGGCTTCAGTCCGTTCGCGTTCGTGAAGACCGCGTGGACGGTGTATGGACTCGCGAACGGATTGGCGAACTTCGTGAAGCCGAGGTAGGTGAAGACGCAGATCGCGATGATCGCGAGCAGTCCGGCCTTGAACGGGCTGAGTCCGCCTTTGCGTGAGCGCTTGCGCATCAGTTGTTCCCCGGGACCGAGGGCGTCACATCCCCGGTTTGCGGTGTGCGGGTGAACGTCTCGCCGGCGGGCACGTGGGCACGGCCGGCGAACGTCGCGCCTTGGTTGCCCGGCGTGTGCGAGTCGGTGTCGAGGTTGCGGCCCTGCGGGTCGTAGTAGTTGAGCTTCTGCGGGTAGCCACGCTGGCCGGTCTCGCAGTCGGCGTTCCCCTGGTTGTCGACCGCCGCGCCATATACCTCGCCGTGGAGGTACTCGTTGCCGCCTAGGGGCGAATCGAAGCTGCCGCCGTTGGCCGGCGCGGCGGCGCCCTGCGAGCCGACGTTGTTGGACTGCGCGGTGTTGGTCGTCATCAGCATCGCGCGCTGGGCGAACCCGAACGCGGTCGCCTCGGACAGGTGCTCGGACAGGTACGTCCACCAGTAGTTCCAGTCGTCGCACACGGTCTGGAACGGCCCGAGGTAGCGGACCATCGGGTTCAGCGTCTGGACCGTGTCGACGAGCGCGTTGAGCGAGACGTTGGTCCCCGGCGCCGCTGCCAGCGTCTGCAGCGCCTGCATGGTCTGCTGCAGCCTCGCGTTCAGCGCCGGCGTCCGGCCGAGCACCTGGGTGCCCTGCTCGAGCGCCGGATTCAGCACCGGCAGCGCCACCTTCAGCGACTGTGTCGCCGGCGTCATGTACTGCCCGAACGTGGTCAGATCCGTCAGCAGCGGCTGCTGGGCGGCGAGCGACTGGGTCGAGACCCGGAGCGTCGAGGGCGACTCGGCGATCGTCGCCTTCAGGTCGGGCGGGTTGCGGTCGATCGCCCCGAACGTCGTCGCCATCTTTCCGAACAGCTCCGCGTTGACCTGCGCCACCGGCGCCACCGCGCCCATGAACGAGTTGAGCCCGTTGAAGAAGCGGGTCAGCTCGGTGCTCGGGTCCGACAGGTAACGGGCGACCGGTTCGAGGTGCCCGAACAGCGCCGGCAGACTGGCGATCGTGTCGTTGAGCGCCGACCCGCGCGAGGCGAGCGTGTCGCCGAACCCATCGAGGTCCTCCTGCACCGCACCCCGGGTGTTGGCGTCGAACATCTTGAACACGTCGTCGAACTGGACCGGCACGTTCGTTTGCGACTCCGGCAGCGTCGCGCCGTCGACGAACATGTGGCTTGAGGTCCCCTCGTGCAGGTCGAGGTACTTGAGCCCGAGCACGGACCGCGGCTGGATCGAGACGCTGGAGTCGATCGGGACCTCGCCGTAGGCCTTGTTCAGCTTGAGCGTGAGCTGTGCGCCGGTCTGCCCGTTCTCCATCGTCACCGGCTTCAGCGAGGAGACGATCCCGATCAGGTAGCCGCCCTCGCGAACGTCATTGCCGGCGACGAGCTCGGACCCGTTCGCGATGTCGAGCTTGAGCTCGCGCGTCGGCACGAACGGCAGCCCCTCGTTCGCGTTGTAGGCCAGGAACACGGCGACGAGCAGCACGAGCACCGTGACCGCGCCGATCAGCACGGGGTTGGCAAACGCGGATGGCTGCTTTCGTCTCACGGCGATAGGAGGTAGTTGAGGAGCTGCTGGGCCTGCTGAGCCGTCGGCGCGCCGTTGTTCGGGGTGCTCGTCGGCGTGGTGCTCTGCGGCTGTGACGGGAGCGGCACGCTCGGGACCGACTGCGTCACTCCCCCGAGCGGGGCGGTGGCGGCGCCGATCGCGTTGTTGACCGCCCCGAGCGCGCCCTGGACGTTGGGCGTGCCCGGCGGGGTTTTCACCGACGGGAGGGTGCTAGTTGGGGTGGAACTGGATCCGGAGCTGGTCGCGGGGGCCGAGCTGCTCGACTTCTTCGAGCTCTTCAGGTTCGGCGGGCTTGAGCTGAGCAGCTCGGCCGGGCACTTGGACGCGGTCGACTCGGGTCCTGTCTCGCCCGGAGGCGCGCCACCGGGGTCGGGCACGCACCCGCTCGGGTCCGACGGATCGGTCTCGTTGACGCCCGGCTGATTCGGGCCGAGCCACGAGTAGCACTGGCGGTACGCGGCCCCGTACGTCTTGAGATTCGCGGAGATCGTCCCGGGCGTCGCGTACGGCGAGCACATCGGGTTCACGAACGCGTCGACCGCGAGCATGTGCCCGAACGGCCCGAACGTGTTGATCGCGAGCGTCTGGTTGAAGACGTATTGGAGCAACGCCTCGAGACCACTGAACCCCTTGCCGCCGGGGCTGCGCGAATCGGGCTCGACCGCGCGATCCTGGGTGTCGAGGTCCTGGAGGACGATCGCCAGGTTCTGAGCGAGCTCGCCGGTGCCGGCGCCGCCCTGGCTCGTGGGCGCGGCGAACTTGTTGAGGATCGAGACCGTCGGCGCCGCGGTCTGGACCGCCTGCTTGCCGGTGACCGATGCCTGACCGAGCGACTGCAGCGCCGGCAACGACGCGTTCGCGAACCCGCACTGGTTGCCGGTGTGCGGCTGCGAGCACGGCGCCAGGTTCGTGAAGAACGTATGCAGTTGACTCGAGGCCGCGTTCAGGTTCTCGACCACCGGCGTGTTCGCAGTCGCGGCGGTGCCGAGCTTCGCCATCGTCGGTTTGAGCTGCTCGAGGAAGCTCGGGAGCCGCGCGAGCGTCGTCTTCAGGTTCGCCTGCTGGGTGGCGCTGTCGGTCGCCGCCTTGTCGGCCTGGACGATGAAGTTCTGGACCTGCGTCGAGTTGTTGGCGAGCGCCGTGATCACCGCGTCCGAGTTCGCGGTCAGCGCCTTGAGCGTGTTCGAGTCGTCGCCCAGGAGCGCCAGCAGGTTGTCGGTCTCATCAATCGCCGGGACCGCGCGCTGAAGCGCCGTCTGCAGATCGATGGATCTCCCGGCCACTGCCGCGCCGAGCTCGTTGATGATCAGCGTGAACCGCTCGCGCTGAGGCATTCGCATGATGTCCGCGAGCAGGTCGGCCGGGATCGTCGAGAACGTGTGCGACGCGTTCAGCGTGCTCCCCGACGCGAGCGCCTTCCCGTACTGCCCCGGTTGGCAGTCGACGAAGTACTCGCCGATCAGCGACTGCGGGCGCGACTGGCACGACGCGTCCGACCGGAAAGCGCCGAACCCCTTAGTCGTCACCTGGACCGTGACGAGCGCGTCCAGCGGGCTTTTGCAGTGAGCGGTCTTGTCGCGATAGCAGAGGCCGATCGACTTGATCGAGCCGGCTGGGACGCCGGCGACCTTGAACGGCGCGCCGTTGACGAGCCCGAAGGCGTTGTCGAACTCGAGCTTGTAGATGGGGTTGCTCGGGCCGCCGGTGAATCCGGATCCAACGAGGATGAAGGCCCCAAGTACGAGCACGATCGCGGCGCTGAGGAGGACCCTGCGCATCGTCGATCAGTTCCCGCTCGGTACTTCGCTGGGGTCGCAGGGGAAGCCGGTCTCGGGGTAATAGACCGCCCCGCGCTCCATCGACCCCGGGCAACGGTCGCCCTGGCCGGAGGTCAGCAGCCCGCTCGAGCCCGTGTTGGTCCCGGTTCCGGATCCGGTGCCGCTGCCGCCGAACGCGAGCACGGAGCGGAGCGTGGGCTGCAGGAACGACGGCAGCAGATTCAAGCTGCCGTTCTCGATCGATCCGACGCCGACGACCGGCGCGATCCGGCTCGCGCCGCCGTTGGCGTCGATCGTGCCCGGGTGGCTGTAGCCCTCGAACCAGCCGGTCAGATCGACCGCGTACGGCCGGGCAGTGGCGAGCTCGGGGGTCGAGTCGTTGAGCGCGACCGTCGACTGGGGGAACGCCCCGAGGCGCTGCTGGCCGTTGGCCTGGAGGGTGCCGTTGCAGGTGCTCGCGGCCTGGCTGGTGCCGCAGGTGACGTTCGAGAGCTGGACGCTCAGCTCGAGCAGCTGGATCAGGTCGTTCTGGCCCGGGTCGCTCGCCGAACACGGCTTGGATCCGCGGGAGCAGATGATGTTGGCCAGGTCGCGGACGGTCGGCACGGCGTTCTGGGCCAGCGGCCGCAGCTGGACGAGGAACTTCTGGAGCTTGGGCGCCACCGGCTTTGTGTCGTTGACCAGCGGGGTCAGGTCGTCGAGCGCGTTGCGCAGGTTCACGAACGTCGTGTCCGCGAGCGCCATGAACTGCGGCAGGTCCTGGATCGACTGCCCAAGCGCGTTCTTCTGCGACGCCAGCGCCTCGGTCGTCGTCCCCAGGTTCTTGACCAGGGCGGTCAGGTCCGAGGACCGCGTGGAGATGTCCCCCAGGAGTTTCGACGACTTCACCACGAAGTTGGTGAAGTCGCCGCCGTCGTTGCGGTCCAGCTCTTCGAACAGCGTGCTGCTCGACGCGACCGCCGGATTCAGATATGCCCACGCGGCTTGCGCGGCGGCGCCCTTGCCGGCGAACTCGGAGCCCGCGCCCTGGATCAGATTCTGGAGTCCCTTGAGCGTCGGCGGGTTGAGCGTGTTGAACAGCTCGTCGATGTCGACGGCGCTGGTCGTGTCGCTGGTGCCGATCACCCCGCCCGACGGGATCTTCGGCGCGTTGCCCGGCCCCAACCTAAGGTCGATGTAGCGGTTCGCGATTCCGGACAGCGAGGTCAGCCGGACCGTCGCCTCGGTCCCCTGGTGCAGGGGCACGTAGCTCGGGTTCGAGATGTTGATCGTCAGCTGGGCCTGCCCATTCGGCGTCAGCGTGATGCTCGACACCGACCCGACCGAGTTGCCGGCGACCTGGACCTGATCGCCGCTGACGATCTGGCTCGCGTCCTGGAACACAAGCCGGACCTGGTAGTTCGTCCCACCGGAAAGCAGGATTACGGCGACGACGATCACCGCAATCGCCACCGCGGCGACTGCGACCACCCTGCCGACCACGGTCGAGTTTCTCACTCCTGCCAACGCGAGCTCCTCCCGCAAGGAACCTGTCGCAGACTTCGATCCGAACCTAGCAAGGGGTTCGACGCACTGTCAATTTCGAACCGACAGGGGTGTCGGACCGAGGGGCTGCCCGTCCCATGAGCTATATCTACCCGTGTTCTAAACGTCATTCGCGCGCGCGGGCGCGCCCCTCGAGCCGATAGCGTTTAGGCCCTCGCCCGGGTGGTGGAATTGGTCAGACACGGTCGCCTTAAGAGCGATTGCCCCAGCGGCATGAGGGTTCGAGTCCCTCCCCGGGTACCTCCTCGAAGCGGTGCGCCGCGAGATCGTCCAGACGGCGTAGGCGCGAGCGGCCGTGCGGGACCGCAACTAATCCGCTGCTACCGTGTCCGTGCCACCGACGGCCCCCATTAGGTTGGCCCTCAAGCGGTCTGGATGGAAGTCTCAGCGCTCAGATACTCGGGAGGAATCAGCCTTCACGCGCGCTCGCCGCTGCTGAGGCTGCAGTCCGACGAACGCCTCGTGACCCTGATCCGGCGGGGAAGCACGGCCGCCTTTGAGGTACTGGTCGCCCGCTACAACGCCCGCTTGATCGCCTTCTGCCGGCACCTGCTCGGGTCCCGCGAGGACGCCGAGGACGTCCTGCAAGAGGTGTACTCAGCGGCGTTCAACGCGATCCTCGACGACGACCGTCCGATCAACGTGCGTCCGTGGCTGTATCGGATCGCCCGCAACCGCAGCCTCAACCACCTGCGTCGGATCCAGGCGGTCGGGGTCGACTCGATGGACGTTCACCTGTCCGAGCACGGCACCACCACCGCCGACAAGGTCCACGAGCGCGAGGAGTTCCGGCTACTCGTCGACGACATCCAAGGCCTTCCCGAGACCCAGCGGACCGCGCTCGTGCTCCGCGAGATGGACGCGCTGTCGTATGAGCAGATCGCCGAGGCGATGGAGACGACGGTCCCGAGCGTCAAGTCGCTGCTCGTGCGCGCGCGTGTGTCTCTCGCCGAGGCGGCCGAGGCACGGTTGCTCACGTGCGAGCAGGTGCGGATCGAGCTGGCCGAGGTCGCCGAGGGTCTACAGCGCCGCCCCGGAGCGCTCGTGCGCCGGCACCTGCGGTCCTGCGAGCGCTGCTCGACCTTCAAGGGCCAGCTGAACGAGACGAGCAAGGCCCTCACCGCGGTGCTCCCGGTCGGCGGGTTCGTGCTGCTGCGCAAGCTCGCGATCCTGCACATCGGCCACTCGGCGGGCGCCGGAGCGGGCTCGTCCGGCGCGAGCGCCGGCGGTACCGCGGCGGCAGTCGGAGGCACCGCCGCGGCGGGCGCGGGCGCGGTCATGGGGACGAGCACGACCGGCTTCCTGTCGGCCAGCGTCGGCGCAATCGCTACCAAGGCTGCGGCCGGGCTTGCCGCGGCGGCACTCGTCACGGCCGGCGCCGTCGAGGTAGAGCAGCCGGCTCGCCCGCATGTCCATCACCATTCCGCCCCCACCCCCGTTCACGTCGCCTCCGTTCCCAGCCCGCCGGCGAACGTCGCTCCGACGGTGCCCTCGGCGACGCCAAGTGGCGGCGCCGCCCCCAGCGGGAGTTCGCGTCAGATCGCGGTCAGGCATCCGCACAAACCGGCTCCGGCCAAGGCCACCGCCATCACCCCACACAAGCCGCTGGTCGGCGGCAAGCACGGCAGCGCGGCAACGACCAAGGCGAAGACCACGCCAACAGCGCCCGCGGGCCGGACCCAGACCCAGACCGACTCGACCGTGCTGAGCGGGTCCACGACCGCTCCGGCCACCACGACGACCGGAACCGGGACGACGACCTGTCCGGCGACGAGCTCGGCGACCACCACGCCGGCGAGCACGACTCCCGCTCCGACGACCACGAGTCAGAGCGCCGACACGACTACCACGAGTCAGAGCGCCGACACGACTACCACGAGTTCGACCCCGGATTCGACGAGCACCGCCCCGACCGGAGCGACCACCAGCCCCGCGGCCACCACTCCCGTCAGCAGCCCCGCTCCTGTGCAGGACTCTTCGTGCGCCGGCGATTCCACCGGCACCGACACGACCACCGGCACGAGCCCCAGCACGACCACCAGCCCCAGCACCGCTACCCCCAGCACCACCACTACCACCACCACTACCACCACCGCGACCACGAGCACGGGATCAGCGTCGAGCGCGGGATCTGCGGTGGGCGCGGGCGCCGGGGTCTCAGAGCTCGCGGCCCACGTCAAGAAGCGCCGCGCCATAAGCTTCCGGCGTGATCGACGTCGGCCAGTTCACCGCGGTTGACATGCGCGTCGGCCGCGTGGTGGCGGTCGAAGACTTCCCCGAGGCCCGCGTGCCGGCATGGAAGCTGACGATCGACTTCGGGCCGGAGATCGGGACCAAGCGCTCCTCGGCCCAGATCACCCATTATTCGCGTGAGCAGCTCGAGGGGAGCCTCGTCGTGGGAGTCGTCAATCTCGCGCCGCGCATCATCGCGCGGTTCAAGTCAGAGGTGCTCGTGCTGGGCGCGCTCGACGAGACCGAGGGCGTCGTGCTGCTCCGGCCCGACAAGGAAGTCGCTCTCGGGTCGAGGATCGCCTAGACCCACTAGGGCCCGGGGGCGCCACCGATAACGAGCGCCCCGCGGGCGGCGCCGTCGACGACGAGGGGGTAGCGGCCGGACTTCAGGTCGGCGATCAGCACCGTCGCGCGGCCGCGCGCGGGCACCGAAAGGGCGTAGACGGTGGGCGTGTGCAGCACGGCTTTGTGGGCCCGGCCGTCTCCGGAGATCACGGTCACCTGCACCGGTAGATGCGCCGGCGCGGTGACCGTCGGTGGGCTGAGCGCGCCACTGCGCAGGATCGTGAACGTGGCGGGGATCCGGGCGTTCTGGGGCGGCGCGCCACCGGACGCGGGCGCGCCGGGGTTCGTGGTCGTCTCCGTGCCGGTCGGGGGCGTCCCGGTGGCGGTCTCAGAGGTCGGCCGAGTCGCCGTCCGCGTGGCCGTCTGCGTCGCGGTCTTGGTACCGCTTTGGGTAGTGCTCTGGGTCGCCGGCGGGGTGGCGCCGGCGGCCCCCTTCGTGGTCGATGGGCTCCGAGGTGCCGACGTTCCACACCCCACCGCGGTGGCGAGTAGCAGAACGCACAAAAGAACCGCGATTCTCCTCACGTTTGCAGGATAAGGGTCGATAAATGGGGCGATTCAGGAGATGCGACAGGACGTTGGATACTCCGTCAGGAAGCTCGTCGAGTACGACGCGCTTCGACATCGGCTGTGGATCCTCGGGCAGCGATGCCACCACGGCGCGACCGGGAGCGTCGTCGCCGCGGCGGCGTTCCTCGTCCTAGTCACAGACCCCGCGCCCATCGGCAAGCCGTACGCCGGGCCGCGCTCCGTGATGGCGCTGACGGCCGCCGGCGGGGCGCTGATGATGGCCCACGACTGGAAAGACCGCGCGATCTGGTTCGAGCGCGGTCGCGGCTCCCAGCTCTAGCCCGATAACTGCGCACTCGACGATCCGCAGGGCTCGAGTGCCAGGGATTCGTCGCCATACCGGGACGAATATGCATTCGGCCGGCGAGGGGCGGCGAGTGATGAGTTGTTGGGCCGGCGAGGGGCGGCGAGTGATGAGTTGTTAGGCCGACGCCGGGCCTCAATAACCTTCGACGCGTCATGGCTGTACGTTGCGCCATCGTCCCGCCCACACCCGTGCCCTACCGCGAGCCGCTGTTCAGCTCGCTGCACAAGCGCGACGAGCTCGACGTCTGCGTGATCTACCAGTCGGCCGGCCAGCCGAGCTGGGACGTTCCGCCGGAGTGGTTCCCGCGTGAGCACGCCTACCCGGCTGTGCACCTGCGCGCGTGGCAGCGCCGGCGGCCCGGGCGCACACCGGTGCTGTGGCCGCATGGCCTCGAGCGCGCGCTGAACGCCGCCGACCCCGACTGCGTGGTCGTGTCCGAATACGGGCGGCGCGCTGCGGCGCTGGCGTGCCGCCGGTGCGCGCGCTACGGAACTGGTGCACGCCGGAATCGACTCGATGCTCCCGCGCTGGCAGCTCGGGCTGCATCGGCGGCTCGGCCGCCACGCCGACGGGTTGATCGCGACCAGCTCGGCCGCTCGCGCCCGGCTGCTCGCGTTCGGGATCCCCGACAACCGGATCGCGTCGCGCTCCAGGCGGGCGGCGTCGAGCGTCCGGGCGCGTCAACCCGCGCGGCGGCCTACAGTCCGGTCAATGTGCTCAGCGCCGGCCGGCTAGTCCCGGACAAGAACTTCGCGACGTTGATCGAGGCCTTCTCACGAATCGGTTCCGAGGCGACGCTCGAGATCGTGGGAGCCGGGTTCCTCGAGGACGAGCTAAAGCAGCTAGCGACTCGGCTCGGGGTCTCCGTCCGCTTCCCGGGCCATGTCCCGCCATCCCAGATGCCAAGCCTGTACGCCGCCGCCGACGTCTACGCGCTGGTGAGCACCTATGAGCCGTTCGGCGTGGCGGTCCGCGAGGCGGCCGCCGCGGGCCTCCCGATCATCTGCTCGAAGACCGCCGGCGCCGCCGGCGATGTCGCGATCGACTGCCGCAACGCGCTGCTCGTCAACCCCTACGACGTGGACAGCATTGTGGGCGCGCTCGAGCGCCTCGTGGCCGACGCTGACCTTCGCCGGCGGATGGGCGAGGAGAGCCGCGCGATCGACCTCGAGACCGAGGGCAGCGAGGTCGATGCGTTCGTCGACGCCGTGCTCAGGGCGGCGGTCCGGCGGGGTCGCGCGCGACCACCCGGCAACCCGTACACCAACGGCAAGCCGCCGGCCGATTACCGGCCGAGCAGGGCCGGCAGCACCTCTTCCTGAAGCCGCTTGACCAGTGCCCGCGGCCGGTACGGCTCAAGCGCCGCTCGGGCCGCGATGCGGTAGGCCGCGAGCACGGCGTCATCCGCCGCGAACGCCGCCTCGAGCGCACGCGCGACCGTGCCGGCGTCGCGGTCGGCGGCCACGAACTCGGGCGCGAGCGAGCGAGCGAGCGTCAACCCGGGGAACGGACCGCCACCCGGCGCGCACACGAGCGCCGCGCCACGGTCGAGCGCTTCGAGCGGCGCGACGCCGAAGTCCTCCCACTCGGCGGTGCTCATGAACACGCGGGCGCGGCTCAGCAGCTCCCGGAACGACGGCTGGGGCAGCATCCCGACGAGCTCGGCGCCGGGCGGGAGCCGGACCCCGCGGCGGGCCAGGAAGTCGACCGCCCGATCGTGCGGGATGCCGGCGATCAGCAGGCGCGCGCCCGGGAGCGATGCCTCCTCCCACGCCGCGCACAGCAGCGCGAGCCCCTTGGCCTTCGGGTCCGGCGCGTAGCCGATCGCGATCGGCGCGCGTAAATCGGCAGGCGGGGGCGCCTCCGCGACCGGCGGCGGGATCACCACCGTCGGCGCCGCCCCCAGCGGAAGCGCAGCCACCGCGCCCGGGCTGTGCGGCATCAACACCCGGGCGCGAGCGAGTTGCCGGCGCTCGAGCACGTGGAGCGGCACGCTGGCGAGGCCCGGCCGGTTGAGGCGCGCCGGCGAGTCCAGCCAGACCGCGAACGGCACCCCGGGATCGCCGATCAGCAGCGCCGCGGTCGTCGTCGACACCACCAGCGCACGCGGCTCAAACCTGCGCAGCGCCGATGCGAGCGCGCGCCGCGCCGCGATCGCCTCGACCACATCGTTGACCGGATAGGCCCGCCGCAACGCGTCCGTCAACCCGATGCGGGTTCCCACCGCCGCGACCGAAGCGCCGGCCCCGCGCAGCATCTCGACGAGGTCTGCGTTGGCGATCCGCAGCCCCTTTGTCGTGCCCAGCGAGAGCACGAGCACGTCCACCCGTTCGCTCACGCCGCGAGCGCCCGGCGATACGCGGCGACGGTCTCCGATCCGCTCCGCTCCCACGTGAAGTTCGCGGCCACGGTCTCGCGCGCGGCAAGACCCAGCCGGCGCAGCTCGTCGCGGTCGGTGGTCAGCCGCTCGATCACGGCCGCCAGCCCGCGCGCGTCGTCCGGCTCCACGAGCAGCATCCCGGGGCCAGCGGCGGCGATGTCCTCGGGTCCTCCCTCGCCACGACTTCCGATCGCCGGCAACCCGGCCGCCATGGCCTCGACGAACGCCACCCCGAACGGCTCCTCGATGCCCGGCATCACGAACACGTCGCACGCGGCCGCCCGCGCCACCGCGTCGGGGTTCGGCAGCTGTCCGAGGAACCGGACCCGATCCGCGACGCCCAGCTCGACCGCCAACCGCTCCAACCCCTGCCGGCGCGGGCCGTCGCCGATCACCAGGTACTCCGGCCGACGGTCCGGGTCAACCAGCGCGATCGCACGCAGCACGACCTCGTGACGCTTTCGCGCAACCAGGTGCGCCACGGTCACCATCCGGACCGCCCCGTTCGAGGACGATGTCAGCGGACTGAGGTCCGCTCCCAGGTGCACGACCTGCGACGGTAACGGGCCCTCCGCGATCTCCTCGCAACGCCGTGCCGCCCAGCTGCTGTTCGCCATCACGACGTCGGCGGCGGCCAGCGCGGCGCGGCAGGCGCGCCTGCCCACGGCGCTGTCGAAGGCCACGTGGATCATGTCCGGCCCGTGCGCCGAGACGACGTACGCCGGGCCCGACCGGCGGCGCACCCACCGCGCCGCCGCGTGCCCCATCGGGGCCAGGTTGTGAGCGTGTAGGACGTCGAACGGCCACTCCGCGTACAGCCGGTCGAGCGCTCGCGCCAGGTTCGGCGCCATCCAGTAGCCCCAGCTGCCGTACGAGAGCGGACGCGGTGGCGCGAAGAACGGCACCGGCGTCACCGACAGCCCGTCGAGCGTCGTCGGGCGCAACGATCTCCGGGCCCCCGCGGCCCAGTGGCCGAGGGCTCCGACGGCCGGGGGAACATGCACGAGCCCGCGCGCCACCGACAGCGGCGGGACCGGCCGCCGCAGCGCCAGCACGCGCACGTCCGCGCCCGCATCGCGGGCCGCCACCGCCTGCCGGTGAGCCCAGATGCCGAGCACGGGATCGCCCGGCGACGGATACCACTCGGCTACGACCGCGACTCGCACGGGCGGGGCTACTGGCCGACGGAGAACAGCGCCTCGAGGTCGTGCTTCGAGTACACCTCGAACGCGACCATCGTGTGCGTTCGCGCGACGCCCGGGAGCTGAGAGATCTGACCCGTGACGACCTTCGCGAGGTCCTCCTGCTGGCGCAGCCGAAGGATCGCGACGAAGTCCCACTCCCCGGTCACCGAGTAGGCCTCGGCGACGCCCTCGAGGTCGGCCAGCTCGCCGCCGAGCGTCGCCAGCCCCGACCGGTCCGCCTGAATCAGGACGATTGCGTGGGTCACGCCGAGTGCGAGTCTCCGGGGTCGAGCACGACCACGTTCGAGCGTGTCGCGGACTCCACGTCGGACTTGAACGCGTCCGCGTCGGTCTCGATTGGCGGGAACGTGTTGTAGTGGCAAGGGATCACGGTCTTGGCCCCGATCAGCTCCGCGGCGTCGACGGCGTCTGCGCGGTCCATCGTGTAGTGGCCGCCGATGCACATCAGCGCGATGTCGATCGGCGTGCGCTTGCCGACGAGCGCCAGGTCCGAGAACACGCACGTATCGCCCAGGTGGTACACGACGGTGTCGCCGAAGTGGATGACGAGGCCGGCGGGGGTGTTGACCGTCCCCTTGGGCGTCGTCGAGGTGTGCCAGGCAGGAACGAGCTTGACCGAGCCCCAGTCGAACTTGACGGTCCCGCCGAGGTTCGGGTCGCGCACGTCGACGCCTTCCTCAGCGAGCTCGCCGGCGAGCTCGACGATCGCCACCACCGGCGCGCCGGTGCGCTTGGCGATCGCCACGGTGTCGCCAATGTGGTCGCCGTGCCCGTGGGTGAGCAGGATCGTCGTCGCGGCGGCGTCCTCGGCGCTGATCGCGGCTTTGGGATTGCCGGTCAGGAACGGGTCGATCAGAACGGTCGTGTCTCCGTCGGAGAGCTCAAAGCAAGCGTGTCCCAGAAAGCGCACATCCATCTCTTCTCAATCCTCCTCTGTCGTTTGCGATCCCGCTAGCTCCCGCGCCAGTTCAAACCCGACCGCGACGCCGACGAGCATCCCCAGCCGGGTCTCCTCGGCGAGCATCGTCTGGACGACTCGCAGCCGTTCGTCGGGGTCGTGCAGCGCGGTCGCCTCGTGAACGGCCTGGCTGTGCGCGCTGTCGAACCATCCGCCCTCGTCGAGCGCGGTGGCGAGCACGTGCTGCAGCGCCGGCGCCGTGCGCGCGACGACCTCCTGCGCCTCTCGCAACCGATCCGGATCGGCAATCGCTGCGATCGCAGCCTCCAGCTCGGCGTCGGTGTAGGCGCGGTCGACCACGGGGTCCTTCGGATCATACGTCCGGGCGGGCGACGTTGATCAGCGCTCGCCGGTGAGCGCGAGCGGCAACCCGACCAGGATCCCCGCGAGCACGCCGACCCCGGCCGCGACCCAGCTCGCCGACGGCACGGCCAGCGGCATCAGGAGGACCACGGCAAAGATCACGGCCGTCCCCAGCATGTCGCCGTCGATGTCGTCGCCGGCCCTGAGCGCGAGCAAATCGGGGATCGCCCAGGCGATCAGCAACGCCAGCGCGCCGCCGTTCGCGCCGAGCGCCAGGGGCAACGTCGAGTCGGCGGCGGTGACCGCGGCCCCGCCGACGGCGGCGATCGCGAACAGCACGAGCACGAGC
Source organism: uncultured Solirubrobacterales bacterium (assembly GCA_963783415.1). Classification (GTDB taxonomy): domain Bacteria; phylum Actinomycetota; class Thermoleophilia; order Solirubrobacterales; family Solirubrobacteraceae; genus Palsa-465. The sequence continues at coordinate 69,041 of CAWANN010000020.1, forward strand.
GCCGGTCCGTGACGGCGTTCGAGCAGCCAGCCGTAAACCGCGATCGTGCCAAGCGTCACGATCGCGTAGCCGGTGTTGATATAGGTGAACGGAGCCACCAGCAGCCGCCACCACAGATGCGTCCCGAACCGCGCCCACAGCTCGATCGCGTGCGTCGAGCCGACGAGCGCGGCCCGCCACAGCAGCGTCCCCGCAAACCCGGCCAGAACGAGCGCGATCGTCACATACGGCCGTGACTCAGCACGGATCCCGGGGATCTCTCCGGGGCGCAGAGGGGGCAGCGACGGACGCGGCGCGCGGCGCTTGCGCTCGGTCGGGCGTCCCTCGCGGTCGAGCTTAGGAGCCCGCTTACGCAGCCGGCTCCCGCAGTACGGGCACTCGGTGATGTACGGGCTTACCTCGGACTGGCAGTTCTTGCAAATTACGAACAGGTCCGGGCCGCCAGTGCTCATCGCCCCAACGATTGTATGACCCCGGGCCGGTCCGGGCCAGGGCTCGGGTGCGCCCAATGACGTATGACCGCGGCTACACGGCCGTTGCGGCCACGATCTCGGCCACGACCTCGCGCAAGTCGTGGTTGGCCTCGTACACCACGACCTGGCGCGCGGCGCCGTTGCCGCGGTCGAGCAGGTCCTCGACGGCCTCGAGTTCGGCCAGCGAACCGAGGTCCTGGCAATGCTCGCGCATCCGGTCGAGCAGCCGGCGCGCCAGGTCCCGCGCCGGCACCCGATCCCACCGCGGCAGGTCCACGAGCTCGCCGTCGAGACCGTGGCGGGCGGCCAGCCATTTGTTCTCGTCGAGCATCTCGAACGGGTAGCGCGACAGCTGGTTGCCGGCGTCGAAGTGCTCGCACAGCTCGCGCACAAGGCCCTGGACCAGGGCGGCCAGTCCGAGGGTGTGCTCGACGTGGGTCTGGGAATCCATCACGCGCATCTCGACCGTGCCGAAGTTCGGGTGCGGCCGCACGTCGTGCCACAGGTACGTGTAGTCCTCGATCACGCGCGAGTGGACCATGAACTCGATCCGCTGCTCGTAGTCCTCCCAGTCCTTGTACGTCGGCGGGATCCCCACGCGCGGGAACGCCCGGAAGATCGGCGTCCGGGTCGACGCCAGCCCGGTGGAGTCCGCCCGCCAGAACGGGGAGTTCGCCGACAACCCGAGCAGGATCGGCACGTGCACCCGCATCCCGTTGGCGACGTGAATCGCCTTGTCGGGATCATCGACGGCGACGTGCACGTGCATCCCGAAGATCAGCTCTTGGCGGGCGACGAAGCGCAGCGCGGAGACAAGGTCGCGGTAGCGCGGCCGCGCCACGATCCGCTGGTCCTCCCACCTCGCGGAAGGATGGGTTCCTGCCGACCCGATCGTCAGGCTCTTGCGCGCGGCGGTCTCGCGGACCTGCGCCCGCAGCGCGCGCAATTGCTCGCCGGCCTCGGCGGTGTTCCGGCACGGATCGGTCGAGACCTCGAGCACCGACTCCATCAGCTCGGGCTTGATCTCGCCCGCCGGGGCGGGCTCGAGCAGGCTCTCAATCGCGTTGACGAGCTCGAGCGACTCGGCGTCGAGGATCATCAGCTCCTCCTCGATTCCGATCGTGTACGGAGGCTCCCGGACCTGGAACTTGTGCTCCATCGCGGGGCAGGCTAGCGTCACACGTGGTCGTAGACTGAACGACAGCAGCTAACAACGGAACGAAAGGGGAGCGCTGATGGCTCTCGGGTACGACGGCAAGCTGTACATCCTCGCGTTCGACCACCGGGGATCGTTCCAGAAGAAGATGTTCGGGATCCAGGGTGATCCAACTCCCGAGGAGACCGAGCAGATTGACGACGCCAAGCGGCTGATCTTCGAGGGCATGCTTGTCGCTGTGAACGAGGGCGCGGAGGCGGGCGCGACCGGCGTGCTCGTCGACGAGCAGTTCGGCTCGAACATCCCCGAAATGGCGCGCGAGCACGGCCTCAAGCTGGCGATGCCCGTCGAGAAGTCCGGCCAGGATGAGTTCGACTTCGAGTACGGCGACGACTTCCCCGCCCACATCGAGAAGTTCAACCCCGACTTCTCCAAGGTGCTCGTTCGCTACAACCCGGACGGCGACGCCGCGCTGAACAAGGAGCAACTCGCGCGTCTGAAGCGGCTCGCGGACTGGCTCCACTCAACCGACCGGAAGTTCTTGTTCGAGCTGTTGGTTCCCGCGACCGACGAGCAGCTCTCCTCCGTCGGCGGCGACACCGATCGCTACGACGCGGAGCTACGTCCGGAGCTCATGCGCCGGGCGATCGAGGGCGCCCAGAACGCGGCCGTCGAGGTGGATATCTGGAAGATCGAGGGCGTCGACGAGCAATCCGACGCCGCGATGCTCGCCGAACAGGCCCGGTCCGGCTCGGGTCGCGAGGGCGTCAAGTGTGTGCTGCTCGGTCGTGGTGCTTCGACCGAGAAGGTCGAGCAGTGGCTCGAGCAGGCCGCGCCGGTCGAGGGCTTCATCGGCTTTGCGATCGGGCGCTCGATCTGGTGGGACGCGCTCAAGGGTTACCTCGACAAGGAGCTCGAGCGAGACGCCGCCGCTGAGCAGATCGCCAAGAACTACCTGCATTTCATCAAGGTCTACGAGCGTACGGCAGTGCACTAGCGACCGCGCCGGCACGCTAGCCGCCGGCCGCTACCGGCATCTACATAACACTGGCGATTCCAGCTTGGTAGGCTCGCGCCTCCATGGCGATGAAGATGCGCCAGAGCCTCGCCGAACTCGAGCAGGAGTTCCGGCACGAGATGCAGGTGGACCGGCGCCGGGACGATCGCCTGATGCGCGTCGCTCGGTCACGCATACGCAAGCGCCGGCGTGCGCGTGAGCGGAAGCGCAGCTCGGTTCGTTTCTGGCTACTCGTCACCACGCTGATCGGAACAGCGGTCGTGGTGACGATCGCGATGTTCGAAACGCTGTACTACCTGCTCGGCTAGCAGCCCGGCGGTTCCGTCCCCACGCCGCCGCAGAGCGGATTTTGTCTAGGTGCCCTCTCCAAGCCCACGCAGCGCCGCGTCGACCTCTTCGCGGGCACCCTTGCCGGAGCCGAGGCGCTCCTGCTGGATCTCCAGATAGACCTCCTTGCGGAATACGGGGATGTCGCGCGGCGCCTGAATCCCGATCCGCACCTTCTCGCCCATGATCGCCAGTACGGAGACCTCAATGTCATCGCCGATCATGATGCTCTGGTTGGACTTGCGGGTGAGTACCAACATTTGGGGATGTGCCTCCCTGCTTGCCTAGTCGTCAACGAGGCAACCGGCGGCCCTCAGCTCCACGAGGGTCCGGTCCGCCACGGCCAGCATACCGGTTGACATCCGATCTCGACAAGCGTTGTGGAGGTTGTGCAGCACTCGCGAGCGGATCGATCCGGGGCGCGGACGCCACGCCGCCGCGCTCCAACCGTTCGCTGTACTAGTCTCCGCGCCGAAGATGGCCCGCCGATCGCTACGACCCGAGCTGAACCGAATCCGTGCCTGGGTGCGTCAGGGACGCACGGACGCATGGATCGCCCACCAGCTCGAGGTGACCGTTCAACAGATCCAGGCGTTCAAGCGGGAGCAAGCGCTCGAGCCCAACGGCGACCCCGAGCCCGGCGCGGCCGTCGACTTCGACGACGAGATCGATCTCCGAGCCGAGGACGAGGCTCTGATCGCCGCCGAGCTTGCGGCCGAGGCTGAGCGAGCCGAGGAAGCCGCGGAAGAGGAAGTCGCGGAAGAGGAAGAAGAGGACGAAGCCGAGAAGGCTCGGGCCAAACGCCGGCGTGGGCGGCGCGGCGGGCGCCGGAGCACTCGCCGCAAGGGGAAGCCGATCGAAGCGACGTTTGACCACGGTGAAGAGGGCTATGGGCTGTGGCTCGATCCCGCCGTGCAGGACGATCCGATCTACGCCGAGTACTGGGCCGGCCACCGGCCCGTCGAAGTGGCGATCGAGGAGGATCAGATCGTGATTCGCCGGGTCGGCGACGACGACGCCGAAGACGGCGACGCCGACAACGGCGATTAGTGGGTCGAGCCGAGCCGCTTCGCCCGGAAGGCCGAGGCCGGGGGCCGTCAGGCGAGGACGCAGGATCCGACGCGTAGCGGCGCTACGCGAGGATCCGAGGACAAAGCCTGGCGGGGCATCGGATCCCGCCCGCCCACGGCATTAAGGGTGGAACGGTGAGGTGAGGCCCACCAGCTTCGCGCGCCGGATCCCCGGTCGTCGCCGAGCGGCGAGGCGGGGGTCACTGCTGGACGATGCGGGCGCCGCCGGCGTAGTCCGAGGCCTCGCGCACGTAGCGCGCGAACGCCGCGCCGGCGACCGTCGTCATGTCCCACGCCTCCGGGTTGCCGGGCGCCACCCGCGTCGCGATGTCGAAGCACCAGTCGGTTCCGTTCTCGCCGTAGTAGCGAGCGAGCTCGTCGGTCGTGAATGTGAGGCCGATGCGCCGGCGCAGTTCGTCGACGAGCGCGTCGACGACGCGGTCGAGCGCGGGGCGGTCGCGCGGGTCAGCCTGGGCGAGACGGCGCTGGCCCTCGCGCCAGAGGCCGATGACGTCGTCGAAGCGCATGACCGGCGGCACTTACCAGCGCCCCCCGCCGCTGCGCGGCCGATGCGGACTTAGTGCGCCGGGAGACCCGTGATCTCGTACGGATGCTCGCCCGGCCGCACCATACCGAGCGCGCGGGCATCGCTCAGGATCGTGGCCGGATCGTTCAGCGAGCGCTGCTGCGCGCGCAGGCTCGCGTTGGAGCGCGACAGCTGCTGTACGATCGCGCGCTGCTGGTCGGCCTGGGACCGCACCGAGAAGTAAGCGATCCCCCTCTGCACGTATAGCCCGGCGACGACGGCGACGACCACCAGCAGGCTGACCCGGCCGACCCGGTCCCAGCGGACCCGGCCCCGGAGTCCTCGGCTCGCCACCCGGGGTCGTCGCGGGCGAGAGGCGGTCGTGCGGGTGTTTTGCCGGCGCCGTGGCGCGGTGGCGGTACGGGCTGAAGGCATCCGCTACGCCCTTCGTTCGACGGCGGCCGGCTCCTTCCTCCTGCACGGAACGGTGCACGGCGGCGGTGGCGCGGCACGGCTGGTTGAGCGAGCGGGGCGGTCGGGGCGAGTTCAGTCGATGCGTGCCGGCGATTCCGCTGCTTAACGTGACAAACCGCGACACTCGTCGGCGCTGCGGCCACATAAGCATCGTGGGGATGCTTATGTAGCCAAAGCTCCGCGGGGCTCGCCGCGTTGTCGCGTTATGCATGGCCGCGAACGCGTCTCGCGCCGGCGGCCCCTGGACCCGCCCGACGCGCCGGCGCCAGCAGCGCCCCGCGCCGAGCGACCGCGTACCCACTAGCCTCGGAACGCGCTGCGTCCTGGGTATCGCGCGTCGGCGCCGAGCGCCTCCTCGATCCGGAGCAGCTGGTTGTACTTGGCGACGCGATCGGTGCGCGAAGGCGCGCCGGTCTTGATCTGACCGCAGCCGGTGGCGACCGCCAGGTCCGCGATCGTGACGTCCTCTGTCTCCCCCGACCGGTGCGACATCACGGCCGTGTAGCCGTTCTCGCGGGCCAGGCGAATCGCCGCGAGCGTCTCGGTCAGCGTTCCGATCTGGTTGACCTTGATCAGGATCGAGTTCGCGACGCCGGCGTCGATCCCACGCTGCAGACGCTCGGTATTCGTGACGAAGATGTCGTCGCCGACGAGCTGAATCCGGCTCCCGAGGCGCTCCGTCAGAAGCGCCCAGCCGAGCCAGTCCTCCTCGCCCATCCCGTCCTCTAGCGAGATGATCGGGTAGCGGTCCAGAAGCTCGCCCCAGTAGTCCGCCAGCTGTTCGGGGGTGAGCGTGCGGCCCTCGTGCTCGAGCACGTAGTTCCCGTCCTTGACAAGCCCCGAGACCGCCGGGTCGAGCGCGATCGCGACCTGGTCACCGGGTACGTAACCGGACGCGCGGATCGCGTCGACCAGCACCCCGAGCGCGGCCTCGTTGGACTCGAGGTTGGGGGCGAACCCGCCTTCGTCACCGACCGTGGTCGAGAGACCGCGGTCGTGCAGCGTCTTCTTCAACGTCTGGAACACCTCGACCCCCATCCGCAGGCCCTCCCGGAAGTTCGCGGCGCCAACCGGGACGATCATGAACTCCTGGAAGTCGATCGCGTTGTCGGCGTGGGCGCCGCCGTTGAGCACGTTCATCATCGGAACCGGGAGCACGTGCGCGTTCTCGCCGCCCAGGTATCGCCACAGCGGCAGCCGCTCCTCGGCGGCGGCAGCGTAGGCGGCGGCGAGCGACACCGCGAGGATCGCATTCGCGCCGAGCCGCGACTTGTTCGGCGTCCCGTCGAGCGTGATCAGCATGCGGTCGAGCGCGGCCTGAGAAGAGGCGTCCTGACCGTGCACCGCGGTGGCGATCTCGCCGTTGACGTTCTCGACCGCGCGCATCACGCCCTTGCCGTTCCAGTCAGACCCGCCGTCTCGCAGCTCGGTCGCCTCGAACTCTCCAGTCGAGGCTCCGGACGGAACGATCGCGCGTCCCCACGCACCGGATCGAACACTGAGCTCGACCTCGACGGTCGGGTTGCCTCGGCTGTCGAGGACTTGCCGGGCGTGTACGTGTTCGATCTGGCTCATCGGGGTCGGAGGCCTCCTTCGTTCAGGCGTGCCCGCGCGTAGTACGCGAGCTGCTCGTCAGGAGCGAGATCGTTCCAGTTCCGGTTCTCCGATGCGGCGAGCTCGCCACCGGCCTCGACCCGCGCCCGGAACCGGTCGGCGGCCGCTCGCAGCGCGAGCTCGGGGTCGACAGCCAGCTTCCAAGCTACGTTGACGACCGCGAACAGAACATCCCCGAGCTCGTGAAAGCGCTCGTCCTCGGTGCCGGCCGCCTCCAGCTCGGACAGCTCATCGCGCACCGACTGCAGCGGCCCCTCGACGCCGGGGAAGTCGAATCCGCTCGTGGCGGCGCGGCGCTGGACCTTACGCGCGTATAGCGGGCCCGGGAGGTTCTCCGGGACGTCGCCGAACACGCCGGGCTCGCGTCCCGCCTCGCCCTGCTTGATCTTGTCCCAGTTCCGGCGGACCTGGCCGGACGTCTCGGCCTCGATGTCGCCGAACACATGGGGGTGGCGGCGGATCAGCTTGTCGGTGACGTCGCTGGCGACCTGCGCGAGATCGCCGGCGCCTCGCTCCTCGAGCAGCAGCGCCAGGAAATGCACCTGGAACAGCACGTCGCCGAGCTCGTCGATCATCTTGGCGTCGTCACGACGCCGGGCGGCGTCGGCGAGCTCGTAGGACTCCTCGACCGTGTGGGGCACGATCGAGCGCTCGTCCTGCTCGCGATCCCACGGGCATTCCACCCGCAGCCGACGCGTGATCGCCTCGAGCCGGGCGAGCGCTTCGGCGACCGCCAAGGGCTCCGGCCGGCTCACCCCGTGGTGGCCGTGCCGCTTGTGGTCGCCGTCTTTGGCGCCTTGTAGCCCTTGCAGTCGGCCATCGCGTACGCGGCGCGACACGTCGTCTTGCTCTGCCAGTCCTTCTTGGCGTTGTTGTCGACCGCGGTCTGCGCGCTGGTCTGTGACTGCGAGCTGAGCTGCTGCTTGATCTGCGGCGTGGCTTCCGCGAGCGACTGCTGCGTGGCCGGCTTGATCTTCGTCACTTCGAATACGTAGTAGCCAAACTGCCCCTTGACCGGGCCCATGAGCTTGTTCACGGGCGCCGAGAACGCGGCGTTGCTGAGAGCCGCATCCTCTTGGGACTTGTTGACTCCGTTCAGCACGCCGCCCGTGCTCTTCGTGGTCGGGTCGGTCGAATACTTCTTGACCACCGTGGCCCAGCTCTGGCCCGACTCGAGCGCCTTCTTGGCCGCGTTAGCGTCGGCCTGGGTCTTGGCCAGGACGATCTTCATGTTCCGCGTCTCCTGGGACCCAAACGAGGACAGGTGACTGTTGTAGTAGGCCTGGACGTCCGCGTTGGTGACGGTCTTGGTGTGCTTGGCGGCGAGCTTCTGGAGGATCTCGTTGACCCGGAAGCGGTACAGCACGTCCTCGTTCGTCTGACCGGTCTGCTTGAGGAAGGTGTTGTACCCGGCGGCCGTCGGGAACTGCTGGTCCTTGGCCGTGGTGAACGCCTTCTGGACCTCGGCGTCAGTGACCTTGATGCCCATCTTGGCGGCGTCGGCCTGGTACCAGTACGCCTTGATCAGGAAGTCCAGCACCTGGCTCGAGAGCGAGGTAAACAGCTGCTTGCAGTCGGTGCGAAGCGTCGCCGTCTTGGTCTTCGCGAGGCTCGGGATGTCCTTCTTGACCTGTGCGATGCACGCGTTGAAGTTCGGCGGGTCGTTCGGGACGATCACGGGCTGGCCGGGGTTCTGAGCCGCCTGGCTTGCCGCCGCGACGTACATCCAGTGGTTGAACGCCTGCGTCGAGATCGGATTGCCGGCGACGTCGGCGACCGAGTTACCGGGCATACCGCTGCCGCAACCGGCGATTCCGACTGCGATCACAAAAAAAGCGCCAAGCGCCAGAAAGGAACTGCGGATCTTCATCGGGGGTCGATGGTAGCGGCGGTATCGCGCTTTCGTCCCGCCCGGCATGAAGAATGCGCTAAGAACGGTCCGGGTCAGGCGGCTTCGCGCGTCACCGCGAGCAGCACGTCGGCTGCCTTCACCACCGCCGGAAAGCGCTTGGCCGGATCCTCGGGGACCCGCACCGAGAGCTGCGATTTGCCCGATTCGTACAGCGCTTCAGGGATCTCCTGGCGGATCCGTTTGGCCCTCACGCTGTCGAGCTCGATGGGGGTCACCGCGAGGCGGCCGTTGCGGAAAGTGACCGCCCTGGCGCCGGCCTGGCCGAGCTTGATCCGCGCCTGCTGGAGCGCGATCAGGTTCTTGAGTGGGTCGGGAAGCTCCCCGAACCGATCCTCGAGCTCGTCGCGCAGCTGCATCAGATCGGCGACCTCGCGCGCGCCGGCGATCCGGCGGTGGACGTCTACCTTGGCCTGTTCGTACGGGATGTAGTCCGCGGGGACGTACGCGTCGACGTTGACGTCGAGGCGCACCGGCTCCCACTCGTCCTCGGCCCAGGCGCCGTCCTCGGCGGCCGCCACCGCCTCGTCCAGCATCTGCATGTACAGCTCGAACCCGAGCGCTGCGACGTGCCCGGACTGCTCGTCGCCGAGGAGGTTGCCGGCGCCGCGGATCTCGAGGTCGCGCATCGCGATCTTGAAGCCGGCGCCGAGCTCGGTGTAGTCGCTAAGTGCTGACAGGCGTTGCGCCGCATCCGGAGTCAGAGCGGCGGCGGACGGATACAGGAGATAGGCGTAGGCCCTCTCGGGGCTACGGCCGACCCGGCCGCGGATCTGGTACAGCTGCGCGAGGCCGAACGTGTCCGCGCGCTCAACGATCAGCGTGTTCGCCTGGGGGATGTCGATCCCAGACTCGATGATGCTGGTGGAGACGAGCACGTCGGCGTCACCTCTGAGGAACGCCAGCATGCGTTGTTCGAGCTCCTTTTCGTCCATCTGCCCGTGGGCGACCTCGAACTTCATCCCCGGGCACAGTGCGCGCAGCCGCTCGGCGGTCTCGTCTATCGACTCGATCCGGTTGTGCAGGAAGAATGCCTGGCCGTTTCTCTGGTGCTCGCGGAGGAGTGCTCCCTTCACCAACTCCTCGTCGTACTCGCCGACGTAGGTCTTGATCGGCCGCCGGCCCTCGGGCGGCGTCTCGATCACACTGATGTCGCGGACCCCGGCCATCGACATCTGGAGCGTGCGCGGGATCGGTGTGGCGCTCATCGAGATCACGTCGACCTTCAGCTTCAGCTGGCGGAGCAGCTCCTTCTGCTTGACACCGAACCGCTGCTCCTCGTCGACGATCAAGAGCCCGAGTTCCTTAGGGCGGACGTCTCTTGACAGGAGTCGGTGAGTCCCGATGAGGATGTCCACCTTCCCGTCCGCGAAGCGCTTCACCGCCTCTCTTTGCTCGGCTTGCGAGCGGAAGCGCGACACGTGCTCGATCGAGATCGGGTAGTCCTTCAGGCGCTCGGTGAAGGTGCCGTAGTGCTGCTGGGCGAGGATGGTCGTCGGAACGAGCAGCATCACTTGCTTGCCGTCCTGGACCGCCTTGAAGGCCGCGCGCAGCGCGACCTCGGTCTTGCCGTAGCCGACGTCGCCGCAGATCAGGCGGTCCATCGGGCGTGGCGCCTCCATGTCCGTCTTGACCATTTCGATCGCGTCGCGCTGGTCGGGCGTCTCGGTGAACGGGAACGCATCCTCGAAGTCCCGCTGCCAGTCGCTGTCGGCGGGGAATGCGTGACCCTCGCGACGCTTGCGCTCGGCGTACAGGTTGAGCAGCTCGCCGGCGAGCTCCTGGGCGGCCCTTCTGGCCCGGGCCTTGATCGTGTCCCAGCGGGTCCCCCCCAGCTTCGAGAGTGGCGGGTGGGCGCCACCGGCGCCGACGTACCGGCTGATCTTCGCGAGCTGATCGACCGGGACGAACACGCGGTCCGAGCCGGCGTACTCCAGGTACAGGTAGTCACGCGTGACGTCCGCGACGGTCTTGGTGTCGAAGCCGGCGAACCGCGCGATCCCGTGGTCCTCGTGTACGACGATGTCGCCGGTTCGTAGGTCGGCGAAGCTGCGCAGCACGCCCCGGCGGCGTTTGATTCGGTTCCCGCCCTCCCCCTCGGGCGCGCGGCGCCGATGGAACAGGCGGTGGTCGGGGATCACCGCGAGGTGCAGCTGCGGCGCGATGAAACCGTTCTGGAGGCGCGCCTGGGCGAACGTGAGCTGGCCGTCGGCTAAGGCGCCGCCGTTAGGCGCCGCCGACCGTCCAAAACTGCCGCCGTCGGTCTCGAGCCAGTGGACCTTGAGCCGGCCGAGGTTGTACGCGGTCCGTTCGCCCTCGCCGCGGCGCGCAAATGTCACCACGGTTCGGTAGCCGGATCGCTGGAGCTTCTCGAGCTCGGGCTCGGCTTCTTTGAGACTACGGGCCTGCAGATCGGCCGACTGAGCGCGGAATTCGAACGGCTGATCCTGGTCGATGCTCGACAGCCGGATGTTTGCGCGCTGCTTCAGGGTTTGATCGATGGTGTCCGCGTCGACGTACAGGTGGCGGGCGTCGCGGTCGCGGAAGGCCGCGCTGACGTCCTGCCAGTGGTCGGCGAGCGCCGGCGCGACGTCCTCCTCGCCGGCGATCACGATGCTGGCGTTTTGCGGCGCGAGTTCCAGGAACGGATGGAAGTTGTCGACAGGGAGGAGCTCCGCGATGTCGGGCCGGTCGTCCTCGTTCTCGAGCGCCGCGATCTCGGCGAGCTCGCGATGCTCCTCGGCGAGCTCGGCCGCCGGCTCGATCTCGACGACCTCGGCGTCGCCCAGTGACCGCTGGGTGAACGTCGAGAACCACCGGAGCGACTCGATCTCATCCCCGAACAGGTCGACCCGCACGGCCCGGTCCTCGGTGGCGGGGAACACGTCGAGTAGACCGCCGCGGATCGCGAACTGACCGCGGTCCTCTACCTGGTCGACCCGCTCGTAGCCGGCGGCCACGAGGTCGAGGGCCGTCTCGTCGAGGTCGAGCAGATCGCCTTGGGTCAGCGTGAATCCGTGGGGCCGGAGCGTCGGGTCCGGGACCTTCTCGGACAGGGCCACCGCGCTCACCACGACGACGGGCGCGCTCCCGTCCGTGCTGTCTTCGGTCAGCGCGTCGAGCGCCGCGATCCGGAGACCCACGAGGTGCGGCGGCGGAGTCAGGTGTGACTCATACGTGACACCGCGGCTCGGGTAGTACCGAACCGTGCGAGGCTCGAGCCACGTCTTCAGTCCGGCCGCGAGGTCGCGCGCGGCTCGGTCGTCGCCGGCGACCACGATCACGGGCGTCGCCGGATCGCGGTCCAGCAGGGCCGCGAGCAGGTATGGGCGCAGCGCCTGCGACACGAATGCGCGACCCCCGTTATCGGCGAGTTTCGCGACCCGTGGATCGTCGTCTGCGTGGGTCAGTAGCGTGCGAAGCATCTCTGTACCGAGTCTAGGTCGTCGACCCCGGCGGAGCCTGCGCTCGGCGGGGCACGCGCCGATACATTCGAGCGGGGTATGAGCCGAGGTCGGATATTGGTTACCGACGGCGAGACGCGGGCGGTGGTCGCGGTCGCCCGCGGCTTGGCCACAGACGGCTTCGACGTCACGGTGGCGGCGACCGCGCCTGCCCGGTCCGCGCCGGCGCAACTGTCCCGCTCTGTCGGCGACCGACTGATCGTCTCTGACCCGCTAACCGAGCCTGAGCCGTTTCTCGACGCGCTCGAGCGCGCGGTGTCGGGCTCGCGCTACGACGCGCTGATCCCCGGAACGGACGCGTCGCTGCTCCGCGTGTCCTTCGGTCGTGCCCGCCTCGAACCCCACGTTCGGCTTGGGCTGCCGGCCCACGAACTTGTCCAGCGCAACCTCGACAAGTCGGCCCTCGTGGCCACGGCCACGCGTCATGGCTTGGCGCCTCCGCTGACGATCTCGTGCGCGAACCCGGAGGACGCGCTCAACGCGGCGCTCGAGATCGGATTCCCGGTGCTCGTAAAGCCGCTGACGCCCATACACGACCTCCTGACACCGCCAAGGCGGTTCGGCAGCGTATGGGCACAGAACGCGGACGAGCTTCGATGGGCCATGGACAGATTCGGCACGGGTGGGTTGGTCCAGCGCCGCGCCCTTGGCAGGGTGGCTTCGTTCGCCGGGGTGTTCGCCGGCGGTCGGCTGCTGGCCGACGCGTTTTCGCGCTACCAGCGCACGTGGCCTCCGAACGCCGGCAACGCGTCCTACTCGCAGACCGCCGATGCGCCGCCCGATCTGCGTCGGCGGGTCGTCGCGCTGTTGGGCGACCTGGCCTGGGAGGGCATCTTCGAGCTGGAGCTGATCGAGGGGGATACGTGGCACGCAATCGACATGAACCCTCGCCCGTACGGTTCGTTGGCGCTGGCGATCGGCGCCGGCGCCAATCTTCCGGCCGTCTGGTGCCGTTACCTGCTCGGCGACAGCCCCGAGCCCGCCACCGCCGCTCCCGGCGTGTTCTACCGATGGACGGACGCCGATCTTTGCCATGGCGTGTGGCAGTTGCGCGACGGAAGTCCGGCCGCAGCTGCCGGCGTGCTCCGCCCGCGCCGGCACGTGGTGCACCCCTATGGCCGTCGCTCGGACCCCGGGCCCGCGGTGGCCCGCGGGATCGAGCTGGGCGGGAAGGCGGTCGACCGCGTTCGCGCCCGACGCCGCCGATCGGGTACGCCCCGGCTCCCGGCGGTGGTCGTCGGCGCCGGGCCAAACGGGCTGGCGGTCGCCGCGCATCTCCGTGACGCGGGAATCCGGACGGTGTCGTTCGGCGAGCCGCTCGAGTCGTGGTACGCGCACATGCCGGCGGGCATGCTGCTGCGCTCGCGCCGGCGCTCGAGCCACATCGCCGATCCGCGGTGCGCGTTGACTATCGACGCCTACGAGCGGGCTTCGGGGTCTCGGGTGAGTGATCCCGTGATCACGCTCGAGGAATTCGTCGACTACGGGCGCTGGTTCCAGCGCACGGCGGTCCCGGACGTCGACCCGCGTCGGGTCGTTGAAATCGCCCGCGACGGCGGCGCGTTCCGCGTAGGGGTGGACGGCGGTGATTCGGTCGCGGCGTCGCACGTGATCGTCGCTGCGGGGCTTGGGCCGTTCATGCACTGCCCGGAGCCGTTCGCGTCGCTGCCGCGGGCGGTCCGTTCGCACTCTTATGAACACGCCGATCTGGCGGGGTTCGCCGGGCTGCGGACCGCGGTAATCGGCTCCGGCCAGAGCGCGCTCGAGTCCGCCGCGCTGTTACGCGAGGCCGGCGCGAACGTCGAGGTTCTGGCGCGAGCGCCGTCGATCCGGTGGCTCGGCGAGCTCAGCGGCAGCGCGCCCGCGAGCCGCGGCGTGGGGCGAGGTCTCACGGAGGCCGTCGCGCTTCCGCCGACTGATGTCGGAGGCCGCTTGAACGGCTGGATCGCGGCGGCGCCCGACGTGTTCCGCGCGGTTCCCGAGTCACTGCACCCCACGATCTCTTATCGCTGCATCCGGCCGGCCGGAGCCGGCTGGCTGCGGCCGCGGCTGGTCGACGTGCCGATGTCGCTGGGCCGCGCGGTCGTCGACGCTCGGCTTTGCGGGGATGCGGTGGAGCTGTCGTTGAGCGACGGGTCGACGCGGACGGTCGACCGCGTGCTGCTCGGAACCGGCTTCGCGGTCGACGTGCGCCGCTACCCGTTCCTGAGTGACGAGCTCATGGCGGACGTTCAACTCGCCGGTGGCTATCCCGTACTCGGGCCCGGACTCGAGTCCTCCGTGACGGGACTGCACTTCGTCGGCGCGCCCGCCGCGTATTCGTTCGGGCCGGTTATGCGGTTCGTGGTGGGGTCGTGGTACGCGGCGCCGGCAATCGCGCGTCGCGCGGCGGGGCGCCGTCAACCTCCGATCAGCTTCTCATTTCCCCACTAGTCACGGCTTCCTCGGCGGCGTCCGCGGCGCTCTCGATCAGTTGCCGAACCTCTTCCTTCGGCTCACGGAACCGACCGAGGACGTACGCCGCGACGCGGTCGGGATCCGTCGTCGGCGGGCGTCCGACCCCGATCCTGACGCGCGTGAAATCCGGGGAGCCGAGGCGCGCCCGGAGCGACTTCAGCCCGTTGTGGCCGGCAAGGCCCCCGCCGGTGCGGACCCGTATCTCGCCGAACGGGAGATCGATCTCGTCGTGGATCACGAGCACGTGGTCGAGGTCGTCGACCTTGTAGGCGCCGCGCGCGGGCCCGACCGAGTCGCCGGCATCGTTCATGTACGTCATCGGCTTGAGGATCGCCACCCGCGGTCCGCCCGGGCCGGTCCGGCCTTCGGTGAGCAGGCCGCGGTACTTCGACTTGGCCTTCGGCAGCGACCATCTCGCCGCGAGTTCGTTCGCGACCTCGAACCCGATGTTGTGACGGGTGCCGTCGTACTCGGCACCCGGATTCCCGAGGCCGACGATCAGCCAATCGACAGGAGCTTCGCCCGGCAACCCGTCGGCCAGGGCGGGCTACTCGCCCCCGTCCCCGCCTTCGCTCGCGCCGGCGGCCTCGTCGCCGGCTTCGGCCTCGGCCTCCTCGGTGGTCTCACCCTCGGCCACGAGCTCGGTCTCCTCTTCGATCCCGGGCTCCTCCTCGAGCTGGAGCTTCGGCGGTGTGAGCGTCGCGATGACCGTCTCCGGGTCGTCGAGCAGGGTCACCCCACGCGGCGCCGTCACCGCATCGAGCGTGACTGTGTCGCCGATTTGCAGGGTCGAGACGTCGTGGTGGATGGCGTCCGGGATGTCGGTGGGGAGGGCTTCGATCGTGAGCTCGCGCGTCACCTGCTCGAGCACACCGCCCTCCTTGACGCCGGGCGATTCGTCCCCGCCGACGAGGTCGAGCGCGACCGTCGCGCTGATCGCCACGTCGAGCCGAACTCGGAGCATGTCGATGTGCACCGTGTCGCCGGTCACGGGGTGGCGCGAGATGTCCTTTATCACGACCGGCAGGGCGGCGTCGCCGCCGATGCTCAGCTCGAGCACGGCGCCGGCATGGGCAAGCGTGTTGCGCAGCAGTCGGGCGTTGACCTGGAATGCAACCGGGTCCTCGCCGCCACCGTAGACCACGCCGGGAACGCTGCCGTCGCGGCGCAGCCGTCGCGCCGCCCGCGACCCGGCGGGCTCGCGGCGCTGAACTGCAAGCGCTGTCGTCTGTGCCGTCGCCATGACCGGCGAGTGATGGTAGCGGGCGGGCGATCTCGCGGGCGGGCGATCTCGCGGGCGGGCGATCGTGAGGCCCGCCGATCAGCCCCCGGATAACTGGGATCTCGACGTCTGGCGCCACCTACCCCCAGATGCCCGCCTTTCCGCACGCCACGGCAACCGCCGGCCGCTGCCAACCCACGCCCACAGGACCCCTTCACCGAGGAACAATCGCGCGCTAAGCTTGGCTTTATGTCGGGCGACGCTCAGCTGATGCTGATGATCGCCGGGATGCACCTCCTGGGGCTTGTGTGCGCGGCGGTGCTGATCATTCCCGCGCTACGCGACGGCCCGGAGATTCCGCCGAAACGGCCGGATTCCGGATCCGACGGCGGTTGGGGCCGCGGCCCTGATCTGCCCCCCAAGTCGCCCGATGCTCCGCGTGGCGGCCTCCCGCTTCCCGACTCCGAGCCCGCGCTGATTCGGCTCCGCGATCACCGCACGCTGTCCGAGCACCATCCCAAGCGCGAGCGTCGGCCCGCTCGCGAGCCCGACCGGACACCGGTCAGATCTCACTGAGAAGACCCCGGGGCGAGGGCGAGGGCCTAATAGTGGGCCGGGCAGGCGGCGTCGCTGGCGATGCGCTTGCTGACCACGAGCAGCTGGACGCTTAGCCCGCTGATCGGGTTGCCGGCCCGTCGCACCTTGACGCACTGCACGATCGGCAACGAGCCGCCGGCATTCCACGCCACGCGTGCCGTCCCCTCGGTGCCGCCAAGCGAGAAGCTCGTGGACGGCTGGAGCTGGATGATCGAGACATCGCCGGCGCGCTTGAGCGCGGCGGCGTTGACGGTGGCCCGCTGCCGGCAGGACAAGTCGGTCCGGCATCCCTCGACCTGGTCGATGACCGCGTTGACGTCGCCCCTGGCCTCGGCCGCTACCAGCGACGTGATCGCGGACTGCTCGGCGCTGTTAGCGCTGAACACCCTCGCCAACACGGCGCTGATCACGAGGAACAGAAGGATCCCGACGAGGACCCCGACGATGTAGACGCGGCGCACGACTCGAAGCTAAGCGCAACCGGCGCCCGCGCCTACTCACTCAATTCGAGGAAGCGCTCGACCGACGCCTCCTGGTGATCGAGGCGCTCGGCCAGCGCCCGCGCATGCTCGGCCGCCACTTCCAGGAAGTCCTCGACGCACCGCTCGGGATCGTCGGCCAGCGGATAGATGCGGATCACGTCCTGCTGAGCACAGGCGATTCCCATCGGCGGCTTGCCCTCGGCGAGCGTGCGCGCGCTGCACACCGGCGTCACGAGCACCTGCGACTCGGGCGCGATCAACGCGGTCGGGAGCAGGCGGTGGGCGGGAAGGCGGACCGACAGCTCGATCGAGTGGTCGACGGTGACGTCGCCGCCGAGCAGGTCCCCGAGCGGCTCGCGCCAGACGTCGAGCACGACGTCGGCCCCGACCAGCGCGTCGCGGAATGCGGTGGCCTGCTCGATGTAGAGTCGCTCCGCGTCGGCCCGATCGTCGGCGTCCGCAAGATCGAGATCGCATGGGACCCGGAGCATCTCGTTCGCCGCCACGGTCGTCCCGGCCGCCCGGCTGCCACGCGCGACGTAGGTCTGGAGGGTTCCGAGATCCCGCCGACCGAGAAAGATGACCGTGACCGACTCGCTCAGCGGGAGTCCTCCGACCTTGAGCGACACCGCCACCGAGGACGACTCATCGAGAAGCGCCCGCCGCAGCAACTCCTCCGCCGAACTGTCCCTTGGCCTTCCGTCCTCTTCGAGCATTTCGGGTCCCTCCTCCCAATCCAACCGGTTGCTGCAGGCTTAACTTTTACCCGATCGTGCAGCCGTTCCCGCTGGTTTCGAGCGATTGAGGCGACCTCGTCACGTAGCGCCGGATCGCAACAGCTCTGACGCGTGCGTCCGGATCCGGGGTAGCCTCTTGTCACCATGAAGATCCTCTACAAGCCATTCGGGATCATCGCGAGCCTGATCGGCGCCAAGATCGCCAACAGCATCTTCAAGGTGATTTGGTCTCGGATCGACGAAGAGGCGCCCCCGAAGCCAACGGCAGCCGACGTGAGCATCCAGAAGGTCGTCGGCTCCGCCGCGCTGAAGGCAGCGACGATGGCGGCCGTCGGGGCGGCGGTCGACCGTGCGAGCGCCCGGACATTCCAGCACCTGACCGGTATCTGGCCCGGCGAGCGTCCCGAGCCCAAGCAGCCCGAGGAATAACGCGCTATTACGGCGCGTCCGGAGCCGCCTGCTCCCGTGGCGGGCGAGCCGGGCACCGGGAATTCTCACGCGCTGCGGGCGCTGGTGCGGGCCTGGGCGCCGTGGTGCTCGGCGCACTTTCATCATGGACCCCGAGGAGCTGCTCGGGCAGGGAGGCGCCTACATGCTCGACGTGCTCACGTGGGACGGCGCCGACGAGGACCGGTGGCGCCTGCTGATCCTCGAGGACGCGGGCGATGCTGCTGATCACGACCAACGAACCGGTCGGACGGCTCCACCCGGCGACTCGGCGGCCGGGTCGATGCCTGGCCGACATCGAGTTCACGCCGCTCGCGCGCGAGGAGGCTAACGCCTGGCTGGCGGCGCACGCACACTTGCCGCGTCGATCGGCCCACGCCGCTGGCCGAGCGGTTCGGCGAGGACGGCGACCGGCCGGTCGAGGCGGAGTCGGCCGTGCCGACGTTCGGCTTCGCCCGGGCGCTGTAAGCGGACGTACGCTAACGGACCGGCTCGACCGCGCTACCAGTTGGTCATCGACGCTGTGATTATGTGCCGAAGGTCGTGTTCGGTCACTTCCTTGGGGGCGACCGCGAGCAGGCGCTGTTGCTTGAGCGCCCCGTCGACGAGATCGGGGATGTCGTCCTCGGTGTAGCCGAGCTCGGCCACGCCGCGGGGGGCGCGGATGTCTCTCATGAGCCGCCGGAGGACATCCGACAGCGTGTCGGGACCGGGATCGGCGATCGTCCCTCCCGAGAGCAGCTCGGCAACGTGCACGTGGCGCTCGGGCATCGCGTCGTGGGTGAACCGGAAGGCGGCCGGCGCGGTGACGATCACCGAGTGACCGTGAGGCACGAACGGATGGTCGTCCGGGTATCCGCGAGGCTGGTATTCGTGCTTGACCGAGGCAATCGGGTACGCGCAGGCGTGCGGAATGTGGACGCCGGCCGAGCCGAAGCCGACGCCCGCCATCGTCGCCGCCAGCATCATGAACCCGCGCGCCTCGACGTCGTCGCCGTCGGCGACCGCGCGCCGCAGGTACAGGCCTCCGAACTCGAGCGCCTTCGCTGACCACACGTCGGCGACCGGATTTGAGCCCTGGTATGGCGGACGGTCATCGGGCGAGTCCGGCCGGGCGCGCGCCTCGAACGGCTTGGACAGGAACGACTCCGCGGCGTGGCAGACCACGTCGAGTCCGGTCGAGGACGTCACCTCGGGCGGGAGCGAGCGGGACAGGTCCGGGTCGACGATCGCCTGCGTCGGGCGAAGGTACCGGTGCGAGATCCCGGTCTTGACCTTGAGGTCGGGGATGTCGAGCACCGCCACCGTCGTCGCCTCCGAGCCGGTCCCGGACGTCGTCGGGATCGCGAGATGAGGCTTGAGCGGCGACGGGGGTTGCTTTCCGGCCCCGACCGGCGCGTTCACGTAGTCCATGACCGGGGCTGGGTGGGTCGTCACGAGGTTCGAGACCTTGGCGGTGTCGATGCTCGAGCCGCCGCCGACCGACACGAACCCATCGACCTCGTGCTCGAGCGCAAACTCGACCGCGTCCTGTAGCGACTCGATCGTCGGCTCGACCCGAGCGCGGTCGTACAGGATGGTCTCGATGCCCTCAGCCTCGATCAGCCCCTTGATCCGCTCCGGGTGCCCTAAGGCGGCGACGCCAGGGTCGGCGACCAGCATCACGCGACGCACGCCGAGGCGCTTGAGCTCCCATCCCGCCTCCTCCGACGCTCCCCGGCCGAACTTCACCGGCGTCGCCTCCATCGTGAAGATCGTCTCGTGCTCTTTTGCCATCGCTCTCCTCTATGTATCCGGGTACCCGCTCGTGACGGGTCTACCCGACCGTTAGGCGCGAGCGTCCGCCGGCAAGCACCACGGCGCGAGCCCCTCTCGGGCCCAGTCGGGGATCGGTGTCTTCCCGAGCGACTCGAGGTCGACGAACACGTGTCGCAGATCGCCCTCGGCGATCAGGTCCGCGCCGGTACGGGCGGCGTGGCGGGTGCGCATGCTCGTGGTGCCCATGTGCGTGACCTCGATCGACAGGGCCAACTCGTCGTCGAACCGCGCGGGTCTGCGGAACCGAAGCTGCGCCTCGGCCAGCACGATGTCGACGCCTCGGTCGAGCATCGCCCGATACCCGCCGAACGCCGCGCGCCACAACTCGGTGATGCTCACGTCGAAGTAGTTCAGGTAGTGAGCGTTGAACGCGATTCCCTCGAGATCGCATTCCGAGTAGCGGACCCTGAGAGTGTGGACGAGCGGTTGGCTCACGGTGTCGATGGCCCGCCGCCTTTGAGCACGAATCCGCGCTCGGCCAAGTCGCCGAGCGCGCTCTCGAACCCTCCGAAGTCGCGGCGCAGGAGCGCGTCGATCGGCCGTCCCGACGGGCCCGCCGCCCGCACCCAGCGCCTGAGCACCGCCGGCCCCGCCCGCTCCGACGCCTCGTCGAGCAGGTCGAGCAGGATCGGCAGCTCGCCGCGGTGGTCGAGCTGGCCGGAGAGAAGCGTGAGCGGATCGACATCGAGCACCTGGCAGAGCTCCTCCTCGGTCAGCCCGAGCAGGTCCATCAGGCGGACGGCGCGGCCGCTCTGCGCGCGCCGGCCGAGCTGCGGGTCATCGCGCTCTCCCATCTCGCCGGCAGATGATCCCAGGCGGCGGGTCGCCGCCTCTGCGCGGGGCGCCCGTCGCCGCCCCGGCCCGGTCGACCGGGCGCGACCCCCGGCGCGGGGCGGGGTCGCCGCCGGACGCGGAGCGAGTCAGAACAGCTGGTTCTCGCCGCCGAACACATCGCTCACGGATCCGTCCGTGAAGATCTGGCGGATCGAGCTCGTCAGCAGGTCCGCGCACGACAGCACTCGAACGTTGTCAGGCGCCCCGGCCGGCAGCGGAATCGTGTCGGTCACGACGATCTCGTCGAGGCGCGCCGCCGCGAGCTGATCCCACGGATGGCCCGAGAACACCCCGTGCGTCGCGGCCGCGTAGACGCGCTTGGCGCCCGCCTCGTACACGGCGTCAGCGGCCGCCCGCAGGGTCCCGGCGGTGTCGATGATGTCGTCGACGAGGACCGCGTTCTTACCGGCCACGTCGCCGATCACGTACCCGATCGCCGCGACCTGCTGGTTGGGGCGCTCCTTATTCAGGATCGCCAGGTCCGCTCCGATCTTCGACGCGAACTGCTTGTTCAGCTTGACCCGTCCGGCATCGGGAGCGACCACGACGAGGTCATCGAGCCCGAGGTCCTGGAAGTACTGCGTGAGCATGAACAGCGCGGTCATGTGGTCGCAGGGCTTTTGGAAGAAGCCCTGGATCTGACCCTGGTGCAGGTCCATGGTCAGGATCCGGTCGATCCCGGCCGACTCGAGCATCCGCGCGACCATCCGGGCGCTGATCGGCTCGCGCGGGGCCGACTTCTTGTCCTGGCGCGAATACCCGTACCAGGGGGTGACGGCGATCACGCGGTGCGCGGACCCCCCGACGGCCGCGTCGACCATCACCATCAGCTCCATCAGCGCGTCGTTGGCGCTGAGGCCGGTGTCCGCGTTGCCGCAGGTCGGCTGGACGATGAACACATCGGCGCCCCGGACCGACTCGTCGTAGCGGCAGTAGACCTCGCCGTTGGTGAACGTCTTGAGCGTAATCCCAGCGAGCTCGACGCCCAGCTTGGCCGCGATCTTCGCCGCCAGATTCGGGTTCGCCCGACCCGAAACCAGCATGAGCCGCTTGCTGTAATCCAGTACCAGCTCGCTCCGTGGAAGAGGTCTCTCGAGCAGGCTCATCTTGAAATCGAGTGTAGGGTCGAGGGGAGACGGATTGTGTTCTCGAGCTACTGGGTCGACGGGGCAGATGTTCTCGTGTCGCTGCCGTCCGAGCCGTCGTCCTGCGGCACATTCTTATCGCTGGCGCCGGCCGGCGGCGACTCGGAATCACGCTCCTTGCGGCGTTCGCCGTAACGCTCGATGTTCTTCTGGCGCGCGCGGGCGATGCCGAGTGCCCCCGGCGGCACGTCGTCGGTGATAACAGAGCCTGCGCCCGTGTACGCGCCGTCGCCGAGACTGACCGGCGCGACGAACATCGTGTCGACGCTGACGAATGCGCCGGCGCCGATCGACGTGCGGTTCTTGTTCTTGCCGTCGTAGTTGGCGGTGATCGTTCCGGCGCCGATGTTGGTCCGCTCGCCGATGTCGGTATCGCCGATGTAGGACAGGTGCGGGACCTTCGCGCCGGCGCCGATGTCCGAGTTCTTGATCTCGACGAACGTGCCGGCCTTCGATCCCTCGCGCAACACGGCGCCCGGGCGCAGGTACGCGAACGGCCCGACGCTCACCCGGTCGCCGACGTCGGCCCCGTTGAGATAAGAGTGGACGATCGACGCCTGATCGCCGACTCTCGTGTCGATCAGCGTCGAGAGCGGACCGACCCGGGCGCCCCCGCCGATCTCGGTGGCGCCGTGGAGGCTCGAGAACGGCGCGATCACGGTGTCCTGGCCGATCGGCACGTCCACGTCGATCACGGTCGTGGCCGGGTCGACGATCGTGACGCCGGCGAGCATGTGGCGCTCGTGGATCCGGCGCTGCGCCATCGCCCTGACCGCCGCCAGTCCCACCCGGTCGTTGACGCCGAGTTCGGCGGCGTCGCTGATCTCGTAGGCGAGGACGCTCCGCTGGTGCGCTCGCATGATCTGCAGCACGTCGGGCAGATACAGCTCGCCCTGGGCGTTGTCGCTTCGCACCTCATCGAGCGCCGCGATCAGCGCCGTGCCCTCGAACGCAAAGATCCCCGTGCTGATCTCGCGGATCCGCAACTCCATCTCGGTGGCGTCGCCGGGCGCCTTGGTCTCGACGACGCGCTCGATCGTCCCGTCCGGCGCCCGCACGACCCGTCCGTACCCACTCGGATCATCGAGCACCGCGATAGCGAGCGTCGCAGCCGCCCCCGACTGGGCATGCGCCTGCGCCAGCCCGGAGAGCGTGTCCGCCGTGATCAGCGGGTGATCGCCGTTCAACACGATGACGGTGTCGCTCGGACCGATGTATCCCGCCGCCGCCTTGACCGCATCGGCCGTCCCGCGAGGCTCCTGCTGCACCGCCACCGTCACATCGCCGTCTAACGAGGCTTGGAGCGGCCGGTCGGGACCCTCGACCACGACCACCCTGCCGGCGCCCGCCGCGCGCGCAGCCGCCACTGGCCAGGCGATTATCGCCCGGCCACACACCTCGTGGAGCAGCTTTGGAGTCGCGGAACGCATCCGCGTACCCTGCCCGGCGGCGAGGATCACGACGACAGGCGCGGCCACGGCCAAGATCGTAGGCGATTGCGCGCCGACCGTCGACGCCGGCGTGCTCCCCACCGCCCCCGGCACGACCGATATCGCCGCCTCAGATCAGGCCGCGTCAGTTCTAGTTCGGGCTTCCTGCTCTCTCCACACCTCCATCTCACGCTGGTACTCGTACCAGCGGATCCACTTGCGGACGGCGTTGTCCGAGACGCCGTACTTCCGACCGACCGCGAGGAAGCTCATCGACGCGACATCGGCCATCAGCTGTTCGTACGACGGCCGCTCGACCTTGCGGCGATCTGGTACCGGCACACCACGGAGTGCGGTCCCCTTGACGACGCCCCAGCATTTCTGGGAGCAGTACCGGTGGCGAATGTTCCGAGGGACGAACGTCTGGCCGCATCCGGGGCAAACCCGTTCGCGCGGCAGGTTCCGACCGCAATGTGTGTCGAGCGTGGCGGCGCAATTCGGGCAGACCATCCGCAGGTTCTCGAGGCAGTTGTCGTTTGAGACGCCGTTGATGTGATCGATCACTAGCGACATGCGGCGACCTCTCCAGTGCTCGTCCTGGCCGCACATCTCGCAACGCGCCTCCAGCAGGCCGCTATCGAGCAGGCGTCGCTTGAGGTTGAACCGGTTATAGGTCGAGTTCTCCACGAGCACTTCATCGAGTGGGATCTGCAGCTTGCGAGCCGCCCTGCGACGACCGGCGTCGGAGTCGAAATGGTCGGTCCCGATGACCCATCGCTTAGCCCACTTCTGGAGCGTCCGGTAGTTCGCGCCTTTGACTTGATAGCCGAGGTATCGGAGCGCGTCCGCCCAGCACGTCGAGTTCGAGATCGCGGCTCGCGCGTCGGCTTCGGAGAATGGTGGCGTCGGAGGCATTGGGAACACATGTTCGCAGAGGCCTCGGACAGAAACATCACCGTTTGCAGGCGCTTTATGAGGGATACGAAAAGCTGGGGAGCACGGATTCGAACCGCGACCCAGGGCTCCAAAGGCCCGTGTGCTGCCGTTACACCACTCCCCAGAGTCTTGTAGTGAGCGGCGCGGATGACGTTATCTCATCGACCGCCACGCGCAACGCGGACAGCGTCAGCCGGTCGGGCCGCTACTGACAGGTCGTGGTGGTGTTGCTGCCCGTGCCCGGCGGCGTGCAGAGCGTCTCGCGCGAGATGTGCCAGCCCGAGTCCGAGATGTCGAACAGGTACGGCGGCAGGATGTTCGCGAGGCGGTCGTCGTAGTTGTAGTTCTTGACGTAGCCGTCCTGGGCAGTCCCGTTGCTGCCGGCGACGCCGACGGGACCGCGGAAGTACTGAGCGATCGCGCCGTGGACGGTCAGCGTGCCGGGGGAGGCGCCGCAGTTGTAGTTGTCGACGATGAACGAGTGGTTGAGCGCGAGGATCGCGGCGTCGATCGTCGGGTTGGTCAGCGTCTGGCTCGTGTTGTTCGTCGTGCTGCACCCAGAGCTCGAGTCGCTGCCGTTGATGCCGTGCATCACGCGCACGAACTCGTTCGCGACCAGGCCGAGGGTGGCGCCACCGGTCGGATCGCCGTTGCCGTCGGCCGAGGTGGTCAGGTTGCCGGCGATGATCACGTTGTTGGCGGCGCCGATGGTCACCGGCGTGGTGTAGTTGCCCGAGACGTAGACGTCGCCGGCGCACCCGTAGTAGCCGGTGCTGTTCGCCGGATAAGTCACGCCGAACGGCGTGTACGCGGTCGGGGTGCAGCCGGACGCGTTGTTGACGTAGATGATCGGCTGACTGACGAGGCTCGGGATCGTCTTCTGGGCGCACGACGTGGTGGCGGAGGTAGTGCATGACGTCACGGTCGCGCTCGTCCCGTTGAGGACGATCGTGGTCGTCCCGACGAAGACATTGCCGTATTGCTGGGCGTCGGTGAGCAGCTCGGAGTTATCGCTCGGCGTGGGAATCGGCTTCGCGTTGTAGACCGGCGTGCCCTTGAAGATCGCGTTCTGGCAGTTGTCCCCCGAGCAGATGTCAGCGGCGGTGGTCCCCGGGGCCGAGCTCTCGATCTTGTCGGCCGGGCTGCGGCCGAACGTGGGTGACGCGCCGGTGTTGATCAGATACTGGTCGTCGGTGTACGCCGGACCGTTCATCGTGTCTCCGGAGATCCATACGATGTTGCAGTTCGAGTTCCGGGTGTTGCGGTAGAAGACACCGCAGGCGCTGTAGCTGGGGCTCCCGCCGGGGATCCCGTCGTCGACGGCCTCGAAGTGCGTGTACCAGAGGAAGTCGAGCGGGCTGTCCATACGGAAGCTCACCACGATCGCACGCTGGACGACAGGTCTCGCCCCGGCCGATCCGGTGAACACCATGCGAATCGAACCGGTTGTGCTGTCGACCAGCGAGGTGATGACGTTGCTCGTGCAGCTGGTGTTGCCGTTGGCGTAGATCGGCTGGAACGTGTAAGTCGCGCCGTCGGACGACCCCGGCACGCTCACCGGCGTGGTTTGCGTGTTGTTCGCGCACGTCTCCCAGTAGTTCGGGTTCTGGTTCATCTGGTAGAGGTACGCCTGTACGCCCGCGTCCGCCGCGGCGTAGGCGCGCTTGGCCGCGAGGTTGTCGGTACCGATGTGGATCTCGCCCGACACCGCGTAGAACACGGCGGTCAGGAGCAGGCTGGTGACGAGCAGGACCCCGAGAGCGATCACCATCGTGAAGCCGTGCTCGGCCGCCGCGCGCACGCGCGCGCGACGCATCATCCGGGCTGAAGTATTGAAGATCATTCGCATGGCGAGAACGTGGCTCCGTCTCCGACGTGGTTGGCAGCCGGCGTGAAGCGGAACGTGATCGCGTCGCTCACATTGACGCCGACATCCGAGTAATTGGTTCGCTCGTTGGCGTGCCCGGCCGGCCCGACGCTCAGCGTGACCATCACCTCGGCAACCGTCGCGGCCTGGGTGCCGGTCAGCGTCGTGCCCGGCGCGAGCGGATTGAACACGGTCGTGCTCGTCCCCGGGACCGGCGCGGTGCCGTCCGGAAGGATCTCGTACTGGTTACCCGCGGCATCGGTTCCGGGTGCCACCTGGTAGGCGAAATACTGGAACACCGGAGTGAGCGCCGAGGTGGACGTCGGACGGCTCTGCCCTACGTTCGTCAGGATCGTCTTCGTCGACTGAAGCGTGCCCCGTGAGTACGTGGGCACACCGTTCACGGTCGAGAGCGACGTCGTGTACGTGCTGTCGGTCAGCGTGCTCGCAGGCGCGGGGTTGTAGTCGATCTCGTGCCACCACTCGTTGGGCGTTGCGCCAGTCCCGGTCGAGGTGAGGAAGATCAAGGCGTTGGGACCGCTTCCGGACTGGATCGGCGTCTCCTCGTCGGCGAAGCAGGCGGAGTGCAGCTCGTTCTCGATCGACGTGAACGCCGGACGCGCGCGTTGGGTGGCGTCGACCTGGCTGAAGGCGTGCGTGGTGTTTTGCAACGTGACGTCCATGATCGTCAGCAGCGCCATCAGCACGACGATGCCGGCGACCATCGTCGCCAGCAGCTCGACCAGCGTGAACCCATCCTCGGACTTCAGCTCTAGGCTTCGCGGACTCAGCACTTCGTCGACCCCGTCGAGCTCGGCAATGTGACGGTCACCGGAGTGGCCGCAGAGAAGCTGGAAGTGAACGACGAGCTGGTTGCCGTGTAGTAGCTCGACGTACCGGACTTGAGATCAGCGCACACGGTCAAAGACCCGGTCAGCCCCGAGGCGCTGGCCGTCGACCCGGTGGTCGCGCTGCTGGCGAACGGCACCCCGTAGTAATAGGTCCTGGTCGTTCCGACTTGTGTGCCATCCGGCGACGGGGTCATTGCCCACGCGTCATTGCAGCTGTCGCTGCCTGTGAACGAGACCTTCACGTCGGTCGGAGTGGTTATGGTGCCGCTGCTGTTCTTGACCGTCAGCAGGAGCGTCGGCACCTGAACGGCGGGAGTGGTCACGGATGAGCCGGGCGCCACCGTAAACGCGTCGTATCCCTGCGGCGGCTGCTCCGAACGGCACGTCCCCGCCCAGACCGAGTAGTTATTCGTGTAGGTCACCGGATTCTGGGACGACACGAACGGGAACAGGCCTGTCCCCGAGGTGCCCGCCACGTTGGTGGTTGAGATCGACGACGCGACCGGCGTCGTCGGCGACGCGTGACGGTAGGCGGCCATCGGAATACCGGCGCCGCCGCTGCTGAACCATGACAGCCCGCTTGCGTACGCGGTGTCTCCAGAGGCGGCACCGGTCATCTGGAAGTTTCCCCGGACCCCGCCGGCCTGCCCGAGCGCGATCGGGTTTCCGCGCCCAGGCGACGCGATCCCGGTGCTGGCCACGGTGGCGGTGTCGGTGATCGGCGAGGCGTTCCCGTTCGGGTCGACGTAGCCGAGGTCGGTGTAGGTCAGGTTGTACGTCCCGGAATCGAGCGCGCTGAAGATCACGCATCCGCTCGTATCGCTGGTGCCGGTGTCGTTCTCGGGGCCGGCCGCAGCCAGCGTCACGCCGGACAGGGGTGAAGCGGTCTGATCGTGGAACTGGGCGAGGAGGCTTCCGCCGGCGGGCGGCGTGATCACGCTCTCGTCGGTCGCGAGCGTCGCGGTCTTACCCTGGGCGTTCGTCCGAGTGACCGTCGAGATCGTCTTGAAGTATGTGGCCGAGGCGCCCCCCGCCGTGGTGCAGCTCTGACCGTTACTGGTGCTCAGGTAATAGGCCTTCGAACTGATCGCGTACGTCGCCCCGCCGACCGTGACGTTGTACGACTGGCTCAGATTGTCGAGCTGCTCCGCCGAGAGTCCCTTCAACCGCTCCTGATCCTGCTCGGCCAGTGTCTCGGCCTGCGAGCGGCTGTTCTGGTTGGCGATGATGTCGGTGTTCGTGATCAGCGCGCCGGCGACGGCGGTCGCGATCAGCGTCGTTATCAGCGCGCTGACCAGCACCTCGATTAGCGTGAACCCACGCTGCGACGCCAGACGAGCGCGCACCCGGTACCCAAATCCACTCTTCACAGCCGATGGATCGGCCCACCCCAGCCACTGCTTGAGAAAGCGGATCCCAAGCAATCGCACGTTAACCGCGCGCAAACGTTCGCTCGGCGGGGGTACCTCGACACGGCTCCGGCACTCGGATGATTCGGCGGTTGGTGGCCGTGAGACGCGGAACATGGTCGGTTACGGGTGAGTCGGTTGCGCGTGAACAACGGACGTGAGTTGCTCGCGCGCGTCCTGTATCTGTCGGTAGCGCTGAGACCCCGACTTAGCGACCTAAACCGAAACTCGACAAATAGCCGAGTCGGAGGCCGACCAACCCCGAGTGAGCCGCCCTACCGACCCCGGCGGAGGATCGCCGCCACATCCCCGGGAAGCAGCGGATCCGCCAGCGCAGCGCGCACGTCGGCGGGCCGGTGCAGCGCGCGCTCGGCCCGCAGGATCCCGACCTCGAAGCCGACATCGCGGATCGCGGTCAGGGCGACCCCCATCACGTCGTTACGCCACGCCTGCTCGGGCAGCGCAAACAGCTCGGGGAGGGGTCGGGCAATCCCGACGAGGTACAGGCCGCCGTCGATCGCCGGGCCCAGCACCACGTCGCAGCCGGCGTTGAGGTCGTCGAGCGCGCCCCTGGCGTGCGCGGTCCGAAACCGCGGCAGATCGGGCCACACGATGAGTACGGGGCCGCCGGCTCGGGCGAGGACACGCGCCGACGCATCGGCGAGCCGGCCGGCGATGCCCTCGCCGTTTTGGGGGAACATGACGGCGTCCGGGCCGACCAGACGTCGCAGCTCCGCGCCGGCGTCGGGCGGGTCGTGGGCGACGTGGACCGGGCCGGGTGAGACCTGGTGCGCCCAGGCGGCCGCGTGCGCGATCAGGGCGGCCTGCAGCTCGAGGCAGCCCTCGCGGCCGAGCAGCGGCTCGAGCGCCCGGCGGACTTCGCCGTCGCGGGGTGCCCGAGCCATGATCAGGACAGCAGGCCCCAGTCCGCTCATCGCCGGGACCCTACCCCAGACGATTCATCCCCCAACGCCGACTCCCCCTAGCGGGGTACCCGTCCCCCCTCGGCCCCTCGCTCATGTGCGGGACCGCGCGGCGGAGCGATGCCGAGCACGCGCATCGCCTTGAGACCGAGCGATAGCTTCTCGCGGCCGTCGGTTGAGGAGACGTCGAGCCCGGTCAGCTCGCGCACGCGCTCGAACCGGTACCGGACCGTGTGGCGGTGCGTGATGAGCCGCTGCGCGGTCGCATTGACGTTGGCGTCGCACTCGAGGAACGTCGAGAGCGTGCCGAGCAGATCGGTCTCGTACTGCTCGTCGTAGGCGACCAGCGGCCGGACGGTCTCGTCGTAGAATCGCCGCAGCTCGACGGGGTCGTTCATGTGCGGCAGAAGCAACTGGTACGTGCCGGTCTCTTCGTAGCCGAGCTCCGTCCGCTCCGGCTCGCCTTCAACGACGTTGGCGGCAAGCAGCGCCTCGTTGCGCGCCCGAAACAGATCGAGCGGATCCTCGGCCCGCCGGCTGCGGCCGACCGCGAACGCGAACCCCGGAAGCCCCGATTCGAGCTCGCGGAGGATCGCCGCCACCGTCCGTCGTCCGGCGTCGCCGTCGCCGTCGGGAAGCACCACCACGATCTCAGGAGCCTCGTCGACGGTCGCCGCCGCTATAGCCCCCGGCGCGACCGACCGTGCTCCCCGAGCCGCGAGCGCAAGCAGGCGCCGCCGCCAGTCCTCCTCGGTCGGGTTGCGCGGATGGGCGCGGATGATTACGACCGTGGCCCCAACACTGAGATCGGTCCCAAGCTCCCTGCCGCGCGCGATCAAATCGTCGCGAACCTGGATCCGCCCATCGAGCACCGCCCGCATGAAGCTCGTCGCGGCCTCCTCGGAGGCGCGCTCGGGGGCGCGCACCCGCTCGACCTCGGACGCGATCAGCGTCGTAACCAGCCGAAGCAGCGATGCGTCGGTTGGGCGCTCGGAAGCGCGCATCCGCAACCGACCGACCGTCGATTCGGCCACCTTGAGCTCGATCGTCGTCACGTCGTCGGCGTCGCGCATCAGCGAGCGCTCATCCGCCGGCGAGCGTGCCGCGACCGCGAGCACGGTCGCGGAGCGGTCGATCAGGATCAGGCTCGTGTCGAGGGCCCGAGCCGCCGCACGCAGGATCGCGGGCAAGCCCGCGCCGTCTTCGACGGCGTCCGTGATCGCGGCCAACGCAGCCAGGTCGGGCGCGGCCGCCCGGGTCTGCTCCTGGGCGCGGTCAGCCAATCGGCGCAGTCCCGGTCTGGGTCAGAACACCCTGGGCCACTCGACCACAACCACGGCGCCGAGCAACACACCGACCCCCACGAACGCCGCCAGCACGTAAGCCGACAGCATCACGGCGATCAGCCGCTCGTGGACGCGCCTGTACGCGGTGACCGCAGGGACCACTACGAGCAGGAGATACGCGAGCAGGCCCAGCACTCCGAGGCCCACGGCGACCAGATAGGTGATCTGCGTGTTGCTCATGGATGTCCGTGGAATTGTGCCCGATGAGGGCGATGACCGAGTACGGATTCGACCACAGCCGCCGCCGCACCTTCCGCGCCTTCAGACGAACAGCGGAAAACCGAAGTCGCGAGGCACCGGAACAGCGCAGCATGCGCCAGGGTACCGGGGCGCCAGTGCGGCTGCGGCCGCGTCGGCCCTCGCGCGGGCATCCACCCCCCAGAACAGCCCGGCGACCGTCGGGCCGGACCCGGACACGAACCCGTGGTCGGCCTCGGCGCCCCGCACCGCCGCGAGCGCAGCCTCGACCTCCGGGCACAGCGACACGGCCGCAGCGCCGAGCTCGTTGACGAGCAAGCGGTCCGGCAGCCGCCCGCCGGGGGCGAGCGTGGACCACAGATCCGGGAGCCTGGCCGCGAACTGCAGCTCGTTGTCCCCCACACCGAGACGATCGGCTTCCGCGTACACATCGGGCGTCGACAGCCGGTGGGGCAGCGGCACGATTACGAATGCGTGCGCGGCGAGCGGCGCCCTGAGCTCGACTTCGTCCCCCGCGCCGGTCCCGAGCACGAGCCCCGGCGAGAGCTGGCTCGGCACGTCGGAGCCGAGCTCGGCCGCGAGCGCCTCCACCACCCCGTCATCGACCCGCGCCACCCGCGGCGCCATCCGCAGCACGGCCGCCGCGTCGGCCGAGCCGCCACCCATGCCGGCGGCGATCGGAATGTGCTTTCGAACCGTCACCTGAACCCTGGGCGCGTTCCATCCTCGCGCCCGGAGCCCCGCCAGAGCGCGCGACACGATGTTCGGTTCCTCGACTCCCGGGCAGACGACGTCGTCGTGGAGCGACACGCGCGTCACGAGCTCGAGCTCGTCCGCGAGCGACACCGACTCGATCAGCGTCACGAGCTCGTGGCGTCCATCCGGCCGTCGTGCCCCCACGAACAGGCTCAGGTTGACCTTGCCCGGCGCTTTCGCGAATAGCTTCACGGAACCGACAGCCTCGCCGCGAGCTCCCGAAACTCGTCCGGTGAGAGCCGCTCGGCGCGCTCGTCGGGCGGATGCCCCATTTCGACCAGCGCCGCGCGAGCCCGCTCGCGCACGCCCGCCGGCGCGCCCGCGGCCAGCGCCAGCGACCCCGCCAGCGCCTTACGCCGGTGGGCGAACGCATCGTGAACGAGCCCCCGTACAGCGCGATCGACCCCGTCGGACCCCGAGCGCCGGCGCAGCCCGACGAGCACCGAGTCCACCCGCGGGACCGGCCGGAACACCGTGCGGGCCACCGGGCGCAGCACCTTGACGTCGCACGCGAGCTGCGCCAGCACCGACGGCGCCCCGTACGCCGCCGACCCCGGAGCCGCCGCGAGTCGCTCGCCGACCTCGCGCTGGACCATGACCACCCACGACTCCACCGAAGGGAGCTCGTCGATCGTCCGCAGGATCACGGTCGCCGCGATCCCGTAAGGCAGGTTCGCGACGACCGTGGTCGGCGCCGGGTCCAGCGCCGCGAAATCGAGCCCCAGAGCGTCGGAAAAATGGACCGTTACGTTGGAAAATCCAACCAAGGACTCGCGCAGAACCGACTCGAGGCGCCGGTCGATCTCGACCACGTGCAGATGCGCGACCTCCGAAGCGAGTCGAGACGACAGAACGCCCTGCCCGCCGCCGATCTCGAGCACGACCGCGTCGGCATCAAGATCCGCCAGCCGCTCGATCACATCCAGGATGTTGCGGTCGACGAGGAAGTTCTGACCGAGGCGCGTCACCAACCGAAAACCTCGGCGGCGCTCGCCTCGACCGCGGCGTCGAACTCCTCGTACGCGACCCGCCGCTCGACCGCCACCGCGGCGGCGGTCATCGCCACATGCGCCGGCTGGTTGGGCCTGCCCCGAACGACCTGCGGCGACAGGTACGGCGCGTCGGTCTCCACCAGTAACCGGTCGGCCGGGACCCGCACCGCCGCCAGCCGCAGCCCGTCCGCCTTCGGATACGTGACGTTGCCGGCAAACGAGATCCACCAGTCCTCATGCGCCAGGCACTCCTCGAGCCTGTCGGGCATCGAGAAGCAGTGGAGGATCACACGCACGCCGCCGGCGTGCTCGGAAAGCATCGACAACGTGTCGTCCTCGGCCGCGCGCGTGTGGATCACCAGAGGCTTCCGAGCCGAGCGGGCCAACTCGATCTGGGCGATGAACGCGCGCGCCTGGTCCTCCCTCGGCGCGTAGTCGCGGTAGAAGTCGAGCCCGGTCTCGCCGATCGCCACGCACTTCGGATGCGACGCGAGCGCCTCGAGCTCGGCGAGGTCCGCGTCGTCGAACCCCGTGGCCGAATTGGGGTGGCGCCCGATCGCCGCGTACACCTGCGGGAAGTCCTCGGCCGCCGCGAGCGCCGCCCGGCACGACGCACCGTCGGTGCCGACGGTGACGATGCGACTCACCCCGGCATCGTCGGCCGCCGCGACGAGCTCCGTATCGGGGGGCTCGCACAGCTCGAGGTGCGTGTGGCTGTCGATCACGAACGTTTCGGAAACAGCGGCTCGAGCGTGCTGACCGAGCCACCCGACACCTGCGGCGCGAACGCCGCGCCGGGATAGTCGAACCGCGGAGCGCCGAGCGCGTCGAGCAGCTTCGCCGTCGCCGCCGGCATGTACGGGTGCAGCAGCACGCTCAGGACCCGCACTCCCTCGGCCAGCGATGCGAGCGTCTCGTCGAGCGCGCCGGCCGCGTCCGGGTCGCGCGCGAGCTGCCAGGGGGCGCGTTCCTCGACGTACCGATTCAGCCGCCTCACGCGCTGCCAGATCAGCTCGAGCGCCTGAGTGACCTCGAGGTGGTCGAGCAGCGTCGCGACGTCGGGAGCGAGCCCCTCGAACGAGGCTGACACCTCCGGGTCGGTGGCGACCGCGGGAATCGAACCATCGCGATACCTCAGCAGCATCGCGATCGTCCGGCTCGCGAGATTCCCATATTCGTTGGCCAGCTCGGCGTCGTAACGTGCGCGAACGGCGTCGATCCCCACGCTCCCGTCGCCCCCGAACGATACGTCGCGCATCAGGTAGAAGCGAAGCGCGTCGGTGCCGTAGTCGCCGATCACCTCGAAGGGATCGAGTACGTTCCCGAGCGACTTGCTCATCTTGCGGCCGTCGGCGCCGAGCAGGAAGCCGTGGACGAACACGTGATTCGGAACCGGAAGATCAGCCGCCATCAGCATCGCCGGCCAAAAGATCGTGTGGAACTTGAGGATGTCCTTGCCGATCAGGTGGTAGGTCGCCGGCCAGAACCGCGAAGTCAGATCCTCTCCCGGCCGCGCGTATCCGAGCGCCGTGTAGTAGTTCAGGAGCGCGTCGAACCACACGTAGAAGACGTGCTCGCTGTCCCAGGGCACCACGACCCCCCACTTCAGCCGCTTGCGCGACAGCGAGATGTCCTGGAGACCCTGCGCGATGAACGACCGCGCCTCCCTGAAGTGATGGGGCGGCATCACGAAGTCGGGCTGCCCGTCGAACAGCCGCTCCAGTGGCTCCTGGAACGCCGATAGGCGGAAGAACCAGTTCTCCTCCTGGTGGCGCTCGAGCACGATCTCGTGGATCGGGCAGCGGTTGCCCTCGAGGATCTCGTTCTCGACCTTGAAGTCCGCGCACCGCGGGCAATACCACCCCTCGTAGATCCCCTTGTGCGTGTAGCCGTTGTCGTGCACGCGCTGGAGCACCTCCTGCACGCGGACCTCGTGCTCCTCGTCGGAGGTGCGGATGAAGAAGTCATTGGTGGCGTCGAGGATCGGGGTCAGTGCCTTGAACTTCTCGGCGTTCCGATCGGCAAGCTCGCGCGGCTCGATCCCCAGCGCCGCCGCGGCGTCGGCGACCGGCTCGCCGTGCTCGTCCGTGCCGGTCAGGAAGAACACGTCCTCGCCGCGCTGGCGCATGTGTCGCGCCACCACGTCGGCGGCGATCGTCGTGTACGCATGGCCGAGGTGCGGCTGCGCGTTCACGTAATAGATCGGGGTGGTGATGTAGAACGACATCGCTACGTCTGACTTTATTGGGCCTCGCTGCGCTCGGCTCCGTCGGATGTGGCGCGGCAGGCCCCGTCTGCGACGCATGGATGCCGAGCCGGGCCGTCGCCGCGACCGCCGTTCCGCCGGGCGTCCATGCCCTGCGCGGTGGTCGCAACCCCCCGGCCGGGCACGGATGCCCGGGCCGCCCGGCCCCACGGACGCTGCCGAAGGCAGCCCCTAATCAGACGTCAGCGCGCGATACAGCCGGTTGGCCCCGACCCCGGTCAGCTCCGACACGACCGAGGCGGCGGGACGCGGCTTCGCGCCGGCGTCGACGAGCTTGCGCAGCGCGTCAAGCGCCGGCCCGATCTCGTCCTGCGCGCTCGGCGCGCCACCCACCACGAGCGCGACCTCGCCACGCGGCGGGTCCGATGCGTACCGCGCTGCGAGCTCGGCCGCCGTCCCACGCACGATCTCCTCGTGGAGCTTGGTCAGCTCGCGGCACACCGCGACCGGCCGCTCCGGGTCGAGCTCGGCGAGCGTCTGTAGTGACGCCGCCACCCGCTTGGGCGACTCGAACGCGACCAGCGTCTCGGGCGAGGAAAACACCTGCTCGAGCGCGGCACGCTTGCGCGGCAGGAAGCCGGTGAACCGCCACCGGTCGGCGGGGAGCGCGCTGGCCACCAGCGCCGCCAGCGCGGCCGAGGGTCCGGGCAGCACCTCGACCGCCAGCCCGGCAGCGACGCAGGCCTGGACGAGCACGAACCCGGGATCTGACACCAGCGGCGTGCCGGCGTCGGACACCAGCGCGACCACGGCGCCGTCGCGCATCTTCGCCACGAGCTCGCCGGCGCGCTGGCGCTCATTGTGCTCGTGGTAACTGACGAGCCTGCCGCCGACCCCGTAGCGGTCGAGCAGCACGCGGCTGCGGCGGGTGTCCTCGCAGGCGACGATGTCGGCCTCGCGGAGCGCCGCAAGCACGCGCAGCGTGACGTCCTCGAGGTTGCCGATCGGCGTCGGGCAGATGATCAGGCGACCCGCGCTCATCCCGCCTCCGCCCGTTGGCGCAATCCGTCGAACGCGAGCGCCGCCGCCCCGATCATTCCCGCCTCGACCCCGAACGCCGCCGGCACGATCTCGACCAGATCCCGGGACGGTGGCAGCGCCCGCGCGGCCACCTCCGCCCGAACCGGACCGAGCAGCAGCTCGCCGGCGCCCATCACCCCGCCGCCGATAACGACCACCTCCGGATTGAACGTGTTCACGAAGCTGGTGATAGCAACGCCGAGATAGCGGCCGATCGTTTCGATCGTCTCTATCGCCGCGTCGTCGCCGTCGTGGGCGAGCTCGGTGACGAGCGGTCCGGCGAGCTCCCGTCCTTCGGCGAGCGCCCGTCCGAGCCCCGAGCGCGGACGCTCGCGCGCGACCCGCAGCGCCTCGCGCGCCAGTGCGGTGCCCGACGCCATCGCCTCGACGCACCCGTGGTTCGGGCAGTTGGGCCCACACGGCGGGCCGTGCAGATCGATTACCACGTGACCGAGCTCGCCGGCAGATCCGATCGCGCCGCGGTAGAGCTCGCCCCGGAGGATCAGTCCGCCGCCGATGCCGGTGCCGACCGTCAGCACCACGGCCTCGTTGAAACCGCGGGCGGCGCCGGCGCGATGCTCGGCGAGCGCGGCGAGGTTGGCGTCGTTGTCGACGAACACCGGCAGGTCGAGCCGCTCGGCCATCACGTCCCCGAACATGACGTTCTTGAGCGGGAGGTTCACGGCGACCACCGCGGTGCCCGTCCGCTGATCGATTAAGCTGGGAATGCCGAAGCCGACCGCGGCGACCTCCCCGCCGGCGCCGGCGCGCGTCTCCTCGACCGCGTCGACGACGGTGTCGAAGAGGTATGAGACGTCGTGGCGGGTGAAACTTCGCTGGGCGCGGTGGTGTACCGACAGACCGGAATCGACCGCGCCGGCAAGCAGCTTCGAACCGCCCATGTCGACGCCGATGGTGCGCCGGCCCGGCATGCCGTCACTATATGCGTACCCATGCCTAGCAATCTCGAAGAGCGCCCGTACAAGCTCTACCGCACCGGCCCCAAGGGCCTGCGGGCCCGTTTGCGTGGGGAGGACGACGAGCTCGAGGGCCCCGCCGAGTACCGGAAGTACACAGGCGGACCCGACCGCCGAACCGGTCGGCGGATCACCCCCAAGCGGGTCATCCTCGGTCTGATCGTCGCGGTCGTGGCGTGGCTGCTGTTGTCGCTGGTGCTTTTCATGATCAGCTCCGCGACTCAGTCCGGCGGCATCCCCTCCGACGCCCAGGCCGCGCTCGCGTCGGGCGGAAACATGCTGACCTCGACCAACACGGTGCTCGTGATCGGCACCGACCAGCGCCCAGCGGGGACGCACGAGGGCGGGGCAAACACGTCCGATGCCGGCAGCCGCTCCGACACGCTGATGCTGTGGCGGGTCGGCGGCGGCGTCTCGCGCCGGCTGTCGATCCCGCGCGACACGCTCGTCTCGATCCCAGGGCATGGGACGAACAAGATCAACGCCGCCTACGCGTTCGGCGGCCCGGCGCTCACGATCAAGACCGTCAACGCGCTGACCGGACTGAAGATCAACCACGTGATCATCATCAACTTCGCGAACTTCCCGAAGTTCATCGATGCGATCGGCGGCGTCACGGTCAAGACCGGACGGATCTGCTCGGAGATCAGCGGCGGCGCAAAGAACGGCGGGTGGACGCTCGACCTGTCCCCCGGCACCCACCACCTCACCGGAATCCAGGCGCTGACCCTCGCGCGTACCCGCGAGAACAGCTGCGATGCGGCCAGCAACGACCTCACCCGCGAGGGCTACCAGCAGCAGATCCTGAACGCGATCAAGAGCCAGCTGCTGACGCCGTATACGTTCTTCCACCTCCCGTGGGCGTCGTGGTATGCCCCGCAGTCGATCCGCACCGACATGGGCGGGCTCACGCTCCTGAGCATGTTCGCGGCGTCCGAGATGGGCGGGTCGGCGCCCGTGCAGATCCTCAAGCCGACCGGCGGCGAGGACGTCCCGGGCGTCGGGGACTCACTGCTCGCAAGCCCGCAGGACGTCCACCAAGCCGTCTCGAAGCTCGTCAACGGCTGACGGCGGGCGCCGCGCCGGCGCGTGCACCGGACGCGTGCTGCATTAACCCCGTCATACGTGGTTCTTCCAGCAAGCGCCCTGAATTTCTCAAGGATTCCGGATCGCTGCCGATAGGGACGGGGTGATCAGGACGCTGATTCGGGACCTCTGGGACCGGATCTACTCGAACGGACGTCGAGTCGCACCCGTGATCGGACTCGGGCTCGTGCTGGCGCTCGCCGGCGCGCCGACGGCCGCCGCCGACACCGGCGACCCGCTCTCCTATTACGGCGGTCCGGTCGTCCATGCGGCCACAGGGGTCATCGTCGACTGGGGTCCGGACGTCAACCCGATCTACACCGACCCGACGACCGGGGACCCCGGGCTCGTCAACTATTTCGCGTCGACCAGCGGCTCGACCGGTGACATCGGCGGAGTTCTCGCGCAGTACATGGACCGGCACGGCAACGCCGCTCCGAAGGTGACCTACGACAACCAGTACACGATCACGCCGAGCGTCACCTCGACCACGATCGACGACCAGCAGATCCAGAACGAGCTCGTGGCGCAGATCCAGAATGGCGTGCTGCCGCCACCTACTGGCTACAAGGGGCTGGGGAGCGTCTACATCGTCGTGTTCCCGGCGGCCGATACCGAGTGCTTGGACAGCGGCGACACGGAGTGCTCGGGGACGTATTTCTGCGCCTATCACGGCGACGCGCGGATGCCCGACGGGACCGCGGTCCTGTACGCCGTGATCCCAGACACCACGACCGGAGTCGAGGGCCAGGACTGCGGACCGTCGAGCAGCCCGCTCGCGAACCAGACGTCGCTGCTGAGCCACGAGTGGTCGGAGGCGATCACCGATCCGCTGGTCGGTGAGGCGACCTCGGGAGACGCGTGGCCGCTCGCCTGGTATGACGACAACTGCTCCTCGGTGGAACCCGTGTGCGGCGAGATCGGGGACAAGTGCAACCAGCTACAGGGCCTGAACGGCGGCTGGACGGTCCAGCTCGAGTGGAGCAACCTGGACTCGGCTTGCGAGCTCACCGAGCCCAGCTACAGCGGTCCGAACGCGAGCTTCACCGCCAACTCGAGCACATACGTCGGCCAGGGACTGGGGTTCGACGCCTCGAGCACCACCGATCCCGCCGGAAACCAGGCCTCGATGACCTACGACGGCACGCCCTACTCGATCTCGTCGGGCATCTCGAGCTACGTCTGGGATTGGGGCGACTCGACTAACGACACGGACTCGGACGCCACCGCGAGCCATACGTTCAGCGACCCCGGCCTCTACCAGGTCTCGATGACGGCGACCGACAGCCTCGGCTTCACCAGCACGGTCACCCAGCCCGTCGTCGTCTGGAGCGACTCGCCGCCGGTGGCGCCCGACGTCACGACGACCCCTGCAAACGTGATCGACGACCAGAGCGCGACGCTCGGCGGCTCGGTCGACCCGCAGGGTCAGCCGCTGATCTACAGCTTTGCGTACGGCACCTCGCCGGACGATCTCAGTCAGGAGACCGCGTCGAGCGACGTCGGCATCGAGGCCGGGCCCGACGGCCCCGAGCCGGTCAGCACGCTGCTGTCCGGCCTCAGCCCCTCGACGACCTATTACTACGAACTCGACGTCGAGGTTGCGGGCCAGATCTACCCGGCGAGCAACGTTGAGAGCTTCGCGACCGCGGCGGCGCCGCAGAACGGGAGCGGCGGCGGGTCCTCGGGGGGGGGCGCCACGACCGGTTCCACTCCCCCGGCGACCGGGGGCGAGAATCCGCCGGCGCCGACGCCCGCTGCTCCGCGGCTTCCGAGCGCGGCGACCGGCGGCGTGACCGCGCGAACCAGCTCCTCGGCCACCATCGCGGGCAGCGTCGACCCGGACGGACTGCAGACGAGCTACCTGGTCGAGTTCGGCAAGACCACCGGTTACGGCCATAGCTCGCCGAGCGCCTCAGCCGGCGCCGGCCGGTCGAACTTGCCGGTCCTCGCGACGATCACCGGCTTGCGGCCGCGGACCCTCTACCACTACCGGCTGGTCGCGATCAACGCCGGCGGCACCGCCGTCGGCGCCGACCGGACGCTCAGGACGCCGGCTGCGCCGCCGCGACCGCCGCGGTTCTCGTTCGTCGCCCCGCCCCGGATCACACTCGCACAGGCACTCGCCGGCAGGTTGCAGGTCTCCTTCCACTGCAGCACCGCCTGCACCGCTCGGTTCGCGGTCACGATCGTGCTGCCCGGGATCCAGCGACTCCAGGCGATTCCGGTCACGCTCTCCCGCGGGTCGGGCCGCACGCCTGGCGCCGGGCGCGGACAGCTCACGCTCCGGTTCACAGCTGCGGTGCGTTCCGCGCTGCGCGGCGCGCATTCGATCAAGCTCGAGATCTCGGGGTACGCCGTCCACGGGTCGAGCGCCCCCAGTGCGCCGCGGGTCGCGCGGCTAACGCTGGTCCGGTAGCCGTCAGTCGGAGGATTTCGAGGCGGTCGAGCTCGCCTTCGACTCGGACTTCGAGTCCGAGCTCTTCGTGCTCGACGACCCGGAGTCCGACGACGAGTTCGAGCTGGACGAGCTGTCGCTCTTGCCTTTCTCGGTTTTCTCGCCCTTCTCGTTGCTGTTCTCGCGGGCGCGCTTGCGCGTGCCGTAGTCGGTGTTGTAGAAGCCCGACCCCTTGAAGTGCACCGCGACCGGGTGGAACACGCGAGAGACGGGCGCTTCGCAGGTCTCGCAGATCTCGACCGGATCGTCGCTCATGCGCTGCATGACCTCGAACGTGTGCCCCTGTTCGCACCTGTACTCGTAGATCGGCATCGCTTCACTAAGTATAGGCTGCGGTTTTGGCACTCTCAAGCGGAGAGTGCCAATGGTCTTGGTCAGCCGCTCGGGGTGGCCGGCGTCTGCTCGGTGATCGGCTGCCCGGCGGCCGCGGCTTGACTCTTGATCGACGAGACCGTGCTGTCGAGCCCCGCGACATCGGCCGAGGTCGCCCCGCCCGATTTCACGCTCCCGGCGAGGCCGTGGAGCTTGTTCTCCAGGTCCGTGATCGGGGCGACGAGCTTCGACAGCGTCGGGTCGGCCTGGGCGTCAGCGAGCGCGAGCTTGAGCTCGTGGTAGACGAACGCGGACGCGAGCGCCGCCTTCACCGTCGTCAACTTATGCTCGAGCGGGTGGCTGAGCTCTCCCGCCTTCGCCGGCTTGTAGATCCAGTGGTGGAAGGCGCCGAACGCGAGCCCGGCGTGCAGCACGAACTTCGTCTTCGCGAGGTGCGTCGTCGAAGTGGTGGAGACGCTCGCGGTGGCCGCCGCCGCGGGGCTCGAGGACGATGACTTCGAACTCCCGCACGCGGCGATCGCGAGCACGAGCACGCACACGACGGCGACGAGGCTGACCGGGTACCTCATCGCCGTCGAAACTAGCGCGACTTGCCGGCGCCGGCAATCGTGCCGGCAAGTCTTTTTAGCGTGCGGCTAGCATGCTGCGCGCGTATGCCTACCGACGTCGTGACGATGGACAAGATCGTGTCGCTTTCAAAGCGGCGCGGCTTTGTCTTCCCGAGCAGCGAGATCTACGGCGGCCTGGGGTCGAGCTACGACTACGGCCACTACGGGGTCCTGCTCAAGAACAACGTCAAGAACCAGTGGTGGAAGGCGATGCTCCAGGAGCGCGACGACGTGGTCGCGCTCGACTCGGCGATCATCCAGCACCCGCGGACGTGGGAGGCGAGCGGCCACCTGGCCGGCTTCACCGACCCGCTCGTCGACTGCCGCACCTGCAAGCTCCGGTTCCGTGCGGACAAGCTCGAGGATTCTCAGTGTGGGCGTAAGCCGTCCAAGCACCCGGGCGAGACCCCCGAATGCGACCTGACCGAGGCGCGTGACTTCAACCTGATGTTCGAGACGACCGTCGGCCCCGTTAAGGAAGAGGGCTCGACCGTCTACCTGCGCCCGGAGACCGCCCAGGGGATCTTCCTGAACTTCAAGAACTACCTGCAGTTCTCGCGCAAGAAGCCGCCGTTCGGGATTGCCCAGATCGGCAAGAGCTTCCGCAACGAGATCACCACCGGGAACTTCATCTTCCGCACGCGCGAGTTCGAGCAGATGGAGATGGAGTTCTTCGTGCCCCCGGACGAGGCCGGGACGTGGCACCAGCACTGGCTCGCCGAGCGCATTAAGTGGTGGACCTCGCTCGGCCTGCGCCCCGACCATGTGCGGCTGCGAGCGCACGACGCCGATGAGCTCTCGCACTACTCGAGCGCGACCAGCGACGTCGAGTACCTGTACCCGATCGGCTGGTCCGAGCTCGAGGGGATCGCCAACCGGGGCAACTTCGACCTCACCCAGCACGCCAAGTTCTCGGGCCAGAAGCTCGAGTACGTCGACACCGCGACCGGCGATCGGTACGTCCCGCACGTGATCGAGCCCGCGGCCGGCGTCGACCGCGCGATGCTGGCGTTCCTCGTCGACGCCTACGACGAGGACCAGATCGAGGGCGAGCAGCGAACGGTGCTGCGCCTGCATCCGAGCCTCGCGCCGGTCAAGGTCGCGGTGTTGCCGCTCGTGCGAAAGGACGGGCAGCCCGAGCTCGCCACCGAGGTCTATCGCGAGCTCCGCGACCACGTCCAAGCCGAATACGACGAGGGCGGCGCGATCGGACGCCGGTACCGGCGCCAGGACGAGATCGGAACTCCCTGGGCGGTGACGATCGACCACCAGTCGCTCCAGGATCGGACGGTGACGCTGCGCGACCGCGACAGCCTCGCGCAGGTGCGGGTCGCGATCGGCGAGCTCGTCGACGTGATCCGGGGACGGCTCGGCGAGCCGTGGCGCTCGCCGAAGCTGGACGCGTAGCAGCGCCGCCCCTGCCCCCGGGGTGCCAAACTACACACGCGAAGGATGACGACCTCGATCGCCGCCGATCAGATCTCCTACGCCGACCTGTACGCCCGCTGGGAGCGGAGCAACTGGCGCGCCACCGAGATCGACCTCACGCTTGATCGTCGCCAGTGGGAGCGCGAGTTCACCGAGGTTGAGCGCCGAAGCGCGCTGTGGATCTACTCGCTGTTCTTCCACGGCGAGGACTCCGTCGCCGACAACCTCTCACCGTTCATCGACGCCGCCCCGCGCGAAGAGCAGAAGTACTTCCTGGCCACGCAGCAAGTGGACGAGGCGCGCCACGCGGTTCTGTTCGCGCGGTTCATGCGCGAGGTCGCCGGGGTCGGCCCCGATATCGGGTCCGCCCTGAGCGAGACGAGGCCGCGACTGACCTGGGGGTTCCGCAAAGTGTTCGAGCGGCTGGACCGGATGGCCGACGAGCTCCGCCGCGACCGCTCGCGGCCGAAGCTCGCTCAGGCGATCACGCTGTATCACCTCGTGATCGAGGCGTCGCTCGCGCAGCCCGGCCAGCACTTCATCGAGGAGGGGCTGACCCGCCGCGACCTGTTGCCGGGCTTTCGGGAGGGGATCGGGAA
Source organism: uncultured Solirubrobacterales bacterium (assembly GCA_963783415.1). Taxonomy (GTDB): domain Bacteria; phylum Actinomycetota; class Thermoleophilia; order Solirubrobacterales; family Solirubrobacteraceae; genus Palsa-465. The sequence continues at coordinate 112,294 of CAWANN010000020.1, forward strand.
CGTCGCCCGCGATGAGCAGCGCCACATCGCGTTCGGGGTCAAGATGATCGCCGACCTCGTCCGCGAGGACCCCGACTGCGAGCCCGCGATCGCCGATCTGCTCCGCGAGGTCCTGCCGTTCACCGTGGCGGTGTTCGTGCCGCCCGGCTGGGACGAGCGCTACGTCACGAGCTTCGGCTTCACGCTCGAGGACATCTACACGCAAGGCGCCGAGGCGATGGAGGGCCGGCTTCGCGCCGCCGGTCTCGACCCTCTGACGATGCGCTTGGGACTGCCGTTCGACATGCCGGCGGAGGCGCGCGCCCGTCGCGGGTTGACGCTACTCCGCGCCGGCTACCTCGGCGAACTGGGCGGCGGCGTCAAGCCCGATCGCGAGGCCACCGCGATGCTGTTCGACGGGCTGCGCCGGCAGATCGACGCCTCGGTGGCGCCGGGTGCGACGATCCAGTGGGACTTCAGCGACGCCGAGCCCTGGCACCTGCGCGTCGCGGTCGGCGATGGGCCCACCGCGGTGTCGCCCGGCCGCGCCCAAGATCCCGATCTCACCTTCCACTGCCGCCTCAGCGACTGGGTCGACATCGCCGCCGGGCGCACGGAACCATGGCGCGCTCTGCTGCATGGGAAGGTGCGCCCCACCGGCAGGCTGCGGATGCTGATCCGAGCGCCCAAGCTGTTTCGTTAGCGGGTCAGATCGTCACGATGACCGGGGCGGAGCCGGCCGCGGTGTAGCGGGCGGTCGCCGGCGTCTGCGCGATCACGACGTAGCGCCCCGGTCCGCTGGTCTCGAACCGTGCGTGGAACTGGCCGCCGACGGCTTCCAGACGCTTGCTCGCGACCAGGCGCCGGCGGCCGCGCACAACCTTGTAGAGGACGACCGTCACGGGGTGAACCGGCGGCGACACCGCGCCACTGACAACGAGCGGCGCTTGCGAGTCAACGGTCAGCGTGACCGTCGGCGCGACCGCGATCGCGACGACGTCCGAGACCGCCGCGGGGGCCTGGCTGTGGAGCGCGCGAACGAGCAGGTCGGTGGTCGCCGTCAGCGTGTAGCTCCAGCTCCCACTTGCGTCGGTGGTGAGCGTGGCGATCGTCTGCTCGGTGTGCGGCGGCCCGATCTGCTGGACGTCGATCGGAGCGCCGGCGAGGGGAGCACCGCTCGCGAGGTCGGTGACTCGCCCGGACACGACGACCGCGGTGCCGGGGGCGACCGGCACCGTCGGCGCGGTGATTGTCGCTCGGGCCGGCGAGCCCACGAGGCTTGCAACGACGGGTCGAATCGAAGGAAGCCGGGCGTAGAACGCGTTGCCCGGGCAGTCGGTGAGATCCCCGTCGCGGTGGCCGGCGACGCGCGGGAGCGACACGTGCGCGCCCGGCGGGAACGGCGTGTAGAAGGCGTCGTACGGCGACACCTCGACGGTGACCCGACCGAGCACGGGAACCCCATGCAGCGATAGCTTCCACGCGAGCAGGTGCTCGAGCGCGCCGATCGCCGCCGGCGACGGGGCGACGTTCTGGTAGGTGCCCAGTACGACCATTCCGGTCGACTCCGTGTTGTAGCCGCCCGCGTGGGCGCCGACCACGGGAAGGTCGATCCCGCCGGCACGCGCCTCCCAGATCCGGCCGAACGCGTCGACCGCGAAGTTGTACGCGATGTCGAAATAGCCGCGGACGTAGCGGTGGTAGTCGAAGATCGACTGGAGAATCGAAGGCACCTCGCCGGCGCTGTAGCCGTTGGGCGTCACGCTGTGGTGGACGAACGCGAGCTTGACCGTGCCGTACAGAGGGATGTGGCTCGGCGGCGCATGTCCCTGGGCCCACGCGGAGCGGGCGATGATGGGCGGCTGACCCGGGCCGGCGGCGAGCACGGGCTGGGCGAGTGGGCGCGCCTGGGCGGCGTGGGCGTCCTGCGAGGCAGCCGGCACGGCCGGCGCCGAGACGAAGTGCAGCCGAACCCCGGTCAACGGCCGCGAGCTGCGCACCTGGACGTAGTCGGCCGGTCCGCTCCAGATCGGATCGCCGAACTGGGCCGTCTCGGGCCCCGGCCGATCCGGACCGTGACCCAGCACGGACGCGATCGCCCACGGGCTCCAGCCTCCGCTTCGCGTCCTCGTCCGGAGCTCGATCCTGACGCGCGCCGGCGTGGCCCACTCGACGCCGAGCAGCGCGAACCGCGCCGTTGCCGCGATCGGCTGCGACTCGCCGGCCACCGTTCCGACCCATTGGCTGAAGACGCGGCCGTCCGAGGCCGGCGCGAGCGCGGCGACCGCGCCGGCCGGGCGCACCAACGAGGCCGCGCCAACAGCCGCGGCGCCGCGCAACGCCGCACGGCGCGTGATCCGGTTTGCCTGCCCTTCTCCGCTCATCCGATCGCGAGCGGCCGCTTCGACGGACGACTCGGGTTACGTCTCAGAACGACTCATATCGTAGGGCAGTCCGGCGGGTGATCCCACATTAACTCTTTCACTTACGCCGCTTGGTTACCTGACACCCGAACGCGCGAGTCGCTAGTGCACTGTGGCACTGGCCGACACCCGGAACCCGCCGGGCACGGTCGCCGCGCTGACAGATGTCACCTGCACGTTCGGGTTGTCGAACAGCGTGATCGCCGCGATCCCCCCGAGCGGGACGTTGGGCGCTACGACGAGCGCGCCGTCCCTCGCGGACACCGTCGCGTCCACCGTCGCGCGCAGCCCGAGGAAGCTCGCGGTCCCGCGGAGCGTCAGCCGTCCGTTTCCGGACGCGATCGGCTCGACGTTGTCGAGGAAGAACACCGCCGAGCGCAGGTTCGCCTCGGTCACGGTGGCGGATCCGGTGAGCGCGCTGCCCCGCTTGCGCAGCGTGGCGTTACGAAGCGTCACCGGCCCGACGAACAGCTCCTGGACCGACGCGTCGAGCTTGTCGGCGTCGGCGGCACGACCCAACGTGTCCCCGAGGTGGTTCGAGGCCGATCGGTAATGCCCCATCCGCACGACGACGCTGTCGGCCTTGTGCCACAGCAGCTTGATCGCGGGGAACGAACTGACCTTGACCTCGAGCACGGTGCCCGACTGCTGGAGGTCGTCGCGGAGCTCCTGCGCAGCGATCCCGGGAAGCAGCAGCTGGGCGACGACCAGCACCAGCACCAGCACCACGATGCCGGCCGCGGTCAGGACCGCTATCCGACGCACGGGTGATCAGCTCAGCACGGCGCGCGCGGCGACGATCCCCTGCTCTGTGAGCGGCCCAATATCGAGCTCAGGCTCGCTGAGGCGCCGCACGATCACGCCGTCGGCCAGCGCGAACAGGAACATCGCCGCCAGTTCTGGGTCGATCCGCAGCGCCAGCACTCCGGAGTCGCGTTTGCGCTCGAGCGCGTCGGTCAGGTGGGCGCGGGTGCGCCGGCCGAGCTCCGCCAACTCGGCCCCGATCTCGTCGTTCCGCTGCGCGAGCGTGAGCATCTCATAGATCATCACCGGCGCCGGCCCGTCGCCGAGCAGCTCCTCGAAGCTGCGGACCAGTGCGTCGAGCACGCTCTCGGCATCGGTCGCGCCGCCGATCGCCTCCTCGAGGCGCTCGATCCGGACGTCGGACTCGCGCCGCACGACCTCGATCAGCAGCCGCTCCTTGCTGCCGAAGTAATAGTGGAGCAGCCCGCGCGAGACGCCGGCCTCGCTCGCGACGTGGTCGAACGTCGACCCGGCGATGCCGCGCGCGGCGACGCTAGCGCGCATCGCCTCGACGATCCGGGCCGCCTTGTCGCCAGACAGCTCGCGCGGAGTCGAGTGGCGTGGTTGGGTTGCCGCCTCCAAGAAGCAGCGATTCTAGTCAAGCCCCCGTGGCCTCCCCCAAGAGGATGCGGCCCCTTAACGCGCCGGAGGCGCCGATGGCGCCCCCGATCCAGGTGGTCGATATCGACTCACTCTTGCTATGCGGCTCCGACCGGAGAACTCGGCGGGGTCGACGGCGTGCTCGGCGGCGGCGTGTACTGGAACTCCTCTTCCTTGCCGAAGATCGCGTCCAACACCTTCGTGCGGAGCTTCTCGCTGCCGGCGAGCGCCAGGCCGAACCCGAGCACGAGGATCATCAGCTTTCGACCGAACCCGCGGCTCTTCTTGACCTGCTTCTTCGGCGCCTCGGCCAGAGCGGTGGTCGCGTCACGGAGCGCCTCGACCGCCTGCTGCAGGTCGCGCTGGAGCTTCTTGTCCTCGAGCAACGCCTTGGTCGGGGCCTTCCCGTTGGTCAGGCGGGAGTACGCGCTCCTGCTCGAGTCGTAAGCGGTCTTGACGTTCTCACGGAGCTGGGCGTCCTGGATGATCCGCCGTATATACGGGGTCGCCTTGTTGATCGTCTCCATGTCCACGGCATTGAATGGAGCCGCCACAGACTTCTTGCTTTTTTTTCCCATTGGTCTCCCTCGTTGCGTGGGGTCGTGAGGGTCAGGATACGCGAATAGGGCCCGCCGTCGGACGTTTCTGCCCGCATCCGCGGCGGTTCAAGCGACGGATTTGCCGCAGGTCCGGTTATGCGGCGCGGAGAGCCTTCGAACGGCGCCTGGCGGCCCGACGCTGGAGCGCCGTCTCCAGCACTTCCTCGACCGTCGAGACGAAGTGAAACTCGAGGCCCTTGCGCAGGTGCTCGGGGATCTCATCGGCGTCCTGTTCGTTCAGCCGGGGAGCGATCACGCATCGGATCCCGCTTCGCTGCGCCGCCAGGGACTTCTCCTTCAGACCGCCGATCGGCAGGACCTGTCCGGTCAGGGTGATCTCGCCCGTCATCGCGACGTCGGCGCGGACCGGCCGCCCCGTCAACAGCGAGGACAGCGCCGTGACCATCGCCACTCCGGCGCTCGGGCCGTCCTTGGGCGTGGCGCCGGCCGGGACGTGGATGTGTATGTCGTGGGTCGCGAACCAGTCATCCGGCAGCTCCGGCGCGATCTCGCTGGCATTGCTTCGTATGTACGAGAGCGCTGCCTGCGCCGACTCCTGCATCACCTCGCCGAGCTGGCCGGTGATCGTCAGACGGCCGCTCCCGGGAAAAGAGGTTGCCTCGATGAACAGCACCTCGCCGCCCACCGGCGTCCAAGCGAGTCCGGTTGCAACGCCGGGCCGCGCCGTCCGCCGCCGCGTCTCGGAGAAGAACCGTCGCTTGCCAAGGAGCTCGCGGACGCGTGGCTCGGTGATCGTGACCTTGCGTTTGGCGCTGCCCTCGGCGACCTGCCGCGCCACCTTGCGGCAGATCGTGCCGATCTCGCGCTCGAGCTGGCGGACGCCGGCCTCGCGCGTGTAGTCGGCGACGATCACCTTTAGGGCCGGGTCCGTGAAGGCGATCCTGCCGGCGCTCAGACCGTTGCGCTCGATCTGGCGCGGGACCAGGTAGCGCCGGGCGATCTGGAGCTTCTCCTCCTCGGTGTAGCCCGCGAGCTGAATCACTTCCATGCGGTCGCGGAGCGGCCCCGGGATCGTGTCCAGCGTGTTCGCGGTGCAAACGAACATCACGTCCGAGAGGTCAAACGGAAGATCGAGGTAGTAGTCGCGGAATGCGCTGTTCTGCTCCGGATCGAGTACCTCGAGCATCGCGCTCGACGGGTCGCCGCGGAAGTCCGAGCCCATCTTGTCGATCTCGTCGATCATCAGCAGCGGGTTGCGGACGCCGGCATCGCGGAGGGCGCGGATGATCACGCCGGGTAACGCCCCGATGTAGGTCCGGCGATGGCCGCGGATCTCGGCCTCGTCGCGCAGCCCCCCGACGCTGATGCGCTCGAAGTTGCGCCCGAGGGCCCGCGCCATCGACCGCCCCAGCGACGTCTTGCCGACGCCGGGAGGGCCAACGAAGCACAGGACCGAGCCCGCAGAATTGGATCCCCGCCCACCCCTCAGTTTCCTGACGGACAGAAACTCGAGGATCCGGTCCTTGACCTGCTCGATGTCGTAGTGGTCCTCGTCGAGCACCTGGCGGGCGTGCTGGAGGTCGAGGTCGTCTTCGGTCTCCTTGTCCCACGGCAGCGCCGCAATCCACTCGAGGTACGCGCGCACGACGCCGTACTCGGCCATCGCGGGCTGCAGTCGCTCGAGCCGGGCCAGCTCGCGGTCGACCTGCTTGCGGACGACCTCCGGGAGCTCGATCTCCTCGAGTTGCCGGCGCAGGTCGTTGACCTCCGCCTGGACCTCGTCGCCCTCGCCGAGCTCCTCCTGGATCGCCTTGAGCTGCTGGCGCAGGAAATACTCGCGCTGGCCTTTGTCGAGCTCGGACTGAACCTGCGACTGGATCTTCGAGCCGATCGCCACCACCTCGAGCTCGCGGGCCAGGATCTCCGAGAGCTTTCGCAGGCGCTTGGCCACGTCCAGCTCTTCCAGCAGCGCCTGCTTCTCCTCCGTCGGGATCCGCAGCGCGCCGGCGATCAGGTGCGCCAGCATGCTCGGGTCGTCGACGTTGGCGACCATGATCTGGAGCTCCTCGGGCAGGTACGGAACCTGCTCGACGATGTCCGTGAACGTGTTCTGCACATTGCGCATCAGCGCGGTCAGCTCTGGCGTGTGCTCTACCACGTCCGGCGCCTCGGCGATCTCCGCCACCAGGTAGGGCTCGGTCCGGACCCAGCGCACGATCCGGATGCGCGGACCGCCCTGGATGAGAACGCGAAGCGTGCCGTCGGGGACGCGGATCATCCGCGCGACCGCGCCGAGCACGCCGACGTCGTATAGGTCGTCCGGTGAGGGCGTCTCGGCCTCGGTGTTGCGGCTCGCCACCATCGCGATTGAGCGATCCCCTCGAAGCACCTCGTTGATCAGCTCAACGCTCCGCGGCTGGCCGACGTTCAGCGGGATCAGCATGTCCGGGAACGTGACCGTGTCGCGGAGCGGCAGCACGCCCACCTCCTGGGGGAGCTCGCGGCCGGCGCCCACCGCCACATCCCGGGCCGGGCGCTCCGCGGCGCCGATCTCGATCATGAGCCTGCGTCCTCGATCACGTGGCGGCGTCCTCGATCACGCGCCGGCGTCCTGCTCGGTCACCGGCAGGGCCCGGGCGCCGATCGCGCCACGCGCCAGGGGCAGCTCGACTCGGAGCATGCCGTCCTCGTACACGGCCTTGGCCTCGTGCGCCCTCACGTCGGCGCCCAACTCGATCACGCGCTGGAACTGGCCGCGCTCGATCTCGACCTGCTGGTAAACGTCGGTCTCGGCACCTGCCGGACGCCTGACCCCCGTGAGGATCAGCTTGCGCCCCTCGATCTCGAGCCCGATCTCACTCGGGTCAATTCCCGCGAGCTCCGCGGTCACGATCGCCAGGGGCGGATCCAGCGTGTAGGCGACGTCGACCGCCGGCAGGAAGCCGACGCGCCGGCGCGCCATGCCGGCGCGCTCGAACACGTCGCCAAACAGCTGATCCATCTCGCGCCGCATCCGCTCGAAGTTGGCGAACAGGTCACGCTCGGACATCTCTGCGGAGCTTAATACGCCCGCCCGGCTCGGACCGTGACGCATGCGGTCTCAGCCCCCCGTCTCCTTCTCCTCGAGAGGTTCGAGCACCGGCCGACGGATGTGCTCGTAGACGACCGAGGTGTTGACATCGGCCACGTCGGCGCGTTCGGTCAGCCGGTCGATCACGAACGCGTAAAGGGCGTTGGTGTCCGGAACCGCCACGTGCAATAGGAAGTCGTAGCCGCCGGACACGACGAACACACCGACGATTTCGGGAAGGCCCCCCACCCAGTTACGAAACGATTCGATGTTCTCGCGTGTCGGCGGACGGATCGTGACCGCCGTGAGCGCCTGAACGTGACGACCGAGCGCGTCGAGGTCGATGTCGGCGTGATAGCCGCGAATGACCTCGGTGGCGCGCAGCGCTCGGACGCGCTCAAGCGAGGTCGACGGTGACACGTGGACGGCCGCTGCGAGATCCCGGTTCGTCTTCCGTGCATCGTTCTGCAGCTCGCCCACCAGCGCCCAGTCGATCGCATCAAGTTTGGTGTTTACCTCCATCAGTCGCACAGTATACGGACTTCTCGCTGATCTGGAACCCATATGGTGGACTGATCGTCAATCTACGCGATGAATGACCGTAGGATCACACCCTTGCTGTGCGCGTCGGTCCTGTGGGGTACGACGGGCACCGCGCAGGCGCTCGCACACCTGCACGCCGCACCGCCGGCGATTGGCGCCGCGCGGTTGTTTTCCGGCGCGCTCGCGCTGTGGTTGGTCATCGCCGCGAGAGGCCGCGTGGGGTTGAGGCAGCTGATCGCCCCCAGCCGGCGCGGCTGGTTCCTTGGAGCCAGCCTTGCCACCGCGATCTACCAGGCGGCGTTCTTCGCCGCGGTGACGCGCACCGGCGTGGCGCTGGGCACGCTCGTCGCGCTCGGAAGCGCGCCGGCGTTCTGCGGGCTGCTCGCGCGTCTGCTTACGGGCGAGCAACTGCCCGCGGCGTGGACGCTCTCGACGGCATGCGCGGTGGTCGGGTGCGTGCTGCTGCTCGCCCCGAGTGGCCACGCCGGCGCCGTCCCGCTGGGGATCACGCTATCGCTGGTCGCCGGCGCGTGCTATGGCACCTACACGGTGTGCGTCAAGCGGCTGCTGTGCTCGGGGGCCGACCCGCTGTCGGCGCTCGTGGCGACGGTCAGCATCGGCGCCGTGCTCTTGGCGCCCGCACTCGCCACCGGCGCCGGCGCGCTCGTTTCCCCCGCCGGCGCGCTGCTGGTGCTCTGGCTCGGCCCGGTCGCGACCGCCGGCGCGTACACACTGTTTGCACGCGGCCTGGTGCACGTACCCGCACGCACCGCCGGCACCCTCAGCTTGGCGGAGCCGCTGACGGCGACGATCCTCGGCACGCTCGTCCTATCGGAGGCGTGGTCGCCGGCGCGAGCCGTGGGCGGCGCGCTGCTCGCCGGCGGTCTGGCATTCAGCGTGCTTCGGTCGGCCGGCGGTGGCGCGGTGATCGACGAGGGTCGGTCGGTGGTCGACGAGGGTCGGTCGGGGATCGACGAGGGTCGGTCGGGGATCGACGAGGGTCGGTCGGGGATCGACGAGAGGCCCACGGTTGGCGGACCACTCACCGAGCCGGCGTGACCGACGAGGGCGGGCGAACCGGACGGCGCGGTCGGACCGCCGCCGCCGAGATGATCGGTCGCCCGAGCGAGACCGTCGCCACGAGATGAACGGCCTCCCGAGCGAGACCGTCGCCACGAAATGAACGGCCTCCCGAGCGAGACCGTCGCCACGAGATGAACGGCCTCCCGAGCGAGACCGTCGCCACGAGATGAACGGCCTCCCGAGCGCGACACCCCGTGCATTTCGTGGCAAACCGCCGCGGCCGCATCCCACCGAGTGCACATAAGCATCACCACCATGCTTATGTGCACTCATCGGCGCGACGGGTGGCCGCGTTGCCACGAAATGCACGGGTCGGCCGGAGCGCCGGCCGGCAAAGCCCCGCACGTCGGAGCGCCGGCGCCACGAACGCCGGCGCCACGCCCCGCCGGCGCCAGACCCCCCCGGCGCCACACCCCGCCGGCGCCACACCCCGCCAGCGCCGGCGCGCGCCGCGGGACCTCAGCCGCCGGCGGGCACCGTGTACACGGCGCCTTCGTATGCGAGCTCGACCGGGCGACCGTAGGCGATGTCCGCCTCCGCCCGCGCCCAGTCGGCGTCGAGCTCATCCGAGTAATGAGTGATCACGAGCCGTCTGGCAGCGGCGCGCCGACCGTGGTCGCCGGCCTCGGCCGGCGTGAGGTGGCCGCGCACGCCGGTCCGCTCCGGTCGCGGCAACGTCGCCTCGATCAGCAGCAGATCCGTTCCGCGGGCGAACTGCACGAGCTGCTCGTTCGGGCTGCAGTCGGCGCTGTAGGTCAACCGACCGGTCGCCCCCTTGATCTCGACGGCGAACGTCCGCGTGTAGTGCGGAACCTCGCAGAAGCGCACGGTAAGCGGTCCGAGCGTGAGCTCGTCGGGGCTGTCGTACTCGGACAGCTGGAACGCGCGCTCGATCAGATCCTCTTCGCCCCATGCCGATACGAGCACCCGGAACCGCTCACCCGCCCCCATCGGCGCATATAGCTGCGGCCGTGCCGGCGAGTCGGTTCCGGGCCAGCCGCCGACCGGAACCGGCTGCTGGCGCGGCGCGTACGAGAGCGCGTAGCTGTATGGGACCAGATCGAGGAAGTGGTCGGCGTGCATATGGCTGATCAGCACCGCGTCGACGTCGACGTACTCGCGATGGCGGCGGAGCTTGGAGAACACTCCGTTGCCACAGTCGAGCACTAACACGTATCCGTCCTCCTCCACGAGGTATCCGCTACACGCCCCGCCCGCGTCCTGCCACGCCGGCGACTTGCCCAGCACGGTGATCCGCACACCACTCCTCTCTGTCGACGGGCCACTCTAGTGGCTCGTGCGCGGAGTCCGCGTCGATTCGCGGGCGGGGCGGATCAGAGCGGCGAGCGTTGCCGCCCGCGCCTCAGTGGTACTCGAACGGCAGTGAGTCCGCGATCGCGTCGAGCGACGGCGCGCCCGAGTCGCGCGCGGAGGCGCTGAGCTCGATGCCTGTCGGCCACGCGATTCCCACAGCCGGGTCGTCATACGCGAACCCGCTCTCGACCGACGGGTCGTAGTAGGCAGAGGTCATGTAAACGACGTCGGCGACGTCGCTGAGCACGCAAAACCCGTGCGCGAAACCGTCCGGGCAATAGAGCTGGTGATGGGCGGAGTCGTCGAGCTCGAATCCCTCCCACTGACCGAACGTCGGCGAACCGCGACGGAGATCGACGAGCACGTCGTAGATAGCGCCCCTTGCGCATCGGATGAGCTTGGCCATCCCGGGCTGGAAGTGCATACCGCGCACGACCCCGCCGCGCGAGCGGGAGTGATTGTCCTGGACGAACTCATCATCGATCCCGAGCTCGGCCAGGGAGCTTCGCCTGTACGTCTCCAGGAAGAAGCCGCGAGCGTCGCCGTGCACGACCGGCTTCAGAAGGACAGGACCGGACAGCTTGGTCGGTAGACGCTCCATCAGTGGCTGCTCACCCGGACAGCGGGGAGGCGATCAGTGCCGGTCTGTGCCGCGCCGGCGCGGCGCGTCGACGATCCAACCGATCAGGATCGTTACCAACACGAAACCGACGAACCCGATGATCAGCGGCCAGTACACGGCCGCGAACACTACACGCCCCAGGCGCGCGAGCCTGCCATGCCTACAAGGGCGAACGCCGCTACACGCCGGCGTGTAGCGCGACCTGTTCGCTGGCGGACGGGAACGCCCACGCGACCTGGAGCCGGCGGTCCTGCCGGAACACGAATCGCAGCTGGCTCGGCGGCCGCAGACCGTCGGGATGGTTGGGTCGATACGTGGCGCACGGTCCCGCGTCGGATACCGCGCAGAGGAGGTTCTGGTGGAAAAAGCAGTCCTCACAGCTCACCTTCATGCCCCGCGTGCGTACGTCCGTCACCCGGTCCTCCTCGCGAAACGCTCGACCTCGTGGGGACCATCAAACCGAACTTGTCCCCCCTTCTGCAACGACGATTTCCGGAAATCGCAAGAAGTTCACACTTGGCTAAATACCTGCAAACAGCGGGATATTTCGCGACCGCGCGGAAACCCGACGCAATTTCCGTAGCTTTCGGTAACGGATGGCGCCCCGCTTGAAACCCACCGCGCACTCGCGATGACCGTCCTCGTAACCGGCATCACCGGGTTCGTTGGATCCCGGCTCGCGCCGAGACTCGCGCGCGACGGCCACTCAGTCCGTGGGTTCAGCCGGCATCCTCCCGCAACCCAGTCGGCCGTGCCGATCGTCGTCGGCGATGCGGTCTCCGGCGAGGGACTGGCCGAGGCCATGCACGACGTCGACGTCGCGTATTTCCTGATGCACTCGATGGAGCCGGTCGTCGACGTCGCGTCCTACAACGGGGACGCGAGTGACCTCGCGCTCGGCGCCCGCGAGCGCACCGCGGCCGAGAACTTCGCGCGTGAGGCGCGCGCAGCCGGCGTGGACCGGATCATCTACTTGGGCGGACTCGTCCCGGAGGGCGGCCCGGCCTCCGCCCACCTCGCCAGTCGCCTCGCCGTCGAAGAGATCCTCCTGGTGGCAACTCCATGCTCGGTCGCGTTCCGCGCGTCGATCGTGATCGGAGCCCAGTCCCGATCGTTCCGGTTCCTGGTGAGGCTGGTAGAGCGGTTGCCCGTCCTCGCGGTGCCGGCGTGGCGCAGTCACAAGACAAGCCCGATCGACGAGCGCGACGTGATCGAGATGCTCGCGCGCGCGGCCACGAGTGATGAGGTATGCGGTCAGTCGCTTGACCTCGGCGGACGGGACACGGTGACCTACGGCGAGCTGATCGACAAGATCGGCGAACACATGTTGGTGGCGCGTCCAACGATCGCTTTCAAGCGGCTGACGTTGACACCGATCGCGAGCCGGGTGTCGGCGTTGATCGCGGGCGAGCGGCACGAGCTGATCGGTCCGCTCATGGAGAGCCTCGACCGGGACCTGCTTCCGCGCGACAACCGTGCTGCCGAGCTGCTCGATGTCAGACTCCATTCACTCGATTCAGCGATCGAGCATGCGCTGGCCGAGTGGGAGGCGACCGAACCGCTGGCCGCGCGCTAGTGGCCAACCCTCGCAAGTCCGCCCCCGACACTTGCGGCGCTCGTTAGTGTCTGCGCCGTCATGAGCACCGTGCACGCGACGATCGAGATCGATGCCCCGATACAGCGGGTGTGGGACACCGTTATGGATCCCAGCCACCTGAAAGACTGGGTCACGATTCACCGATCGGTGAGAGACGTCTCAGACGAGCCGCTGCGCAAGGGCTCGACGATGGAGCAGGTACTCCACATACGCGGCGTCTCCTTCCACGTTCACTGGACGCTGACGGACATCAGGTCCCCCGAGCGTGCCGAGTGGGAAGGCCAGGGCCCTGCACATTCCCTTGCACGGATCCGGTACGAGCTTTCGGGCGACGGCGACGGGCCGACCAGGTTCGCCTACACCAACGAGTTCGAGGTGCCTGGAGGGAGACTCGGGAGCATGGCCAGCCGGTTCATTGTCGGGGCCACATCCGAGCGTGAGGCGCACAGTTCACTGGCTCGTCTGAAGGCACTGCTCGAACGCCGTTGACACGCCGTCAGTAACTATCTGTATCTTGTTTGGTGCTTTTATCGTTCATCCCTTAGGAGGGAGAGGCAATTTGGCTGGGTTTGTCGACAGCACCGTGAAGGAGATCGACGATCGACTCCGCGAGCTGAAAGAAGAGGTCTCGAAGCTGGAGGCGGCACGCTCAGCGCTCGTCGGTACCCGGCGTGGTCCGGGTCGCCCGCGCGCTGCACGCACGGCCGCTGCTGCCACTACGAGCACCCGGCGTAGGGCAGGCCGCCGCCCTGGTCGGCCCCGTGGTCGGAGCCGTGGCGGCACACGTGCCAACCAGGCGCTGGAGCTCGTGCGCAGCCAGCCCGGTATCACGATCCCGCAGATCGCGGAGAAGATGGGTATCGAACCGAACTACCTGTACCGGGTCATGCCGCGGCTGCTCAGCGACGGTCAGGTGAAGCGGGAGGGCCAGGGCTGGCATCCAGCCGGTTAGTCAGGTCCCAGGTTCAGACCGGGAGCGCCGCCTCGCATTGTCCAAGCCCGCAGGCACCGCGAGGCGGCTCCCAAGCTCTCGTTACGAGGCGGCTCGCAAGGTTTTTAGACAGCCTCTTAGTTTGTAGTGGGACTTGATCAGACCAGGTCGAGCTTCTTTATCGTCTCGCGCTCGTCCTTGAGTTCGTTGACAGTCACGTCGAGCCGGGACTGCGAGAACTCGTTCATCTCGAGACCCTGAACGATTTGGTATGAGCCGCTCGAACAGGTGACGGGGAACCCGAAGATCAGACCCTCGGGGATGCCGTAAGAGCCGTCCGATGGGATTCCCATCGAGACCCAGTCTCCCTCGGGCGTACCCAACACCCAATCGCGCACGTGCTCGACCGCGGCATTGGCGGCGGACGCGGCACTGGACGCGCCGCGTGCTTCGATCACCGCTGCGCCGCGCTTCTGCACCGTCGGGATGAAGTCGTTCTCGAGCCACTCCTGATCGGCCACCGCGTCGGCCGCGTTCTGTCCGTTGACCTTTGCGTGGAAGATGTCGGGGTACTGGGTGGGCGAGTGGTTTCCCCACACGGTCATGTTGGTGATGTCGCGCACGGTGGCGCCCACCTTGGCGGCGAGCTGAGCCTTCGCGCGGTTGTGGTCCAGCCTCATCATCGAGGTGAAGCGCTCGGCCGGAATGTCCGGCGCATGGCTCTTCGCGATCAGGCAATTGGTGTTGGCCGGGTTGCCCACCACGAGCACCCTGATGTCCGACGCCGCGTGATCGTTGAGCGCCTTTCCCTGAGGCTGGAAGATGCCACCGTTCGCCTCGAGCAGGTCACTGCGCTCCATGCCCTTGGTCCGCGGGCGCGCGCCGATCAGCAGCGCTACGTTGGCACCGTCGAACGCCTTGTTTGGATCATCGGTGATGTCGACCGCGGCGACCAACGGGAACGCGCAGTCATCGATCTCCATCGCGGTGCCCTCGACGGCCTTGAGCGCAGCCGGGATCTCGAGCAACGACAGGTGAATGGGTGTGTCGGGTCCCAGGAGCTGGCCGCTCGCGATGCGGAAGAGGATCGCGTAGCCGATCTGGCCGGCGGCTCCGGTGACGGCTACTCGTACGGGCGAATCAGTCACTTGGGTTCATCTCCTTCTCGGTTTCATCAGGCCAAGTTATCGCGCCGCTCGCCGCGGAGCGGCCTCGACGGGGCGACCGTCGCATGCGACAGTCAGCGAAGCTCGAGGTCGTAGACCTGGCTGAGCTTCGCCTTCAGGTAGTCGACGAACGGGCCTACCGCGATAGGACCGCCGACGACGCGGTAGAGCAATTCGCTGCTCGAGAACTTCGCGCCGTGGCGGTGGACGTGCTCCCGCAGCCACTCGCGCAGTCCATGCAGGTCGCCGGCGCTGAGCTGCGCATTGAGGTCGGGGAGGTCCACATGCGCGCGCCCGAACATCTGACCCGCTATCAGGTTGCCGAGCGCGTAGGTAGGGAAGTAACCGATCAGCCCGCTCGCCCAGTGCACATCCTGGAGCACCCCGTGGGCGTCGTCCGGCACCTCAACCCCGAGGTATTCCTTGTAGCGAGCATTCCACGCCTCGGGCAAGTCGCGGATCGCGAGCTGCCCGTTTACCAACTCTTGCTCGAGCTCGAACCGCACGATGATGTGCAGTCCGTAGGTGACCTCGTCCGCCTCGACGCGAATCAAGGACGGCGCAACGCGGTTGACAGCGCGGTACAGGGTGTCGGCGTCGAGCGCGGAGACTGAGTCTCCGAACAGTTCCACGATCCGCGGCGCGAGCACCCCACAGAACGGCCGCCCGCGCCCGACCATGTTTTCCCACAGCCTGCTCTGGGATTCGTGCAGGGCCAGCGATTCGGCATGGCCGAGCGGAGTGCGTTGTAGGGCCTGCGCGATGCCTTCCTCGTACAGACCGTGACCACATTCGTGCATTGCGCCGTACACGGAGGTCGGCAGGAAACTCTCGTCCCAGCGCGTGGTGATCCGAACGTCGTGGTTGCTGAAGCCGGCCGCGAATGGGTGGACGGCGTCGTCGATCCGCCAGGCGGAACGGTCGAAACCCATCTGCTCGAGCAGCCACCTGACCAGCTGGCGCTGTCGGTCGACCGGGAAGTCACCGTATAACGGCGAGTCGTCAACCCGACCATGGTGTCGCTCGACCTCCACGATCATCGGGCGCAGTTCCGCCTTGAGCTCGTCGAACAGACGCGAGACCTCGCTCGTGCGTCCTCCGGGCTCGAAGTCGTCGAGCAGCACGTCGTATGCGCAGTCGTAGCTGTCGAAGCAATCGATGTACCGGCAAATGAGCTCGAAGTTCTGTTCCAGGTAAGGGACGAACCCCGCGAAGTCCGATGCCTCACGCGCCGCTACCCAAGCCTGTTGACCGACCGACGAAGCGCGCGCTATGTCGGCGGCGAGCTGGGCGGGCACGCGGCGTGCTTTGTCCCATTGGCGGCTGGTCACCCTGACCAGCGAAGCTTCATCTGAGTCGGCCGCAGCACCGTCGAGATCCGCAGCCGCGGCTTCGATCAAACGGCCGGTTTCGTCGGAAACGAACATTTCGTGGCTGATCTTCTGCACGGTCGCGACGGTCTCGGCCCGAGCCGGCGCCCCGCCCGGCGGCATCATCGTCTGCTGGTCCCAGTCCAGCAGCTGGGCCACGTTCTTCAGGTCCGCAAGCGCGGCCATCCGTTGGCGTAGCTGTTCGATCGGATCTGACATCTGTCTTCGAGAATCAAGTTGAGACAAAGTCGGCTTTGCCCCTGTGCGACCATTGCAGCATGTGGCGGCGTCGCTCGTCGATCAAGCTCGTGGACCTCTTCGGTTTTCGGATCGGAGTGGATCGCAGCTGGTTCCTGATCCTATTCTTGATGATCTTCTTGCTGTCCGGCGAGTTCCGTCAGGCGCTCCACAGCTCGGACAGCGTGGCTTACCTCACCACGGTCGTCACGGTTCTGGTCCTATTCGGCTCGCTGATCGTGCACGAGCTGGGGCACGCGCTCGTGGCCCGTAGGGAGGGGATCGAGGTCCGGCGGATCGATCTGTTCCTGTTCGGGGGCCTGACCGAGATGAGCCGCGACGCCGCGACGCCGGGCGAGGACTTCAAGATCGCCGCGGCGGGTCCGCTGGCCACGTTCCTGTTCGTCTTGCTGTGCCTTGGCGTCGACCTCGCGATCGTCGGCCCCCACCGGCTGATCCACGCAGCCGAGCTCGACAGCACGGTCAAGATCACCCCCGTCCTCCTGGCGCTCAGCTGGCTGCTGTTCTGGAATGTGCTCCTACTGCTGTTCAACCTCGTGCCCGCGTTCCCACTCGACGGCGGCCGGATGACCCGAGCGATCGTCTGGCGGGTCACCGGCGAGAAGCAGCGGGGCACGCGGGTCGCGGCAAAGTTGGGGCAAGCGTTCGGGCTTCTCGTCGCGGGCCTCGGCGTGTGGCTGGTACTCGCGTATCGCAGCTTCACCGGGCTCTGGCTGATCGCGATCGCATTCCTGCTTTACCAGTCGGCCAAGGCGGCGCTCGTCCAGACTGCGCTGAGCGCCCGGATCGAAGGGGTTCGGGTCGCCGACATCATGGATCGCCAGCCCGTGGCGATTCCGTCGCGGACAGCCGTCGCTCAGGCGCTCGACGAGTTCTTCCTGCGTTACGGCTGGTCGTGGTTCCCGGTCGTCGACGACAGCCGCCGCTTCCTCGGGATCGCGCGTCAGGAGCGGCTGACCGCCGCCCAGGACCGGGGCGAGGACTGGCTGACCGTCGAGGCCGTGCTCGAGCCCGAGCAGAACGGCGGCTGGCAGGTCAACGAGGACCGCCCGATCACCGAGGTCCTGTCCTCCGAGAACCTCGGCCAGCTCGGGGCACTGATGGCCGTCGACGGCGACGGCGTGCTCCGCGGCGTGGTCACCGTCGAGCAGGTCCGCAGAGCGCTGCAAGCCGCGTTCGGCCAGCCTGGTCGCCTGGCATGAAGCTGTTTCCGCCAAGGAAGCGGGCGCCCGCTGTAACTACGTAGGTGCGTGTCCCACTCAGGTGACTCGCGCCCGCGACCGTGGGCGACGGACCCGCGCCGAAAGCGCAGGTCACCCGATTCGGACACGCACCGGAGCTAGGCGTGCGCGAGTTGTGAGGCCTTTTGCTCGATCGCGTCCAGGAGCTCCTGGTAGGACTTCGCGAACGACTCGACGCCCTCGTCGACGAGCTGGTGCAGCACGATGTCCTCAACGTCGACCCCGGCCGCCTCGATCTCCTTCATCGTCTCCACGGCCTGGTCGACATCGACGTCCACCGTCCGCTTGGCGACGCCGTGATCGCGGGTCGCGTCGATCGTCGCAAGGGGCATGGTGTTGACGGTGTCGGGACCGATCAGGTCGTCGACGTACAGGACGTCCGAGTAGTCGGGATTCTTGGTCGAGGTCGAGGCCCACAGCGGGCGCTGAACGTGCGCGCCCTTGGCGGCCAGGGCCTCCCAGCGCGGTCCGCTGAAGATCCGCTGGAACGAGCGGTAGGCGATCTTGGCGTTGGCGACCGCCGCCTTGCCGCGCAGGTCCTCCCGTCCGGTGCCCTCGAGCGCCGCGTCGACCTTGGTGTCCACGCGCGAGACGAAGAAGCTCGCGACCGACGCGGCCGACTCGAGCGACTCGCCGGCCTCGGCCCGGCGCTCCAGTCCGCGGAGGTACGCCTCGGCGATCGCCTCATACCGCGAGACCGCGAACAGCAGCGTGACGTTGACGTTCAGGCCGATCGCGGTCAGCTCCTCGAACGCGCGCACGCCCGGGTCGGTGCCCGGTACCTTGATCAGCACGTTGGGCCGATCGATCGCGGCCCGATGGTGCTGCGCCGCCTCGATCGTCTTGTCGGCATCGAACGCCAGCGACGCCGCGACCTCGAACGACACGTGGCCGTCCGCGCCACCGGTGCGGTCCCACGTCGGCCGCAGCAGGTCGGCCGCGTCCCGGATGTCGCGGTAGGCGAGCTGGTTGAAGATCTCCTCGACGTCGTTCGTCTCGCGGAGCTGCTCGCGGAAGGCGTCGTCGTAGCGGTCGGAGTGGGCCATCGCCTTCTCGAAGATCGTGGGGTTGGAGGTCACCCCGCTGAGCCCGTCGTCTTCGATCAGGCGCCGCAGGACCCCGTCGTCGAGCAGCTGCCGGCTGATGTTGTCGAGCCAGATCGACTGACCGAGTGCCTCGATGTCGCGCAATGGATTGCTCATCTTCTCGCTCCGTTCGTGGGGTACATCTCAGAGGTTAGTTACCCGGTTGACTCGGCGGTGATTTCCGCGTTATCGGCGCGCCACGCCATGATCAGGGTGCTACGCAGGCGACCGTCGCGCCGGCGGTAGTGGTCGCGACGGAGGCCCTCGACCTCGAACCCGGCCGCCGCGTACAGCGAGATCGCGCGGGCGTTGTCGGTCCACACCTCGAGTGAGATCTTGTGGGCGCCGCTCGACAGAGCGTGCTCCTGCACGGCCTTCAGGAGCGCTCGTCCCCCGCCCCGGCCCCGTGCCCGCGCGAGAATCGCCATCCCGAGCGACAGGACCCCTGAGACGCTTTCCATTACCGCCGCGTGACCGACGACCTGGCCGCTTTCGTCCTCGAGCACCCAGACGGCCGCCGGACCCCTGCGGTCGATCAGCTCGCGGAAGCGCGCGACGCGGTCGTCGAGATCGACCGGCGGCTGCCCGCCGAGGAAGCCCTCCTCGGCAACCGAGGCATACCCCCGGGCCATCGCATCCAGGTCGTCGTGGCGTGCCTTGCGGACGATCACAGCCGCAAAGGTAACGTTGCGTGCGATGCCACCCATCGATCAGGCCGCGGCCGGCCAGGCCGTCGAGCAGGCGTACCGCGAGCACCGCGCTCGCGTGCTCGCCACGCTCGTCGGCGGGCTGCGCGACTTCGAGTTGGCCGAGGACGTGCTGCAGGAGGCATTCACGCTCGCGCTCGAGCGCTGGCCGCGCGACGGCACGCCGAACACGCCCGCCGCGTGGCTGTACACGGTCGCGCGCAATCGCGCGATCGACAGGCTGCGGCAACGGCGTACCGCCGAGGCGAAGCTCGAGCAGATCGGCGCACCCGTGGAGTCCAGCTCGGGCGAGCCGATCGACCCGCTGCCTGACACCCTCGCTGAGCTCGGGGACGAGCGACTGGCGCTGCTGTTCACGTGCTGCCACCCCGCCCTGGCGCCCGAGGCGCGGGTGGCGCTGACCCTCCAGGCGGTCGGCGGCCTGACCGGCGCGGAGATCGCGCGTGCCTTCCTCGTCCCCGACGCCACCATGTCTCAGCGTTTGGTGCGCGCCAAGCGCAAGATCCGCGATGCCGGGATCTCGTTCGACCTGCCAGGCGACGCAGCGCTGCCCGACCGCCTCGACGCCGTGCTCGCGGTCATCTACCTGATCTTCAACGAGGGCTACGCCGCCACCGCCGGCGCGGACCTATTGCGCACGGAGCTGTGCGCCGAAGCGCTGCGGTTGGACAAGCTGCTGGCCACGCTGATGCCCGATCAGCCGGAGGTGCTGGGGCTGCTGGGGCTGATGCTCTTCCACGACTCGCGCCGCGGCACGCGGACCGGCCCCGAGGGCGAGCTGATCCTCCTGTCCGATCAGGATCGCTCGCGGTGGGACCGGGCGGAGATCGAGGAAGGGATCCGGGTGCTTAACCGCGCGCTCCGGCTCCGTCGGCCTGGCCGGTACCAGCTTGAGGCGTCGATCGCCGCGCTCCACGCCTCGTCGCCGTCGGCGGAGGAGGTCGACTGGCCGCAGATCGCGGCGCTCTACGAGCAGCTGCTGGTGTTCGTGCCCTCACCGGTGATCGCTCTCAATCGAGCGGTCGCGGTCGCTGAGGCGGGCCGTCCCGAGGACGGCCTCGAGCTGGTCGACCGGATCGAGGGGCTCGACCGCTACCACCTCCTGCACGCGGTCCGGGCGGACTTCCTGCGTCGGCTCGACCGGTCCGCGGAGGCAAGCGACGCCTACCGCCGGGCGCTCGCGCTGACGCGGAACCCGGCCGAGCGGGAGTTCATCGCGAAACGGCTGAACGACCTGGCAGCCCGCTAATCCGGCCCTCGCCTACATAGACTGCGCGCCCGTGCACGCGAGCATCCATCCGACGGCGCATCTTGCCGGCGACGTCGCGGTCGCGCCCGGCGCGGTCATACACGAGGGGGCGCGGATCGGCGCCGGGTCGACGATCGGCTCCGGCGCGGTGGTGCACGCGGGCACCGAGATCGGCGAGCGCTGCACCGTCGAGGATGGCGCAGTGCTCGGGAAGCGGCCTCGGCTTCGGGCCGGGTCGCGCGCGGCGGGAGGCGAGCTCGGGCCGCTCGTGCTCGAGGCGGATGTGACCGTTTGCTGCGGAGCGGTCCTGTACGCCGGCGCGTCGGTCGGCGCGCGGGCGATCATTGGCGATCAGGCGCAGGTCCGCGAGCACACCCGGATAGGCCCCGGATCGATCGTCGGCCGGGCCTCGGCGGTCGACTTCGGCTCGCAGGTCGGCGCCCGCGTCTCGATTCAGACCGGCGTGTACGTCACGGCGGGGGCGGTTGTGGAGGACGATGTGTTCCTCGGACCGGGCGTGCTGACGACCAATGACGACACGATGGGGCGCCACCCACCGGGGGTGCCGCTCCAAGGTCCGACGTTTCGGCGCGCATGCCGGGTCGGCGGCGGCGCGGTGCTCGTCCCGGGCGTCGTGATCGGCGAGGAGGCATTCGTCGCCGCCGGCGCGCTCGTGACCAAGGACGTGGGTCCGCGCGAGGTCGTGATGGGGGTGCCGGCTCGGGCCGTCCGTCGCGTCCCCGACGAGGATCTGATCGAACGTTGGCGCTGACGGCCCGTCAGTCGCCGAGAACCGCGGCGAGCGCGGCCACGACCTCACCGGCACGCTCGGAATCAAGCGCGGCGCTCATCGGCAGCGCCAGGTTGGTGCGGGCCAGCTCATCGGTCGCAGGCAGCGATCCGGCAGCCGGCGCCCAGGGCGCCATCGGGCGCTGCTCGTGCAGCGGCGTTCGGTAGTAGGCGCGCGCCTGCACTCCGTGATCCGTCAGCCCCGCGATGAGATCGTCGGCGCGAGGGTGGGTTGCCACGTACAGATGCCACGCCGGCTCGGCTCCATCGGGCACCGCGGGCGGGGTCACATAGCGGTCGATGCCCGCCTCGGAGTACTCCTCGGCCGAGGCGCGGCGACGATCGGACCAGCCGTCGAGCTCGGGCAGCATCACGCGCAGGATCGCCGCCTGGAGCTCGTCCAGGCGCGAGTTGTAGCCGATGTACTCGAACGTCCGCTTGTCGCGCGAGCCGTGGAAGCGGAGAGCACGCACGATCTCGGCGACCTCGTCGTCGTCGGTCGTGATCGCGCCACCGTCGCCAAAGCACCCGAGGTTCTTCGATGGATAGAACGAGAACGTCCCGATGTCACCCAGCGAGCCAGCGCGGCGGCCGTCGAGGCTGGCGCCCGCCGCCTGGGCGGCGTCCTCGAGCACGGGCACTCCGAGTTCCCGGATCTCGCCTATGGGCGCCGGCAAGCCGAACAGATCGACCGCGAGGATCGCCTTAGTCCGGGGTGTGAGGACCGCGCGCACCGTCTCGACGGTGACGTTTCGGGTCGCCGGGTCGACGTCGCAGAAGACCGGTCGCGCACCGGCAGTGACGATTGCCTCAGCCGAGGCGTAAAACGTGAACGACGGCACGACGACCTCGTCGTCGGGACGTACGCCCAGCGCCTTGAGCGCGAGCGTGATCGCGTCAGTGCCGTTGGCGACGCCGATCACGTGGCGCACGCCGAGGTACGCCGCGAACTCCTGCTCGAACGCCGTGACCTCGGGACCGAGGATGTAGACGCCGCGCTCGACCACCTCCGTGAGGCGTTCGAGGATCTGCTCGCGGAGCGCGAGAAGAGGGGTCTCGGTGTCGAACAGGCCGATCGGCATCGGGCGGGCAACGCTACAGGCTCCCGCCCGTGAGCGCCGGACCGCCGCCGGCCTGAGACTCTCAGGCGGCTCGAGCGACGGGCGCGCAGTCGAGGTCGGCGAGCTCGCGCCGGAGCGTGAGCCGGCCGCGGTGGTGCAGCCCGTGGATGGAGGACTCGGTCCGTCCCATTCGGTCGGCGATCTCGCCCGGCGAGAGACCCACGAGGTGGCGGAGTACGACGACGTTGCGCTGTTCCTCGGGGAGAGCCTCGAGCGCGACCTCAAGCCCCCACCGGCACTCGCGGGAGGACTCATCGGTCTGGCGTGTCGATCCGAAGACCTCCTCCTGTGGGATCGCACGCCGCTGGCGCAGATGATCGATCGCGACGTTCCGCGCCACCCGGAGGATCCACGCGGTGAATGGCACGGTACGCGGCTCGTACCTCTGGATGGCCGAGATGAGCTTCATGAACACCTGCTGGGTGCAGTCCTCGGCCTCGTGTTGCTCGCGAACGATGCTCAGGACGTAGCCGTAGACGTTGTCCTTGTACCGCATGTAAAGGAAGCGGATCGCGTCCATGTCACCCGCCTGCGCCGCCGTGACCGCGCGGTCGATTGCTTCATCCCGGTTGTTGTGCTCGAGCGCCGTGCTGACGCGAAAGGTTGTATTCATCGCTGATATCAGCCGGTCGGGTACAACTTGTTGCGCCCCGTGGACCCGACCGGCTGGCCCCCTATCTAAAAGTCCGTTGGACTGAATTTGTTGCCTGCATCAACGTTTGTCCAAGTTGTGCAGTGCTCCCTAAACCTAATCGCACCCCGGCGGTTCGCACCAGGGATCTCCCCTAGCCTTTCGTGCGGTCTCAGTGGGAAATTGGGCTAGGTCCCGCCGACGCGGAGGGCTTCAGACAGCCGCGAGCTCTCGACGCGCGGTCAGGTGAGTCCCGATGTCGCCATGGTCGAGCGACACCTCGCATCCGCCGGCGCGGAGCGACTTGTCGGCCGCCTCGACGATCCGGACGACGCTGCGCGCGATCGCCGTGTGAAACTCCATTGGATCCGCGTTCTGAACCGCCTTGACGAAGTCAGCCATCTCCAGGCCGAGCGGCTCGTGCGATTCGATCATCGGTGAGATGACGTCGCCGCTCCGGTACGACAGGTGGTACTCGCCGAACGTCTCGGGATCCCGATAGACGACGCCGCGGTCGAACAACCGGACGGGCTCCGGGGCGCCATCGTCGTAGATGACCATGCTCTCGCTGCCGACCAGGACGGTCCGCCGCAGCTTGCTCGGCGCCAGCCAGCTCAGCTCGACGTTGACGACGACTCCGGAGGCGAACGTCATCGTGACGAACGCGACGTCGGGGATGCCCTTGACGATCGAGTCGCGACCGACCGCGCGCACCGTGGTCGGAAGCTCGCTGAGCCAGTAGAGGAGGATCGAGAAGTCGTGGGGACCGAGGTCCCAGATCACGCTCACATCGCGCTGATGCAGGCCGAGGTTCACGCGGCTCGAGGAGATGAAGAAGATGTCGCCGAGCGTCCCGGCCTCGATCATCCGCTTTACCGCCCGCACAGGAGGGCTGTAGAGGAACGTGTGGCCGCACATCAAGATCCGCCCGCGCTGGCGCGCCATCCCAGCCAGGTCGTCGGCCAACGCAGACGAGGAGGCGAGCGGCTTCTCCACGAACACGTGCTTGCCCGCGCGGAGGGCCTCGGCGGCCAGGTCGTAGTGGGTGTGCACGGGCGTGGCGATGATCACCGCGTCGACCGCCGGGTCGGCAAGCACGCGATCGAACCGGGTCGTCACTCGCGCCTCGGGATGCCGGCGCCGGTACTTGGCCAGCCGCTCCGTGTCGAGGTCGCAGATCCAACTCACCTCGGCATCGAGGTTGTCGCCGAGCACGCGCAGGAGGTTCGGACCCCAGTACCCGAGCCCGACGACCGCGAGTCTGATCGGCGCGCCGTTGAAGTCCCCGGTCTCTTTTGCCGGAGTGATCGCCAGGGTGGGGTTCAGCATCGGTTCTCTCCTGATAGGGCCCTTGGAAAACGGACGGCCGCGTGCACCGCGTCGGCGACGCGCTCGATCTCATCCCACGTAAGGTCCGGATGCATCGGGAGCGACAGCTCCTCAGCGGCCCACGCGTCCGCGTTAGGAACGGCACCATGGCGAAGCGGCGCCTTCCTCCACGCCCGGTGGGCGTGAACCGCCGGGCTGTAGTGAACGCCGGTCTCGATCCCGTACTGACGGAGCGTCTGAGCGACGGCGTCGCGATCGTCGAACCGCGCCGGAAACAGGTGATGGACGGACGGACTCCCGCGCCGCTCCTCGACCACCTTGACGGTCGGCTCGAGCAGCTCCCGATAGTGCGCCGCATGCATACGACGTGCCTCGTTCCACATATCGAGGTACCGGAGCTTCACGCGCAGCAGGGCCGCCTGCAGGCCATCCAACCGGTGGTTGTGGCCGAGCTCGACGTGCTCGCCCTTGGTTCGTTGTCCGAGGTTCCGTAGCCGACGCAGTCGATTCGCCAGTACGTTGTCGTCGGTGCAGATCGCCCCCCCGTCCCCGAGCGCACCCAGGTTCTTGCTGGGGTAGAACGAGAAGGCCGCGGCATCGCCGAGCGAGCCGGTGCGCCGGCCCCGATAGGTCGCGCCGTGCGCCTGCGCCGCGTCCTCGAGGACGAGCAGGCCGTGCTGCCTGGCGAACGCATCGATCGCGTCGATGTCGCATGCCTGTCCGTAGAGATGGACGGCCAGGACCGCCGCCGTGCGGGGTCCGACCGCAGCCCGGGCGGCGTCCGGATCCATCAGCCCGGTGCCGTCCAGGACGTCTACCAGCACGGGCGTCGCGCCTACGTGGCTCACCGCGAGTGCCGATGCGATGAACGTGTGGGCCGGGACGATGACCTCGTCGCCGGCGCCGATGCCGTAGGCCCCGAGCATCAGTGAGAGCGCGGCCGTGCCCGAGGCGACCCCGATGCAATGCCGGGTTTGCGAGTACTCGGCGAAGTCGGCCTCGAACCGTTCCACCTCAGCTCCGAGCGTGAACGCGCTCGAGCCGAGCATTCGGGTAAATGCCGCTTTCAGGTCACGCTCAAGCGGAGCGTGTTGTCGGTCGAGGGCGACGAAGCGAACTTTGCCCCCACGCATCGCCGCGACTGCTGCTGCCTCCATATTCCACCCTTGCTGGTTTCCGTGCAACACGAGTTATGTCATCCAGGAGCCGCAGACGAAATAGGGCGTCGCGCCCATGCATCGTTCAGCGAGATGAACAGCAATAACGAGGTATAATTTGGAGAGGGGCTTAAAGCGGGCTGCAGATGGTCTTGCACATGTGGAGACCCGCACAGATTGGGGCGATGTCGATGAGAATTACATGAACGAACCCGCGTGGAACCATGGGGCGATCCGCGTACTCGTGGTCGATGACCACGATCTGTTTCGCGCCGGCCTCTCGTCGTTGCTGGCCGCGCAGCCCGACATCGAGGTCGTCGCGCAGGCGTCTGGCGGCCGGATGGGAGTGCGGCTCGCGGATGAGCTCCAGCCGGACGTCATCCTGATGGATGTCCGGATGCCCGACCTTGAAGGCCCCGACGCCACGCGCGAGATCCTGGAGCGCCACCCTTCGGCGCGGATCGTCGCGTTGACGGTCGTCTCGGATGACGAGGACGTAGCCGCCGTGATCGAGGCCGGCGCGTGTGGCTTTCTGGCCAAGGACGCGCCGATCGACAACGTCATAACTGCCGTGCGCGCAGCCGCGGGCGGCGTCGCATGGCTCGCCCCGCGCGCCGCCGAGGTTGTGCTGGGACGCGTCCGCCGCGGCGGCACCAATGAAACGCCTGAACCCGGTCTGATCGACGAGCTGTCACCGCGCGAGCGCGAGGTGCTGCGCCTGATCGCGCGGGGCAAGGAGAACGCGGAGATCGCCCAGGAGCTCGGCATCAGCCCGCGGACGGCGAAAAACCACGTCTCCAACATTCTGGTCAAGCTCGGGATGCCGAGCCGGATTCAGGCGGCGATCTACGCGGTCCGCCGGGGGCTCGACTGACTGCCCCGGGTCTGGCGCGGGCGGATATGGGTTCGAGCCCATCCCGGATCCGCACCGATCACAAAGCCGAACGCCAGCATGTTGGTCTCGGAGTCGTGCAGCGCTCGAAGCTCTGCGATCGCCGCCCGCAGTGACTCGATCGCATCACTGATCTGCCCCTCGATAGGACCCGCGGCACGCGCGCCCTCGCTGTCTTGCGCCCGAGTTACCTCGAGCGCGATCAGCGTCGCGCAACTTGACTCAAGAGCGGCTTCGAGATGACCCAGCGCTGGCTGAATATCCAAATCTTGCACCATCACCCGGACTGACCTGAATCAGGACATCGTGTCCGCTCAGGTCCGCCGCGGCAATGAGCCAAACGCCCCGGGGCCGTTCAGGTTTACTGCACGCGGCCTTGCCGGATGCGCGCGCCGCTGCAGGCAAGGCTCGCGGTGAGCGCAGCGCGGTTTTCCACGCCCATCTTGCGCACGAGCTCGGAGATGTGACGCCGCACCGTGACCGGAGCGATCGACAGGCGATCGGCGATCTCGCCGGTCTTGTGCCCGCGGCGCAGCATGCCGAGGACCTGCGACTCGCGACTGGTCAGTCCGTCGGCACCGGTCCCGCCCCCCTGCAGTTCGAGCACGAGCTCGAGCACCATCGAGCGTGGAACGACGGCCTCGTTGGCCGCCGCGGCCGTGACCACTCTCCTCAAGCGCTCGGCGTCGAGCGGTCCGGGGACAAAGCCAACGGCGCCGGCGCGGACACATTCGAGCAGGTAGTCCGCGTCGTGCGCCGCGGCCAGCACCACCACGGCGCACCCGGGAGCAGCGCGGCAGATACCACGGATCGCCGCGAGCCCGTCGCCCGCGACGTGATCGCTCACGAGAGCGAGGTCGGGTTGCTCCACCTTGGCGGCCCGGATGGCGTGCTCGGTGTCGTCGGCCTCGGCGCACACCTCCACGGTGCCGTCTAGCGCCATGCGAATCCCGACTCGGGTCGCGGCCCGATCCACGATCAGCAGTCTCAACTGCCCGTGGCCGTTCTCGTGGCCGTTCGCATTTCCGCTCGCGTAACCGTTGACGTTTCCGTTCGCGTGGCCGTTCCCGTTTCCGTTCGCGTAACCGTTGACGTTTCCTGTTCACGTGGCCGTTCCCGTTTCCGTTCGCGTAGGAGGCCCCGGTTCCGGTTCCATATCCGTTCCCGTCCAGGTTCACGGGAGGACCACCTCCAGCTCCGTGCCGCCTGTCCGCGGCTGTCGCACGTGCAGCTGACCGCCGAGTGCGGCGGCGCGCTCGCGCATGCTGCGCAGCCCAAAGCCCTCAGTGGCCAGTGCCTGGTCGGCGCCGGCGATTCCGCGACCGTCGTCGACCACGCGGAGGGCGGTTCCGGTCTCCGTGTGCGTCAGAGAGACGATCACGTTCCGGGCGCCGCCGTGACGCGCGGCATTGGCGATCGCTTCACGCGCAATCCTCGTCACGTGCTCGCGCTCCTGCGCCTCGAGATCGCGATCGAGCCGAGCATTGACCGCGATCGCGATGTCGAACCGGTCGCCGAG
The DNA here is from genome assembly GCA_963783415.1 of uncultured Solirubrobacterales bacterium. Taxonomy (GTDB): domain Bacteria; phylum Actinomycetota; class Thermoleophilia; order Solirubrobacterales; family Solirubrobacteraceae; genus Palsa-465. The sequence goes on from CAWANN010000020.1 coordinate 140,334, forward strand.
CTCTCGGGCTATCGCATCAAGCGCCTCGTGCGCGGTGGTTCCGTCGGGATTCGAAAGCTCTGAGATCGTCAAGCGCGAGATCGCGAGCGCCCGGCGTGCCGCGATGACCATCGGGTGCTCATCGCCGAGCTCCTGAGCGAATCGAAGTCCGTGGGAGGCGATGAAGGCAAGATCCTGGGCGATGCCGTCGTGCAGGTCGCGGGCCACCCGCCGCCGCTCTGCGAGCGCAGTGGCCTTGGACATCCGCGCATCGACACGGCGCTCGGCGAGCACCGCTGCAGCGAGGATCAGAGCACACGCCAGCGCTCGTAGGCCCTCGCTCGTGCCGATGTGTCCGGGGGAGACCGACCCGGACACCACGTTCGAGAAGGCGGCGCCGGCCAGCAGGACCGTCGCCATCGCGATCAGCCCGGCCACGCGGTCTGTCTCGGCGATCTGGCGGCGGGCGAAGCCCGCTCCCGCGTAGAGGAGCAGTCCCGTGGCGGCGACCACAAGCACGAGCAGCAGTGGGTGACCCAAGCTGGCGGCCAGACTGTGGGTCGCGGCGCGGGTTCCGCCCAGCAGCCCGCCGACTCCGGCAATCGCGACGCTGGCCCCGCTAAGTCCGGCCGCGATCGCGAGCGGATGGTGACGCCGAGCGACCAGCCGGTCCGAGGAGCCGAATGCCGCCACTGCGAACATCGCCGCGACGCACAGCAGGCCGCACAGTTGGGCCGCCGCGAAGTAGGTTCCCTCCCGCAGATCGAGCGCGGCGGGCAGAGCGGCCGAGCCGAGCTCGATGAGCCCGAGGGTGAGCGCCCCGGCCACCAGCATCAGATCACGAAGGCGCCGAGAAGAGCCGAACTGCGCCCGCAGGAGCCACGCGCCGGCGAGCGCGAACAGCGTCATCATCATCTCGATCGCGGCCCGGAGCGTCGGGGCGCTGACAGTCAGTCCGCGTAGGACGACGGGAGCGAGCAGAGCGACGGCCGCGAGCAGCAGCACAGGAAGTGCGCGCACGCCCTCGCCGGTGAAGATCGCGCCAGCAGACGCCCTACTCCGATTGTTCAACGACCGGTTGCGAGCCGCGGCGTACCCAGTCGCCGCGGACTCCGATCCATCTTGCCCCATGTTGCCCCCAAGGCTTTTGTCGCGAATCCCTCGCTGAACCTAATCATAACGGATCAACGAGTCGCGATCCACAGACTTTTTGTCGGCTCTGTTAAGTCGAGACTTTAGGTTTTGGGTAGGGATGGGCATGGTTGCAGAGCGTTCACGGGCTTGAACGCGGGAATGGGTCTGGCCGTTCATTGACCGCCCGCAGCCGGTGGACGACACTTCGGGCCACGAATTCCGAATGGCGATGATCGCCGTCGGAGGGGGCAACGAAGGAAACGAAGGCACGCGCCGGCGTCCTATGGCACACCGGCGCGGCGCCGGCGTTCGGATGCAACAGGGGCAACCTTCACAGGGGGCAGACAAGTGATTAAGGAAGCACTGGCGGGCACCAGGGGAACCGTCGGATTCAGGACGCGGGCCGCGCTCGACGAGGCGCCCGAGACGCACGCGAAGACCCGCCTTGCGGTAGCGCGGGCGAAGGAAGGCGACCTCGAGGCGCTGGGGTACCTGTACGTCACGTACTCACAGAACATCTACGGCTATGTCCGCTCGATCGTGCGCGACGATCACGAGGCCGAGGACGTCACCCAGCACGTCTTCGCGAAGCTGATTACGACGATCGTCAAGTACGACGACCGTGGCGTGCCGTTCTTTGCCTGGCTGATCCGCCTGGCCCGGAACGTCGCGATCGATCACCTTCGGGCCAACCGCGTCACGCCGACCGAGACCGTTCTGGACCCGGCTTCGACCTCGCCGGTCGATCTCGATCGGGGCGAGACCGTGCGCGCGGCACTTTCGGCGCTGCCCGACGAGCAGCGCGAGGTCGTGGTGCTGCGCCACGTCGTCGGCCTGACCCCCGCGGAGATCGCCGACAGGATGGGACGCACCGAGAGCTCGATCCACGGGCTCCACCACCGTGGCCGTCGAACCCTCCAGCGAGAGCTGACGCTGCTCGACTCCACGCCTTCGACGCGGCCGCAGACGCGCATGCCGATCGCTGCTTGACCGGAATCGCCGCCGTGTCGAGACAAAAGAACGCGTAAGCGGCAGGCGTTACAAGTAGTGATGGAACGCAATCCGGATCGCGAGGCGTGGGCCAGTCGTACGGACCGTCATCCGATAACGGTCGCACTTGTCAACAACATGCCGGACTCGGCGTTCGTCGATACCGAGAATCAGTTTCGAGGGGCGGCTGTGGGCGCCGATGGCGCCGGGGTGGAGTTCGAGCTCTACACGATTAAGGAGCTCTCGCGCTCGGAGAAGGTCGCGGCTCTGATCCAGGAGCGCTACCGGGGGCTCGACGAGTTGTGGGCGCATCCGCCCGATGCCTTGATCGTCACCGGGACCGAGCCGACGCAGGTTCAAATGCGGTTTGAGCCGTACTGGCCGTACCTGGCACGACTCCTGGAGTGGGCAGCCGACCACGTCCCGACCACGCTGCTTTCGTGCCTCGCCTCGCACGCGAGCATTCTCCTGTTCGATGGCATCGATCGAGTCGCGCGGCCGGTCAAGTGCAGCGGCGTGTTCGAGGGGAGCGTGGAGGACCCCTTGGATCCGCTAACGACCGGACTGCCCGATCTGGTTCGCATCCCTCACTCACGACTTAATGAGGTGCCTGAGGCGGCGCTCGTCGACGCCGGCTACCGCATCGTTGTGGGAACCGGCTCCTCGGGCGCCGGCTGGTCGCTGGCAGCGCGAGAGCACAGAGACGGGCTGTTCGTCCTGTGCCAGGGCCATCCGGAGTACGGCACGCTGAGTCTCCTGCGCGAGTATCGCCGCGACGTCCGCCGCTGCCTGTTCGGGCGGGGCGCCGTCCCGTATCCTCGTCTGCCCGATGGCTATCTTGGACAGGAGGCGGTGGACAAATTGACGGAGTTCGAGCGCCGCGCCCATGCACCGGACGTGGATCCACGTGAGCTATGGCCAACCTTCCCATTTGACGAGGTGGCCGCGACCGTCGAGAACACATGGGCTTCGGCGTCGGCCACGCTGTACACCAACTGGCTGCAGTCGGCGCGGACCGCGCCTCGCACGCAGCCTGACGTGGTGCTGCGTCGAGCCGCGGCGTGAGCGGCTCCGTTCCCGCCGCCTGAGCCATCGATGCACGACGAGACGCTAGCCATTCACGGCGGCTACACGCCGGACTCCACTCGCGCTGTCGCCGTCCCGATTTACCAGACGGTCGCGCACGACTTCATCGACGCCGATCACGCCGGGGCGATCATGGACCTCGAGGCCCCGGGCTTTCATTACAACCGCATCAACAACCCGACCGTCGACGTGCTCGAAAAGCGGGTCACCGCGCTGGAGGGCGGTGCAGCGGCGATGGCGGTCAGCTCCGGGGCGACAGCGGTCACCCTGTCGATACTCAACCTCGTCAGTGCCGGTGACAACTTCGTCTCGGTGCCGACGCTCTACGGGGCCACGTACACGTACTTCGCCCATGTCCTTCCCCGTCTTGGCGTGAAGGTCCGCTTCTCAGCCGACGACCACCCGGACTCGATCGCGGCCCTGATCGACGACCGAACGAAGGCCGTGTTCTGCGAGACCGTCGGCAACCCAGCGGGCAACGTGATTGATCTGGCCGCCGTGACCGATGCTGCCCACGCGCGCGGCGTTCCGGTCATCGCGGACAATACGGTCGCGACGCCGTTCCTGCTCAAACCGTTCAGTCACGGGGCCGACGTGGTGATCCACTCGCTGACGAAGTTCATCGGCGGCCACGGCACCACGCTCGGCGGCATCATCATCGACGGCGGCACCTTCCCGTGGGCCGATCACCCCGACCGGTTCGCGATCATGATCGACCCGGAGCCTGCGTTCCACGGCGTTCGATATGCGATCGATTTCCCCGACGCGCCATACGTCATCCGCTGCCGGACGATCGGCGCACGCAATATGGGCCCGGCCCTGTCCCCGTTCAACGCGTTCCTACTGCTTCAGGGACTCGAGACGCTGGCCGTGCGACTGCCTCGGCACGAGTCCAACACGCGGGCGGTGGCGACGTTTCTGGCGTCACACCCCGCCGTCACATCGGTCAGCTTCCTCGGCTTTGCCGACAACCCCTACCACGAACTCGCTCGTCGCTACCTGGGGGGGCGCGCCCCCTCGATCATGACCTTCACCGTCCGAGGCGGGCGGGAAGCGGCCATCACGGTGTTCAACAGCGTCAACCTGTTCAAGCGCCTCCTGAACATGGGAGATGCGAAGTCCCTGATCACTCACCCAGCCTCAACGACGCACCGCCAGCTCACACCCGACGACCTGAAGCTGGCCGGCATCACGCCCGACATGGTGCGCCTGTCTGTCGGGCTCGAGCATCCGGACGACCTGATCGAGGATCTCGACCAAGCGCTCGCCGCCGCCGACGCCGGCTGATCGCCGCGGCCCACGGGGCCTCCGCAGCGGGGACGATGGGTGGCGCCGAGCGCCACTCGGCGACCTGATCGAGGCGTCCAAGCGCCGCCAGAAGTTTTGGGTGTCTCGCTTCGTAGATATTTACAAGTCATCTCTTAGCGCGAGGGCGACGCTTTCCGAGATGCCGACCTAACGAAGCAAGGGACCGGTTGAAGGGGAACCGCGTCGAAGCGATGCATGCCCTCGCCGCCGAAGAGACAAGTCCAACTAAATCGGGAGAGCAGTAGTGAGCAGGATCCTTCATAGGAGACCGTCGGCCGGGCTTGTAGTCGCGCTGGTGGCACTCTTTGTTGCACTCGGGAGTGGCGGCGCCTACGCCGCCTTCAAGTTGCCCAACAACAGCGTGGGTAGCCAGCAGCTCAAGAACCACTCCGTCGGCCCCGCCAAGTTGACCACGTGGGTTAACGCCCAGCTCAACAAGGTGTCAAAGCTCAACACGGGCAAGGGCAGCAGCAACGGCGCCGACGGCACGAACGGTGCTGCGGGCACGCAGGGTCAATCCGGATCAGCGGGTACCGCAGGTCCGCAGGGCCCGGCGGGCGCGCAGGGTGCACAGGGTGCGCAGGGTGTGGCGGGCCAGGGAGGCGTGCAGGGTCCGCAGGGCCAGGCCGGCGCCGCCAGCCTACTGACCTGGACCTACGGGGACATCCAGGTCCCGGACGCCAACGGCCACTGCGGCAACGGCGCTTGGGCAACCGACACGTATGACACCGCGATGGAGGTCACCCCGCAAGCGAACGGCTCGTACCTGGTGAGCAAGTACCTCAGCGGCTCGTTTGTGACGATCGCCGGCGCCTCTCAGCCGAATCCGTCATCGTGCCCGGGCACGCTAGAGACGGGCGGCGTCAACGGCACCTTCCAGGGCATGGAGACATGGACGGTCACATGGACCGGGACTGGACCGACGAGCTTCGATCCGACCGCCACGTGCCCCTTGTGCTCGACGGCAACGTCAAGCCAGCAACAGAACGTTGACTTCATGAACGCGTACTTCCCGGGCAATTCGTATACCGCCCCAACGTACTACGACTTCGTGTACCACGCGAACAACACCTCGGACGGCTCCTGGGTGTACTCCAACGCTCCGGTCGACAGCGATCCCGGCAACATCACCGGCTGATCTCGTCCATCCTCAGTGAGGTCCTGAGCCCGCTCCCGAAAGGGGGCGGGCTCGTTGTCGTTCTAGGGCTCTGACTGCTGGCGGAGGTCGAGGCGCCAGTCGTTGCAGGTCATGTGGTGTCCCTTGGGGTACTCGAACGCGCAGGCCTGGAGTAGCTCGAACCCGAGCTTTTGGCAGATCGCGTTCGATGGGGCGTTGTCGATGTTCGGGAAGGCGTGCATGAATCGGTGCTTGTCGTCGTGGTTGGCGAGCTCGATCGCTCGTGCGGTCGCCGCCACGGCGATCCCGCGGCCCTGGAACTCCGGGAGGACCATCCACCCGATCTCGTAGACCTGCTGCTCGCGCCAGGCCTTGGACCAGAACCCGACCGACCCGACGCCGGCGCCGCTCCCCGCGTCGACGATTTTGAACATGCGATCGCCGCCGTCCAGCCGCTCGTAGCGGTCCTGGCGGTCGCGGAGCTGGTCCGGGGTTTCGGGCCCGCCGAGGTGCTCGGTCATGCGCGGGTCGCCCATCAGCCGCTCGAGCAACGGCAGATCGCCGTTGCCCCAGGGCTCAAGCGTCACCGTCGCGCGCACTCCGCGGAGCGTAGTCAACCGTCTGGCTCCGGGGGCCGGGTCGGTGACCGGCGCGTTTCGCGCGGCGTTCCGAGGCCGCCGGCGGTGCCGGTGATGGCAGGGGTCCAGAGCGGTCGGGTCGGTGGCGGTCGAGGGGTTCGCGGCTGCCGTGGGCCGCCGGGCACGGACGCCCGGCGGAACGGCCCCAGGGACGCCGAGCGCAGCGAGGCCCGATAACTCGACACTCGACCAACTCCCCGGCTCGAGTGCGCCGATATCGGTGCCAGAGCCGACCGAATGCGCATTCGGCGCCCGGAGCGGGTCGAGTGAGACGTTATCGGCCCTGATTTCCGGTGGATCGGGGCAGAGGGACCGTCGCTTCTTCAGACCCGATCCAGACCGGCATCCGGCACCCGGCGGCCGCCATCGATCTCGTCCAAGAAGACGACGTGGCGCTACGCCGCCGTGTGGCAGATCGGCGATTCGCACTGGAACGAGATCAGGGGCTCCGGGCTTGGTGCTGAGCCGCGCGCATCGAGCGGAGCGACTGACCGGCGACGAGCGGCGGATTGGCGGTGTCCTGGGCAGACGCGGGCCCAGGAGGCGAAGTGTCCGACAGTGGGGAACAGGCTCATGTCCAGGCCGCATTCGGCGATCAAGACCTGGGCGGCGTGGGCCTGGACGCCAGGGATCGAGGAGAGCGGCTCGCCGATCTGGCGTGCCGGGTTAGGACGTACTCGATCCGGTCGCTCAGGTTCTGCAGCGCGGTGTCGAGCGCGTCGATGTGCGCGAGCAGTTGGGCGACCGTGACACCGCTGTCGCACAAATAGGGTCGGCCAGCGCATTGTTGTGGCGAGCTCACAACGGGCGGGGGAGCTGGGCGAGTAACGGTGGGTTCAGGGATGGACCGGCTCGAGAAAGCGACCTGACGACGGGACGTTTTCTCGAGCCGCTTCCTCGGTTCGTTAGCTGACGCGGAGCCCGCTCGGCGTCGGTTTGTGACTAGCTCACAACGCCGATTCTTTTGCGACAGCGTCCCGGGGTCGGCGTGCCGGCCACCCCTGAGGGATGAAACGCCCTGATTCCGGTAACTCACCGTGAGGTGGTGCGGCGCCGCGGGTGTAGCCGCGGCGACCGCGGTAGCTAGGGACCCACGACCACGCTCTAGGCGAGGCGGCGGCGCCCGGCCGGCGTCACTCGCGTCCGACCAGGGTCGAACCCGGCACGGCACTAGCGAGCGCGGGGACGCTGGACGGGTGTGCCGCCGAAGCGAAAGTGCTACGCCACCAGCTGCTCGCTCATGAAGGTGTCAGCGAGGATCTCCGCCACGCAGCCGCCGACGTCCTCGAACGCGCGGATCCGGCTCCGAGGTGACGGGATGTATTGCGTGAAGTGACGCACGCCCTCGGTCAGCACGCCGAACATCGAGATGCTCATTTGGGGGCGGCCTTCGATATCGATTGGATGCGAGTCCGGCGTCAGGTCGACGCTGCCGACGGCCACCTCGCCGTAGCGGAACTGACTCACTCGACCGCGGTTGTACAGCTGGGTTAGCAGCTCGGACGCTGAGCCGGCGATCCGCGGCTCCTCGAGGTGCCCTCGGATCACGACGTCGGCATCGTCTACGTACGGCGTCTCGAACGCTGTTGACGAGATGCGAGTCCGAGCCGCTGTCGGATCCGAGCCGTTCATGGCCAGGCCTCGAGCCGGGGCGGGACCGTATGGCATCCGCAGGACGCCGGCGTCCATCAGCGCCAGCATCTGTCGCGTCCGGAGCGCCGGCGGACCGGCTACGAGGCGATGAATCCGGCTGCAGATGTCGGCATTGAAGTCGAGATAGGAGTCGAACGACAGTCCTCCCTGCTCTACGACCGTGCGCATCTTATCCCGGAAGAGTCGGAAGACCTGAGAGGCCGACTTGACGGGACTGGCGCCGTCCGGCACCTCCGCCTCGCGGAGATCGTCGGCAAACGACTCATACACGAACCGCTCGTAATCGTCGCTGCATGTGTACTTGGGCTGGTGTCCGAAGAACAGCGCTTCGGCATCGAAGCTGCCGAACCGCGCTCCGAGACTCGCCAGTTCCTCGTCGAAGCGGCCGTCGGTCCACGCTGCGCCGAGCCGCTCGCGGACCGCGGCGCCGTCGGCGACGGCGTGCGACTCCTGGAAGGCGACCTGCGCGTAGTAACGCGCGGACATCTCAGCAAACAGCAACGGCAGCAACTCGCGGCGCACATCGACCAGCCGCCTGCGGCCGTTCGAGCGGCCGTTGAGCGCATCGAGCCGCTCGTCGGTGCAGATCACCGGCTTGTATACGTCGGTGCGGTCCTTTCCAGTAACCGACTTGGCCGTGAACGGCAGTCCACTCCGGCAGAACAGCTGGAGACGCGGCTCGCGACCGCTGGGCCGGTAGCTGAGCGCGCCGGCGCCATTCTCGACGAACTCGCCGCCCCGCCCGATGGTCAGCGCGGTCACCACGTCGACCGCCACCAATCCCATTCCCGACACGGCGACGGTCGAGTCGGTCGGGATTGTGTCGGAGTACGACCTGACGGGATACGGGTCGATCACGCGTCCGGCGTGATCGGCCTGCTGGTTCGAGGTATGACCGGAGGTGACGATCACGTGATCGACGACTACCGACCCTCCGTTGGCCAGTCGCACCTCCTCGGTGCCGTTGCGCCGAGAGATCAAATCGACCGCCGCCGTCGGGTGGTGGACGATGTGCACGCCTGGCGGGGCGCTGGCGACAAGCGCCCGGTAGAACCACTGGAGGTACTCGCCCATCAGGCGGCGGGGAAGGAAGTGGTGAGGCTCGATCGGCTGCCCCATCCGGTCGATCACGCAGCGGTCGCCCACCCAACGGTAGCCTCGCTCAACGGCCCAGTCGTAAAGTCCAATTCCGTAGTAGGGCTGGTCCGACTCGGTCTCGAACGGGTACAGGGAGAGCTCCCCGCAGGGGTTGTTGAGGAGGAGGTAGTCAGGCTGGGTTACGTCGTAGACGCCGGAGCCAGGAGTTCCAGGCTCGATCACGTGAACGGCGACATCGACGGCCGGCGGAAGTTCTTGACGTGCTGTGGTGACAACGCGCTCGAGGGCGCACACGCCCCACGGCCCCAATCCCACTATTGCAATGCGTAGCAAGGCGGCTTAACCCCCATAGTTCCCATTTCCTGTCGAGTGAACGGGACGGCTGCCGCGGATCTTTCGGCCGCGCCAAAAAATCCGGTGCCCTGACGGCGTCCTCCTCGCGCGCGCGAGGATGCGTCGACCCCGACGCCGCCGGTCGGGAGGCGCGACGAATCAGATCCTTTAGGTCGGCGTGGGCCAGACGAGGCCCGGACCTCTGCCAAACACTGGCCGGACGGGTAGGCCCAGGCCCGCCGTTGTGAAAACCCTCTGGCCGAAAGGTCGTTGGTAGGAGACAGCGACGAGCTTAGTTTGGGGGGCACATGAATACACACGCGGACAAGCGCGGGAACGGGGCGAGCGCGTCGCGTCGGACGAAGGTCGCGATAAGCGTGCTCTGGTACTCCGGTACCGCGCTCTCGCGAGGCCTCATGAGGCTTGTTGGCCGGCGTCCCTCAGCCCGGTTCGTCGTCCTCTACTACCACGAGGTTCCGACAGAGGGTCGAACTCGCTTCGCTCGCCAAATGGAAGCGCTCACGCGCGGGACGACGGTCGTACGCGCTGCGCACACCGGGCCGCTCCCTGACGGTGGCTCCTACGTGGCGATTACGTTCGACGACGCGTTCCGGAGCGTCCGCACGAATGCTCTGCCCGAGCTTCTCAGCCGAGGATTCCCCGCAACGATCTTCGTACCGGTCGACTTTCTCGGCCAGAAGCCCGGCTGGGAGATCAGAGACGGGGTCAACGAAGAGGTCATGACCTGCGACGAGTTGCGGTCGCTGCCGGAGCTCATCGAACTTGGATCGCACAGTCTCAGCCATCCCCACCTCACGAGGATCGACGGCGCACGCCTCCGCGAGGAGGTCGACACATCCCGGCACAAGCTTGCGGAGTTGCTCGGCAGCGACGTGTCGCTGTTGGCCTTTCCGTACGGGGAGTACGACGACCGCGTGGTCGACACGTGCTCCGAGGCCGGCTATGAACGGGTGTTCGGAATTGATCCCTGGCCCGCCGATCCGGCCGGAGCGGACTTCGTTCGAGGCCGCGTGCCGGTGGATCTGAACGACAGCCCGCTCATGTTTCACCTGAAGGCGCGGGGGGCGTACGGCTGGATGATCCACGCCTCCGCGCTGAAGCGCACATTGCTCAGTTTGAGGAGATCCCGATAGACGTCATCGTGCGAAAGGCCTCTCGCTCCGACAGGCCGGCGATTGCAAAATTCATCGAAGATGCGTACGGGGCGCGCGCGCAGTACAAGGCCACGCCACGCTGGACGTGGCAGTTCATCGATAATCCGTTCGGGCCTAGGGGAGGCGACGAGGTACCGGTTTGGGTTGCGGTGGATGGCGATCGCGTCGTCGGCCAGGTCGCCGTTCAGAACGGTCTCCTCCAGGTCGACGGGAAGACGCTCGAGGCCGGATGGGCGGTCGACATCATGATCCTCCCAAGTCACCGGGGGTCGGGTCTAGGGCATCGCTTGCACGACGCCGTGGTGGACGATGTCGACGTACTCATGGCGCTCACGATGGCGGACGCAAGCCGACGGATGGCGGAGAAGCACGGCTGCGTCACGCTCGCGGATGTTCATCAGTTCACGCGGTGGGTTCGATTGGACCCTGCAACCGTCCAGCGCTACCTATTGGTACGCACGGCCACCCATCGCCGGGCCAACGAAGTCGTGCGCATCGCGTGCAACGTGTTTCAGTGCCACCGGATCCTCCCTCGTCTCACCAACCCGCTTCTGCGGCTACGCGACTTCCTTGAGCGGTCGCTGCGTCGACCGGGAGCGACCCGTATCACCGAGATTGATCGGTTCGGACCGGAGGTGGACGAGCTCTGGGACCGAACGCGGGGCGATTACCCCGCGATCTTCCCGCGCGACGCGCAATTCCTCAATTGGCGCTTCGTAGACTGCCCGGAGCCGAGATACCGGCGTTTTGTCGCAGCGCGCGATGGCCGAGTCGTGGGCTACGTCGTCCTCCGGCGCGCCGAGCCCGTCGAATTGCCGCACGGAATCATTGTCGATCTGTACGCCTCCCGCCACGACACGGAGACCGTTAACGAGCTCATCCGGCACAGTCTCGCGTTCTTCGGCAACACGGTTTCCGCGGTGGACGGTGGCACCTCGGTCGAAGAGTTCGAGGCCGTGCTACGCAAGCACGGCTTCTTCCGCACCCGGGCATATCACCCGACCTGCATCTGCCGAGACAGCGCTCTTCGGGATCGTGTCGCAGAGCTGAGGGCCGACTGGTTCCTCTCCAAAGGCGATCACGACTGGGACCAGATCCACGTGGCCGATCCAACCGCCGCCGGCGAGTAGGCGCCGACGAAAGAACCGCGATCCTGCGGCCGTTGGGTCATTGGAGCAGTGTCGCAAGATCGCCTCCGTGATCGCCGTCGTCCTTTCAAAAGCACGGTCGCCGGGCCGGCGCTCTCCGATGCCTTGGCTGGCGCCGAGTCCGTTAACGATTGGAATGACGTGGTTTTAGGGGTGCACCGTGTCCGCGACTAAGTCCCCGGGACGGGATGCGAACGCGCCGGGGCGGGAGACGCCTGAGACGGCTGACCGCTCGTCCCGCCGCTCTGATCGCCCGTCGCCTTCTGCGCCGGAGTTCTGGCGCAGCCCGCTGCGCGGGCCCTGGCTGACGTCGTTCCTGGGCATACTGCTCATTCCCGCGATCGCGGTGATGTTGCTGACCGGTTTCATCAGCCACTGGGCCTACTACCCGGAGGGCACCGTCGATGGCCGCGACCTCCCGGTGCTATTTCACATTCCGGCCTCTTGGCCCACGTGGAGCTACGCGGTGAATCAGGGAACCCATGTGACGCTTGGGTTGATGACCCTGCCGTTTGTCTTGGCCAAGCTGTGGTCGGTCATGCCCAAGTTGTTCCAGCGCCCGGTGGTGAGCAGCTTTGCCAACGCGCTGGAACGGATCTCGCTACTCGCCTTGGTCGCGAGTGTCCTGGTCGAGTTCGCGACAGGCATCCTCGACGTCGACGACTACTTCGGCGGGCCCCTGGATTTCAACACTGTCCACTACTACGGCGCGTGGGTGTTCGGCACGTTGTTCGTTCTCCATGCTTGCGTCAAGCTCCCGACCGTCCGTCGCGCCTACCGCACCCGCGGGGCCCTGAAGCCTCTACTTGAGGGGCTGCCGCAGACCGCCCCGGAGCCGCCGGTCGCGGGGGGGCTTGCCCCGACGAACCCCGCCGCGCCCACGATCAGCCGCCGCGGGCTGCTGGCGATGGTGGGTGGGGCGTCGCTGACGATCTTCGCGGTGGAGGCCGGTCAATCGATCGGTGGGCCGTTCAGACGTCTGGCGTTGCTCGCGCCGCGAGGGCGCGTGTTCGGAACCGGACCCAACGACTTCCCGGTCACCCACACCGCCGCCACGGCCCAGATCACGCCGGCGATGACTGGCCCGGGCTGGCGCTTGACGGCCGTCGGCGAACAAACAGTGTCGCTCACGCGAGAGGAACTCCTGGCGATGGATCAGGCGACCCACACGATCACGATCACGTGTACGGAAGGATGGTCGACAACCCAGCGCTGGACCGGGGTGCGTCTCGCCGATCTGGCTCGGTTGGTTAACGCGCCAAAGGGTTCCATGTTGGGGGCGCTATCGATCGAGTCGGACCATGGAGCGAGTTTCGTCGAGTCGCAGTTCATGGACGACCGCGCGCTGCTCGCGTTGCGCGTCAACGGTGCCGACCTCTCGCCCGACCACGGGTACCCCGCGCGGGTGATCGTCCCTAACGTGCCAGGAACCCACAACACCAAGTGGGTGGGCGAACTCAGGTTCGAGGCAGCGTGATGCGAGAACGGACTGCCGCTTTCCGCCGGCGCTACGGAGCGAGTCCACTGCACCTCGGGGCCCATCTCGTGGGCTTAGCGGTCGCCGCGTTCGCGTTTTACGAAATCTTCAGCGGCGGGTCCGTGCCACTGCTGATCGTGTTGTACCTCGGGATCGTGATCGGTCATGACCTGATCTTTGTGCCGCTCTACGCCGGCCTCGACCGTGTCATGCGTCGTGTGCTCGTGCCACGTTCGTCGCCCCGGCGCGTCGGGGTACCGATGATCAACCACGTGCGCGCTCCGCTGCTGATCTCCGCTCTGCTACTGATCATCTACAGCCCGCTGATCTCGGGATTGGCCGACAGCAACTACTTCGCGCTGAGCGGCCATCATCTCGAGCACTACCTGCGCAACTGGTTCCTGATCACGGTGGCGCTGCTCCTCGGGTCCGCGCTCATCTACGCGGTTCGGGTCGTCGCGTGGCGGCGCCGGACAGCCTGATCTCGTCCGGACGATAGTGCGGCATCACGCCCCCGAGCACACAGCAGCTCGACCGAGCACACAGCAGCTCGATGCGGGTGGAAGTGCCCCCGGACGCCGATCCGGGTGGAAGTGCCTGGGACGCGTTAGGCCTGTTGGCGTGCCGGTCGGACGATCGCCTGCAGCGCCGCGATGTGACCGCGCCGGTGCGCGGGGCGAGCGGCGTTGACGATCACATGGGTCAGAGCCCCGGCCGCCAAGCCGAGCCTTTGAAAGTAAGCTGACACAGAACCGGCGTGCTGTCGGGCGAACCGCATGCGGCTTCGCGCGAGCACGGCGTAGAGCCCCGTGCGCGGCGCCGATCGGCCGCCCTCGTGCCGCGCGAGGGCCGCCGGCTCATATCGAACCTTGTACCCCGCGGCCCCCACCCGGACGCAGAGGTCCATGTCTTCGTTATAGAGAAAGAAGCCCTCGTCGAACCCACTGACCGACTCGAGGACGGTCCGTCGCGCGAGCAAACAGCCGCCCGATAGCCACTCCGGATATGCGGCGTGCTCATACACGTCATCCGACGTCACGATTTCGTTGGCCCACGCCGCCCGCTTGAACACTCGGTGCGCGAATAGTGCCGTGGCCCACACTGAACCCACCCGCTGGTAGCGTCGCATGCTACGCACCAGTGCTCCATCAGCTGCGATCGTGCGTGGACCCACGATCGCGACCTCGGGCTCTGAGACGAGCACATCTGCGAGACGCCGCAGCGCCTCTTCGCTGATATATGCGTCAGGGTTGAGGAACAACACGAACGGCGAGTCGCCGGCGGCGAGACCGAGGTTGCACCCAGCACCGAACCCGCGGTTGTGCTCTGAGGCGACCGTTCGTATGGGTAAGTCTGCGATCGTCTCGAGCGACTGATCAGCCGAGGCATTGTCCACGACGATCACCGCGACTTCGTCCAGCGCAGCCAGAGGCTCGACGCACGCCCGCAAGGTGTCGCGGCTGTTGTAGGAAACTACAACGACATCGATCGCGGGGGTCACGCAGTTACCTCGCGCGCACCGCCACGCCCCGACGGTGACGAGTCCGCGCCGTTCGACAGCCCTCTCGAGTAAGCCTGCTCAGGGATGCATTCGTCGCGTGTAACCTCACGCACCACCCGGGCGGGATTGCCGACGACGACCGTGAACGGCGGCACGTCCTGCGTGACGACGGCGCCGGCTCCAACCATGGCCCCCTCGCCAACGTTGACCCCGGGAAGGAACACCGCGCCGCTGCCGATGCTGGCCCCCCTCCCGATCACCATCGTCGCGCACTCCCACGCGTCGCGCCGGCTGCGCGGGAAGGGATCATTGGTGAAGGTGGCGTTGGGGCCGATGAACACGTCGTCCTCGATCCTCATACCGTCGATGATGGCCACCTGCCCCTTGATCGTCACGCGGTCACCGATGACGACGTCTTCGTCGATGTAGCTGTGGTCGCAGATGTTGCAATCGGCCCCGATGATCGCCCCCCGCAACACGTGGGCAAACGCCCAGATGCGCGTGCCCGGACCGATCTCCTCCGACTCGACGAGCGCATGGGAGTGAATGAACGGCGGCTCTTGCCGCGGATCAGTCATCAGTTCACCGCCAGGCCGCGCGCAGCCGTCAGGTTGGTCTCGCCCGTATCCGGCTCGACCGTGATCTCGCGCCCTCCCTCTCGCAGGGAGCGATCGGCGGCCTCGACCATGCGAACCACGCTGCGTGCGATCGCGGTGTGGTACTCCATCTTCTCCCCGGAGCGGACCGCGCCGACAAAGTCGGCCACTTCCAGCCCCAGCGGCTCATAGGAGTCGATCTTGGGCGAGATTACGTCGCCGCTGCGGTAAGACAGGTGGTATTCCCCAAACGTCTCCGGGTCGCGATACACCACGCCTCGATCAAACAGCCGCACCGGCTCGGGCGCCCCGTCGTCGTAGATCGCCATCCGCTCGGAGCCGACCAGCACCGTGCGGCGGAGCTTGCTCGGCGCCAGCCAGCTGAGCTCGATGTTGGCGATGATCCCGGACGCGAACGTCATCGTCACGAACGCGACATCGGCGATGCCCTTGACGATCGAGTCGCGCCCGATCGCGCGGACGCTTGTCGGCATCTCGCTGAGCCAGTAGAGCAGGATCGAGAAGTCATGCGGCCCGAGGTCCCAGATCACGCTGACGTCACGCTGGTGCAACCCAAGGTTCACACGGCTCGATGAGATGAAGTAGATGTCGCCGAGTTTGCCCTCGCTGATCATGCGCTTGATCGCGCGGACCGGCGGGCTGTAAAGGAACGTGTGGCCGCACATCAAGATCCGGCCCCGCTCGGCGGCGATGCGGGCCAGTTCGTCCGCCAACTCGCTCGACGGAGCGAGCGGCTTCTCGACGAACACATGCTTGCCCGCCTCGAGCACCCGAGCGGCGAGGTTGTAATGAGTGTCTACGGGCGTGGCGATGACGACGGCGTCGACGGCGGGGTCCGCGAGCACACGCTCGAAGCGGGTGGTCGCGCGGGCGCCAGGATGGCGCCGCCGATACTTGCCAAGGCGCTCGGGATCAAGGTCACAGATCCAGCGAACACTGACGTCGAGGTTGTCGCCGAGCACTCGCAACAGGTTCGGGCCCCAGTATCCGAGACCGACGACCGCCACCCCAACCGGGTCAACCCCGGGTGCGTTTTCCGCGTCGCTGATCTCGATCGTCGACTTCAACATCAGGCCTCCCCCGCGCTCGCTGTCGTGCCGATGGCCTCGATCACGGCTTCGGCGACGTAACCCACGTCGTCCGCGCTGAGGTCAGGGTGCATCGGGAGCGACAGCTCCTCCGCTGCCCAGGCCTGCGCGGCGGGAATCTCGCCACTGACGGTGGCGATGCCCTCGAGCGCGGGATGACCATCCATCGCGGGGGCGTAGTGGATACCGGTCTCGATTCCTCGGGTGCGCAACTCCGCCGCGACCGCGTCCCGGTTTTCAAAGCGCGCGGGCATGAGGTGATAGACACACGGGCTCTCGGGCCGCTCCTGGAGCAGCGTGACGTCGCTCTGCAGCAAATCGCGGTAGCGCTCGGCGCAGATGCGCCGCGCGCTGTTCCACGCGTCCAGATGCGGGAGCTTGACCCGCAGCAGCGCGGCCTGCAGGCCATCGAGCCGCTCGTTGAAGCCAAACTCGACGTGCTCTCCCTTCGTCCGCTGGCCGAGATTTCGCAGCCGGCGCAGGCGCGCGGCGAGCATTTCGTCGTCGGTGCAGACGGCGCCCCCGTCTCCGAGTGCGCCCAGGTTCTTGCTCGGGTAGAACGAGAACGCGCCGGCGGCGCCGAGCGACCCGGCGCGGCGTCCCTTGTAAAGCGCGCCGTGGGCCTGGGCCGCGTCCTCGAGTACGAACAGGCCGCGCGGCTCGGCGACCTCGGCAATCGCGTCCATGTCGCACATCTGTCCGTAGAGATGAACGGCGACGATCGCTGCGGTGCGCGGCGTGATCGCCGCCCGGGCGGCCTCCGCATCGATCAGGCCCGTGGCCTCGTCGACGTCGCACAGGACCGGCGTCGCGCCGGCGTGTACCGCGCCGAGCGCCGAGGCGATGAACGTGTGCCCGGGGACGATCACCTCATCACCCGGGCCGATGCCCGCGGCCCGCAGCACGAGCGCGAGAGCCGCCGTTCCCGACGAGACACCCACGCATTCGCCGGTCTCGCAGTAGTCGGCGAACTCCGACTCGAACTGCTCCACTTCGGATCCGAGCGTGTATGCGCTCGTTCGGAGCAGGCGGGCAAACGCCTCCGTCAATTCCTCTTTGATGTGTTCGTGCTGCTTGTCGAGTGCGACGAAGCGCACGGCGTTCCCCTGCGCCCGCGCGTCTAGTACGTGCAAAGTTATCCCCTTCACCGATTGTCTTCGAAAAGAGTCGTGGTACTTGATGAACGGCCCCGGAATACGCGCACTTCCGCTTGCGTCCTCGGACGGCTAAAAAGACGTCTCCTCATGGCCGCAGCCGTGGGGTCCGAACGATGTGCGGGTGGACGACCTGCGCTAGTCTGGCGAGCTGTCGGGGCGTCGGACCTGCCCGTGATCCAGGCTCCAGCCGAGATGGGGAAACGATGAACAATGGTGCGCAGGCACTGATCGAGACGCTCGTCGGCGCCGGAGTCGACACGTGCTTCACGAACCCGGGTACGTCGGAGATCCACGTCGTCGCCGCGCTGGACTCGGTGCCGGAGATGCGGGCGATTCTCACCCTGTTCGAGGGCGTCGCGACCGGAGCTGCTGATGGTTACGCGCGGATGGCCGACGCACCTGCGGCGACTCTCCTTCACCTGGGACCCGGGCTTGGGAACGGGCTGGCCAACCTCCACAATGCGCGCCGGGCCCGCGTCCCGGTGGTCAACATCGTCGGCGATCACGCCACGTACCACACGCAGTACGACACCCCGCTGCAGTCCGACATCGAGACCGTCGCGCGCAACGTGTCCGCGTGGGTGCGGACATCGAGGACGACTGAAGAGCTACCTCGTGACGCCGTCGAGGCGATCGCCGCCGCCACCCGCCCCCCGGGCCAGGTGGCAACCCTGATCGTGCCGGCCGACGTGTCCTGGCAGGACGGCGCCGAACCCGCGGCACCACCCCCGGCCGCTGCGCCGCCCGCGGTCCCGCCCGAGACGATCGAGGCGGCCGCGAAGGCGTTGCGGGGCGGCGGCCGGACCGGCATGCTCCTAGGAGGTAAGGCCCTACGTGAGCCTGGCCTCCGCGCGGCCGCTCGAATCGCCGCTGTGACCGGGACGAAACTGTTCGCGGAGCGCAACGTGGCCCGCCTTGAACGCGGCGCCGGTCTGCCTGCCGTAGAGCGGCTCGCGTACTGGCCTGAGCTCGTCTCGAAGCAGCTCGACGGCCTCGAGCACCTGGTCCTGGCGGGCGCGACCGCTCCGTACTCGTCGTTTGCCTACGAAGGCAAGGACAGCTCTTTGGTTCCGGCCGGTTGCGCGGTGCACGAGCTCTCGCCGCCGACCTCGGACGTGCTCAGGAGCCTCGAGGACTTGGGGGAGGCGCTTGACGCCGCGAACGCCGAGCCCGTGCTGCAAGCGGCGTTCCTGCCCCCACGGCCCGAAGGTCCGCTCACCGCGGCGAAGGTCTGCCAGGCGATCGGCGCCACGCTGCCCGAGTGGGCGATTCTCTCCGACGAGGCGCTGACGTCGGCTCTGACCCTGCCGGCCAATACCGCGGGGGCTCCCAGGCACGACTGGCTCACCCTGACCGGCGGCGCCATCGGCCAAGGGTTGCCGGTCGCGGTTGGCGCGGCGGTCGCTTGCCCAGACCGCCCGGTGATGGCACTCCAGGCCGACGGCTCCGCGCTCTACACGATCCAGTCGCTATGGACGATGGCGCGCGAACAGCTCGACGTCACGGTCGTGATCTTCAACAACCGCTCCTATGCGATCCTCAACGCGGAGTTCGCACGCATCGGCGTACAGGAGGCTGGTCCCAGAGCTCGAGTTCAGCTCGAGCTGGGGAATCCAGACCTCGATTTCGTCGAGCTCGGCACCGGGCTTGGCATCTCGTCGCGCCGCGTCGACACGGCGGAGCAGCTCATGGGCGCCCTTGAGCACGCCATTGCTGAACCGGGCCCGCACCTAATCGAAGCCGTCATTCCCGCCGTCTGATCGGGCCGATTTGGACGCCCGATCGGTGACCTACCGGCGGTGGGGGTGTCTGGCTCGTGCCCTACGCCGCGAGGAGGACGTCCTCGCGCAGCGTGCTCAGGCCGTACTCGATCCCCTCGGCGATCAACGCGAAGTGCTCGGCGGTCGCCGTCAGGGGCGGGGACACCGCGATCGCGGTTCCCCCGGGACGTACGAAGATCCCGGCCGCACGCGCGCCCAGCGCCAGCGCGGCAGCGACGCGGGGCTGCCCTTCACAAAGCTCTGCCTTCAGCTCGACGGCGGCCATCGTTCCCACGCCGCCCCGGATCTCGGACACGAATTCGTGCGTGGCAAGCGGCGCGAGCGCATCGATCAGCGCCTGCTCCTGTTCGCGCCCGCGCTCGAGTAGACCATCGCGCTCGAGCAGCGCGATGTTCGCGAGCGCGGCGGCACAGCACGTGGGATGACCGGCGTAGGTCGAGCCGTGCCGGAAGATCGGTCCCCCCGGCTCGCCCCAGAACGGCTCGGCGATCCGCTCGGAGATCATGACGCCTCCCAAGGGGAGATAGCCGCTGGTCACGCCCTTCGCGAACACGATCATGTCCGGCTCGACGCCCCAGCGCTCGATCCCGAACCACGTGCCGAGGCGACCGAACGCGCAGATCACCGCATCGATCACGAGCAGGGCCCCGGTTCGCCGACACAACTCCGCGACGCCTTCGATGTACCCGGGGGCGGGTGGGTACACGCCGCCGGCGCCGATCACCGGTTCCATGAACACCGCCGCCACTCGCTCGGAGCCGATCCGCGCGAACGCCTGCTCCATCTCCTCCAGCGAGTCGTGTCGCACACGAATGGTCTCGTTCAGCGGTCCGAAGCCCACTTGGTTGCTGGGGATGCCGCCAAGCGCGGTGCCGAACCCGTGGGTGCCGTGATACGCGCCGGTGCGGCTGATGAGCACCGTGCGGTTGCGGTCGCCGAGCTCCCACCAATAGCGGCGAGCCAGCTTGGCCGCGGTGTCGATTCCATCGCTGCCGCCGGAAGCGAAGAAGACCTTTGCCGGCATCGGCGCCCGCTCCGCGAGCGCCTCCGCGAGCTCCAGCGCCGGCGGGTTGGCGAGATCAAAGAATGCCGAGCATGCCTCGAGGCGCTCCATTTGGGCGGCGACGGCGGCACGAATCTCGGGCCTGCCGTGACCCACGTTTGCGTACCACAGGCCGGCGGTCGCATCCAGGTAACGGTTCCCGTCGGTGTCCCACACCCACACGTCCTCCGCGCGCTCCATCACGTGCTCGGAATGGCGAACGGAACCCATATCCGCGTACGGATGCCAGAACGATGTCTCTTTGGTCAACGCTTAACCTCCTCGGCCCCGCTCGAAGAGGGCCCGACCGTTTGTGGAATCTCGCGCGAACTCATTGCCGGATACGCGTGGTCGATGATCGCTCGGACCGCAGTCGCGGCCTGCTCGGTCAATGAACGTGCTGTCCGCCCGCACACTTTCACGGTCTCGGAGCGACCGGGTCACGAATTTCGGGCTCTCCACAAGGACGCATAGGCGCCCGGCGTTGGTAGGACATGTTCACGAGTGCTAACGCCGCGCATCTGCCGCGCCACAAGGACGACGACAACAAGCCCGCCCCGCGCGTCCCGCGCGATCGGGAGGGCGACTACACGCCGGCCATGGCGGCACGCCGCCGGGAGTTCCTGCGCGAGCAGACCGGGGCCAGCCTCGAGCATGTCGGACAGTTCTCGTTCGACCCCAGCGTCCTGCCGGGCAACATCGAGAACTTCACCGGAGTGGCGCAGGTGCCGATCGGCGTGGCTGGTCCGATGCGGATGAACGGCGAGCACGCCCGGGGCGACTTCTACGTGCCGCTGGCCACGGCCGAAGGCTCACTCGTCGCCAGCTACAACCGCGGCATGCGCGTTTTGTCCGAGTGCGGCGGCGTCAAGACGACCGTGGTCGAGGACAGCATGCAACGCGCCCCGGTGTTCATATTCGACGATGCGCTTGAGGCCCGTGAGTTCGGCGACTGGATCGAGCGGCACGAGGACGAGATCCGAATCGCCGCCGAGGCGACCACCCGCTCGGGCAAGATGACCTACATCGGCCAGTATCAGGTCGGTCCGCTCCTCTATCTGCGGGTCAACTACACGACCGGCGACGCCGCCGGCCAGAACATGACCGCCAAGGCGACGCACGCCGCCTGCGAGTGGATGAAGGCCAACTACCCCGGCGGCGCCGAGTACCGGCTGACCGGCGCGATCGACACCGACAAGAAGCACTCGCACATCAACATGCTCCTGACCCGCGGCAAGCGCGTCGTTGCCGAGACCGTGATCAAAAACGACGTGCTTCAGCGCCTGATGGGCGTCGACACGCAGTCGGTCTACGACTACCGGCAGGTCCACACGGTTGGCACGATCCTCGCCGGCTCGGCCTCCAACAGCGCCCACGGCGCCAACGGCATCACCGCGATTTTCATCGCCACCGGCCAGGACGCCGCGAACATCGCCGAGTCACAGGCCGCGATCGTCTACGGCCGGCTGCTCGAGAACGGCGACTACTACTGGTCGATCACGCTGACCAGCCTGATCGTGGGCACCTACGGCGGCGGCACCGCCCTTCCCACGCAGCGTGAATGCCTCGAGTTGCTCGGCTGCTACGGCAAGGGCAAGGCCCACAAGCTCGCCGAGATCTGCGCCGGTACGGTGCTCGCCGGGGATATCTCGCTGACCTCGGCCGTCCTCGCCGAGACCTGGGTCAACAGCCACGAGCGCTTCGGCCGTAACCGCGACGCCGACCAGGGCGTCGTAAACGGCCATAACCTTCAAGCCGTCCGCTGACGAGCGCACATCGCGCCGGGTGATGTAGGCCCGGGCGCAGCGCGGACGTAGGCCCGGGCGCAGCGCGGTTCGTTGTGACCGGGGCCCAGGGCGCGGTCGTTGTGACCGAGGCCGAGAGCGCGGATCCGCCGAGGTGAGGCTGGTCGAGAATGCCGGCGCCTCCCGCCGCTCGGCTGCCGGTTTCTAACGGCGGGCACCTGGAGGGAAGGCGGGCGGGGGCTGGCTGCGAGCGCACGGTGTGCGACCCCGCCAGACCATGCATAACACGACAATCGCGATGCTTCGGCCGGACCGTGGCGTTTCCCGCATGCCACGTGCGTAGTCCGCCACGGTCAACCGGCTCGAGGCTGAATTGTCGTGTTATGCAGGTTCTCTTGGCGAGGTCCGAACCCGCCACGCCGCTGACGCAGGATCCCGGTATGCCCGAGCGAGTAGCGCCCGGGTTGGGGCCACACGCACAGCCCGTGCGGCCCATCTCCGACGGGAATCGCCGTGCGGAGGCGACCGGTGCGAGTGTCGATACGCAAGCACCGGGTGGCTCACAACCCGAATCTTTCGCGTCAGCCTCGGGGGTGTCCGAGCCGCCACGTCTCCACAACGCGCTCGGCTGCTACCCGCTCTATCTCGGCCCTCGTCGCGTCGTGGCGCGAGGGCGTCGAGGAGACGGCGCTAGGCCGCCTCGACGAAGCGCTCGCGCAGGGCCGTCTTCTTGAACTTGCCGGTCGCGGTGCGCGGAATCGCTTCGATGAACTCGATCCGGTCGGGCAGCTGCCACTTGGCAAACTCGCCACCGAGATGGTCACGGAGCTCCTCGGGGCTCGCCTGCATGCCGTCGCGAAGCACGACCGCAGCCAAAGGCCGCTCGCCCCACTTCTTGTCCGGAATCGCGATCACCGCAGCCTCGGCGACCGCGCTGTGCGCCATCAGTTCGTTCTCGAGGTCGACCGAGGAAATCCATTCGCCACCAGACTTGACGAGATCCTTGGCCCGATCGCAGATGCGCATGCAGCCGCGCTCATTGATGCGGACGACGTCGCCGGTGCGGAACCAGCCGTCGTCGGTGAACTTGTCCGCGCCCGTCCCGCCGTGATAAGCGGCCGCGACCCACGGGCCACGGATCTCGAGCTCTCCCATCGCTTGGTCGTTCCACGGGATCAGCTCTCCGTCGTCGGCCCGACCACGGATCTCGATCAGCGGGATCGGAGTTCCCTGGCGCGCGCGATATTCGTGCTGATCGCTTGGGGGAAGGCTCTCCAGCTCGGCGGGCAGTCTCGACAGTGTCCCGAGCGGCGAGGTCTCGGTCATGCCCCACCCCTGGATGATGGTCAAGCGATGGCGCTCAAAGCTGGCAATCAGGCTCGCCGGAACCGCTGCGCCGCCGAGGTTCACCTGCGCCAAGGACTGAAGGTCCCATCTACCAGGCTCGGCATCGAGCGCCTGCAGGACCGCCATCCACACCGTCGGCACCCCAGCGGTGAATGTCACGCGTTCGCCGTCGAGCAGGTCCAGCAAACTGACGGGGTCCAGCCGCGGGCCTGGCAGCACCAACTTCGCGCCCGTCAAGGCGGCCGTGAACGGCAGGTTCCAGCCGTTGACGTGGAACATCGGGACTGCCGGCAGGATCACGTCGCGTGAGCTGATTCCCAGCGCGTCCGGCAGAGCAAAGACGAGCGAGTGCAGCACGAGAGCCCGATGTGAATAGATCACTCCCTTCGGGCGACCCGTCGTTCCCGACGTGTAGCACATCGCCGCGGCCTGACGCTCGTTGACGGCCGGCCAGGTCATCGGCTCTGACCCCGCGATGACCGACTCATACTCGATCGTTCCGTCAGGTGACGCGGCGGAGTCCGAGACAACGATGACTCGCTCGAAGTCGTAGTCGATCGAGTCAAGGAGGTGAACGAGAGTCTCGTCGACGACGACGACACGATCCTCGGCGTCGGCGGCTATGTAGCTCAGGTCGTCTGGGCTCAGGCGCGGGTTGAGCGTATGGATCACCGCTCCCATGAGCGGAACCGCGAAGTAGAGCTCGAGATGCTCGGTCTGGTTCCACAGCAGCGTCGCCACTCGATCGCCGTCCCCAATGCCCAGCTCGGCAAGCCCGCTTGCGAGCCGCCGGGCGCGATCGGCGCACTCGCCGAGGGTCATGCGACGCACGGATCCGTCAGGACGACGAGACACCACCGGCGCGGCCGAATTCAGTCGCTCCGCCCGCTCCACGAGCACCGTCAGCGACAGTTGAAAGTCGTCCATCATCAGACCGTTCATCATGGCTTTCTCCACTTTCTCATGTGCGTCGTCCTTATCAACGCTCTGCGGATTGATCAGCTTTCGACGCGATCGTCCGCGCGCGGGCGCAGCGCAGTCGCTATGGCCGGGCGCGGCGCCGAAGCGCACGCGGACACATCGGTCACGGGGTCGCCGATTCCGTCTCTAGGACCAGCGACCGCGCCGAGGTGACTTCTCGCGCCGAGCGCCCCTCGACGCCGGCAGCGATTCCCGTGGCCAACAGCGTCCAGCCGGCGAGCTCGGCCCCGTGCTTGACCATGCTGGTGATCTGATAGGCCCAGGTGTAGTCGCTGGCCGTGCTCGAATCGGCGGCCAGCCCAACCTTGTGGAGCAGCAACGAGGTCGCCATCAGGACGAGGCCTGCCCACACGACGGCTCGGGCGGGACCCGGATCGCGCCACGTCAGCCAGCACAGCAGACAGAACACGCACGCCAGCGGCACCGCCAACGCTGTCGCGTTGAATGTGATGAGCCCCCGGACGATGACCAGACCGGCCACGATCGCTCCCAGCGCGTACCACGCCCGGCGGTGCCGCTCCACGCGGCGCCCGCGCCAGATGCTCGCCGCGGCGACGGCGGCCTGCGCCAACAGGCTCGCGAGGCCGAACAGACTGTCGTGCTTGTCGGAGTTGAGCGCCCGGATTCGGAGATTGAAGACGCTGAAGTCGATCGCCTGGCTCACGGCCTGAAGAGCGACCAACACCAGCATCGCGAGCAGGCCGGCGACGATGATGCGCCGCATGCTGTCCGCCGCGGGCATCGTGAGGCGCACGGGAAACATAGTTGGGCAAGCGTCGCAAACCGACCGCTCGCGGGCCCTGGCCGAAAGCCCAGATCGCCGCGCCCCCGACCCGTCGGATCGCCAGGGGTAAAGATCGGCAGCGGGACCCCCCGACCATGCTCCCGCGGTTGGCGGAGCGGCCCTCGCTGCAGTGCCCTCCGACCCACTACACCAAAGTTTGGGTAATTGGCCGCTCGCCTCGTCTTAAGGCTGGGGTTTGGCGTTCGGAGTTTGCTTGACGAGTAACCCGCTGTCCATCCTGCAAAACACCGGCATAGAAGCCAAATTCGGCGCCTGTAGCCGCGTGCACGGGCAGCAAGAACGTGGGGAAATGCGAATGATCCAGCCCGAGCTCCGGCGACCACACGCGATCGCCATCCGCGGCTCTCGGCGAGCAGACGCGATCGCCATCCGCGGCGATCGCTATCGGCGATCAAACACGATCGCCATCCGCCGCTCTCGGCGAGCAGACGCGATCGCCATCCGCGGCGACGGCTCTCGACTAGGGATCGCTTTCGGCCTGGGTGCCGTCGTGACGGTTGCTGTCGAGGTCGCCATCCTCGCGTACCGCCGTTCACGCGCGTTCGACCCTGCCTCCTCGTCCGTAACCCCGGACCGCACGGACCCGACGCTCGCTGTTGGCCGACGGCCACGCGTGCCGAGGCGGACGCTCCAGCCGATTCGGCGTGTCGAACAGGTCACCATGCTCCTGCCGAACAATGCGTACCCCCAGGATGTTCGCGTCCGCCACGAGGCCGAATCATTGGTTGCCGCGGGCCATGTCGTGGAGGTCATTGCACCTCGTCATATCAGGCAGCCATTCCGTGAAAGCGTGAACGGCGTGGAGGTGCGACGTTTTCCCGCGATTCAGTCGGGACGTCCGATTCTGGCCACGCTCGTGGCCGAACATCTGGTCGCCGTGGTTGCGCTGCACGTCGCCGCGTTACGAGCGCTTTTCAGAGGATCGACCGTCCTCCATATTCACAACCCGCCTGACATGCTTTTCCTGGCTGGTGCGATGTTCAGGGTCGCTCGCAGGCACGTGGTGTTCGACCATCACGACCTCGGTCCTGAACTGGTGGCGGTCCGGCTCAATTCTCCGCACCTCGTGCGGCTCGCCCGAGCCGGCGAACGGCTTACGTTTGCCGTGGCCAGCCGCGTCCTGGCCACGAACGACTCCCACGCAGACATTGCAACCGACCGTGGCCGGAAGGCACCGCCCGAGGTCACCGTCGTACGTAACGGGCCGCCCGCGAGCTGGCTGCGTCTGCCCATGTCTCATCGTCCTGGCCCCCTGGCTTTCGTTCGCATCGCTTATCTCGGCGCCGTCGCGGACCAGGATGGAGTCGATGGGCTGGCCCGCGTTCTCGCCCACCTGCGGGACCGCACCCCTTCGATCGAGGCGAACCTGACCATCATCGGCGATGGTGACGGGCGCCACGCGGTCGAAGCGGAACTGGAGCGGTGGGGTGTCACCGGATGCGTGACGTTCACCGGCTGGGTAGCCGCGGAAACCGTGCCCACGCTTATCCGGGACGCCGATATATGCGTCGAACCTGCGCCCGACTCGGCACTCAATCGGCAGTCGACGATGATCAAGCTGGCGGAATATCTCGCGCTTGGCAAGCCGGTGGTTGCCTACGATCTGCTCGAGAACCGCCGTACGGTTGGCGAGGCGGCGATCCTCGTGCCGCCCGGAAACGCCGAGGCGTTCGCCGAGCAGATCGCTTTTCTTGCGGCCGATCCCGTCGTCCGAGTGAGCTTGGCAAGGCGGGCACGGGCTCGAGCTCGTACGCTGACGTGGGAGAGATCCGAAGTGGCACTTCTTGCTGCTTACGCATCCCTGGGCGTCGACAATCAGACGTAGGAACTTCAGCTTCCATCCGCTCACGCCGATACTCGTGTCGACGCATGCCGCGGCGGGGTGCTTCGGTGTCCTGGACGAAGGGTCAGGTGTCCCCCCGTTCCGGAGACCGGGATTGGAGCGTTTGGTCAACCCTGGCCTAGCGCACGAGCGTGTCCCCGTTCATCCTGCGCGGCATGAGCTCGGTGACTCCGATTAACGCGCGCCGCTCGGCGGCAGCACCACTGGCGGATCGATCCCGCGGCGAAACCTTCTTCGCCCGCGACCTGGTAGCCGCCATGGACGATCACAGCCGGACGCTGTTGGGCCGCTCCAATCTGGAGCGCCGAATGCGGCTGGTGCCCCGCAGCCTGATGATCGCCGACGTGCTCGCTCTCAGTCTGGCGTACCTCGTCACCACGCTCTACTGGGGAGAGGAAGGCGCACTCGGCTCCACCAAGGAGATGCTGATCTTCCTATGCACCCTGCCGTGCTGGCTGATGGTGGCCAAGCTCCAGGGCCTCTACCGCGCCGACCAGGAGCACGCCGACCACTCGACCGCGGACGACATCGTGAAGGTCTTCTACCTGGTTACGATCGGGGTGTGGGCGCTGCTGGTCGCCTCGCGCCTAATCGGACGCACGAGCCCGAGCATCTATGCGCTGATCACGTTCTGGGTGATCGCGATCTGCACCCTGCCGTTGGCGCGAACCGTGACCCGTCGCCTGTGCCGGGCGTCCCGCGCGTACGTCCAGAACACGCTGATCCTGGGTGCCGGCGAGGTCGGTCAGCTCATCGCTCGCAAGCTGGTCAAGCATCCCGAGTACGGACTGAACGTCGTCGGATTCATGGATCGAGACCCGAAGGCCCGGCGCGGCGACCTGCCCGAGCACCTGGCCATCCTCGGGGGACCGGAGCGACTCGCCGATGTTGTCAAGAGTCTCGATGTCGAGCGCGTCATCATCGCGTTCTCGAGGGAGCCGGTGGAGGAACTGCTCGCGATGCTGCGCCAGCTGCGAGCCTTCCCGGTGCAGATCGATCTCGTGCCGCGGCTGTTCGAGCTCGTCGGACCCCGCGTGACGGTGCATTCGGTGGAGGGCCTTCCCCTGTTGGGATTGCCCCCCATTCACGCCTCGCACGTTGCCCGCACGCTCAAGCGCACCCTCGACATCGCGGTGTCCGGGCTGGCGCTGATCACGTTGGCGCCGCTCTTTGCCTATATAGCGCTGCGCATCCGTTTGGACTCGAACGGTCCGGTGTTCTTCCGCCAGACGCGACTCGGCACGAACATGAAGGAATTCACGGCTCTGAAGTTCCGGACCATGAAGGTCGACACCGACCAATCCGTGCACCGAGCGGCGGTCCGCCTGGCGGCCTCAGGCAGCACCGAAACCGAGGCGGGCGTGTACAAGCTCGAGCGTTCGGACGCGGTGACCGGCTTTGGCCGCGGCCTGCGGCGCACCAGCCTCGATGAGCTCCCCCAACTCATAAACGTGCTCCGCGGCGACATGTCTCTCGTCGGCCCGCGCCCTTGCATCCCCTATGAGACGGAGAACTTCCAGCCCCATCACATGGAGCGCTTCGCCATGCCTCAGGGCATCACCGGCCTTTGGCAGGTCACCGCTCGCGCCAACTGCACCTTCATGGAGGCGCTCGAGATGGACGTCGCCTACGTGCGCGGTTGGTCACTGGGCCTCGACCTCCGCCTGCTGCTGCGCACCCCGCTCCAGTTGCTCCGCCAGCGAGCGTCGACCGCATAGGTCGCTCCGGCCTTCTCTGGCCAATGGTTCAGGGTCTGCGATCAGCGAAACCGGCCGATCGGATGGCCATGCAAACTCTCCCGAGACTTACAGTGAAGGTTCAATGGGACTAGATCCGATATCGGCCGCCGCGGATGCCCCGACATGCGTCAGAGCGGAATGAAGCTCCGCAACAGCGCATCCGGACTGCGGTCGCTGATTCCGCAAGCCGCCCGTGAGCGACTCTATGCGTGGCATCCCGGCCGGGCGCGCCGCTGGCAGACGTACCCTGGCCTCGAACGCGTGGAGCCCCGCGGACACGCGGTACTGACTTTCGATGACGGGCCCGACCCGGACGCGACCCCCGCGGTCCTTGATGCCCTTGACCGGACGGGCGTGCGCGCGACCTTCTTCCTCCTCGGCACCCAGGTCGAGAGCCACCCCGCCCTGGCGCGAGAGGTGGTCGAGCGCGGTCACGAGATCGCACTGCATGGCTACGGTCACGAGCGCCAGGACCGGATCGATTCCGATCGCAGCGACGAGGATATGCGTCGCGGATATTCCGTGCTCGAGAAGCATCTTGGCGTGCAGTGCCGCTGGTACCGCCCGCCGTACGGGAAGATGTCCGACGGCGCGGCGCGGACCTGCGCGTCGTTGGGGATGAGCGTCGTGTACTGGTCCGCATGGGGACTGGATTGGGAGGAAGTCGGCGCCGCGCGGATAGCGGATGTCGTATCGGATCAGCTCGACGACGGTGGAATCCTCCTCCTACACGACTCGGCTCGTCATGCGCGCCGAGCGAGCGCTGCACCGACCGCCGATGCGATCGAGATCATCGCTGAGAACGCTCGCGAGCGCGGCATGTCGCTCATTTCGCTCGGCGAAGCACTTGCCTACGCGGGGAGCGTCGCGTGATCTTCGCAACCTGTGGCTCGAGTCCCGCACCGTTCGACCGGATGATGAGGGCCTTGGCCGTGCTTCCGCCCGAAGATCTACACGTGCAGCATGGCCCGGCGACGCCTCCTCCCTGCGCCCGCGCCGATGAGTTCGTGTCCTTCGGCCGCATGGTTGAGTTGATCGAGTCCGCGGATGTCGTCGTGAGCCACGCGGGCGTGGGGAGCATCATGTGCGCGTTGCGCGCCGGCCACGTCCCGATTGTCTTCCCGAGACTCAAGCGCTATTCCGAAACGGTCGACGACCACCAGGCCGAACTCGCCGAGGCGCTCGAGCAACGCGGGAACGTAATCGTCGTGTGGACAGGCGACGAGCTGGCCGCCGCGGTGGCTTCGGTGCCCCCCCGTGGCGGCGTCCGCGCCCTCGAAGCCGATGCGCTCGGTGCCGCGGTACGCGCTGCGATCTGGGGCAAGCCGCGCCAGGCATTCCTGACGGCGTGAGAGCGACTCCGTGAGAAGCGGGCGCCCCAGCACGTTCCTTTCGTGAGCCATGTGCGGAATTGCCGGAAAAATCGCGCCGCCTGCCACGGGACCACTCGACCGTGATGTCCTCGAGCGCATGTGCGCCGCGATCGAGCACCGTGGCCCCGACTCCCGTGGGGTGTTCGTCGAGGATAACGTTGGTCTAGGGATTCAGCGCCTGCGGATCGTTGATCTCGTGACCGGCGATCAACCGATCTTCAGTGAGGACGGTTCGGTCGTGGTCGTCCTGAACGGTGAGATCTACAACTTCCAGGAGCTGCGCGAGCAGCTGCGAGGAAAAGGCCATCGCTTCGCCACTGAGGGCGACACCGAGGTCATCGTGCATCTCTACGAGGAGTTCGGTGTCGAATGTGTGCGTCACCTGCACGGGATGTTCGCCTTTGCACTCTGGGACCGCCGGCGGCGTCGCCTGTTGCTGGCGCGCGACAGGATCGGCAAAAAGCCGCTCTTCTACAGCGTCGCCCGGGGCGGGGTGTGTTTCTCCTCGGAACTGCGCTCTCTGTTGGAAGGTTCGGAGACAGAGCGGATCCTCGATCCACGGGCGGTTGACTACTTCCTGGCCTACGGCTACGTGCCGTCCCCGCTGTCGATCTTCAAGGGCGTTCGGAAGCTGCCACCGGCTCACACGCTGGTGTTCGAGGATGGCGAGGCCACCATCGAACGCTACTGGCGCCTTGACTACTCTCGCAAACTCCAGGTAACGGATCCTCGGGAGCTTCGCGAACCCATCCGCGACCACGTGCGCCGCGCCACCCGTCGGCGGATGATCGCCGACGTACCCCTGGGTGCCTTCCTTTCGGGCGGCATCGATTCCTCCGCGGTCGTCGCCGCGATGGCCGAGGCCAGCACCACTCCGGTCAAGACGTTCTCGATCGGGTTCGAGAGCGAAGCATTCGATGAGGTGCAGCACGCCCGGCGAATCAGTGAACTGTTCGGGACCGATCACCACGAGTTCGTCGTTCGTCCAGACGCGATCGAGATGCTGCCCAAGATCGTGCGCCAGTATGGCGAGCCGTTCGCCGACGCATCGGCAATCCCCTGCTTCTATCTCTCGGAGTTGACGCGGAGCGAAGTCACCGTCGCGCTCAACGGCGACGGTGGTGACGAGTCGTTCGGGGGCTACACGCGTTACGTGTCCAACCGCCTCGGCGGGCGCTTCGACCGGCTGCCGCTGAACGTTCGCCGTGCCGTCGCCGCTCGGGCCGCACGCCTCGGCGGAGGCGAGGTCACGAGCCTGTCGAACAAGCTGCGGCGGATCATGGAGGGCTTGCCGCTGGGCCCGGCCGGCCGGTACGAGCGCTACATGTCCTGGTCCAACGGCACCGAGCGCGCTCAGCTCTACAGCGACGACTTTGCCGCAGCCGTCTCCCTCACGCCCGATGACGACCCGATCACGGGTTCGTGGCAGGACGCCTCGGGAAGCGATGTGGTCGACGTGATGCTGGAAGTGGATGTCAACACTTATCTCCCCGGCGACCTCATCACGAAGATCGATATAGCCACGATGGCTTACGCCCTCGAGGCGCGATCGCCTCTCCTCGATCACGAGCTGATGGAGTTCGCGGCATCGATTCCCGCGGACCTGAAGGTGCGCGGACACGAGAAGAAGTGGATCTTTAGAGAGGCGCTGCGAGGTTGGCTACCGGACGAGACCCTCGATCGCCCCAAGCAGGGTTTTTCGGTGCCTATCGCCGACTGGTTCAGGAACGAGCTGCATGATCTTGTCCACGACGTGCTACTCGACGCCTCGACGCTCGATCATGGCTACTTCCGACCCCAGACCGTACGATCGATGCTCGAGCGCCATACCGCGGGCGACGATTCGGAGACCAAGCCGCTCTGGGCGCTGTTCATGTTCGAGCTATGGCATCGCGAATTCGTCGACCGCTCGCCGATGCCGGCGATGCTCGCGGCCGCGGCTTGAGGAATGCGGTGCAGCCCAGGATCCTGATCGTTTCCCCCGTCCGGAACGAGGCCGCGCACATTGAGCGCGTCGTCCGGTCGGTTGCTGCCCAGGAGCTGCCGCCCGCGCGCTGGATCGTGCTCGACGACAACTCGACCGACGGAACCCTGGAGTTGCTTCGGTCGCTCGCCGCGGACGTCCCGTTCATCGATGTGCGCACGGTCGCGGCCGCAACGCCGCAGGCCGGCGCACGGGACCGGCTCGCGAAAGCCGCTGCACCGCGGAACTTCAACCTGGGTCTCGCTGCGGTGGAATGGGACGAGTACACGCACGTCATGAAGCTCGACGGTGACATCGAACTCGAGCCGAGCTATTTCCGTCTGTTGATGGAGCGCTTTGCCGCAGACCCACGGCTCGGATTGGCAGGCGGCGTGCTCGTCGAGCCCCTGCCGGACGGATGGCGGACGATCGAAATCCCTCGTCACCACGTCCACGGCGCGCTCAAGTGCTATTCGCGAGAGTGCTTTGAGGCAATCGGAGGTGTCCAGGAACGGCTGGGTTGGGACACGATCGACGAAACCTATGCCCGCATGCGCGGCTTCGTCACGGTCAGCTTCGAGGACCTCGTCTCGATCCATCACCGTCCGTGGGGCAGCGCTGATGGCGCGATCCGCGGGCTGACGCGGCTCGGGGAGTGCGCCTACATCACTCACTATCCGCCGCTTTGGGTCCTCCTGCGTTCCGTCAAGCTCGGGCTCGCTCGCCCCAGGGGCGTAAAGGGAGTCGCGTATCTCTACGGTTATGTCCGGGCATGTGTGCGTCGCAGGGACCGGGTCCAAGACGCGGCGTACCGCCGCTTCACGCGACGCGAGCTTCGCCGCCGGATCGTCCGCCTGCTCGTACGCGATCGCTCTGGACTCGTCGCGGCGCGTCGTCCGTCACCGGGCTTGGCGCATAACGTAGCCCGCTGATAGGCGATCTCGGCGCCGACGCGTTACGACGTCCGCCGATTAACGGCGGCTCAAGCGCGTTTGCGAGAGCGGGGGCCCGAGGTTGGGAGTGTCAAACGACACTCCCGGCGTAGATGGCCCGCCTCCAGTGGGAGCTGGTCGGCCACTGGACAAAGAAGGCATCGGTCAGCGGGTACACGAGACGTCCCGTCAGCGCAGGACGCTGCACTCTGGTAAAGCTTTCTACGTACACGAGCCGCACGCCGAGCAACCGACCGGCGACGAAGAACGGAACAGCGAGCGCCGCACCCGTGGAGAGGATCACATCGGGCTTGTAGCGGCGGACGATCGTCCAGGCGAGGCGCAGGTTGCGAAAGAAGTTCGGCACGTTCCGGGCCGTCGGCCCGTGGGCGAACACCCGTTTCTCGGGCTCGAGGAGGAAGCTTGTGTCGGCCGCTTCCAAGGTGACCCAACGGTGATCGAGGTCCTCCCAAGCCGGCTTGAGCGCGAGCATCTGCTGGAGGTGCCCACCCGGACAGGCGACGAGGAGTATCCGTTGGGGTGCTCGAGTGCGTTCCATGCCAGTGAGCGACTTTACCCCGCCCACGTCGCCGACTCGCCCTTCGATCGTCCGGTCTCGTCCATGACACCCTGAACGATTGGCTAGCTTGCAGAAACCGACGTACGCGGAGCTCCTCGATCCGCGTTTTTGGTAACAAGAAGTTAACGCCGGAGGTTGGGGACGGCGGGTCACGGCCCAAAGAACTCCTCCGAGCGCGTTGGTAGACAAGGTACCGGAGCCTGTCTGGGGGAGTACATGGACGCACACATAGACACGCTGCTCGACGAACGTGCTGGTCTGGGCGGATTCACTGCTGTTGACGCGAGCGTCGGGCTGATTGATCAGGCCCCGGCGACGCTGTTCTGCTCGACCAGCCGGCTCGCCATCCTCGACCACTTCCGGGTGCCGTACGAGATCGATCCGAACCGGGCCGTCGACGGTCTCGGAGAGTTGCGTCCGACGCAGGGTGGTCCAGCTTTGGTGTGGCAGCGCGACCCGGAAGCGGGCCCACGCGTCACCACCGTGCTCGGGGCCGACCGCACGACGCCCATCTCTCTATTCACTCCGGTGCTTGCGGACGACAAGGCCGAGCCGCGCCTGCGCGATCGCGGCGGCGCCTGGCACCGCGCCCGAACGCTGACCGCTGCGGACGGGAGCGCGAGTGGCTCGATCTGGCGCTGTGACGATGGGAGCGTGTTTCTTCCCTTCGATCCCAACGACGCCATCGAAAGCTTCTGGACCGAGCGTTACCTGGAGTCAGCGGCCAGCCGGGGAGTTCGGAGCCTTCGCCGCGGTTTGATGGTTGCTTACTACCGTGCTCGGCCCCTGCTTCCGCGTACCGTGCAGATCTGGCTGAGACGTCGGTTCGCCCGGGTGCAGGCACGGTCGATCTTTCCCCGCTGGCCGGTGGAAACGTCTCTGCACGATTTCTTCGACCTGATGTTCGCGATCCTCAACGGAATCACCGGGGAGCCGGTGCCGCACATCGCTCCATGGCCGGACGGCCACGCCTGGGCCCTCGTGCTGACACACGACGTGGAGCAGGCGGAAGGATTCGCGGCGATCGGTCCGGTCGCAGAACTCGAACGCGCACATGGTCTGAGGTCGTCTTGGAACGTCGTGCCTCGACGGTACGAGATCGATCCGTGTCGTATCTCGGACCTGACGGATGACGGGTTCGAGATCGGCGTTCACGGCGTCTTCCACGACGGCCGGGACCTGGAGTCATGGTCGACGTGGCAGGAACGGCTTCCGATCGCATATGAGGCCGCCGAGCGCTGGAACGCCGTCGGATTTCGCTCCGCAGCGCTTCACCGTCGCTCCGACTGGATGCAGTCTCTCGGCTTCGACTATGACTCGTCGTGGCCGGACACCGACCCATTCGAGCCGCAGAACGGTGGCTGCTGTACGTGGCTGCCCTTCTTCAACGGCGAACTCGTCGAACTGCCGCTGACCGTCGGGCAGGACCACACGCCGTTCGTGATCTTGGGTCACCAGGATGAAACGACATGGGTTACGAAGACTGAGTTCTTGCGCGGGCGGGGGGGCATGGCGATGATCGACACACATCCCGACTATCTGATCGACCGGAACATCTTCCGCGCCTACTCGCGGTATCTCGACCGGTTCTCCACCGACGCGACGGCGTGGAAGGCACTGCCTCGCGATGTCAGCGCATGGTGGCGGCGACGCGCCGCGTCTTGGATCGAGCACGACGGGTCGACCTGGCAGGTCGTGGGGCCGGCTGCTCGCGAAGGCCGAGTCATCCTCAAGGAGGGAACTTGGTGAGTCGCGCCCCCGGCGCCATCGTGGTCAGCGGCGACTACCAGGGCCTAGGGATCGTTCGCAGCCTCGGGCGTCAGGGCATCGAGGTCGTGGTTATCGATGACGAACATTCGATTGGTCGTTACTCCCGTTACGCGGTCGGCTCGTATCGGTTTGGCGAGCTCCGGACGGATGAACAGATCGTGGGCGCGCTTCTGTCGGTCGCCGAGCGTCGGGACGTGGAGGGGTGGGTCGTGTACCCCACGCGCGAGGAGACGGTTGCTGCTCTGTCGCGCCACCGCGAGCAGCTATCAGAGCGGTTTCGAATCCCGACGCCCGATTGGTCGGTGACGCGGTTTGCGTGGGACAAGCGGAACACCTACGCCCGGGCAGCCGAGCTGAACATTCCCACGCCGCGCACGTGGCGCATCTCGAGCGAAGACGAGCTCGACACCGTCGACGGCGAGCCCCCCTACGTCATCAAGCCCGCGATCAAGGAGCATTTCTTCTACGCGACCAAGTGCAAGGCGTGGCGGGCGAACAGCCGGGACGAGCTCGTACAGCGATTCCGTGCAGCGGCCACGCTGGTTGGGACCGAAGAGGTTGTCGTCCAGGAGCTCATTCCCGGGGATGGGCACGCGCAGCTGGCTTACTGCGCGATGTTCAAGCACGGCCGTCCGGTGGCGAGCATGCTCGTCAATCGGCTCCGCCAGCATCCCGTCGAGTTCGGCCGCGCCAGCACGTTCGTGCGAACAATTGAGGCCCCCGAGGTCGAGGAGGCGTCGATCCGCTTCCTTCGGTCGATCGACTACTACGGGCTCGTCGAGCTCGAGTACAAGTACGACTGGCGCGATGGACTTCCCAAGCTCCTGGACGTCAACGCGCGTACCTGGGGCTATCACAGCCTCGGTCCGCGTGCCGGTGTCGACTTCCCGTATCTCCTTTACGCGGACCAGATCGGACTTCCGGTCCCGCATGGCCTCGAGGCTCGTCCGGGCATCTCCTGGGTCAGGCTCGCAACGGATGTCCCGACGGCCGCGGCTGAACTCGTCCGGCGCCGCCTGGACTGGCGAGCCTACCTCCGCTCTCTCCGTGTGCTCGATGTGGAATCCGTCTTCACGCCCGATGATCTCGGTCCAGGTTTCGCCGAGCTCGCCCTGTTGCCCTATCTCGCAATCAAGAAAGGTATCTGAGTTGATCGCCGATCAAGCTGTGACCGAGGCCCTCCGGCGCACGGCGCCTACCGTCAGCGGATCGAGCTTTACCGGCTGCGATCTTCCCGAACTCGAGGTTGCGATCATCGGCGCCGGCCCGCACGGCCTGTCGGCCGCAGTTCACCTCCGGCGGGCGGGTGTGGCGGCTCACGTGTTCGGGGTTCCGATGTCATTCTGGCGGGGAATGCCCAAGGGCATGCGCTTGCGCTCGAATATGAGCGCCACGAACATGATCGAGCCGGCCGGTCCCTTGTCCCTGACGAGCTATATGGCAGAGATCGGCGAGCGGTTCGGTCACCCCGTCTCGCTGAGCCGGTTCGTCGACTACGGGTCATGGGTCCAGCGCACTGCGATTCCCGATGTCGATGCGCGCATGGTCACTCGCGTGACTCGCAGCGGGGGCGGCTTTGCACTCACGCTCGACGATGGTTCGCTCGTCACCGCGCGGCGAGTCGTGGTGGCGTGCGGGATAGCCGCATTCGAAAACATGCCCAGCGGCTTCAATCACCTGCCCGCCGAGCTCGTCTCGCACACCGGCCGCCACGACGACCTGGCACGATTCGCCGGCAAGCGCGTCGGGGTCGTCGGTGCCGGCCAGAGTGCGTTCGAATCGGCCGTGCTGATGGCTGAGCGCGGGGCGGACGTCGAGGTGATCGCTCGTGGCCCTGAGATCGTCTGGCTGCGCTCCTGGTCACCAATACACTTCATGGGTCGACTCGGCCGAATCGTGTACGCCCCCACCGACGTTGGGCCGCTGTGGTACAGCCGACTGGTAGCGACGCCGGCGCTCTTCACGAGGCTGCCTCGCGAAACCCAGGACAAGATCGCCCACCGCTCGATCCGTCCGGCATGCTCGTACTTCGTGAAGGTACGCGTCGACGGCATGAGGTTGACCACCGCGACGGAGGTCACAAATGCCCAGGTCGCGCGCGAAGGCCTCGAGCTCACCCTTTCTGATGGAACCACGCGTCACGTGGATCATCTGATGTTCGGAACCGGATACAAGGTGGACGTCACGCGCTATCCGTTTCTGGATGAGACCCTAGTCGCCGATATTCAGAGAGTCGGCGGCTACCCAACGCTGCGTCGGGGGTTCGAGAGCCGTGTCCCAGGACTGCACTTCCTGGGCGCCCCGGCCGCTCGCAGTTTTGGTCCGATCATGCGGTTCGTGTCGGGCAGCTGGTACGGCGGCATGCGGCTCGCTCAGGCGGTCGCACGGGAGCGGGAGGGACGTACGCTTCGCACCCGAAATGTGTCGCGGGCTCGGGCTTCCGTGCGGGCCTGATCAGGAACGCCAGCCACTAGCCATAGCTAGCTAGTCTGGCGTGGGACCGGCGCCACAGAGCTGCGACCAGCAGGATCAGGCCCGCGAGCTCGGTTCCCTCCTTGAAGCCCACGCCGACCTGGTAGACGTACGTCGTGTAGCCGATCGGCCTCAGAAGGTGAAGGCCGGCGACGTGCATGGCGAACGCGAACACGAGCGTCACCAAACTCCACATCACCGGCGCGCGCTCTTCAGTTCCCGCCGTCAGGCGCCACACGCACACGACCAGCGCAGCCAGGATCGGGGCATAGAGGAGCTTCTCCAGATTGCCAAACTGCCCGTGGAACGCGGAGACCTCGTCGAGCACGAATAGCGCCAGTATCGCCGCGGTCGCCAACCACAGTCGCCGCTGCGGCCCGTCTGCTCGCGCTCCAACGAGACTTACGTAGACGCCGATCGCCAGAAGCACGGTGTCCAAGTCGTGCGACCAGCTGAATTCCCAGTTCGCGTTGATCACGGACGTCCGCAGCTGGTCGACTCCGAGCGACAGCAGGTTCGTGGCGACGACCGCGCCACACGCCAGCACGGCGACGACCACCAGGAATCGGTGAGAGTGACGCCGCTCGAGCCCTCTCGCTCGATACGCACGGCCCCGAGTTGCCGATGACGGCGCGCCTCGCGCCCCGTCGCCCAGTTCGTGATTCCTCCAGGCCGACGCGCCCGGCGCCGTCACCGGGCGCGCGCCCTCCCTAGTACGCACCGGCATTCCATGGGCCCTGGGTGGGACGTGGCCGTCCGACGATGTCACGACAGAGCGCGGCCAGTCCCCCCGAGCAGAGGGAGGTCAGATTGGCGCCCGTTCCTGTCAGGCCGGACCCTGATTCGGGCACGCCCGCCCTCGATACTCGAGCCTTGGCGATCCTGCGCGACTGCGCATCCCCTCCGACGCACTGTCTCCATGGTTGGAATTGACCGAAGTTGTAGTAGTTGCCAACGCAGACGAAGCTGTTGTCTCCGCCGTTGGCGTAGACGTTGTAATTCGGCGCGCCCGTGGTGAACGAGCCCTTGCTGGTGACGACAATCAGCTGGTTGGCCGTGGTGATGACGTTGTTTCGGAAGTCCTCGCCGGAGACGCCGTTGTCGGATAGATAGCCGACCCCGGCGCCGGTGTTCGCGCCGATCAGAGTGTTGTTCAGAACCTGCGGACTCCCGGAGAACACTCCGAAGACGCCGTTGTTGACGCCCCTGGAGACGCTCCCGACGTTGTTGAAGATCCAGATCTTTGAGGTCGAGTCAGCGCACGGCGTGGCGCCCGAGCCGCTGCCGCCCTCGATGAAGATCTGGGCCGTCATGTTCGCGCCGGTATTTCCACCAAACGTGTTGTCGTATATGAACAACCCCGCGTAGTGCGACGGGCCGGCGCCGTTGTCCGACGTGTAGCAGTGGAGCCCGTCATGGTGGTAGGCGTCCGTGGGGGTGTCCCAGTTGGCGTAGTCGTGCAGATTGTTGCGGTAGAAGTAGATCGGGCCGATGCTGCCACCCGGAAATTCCGACGTCGACGAGAACCCGTGATCGATGTTGTAGATGTTGTTCCCGTGGATCGAGTCGTTGGCATTCCCATTCGCCCAGTCGGCAAACAGCGCCCACCCCACATCGTGAATCGTGTTGTTCGCGATCGTCAGATTCGACCCAGAGAACCTGATCGCGTTGTCCTGCGTCTGATCGACCGAGGTGTCCGACGGCGAGGTGTGCACATACAGATTCGCGATCGTCAGGTTCTCAATCGTGCAGCCATTGCAGTTCCAGGCCTGGATCCCGACGGCATGTTGGCCTCGGTCGGGCAGATCGGTACCTAGGGCCGTCGCCTCGATGAGCCCGTGACCGCCTCCGTTCAACTTCAAATAGCTGTGCCCGTTCGTACTGAAGGCCGCGCCCCCGCCCCAGTTCGGCGAACTAAGCTTGGCGCCCGGCTCCCAGTAGACGGCGATCGGAGTTCCGGGCACACCACTCCCCTGCGCCTGCAGAGGAGTGGAGATCGTGCCACACAGGTAGACCGTCACTCCGGGCCGTATCCGCCCGCCCGGCCGGGGGCTGCCGGGCTGCGCCGCCCAATGCCCCGGATTGTTGAACCAGGCAACTCCGTGCGCGTTCTCGCATCGGTTTCCTCTGCCGGAACCGCGCGCACTTTCCGCGATATAGACACCGGGCTTCGGCTGCGGAGTCTTGCGTCGGGTCGGCTTGGGTGCATCGTTGCACGTCGACCCCCGGCACTTACCAGCGCTGTGGACCGCGACTCCGGCCCCCAGAAGCACGAGCGCCGCGAGGGCGACCAACCCGAATCTGAAAACCGTACGTCGCGACACAATTGAGCCCTCTGGTGCCTAGTTGCCCGGCCAGAGGCCGGGCTACGCCGAGATCACGCCAATAGCCAGGACTGGGCGCAATTCACGCCCCAAACAATAGCTACGCGTGCGACATGCACCACTGTCGAAGGTGGCGTCCTTTCGTGCCCCGCCTACGCGAACGGGTAGGCGAGAAGGTTTCCGGGCGCTCTCGGTGATGAGCGACGCTCACGCCGACTGCAGCGCGGCCGGAATCAAACGTCGGGGGATCGGGAGCCCCCTGGCGGCAATCCGGCCGAGCTCGAGAAGTGCTTCGCGCTCGGTCCACACGCACACTAGTGCGAAAGTAACGACGCCGACCACGGTGGTGATAAGGATTCGGAACCCGGGTGCCACGTCAGCCTGGACCAACAGGTCGAACACCACGGCCTCAACGGCCAGCAGCGCGACTCCCGCCGCGACGACGCCGGCGAGACCGGCAGCCACGCGAGTCATCCGCGAGCCGATGGCGCGGGACACGACGCCGAGGTAAAGGACCATGAAGATCAACGTCGAGATACTGATCGCCACCGCCATTCCGATCAGACCCCACTGAATGCCGATGACGAACGCGACCAGGTTCAGAGCAAAGGAAAGGGCGGTCATACGGAGGTAGCTACGCATCTCTCCCACAGCCTGGATCGCCGCGTCCGCGACACCCTGCACGCTCAGGAGCGCAGCCACCGGCGCGAGGATGCGCATGACGGGAACCGCGGAATTCCATTTCTCCCCAAAGACGACGTGCACGAAATCGGGCGCGACCACCGTCAGAGTGAGCATCATCGGCAGGAAAACCATCAGTACGAGGCGCGTTCCTCGCAGCCAGTTTGCGGCTAACGCCTCCCTTTCGGACTGCAGCCGTGCGAACGCCGGCGCCAGAATCTGCTGGATCGGCCAGGCGATCCGGCTCAGCGGGACGAGGATCGTGCTATAGGCAAGGCTGTAGGTGCCCAGCGCGACTTGGCCCAGGACCCGGCCGACCAGGATGTTGTCGGCGTTGCTGTTCATCACGGTAAACGTGGACCCTGTCATGTAACGCAAACCGAACGTGCCGAGCGTCCGCAGGCTTTGGAAGCTGAAGAGAAACCGTGGGCGCCAACCTCCGAGAGTCAGCAGCAGCGCTGTAGACACGAAGGCCGCGGTCACGTCGCCGGCGATGATCGACCAGGCCCCGGTTCCTTCGATCGCCAGCACCACGGTCACGATGCCGCCCACGACGATCGATGCCATCAGCCGGACTTCGAGCACTCGGAAGTTCATCGCGCGCTGCTGCAGCGAGCGACTCGTCGAGCCGAGGCCGGTAAAGAAGAACGACAGAGCCAGAACCTGCAGCAGCGATTCGACCTCCGCGGTGTGATAGAAGCTCGCGACGAGTGGCGCCACCGCTACGCAGAGCCCGGCCATCGCTGTCCCGAGCGCGGCGCTCGCCCAGAACACAGTGCTCTTGTCGACCTCGGAGATCGTCTTTCTCTGGACCAGGGCCACTCCCAGGCCGCAATCGGCGTAGGTGACGACGAACGCGGAGGCGACCATGGCCATGGCCGCGACGCCGTACTGTTTTTGAGTCAGCAGCCGCGCCAGCAGCACGAACGTGACGGTGCTCACCGCCTGGCTGAGCACCCCGGAGGCGACTTTCCAGAAGAAGCCCGACATGACCCGTCCGCGGAGCTCTGGGCGTTCCGGATCCGGGAGCTCTGGGCGTTCCGGATCCGGGAGCTCTGGGCGTTCCGGATCCGGGAGCTCAGGGCGTTCCGGATCCGCGAGCTCGACGCCTTCGGCGTTCATCAAGTCTCGCCTAGGGGCTGCTGTGCCCTGTGCCGGTCATAGCACCTCACGTTACGTGCCCGCGCGCGCCCAGCCAACCTCCCAACGGGCAGGTCGGGCCCTAGTCCTTTAGCCAGCAACGGTCGATTGCCGACACGGCACACCAAGCGATCGCGTCAGCCCGCGACGCCCGCGTGCTGCGGCCGGCGATCGGATACCAGCTTCAGCCGCGGCATGACCAACCGCCTGGCCGGCACTGCCTCAGCCTCGGGCAACCAGAGCACGACGCTCGCGCACCCCAGGAGGATGTACAACATCACAGTCGCCTGGATGAAGCTGAATGCGTCATAGAAGAACATTGAAACCGCGTAGCACAGGATTGACGCTGCCAGCGCCACCGGGAGCCACCCGTCCTCGCTCGCTCGCTCGGCCTTCGCGCGTGCTCGTAGCTTCCTGGTGACCCGCACGAACAGCCAGACCCACGCCGCGAAGCCCACCATGCCGGTGTCCAGAAGATTTCCGAGCCACTGGTCATCGAGAATCTGGCTGCTCTGGAGAGTGGGAGCGGGCCCGTTGATGCTTGTGCGCCCAACTACACGCGTCCCATAGCCCTTACCGAAGAACTCGTTGTGCTTCGCGAATGTGCTGTGAAGCTGCGGACCGAGCCGCGAGAGCCTGGAGGCATCCTGCACCGATCCCTTCGAATAGAACGTCTGGCTCTGCTGCGCGATCAGGCCGCCCTTGGGGAAGAAGGTGTTTATCGCGCCATTCAACGCCCCGGGCATCGCCACCTCGACCACCAACAGGATCGGGATCAACGCCGGCCAGCATCTCAGCGTCTGGCGCGGTCGCATCCAGACGAAGACCGCGACGATCACGAGCAGGCCCACGATGCCCGTTCTCGACCCAGCTGACAGGTCGCCCAGCATCAGGAGCGCAACTGCACCCCACCAGAGCCTGCTTCCGCGAATCGCGAGATATGCGGCGATCGGGGTCAGCATTGCCATCTCGTTGGCGAGCTCGATGGGGTGACCGGCCGATGCGATAGCCCTGAAATGGCCTGAGCGGAACAGAGCTGTGAGCTCCGCGCTCCCATTGAACGCAAACATCGGTATGAAGGGATGCAGATGGTTGAAAAAGTTGAATGTCGTTTCCCGCTCGATCACGGCGCCGACCGCTACGACGCACCCGGCCGACGCGAGGACTCTCAATATCCGTTCCACCGTTTCCCGGGTCCGCACCACGCTCACAAGGATGTAGAGCAACAGCAGAAGCGAGAGCCCGAGGCTGAGCTGCTTGAGCACATTGCTCGAGAGTGAGCTGACCGCGCCGGGGTTGAACAGGTCGGAGCCGATGATCGCAACCCAGATGAGGATCAGAGGACCTTCGAACTTAGTCTTACGGGGTCGGACACGAGGGTCAATCATCAGGGCCGTGAACCATCCAATGATCATCACCGTCACCATGACCCGGTACGGCTGCATCTGGAACGCCGTCAAGCCCTTCACGATGTACCGGGAGTCCTCGGGAACCACCAGGTCGATGGCGGCGAGGACGTAAACGAGCACGGACCACTCCGCGAGCACCGCGACCAACAGTCGGGCAAGGCCGTACCCGGCGACGCCGGCCGCCAGTAACTCAGCCACTTTCAGCTGGCCCGCACCGATGCTCAAGGTCATCAGCGCAAGAGCACCGCCGACTATGACGAGGCTCCGCGGCAGGCTGCCCAGACGGACGCTTGCCATCGCCGACTATCTACCCTTGATCAGGGACTCTAGGGAGGCGCTGCGCTTGTCTCCGACGCGGTGCAGCCGGTCTTGGGCGTGCCCGCGGGGCACCGGCGTCGGGCCATTGTGCTCGGTATACGGCAAGGCTGCCCCATTCAGCCCCGCCGCGGGAACGCGGCCGAGCTTGGCTGCACTTTGTGGATCGTGGTTCTCCAGCGAGAACAGGAGCATGACCATGCCGGACATGAGC
Organism: uncultured Solirubrobacterales bacterium; assembly: GCA_963783415.1. Taxonomy (GTDB): domain Bacteria; phylum Actinomycetota; class Thermoleophilia; order Solirubrobacterales; family Solirubrobacteraceae; genus Palsa-465. Next base: position 184,289 of record CAWANN010000020.1, read on the forward strand.
GCGAGAAATACCAGGACCGGAATGGTCGGCTTGGGCTTCGATCCGATCACCGGCGGAATGCCGTTGCTGATGACTGCCAACGAGATGCGCGAACTCGGCGCCACCCCAGCGGCAACCTCCGTCTCATAGATGTACTTCTGGAAGGCGGCGATCCCGATCCCGGACAGCTTCGCGGCGTCCGCCGGGCTTGGACCGGACGCTGTCAAGGTGATGAACGGCGTGTAGGCACCGGTGTTCGCATCCACTCCCTCGGTTGCGGAGACCTTGCCCGGAACCTTCGCCGCCTTCACCGCGGCTTGGACCGCACTCCCGTTGGCCAGGCCGGCATAGATCGGCGACAGAGACGACATGTAGGTCGGCCCCTGCGCCTGGATCGCCGTCGCGTCCGATTGCGTGTACACACCGTTGGCCTGGGTGAGCAGCAGCTGAGCCTTCGCCTCCCACGTCACCTCACCGCGGGGTGTGATGCCCCCGGGACCGGGAGTTCCGTAAGCGAAGACCGCGAGGACCACCGCCAGGATCGTCCCGCCGATCGATATGCGCTTGTAGCGCTTTGCCACGGCCCAGAAGAGTTTCAGGTCCATCTCAGTCGTCGTCCTCGATCTCGAGTTGCAGTGGTCTGAGAGTAGATCCCGCCGGCGGAGGCGTACATGACCATGAGAGTGGTTATCCGCGCCACTTGACTAGCCATGCAGGTAGGTACCTGGAGCAGTCCGCATTACGTCACTAACACCGGTCCGATAGACCGACTTCAAGAGCAATGAGACGCGGTCGGAGATTGTTCGTCCATCACTCGGCGGCATGAATACCCAAGGTTCTCGAGCACCTGACCGCTCACCCGGGAATGGGGCTGCGACTCAGTAGGCGCCGGTCGGCTCCTGGGCCCGCACCAGGCCGTTGACGTGGGCATAGTGACTGGCCTCGGTGCGATTCCCGACTTCGAGCTTTCGATACACGTTGGAGAGGTGGAACTTCACCGTTTGCTCGGTCACCCATAGCTTCTGGGCGATCTCGCCGTTGGTGGCTCCGCCCGCGACGAGCTGTAGCACCTCGAGCTCGCGCGAGGTCAGCGGAGACTGCTCGGCGGCCACCGCGACCGGACGGTTGGTGCGCACGCCCCCGGAGCTCTTGTACAAGTGGACCACGTGCCCGTCGATGGTCTCGCGGACCAGCGTTGCAAGCGCGGCCGGATGGGTCGCCTTCGAGATCGCGCCGACGGCGCCGGCGGCGAAGATGGCGTCGAGCCAATCCGGGTCCATCGTGGTGGCGAGCACGATCACGGCGACCCACTCCTGCTCGGCCTTGATTCTGGCTACGAGATCGATCGACTCATCCGAGTCGTCCAGATCGTCGACCAGGACCACATCGGGTCCGGCTTCCACGATGGCCTGAATCGACCCGGTGCGCGCGTTGACGTGGCCGAGCAGCTTGAACGCGCCGCTCTTGCGCAGGCCGATCGCGATCGCTTCAACGATCAGCGAGTTGTCCGCGACGACGACCAGACGCTTGGTCGGACCTTGGGCCCCCACCACGTGCATGTTCATCGGTCCTCTCATCTTTGAATGGCTTGAGATCGCGCGCCGCGACTCCAGCGGTGTGTGTCGGATGCGCCTTTGAGTGACCGCAGAGCCCCCGGCAAAGGTTCTCGCGCCCTGGATAACGTAGTCTCAGCCGCGCGATCTCGTGCTGGACGAAGGTCCAGGTGGCTCTCCTTTCCCCCCGGTCCGCAGACCGGTATTAGGGCGGGTCTTGTGTTCCTGGTCTAGCGCAGCGGTTGACGGCCGAGCATGCTGCGCGGCCGATGAGCTCCGTCACCTCGATCAACTCAGTTCGCGCCCGCCCCGAACCTGAGCTTGAGCAGGGTACCGGCCCGCATTACGGCGCGGCCAACCTGGTCGCCGCCACGGACGAGCACACGCGCAACCTCCTCACTCGCGGCCGCCTCGAGCGCCGCAGTCGGCTGGTGCCGAGGAGCCTCCTGGCCGCCGACCTACTCGGCCTCAACCTCGCTTACGTCATGACAAGGTTCATGTGGGGCGATGCCGGCGCCTTCGGCTCGTTCCATGAGATTCTCGTGTTCCTCGGCACCCTTCCGTGCTGGGCGATCGTGGCCAGGCTCCAGGGGCTGTATCGGAGCGATCAGGAACGCGCCGCTCACTCGACGACCGACGACGTCGTCGATGTCTTCCATCTCGTCACGATCGGCGCCTGGGTGCTACTCGTGGCGACGCGCGTTGTTGGTCGCCCGAATCCGAGCATCTACGCGGTGATCACGTTCTGGTTCCTGGCGATCGCCATCCTGCCCCTCGGACGCAAGATCGCCCGTCGCGCCTGCAAGCGCGCGCACGCGTACCAGCAGAACACGGTGATCGTCGGCGCCGGCGAAGTCGGGCAACTGATCGCCCGTAAGCTCCTCACGCATCCGGAGTACGGGCTCAACGTCGTCGGCTTCATCGACCGCGATCCGAAGACCCGCCGCGCGGACCTGCCCGAGCACCTGGCGATCCTGGGTGGTCCGGAGCGGTTGCCCGAAATTGTCAAGTGCTTGGACGTCGAGAGAGTGGTGATCGCATTCTCAAACGAGCGGGTGTCTGAGCTCCTGTCGCTGCTGCGGCAGCTTCGCGCCTTCCCGGTCCAGATCGACCTGGTCCCTCGGTTGTTCGAGCTGGCCTGCCCCCGGCTGACCGTGCATGCGGTGGAGGGCCTGCCCCTTCTCGGTCTGCCTCCGAACCGCACCTCGCGGAGCGCGCGATCGCTCAAGCGCCTCGTCGACGCGATCGGCGCCGGCATCGCGCTGATCGTGCTCCTGCCCGCGTTCGCCTACGTCGCGCTGCGTATCCGGCTCGACTCCGACGGGCCTGTCCTCGTCCGTAGGACCCGCCTGGGAACCAACATGAAGGAGTTCACCGCGCTCCAGTTCCGAACGACGAAGACTAGGACGTACGAGCCGTCAGGTCAGGCCAAAATCCTGCGACTCGTGTCGGCCGGCACGGATGCGAACTTGAATGAGGCTGTCTCCAAAGGGGAGCGCCCCGATTGGGTGACGGCGTTCGGAGCGAAGCTGCGGCGAACCGGTCTCTACGAGCTGCCGAACCTGGTGAATGTCCTCAAGGGCGACATGTCCTTAGTCGGGCCGCCCCCGTGCATGCCCTACGAGGCCCAGAACTTCGAGCCCCATCATCTCGAACGGTTTTCCGTGCCACAGGGCATCACCGGCCTGCGGCAGGTCACCGCACATGCCGCCTGCGCGCATGACGAGGTGCTGGACATGGATGTCGCCTACGCCCGCGGCTGGTCTCTCGGACTCGACCTCCGCCTGTTGCTCAAGACCCCCCTGCTGATCCTGCGAGGGAGAAGGTCGACCGCCTGAAGTCGGGGTCGCCGGCGGTCGGCGCGAGTGATCAGGAAGCGACCGCCGACTCGCCGCCGCTCAGCAGCCCATTCACGTGCGCGTAGTGGCTTGCCTCGGTGCGGTTCGCGACCTCGAGCTTGCGGTAGATGTTCGAGAGGTGGAACTTCACGGTCTGTTCGGTGACCCACAGCTTGCGGGCGATCTCGCTGTTGGTGGACCCGGCCGCGACCAGCCTGAGCACTTCAAGCTCGCGCCCGGACAGCACCGAATCCTCGCCGAGTGCGGGTTTCGCCGGCCCACCAGTCACCTGCCCCACCGGCTTGTAGATGTGGAGCACGCGACCCTCGAGCGTCTCCCTGATCAGCGCGGCGAGCGCGCCGGGTTGAGTGGCCTTCGACACGGCCGCGCTGGCACCGGCCTCGAACATCTCGTCGAGCCTCGCCGTCTCGGGCGACAGCGTCAGGACGATCACCGTGATGCCATCGCTTGCGGCCTTGACCTCACGGATCAGCGCGATCGGCCGTTCCGAGTCCTCCATCTCGTCGATCAACACCACTTCCGGCGAGGCCTCGACGATCTCCTCCGCCGAGGCGGAACGGGCGTCTATGTGCGCTACCACGTTGAATTCGCCGCTCCTGCGCAGCGCGATGGCGATCGCTTCCACGATCAGCGAATCCTCGGCAACGACCGCGAGACGCTTCACCCGCCGCTCCCCCAAACAGCTCGATTCAACATGGGTCTGGGTCCTTAACTCTTCCGCTTACCTCGACACGGCGCCACGCGCACGACCCCCAGCGCTCCTGGCACCGAACTTCGATTCCGTTGTTCGTGCCATCGGCAGTGTACCGCACGATCTCAAGCGTTCACAGACTTGAACGGCCGACCGACGGTGCGGCCTATTGCCGGTTCCCTGCCCCCCGCGCATCCTTTCTGAGCAGGGAGAGCGCGCAGCGAGAAGCTTGTGCCTCACCCAAAGTCGTATCGGAAGACCGAAGGTTGGCCGCCGCCATCGCAAGGGGCGCGAGGGGCGGGGCTGGGTCTTGGGGCAATCAAACGGAAGGGCACCATGAAGCGACTCGTCGTCGTAGCCGACAACCCATTGATCGTTGGGGCGATTCGTACGGGACTGCGCGACAGCGGCGCATTTCAGCTGCTGGGCTACGTCGACCCGCGCAAGACCACCGCGGCACGGATCACGCAGGCCGGCGCTGAGGTCGTCCTCGTCGACGAGGGTGACGACTCAGAGCCCGCGATCGCGCTGATCCAGAGCCTCAGGGAGCAGGACGACGACATCAAGGTGATCGTCCTGACGCTTCGCATGGAAGGTGAGTGGCTCGAGCGCGCGTTCGCCGCGGGTGCCAACGCCGCAATGTCAAAGGCGATCCATCCGGCTGCCCTGGCGACGCTCGTCCGCGAGACGGTAGCCGGGCATATCGTCCACTCGCCCGCGCGACTGCGCGTGCCGACTGCCCCCGTGGCGGCGGCGACTGAGCACTCGACTCTCACCGAGCGCGAAACAGAGATCCTGCGGTTCGTCGCGTCGGGGGCAACGAACGCAGAGATCGCACGGAAGCTGTGGATCACACAGCAGACCGTGAAGTTTCACGTGTCCAACGTGTACCGCAAGCTCGATGTCGGCAACCGCACCGAGGCGTGCCATTACGCGCACGTGAACGGCTTGGTCGCGCCGCACGAGCCGCTTGCGCCGGCGGCATCCAACCCGCCTGCGCTGGCCCTCGCTTCGTAGCTCAGCGGTATCAGTCGCGAGTAGCGGTCCGCTCGACGCGTTACTCGGGTATGAAGCTGCGCGGCGTCGTCGTCGTGGAGGATGGCGTTCCCTCTCGCATTTCCCAGGCCTGGATTCGCGTGCCGGCACTGGAGCCGGTCGCGAACCGGCCAATCCTCGAGCACGTACTCGACGCGTTGCAGTTGGCCGGCGTCGAGGAGGTCTTGGTGGTCACACCGGCCGGGGTGGCCAGCGGGATATGCGAGCGTCTCAACCCGCGCGACGACGTCGCGATCCGATACCTGGAGCACGACGCTCCGATCGATCTCGCCGCCGCCATCCGGCTGACGGCGCCCTTCGTTGGCGATGCCCCATGCATCGTGCACCGGGCCGACGGCCTACTCGACGAGCCGCTGGCGCGCTTCATCACGCGTTTGCGCGACGCGCCGGACGTGCTCCTCATAGTGCATCAGGCGTCGAGCCCGGACGAGCATCTGAGTACCGCCACGCAGGACATGCTCCACCTGGCTGAGTTCAATGCCGACCACGCATTGGGGATGGCCGGAGTCTGGTTGTTTGGCCCGGGCGCGATGCCGATCGTTGGGTCCTCGCCGTGGCCGATCGCCGGCGACGTCGACCTCACCCGGCTGGGTGGGCGAATCAGCGCTGCGGGCGGCGCGTTTCACGTCGAGTTGGCCGAGAGCTGGCGTCAATATCGCGGCCGCCCGCTGGAGCTGCTGGAACTCAACCGCATCGTTCTCGATCGCCTCGACCCCGGCGGCCGGCGTCCTTCAAACAATGGCAATCGGATCGAGGGCCGAGTCTGGATCCACGAGACCGCGAGCGTACATAGCAGCGTGATCGTCGGACCAACGGTGATCGGGCCCGGCGCTCGGATCGCCGACTCCTACATCGGGCCATACACATCGATCGGAGAAAGAGCGCGGGTCGAAGGCGCCGAGGTCGAGCGGTCGATCATCTCCCCGGGCGCAAGCGTCATGCATATCGGCGGCCGGCTTGTCGCGAGCGTCGTCGGACGAGACGCGCGCGTGTTCCGCGACTTCTCGCTGCCGCGCGCTCTTCGCCTGCGGGTTGGCGACGGCACCGAAGTGGCGCTCTGCTGACCGCGCTCGCGTGAGCGCTTAGCAGAGATCGAGCGCTTAGCAGAGATCGAGCGGGTTCATCCGCGATATCCGAGTTCGACCAGCGCCGCCCTGGCCATGTCCGCGACCTCGCCGTGACCGCCCTCGCGCGCACGACGGTAGGCCGCTTCAGCACTCGCCGGGTCGCCACGCTCCTCTAATAGCACCCCGAGGTTGAACGCCCCCGCGGCGTGGCCGCGCACATCCGCGCGATGGAAAGCCCACTCCGCGCCGGCCAGGTCGCCCCTTTCGGCGAGCACGTTTCCCAGGCTGTATGCGCCGCCGGCGTCGCCGCGCTCATCCGCACGCCGGTAGGCGGCCTCGGCGCCGGCGAGATCGCCTCGGTTGTGGAGCAACACGCCGAGGTTGAATGCGGCGAGTGCGTTGCCGCGCTCGTCAGAGCGACGGTACGCCGCCTCAGCCGCCGCGAAATCGTTCTCGTGCTCGAGCAGCACGCCCAGGTTGAACGCGCCGGCCGCATGCCCGAGCTCGTCAGCCCGGCGGTACAGAGCTTCGGCGCCGTCGAAGTCGCCGCACTCGGCGAGGACGCCGCCGAGATTGAATGCCGCGTCAGGGTGACCGAGTTCGTCGGCACGGCGGTAGGCGTCTTGCGCACCGTGCAGATCGTGCTCACGCTCGAGTCTGGTGGCGAGCGCAAACGCGGTGGTGGCCTCGGCGAGCCGAGCGTAATCGGCTGCAGCGGACGCGGGAGCGGGCTCGACGAGCCCCGAGGCGACAGGCTCAGACTCCAGCGCCGGGGCGATCTCGGCAATGGCCTCGCCGTCATAGGGGCGCGGTCGCCGCATCGCCGCTCTCCTTGGCCGCGGGAGGGCCGTCAGTGCGGCCACGAGCTGCGAGAGCCGAGGCCGGCGCGGCCGCCAGCCGGGCAAGGTGATCGCCGGACCGCTCTCGGGTTGCAGCCGGTCCAGAACCAGAACCACGACGCCCGCGACGGCGAGAGCCGCGATCGCAGCTACCAGGAGCAGCCAACTCAAACCGCTATCTCCAGGTGTGGAGATCACCGCGCTCTTGCTCGCTGAGGCCACCGGATTCCCTCCCTGATGCCGGGTGGGCTCGTGAGGAGAGGCGGCGCGCTGAGACCGGCTCGACGTGCTTTGCTGGGACGCCACCGGCTCCGATCCGGACGACGCCGAGGCTGCCGGGGATTGCCCCGCGCCAAGCGCGCGCTGGACGATCTCGAACGGCGCGCTGACGACGGCGGTGGCGATCGCCGAAAGCGATCCGGACACTTGAGCGCAGCTGCTGCTTCGCGAGGCCCGCTCCAGACTTGTCAGCGCCGTCTGCTCGAGCTGGCGCTCTCGGCCGAGGCTTACCCGAAGGATTCGCGCAGCCTCCGCGCCGTCGTAGGCCCGTTCGAGCCCAACCCCGCTCCGCAGCGTTAGGAGCTGCCTCTGGCGCGGAGTCACCGAGGCGAGGCACCCGCCGAGCCGCAACACGAGCCGCTCCAGCTGATCCTGGGTGAGTTGCTGCGAGCCGCGCTCGCGATCGCGAGGCGCGCCGCCAACGCGACCGCGAGTGCCGGCTCGGCCACTTCGCGAAACAGCTGCCCCGGAGATCGGCTGGCCAGAGGTCGCTGGAGCGGCGCTCGATGAGCCGGCGCTCGTCAGCGCCGGCGTCGAAACCGGCGACGCGCCGCTCGGTGCGGTGGATGGAGCTGACGCGTGGGAGACCGAGCCGGCCGCCCCGTGGGACCCGCTGCTCGTCCCCGGGACGGACGCCGCGGGCGCCGAGGGCACCGATGGCGTCGTCACAGACGGCACGCTCGGCGCAGTCACCGAGGGCGCGCTCGGCACCGTCACCGAGGGCACGGTCACGGACGGCACGGTCACGCCGGGGACCGTCACCCCCGGCACCGTCACCGATGGGACGGTCACCCCCGGGACCGTCACCGACGGCGTCGTGACCCCAGGAACCGTGACGGACGACCCCCCCGGAAGCGACACGGTTACGGACGGCACGGTGAGCGCGTTGCTGGTGTGGGGCCGCATCGCGAAGACCGCGAGCAGCGAGAGTCCGACGGCAGCGGCGACGGCGATCCAGCGCCTCGCGCGTGTCGGCCGCCCCCCAGTGCCGGGCGTTTGCCGAGTCCCCATCGGCCTCCCTCTCATTGCCTTCAATGATTCCCCAAGATTCAGTAATTTGAACCCGTTGAGCGCCAGCCTGATGTGAGTCGCCCGATTAACGGTTCTGGCCACACCCTCCTTGTGTAAGAGCAATCCGGGGTGCTTCGCGTACACGATGCCGGGTACGGGCTGCGTTCTCGGTTGCTGGAGGCGGCCGGAACTCGTCCAAGTGTGCGTCGAGATCGACGCGTATGGGCTAGACGGACGGCTAGGACTGCCGCCCTGAATCCTGCCGGTTCAGATGGTGGCAGATGTCACCAGCAGAGTTACCGTCGTCATCGATGATCCAGGAACTGCCTCTCGATTTCTTGGACACGCCGCTCTCGGAAATCGGTCCCGAGATCGCCGAGGAATTGGAGCGCCAGCAGGGCATGTTCGATTTGACGGGATCGACGCATCGCGTCCGGGGGATCGCGCCCGAGCGCGGAGAATGGACGCTGACCATCGAGGCTGCGGAGCAGCTGGCGGTCAACCGGGCTTGCAGAGTCTTCGGCGCCGAGCGCGCGAACGTGCGGCCCCACTCGGCGATCCAGGCGAACGCGGCTGTTTATCACGCTCTTCTCGAGCCCGGCGACGCCATCCTGGGGTTTGAACTCGCCCACGGGGGCCACTTCATCGAGGGTCGGCACGTGAATGTCTGGGGCAGCTCTCGCGAGGTGATCACGTATCACGTCGACCGCGAGTCGGGCCTTATCGACATGGACGAGGTTGAGCGGATCGCGCTCGACCGTCGGCCACGTGTGATCCTCGCCGGCTGGTCAGCCTACCCGCGCAACCTCGACTTTCAGCGCTTCCGCGCGATCGCGGACGAGGCGGGCGCGTACCTGATCGTGGACATGTCCCACTTCGCAGGTTTGGTCGCCGCCGGTCTTTATCCGAACCCAGTCCCGCTTGCCGATGTCGTCACCACGACGATCTACAAGACACTGAGCGGAGCTCGTGGTGGGATGATCCTCTCGACCGACCGGCTCGCCGGCCGGATCGCGTCCGCGGTGCACGCCGAGCAGGCGAGCGGCCCGCTCGCGCGAGAGATAGCAGGCAAGGCCGTGACGTTGGCGATCGCGGCGTCAGGCGCTTATCGGGAGCACCAGGAGAGGGCGGTTGCCGGCGCGATGGCGATCGCTGACCGTATGCTCGCCGGCAGTCGCGGCGCCGGTGTGCTCACGGGTGGAACGGACGTCCATCTCGTCCTCTGCGACCTGCGCGACTCTCTTGTGGATGGCATCGGAGGCGAGGCCCGGCTCGCCTCAATCGGGCTCACCGCCAGCCGCTTGCCGATGCCGTTTGACCCACGCCCTCACGTCGTCTCGAGTGGTCTGCGCCTGGGAACCCAAGCCCTCGCAAGCCGGGGGCTCCAGGCAAAGGATTTCGCCGAGATGGGCTCGATCATCGCCGACGCGCTCGACCCATACGGTTTTGTGGACCGACACGCGGCGCTCGCCGAGCGCACGGCCGCGATCGCCGGTCGGTACCCGTTGAACGGTCGGCCGGACGACGCGTCGCCGAATCAGGGAGTCGTGCTCAACTTCCCTCGCAGCCCGCTGCCGCCGGCCGCCGCCGCGGCGAGCTAGCAGCCCAGCGGCGCTCACTCGAACGCCGACGCCGACACCACCCGAGCCGGTTGGCGCCAAAACGCGTGTTCGATTACCGGCAAATAGAATCGGTTTCGTGCCGTCTCATGACGTCCTGATCATTGGCGCCGGGCTCGCCGGCCAGCGGGCCGCCCTCTCGGCGGCCGAAGCCGGCGCCTCGGTGGCGATCGTCTCCAAGGTCCACCCCGTCCGCTCACACTCCGTCGCGGCGGCCGGCGGGATCAACGCTGCGCTCAACCCGGAGGACACGTGGGAGTCGCACGCGTTCGACACGGTCAAGGGGTCCGACTACCTGGGCGACCAGGACGCGATCGAGATCATGTGCCGCGAGGCGCCCGATCAGATCCTGTACCTCGAGCACCTCGGTGTGACGTTCCACCGCAACGAGACCGGCCACCTTGGCACGCGCGCGTTCGGCGGCGCATCCGCCGCGCGCACCTACTACGTCGCGGACATCACCGGCCACGCGATCCTCCACGTCCTCTACGAGCAGTTGATGAAGCGCTCAGAGCAGATCGACCGCTACGAGGAGTGGTTCACGACCGACCTGCTGCAAGACGAGGACGGCCGCTGCATCGGAGCGGTATGCCGCGACCTGCGCAACGGCGCGCTCGAGGTCTTCAACGCCAAGACCACGATCCTCGCGTCGGGCGGCTGCGGCCAGGTCTACAAACCGACCACCAACGGGCTGATCGTGACCGGCGACGGCATCGCCCAGGCCTACAGGATCGGGGCCAAGCTGATGGACATGGAGATGGTCCAGTACCACCCGACGACGCTAGCCGGCAACGGCCTGTTGATCACTGAAGGCGCCCGCGGCGAGGGCGCGTGGCTTCTGAACGCCGAGGGCGACCGGTTTATGGAGAAGTACGCGCCGAACAAGTTCGAGCTGGCCTCGCGCGACGTAGTCTCGCGGGCCGAGCAGACCGAGATCAACGAGGGACGCGGGTTCCCCGACGGCACCGTCGCGCTCGACATCACCAAGGTGCCCCGCCGCCGCACCCTCGAGGCGCTGCGCGAGATCGTGAATATCGGCCGCGACTTCGCCGGCGTGGACATCACTCGCGAGCCGATCCACATCCTCCCGGGGATGCACTACATCATGGGGGGCATCAAGACGGACTCCGATGGCGAGACCACCGTGTCGCACCTGTACGCGGCCGGCGAGGTCGCGTGCGTCTCGGTCCACGGCGGCAACCGCCTGGGCGCGAACTCGCTGCTTGACACGCTCGTGTTCGGGCGGCGATCGGGCGCGCACGCCGCGCATCGCGCCCTCCAGATGCCAATGCCTTCGACTCCGGCGTCGGTCGTGGCCGACACCGAGAAGCACATCGCCGCGATCATGAATCGCCCGCAGGGCGGCCGACGGATCGGGGCTATCAAGAACGAGCTTGGAGAGACCATGAACGAGTACGTCGCGGTGTTCCGCGACGAGGAGGGGTTGAGCAAGGCGCACGAGATCGTCCGCCGGCTGAAGGAGGAGGCAACGGTCGCCGCCATCGACGACCGCGGCTCGGTGTTCAACCAGGACGTGATCGCAGCGATCGAACTCGGGTACATGCTCGACGTGGCCGAGACGATCGTGGTCGGCGCCCTGGAGCGCACGGAGTGCCGGGGCGCCCAATGGCGCATCGACCATCCCGGGCGCAACGACGAGGAATGGCTCAAGCACATCGACATCTCGATGAACGGCGCCGACGCGCCGCAAGTGAGCTTCTCGCCGGTCACGATCACCCGCTGGCAGCCAGAGGAAAGGACCTACTGATGCCCGAGTACACGCTCAGGATCCGCCGCTACGACCCGCAGTCCGGCGAGGCCCCGCGGTGGGACACGCACACGGTCGACCTCTCGCCGGTTCAGTCGGTGCTCGACGCCATCCTGAAGATCAAGGACGACGCGGACGGCTCGATCGGGATCCGGTGCTCCTGCCAGCAGGCGATCTGCGGCTCGTGCGGCGTGCGCATGAACGGGAAGCCGGGCCTCGCGTGTAACACCCACCTAGTGGAGGCCGCACAGCGCGCGCACGGGACCGGCTGGAACCCGTCGGACGAGAGCCAGGACACGCTGGTAATCACGGTCGAGCCGATGGGGAACATGCCGGTGATCCGCGATCTGATCGTCGACATGGACGCCGTCCACTGGAAGAAGATCCAGCGGGTCACGCCGTGGCTGATCAACAAGCAGCCGGTGCCCGAGCGCGAGTACATCGTTCCCCACGAGAACATGGTCGACGTGACGCAGCCGATGGCGTGCATCCAATGCGGCGCATGCGTATCGGACTGCCTGTCAATGGAGGTCGACCCGGAGTTCATCGGCCCGGCCGCGCTGGCCAAGGCTTACCGGTTCGTCGGCGATCCCCGTGACGCCCAACATCGCGAGCGGCTCAACGACCTGTCCGAGGATCGTCATGGGATCTACGACTGCACCCACTGCTTCAGCTGCATCGACGCGTGTCCGAAAGGCGTGGCACCGATGAGCCAGATCATGCGCCTCCGCCGTATCGCGGGATCGGACTTCGACATCAAGGACCGCAACAACGGCTACAACCACGAGCACGCGTTCGTCAAGAACATCCGCAAGAACGGCATCCTCCACGAGCCGGATCTGCTCGCCGATTCGTACGGTGGGAAGCTCCACCCGGCCGCGGGCAAAGAGCTGGTGAGTGGGTTGCCGACCGCGTTGAAGGGCCTCTCGCGCGGCAAGATGACACCGCGGACCGCGCTTGGGCATCCGCACAAGGCGCCATCCGAGGTCAAGAAGCTGTTCGACACGATTGACGGCAAGCCGCAGCGGTACGAGCTGAACCTGTACGTGAGCGGATACGAGGACGAGCCCGAGCCCGAGACCTCCGGGCCCGCGCCCGCGTCCGAGGAGCAGTCATGAAGGTCGCATACTGGCCGGGGTGCGTGAGCCGCGGGTTCACGCCGGAGCTCCACGGGTCGATGGCGAAGGTGGCGCCGCTGCTCGATATCGAGCTCATCGAGCTGGACCGGGCCGCGTGCTGCGGCGCCGGTGTGATCGCCGAACACAACCAGGAGCTCGCCGACACGCTGAACGCTCGCACGTTCGCGCTAGCTCAGCGGACCGACGGCGAGCTGATGATGAACATCTGCTCGACCTGCCAGGGCGCCCAGTCGGAGTGCCAGGAACGGCTCGACGCAAATGCTGAGTACCGCGAGCACGTCAACGGCAACCTGTCGGACGAGGGCCTCCGCTACGAGAGAGGACTCACGAACAAGAACTTCCTGTGGCTGCTGGTCGAGAACATCGGCCTTGACGCCCTCAAGGCCAAGGTCAAGCGACCGCTCAGCAACCTTAGGGTCGGTCCGTTCTACGGGTGCTACATCATCCGCCCGGCCGAGCGACTCGGCGTCGATGAGGAGCACCCGCGCGACCGCTATCTGCACCAGGTGATCGAGACGCTCGGCGGAACGGTGATCGACTACGCCGGGGTCTACAAGTGCTGTGGCTTCCCGATCATCACGATGAACAAGGAGGCGTCGCTCAAGCAGGCCGGCCGCCATCTCGGCGACGCGATCGACGCCGAGGCCGACTGCCTGGTCGTGCCTTGTCCGTTGTGCCACCTCAACCTCGACCTCCAGCAGCCGGTCGCGGCGAAGGTCGTCGGACGCGAGCTTGGGATGCCCGTGCTTCACCTGCCCCAGCTGGTTGGGCTCGCCCTCGGGTTGTCTCCCAAGGAGCTCGGGATGAGCAAACACATCGTGAGGCCGACGTCGGTAATCGACTGGTCGACGTCGGTCGTGGCCGGCGCGGCGGCTTGACCCGATCCGCGCCGCCGACTCCGGCGAGCCCGGCGCCGACTCCGGCGAGCCCGTCGCAGACTCCGGCGAGCCCTTAACGACGAAGAGCGAGGCTCAAACGCCTCGCCCTCGTCATACCCCTGTGTCCGCCCGTCGGAAGTCTGCGGAGCGCGCGGCTCGAAGTTCGGCCGGGGGATACCCAGTTCAGACGGTTTCGGAACAAGAATTTCTTGTCAGAGTCCTGACAGGATCTGCGATGGCGTCGCGGCCCTAGCCTGGGCGCGGACACGGGACGCCGCGAGCCGCCTACGCCGCGACGGAATCACGGCCGCGGAGGAGGCCGCGCTGGACGAGCACCTCCGCGATCTGGACCGCGTTGGTGGCGGCTCCCTTGCGCAGGTTGTCGCTCACGATCCACATGTTGAGCGCACGAGGGTGCGACTCGTCTCGGCGAATGCGCCCGACGAACACCTCGTCCCGGCCGGCGGCCCGGAGCGGCGTCGGGACGTCCTCCACGACCACGCCGGGCATCGCGCTGAGTAGCTCGCGTGCCTCCTCCGCCGACAGCGGGTCGCGCGTCTGGATATTGACCGCCTCCGAGTGGCAGATTCGCACGGGTACGCGCACGCACGTGACCGCGACCCCGATCGACTCGTCCTCGAGGATCTTGCGAGTCTCGAACATCATCTTGCGCTCCTCGTCGGTGTGGTCATCCCCGTCGGCAAAGTTGCCGGCAGCGCCGATCACGTTGAACGCGATCGGCTCGGGATAGACCACGGGAGCCGGCATCTCTGCGCCCCGCAACGAGGCGTCGGCCTGCGCGTCGAGCTCGTCGATCGCCTTCTTGCCGGTGCCCGAGACCGACTGGTACGTCGCGACCACCAGGCGCTCGATCCCGGCCTTCCGATGGATCGGCGCCAGCGCGACCACCAGCTGCATGGTCGAACAGTTGGGGTTGGCAATCAGCCCGCGATGCCCGTCGAGCGCGTGTGGATTAACTTCGGACACGACCAGCGGGATGTCGGGATCGCGGCGGAACGCCGACGAGTTGTCGACTACGGTCGCGCCCGCCGCGACGAATCGCGGCGCCCACTCGCGTGAGACGCCGGCTCCGGCAGAGAACAGCGCGACGTCGAAGCCTTCGATATCGACGCCGTCGGTTAGCGGCCGCACCGGCTGGCCATCGAGCTCGCGCCCGGCGGACCGCGGCGACGCGAACGGGATGACCTCGCTTGCCGGGAACCGACGCTCGCGGAGCAGCGAACGCATCGTCGTGCCGACGACGCCCGTGGCGCCGACGACGGCGACTCGATATCCGCGGCTCATCTCGCCTCCTGTCCGATCGGGCGCTCGCGCTGAACCTCGGCGAGGCTCAGCTGGAATGCCTTGTGTAGAGACTCAACGGCGCGCGGCACGGATTCTGAACGGATGACGCACGAAATCTTGATCGGCGAGGTGGTGATCATCTCGATGTTGATGCCCTCGGTCGCGAGCGTCTCGAACACCTGAGCGGCGACGCCCGGGTGCGAGCGCATCCCGGCGCCGATGATCGAGACCTTGCCGATCTCGGGGTCGGTGTCGACGCCTGCGATTCCGAGCTCTGCGCGAATCGGCTCGAGCGCGCGCTCGGCCGCGCGGAGGTCATCGCTCGAGATCGTGAATGAGACCTCGGCGTCGCGACCCTCCTCGCGCGGCTCGTTCTGGATGATCGTGTCGACGTTGCAGTTCGCGTCCGCGAGCGCGCGGAAGATCGCCGCGGCCACGCCGGGGCGATCCGGAACACCCGTCAACGTGATCCTCGCCTCGTCTGTCGAGTGGGTCACTGCGGTGATCAGGGGGTGCTCCATCGTCTCGTCTTCTCCGATTACGAAGGTGCCGGTGATCTCGTTGAAGCTCGAGCGGCAGTGGATCCGCACGCCGTGGGTCCGAGCGTACTCGACCGACCGCAGCTGCAGGACCTTGGCCCCGGACGCCGCCATCTCGAGCATCTCTTCGAAACTCACCTGAGGCAGCTTGCGTGCGCTCGGCACGAGGCGAGGATCGGCGGTGAACACCCCCGCCACGTCCGTGTAGATCTCGCAGACCTCGGCGTCGATCGCGGCCGCCAGCGCCACCGCGGTGGTGTCCGAGCCGCCCCGCCCGAGCGTGGTCACGTCGCGGCTGGTCGAGACTCCCTGAAACCCGGCGACCAGCACGATCAGGTCGTCGTTTAACGCCTCGCGGATCCGGTCCGCCCGCACCTCGAGGATCCGAGCCTTGGTGTGCGAGGCGTCGGTGACGATCCCGGCCTGCGACCCGGTCAACGAGATCGCACGGTGCCCGAGGTCGTTGATCGCCATCGCGCATAGCGCGCACGAGATCCGCTCTCCGGTCGACAGCAGCATGTCCATCTCGCGCGGGTCGGGGGTTGGCGACACCTCGTCGGCCATCGCGATCAGCTCGTCGGTCGTCTTCCCGCGCGCCGACAGAACCGCGACAACACGCATGCCGGCTTCGCGTTTCTCCACGATCCGGCGCGCCGCGCGCTTGATCCGCCCGGCGTCCGCCACGGACGTCCCGCCGAATTTCATCACGATGGTCTCAGGCACCATGTACAGCAAAGTTAGCTGAGCATCGCCCCACAGGCGCTCCGAGCCGATGTGCTCAACACACCCAAGTGCCCGCGGCGCCTAGACCGCGCGCCGCCCGACCAGCGCCCGGCCCAGTGTCAGCTCGTCGGCGTACTCGAGGTCCGCGCCGACGGGCAGCCCGCTCGCGAGCCTCGTGACCGCGATCTCACCGTCGAGCTCGCGCAGCCCGGCCGCGATGTGGAGCGCGGTCGCCTCCCCGGTCGTGGTCGGATTGGTGGCGATCACGACCTCACGGACGGAGCCGGCACGGACACGCTCGTATAGCTCGGCGATCTTCAGGTCTTCTGGGTCGACCCCGTCGATCGGCGACAGCGCACCGCCGAGGACGTGGTAGCGGCCCTGGAACTCGTGCGTTCGCTCAATCGAGATCACATCCGAGGGCTCCTCGACGACGCAGATGACTTCGGGGTCGCGGCGCTCGTCGGCGCAGATCCGGCAGCTCGGGCCGTCCGCCAGGTTGAAGCACGTCTCGCACAGCCCGATCCGCTCCTTGACCTCCGTGATCGCACGCGCCAGCGCCAGCGCCTCCTCATCGCTCGCCCGGAGCAGGTGGAACGTCAGCCGCTGGGCCGTGCGGCCACCGACGCCCGGCAGCTTCGAGAGCTCGGTGATCAGCCGCTGGACAGGCGGGGCGTACACGCTCGTGGGACTGCCCTCAGAGGCCGAGACCCGGAAGCCCGAGGTCGCCCAGGCCACCGAGACCGCCGGTGATCCCGCCGAGCTTCGCCGACGCGAGCTCCTGAGCGGAGCGGAGCGCCTCGTTGACCGCCGCCAGGACCATGTCCTGAAGCAACTCGACGTCGTCGGGGTCGACGGCCTCCGGGTCGATCGTGATCGACTTGACCACGAGGTCCCCGCTGACTTTGGCGGTGACCATCCCGCCGCCCGCCGAAGCCTCGACCACCTCGTCCTTGAGCGCCTCCTGAGCGGCAAGCATGTCCTGCTGCATCTTCTGGGCCTGCTTGAGGATTTGCTGCATGTTCGGTTGGGGCATCAGCCCTTGACCTCACCTTCGTCGTGATCGTCTTGGAGGACCTCTTCTGCGTCGAACTCCTCCACGAAGCGTCGCACGAGCTCCTCGCCTGACAGCACCGGCTCGCCCTCGGGCTCCTCCTCGTCGTCGCGGAGCTCGTAACGGAGCGCGAGCCGCCGGCCGGTTACCGCCTTGAGCGCCTCGCCCGCCACGCGCCGATAGTCCTCCTGTTCGGCCTTGCGCTTGAGAAACGCCGCGCCTCCCGGGAAGGCAAGAGTGAGCTCCTGCTCCCCGACCGCAACCGGACGGCAATCCGCTAGGAGCGCAGCGAGCATCGCGTTCTCCTCGCGCACGAGGTCGACCACCGCGGGCCAGCAGGCCGCCGCGCTGTCGAGCTCGAGCGCATCGCTCGATTCAGAGGACGGGCGGCGCGCGGCTTCGGATTTGACAGTCTCGGCCGGGGCGCCGTTGTGCGGCGGCGGCTCCTTCGCCGAGGCCGCCGGCGCAGCGTCGGCGACCGGCGCTGCACGGAGCCCCCCGCCGGCAGTCGCACCCCGCTCGAGCCGCTCGATCCGCGCAAGCAGCGCCGACATCGAGGGGTCGAGCTCGGGCGCGGCAGCCTTCACCAGCACGAGCTCGAGCTGGATCCGGGCCTGAGCGCCGTTGGCGGTGGCGTCGAGCGCCGCTGAGACCAGGTCGAGCAGCCGGATCGCGTCGGTGTCGGACAGCGCGGTGGCCTGCTCGGCGAGGCGGATGTCGCGCTCGGGGGTGACCTGTAACTCCGGGGGGACGTCGCCAAGCACCTGGACCGCGAGCAGCTCGCGCCCATGAACCTCAAGGTCGCGGAGCAGCTGGCCGGCGTCCCGGCCCGAGTCCGCGAGCTTCGCGGCGGCCCGCAGCGCCCGCGCCGGATCGCGGGCGATGATCGCATCGACGGCATCGAACAGCTGCTCGGCATCGGCGACCCCGAGCACGGCAAGTACATCCTCGGGCTCGATCGTCCTGCCGCCGGCGTATGTGACGAGCTGCTCCAGCGTTCCGAGCGCGTCGCGGAAGCTCCCGGTGGCGTGGCGCGCGATCAGCGCCAGCGCGCCCTTCTCGACGTCGATACCCTCCTGGCCGGCGACCCGGCCGAGCACGGTCGCGACCTGCTCCACGGTGGGGCGGCCGAAGTCAAAGCGGTGGCAGCGATCGACGACGGTGGGCAGCACCTTCTGCGCCTCGGTCGTGGCCAGCACGAAGACCGTCCGCGGTGGCGGCTCCTCGAGCGTCTTCAGGAATGCGTTCCACGCCTGAGGAGAGAGCATGTGCGCCTCGTCAAGGATGTACACCTTGTGCCGACCGGAGACGGGCGCGTAGGCCACCTTCTCGCGCAGGTCACGAATATCGTCGACCGAGTTGTTCGACGCCGCGTCCATCTCGATCACATCCAGCGATGTGGCGTTCGCGATCGCCACGCACGAATCGCACTTCCCGCACGGGCTCGTGGTCGGGCGGTTGGGGGTGGGTGGACGGGAACCGGAATCACAGTTCAGACAGGCGGCGAGGATCTTCGCCATGCTGGTCTTGCCGGTCCCCCGCGAGCCCACGAACAGGTAGGCATGGTGGACCTGGCCCTGCTCGACGGCGTTGCGGAGCGTGCGGACCACGTGCTCCTGACCGACGACGTCGGCGAACGTGCGGGGACGGTGACGGCGGTAGAGCGAAGGGCCGGTAGACACGGGAAACCGAGTCTAGTGGGGCGTTCGGTGGTTCCGTGGCCAGCCCGCGCCGGCGCCGTCATCCCGGCAAAAAAGGGGGACCGTGCACCCTCCGTCGAAGCCGGTACCCGGGGCGCGGCCACCGTATCGCGACTCCTGCTCGGTGCTCCCATGGCGCCTGAAGGTGGCCGCTTAAGGCTGCTTCCTTCCGGACCTGACCTGGTTCACGGGTCTTCATCGCCTAGGGACCGAACGATCGACATCGCGCACAGGGCGCAGACCCCGGGGCCTGTGCCCCTCGGGAGGGGATTCAGCCCCGCTAGAGCGGATTGCGGGTACAGGGCACCGCTAGCGCCCCGCCTAGCACGGTCCAGGAAGGATCGTAGCGCTCCCGCCGCGAAAAACGAGGCCGCACAGACCGTTGTTCTGAGTGATAGCGGTTGTGGAGCGCGGGGCTCTGCAGGGCGCCGCTATCTTGCTGAGGCACCTAAGCGACCATTTCGGAGGCTCGACGAGATATGAAAGTAGGGGTTGTAGGGCTTGGATACGTCGGGTTGCCACTGGCAGTCGCGTTTGCCGAGGCGGGCGACGACGTCGTCGCGTTGGACGTTGATCCGCTCAAGGTTTCCGCTGTCGCCGCCGGCGACTCGTACATCGAGGACATCCCGTCAGACCGCCTGCAGGCGGTGGTGCCGAAGATCCGTGCGACCTATCGCTATGCGGACCTGGCGAAGGCCGACGCGGTCATCATCTGCGTCCCCACGCCGCTGACCGACAATCGCGAGCCCGATCTGGGGCCGCTCGACGCCGCCGCGAAGTCACTCGCGCAGGTGCTTCAGCCCGGTCAGCTGATCGTGCTCGAGTCGACGACGTATCCCGGCACTACGCGCGAGCGGCTGATGCCGCTGCTCGAGTCCTCAGGGCTTCGCGTCGGCACCGACATCAACCTCGCCTTCTCGCCGGAGCGCGTCGACCCCGGGCGCACCGACTATGCGCTTCGCAACACGCCGAAGGTGGTCGGCGGGGTCACGCCCGCCTGCCTGGACCGCGCCGATGACCTGTACAGCCGCGTGTGCGATCACATCGTCAGGGTCTCGACCCCCGAGGCCGCAGAGCTGACCAAGCTGCTCGAGAACATCTTCCGCTCGGTCAACATCGCGCTGGTCAACGAGTTGGCGGTGCTCGCCGAGCGAATGGGGATCGACATCTGGGAGGTCGTCGACGCCGCGTCGACCAAGCCCTACGGGTTCATGCGCTTCGAGCCGGGCCCGGGTATGGGCGGCCACTGCCTCCCCGTCGACCCCTTCTACCTCACCTGGCGTGCCCGCGAGTTTCACATGTCCACCGAATTCATCGAGCTCGCCGGCAAGGTCAACCAGTTCATGCCCTACCACTGCGCCGAGCGTGTGGAGCAGGCGCTCAACGATGCGTCCAAGCCTGTCAAGGGCTCACGCATCCTGATCCTCGGCGCGAGCTACAAGGGCGGCGTCGGCGACATCCGCGAGTCGCCCGCGCTCAGGATCATTGAGGTCCTGGCCGGCCGCGGCGGCATCGTCAGCTATCACGACGAATACGTGCCGTCGCTTCCCATGCTCGGGCTCGAGAGCGTTCCTCTCGACGACGGCGCCATCGCCGCTGCCGACGCCGTCGTCCTCGTAACCGCTCATCCCCGGATCGACCACGCGTCCATCGCCGCCCGGAGCGCGCTGTTCGTGGACCTTCGAGGTGTGACCCGCGGCATGCAGGTCGAGAACCTCGTTCGTCTCTAACGCCCAGCCGCCCCGGGCGACCGGGGTAGCCCCGGCGCTCATCCCCGTCCTCGCACGCCCCGCGTAGAATCGGTTTCGCATCGGGCGCGTAGCTCAGTGGGAGAGCGCTCGCTTCACACGCGAGAGGTCGCTGGTTCGAGCCCAGCCGTGCCCATATCAATTTGCAGGGATTTCTTGAAGTTAGATCGTGTCCCTAGCTCTCGTTGGTCGGCTCCGTGGCCCAGAGCGTGGCCCAGGAGGTCTCCGCGTGGCCCGCGCAAACGTTGCAGTGACGTCGGCGAAAGTGCCACGTTCCGAACGATCAGTGTCACGGTCAGGACCCGCTGGCGAACTCGCGATTGGCGACGACCGCCAGGTCTCGCCACGTCGCTGGCTGTGGATACATCTCGACACACCGTTCGATTCCCCGCACGATCACGTCGAACTCACGGTGATCAATTCCGTATACGAGGATCACGCCGGCGTGCGAGCGCTCCGCGGCGGCCCACTCTCGAAGGATCGCGGGAAAGTCGCGGATGTTGTGCGTGACGAGGATCCGTTCTTCGGCTGAGGCGAGCGACAGGACCTCGTCGTCATCCAGGCCCTCGAGCGCTAACTCCTGATCGAGCGCGCGTACCTCGTGCCCGGCCGCGGTCAACCGTTGTCCGACGCGCGGACCGGAGACGTGCGCATCGAGGCGGAATCGCACTGCCGAGGAGATCAGCGACCGGGCTGCTGCAGGAACGGATACAGGTCGGTCAGCTGGGACGTCGGCCGGCGGTTCTCGACCAGCAACTCGTCGATCTCGTCAGCGAACTGGGCCGCATAGGCGCGCGCCGTACGCACATGCCGGTCGGTGACGAGAGGATGGTCAGCCGCCAGCGACTCCCCGTCGTCCCAGTAGGAGCCGAGCAGCTCGATGATCTCCCAGACGTCGAGCCCGCTTCCGATTACCCATGCCCGGCGCGGACGCCCGCGGAAAGCCACCCCCGGGTGCAGCCGCGTCTTGGCCGCCTCCTCGGCCAACTCCTCCACCACGACACTGCGAGACCGGCCTGAGCGTCGGACCTCATCCTCGACGAGCAGGTTCGCCTGCTCACCGAGGCGGATGGAGAACGGCTGGGTCTTCGCAGCCATCGCTACATTGTAGTGAACGTAGTGCCATCCCGTGCGAACACGCGGAACATGTCCAACGAGCACCCGCTCATCGCTCTCGCCGACGGCCCAGCCGGTCCGCCCCGGGCTGGTCGGGACCGGGGTCGACGTTTGGGAGGCCATCTGGCGGAAGGCGCTCCGCAAGCTCGACATCAAGTCACCCACGCAGCTCTCAGGCCGACTGTCGTAGTTCGGGAGACACCCGCTTCCACGCACAGGCAGAACGTCGTTGCTCCGAGTCCGCCGGGTGTTGCTCCTGCTCCCGGCTGGGCGGCCACCGCGTCGCTGGTTGCGCTCATGGCGATGAGCAGGTGCGCAGCGACGCGCGGGTCGGGATTCGCGTTCGTTCTCCCGCAGGCATCACGCCGACGTCGTGGCTGGTTGTGTCCGAGGGTGTCGCATAAAGCTGAGCCACCGGAAACTGGTTGTGGTCCATCACCAATTACCGACGCACGACCCGTAGCCGGGGCGCCGAACTTTGGCGATGGAGCTACGTATGCGGAGTCAGCTGAATCGCCAAAGTTCGCGCAGGGCGCTTCGGCTGGTTCGTGCGCCTCCAACAACGGCGATTGTTTATGCGACACCCTCGTCCGCAAGCGGTCACGGGAGAAGAATCGTCGGTGCTCGGCGTGACGACCGCTCCGCACCAAAAGGACCACCCTGACCGATACTGCCGCGTGGCCGGCGCAGGGGCGGTGTGGTCTGCACGAGCTCGCCGACCGCGCGACCGGGAGGCTGCTCGGACTGCTCGAGCGAAGGCGCGTGGCGTGACCTATTGCTCCTGCTCGTGGGCCGGCAGGCCCGCGGGCGGGCCTGGCCTAACCCCGCCGAAGCCGTCGTGGATTATGGTTGTCTGGAGGCTTCGAAGGATGCCGCCATAGCCGGTTCCCGAGTCCCGCTGGATGTAGTAGTCGAGGACGTGCACCAGTACGGCGGCGGCGTCGCGGTGAAGCTGGATGGTGATTTGATCGGTGTCCATCCGCGGCAGAGTATTCCCCGGCCATGCCCTACCGCCACGAACACGGCGAGTCCGTATGCGCCGAACCCGCCGTCCGAACCTCGCCGTCAAGCGGGGCGGTGCCTAGACCACCTCTACCCCGCAATCAAGGGAGTAGGGCAGAGCAGCGGGTCATAGCCCGCCTACACCGCCTGCTCGTCGACAAGTCCGGCGAGCGGTGCGTCGTGTGCAGCGCAATCCAACGCCTCGAGGTTCACCACGATGGCAACCCGAGTCACAATGAATTGAGCAACCTCGAAGAGTTCCCCTCTAACGAAGCCTGAGCACTGTCGCCAGGCACGAATCCCGGGAGGGAGACCTCCGGTTTCGGCTGACGAGTTCCCGGAGGGGCAGTCGAACCTAGGACACCGCGTTGACAGCAGCGGAGGCGACGAAACTCAATCGGTCAGCCTCGCCAGGTAGGTGCTCGTCTCGGCTTCTTGCAAGCCGCCGTGCTGGCCGCGAAATCGCTGCTCGTTGGCCGCCGCCGAGCGAAGCCAGGCCTGCCGGCCCCTGACCGGCAGCACCGCCACATCACCCAGACGGGCGTTCAGTCGGGGGCCGATCCGCTCAAACAGCTCGCGCGCGGGCCGTACCTCGGCGCGGCCGTCAAGCCTTCCCGAGAGCTCGTGTATGACCGTGACGACATGCTGGGCATGAACGTGTAAGAAGACATCGCGCGAGGATCCCGCCGGCCGCCGCTGCGAGAGCAGCGTCGGCAACTCAGGCCAGAGATCGTCGAGGTAGTCGACGCGGTCCGGCGCGACGTCGACCTGGCCGTGGTCGGCCGTGACCAGCACCGTCACCCCGCGCAAAGCCTGGCTGGCCTCCCACAGCTCATCGAGCGAGCGTCTGCACGCAACCGCAAACTCCGGCGAACCGGGACCGTAATCGTGTCCCGCCCGGTCGATCAGATCCCAGTACAGAAGCGCGTAGCGATGATCTCTTACCGGTGCCGCGAACGCCTCCCCAAGCGCACGCACGCCCTCGCGCAGCCGCCGAAAGCCGATGACCTGCGCGCCGCGAGTCGCGACGGCGGTGAACGACCCGGCCAGCCGGGAGGGCTGCGCCACGATGCAGGGGACGGCCAGCGACTCATAGAACGTCGGACCGGGCGACAGCACGGACGGCTCCAGCCGACCGACCAGCGTGCCCTCCTCCTCGGCGCCGGTCGGGTTGAAGCGAAGCGGGCAGATGATCTCCCCGAGAGCCGGCTCGAGAATGTTCCATTCGTAGAGACCATGCTCGTGCACGGGCATCCCGAAATGCACCGAGGGCACATGCGCGGTCGTCGTGGACGGGAACTGTGAAGTTAACGGGATGACGTCCAGGCGCTGGATCAACGGGTGATCGCGGTGGCGCTCGAGGAACTCCAGCCCGAACGCATCCAACAGGATCAGGACCACCCGCTCGCCCGCGGCGACGCGCCGTCGGACCTCAGCCGGGATTTCGGCGAAGCTCTTCACTGCGAGCATTCTCGCCGCTTCGGCCGGTAGCCCTCTGCTCCCCAGAGGCGGACATCATCGGAACTAGCACCGGCCACCAAGTGGCCGCAGCCGTTGGGACGGCCCTGAGGTATGTCATCCCTTGAGCGGGCTAACGACGCTTGGTCTTGAGGCAGGAGAGCCTGCACGGTGCCGCGTACTCGTGTTGATGAGCGACCTCACCGGTGCGCCGCTGCTCGCTTCTGCTCCCACGAACCAGCGGGCGTACGGTCGGTCGTCGCCGGCGTTGGCGAAGCTTCCGCTTCGGATCCGGCGATGGGAAGAGCAGAAGCCCGATCGGCAGACCGCTGCAGCGACAAGCGCTAACGGCAGGCGCCATGTCCGACGACGCCGCATCCGGAGCTGAAAAGCCTGACTCATTTGCTCGCGCCATAGCGGCCGTTGCGCAACCGTAGCGTTGCTAGTCTTGGGCTGTGGCCTTGGAGTTCAGCGGTGAGATCGCCGAGCTGTATCACCGCTATCGCCACGGCTACCCCATACAGACTGTGGACCAGATCGTCGACGGTCTGGGTTTGGACACGCAGGATCTGGCGGTCGATCTTGGCTGCGGAACAGGCCAATTGACGACCCCCCTCGCGCAGCGCATACAGGCCGTGCTTGGCTTGGACCCCGAGCCGGACATGCTCGCGAAAGCTCGCCAGGAAGCTCAGCTGGCAGGCATCCATAACGCGGGCTGGCTGCTGGCCAGCGACCAGACCCTGCCGCTACTGCAGACGCTCCTGGGAGAGCGCTCGATCGCCGCGCTGACGGTGGCGCAGGCGCTGCACTGGATGGATCACCGCTCGCTGTTTGCCGCAGCGCGCCCGTTGCTGCGAGACGGCGGAGGGATCGCGATCGTCACCAACGGCATCCCCCTCTGGCTCCACGAGACCGACTGGTCAAAGGCGGTCAGGGCGTTCCTCGAGCGATGGCTCGATACGTCGCTCAGCTCGCGGTGTGGGACTGATCCTGATAGTCAGCGACGTTACGCAGAAGACCTCCAGCATGCGGGCTACACGGTCACACACGCGGCCCATGACGAGCTCGCCGACCTGGACTTCGAGCACCTCGCCGGCGGCGTCCTATCGGCGCTACCCGCCTCGGCGCTCCCGCGCGACAATCGGCGTCAAACCTTCATGCGCGAACTGCGCGACGCAGTCGGACCCGAAGAGCGGTTCCAAGAGCGAGTGCCCATCAAGGTGCTCATCGGACGCCGCTGAACTGCCTAGCCGAAGAGTGCGGCTCCCACGAAGCCTCGGCAGGCGCTAGGGGCAACGTGCCGTCCCGGCGAGACTTCTCCATCCGACTGGCGGCGGGCCAATGCAGAGGCCAGCCGCTGACTGCCCAGCTGGCGACAAACCAGGAGCACGAATCCGGAGGACGTGTCGCGGCAGCTCTGGTGCTCAGCCCAGCGTCTCGATCATCCGTGCCAGCTCTTGGGTGCGTAGCCGTGGCGGCAGCCTCCGGCCGGGCTGGGTCTCGCCATCGGCGATCGCTCGTCGAATCTCGGCGGCGACCGGCTCATGGAGATCCATGCTCAGTCGGTCCTGCACGATGGGACCCAGAACTCCTATGAACAGGGTTGCCAGCCCTTGAACAGCGTGGTGCAGTAGAACGCCGGAGAGAAGGGATCGAGTTGACCATCGACGCCCCATATACCGGGATACGCCAGCGGAGGCCTTAGCCAGCCAAGAATGATGAGAGACTGTATGCCGCCGTGTACCGCTTCTGCCTGCGGCTCGCTAGGGACCACAGGATCCACCTCGGCCCTCAGCGTCAGAGAATCGGTCGCCAGACCCTCGGCCGAAGTCAACTCGCCCGTTATCCCGAACGAACCAGTCACTGCCCACGATCTGGCCAGCGGGCCGATCAGGTCGCCGCTCAGGGACCCTCCCAACACCGTATAGGGACTATTGGTTCGCAGATCTACCGTCACCTGAATCTGGATGACCGTAGATAGGGAATGCATTTCAAAGCACGCGGTCGCGGCATAGTCGCCTGGCCCACCGTCGAGGCTCGCGAACACTTCGGGAATGGCTAATGCCCGCCGAACCTCGGCTGGGATTGCGAGTACCTGGTGAGCGCCGCCATTCTCTCCCGCTGCCGCTTTGCTAGCTGGGTTATCGGCCATCTGAAACTCCCCCTGTTTGAAGCCAATGAGGTAACGAACTTCAACCCGACGCTACGCCCCGCGCCCCAGCCGCGCATCGGAAACACCACCCATATTGGCGCCCCCGCTGCCTATCTTTGGCGTGCGTCTGACGCTCGGTCAGGCGCGTGAGCACCGGCGCCAGCTCGTCTTGACTGCCCGCCGCGCGAACACCGGCGAGGGCGTCGTCAGGCGCCCGACGAGGCGTCGACTCATCAGGCGTCTTCGCGGACGAGCTGTCGGCAATGAACCGGTCAAGGTCGCTTGAGCGAAGTCTCACCCGCTCAACTGCGAACACTTTCGTGGCGCCGAGTGCCTAGGGCTGCTAGCGCCGGCGCTGCTGGTGCCAGGCGAGCGCGTCGCTGTGCAGCAGGTGGGCCCCGCAGCGCTCAACCCGAGGCTCCAGAACCAGGTACGTCCCGAGCTCATCAGATTCAGCGGAGGTGAGACAGCGCCATAAACGAAGGAGCCCGACCCACGCTCGGAGAGGCCGAGACAGAACTGCCGGTGTCAATGCGTCGGCGGCTGAAGCAGCCGCGGCGAGCTCGCCACCCCTCCGGCGACAATCCAGGAGCCTCTTCGAGCAAGGTCGAGACCTGCTTCAGAGTCGGCGCACGAATTCGCCGCGGGACGCGGACCGAGGTTCCGCTCTTTGCCGGAGCGTCGGAGGCTCCGGGGATCTGTTTTGCGTTCAGCCTGGGCGGGGTTTGCGCGCTACCAGCCGCTCAACGAGGCCGAGCTTGGAGCGTTCGAGCAGCTCGATCGAGAAGCCCTCGGCCTGCACGTGCTCGAGCGGTTCGCGAAGGACATGGTCGGCCCCGAAGCGAAGCAACGCCGGCGCGAGCAGCCGCTGGACGCCCCGGACCGCTCGGGTTGGACTGCGTACGTGCTCCAGTAATACGAAGCGCCCGCCCGGACGAAGCACGCGTCTCACCTCGGCCACGGCGGCGCGGTCGTCCGGGATCGTGCACAACGACAGCGTGCACACCACCGTGTCGAAGGTGACGTCCTCGAACTCGAGCGCCTGCGCGTCCCCCAGCCGCAAATCGACCGACCGACCAAGCGCGACAGCGCGCCGGCGGGCGATGTCCAGCATCGCGGGCACGAATTCGATTCCCGTGAGTCGGACGCCATCGGCGTAGTGAGGAAGGTTGAGTCCCGTCCCCACGGCGATCTCCAGCACCTCACCCTCGGCCTGGGCGCAGACCCACTCGCGCCCACCGGAGAACAACAGCCGTTCTGGGAGCTTGACGTTCTGGTCGTAGTTGGCCGCCTCCCGCTCGTAGACACGGCGGACAGCCTCGGTCTCCTCAAAAGCTGGGCTCACGACCGCCGCGAATCGTAACGATGCGCCCGAGTCGCCTCGCTCCGCTGGAACGTGACCCGAGCGTGCCTGTGGCTGGGCGCAAGGTAAGGTCGGTTGTGTGACGGTCGTTGTGCTCACGGGAGCCACTCGCGGCATCGGGCGAGCCGCTGCGATCGAGCTCGTGAGGCGAGGAGCCGAGGTCGCCCTCGTGGGCCGCGATTGCGCGCGAGTCAGGTTGGTCGCTGAAGAAGCCGCAGCGGTCGCTGGTGGACGGGTCCACGGGCACGTGGCCGACTTGACGTTGATGTCAAACGTACGGGTGCTCGCCGACGAGATCCGCGAGCGCTACGAACGCGTCGACGTCCTTGCCAATAATGCCGGGGCGCTGTTTGCCTCGCGCAAGCAGACACCGGAGGGCTTCGAGCGGACCTTCGCGCTGAACCATCTCGCGCCGTTCTTACTTACGAACCTGCTGCGAGATCGCCTTGCCGGGGGCCGTGTCGTGACCACCGCTTCGAATGCTCACAAGTCCGGGCGCCTCGTTCTCGACGACCTGCAATCGGAGAAGTCCTACTCCGCGCGTGCGTACGGCACCTCGAAGCTGTGCAACGTCCTGTTCACGCGCGAGCTGTCCAGGCGCGCGCCGGAGCTGCGCGCCAACTGCTTTCACCCAGGCGTCGTGCGCACCGGGTTCGCCAAGAGCGAAGACGGCGTCTGGAAGGTCGTCGCCAAGCTCGGCGCGCCGTTCTTCCGCTCCCCCGAGCGCGGCGCGCGCTCGCTGGTCTGGCTCGCATTGTCCGACGACGCCGCTGCCCTCACCGGCGAGTACGTCGTGGACGAGAAAGTCGTGCCTCCCAGCGCCCAGGCCCTGGACGACACCCTCGCACGAAGCCTCTGGGAACTAAGCGCTCAGCTCGTCAGCCTGCCGATCGACGCGCGCGGCTGACGCGACCGCTCAGAGACTCTCCTCAGCCATCCCCGGGCGTCCGGCGGCGCCCCCCGAAGTACCTCGGCTGCGCGGAAACCCGCGTCTCGCGCACGAGTGTCTTCACGACCCGGGTGACATCAGACCCCCCGACTCTCTCCCGGGTGGTCGGGTAGACGGGAGGCGCCGGCGTCGCGTGCTGCTCCGGTAGTGGCAGCCGAGATCGATCGTGGCTAACGCTGCCGCGCCGGTCACATGCGACCGCGACGGTGCCGGGCATGCCCTGAGCGCGTGTTGTTCCTCGGCGTCGATGCCTGTCGTCAGCGCGTCGAGTTGCTATGCGGCGCGTCGAGCACGATGCCTTCCGGGGTGATGGTGAACTCGCGGACGTCGGGATCGTGTCTGGTTGCGCGGGTCTTGAGTACCGTCACGGCACGCCGTAGTTGTGCATCTCGAGGCACGAACTGCAGCAGGATGACGTTGTCGGAGACGTGGGATATGCCGTCTTCGGAAATGTGGGAGATGCCGAACAGCGCTGGTATTTCCTGGCTCATCATGACGCTGATCTGTTGGTTTGCGCAGCGCTGCAGCAGTGAGTAGAGGTATTCGCGAAAGCGCAGTTCGTCTACGGCTGCACGGCGTAGGTCTCCGAGGCTGTCGATGAATACCCGGCGCGCGTGGGTCCGCTCGATGACCTCGATCAGGTCGTACACCCATTCGTCTACATAGAGGTCCACGGGTGAGCGGTACATGAGCTCGACCGATTCGCTGGCCAGCGACCAGCCAAAGCCCTTGACGATCCGATCGAGCTGGGTGGAGTTCTCTTGGAGGGTCGCGATGATCCCGGGCTCCCGCGCGGCGGCGCCGTTGAAGATGAAATGCAGCCCCATGAGCGTCTTCCCTGATCCTGACGGCCCAGCGACCATGGTGGACGCGCCTGGCCAGTAGCCATCGACCAGCATCTGGTCGATGGCGGGGATACCGGAGGACATGCGCTCGGTTTGCAACTCGTACGTCTCGACGGGGACGCTTTCCGCGAGCCTCGGAAATACGTGCAAGCCGTCGGGGGCGATCCTGTAGGCGTGCTCACCTGACATGAATCCCGTGCCGCGAAGTTTGAGGACCTCGAGGTGGCGGATCGCGCGTTCGGCTTCGCGACGTGTGGTGAGCGAGATGATTCCGTCCGCGACCGCGAATTCCGGGGCGGTCGCGATTTCGTCCCGACCGTACTCGCCGACCCAGAACGCAGTCGTGGGGGAGGCCGTGAGGACGCCGGCGAGCTCATGCAGGAAGTGGCGAAAGGCTCGCGGGGTCTCCGCGTAGGCTGACAATGCCTTGAAGCTGTCGATTGCGATCACACCTGGCCGACGGCTTGTGATCAGCCTTCGAACGTGGGCGAGAACATCGTCGAGTCCGCCGTCGTTGAGCGTCTGCCCGAGGTCCTCGAAGAACATGCTCGTCCCGATCGTCTGGGCATCGAAGAACTCAAGGCTTTGCCCGTAGCGCAGAATCTTCTCAAGCGGTTCCGAGACCGTCGAGAGATACACGCCCGGCCGCTCCGGGGACGCGTTGTGGAACATGAACTGTTCCGCGAGGATCGTCTTGCCGCTGCCCGGAAGACCGATAATCATGTTGAGCGCGTTAGCTGGCAGTCCCCCGCCGAGGACTGCGTCGAGGTGCCGGTCGCCACTTGAGAACCGCTCATTCATGAGCTGCGCCGGGCTCATCGTGCATGAGTCTGCTGTGGCCGATTAGGTCCCTGACGGTCGCCACGAGTTGCGGCGGCTCGAGCGGCTTCTTGAGGAAGGCGTCTGCCCCCGCGGCCAGCGCTTGCTCGCCGAGATCCAAGCTCGAGATGCAGAGCACCGGCGTGCGGCGCCGCTGTTTCAGTCGTCCGCACAGCGCCCGGCCCACGCCGCCTGAGATCATCAGCTCTACGATCGACAGCGCGGGATCCTGCGAGGCGAACTTCTCCTCTGCGTCCTGTGCGGTCAGCGCGATCTCGACCTCGTAGCCCTCGGCGCGGAGGAAGAAGTCATTGAGCTCCGCGCCGTGCCGATCGCTCTCGGCCAACAGGACCAGCATCCGCGCGGGCGGATTCATCCTCGGCCGCTCCACGACCGGCTGAGTGCCTTCTTGACGCTCGGCGAACAGGCGGTGTGCGTCGGCGGCGGACAGGCCCTCGTCCACGCGCTCCTTGATGAATCGCAGCTGTTCAACTTGATCGCGCGTGTAGAGCCTCCGCCCGCCTTCGCTGCGCTCGGCCACGATCAGTCCGTAGCGATCCTCCCAACTGCGGATCGCCGGCTGAGACAGACCGAGCATCCGAGCGACCGCCCCGATGCTGTAGATGCCGCGAGCGTCAGTCAAGGCAGCGGGAGCGTATCGAAACGGACCCTTGCAAATGCCCTTTTCTTCCGCAAGATGCGAGCATTGCACAAATAATACATGAGCAATAGTTTGACAATAACTCTGCAATCTGTAAGCATAACCTATGCAGCTCCTCTTCCAAGACGCAAGTCAGCCGATAAGCGGAAGCCGGTGCCGAAATGCAGCAAACTGAGGAACAAGGAGCTGATCGCCTGTGCCAAGCAGCGCCGAAGCGATCAGATGTCTCGCCGACCGCGGAGCAGACCGACGTTCCCCAGTGGGCGACCGGTGCGTCGTCGGTCGGCCTGCTAGCCGCCCACGAGCACCATCAGGACGTAGCGGTGCTCAGCGTCCACGGAGAAATCGACCTCGGCACCGCGCCCGCGTTGCGGGAGGCCCTGCTCCCGGTTCTCGAGCACCAAACCGGCCCGGTTGTGGTGGATCTTTCCCAGGTCACGTTCATGGACTCGACCGGGGTGCATGTCCTCGTCGATACGCTCCGGCGGCTCGAGCCCCAGAACCGCCGGCTCGCGATCGTATGCCGAGAGGGTGGCCAGGCACACCGGGTTCTCGCCCTGGTCGGCCTGCTCGACACTCTGACCGTATATCGGTCGCGCGAAAGCGCGCTGGGCGCCGGCGGCGACCGTCTCCAATCGGACCCTCGTAGAAACAGCCGGCCGTCTGACACGCGAGCGCCGACCGAGACCCCGCCTTCTGTCAATCCGGCAACGACGGAATGCTGAGGACAGTCGCTCCCGGTACCGGCGCGACCGGTTCGGCAGGAAACGGGTCGGACGACGCCCCGCGCTACCCCCGCACAGACCCCGCGCCTGCAATCCACTAGTTGGAGGTCCCATGGCCGCCACGATCATCGAGACGCGCGACCCTGCGCGCCTCACCGACGAAGAGCTCCTCGATGCTCACTTCCGGGACGGCGACCACGCCGCTCGCGACGAACTGGTAATCCGCTACATGCCCTTCGCCCGCAAGCTCGCGGTCCGCTACATCCACAGCCGCGAGCCTCTCGATGACCTCGTGCAGATCGCGTCCATCGGCCTCCTGAACGCGATCGACAGGTTCGATCCAGACCAGGGCAAGAAGTTCACGACGTTCGCCGCGCCGACGATCCTGGGCGAGATCAAGCGCTACTTTCGCGACAAGGGATGGCCGATTCACGTCCCGCGCGATCTCCAAGAACGAGTGCTGGCGCTCAGCCGTCACACCGAGCGGCTGTCAATCGAGCTGCGTCGTTCCCCGACCGTTGTCGAGCTCGCCGACGCGCTCGACTGCACGGTCGAGCAAGCAGTCGAGGCGATCGATGCCGGCGAGAACTATCAGCTGACCTCGCTCGACGCCCCCGTCGCGCAGGACAACGAAGACCACTGCGCGCTCGCGGACACGCTCGGGAGCGAGGACGACGGATTCGAACTTGCCGAAGACCGACAGACACTCGCGAGCAGCTGGGCCAAACTACCCCCGCTGGAACGCCTAGTACTCGGACTGCGCCTCGGGCACGGCCTCACCCAGCGCGAAATCAGCCGCCAGATCGGATGCTCGCAGATGCACGTGTCCCGTCTGCTCCGCAGATCCATGCTCTCACTCAACGCCGACTGCGGGACCGCCAACGTGCCGACGGAGCCCCTCTGATCCACACCACGGACTGCCGCCACGAGTGCGTTCGAGTGGCTCGAGACAGAGCCGCAGGCGGAGGGCATCGTTACCGTGGCGTGCCGCGCGCCGCGAGGACGCCGAGCGGACCAGCTTCGAGCCTTTCCGACCCCGCCAACCCGGAGTTGGCCTAGTCCTCTGCGACGCTCCTGCTACCGATCTCGTTGCGAAGCGGTCACCAGACCGCGGTGACCCGTAAAGGCGTCGAGGAGCCACACTTGGGCCGGCTGGCGACGGCCGACGGAGACCTGCCTTCGTTGTCGTACCGGCATCTCGTCGGCGACTCGACCTAGCCCTGCTCCGCGCGGTGCGCGGCTACGAGGGCGCTCGCGTGCCTCCCGACCGAGCTTCACGGCCAGACGCGACGTTGACGAGGAGGAGAGACGAGCTCCTGCGCGGCCGCGCTCCGCTTTCGTCCTGCGCCGCGGCCCCTGCGTTTGCCCGTGCCTCCGGAGCCGATTCAGAGTCGGGGCTGCCCGCGGATCTCGCCGAGTCGGCAGCTCGTTGGCGGCGCGAGCCGAGCGGTTGACAGTGGTCGCGCCTCACTCTGCGTCGTACTCGTCGTGGCGGCGCAGCCACCCCATGGGCTGATCGCCTTCGTCGCGACCCTTGGGCGCACGGTCGAGGATCGCGTAGTAGCCCATCAGGAACTCCGTACCACGCGCGTAGCTGGAGTAGCAGTGGTAGACGGTGTCGCCCTCGCGCGCGAACGTGCTAACCCCGTGTCCTTCGGAGAAATAGCCGTCGAGGGTGGTCCCGGTCGCGCCCGCGTTCTGCGTCGAGACGAGCGGTAGGTTCTCACGGACGGTCGGCTGCTCGTTCAGCAGCTTTAGAAGCGCTAGCTCGTTTGCCTCGAGCGGCGGCTCGGCTGGGTCGTGCGTCGTCCCGTCACCGGCGGACACGCCGAAGTCGAAGTTGAAGTCGCTGGCTTGGCTTGAGGCCCAGTTGAAGCTCCAGCGCATGCGCTCCCGGTAGGCGAGCAGCTTCTCCAGCGGCGCGCGTGAGACGCAGATCATCGTCACGTCGCGCGCCTCGAGGTGGGCGAGCACGTCGTTGAAGCTATCGGCGGTCGACGAGCAGCTGGGACATCCGGCCTCGTAGTGGGGACCGAACATGAAGTGGTAGACCACCAACTGCGAGCGGGCGTCAAACAGCTCCGCCAAAGTCCTGGTTCCCTCTGCAGTCTGGAGCCTGTACTCCTTCTCGACCGGCACCCAAGGAAGCTCCCGACGCTGTCGGGCGAGCTCATCGCCCATGCGCGTCAGCTCCTTCTCGCGCTGGAGCAGCGCGTCCCGCGCCACAACCCATTCCTCACGAGTTGCGGTCCTGTGCTCTGGCATCGGCTGGCTTCTCCTTCGGCTCGCGGTTGGCGCTATATAGTTAGCAAAATGGCTAACGATGTGTTCGGTGCCCTGGCCCATCCACTCCGGCGCGAGATCGTCGAGCGCCTCAGCCAGGGGCCGGCGACGGTTGGCGAGGCGACGCGCAATTTCGCGGTCTCGAAGCCGACGATCTCGCGGCACCTGCGAATGCTCGAGGAGGCAGGCGTCGTGAGCCGCGTGATCGACGGCAGAACCCATCGCCTCGCGCTGTGCCCGGAGGCGCTCGCCGAGGCCTCGGACTGGATCGAAAGCCAGCGCGGCCGCTGGGAGCGCCTGTTCGATGTCGTCGACGAGTACCTCATGGAACGGAAGCGGCAACCGTGAGCGATGAGTCCGGCCGCGTGGTCCGGATCGAGCGGACCTTCGCCGCTTCGGCCGAGGAGGTGTTCGACGCCTGGACCAGCCCCGACGTGATGCGCCGCTGGTTGCACTGCGACTCCACCTGGGACACCCCAGTCGCCGAGGTCGATCTCCAGGTGGGCGGGAAGATCCGCGTGGTGATGCGCAGACCCGACCGCACCGAAGTCGAAGCACAGGGCATCTTCACCTTGATCGAGCGACCGCACCGGCTGGTCATGACCTGGACCTTCGACGACGATCCCTCAAACGAGCAGCTGCTCGAGCTCTCCATCATGGAGTCCAAGGGTGCGACCACCGTGCTGTTGGTCAACAGCCGCATCTCGATCGACGAACGCCGCGACGAACAGGCGAAGGGCTGGCAGGGGTGCCTGGACGAACTCGACCGGCTGTTGGTCAGGTGATTCGATACACGCACAGCCGGGTTCGTACCGTTCGAAGCCGAAAGCGCGCGCCGAGCGCAGGCGTCAGAACAATCAGCCTGCCCAAGCAGGATTGCCGCTCTGGGCGCTCTCGCAATTGCAGAGCAAGCAGCACTCACGACGGCTGCCGACGAGCTGAGCGCTACACACGAGGAGGGAGCGTGCGGTCCGGCAGTCGGCTCAGTACTGCTCGCGGTGCGCGCCGAAGCAGCGACGTGCTCGTAGCGTCGCTAGAGAGCTGTTGTGAGAGTAAGAAGGAGGCAAGGTGACCAATCGCAAGACAGGAACGCGTGAGGAATGGCTTGCAGCGCGGCTGGAGCTGCTCCAAGCGGAAAAGGAGCACACAAGGCAGGCCGACGAGCTGGCACGGCGGCGGCAAGAGCTGCCCTGGATCAGGATCGAGAAGGAGTACCAGTTCGAGACCGACGAGGGCACAGCGTCGCTCGCTGAGCTGTTTAGAGGACGTTCGCAGCTGCTCGTCTATCACTTCATGTTCGGCTACGGGGACTACGTCGACGAGGGCAACCCGGGCTGCACCGCCTGCTCGTTCGTCGCCGACCACTTCGACGCCGCCGTCCCGCATCTCAACGGCCACGACGTGACGCTTGTGGCCGAGTCGATCGCGCCGCCGCAGGAGCTTCGCCGGTACAAGCAGCGGATGGGCTGGCGATTCCCCTGGGTCTCGTCGCTCGGCAGCGACTTCAAGTACGACTTCGGCGCCGCGTTCACCGACGAGCAACAGCGCAACGGCGCCAAATACAACTTCCGCCACATCCACGATCCCGGCCAGCAGGCGCCGGGGATGAGCGCGTTCGCGCTCGCAGACGGGGTCGTCTACCACACGTACTCCACCTACGCCCGTGGGGTCGAGCAGCTGATGGGGACCTACCGGTTCCTAGACCTGGCGCCGCTCGGCCGCAATGAGACCGGGTACTGGTGGCGCCGCCACGACGAGTACGACACACGGGCTGAGTACAACGCCAAGATCATCGCCGAGTTCCGCGGCAACCAAGGACACGTTGGCGGCATGTGGGAGGAAACGCCGCTGCTGCTGCTCCACCACATCGGAGCGAGATCCCGTGTGAGCCGCGTCAACCCGGTCGCATACCTGACCGACGATCGGCGCTACTTCATCTGGGCCGCCAACGGAGGAGCGCCGAACAACCCCGACTGGTACCACAACCTCACGGCGGATCCGAACACGAGCATCGAGGTTGGGAGCGAGACGATCGATGTCGTGGTCGAGGAGGCAACCGGCGCGGAGCGCGAGCGCCTCTGGGCGAAAGCAACCGAGCGATACCCGCAACTCAACGAAGCCGCGCGGAAGACCCCACGTCTCATCCCACTGATCGTCCTCATACCCGATGGGAACGCCTGAGTGGTGGATCGATCACCTTCAGCTCGCGCGTGTTGCGACGGACAGCAATGATGAGGAACGGACGGGCTGCCGCGGAGCCTCATGATCGAATATTCGTCGGCGGCGGTGGCGGCCACCAGGTCGACGAGCCCAGCACACCGCACGACGACAACCGGATGAGGTTCTGACTCCCGGCAATCGCATGAGCGCGAGCACGCACACCATCCGGCGCGTCAACGCGAGCGATCTGAACGACCTGCTCCGGCTGATGCGCGGCTACTGCGACTTCTACAAGGCCTCCCCGTCTGACGAGGATCTCCTCGCCCTGGCCCGAGCTCTGCTCGGCGACCACGCCCGCGAGGGGGTCCAGCTGCTCGCCCGTGACGTCGAGGGGCGCGCGGTCGCGTTCGCCACCGTGTACTGGAGCTGGTCCACAACTAGCGCGTGCCGCATCGGAGTGATGAACGACCTGTTCGTTGCCCAGGACGCTCGCGGCCAGGGACTAGCTGAGGCGCTGATCGATGCCTGCCGAACCGAATGCACACAGCATGGTGGGCGGAAGCTCACATGGCAGACCGCGACCGACAACCTTCGGGCACAAGCGGTCTACGAACGAGTCGGCGCCACTGCCAAGCGCTGGGTCGACTACTCGATGCCCTCCTAACGCCGGCTCACGCCGGGGCTCCTGCGGACGAGCAAGCGTCAGTGCGCCCCCTCAGGCAGCTCCGTTCGGCCTCGTCATACGCCTGCTTTCCCTGGGCGAGCGCCAGCAGCTCGCGTGCAGACCTGGCTCTGCCTGGGATGTCCCAAGCGAGAGCGAGGAGCGTCACGACCGCGTTCGTGAAGGACCGACAGTGTCGCCGTGATCCGGCACGAGCGTTGTCCGCCGCTGCGTGCGCAGGCGGAGCAGGACCGCTGTGATCGCGCTCCGCCGTCAGTTGTGGAAATCGGGGCATGAAAATCCTTCCCCGGCAGGAATCCTGGTCCGGCCTGGTCCGGCCGCGTAATGGCGGTTCGCCGGAGTCCGGGTGTTCTCGCTGGTTCGAGGAGATCACCCGATTCGGGTGACCCGCGTTGATGTGCGCCGTCATACGCTGTCGCTGGTCGCTCCGAACAGGTTTGAGGTGGCGGTGTGTCCGGGACAAGCCGTAGCGGGGCGGCGCGTTTGGCCCGATGTGCCCTGCACCAGGCCGGTGAGGATCAGCGGTCAACAATCATTACCCGGGGGTCGGCAACCCCCTAGCGACCAGTCCGGTCGCACGCTTGGGTGCGACCCGGGACGGCATAGGATGGAGGGCACACATGGCCGATATCAACGTTGACGAGCTCGGGCCGGTCGACTACTTCGTGGTCGGGTTTCCAGCGGACAAGGCGGACTTCTCGGGTGCAATGGCCGAGGAGCTGAGGAAGCTGGTGGAAAGCGGGACGGTACGGGTGCTCGATCTTGTGGTGGTCACGAAGGCCGAGGACGGCACCGTCGAGATAGCCGAGCTGCGCGAAAGGGATGAGAGTGAAGTCGGCGAGCTGCGGTCGCTCGAGGCGGATCTGTCGATGATGCTGGCGTTGGAGGACGTCGAGCGGGTGGGCGCCGACTTGGAGCCCGGGAGCACTGCCGCGGTGCTCGTCTGGGAGAACACGTGGGCGGGTCCGTTCGCGTCGTCGGTTCGCCACTCTGGCGGGCAGCTGATCACCACAGGCCGCATTCCGACCCAGGCGCTCATCGCCGCAGCCGAGGAGGACCGCGAGGCGGCCGAAGCAGGAGCATGACATAGGACCCGTCACAGACCGAGGTGGTCGTTCCGGCCTCATCAGCGGCCGGTGTCGCGAGCGCCGCGTCGACCGTCGCGATGACCGGCGTGATCGGCGTGAAGACGGCCAGGAGCGTCCCAAGGACGGCATCTGTCCCGGCGCCGCGGCAAGGATTGCTCAGGTAGCTCGACCGTTGCACCAGGGCCGTCCAGCCTCGCTCCCGGTCAGCTCGTGGTGCCGTCGACTTGGCCGGCCTCGCGTTGTGGTGCCAGACGAGTTCCGGATGATGCCGCGGGAAACCCGGTCATGTGCCATCACCACCTCGCAAAATTCCTGACCCCTCCCGGAATGACGACGCGGCTCAGGGTCGCAGTCCGTGGCCGAGACTGACCTGTCAGCGGAAACGCGTCTGCAGCTTGCGCCGGGCGTCCGGACACGCTTGGATGCCGCTGGCCACGTGCTGGTCGACGCGCCGGACGGCACCATTATCGATCTGGGTCCGAAGGGGTTCGCGACGTTGTCGATGTTCGCGCTGCCGCTTAGCCTCGGAGCGGCGATCGAACGACTCGAGAACGACACCAACGGCTCGACCGATTTCGTGCCCACCATGAGTGTGATCGACATGCTGATCGAGGAGGGCGCGCTCGTGCCGCTGGATGTTGGTCCCGTCGCGACCAGGGGGTGGGCCGATCCCGTCGAGCACGCGCGCATGCTTCACGACGACCGCCGGACGAGTGACTACATCGCCGCGCTGCGCGAGGCGATCCGACCGGAGGACATCGTGCTTGATATCGGCACCGGCAGCGGCGTGCTCGCGATCGCCGCCGCGCGGGCGGGCGCGCGTCATGTCTACGCCGTCGAGGCCAGCGATATCGCCGACGTAGCGGAGCGGGTGTTCGCCGCAAACGGCGTGGAAGGCCGGGTGACGCTCATCCGCGGCTGGTCCAGAGACATTGACCTCCCCGAGCGTGCGGACCTGCTGGTGGCGGAGGTAATCGGCAACGAACCGTTCGAGGAGGAGATCCTCGAGACAACGCTCGACGCCCGGCGCCGTCTGCTGAAACCCGGCGCGCGACTGATTCCCCATACCCTCGAGCTCGTGGCTCGTCCGCTGTGCATCCCGGATGCGGAGGCCAGGCAGCGCGCCATCGGCCGGCGGGCCGTCGAACGCTGGCGGCGCCTGTACGGGATCGAGTTCCAGCCGCTGCTTGACGCGGCCTTTTCTGGTCCGGTGAATAACCCCACCGAAGCCGAGGTCCTCGCCGATTGGCCACCGGTGGGTCCGCCGGTCTCGCTCGCCACGGTCGAGCTCGGCCGCTATGACCGACCGACCGTTGACGCGTCCGCTGAGCTCGCCGTCGCGCCCGACGTATTCGTCAACGCGATCGCCGTAACGTTCCGCGCGCACCTGCACAGGGGCATCGTCCACACACTCGACCCTTGGAGGTGGTCGTCGTCGAGCTGGGCGACGTCGGTATGGGTGCTCCCCGACTCACTACGCGTTGGGTCAGGCGACCGCCTGGGCGTCCGCTACACCCGCCGCGCACCTGGCCGTGCCGACGGATTGACCTGCGCCGTTTCCCCCTTTTTGGGTGATGCCACGTTATCCCCGGACCGGCACGATAGTGGT
This sequence comes from uncultured Solirubrobacterales bacterium, assembly GCA_963783415.1. Classification (GTDB taxonomy): domain Bacteria; phylum Actinomycetota; class Thermoleophilia; order Solirubrobacterales; family Solirubrobacteraceae; genus Palsa-465. The sequence continues at coordinate 224,008 of CAWANN010000020.1, forward strand.
CGCCCGGTTCCGGCGAATTCATCGGAGCCCTGATGTCAACGTCGTCAACGATCAGGAGGACGCGATGGGATTTGTACGTCGACGCGCTCGCCGCCGGACAGCGCTGGTGGTCGGAGGAGCGGCCTACGCAGCGGGCAGGCACCGGCGCGGTCAACAGGCATCCGACGACGCGGGATACGACGAGCCGCCACCCGCGGCAGCGCCTGCGCCCGCCGCGCCGAGTGCAACAATCGACTACGACGAGCTCGCGCAGCTCGGGAAGCTGCACGCCGACGGCACCCTGACCGACGAAGAGTTCGCGGCCGCGAAGGCCAAGATCCTCGGAACCTGACGCACGCGATCGCCGCAATGCGATCGCGTGTGCCCGATCCTGCGTGCGGGGTGCCCGAACTCGTCGTCGAAGACTCGCCCGACGCGGCCGATCTGGCGCTGCTCGAGGAGCAGGTGGCGGCGGCCGCGATCGCCGCCGCCGGGTTGGGTGAGGAGCAGGAGTTCGGGATCTTCGCGCGGGGAGGCGACGGTCGCGTCGTGGCGGGCATCTCCGGCATCGTCTGGGGCGGGTGCTGCGAGCTGCAGGCGATGTGGGTCGAGGAATCGCTGCGCAATCGTGGACTGGCGCATGCGCTCGTCGCCGGCGCGGAGGCCGAGGCGCGCCGTAGAGGCTGCTCGCTCGTCGTGTTTCACGCCTACGACCTACTCGCCCGGGGTCTCTACCAGCGGCTCGGATACGAGACGGTTGGGATCATCGAGAACTGCCCGGCGGGAAGCGCTGCACGCTGGTACCGCAAGATCCTCTGAGCGCGGCGGTCTCACAAACTAAGGTGGCGCCAGCCATAACCGGAGCGTCGCGGTAGGGTCGGAGGCTCGGCCGGGCGCCCCGCGGCGCTGGATGTCTCGTGGCGAAACGAAGGTGGGGGCGGTCATGGCCGCGGTCCCCTCCTCGGTGGTCGGCGCGTGCATCGCGGCGACGGTCGTGCACGCGGGCGAGCTGCGCCACGACGCCTCTCGCTGAAGCCCATTTCCACGCCGCGACGTACGTGCGGCCGATTCACCAGTGCGGAGGTCAACACCAAGGTGGCCGTGGCTCGGCTGACAACAAAAATCACGGCGGATCGAGCAGCGCGTGCACGGCCATCCAGATGCCGCGCGGGGTGGACAATCGTCGCGCGTTGAACGCGCCCGCGCCGTGAGCTGGCGGTCATGGTCGGTCGAGGTACAGCACGGTCCACGCGCTGGCGAAGAACAGGTCGGTAGCGGCGGTCAGCCCCGTGACGGCGCGGATACCAGCAGCGGATCCGCCCGCGAGGCCGATGAGCGCTCCTGCCACCGCACCGCCGATCAGAACCATGCCGACGACGTAGAAGCCGGTCCAGAACGCCCGCCCGAACGACAGGAAGTGAGCGCCGACGATCAGCGCAAACCAGGCGATCGTGTACGCGGTTTCGCCCGTTGCGCCGAGGACGACAGCGCCGCCGAACAGAGCGATGACCTCCAGCGCCACGATCCAGCGGTACTCGGTCGAGGCGAACATCGAATTCTCGTCAGTCGCCCGCGGACTGCTTCGGCGCAGCATCATGGCGCGACCGATCAACGCGAGACCAGCCAACAGCGCGACGATCCGGATCACCGCCGCTGCCGTGGAGGGGAGCCCAGAGGCTCCCCACATCGCCCACGCGACGGCAAATGCGGCGGAGATGATGGCGCCCGCAAGCGCTCCGCGAGTGTCGGCCCGTGGCGCGGTCATCGGGCGAGCTTGGCCACAGCGATCTGCAGGGCCATCCCCCCTGGCTCATGCTCAGGCTCCGATCCTCCCGTCGCACGTTTTGGACGCTCGGTCCCAGACACATGCCGAAATCGAAGCACCTGCCAGACGACCTCGCTTGGAGCGTCGCCTGGCAGGTAACGGTCGTCGATCGCCGCCATTACGACCACTGGTCGCTCGGCCGCGTCAACCGTCGGTGTGAGGCGGGGCGCCTGATGTCGCGGCGCGTGCGCGACGCACACCCCGGGCGGGCGTGTAGGCGAGGCGCGTACATCTCGGATCGCTCAGGCCTCCCGGGCGCGCTCGTAGGTTAGGTGGGCGAGTCCGCTCCCGATGGTCTTCGTGTCAATCAGGCGCAGGGGTCGCTTGTCGCTGGTCTCGCCGAACAGACGCTCACCCGCGCCGAGCGCAACCGGGAAGACGGTCAGCCGCAGCTCGTCGACCAGGTCGTGCTCCATCAGCGCGCGCACGAGCGGGCGGCTGGCGTACACGACGATCTCCCCCTCTGTCTGCTGCTTCAGCTTCGACACCTCGCTGACTACCTCGCCCCTCAGGACGGTCGCATTGGTCCATTTGGGCTGTTCCAGGGTCGAGGACACGACGTACTTCGGCAGGCTGTTCAACCTGTCCACCCACTCGCCGCTCTGGGATGGCGACCGTGTGCCGAAGTACTCGTCGCTCCGGCGACCCAACAGCAGGGCCTCGGCGCCTTGTGCCTCGGCGAGCTCGACCTCAGCCCACGCCTCCCAGTCCTGACCCATGAACTGTACAAACCAGCCGCCGTGCCTGAACCCTTGCTCGCCGCTTGGGTCCTCGACGACGCCGTCGAGCGAGACGTTCTCGCTGACCACAATCTTTCCCATCTTGAATCTCCTTGCTTGGACTTGTTGGTGTTGCGTGCGTTGAGGCGTTCGCGGCGAGGGAAATTGAGCGGCGAATTTCGGGGCGCGCCGGCGTCATTACAGTGATGCGGGTGAAAGGAACAGTCGGTGCGAGGATGCGAGCGTGACCAACCAGGTGCTCGCGCGTGCACACGCTGGCGAGGAGGATGCGTTCCGCGAGCTGACCGACCCGTACCGGCGTGAGCTCCAGATCCACATCTACCGGATCGTCGGGTCGGTCCACGACGCGGAGGACCTGCTCCAAGAGACCCTCCTCGCCGCTTGGCGTGGCCTTGAGGGCTTCGAAGGCCGCGCGTCGGTCCGTGCCTGGCTGTACCAGATCGCGACCAACCGCGCCCTCGATGCGCTCCGGGCGACCCGACGCCGCCCTGAGGACCTGCAGCGGATGACCGAGATGCCCGAGCCCACCCGATATGGCGAGGCGATCTGGCTTGAGCCCTTCCCCGACGTCCTGCTGGAGGGGATCCCGGACCAGGCTCCCGGGCCGGAGGTGCGCTACGAGACCAAAGAGGCGATCGAGCTGGGGTTCATCGTCGGCCTTCAGCATCTGTCCCCGCCCCAGCGCGCGGTGCTGGTGCTCCGCGACGTGCTCGGCTACCGCGCGGAGGAGGTCGCCGAAATGCTCGAGACCACCGCACAATCGGTCAACAGCCTGCTGCGCCGCGCCCGCGCGGCATTCGAATCGCGGCTGCCGGCCGCCGGACGCGAACGGGCGCCGCTCCCCGACTCCAAACGCGAGCGCGACACCGTCGGCCGCTTCGCCGACGCGATCCAAACCGGCGACATCGAGGGCGTGGTCGCCCTGCTGACCGACGACGCCTGGCTCACGATGCCGCCCGAGCCCTACGAATACCAGGGTCCCGCCGCGATCGGCGCGTTCCTTAGCGACCGCATGATCAGACGAGGCGCGCCGCTGCTGGTGCCCACCCGCGCCAACACCCAGCCAGCATTCGGCGCTTACTTCCCAACCCTCGAGACCGAGATCGCCCGACTGTACGGCATGCTCGTCCTAACCCTGGAAGGCCCGCAGATCGCTGCGATCACCTGGTTCGGCGGCAACAGCGCGTTCCCGCACTTCGGGCTGCCGCGGGTCCTGCGATAGCAAAGGGCATCGCCCCGAAGGCAAGACCTCCCTTCGACCCGCCGCGCTACTCGGCGCCGCTAGGCGACCGCGTCCTGCCTTGCGCGGAACGTGTGCCCGCCGTACAGGGAGCAGCGATTGGGGTCTTGCCGGTCGGCGTGGACGAGAATGTGGGCATGCCGGTCGTGTCGTGTGCACGCGCGACGACGACCGGTGGCGGACGCGACGATCGCGTCCCCCTCGACTGCCGCTCATGCAGCGAATGCGAGCGTCCCCGCAGCACGGACGCGCGCGTTACTCCTCCCGTTCCGAACGACCGGTCATCGTCGGCGCGATCCTGGCCCTTACTCCGTGCTGCCGGCTGGTCTCGCTCTTGATCACTCGGTGATTCCAAGGTCAGGTCCCGACGGGGGCAGTCTCGGTCGGTCGCGTCGTGTCTCAGTCACCGTGTGTGTCACGGCTGCTGAGCACTGCCGCGAGGATCACTCGCTGACGTTCGGTCAGGGATCCGAGCGTCTTTTTCTCGGACAGCGTCGGCCGCCGCGACCTCACCGGCGTGTAGTCGCCGTTTGAGCGTGGCGCGGGTCAGCCGAACGTGATTGGCGCGCTCGAGGGCAAGCAGGCGCTGACAGCCGGACTCGTCAGGGCGGTCCGTGCTGATACAACCCGCGTCGGGCCGCCCCTCGGGACGAGCCCGGCTTCACCTATCGCGCGGGTCCTCCGCGCCACGCCGGTCAGCCGGTCAGGAGCCGTGCCAAGCGTTCGGCGGCGGTAAGCCTCGGCTGCTCGATCGGAAAACCGCGCTCGTCGAATTCGAGTGGATGCGCGGGCAGACGACGTCCGCGCTCGCGGCCCAAACCGGATCGGCGCGATCGCAACTCGCTCCTTACGACAGTCAAACGCGGACGGCGCCCAACCCGGTCTTGCTCCCGACGCGATTGCATCACCAGCCTCCCAACTCGCCGGCACCGACGGCAGCAAGCGTGAGCCGAGCGTCCTGGCGCTGGTGCTCGACGTCCCGCAGCGACCAGGCCAGCAGCCACAGCGCCGCCTTATGTATGGTTGAGAGCTCGCAGGCGTCGATGACATTCTCGACGTCCGAGAACGCCATGCCGCCGTCCATCATGGCCTCGACCTGCTGCTGGCTTTGGTCGAAGCTGAGTGGCGCGCTCGCTGTCATGGACGCGCCTCCTTTCCTGGGTCCCGCCGACTGCCCTCAGCGTGCAGCCCGCGGTCCCGCTTGTGAACGAGCGGCGTATCACAGATCGACGGGCTCCGCCAGCCCAGACCGCGCAATTTGCCGACAAAACGACCGCTCACACAAGCGGCTCGCCGGGAGTACGCTGTAGGGAACGCTGCCTGCGGGGCTCCAACGCTTCCTCTCCCTCTCGTGGTGCCCAACACCCGCCCGAGGATGCGGCCGAAAGGTGTCCCATGGACCAGCAGCACGAAAGCCAAGGCCCCTCGGCGAAGATCGCCACCTCTGTGGTTCAGGTAATGCACGAGTACACCGGCCGAGGACCGACCAAGGCGAAGGCCACGATCAACGAGAACATGGTGACCGTCCTGCTCGCGGACACCCTCACCAACGGCGAGCGCACGCTCGTCGAGAGCGGCCGCGCGAATCGGGTCATCCGGCTCCGCCACGACTACCAGCTCGTCATGCGCGACGACCTCGTAGGAATCGTCGAACGGGAGCTCGATCGTAAGGTGATCGCCTTCATGAGTCAGAACCACATCGATCCCGACCTCGCAATCGAGGTATTCGTCCTCGAGCCTGGCGACAAGGTCTAGCGCGACAGCGCAGCACCCCGAACCAGCGACGCCGGCGCCCGCAGCACACAGACGGGTGTCGGTGCGCGACTGGAGCGCGGGTCGTAGACGCGCAAGGACGGGCAAGACGGACGATCTGCTCAAGTCTCCGATCTCACGCGAGCGCCCGCGGTCGAGGTCGATGCCGGTCAGCGCGCGACGGCCGGACGTCTCGCCAAAACCTGCGCGGTGTCGCTCTCGCCGAAGCGCAGCACGATGCACCTCGACCCTGCTTGGAGGAGCGCAACGCGTCCCGCGTAGGGGGCCTCAGCAGGCCGTCGTCCCGTCTGCGTACCGGGGGGGCGGTTAGTCGTCGCTGGTGCCGGGGTTGGTCGGTGGTGGGTCGACGAGCTCAAGTGCGCCGAACCCGGCTATCGGCCCGTCCATCAGGAAGATCTCGATCGTGAGGTCGGGTTCGACGTGCGCTTGGCTGAGGAACGCGAGCACCTTGCGGCCGGTGAGCGCTTCGATCATCTCGGTGTAGCGCTCCTTCATCATCCGTTGGAAGTCGCGGCGCATCTCGAGCACACGGTCGGGTTCGCCGCCTTCCATCATCGTCCGCTCGATCGCGGTGAACCCGTCTGAGAGCACACACACGATCAGGTTGTCGAGCACGTAGGTCTTGGCTTTGATCGGCCCGCGGCCGTAGTGCTCGCGCATGAAAGCGACGATCCGGTTGGTGATCTCGGCCAGCAGCCTGCCACCGACGAGCGGCCGCACGGCGCGATCCTCTGGCCCGGGATCGCTCATCGCCGACCTCGTCCTGCTCTGCTGACCGTGCTGCTCACTGGTGCGAGTCTCCACCGTTAAGCCTCTGCGCCTGGGGCTGGAGCGAGGCTGAACGTCAGCGTACCCGGATGGCGTCAGTTGGAAGCCTTGCATTCGGTTGGGATCGGAGTAGTGTCGGACCGGTTGAGGTTTGGCTGCGCCGCCCGCGGGCGGGGCGGCCAGGCATCAGCACCGAGCGAAAAGCGCGCTCGCGGCGGCCGATGGCGGCACGCGGGGGTGGTTGCAGAAACAACGTCCACCTCCTGCAGGAGCTCTATGCCGCGCGCCGCCAACCCGGATTTCAACCAAGCGTTGGTAGTCGTACCCGTGGGCAGTGGCGTCTGGCTCCGGGCGGCGGTCGGTGAGCGCGGGTCGCGACGGCGACGCTGGCGGTCGGCCGTGACCTGGGGGTCCGCCGGTCAGCCCCCAGAAGGACGGGCTCGCGTAGCCGGGACGCACCGCATTCCTGGCGCTACGGCCGCGATCAATCCAGATTGGCCGCGCTCGCCACTGGACGCTGTCAGCGGCTGGAAGCACGGCCTGGCGATGACACACTTTGCTCGCTTCATCAACTCCGAGATCGCGCCGCTGTGCGAGTGGCAAGGGGCAACCACCCACGGGGATCTCCTGGTCGGGTCTGGGGGCACCTACGAGGAGATCGCGCGAGCACTCGAAGGAGGGTTCGTCGGCCGCGCGCTGCACCTCCCGCAGCGCGCGGCCCTCGAGTCGCTCGACCCATCCTCGGGCGATCGCCTTGTGGGGGCCGGGGTCCCTTCACGAGCAGATCGCGCGATCACACGAAGGAGGGATCGTTGGCCACGCGCTTGGGGCGAAGCGCGTGGCCCTCGGACCACTCAGTCGCAGCCGCTCATGTCTCGGACGCGGGGCGCCGCATGACGGCGTCGGCGTTCCAGCCTCCGGCTTCGCAACGATCGATCTTCTTGCGGATTCGTGGCGGCGACGATGCACCCATCCGGGCCCGCAGGTGGGTGCACGCGCAGCTCGAGGGCCATATTCCTGCCACGACAGCGTCAGATGCTGAGCTGCTCGTCAGTGAGCTCGTCACCAACAGCGTGGTCCACGCAAACGTCAGCGCTGGCCGAGCGCTGACCGTGGAGGTGGCGACGCTCGATGATCGAGTTCGAATCGCCGTCGCCGACCCAGGCTCACGCCTTAGACCTTGCCTCCTCCCGCCGGACCCCGAGACCCCGGGCGGCCTCGGGTTGGTGCTCGTCGACGAGCTCTGCGAGACATGGGGAGTCTGGCAGGACCTCGGCCCTACCTGTGTCTGGTGCGAGCTCCTGCTCGATCAATCCCGCCCTCGGAAGTGACCACGCCCGCGGCAAACGCACCTACGTTTAGGGGTGTTCAAGAGTGATCCGCTCGCCTTGCGTGACCTCAGGCGAGGTGTTCATGCTCGAGTCCCTGGGCGGGGACCCGACGGTCCGCTCGGCGATCGCGAGGCCGATCCGGTGCGGATGAGCGTCTCAGTGAAGGAGACCGCGCCGCCCGCGGTGGCGCTCGCCGGCCAACAGCGCCCCGCTTTGTTGGAGTCTCTGTCGCGGGTACTCCCGTTGGGGTTGGCGCGCCGCGTGCTCGCTGCCGCTGACGCCGATCGTCAGCGCATCGAGCGAGACCTCCACGACGGAGTTCAGCAACGTCTGACCGGGCTCCGGATACGACTCGCGCTCGCTGCTGAGAGCTTCCAAGAGCGCGGCGACACGGACGCCAGCGCGGCGTTGAACGGGTTCGGAGAGGAGGTCCAGCAGGCCATCGAGGAGGTCCGCGCGTTCGCGCGTGGTGTCTACCCGCTGATGCTGGCCTCCGAAGGACTGGGTGCGGCACTAGTCTCCGCCAGCCGTCACGCGGCCACGCCGGTCACGGTGTCTGCACGCGGGATACGCCGCTGCCGGCCCGAGGTCGAGAGCGCGGTCTACTTCACCTGCCTCGCGGCGATCGACAATGCAGCCAAGCACGCCGGACCGGCCGAGGTTTCCGTGCGTGCCTGGGATACCGCCCAAGCTTTGCATTTCACGGTCGGCGACACCGGCTGCGGGTTTGACCCCAACGGGACGCCGAGCGGGGCCGGACTGAGCAACATGCGCGACCGCATCGCTGCCGTCGGCGGCACCCTTGCCGTTCACGCGAGACCTTCGCACGGAACGCGACTACACGGCACCGTTCCGGACCCCTGGCCGGGCGCAGCCGCAGCACGGCCACCCCCCGCCTATCAAGTCCCGTCGCCCGCCGATCTCGGCGGCCTTTCGGCATAACCCGGGACCTCGGCCGGCTCGCGCCGCCTCTACGCCGGGCACCGCCTAGCCAGGAACACGGGCACCCGCCAGGGCTCATTCCCTCGGGGCAAACTAAACCCTCGGTTTCGATGCCATCTCAACCTTTCGACGCCCCAACGACGACACCCAGCCCCTCTTCGGGCCGAGCGCTCTGGAGCGCCTTCCTGATCCCCACCTGACCAGGTCAAGCCCGGCCTTTTCCCTGAACGCCCACCACGACGGTCTTCAGCCAACGCAGCCCCAGGGCGGTTTAGCGCCTGCCCCCTGTGATCCGCCTCCGTGGCCCATAGCGTGCTGGCGTTGCCGCGTTTCGACGGCTGGTCATCGGTGCGGGTGCGGACTGCCGAGCCGGAACCAGACCCTGGTGCTGCCGTCGAGAACTCCCCAGTCATCAGAGAGCTGCTCGACGATCTTCAGCCCCCAGCCGCCGTGAGCCGACCGAGTCCGGCGCGGCAGATCTGTGCTGAGCATGTTCATCTCGTGTCGCCTTCAGCGGCAGTTGTCGGTTGAGCCGCACGAGCCCGATGAGCCGGCGCACCTGGGCCGAGCCGCGCCTGACCGCGAATGACCAACCGTCCCGGCTGGCCTCCTAAGAGGCCGCGACTAGCACGCGGACAGGCCGCCGCTTAATTCATCATCCGAATTCCGGACCGCCGGGACGACGCCTGATTCTGCTCAGCCCTGCCTGGGCGGCGCGGTCGTTGGCATTGGCGAGTTCCCCCCGCCAGACAGCGCGAGCACGCCGTTGTGGCGCTACGCGCGAGACAGCTGCAGCTCGAGCCACAGGAGGCCAGGCTGCTGCCTCACGCCGAGGCGACCGGATCCAAATCCTGAGGCAACGGCTCGTCCGTCTGAACATTCCTGCGGTACTCATCTCGGGACGCCTGGGCCCGGCCGTGAAGCCGGACGAGCAATCAACTGATGGTTGATCAGACCGCCCTCGATACTGGACTGATCGCCTCTCGCTACTCCTGGTTGGGTCATGAATGCAGTCGTGACTGTCGACAGTTGCGCGCCAGACGGCGAGGACACGTACGGACCGGCCACCGGGGGGCGCCCGCCGCTTCTGGTCAGCATCAGCAGCGCTGGTCGCAGGTGTTGGGTTACTGTCGGCGCGTGCGGCGACGCCGGTCGAGGCCGTCGAGGATGAGGTCAAGCCCCCAGGCGAACTCGACGTTGTTGTCGTACCCGGACTCGGGGAGCTTCGTTGCGATCTCTGCGAGATACGGGTAGTCGTTGAGCGCGCCGATCGTTTGGGCTCTTCGCTGCGCGGCTTTTCCGGCGTCGCCGGGTGTCTGGAACCCGAGTGTCTTCTCCTGCAGCGCGAACCCGTATATGTAGGCATCTTGGACCGAATAGGCGTGGATCGCCGTCTGGAACGAGAAGCCCGCCTCGCGTAGGCAGCCCATTACGGCGTTATGGTTTCGCAGATTGGCGGGCCCAGGGTTCCGCGTTTCCATCAGCCCGATCGCCCAGCTGTGGCGCCTGAGCGCGTCGCGCGCAGACATCGCCCGGCGTCGCATGGCCGCGCGCCAGTCGTCGCCGATCGAGGGAGACTCGATCTCGCCGAAGACGATGTCGACCATGCCATCGAGGAGTTCGTCCTTGTTCGCCACGTGCTTGTAGAGCGCCATCGGCACGACGCCGAGCTCTTGCGCGAGCCGGCGCATGCTGAACCCGTCAAGCCCGCCCTCGTCTGCGAGGGCCACGGCGGCCTGGAGCACGAGCGGTCTGCTCAGCCGGGGGCGGCCAGTGTTCGTCTTGTGTTGGGCCATCACGCTTGACAAGTGTACGTCGTACACCTATAGTCCGCAGCGGAGTATACGCCGTACACCAGTCAGAGAGGCAGAAATCATGGAAAGTTCAGGACAGATCCCCGCACCATCGCCGGGCCCCGCACCATCGCCGGGCGGCGGAGTGCCACCGGGCGGCGGCCACCACTACCCGCTCACCTACTCGGTCAACTATCCCGACCGGAGTCTCAACCGTCTCAGCACCGCGTTCCGGATCTTCACGATCATCCCGATCGCGATCCTCGCCGCAGCGCTCGAGGGCGGTAGCTTCGGCGCCAGTGCGGGAGGCAGCGGCGCCCGCTACGCCGGGGGCGGCATCGGCATCCTCGTTGTCCCGGTACTGCTAATGCTGCTGTTCCGCAAGAAGTATCCGCGCTGGTGGTACGACTGGAACCTGCAGCTGACCCGCTTCACCAACCGGATTGCCGTCTACTTCGCGCTGATGGACGACCAATACCCTTCCACCGATGAGGAGCAGGCGGTCCGCCTGAACTTCCCGTATCCCGACGCGGAACACGACCTCAGCCGCGGTCTACCGCTCGTCAAGTGGCTCCTCGCGATCCCCCACTACATCGTGCTGTTCTTCCTGACCATCGGCGCGCTGCTCGCCGCGATCCTAGCCTGGTTCGCGATCCTCTTCACCGGCCGCTACCCGCGGTCGTTGTTTGACTTCATCGAGGGCGTGATCCGCTGGCACAACCGCGTCGCGGCCTACGCATTCCTATTGATCACCGACCGCTACCCCCCATTCAGCCTGCAGGCCTAGGGAGTGTCCGAGGGAGGCGGTCAAGCGAATGTCGTCGCGTCGTGTCTGTCGGTGCGCTCGGGTTCTAAGGTGAAGATTTCCATGGCGACGTCGCGGTTGATGTCAAACCCGCTGACGTGAGCGATGGTTCGTCTTCTGAGCGCGCCCTCGATGATCGATCGTAACTGGTCTTCAGCGGCGGTGGTGAGTAACAACCGGTGCTCGCGCACTGCGCGGCCTGAATGGGTTCCGGCCGCCCCTCCCGTTCGCTTGGCCTTCATGCACACGTTGGCTCCTGTTCCGAAGAGCCGTGGCTAGCGCATCTGGTCTAATACGCGGCCCGCGGTCAGTGCTTGATCGAGGGTTTCCATCCGTCTAGCTTCGGCAGCCAGCAGCCGAGGCCACTAAGTCCGGGCGTCGTCGTCCGGCGCACGTTCCCGCGCGGCAGCGTGTCGCGGGGTTTGGTGCGGCCCGGGAGCCGGCGAGTTGATGCGGACGGTCAGCCTGTGATCTCAGTAGACCTGTTGTTGTTTGGTCCGTCGGTGTGTTGGGGAGGGGGTGGGTCGGCCTCGTCGGGACACGAGTGCGTGCCATTGGCTAGCGCGGTTGTCGGACCGGCGAGGTCAGCGTTACTCCTGCGGCTATGGGTCTGTGTGTAAGGTCGGATCGGCGAGGGACCGACTCCGCGCTCGGGGGGGCGAGCTCGATGTCATACGATCGGTGGGGGAGCTGCAATCTGTGAGGGTCGGAGTTGCGGGCGCCGTTCGTGGAGGTCGTGAATGGCAGCTGTTCGATCGTGCCGGTGATCTCGAAGATTTGCTGGACGGCGTGTCGTCCGTGGACGATTGCGATTTGCCAGTCCTCGTCCTTCGCTCATGGGCTGAGATCAGGGCGTCCAGGCCCACACGAACACCGCAAGCACCCCCGCCGCAACCGCCCTGACCCGCACAACCCGGCAGCGTCGGCCAACAACCGACCCGCCTAAGCGCAATCCAACAACTCCGCGCACCGCTCCGCCAGGCGGTGCAGGATCCCGCTCACCACCGGCACGCCCCGCAGATAGCACTCGACACACGGGCCCTCACCGCGCTGTGACTGCAATAGCTCGAGAGACCCCCGCCGTTCCGCGCAGCTCGCCATCGACCATCAACGAGATCCTCTCCCCTCGTAACGACAAGAACCCCACCCCGGCCGCGCACAACCGATCCAAAGCCGACGCCCTATCCCCGTCGATGTCCGCCATCGCCGCCACCACGGCGCTCAGCCGATCGGTCGGCCCCGCCCACAGTAACCCAAACCAGCGGCCCCCGAAACAAGCCAACCCCAGCCACGCGCGGCGGCCGCTTAACCCTCAGATCATTCAGCCCCTTTGGCACACGAGCCGCGGCCCGGGCCGCTTGAGCTCAAACCAGACGTGCGACCGGTCTCGACTCACACCCCAACGGCTCGACTCGGCATCCACAACACTCAGACCCCAGCCTCCCACCCCCGGCGTCCGGAAGTCACGCTCGCGAGGCTCGCGCTCGAACCCGCCGCCCTCGTCGAGCACCTCCACCATCAGGCGGAGCTCGAACAGCTGCGCCTTGAGCGTGATCAGGCCACAACCGTGACACACCGCGTTCGTCACCAGTTCGCTGACCAGAAGCCTCGCCGTAGCCAGCGTGCCATCGGCGAGCACCGCCGCGAACCACTCCGTCAACAATCGCCGAGCAACCCCCGGCGCATCCATGCCGGAAGCCAACTCGCACTCAAACGACCCGCCAATCACGAAGAACACTCGATGACAAGACCTCCCTACCCACATGATCAGCGCCGTACCTCGCGGCGATCCTCTGCTGCCCCGTCAGCCCCTCGATCGGCCGACGAGGAACGCGACGTAGAATTTGGGGCGCCGCGCGCCGGCCCGTCCAGTACACCGTAGGCCGGCTCGTTCAAGTCAGCCGGGTGAAATATTCGCGGTTTGCGCCACACGCGGCGATCTGAGGGGGCACGAGATGAGTCTGTTCGCGGCCGCCTGGCTGGGCCACGGACGGTTTCCGTGGCCCAAGTCGACGAGAAGTCCCTGCAAATTCGGCATCGGCTTTGTACGGGTCGTCACCCCGCTCGGAGCCTAAAATCCCTGCAAATAGGTTAATCGACGGCAGGTCGCCCTCGCTTCACATGCGACAGGTCGCTGGTTCGAGCCCAGCCGTGCCCCTCCACTTGGTCTTCGTTTGCTAGGTGCTGGCTGGGTGGCCGGCGACTGTGCTGTCCGGGGCGAGGAGGGGGAAGTAGTGTCCGGCGACCTGTCTGAAGACTTCGATGATGTCCTCAGGTGTGGGTTCGGAGGCGGGGTCGTCGAGTTGTGACGGGAGCTCGAGCCCGAGCTCCCCGGGCGTGTTTCGATGATGCCGTGTCCCATGCTCACGCCGAGGCCGCTGAGCCCGTTGGCGAGGGCTTCTTCGTCGAGGGTGCCATGCCGGGACGGGGAGCGCGGTGACGTTCACCCAGGTCTCGGGGTCATGCGGCGTCTGGAGAGTGAAGAGGTCGTCGAAGGTGCGCGCGGAGGCGTCACGCTGGGTGAAGGCCTCACCGAGGTTCCAGGTCTTCCGCAACGTCGCGATCAGCGAGGTGTGGCGGTACTCGTCGTTGAACACCGAGCCTTTCGGGACCCAAGGGGACACGAGGATCGCCGGAACGCGGTAGCCGGATCGGTCGAAGGTGAAGCCCAGTTCGCCGGCCGGCGCGTCGGGGTCGGGGGGCGGAACCGGTCCGGGAGGCACGTGGGCGTAGGCGAACGCGATGCTCACCGCCGGGTTCAGGTGAGCGCCCGAGAACTTCCCCACGAACATGAATGATCCCCAACACCATCAGCCCCGGTGCGACCACCGCCGCGGTGCGACTGATCGTGTTCGGAAACGCGGCCCCGATCATCCCCCCACCGGCCGCAACCATCACCAGGAAGAATGTCCCCAGCAGCTCCGAGAAGAGGCGGCGCCCACTCCTGATCCGGATTCTGGAAGTCCGCAATCGGCTGGATGACGTTCTTTGCAACTCCGCGGAGGTCCACCCCGCGACCCCGGCATCCCCACTAGCGACCTGGTCTGGCACGAATCGCCACCTCCAGTCGACGATCCCGGCGGCGCTCGGGACGAACCCGGGCCTCAGCGGAGAGGCTGATCACCGACCGACATGTCGGGAAGCCAAACGTCTCCCTAACGACAACGCATCATCGAGATCGAGTGAGCAGGTCACCGACCCCGCCACGTTTTGGCTAGTCGGCGACGATCACGATGTCGCCACCGGCGCGCCGAGCGCGGCCGGATCCGCCGCGACCGTCGCGCACAGCTCTGCGAACACGGGCGGATCCGTGAGCGCTGCGCGATACGAGCCGAGGCGCCTGGCTGCGTTGATCGCGACGATGCCGACCAGGCGTCCGTCGCGCTCGCCGGCATACACGACCCGCGACCGGTCCGCCGTGGACTCGAGGAGCTCGAGACGTTCGGCTCGTCCCGGCAGGCCGAGTGACTGGATCTTCGCGTCGTACTGGTCCGACCAGAAGTACGGCGGCGCGTCGTAGACCTTGCGCTCATCGGGCGCCGCCAGCATGTTGCGTCCCGCGAGTTGCCCTTGTTCGGCGGCGACGGTCCAGTGCTCGATGCGCAGCGCTTCGCCGTCGGCCAGCGGATGCGGCCACGAGACGATGTCGCCGGCGGCAAGGATGTCGGGATCGGCGGCGACCGTCAGCGTCGCGTCGCACTCGAGTCCGGGATCCGCTCGAAGCCCGCTGCCGGCGAGCCACTCGGTGTTGGGAACCGCGCCGAGCCCGACGACGACGACGTCGGCGTCGATGCGATCGCCACCGGCGAGTTCGACCGCCTCGACGCGACCATCGCCGAGCAGTCCGGCGACCCTAGTCCCAAGGCGCAGATCGACGCCGTGGCCGCGGTGCAGGTCGGCACACCACTGACCGAGTTCGGGGCCCAGCGGCAACATCGGCGTATCGGCGATGTCGATCAGCGTGACATCCAGGTCCTCCTTGCGCGCCGTCTGGGCGACCTCGCATCCGATGAACCCTGCCCCGACGATTGCTACCCGCGGCCGGCGATCGAACGCGGCTCGCAGCGCGAGCGAGTCGTCGACCGTGCGGAGGACGTGAACGCCCTCAAGATCGGCGCCGGACCCCGGCCACCGGCGTGGGCGCGAGCCGGTGGCCAAGATCAGCCGGTCGTAGGCGACCTCGTCGCCGTCGGAGAGCATGACTCGCCGTCGCGCGCGGTCCAGGCTCGCGGCCGACACGCCCAACCGCCATTCGACATCAAGCGTGTCGCAGGGGAGACGGACCTGATCGATCGAGTGCGCGCCGGCCAGCAGCTCCTTCGACAGGGGCGGACGAGTGTAGGGCAGATGGGGTTCCTCGCCGACCACGACCAGCCGGCCGTCGAACCCGCCCTTGCGCGCCGCCTGCGCGGCCCGCAGACCGGCCAGCGAGGCTCCGACGATGACCAGCCGGGATATTCTCACCCTAGGACCTCCACACGATTGCCAAACTGAAGTCAGTTCGGTAGACTAACGATAGTCAGCGGACCTTGTCAACGCCCATGACCGATACCGCCCCCCTACGAGTCGCGATCGTCGGCGCTGGACCAAGCGGCTTCTACGCCGCCGGACAGCTGCTCGCGATCGCCGAGCCGCAGTTCGCTGTGGACCTGTACGACCGCCTGCCGACGCCGTATGGCCTCGTCCGGTCGGGCGTCGCTCCGGACCATCCGAAGATCAAGTCGGTCACACGCGCCTACGACAAGACCACCGAGCACGAGCGCTTCCGCTTCTTCGGGCACGTCGAGCTGGGCGCTGATATCGGTCGCGAGCAACTGCTCGAGCACTACCACGTGGTGCTCTACACCATCGGCACCGCGACCGACAAGCGGCTGGGCATCCCGGGCGAGGACCTGCGCGGGTCGCATCCAGCGACGGAGTTCGTCGCCTGGTACAACGGCCATCCGGACCACTCCGGGCTCGAGGTCGATCTGCAGGCGAGGCAGGCGGTCGTCGTGGGTGCGGGGAATGTCGCGATCGACGTCGCGCGGATGCTCGCGCTGGCGCCGTCCGAGCTCGCGATCACCGACACGGCCGACCACGCGATCGAGGTGCTGAGCGCCAGCGGCGTCGAGGAGATCACGATTCTCGCCCGCCGCGGCCCTCTCCAGGCCGCTTTCACGAACCCGGAGCTGCTCGAGATGGGCGAGCTCGAGCGCGGCGACGTCGAGGTCGTCGGCGCCGAGCTCGACGAGCTCTCGGCGGTCGCGCTCGGGGAAGCCGATAAGACGCGGCGGCGCAACGTCGAGATCATCCAGGACTACGCCGCGCGGCCCAAGACCGGCAAGCCGATCACGGTCCGTTTTCGCTTCCTCGCCTCCCCTGTCGAGCTGCTCGGCGACGAGCACGGTCACGTCCGAGCGGTCAAGATTGAGAACAACGCGATCGTCGCCCGCGACGACGGCTCGCTTGCCGCCCGCGGCACCGGGACGTTCGAGGAGATTCCGGCCCAGCTGGTGTTCCGCTCGATCGGCTACACCGGGGTCCCGGTCGCCGACATCCCGTTCGACGAGCGGCGCGGCCTGATCCGCAATGAGGGCGGGCGCGTGACCGACGTCGACGGCGTGCACCAGCTCGGCGAGTACGTGTCGGGCTGGATCAAGCGCGGTCCCTCGGGCGTGATCGGAACCAACAAGAAGGATTCGCAGCACACCGTCGACAAGATCGTCGAGGACGCGGCCGCCGGTCGCCTCAATGACCCCGCCGCCGACGATGTCGAGGCGATGATCGCGACGCACTGTGAGCACGCGGTGACCTGGGAGGGCTGGCAGGCCATTAATGCGATCGAGACCGCCGCCGGCGAGGCCTCGACCCCCGGACGACCGCGGGTCAAGCTCACCGAATGGGACGCGCTCCGCGAAGCGGCGAAGAGCGTCCTGACAGACCAAGCTCGCCGCTGATCGGGCGGCGAGCTCTTGGTACGAACGGTCTGCGTTATTAGTCGATCAGGCTGATCGCGCTTTCAGGGCAGGTCCCCTCGACCTCTTCCGCGAGTTCGCGCAGATCTTCGGGGATGTCGATCGGGTCACCGCCGCGGATCGTCACGTAGCCCTCGTCGTCGCTGCTCAACAGCTGCGGGGCGAGCGTGTAACACCGCCCGTGACCCTGGCATGCCTCGCTCACGCACAGCTTCACGCGCTCACCTCCCACCGCAGCGGCAGCGTGCTCAGCGACATCATCGCGCCACCGCCGCGCTCGAACAGCTGAGCGTCGGTGTCGAGCTCGAAGTCGGGGATCACCTTCAGCCACTCGTCCACGGCGATCGCCATCTCGCGGCGGGCGAGGTGCATTCCGAGACAGCGGTGCGGGCCGCTCGCGAACCCGAAGTGGTGGTTCTTCTTGCGATCGACGACGAACTCGTCGGCCTGCTCCCAGTGGCGTGGATCACGGTTCGCCCCCGACACGAGTCCATACACCATGTCGCCCTTCTTCAGTTGGACGCCGTGGAACTCGACGTCGCGGGTGACCTTGCGCCCGTCGCCGAAGATGATCGTGTAGTAACGAAGGGTCTCCTCGACCGCGAGCGGAATGATCTCCGGGTCTTCGATCAACCTCTGGCGGTGCTCGGGGTGTTGGGCCAGGTGGTGGAACATGTACGCGAGCTCGGCACGCGTGGTGTCGAGCCCGGCGAGCGTGAGCACCGTGCACATGTCGAGCAGCACCTCGTCGTCGAGGGGCTCATCGTCGAACGTCGACTCGAGGAGGTACGAGAACAGGTCGCCTTCCCGATGCCCCTCCCGACGGCGGTTCTCGAGTTGCTCAGTCCAGAACACGCGCATCTCACCGAGCGCGGTGGCCATCCCCGCGGCGCCCTCGGGGTCACCGCCGAAGCCGCCGAAGAACGCGTCGACCCACCCCACGAACACGTCGGTGTAGGAGGTCGGCACCCCGATCACGGTCAGGAACGCCGCAGTCGGGAAGCGCAGCGCGAACTCCTCGAAGAAGTCGCACGAGCCTTTGGGCACGATTGGCTCGATGAAGGCCCGGCACGTCTCTCTGATCATCGGCGCGGCGGCCTCCATCGCCTTCGGCGAGAACCACGGGTTCAGGATGCGCCGATACTTGATGTGGTCGGGCGCGTCGACCTGAGTCGGCACGAACCGGTAGATCGGATCGGGCTCCCACGGCGTGATCGACGCGCTGGAGAAGATCTCCGGGGTCTTGTAGATCTCATTGACCGCCTCGTGCCGCGTGAACACCCAGTAGCCGCCGTCGGCGTACTTGTTGTAGAAGTGCGGGCAGCTCTCGCGCAGCTCATTGGCCAGCGCCCAGTAGGCCCCCATCTCACGCGTCTTGGAGAAGTCGTGGTCCATGACAGGGCAGCCCGTGACGTCGCTCCCGTGCCGCTCCGCGATGACACTCGATTCCATGTCTGATTTCCCTTTCTTGTCCAGGTCGGTTCACGCGCCGCCGTGGGAAGCGGCCAGGGTCGGCGCAGTGGCTGATGCGGCCCGCTCCGCGATGTCGCGGCCCGCGAGGTATCCGAAGACCATGGCCGGACCGAGCGTTCCGCCGGCGCCGCCGTAGGTCATTCCCAGCGGTGAGGCCATCGCGTTCCCGGCCGCGTACAGGCCGTGGATGACGTTGCCGTCGACGTCGAGCACGCGCGCCTTGGTGTCGGTCAGCGGTCCCCCTTTCGTCCCGAGCGCGCCGCTGAACACCTGAATCGCGTAGTACGGCGGGTTCTCGACCGGCCCGAGCGATGCCCGGGCGGTCCCGTCGCGGAGCGTCGGATCACCCCACCACTGATCTTGCGCGCTCCAGCCGCGATTGAAGTCTGGATCGTGGAGGTCACGCGCGTTGGCGTTGAAGCGCTCAACGGTCTGCTCGAGCACGTCGCCGTCGATGCCGAGCTTCTCGCCCAGACCCTTGATCGTGTCGGACTGCGTGATCCAGTCGGTGCGGGCCTTCTCGGTCCCACCCAGACCGCCGGCGAAGCCGTACTTGTCGAGCCACTGCTGGTCGAAGATCAGCCAGCACGGCAGGTTCCTGTAAACACCCATGATCGTGTCCTGCTCGTGGAAGGCCGCCCCGAAGGCGTTGTAGTTGGCGGCCTCGTTGGTGAACCGCTTGGCCGAGCGGTTGACCATGATCGCGCCGGGCAGCGTCCGCTCGTAGGTCAGCAGCTGCTGGCCGGTGGGAACGATGTCGGTCGGCATCTCGATCATCGGCATCCACCACGCCTCGCGCATGTTCCCGAGCATCGCACCGATCCGCATCGCCATCTTGAGGCCGTCGCCCTCGTTCGTCTCGACGGCGACCGTGTGCGTGCACGGCCCGCGCAGGAACGCGCGCTTGAGGTCGTCGTTGCGCTCGAACCCGCCGGTCGCGATGACCACGTTCGGCGCGCGCACCTCCTTGCGTCCCTCCGGCGTCTCGAACACGACGCCCGCGATCTGGCCGTCGTCGACGATCAGCTCGACGCCACGGTGCTCAGTCTGCGGCTCGACGCCGCGGTCCAGACACGCCTTGAGCAGCCGGCCGCCAAGCGCGAGGCCCATGCCCCGCTCGTCGTTCTCAGCGCGGCGCTGCAACTCCTCCGAGTCGAGCGCCTCCGGAATCGCCTTGCCGAGCGTCGTCTCGCCGATCGTCAGGTGGTAGCTCGGGTAGTACGGCGAGATGTGGACGCGGGGACCCCACTCGCCGAGCTCGCCGTACGGGTAGATCGCCGTCTCGAGCGAGCGTCCGCCTTGGGCAAGTCCGCCCTTCTGCTCGGGGTGGTAGTCCGGGAAATCGGGCACGGCACGGAACTTGACCGGGGTGCGCTCGTCGAGCCAGCGGACCATCTCGGGGCCAACGTCGAGGTACGTCTCCGCCATCTCGTCGGTGATCGTGTCGTTCGACAGCGCCTTCAGGTATTCGGCGGCTTGCTCGCGTGTGTCGCCCTTTTCCGGCGGCTCGTGCTGGTTGAGGGGGATCCAGATCATCCCGCCCGAGTACACGGTCGTGCCGCCGATCGTTGCGCCCTTCTCGAACAGGCCGACATTCGCGCCCAGCTCCGCAGCGGTCACGGCCGCCGTGAGTCCGGCGGCTCCGGTGCCCAGGACGATGCCGTCGTAATCGGCCATTGGCTCTCCTCTTGTCCTCGCCTACGTAATCGAATTCACTTCAGGTGAAGGAAAGGTAGCAATGTCCGACGTGGCATGTCAACGCTTCACGGCTCCACCTAGCACCGGCCGGAGATACACTTTCGACCTGACTTCACTTTGAGGCCACGGTGCGCCGACCCGGGCGCCGGGCCGTACACATCGAGAGAGGAAGGTGCAGGAGCCATGGCCGGAGGAGCGCTCGAAGGCAAGGTCGCGATCGTCACCGGCGCCGCGATGGGGATGGGCGAGGCGACTGCGCGCGTCTTTGCCGGCGCGGGAGCGCACGTGCTCGTCAGCGACGTCAACGCCGACGCCGGGCAGGCAACCGTCGAGCGCATCGAGCGCGACGGTGGGTCCGCCTCGTTCTGCCAGACCGACGTCTCTCGCGCGGCCGATGCCGAGGCGATGGTGCGTACGGCCGTCGAGCGCTACGGACGGCTCGACTGCGCGGTAAACAACGCCGCGGTCACCCCGGACACGCATCCGATCGCCGAGCTCGACGAGGCGGAATGGGACCGCATCCTCGCGGTCGACTTGAAGGGAGTCGTGCTCTGCCTCAAGTACGAGGTGGCGCAGATGCTGTCCCAGGGCGACGGCGGAGCGATCGTGAACATCGGGTCGGTGAGCGCGCACCGGCCCCAGCCGGCGAACGCGGCGTACGTCGCAGCCAAGCACGGCGTGCTTGGCCTCACCAAGGTCGCGTCGCTCGAGAACGCTCCGCAGGGGATCCGCGTCAACACGGTCTGCCCAGGCGCGATCGATACCCCGATGATCCGCGGGGCGCTCGAGACCGTCGGCTTGACCGAGGAGGAGTTCGCCCCGGTGCTGAGCCTGTTCGGGCGGTTCGGCAAGCCCGAGGAGGTTGCGCAGGCCAGCCTGTGGCTGTGCTCGGATGCGGCCTCGTACGTGACTGGCGCCATTCTCAACGTCGACGCCGGCTACACGTCGCGCTGACGGCCGTGTTCCCCTTTCCAGGGAGGATGGCGGGCTTGACGAGCCGGGACCTTCCCGCATAAGCTGAATCGAAGTAAGCTCAAACGTGCCTATCTGCCGACCCACGAGAGGGAGCAATGACCGCCACCAACGAAACGACCGTCGACAGCGCGGGCCTGCGGGCTCTGCTCGACCGAACTGACATCGCTGATGTCCTTTACAAGTACTCCTCGGCGGTCGATTCGTTCGACTACGACGGTGTTCGGAGCGTGCTCGCAGACGACCTGTGGGCGCAGTACGGGAACGCCGAACCTGTCGAAGATCCCGACAAGCTGGCGGCATGGATCGCCGAGGCCACCGCGACGGTCATCTGGCAGCACCACCTGCTCAACGTCTACCACATCGCGATCGACGGCGATCAGGCCAAGACGCTCTCCTACCTGACGTCTTACCAGGTGTTCGAGGAGAACCCGGGAGCCGCGGTCATCCTCGTCGCCAGGTACCACGACGAGCTCAAGCGCACCCCCGCCGGATGGAAGATAAGCAGGCGAATCATGGAGCTGCTGTGGGGCGAGTCCAAGGCCGACGACGGCTTCCTGGACGGCCTCGGTGGTCGCGGACCCAAGGTCTGGGCGCGAAGCTGAAAGGAGAAAACCATGGCAATCGTTCGAACCGCATGCACGATGACGCTGGACCGGAAGGATCTCGACGAGGTCGTCGGGATCTTCGAGAAGTTCATCAAGGACGTCGAGGAGAACGACCACGGCACGCTCGCCTACCACTACTTCATCGATGAGGACCCGCTGACGATCCATGTCATCGAGTGGTACGAGAGCCCGCAGGCGATGCTCGACCACTACGCCAAGCTCGACCTCGAGGCGGCGGGCCGGCTCGTCCAGCTCGTCCAGCTCTCGCCTCTCCACTACTACGGTAATCCGACCCCCGAGGAGGAGGCGCAGATGGCGGGCTTCGGCACGGTGCTCGTGCATCGCCCACTCGCGAGCATCCAGGAGACCGCGGCGCAGGCCTAGTGGCGGCCGCGGCGTGGGAGGCCGTCGCCGACGCCGCGGGTGTCGGCGAGGGGACGTCGCTCCTCGACCTCGGGTGCGGAGACGGGGCGTTCTGCGCCTTCGCCGCTCTCCGTGGGGCGGTCGTGTACGGCCTCGACCTGGAGCCCGACGCGATCGCACGCGCGCTGGAAGCGGTGCCGGGGGCCGACCTCCGGCTGGGGCTGATGGAGAACCTGCCGTGGCCGGACGCCTCGTTCGACGTCGTCACGTCCTTCAACGCCGTGCAGTACGCCCTCGACCCCGAGGTGGCGCTGATCGAAGCTACGCGCGTGGTTCGAACTGATGGCCGGATTGCCATCTGCAAGTGGGGGCATCCCGCCGGCAATGAGTTCTTCGCCTTTCTCACCTCGATCGGAGCGGGCGGCGTCCGTGGCGATCAGCTCCCGCCGACCGATCCGGTCGAGGATGCGATCCGAGCCGCGCGTCTCGAGGTGCTCACGACGGGCGAGGTCGCGGCTCCGATCGAGATGGCCGACGACGCGGCGCTCGCGGCGTCGCTCGACGAGGCCGGAATCGTGCCGGACTTCAGCTTGACCGCGTCGACGGCTTCGGTGACGGCTTCGGCGACGGCGGCGGCCGCGCGGTATCGCGGGGCCGACGGTCGCTACCGATTCGACAACTGGCTGCGGTACTGGGTCCTGCGGAGACGACGGTGAGCGTGGAGATCGCTCCGGGCGTCGGGCCCGCGCGGATCGAGATCGCGTACGAGCGGTTCGGGGATCCGGCATCGCCCCCGGTGCTCTTGGTCATGGGCCTGGGGACGCAGATGCTCGGGTGGCCCGACGGATTATGCGAGGCGCTCGCCGGGCGCGGCGTCCACGTCATTCGGTTCGACAACCGCGATACAGGCCTTTCGAGTCACATGACGGATTCCCCTCCGCCCAACGTTCGGGGGGCTCTGCAGGGCGACTCATCGTCCGCGTCCTACACGCTCTCAGATATGGCCGGGGATGTGCTCGGGCTGCTCGATGCGCTCGGGCTCGAGAGCGCGCACTTGGTCGGCGCGTCGATGGGCGGGATGATCGCCCAGACGCTGGTGATCGAACATCCGGAGTGCGCTCGGTCGTTGACCTCGATCATGTCGAGCACCGGCGATCAGTCGGTCGGGCAGGCGACGCGACGGGCGTTGGCGGCGCTGCTGTCGCCCCCGGCCACGACGCGCGCGGAGGCGATCGAGCGGACCGTGGCGATTGTGCGCGTCATCGGCTCACCGGGATTCGACCTCGATGAGGCCGAGCTGCGCTGGCGCACGGGCATCGCCTACGACCGCTCGAATGATCCCGTCGGGGTCGCTCGGCAGCTCGTCGCGATTGCAGCGTCCGGCGACCGGACTGCGGCGCTGAGATCGCTTTCCGTTCCAACGCTGGTGGTGCATGGAGCGGACGATCCGCTCGTCGATGTCAGCGGCGGCCGTGCCGCCGCCGCCGCGATCCCCGGAGCCGAGCTGATCGTGTTCGACGGGATGGGCCACAACCTTCCGCGGGAGCTGTGGGCCGAGATCGCGCGCCGGATCGGCGAGCTCGTTGGGCGCGCCGAGGCCGGGCGCGACGTCAGACCGCGGTGACGAGGCCGCCGTTCGGGCTCACGGTGGCGCCGACGAAGAACGAGGCGTCGTCAGAGGCGAGGAACGCGACTGCTGCCGCCACCTCCTCGGGAGTCCCGAGGCGGCCCGCCGGCGTGCGCGCGACGTTGACGTCACGGGCCACGCCGACCTGGGCTTTGGTCCGCGTCGTGTCGATGAACCCCGGAGCGATCGCGTTGACCCGGATGCCCTGAACGATCACTTCCTTTGCCGTGGCCCTCGTGAAGCCGAGGACGCCGGCCTTCGCAGCTGAATAGTGCGGATGCCCCGTGCAGCCTTCGATGCCACAGACGGAGGCCATGTTGATGATCGCGCCGGCGCGACGCTCGGCCATCCGCCGGACCGCAGCGCGCGTCCCGTAGAAGGTTCCGTCCAGGTGTACGGAGAGGACGAACCGCCACTCTTCGTCGGTGAGGCGCACGAGCGCCTCGAGCGGCGTCGTGATCGGACCGACCGCCTGCTCGGCTCGCTGCTGCTCGATCAGCGGGTTGACTCGCGCGACGTGGGACATCGCCAGCGCGCCGGCGTTGTTGACCATGATGGCCAGCGGGCCGAGATCGCTCTCGACCTTCGTGAGCGCCTCTTCGACCGAGTCGCTGTGGGCCACGTCAACCTCGATCGCAGCGCCTCCCGGCAGGTCGCCAACGATCTCCTGTGCCCGGTCGACCGAAAGGTCGAGCGCGGCGACGGTCGCCCCTTCGGCGGCCAGTCGCCGGCAGATCGCCGCACCGATTCCCGATCCGCCTCCGGTGATCGCCGCCACCTTGCCTTCGAATCTCGTCATGTCCTGAACTTACATCAATTCGGTTTCGTCTGCAAGCTGATGAGGGCGTGGGCCGCATCGCGGCGGATCGCATCGAGCCCGAGTATCTCGCCACTCGACCCCGCCGGTTCAGGTGAACGGTGATGCAGTCGGCCCTGGCCCGAGTTAGGCGACAGTCGGCGTGGCGTCGCCGTCGAGTGGCGGCTAGTTCGGGCTCGCCACCGGACGCCCGCACCGCGGACTCAACCGCTGCGCCCGTCTACGGCACGCTAGAGCGGCCGTCCCCGCATCCTCGCGGGCCGGCGACTCGGGCCTGTCCGGCGAGCGCCGGCGACTCGGGCCCGTCCCGCGGTCGCCGACGACTCGGGCCCGGCGTGCGGTCGCCGATGACTCGGGCCCGTCCGGCGAGCGCCGGCGACCCCGATAGCCGCGCACTCGACCCCCCACGACGGCCGAATGCATATTCGCTCCGGCATAGCCCGAGTTTCGGCACACTCGCGCGTGGCGCAGCGTCGAGTGAGTATCTATCGTGGTTGGATGGCGCTGGGGACCCGCGTGGCGCTATAGAACGCGACGTACCGGGAGATCTCGCCCTCCGGGGTGACCTGGCCCGTGGAGAAAAACGTGCCGCCGTCGGGGATGCCTTCGATGACGCCCTCGACGAACACTCGGCCGCCGTATTGCCAGTAGTCCGTGATGATCTGGCGTGCCGGGCTCGGCCCACGCTCGGTGACGAACGCACGCCACAGAGCCTCGCGGCCACGCAACAGCACGCGCTCGGTTCCGCCGGCGTAGGGCGGATGGGAGTAGATCGTGTCGACCGTGAAGTGCGACGAGGCTTCGCGAAACCTCGAGCTCATGAGGTCAGCGAAATACTCCTCCAGGACTGGTCGCGCAGCCGGGACGGCACTTTCCTCGTAGACCTCCGGCATAGCCGGGACGAGCGGTGCGCCTAGCCAGACCAGTCGGGACACGGCGCCCGGGCCGTCGTACGCTAGTCCGGCAAGGCAGGTCTCGGGTTCAGCGCGTCCGCGACGAATGACCTCGGCCCAGCACCCTCGGTCCGACGTTACGGCCGCGACGACTTCGAGGCTGCACGGCGACAGATGCGCCAGGGCGTCGGCCGATGCGCCGGCGCCCCGGACCGCGTCGATACTCGCGGTGAGCCCTTGCTCGGGGATGGCGACCCAGGTCTGCACGCCAGCCGCGAGGAGGCTCCCGGCCGGCCCGCCTCCGCCCGAGCCATAGCCCGAGCCGTCAGCGAGCGCGAGCACCTCCTCGAGCGCCGGCGCCACACCGAGACTCGATGCCGACGAGCGGGACTGAATTGAACTCATGTAGACATGTTACCGCGCGGATCAACCTCGGCGTTCCAGCCGTCGCCCAGGACGCAGACGCAAGGTTCGAATGCCGGCGCGACCCCGAGCTCGCCCCGCCCACGAGCGCGACCCCGAGCCCGCCCCGCCCACGGGCGCGGCCGCGAACTCGCCCCGCCTACCAAGCCAGCCGTTACCGCGGCCGCCTACGAAGCCAGTTGATACTGCGGGTCGGACGTGAGCGCGCCCTTGATCGCGTCGGCGGCGCGGATCATGCGCCGGCCCTGCCGCCGGACCCTCTGGGCTTCAGGGCTGTGCCAGCCAGCCGGATCGGCGAGGCGCTCGTTGCCTCCGTCGAGGAGGTCGTGCGCGATCGCCTCGAGGAGATTCCCCGGCGCGACCATCCGTACTTCCTCGGACGGCTCGCCCCACGCGAGCGTCTCGAGCTGGTCGACGCAGACGTCGAACACCGTCCGCAATCGCGCGGCGTCCTCGCGATTTGGGAGCGGTTCCTCGAGCGGCCGGTCGAGTTCGCACGCAAGCTGGATACGCAATGCTCGCGCGACTTCCCTCGCCAGAACGGGGCTGAGCGTCACCTCGACGTGTTGACCATCGCACGGCCGAGACGGCAGTGTCTGCATCTCTCCCTCCTCTCTCCCGTCCGAGCCAGAAGCATCACCATCACCATCGCTCGGCTCGGGGTGGCGATAGTACGCGCAAAGCCGGATTTGGGTCAACTCCGGTGCTACACCGTTCGGATAACGACGACACGGCTGAGCCCTCTCATGTCGCATGAGAGGGAGAGGAGAGTGATCCCCCGTGCGCGTTCCGGCCCACGTCGCGGTCGGCGGCGGTGGCGGACACCCATGAGTGGGCTCAGCCGACGCACATCATGACATGAATTCAGCTTAGTTTCCGCAAACGTGTGCAGCCGACCGCGACGAAACGTGTGCAGCCAACCGCGAGCAGGTCGGCGAGCCGCCGGTCGCTGTGCATATCATTGCCCAAAGATCACCTGCTGCCGCGAGGAGGATTGTGGCCCCACCACCGGGCCCCAGAGCCAGACGAGAGACCGGCGCCGCCGTTGCGTCGTCGCGCAGCAAGCGCGACGAGATCTTGCGTACAGCGACGCGGTATTTCGGCGAGAACGGCTACGAGGCGACGAAGCTCGCCGATGTCGCGGCGGCCGTCGGAATCGGCTCAACCGCCCTCTACCACTACTTCGAGTCGAAGCTGCACTGTCTGTACGTGATCATGGCGGACGCACTCGGCATCTTTCGAAGTGATTTCGATCGCCACACGAGCGAGCACGAGGACTACATGGACGCGCTGCTCGCGGTGCTTCGTGGAGCGTACGACCTCAGCGACCAGGACGTGCTGCGCAATCGGGTCCTCGTCGCCGAGCAGGGGCTGGTGGGAGTGCGCCGGACGTCCCCCCGCGAGGAGGAAGCCCGCACGCTTGCTCGCGCGCGGATCCGCGATGTCGAGTTCACCTGGGCGACGTTCCTCGTGCGCGGTATGGAGCAGGGACTGCTGCCGGAGGCCGACCCCCGATTGCTGACCCGCGCGCTGCTCGGGCTCTATAACAGCATCTGGCACTGGTACCGCCCGCGCGGTCAGGTCAGCCTCGAAGAGGTGACGGAGTTCTTCATCCGCCGGCAGCTGGCAGTCCTCGGCCTCCCGCCCGAGCTCGCCGGTGGTGATCGCTCAGCGGCCCCGGCGGTCGCGGGGAAGACCGGCGCCAATACACGCCCGGCGCGCGGCCGCCGGCGGTCGACGCGGTAGGGCCACCCGCCCTCGGCGCACACCTGCGACGTAGCGCCTGCTGGCGGCAACGTGGTTGCCGCGTTTGATCGAGGGTATGTCATCAACGACGGGCGCAGGGGACGGCCGGCGTCGCAGAGCGCGACGCACTGACAAGGAGAGCAAGATGGCAAGACACAACGCAAGCGTGACGCTGGATCAGGCTCAGGCCCTCATCAAGGCAGCGCGAGCCAAGGCGGACGACATCGGGGTGCCGATGAACGTCGCGGTGGTCGACGCGGGGAACAACCTCACCGCGTTCTCGCGGATGGACGGGGCTTGGCTCGGGTCGATCGACATCGCCCAGAGCAAGGCCTACACAGCCCGTGCTTTCGACATGCCGACCCGCGAGCTCGCCGAGATGGCGCAACCCGGGGAGCCGCTATTCGGGATAGAGGGCTCGAACCAGAGTGTGATCATCTTCGCCGGCGGGATTCCACTGACCGACGACGGGACTGTCGTCGGCGCCGTGGGCGTCAGCGGCGGCACGCCCGATCAGGACCACGAGGTGTGTGCGGCCGCGGTGGCAGCGTACGGCTAGGGCGCGCTGGCCGCCCACGGCTCGCCGCCTACGGTGACGCTACTCGCGACTCGCGGGGGCGATCGCCGTCGACCGCGCGACTCGCGGGGGGCGACCGCCCGTCGAACGCCATAGCATGCGCCAGCGTTTCTCTCGCCACACGCTGGAGATCCCGCAGATAGGCCAGGTGGTTCTCCCACTCCGCTTCCGTGGCAACGGGCCCGTCGCCGGCGAGCTGCGCGGTGTCGGCGTGAGCGTCGAGCAGCTCGTAAGACAGGGCCGTGAGCGCCGCCACATTCTCCTGTGCGGAGTCGGCCGGGGCTCGAGGCAACCGACGCTCGGTCCGCGAAGGCAGGAACCTCATGGCGATCACCATGCAAGGGCCACTCGCGCCTGACCAGGCGCAGGCGCTGCGTGGCCGGCGTGACGGACGAAGTTCTGGAAGGGCGCCGTGGCTACTCGAGGCCGGGGAGCCGAGGGGGACCTGGCTTCGGTCGAGCCGGCCGGTGCGGGCGGGGGATTCGAGTGGCCCGAGTTTGTCACCCCCTGCACCGGCACGACGACGGGATAGCTGAAATGGTGATCGTTCATGGGACTCACTCGCAAACGGGGCTGGCTTGGGATGGCCGCGGCGCGATGGCGCCGCGGCCAACCCGGGACATGTCAGGACACGAACTCGCGGACGGCGCTCGTGTAGGCGCGGGCGAACTCGCGGGTCGCGTCGGCCTGCAGGCTGCCGATGCTCACGACCCATTCGATGTTGGTCGCGCCGGTGGCCTTCTCGTACTGATCGGCAAGGGTGACGACGGCTTGCTCGTAAGACGACAGGTACGCCTCGCTCGCCTTCTTGCTCTGGGCAATCGCCTTCTCGTGGAGCTCGGAGACTCGCTGGGTCGCCTCCTGGACTGAATCGGTGATCGGGTCGGACTTCGACTGGGTGGGCACGATGGCTTCCTCCGCTGTGTGCTTGCAAATTAGCTTCGCGTAAGCTAGCACACAAACTGAGGTGATGTCAATTCAAATCTTCTGATAATCTGCTCACGCCATGAGCGGCGGCGCATCCCTCGACGCCGGAGCACGTCCTTCGGTCCTGTTCCTGACCGGCATCGGCCTCACGGCGGCGGTGGCGCTCCGGGCTGTCCCCCCGCTCGAGGCGCACTTTCGCGTGATCTCGGGGCTCGGCGTGACGACGGTTGAAGACGCCGTGGCCCTGCTCGATGCCGCAGGCGTCGACCACGCACACATCGTCGGTCTTTCCTTCGGCGGTGCGATCGCTCAGGAGATCGCAATCCGCCATCCGGAGCGCGTTCGCTCGCTCGTCCTCGGCTCATCCACGGCCGGCGGCAAGCTGTACGCCGCACCGGAACGGCCGATCCGCCAGTTCGTGCGCCGGCTCGCCGACCTCCCCGCTGAGGAGGGCCTGTGGGCGACGGTGCCATATCTCTACGTGGAGACGACCTACCACCGGCACGCGTCGCTGATCGGCGAGGACATCGCCCGGCGTCTGAGCAGTTCCCTCGATCCGCGCTCCTATCGCACCCAGCACTCGATCGCCCGTGGACACAACATGAGCGCGCGACTGGCTGCGATCACAGCTCCAACGCTCGTCATGCACGGCGAAGACGATCGGATCCTGCCGCTCGAAAACGGTCGACTTCTGGCAGGCGCGATCCCGGGAGCACAGTTCATCGCCCTGGAGAACGGCGCCCACGCGTTCCCCACCGATGTGCCCGACGCCTCCCGGGAACTGGTCAGCTTCCTGCTCGCGCACTCGCCGCCGCGAGCGCGTCCGGCGACCCAGCGTCGGGCTGCGACACGTAACGCGCGCGCAGGTCGCGCTTGAGCACCTTCCCCGCCGGGCTGCGCGGAAGCTCGTCGACGAACTCCACCGCGCGAGGTAGCTTGTAGCCGGCCAGCCGCTCGCGGGCGAACGCGACGAGCTCGTCGGCGTGGGCGGTGGAGGCGGGCCTCCGAACCACGAGCGCCTTGACGGTTTCTCCCCACCGCTCGTCGGGGACGCCGATCACCGCGACCTCGGAGACGCCGGGATGCTGGGAGAGCACCTCCTCGACCTCGATCGGGTAGATGTTCTCGCCGCCGCTCACGATCATGTCCTTGATCCTGTCGGTGAGGAACAGGTAGCCGTCCTTGTCGCGGTAGCCGCCGTCGCCCGTGCGCAGCCATCCATCCGGCAGCAGTGCGGCATCGGTCTCCGCATCGCGCTTGTAGTAGCCGGCCATCACGTTCGGAGCCCGCAGCCAGACCTCGCCGACCGCTCCCGCATGGCAATCAGCGCCGCTGACCGGGTCGACGATGCGCATCTCGACCCACGGCAGCGGGTGTCCCGCGGAGCGCAGGAGGTGCTGACGCTCGCCGTCGGCGTCGTGGTCCTCAGGACGTAGCTGAATGACGCCGCCGGTCGTCTCGGTCAAGCCGTAGACGCCGAACAGCGGGCACCGGAAGGTCCGGAGCGCCGCCCGCAGAACGGGGGTGGTGATCGGCGAGGCGCCGTAGACGATCGCACGCAGGCTCGAGTAGTCACGCTCGGCGGCGCCTGGAACGGCAGCGAGCATCTGCAAGATCGTTGGAACGAACACGGGGTTCGTCACCCGCTCGCGCTCGAGCAGGTCGAGAACCTCCGCCGCGTCGAAGTCGCGCACGAGAATCGTCGTCGCTCCATTGACGAGTCCGAGATACGCCCAGCCGATCCCGCCGATGTGGAACATCGGTAGCGGCGTCAGGCTGATCGTCTGGGAGTCGAACGCCCACACGTCGGCGCTGAGGTACGCGGCGGCCAGATTCCGCTGCGTGGTCAGAACGCCCTTTGGAAGGCCGGTGGTTCCCGACGTGTACATCTGCACCACGACGTCGCTAGCTGCTCCCCGGTGGCCGGGATCGGTCGGCGGGTGACTCTCCAAAAGTCGTTCGTAATCCTCGCTGGTGTCGATCAGCTCGAGTTGCTGCGGGACGCCGCGCGCGATTTCCCGACCGACCTCGCGGTATTCAGGTCCCACGATCATCACCGAGCAGCCCGCGTCCGCGACGATCGTCTGGAGCTCGGCTCGAGCGAGCCGCCAGTTGAGCGGGACGGCAACGGCCCCGATCTTGCTCGTCGCGAACAGCAGCTCGACGACCTCGGGCGCGGTCCGGTCGAGGTGGGCGACTCGATCCCCGGCACGCACGCCGGCTGACAGCAGCGCCTGCGCGAGCCGGCTCGAGCGATCGTGGAGCTCGGCATACGTGAGGGCGCGCGGACCGCACCGGACTGCGACCAGGTCCGGGATACTCGACGCATGCCCGCGAACGACGTCGGCGACTCGGAGATCGTCTAGAACCTGCACTGAGGTCAATTCAAGCAGAGGAATGGGCGTCTTACCCGTGCGCGGCGAAAAACTCTCCGATCGCCTCGTCCACCGCAGGCTCCTCGGTGGGGTAGAGATGCCCGGCGTCCTCGAGGATCGCCAGCCGCGCGCCCGGCACCCGCTCCGCGGTCAAGTGCGCGTTCGCGACCGGGATGATCCGATCGCGCGCGCCGTGGACGACGAGCGTCGGTGCGTGGATCCGCTCGAGGCGGCGATAGCAGTTATGCAGCGACGCCGCGAGCAGTTGCGCCCGGTACGCGCGTTCGTTGAACGGGTTCGCGAGACGCCGTTCGATGTCCTCGGCGATGCGGTCCACCTGTTCGGCGCGGCTCCGCGGGCCGTAGTTGTAGGGAACCGATGCCCACGCCGCCTCCTCCGAGGGCATAGTCGCGCGCCTCTGGAAGAACGCTACGACCTCGGATTCCGGAAACGCCGCGCGCCGCCCGCCGGAATGCGTCGCGCCGAGGACGAGCGACTGAACCCGTGTCGGGTGGCGGAGCGCGATCTGCTGGGCGACCATGCCGCCGAGCGAGAACCCATAGAGGTGAACCCGGTCAATCGCGAGGTCGTCGAGAATCGAGACGGCGTCGTCCGCCATCGCCTCGGTGGTGTAGGCGTACGTGAGCGACTCCGACTGCCCGATCCCGCGATGGTCGAAGGTGATCACGCGCATCGCGCCCGCGAGCGCGTCAACGGTTCGCCACCAGGCGCCCCCGCTGAGGCCGAGGCCGTGGATGAGCAGGACGGGATCGCCGGTGCCGGTGCTCTCCCAGTAGAGCCGCGTCCGCCCGTCCAGCCGATTGACTATGCCTGACCCGGAGCTCACACGTCCAGGATCCAGCGCACGCTCGAGAGGTGCGTGGCGCCGATGTCGCGTGTCATCTCCGCGCACGACGCGAGGACCGCTCGCACGGGCTCGACTTCGACCGTGCGAGCGAAGGTGAGCTGCGCGTCACTCAGAGCCCGAATCGCCATCTCGTACGCGTCGACGCAGGCCTCGGCTCCTCCCCACGGGATCAGGGCCGCCCTGCCGACGGTCCCGGCCGCGTCCACCGCGCGCCCGAGCACATCCTCCATGAATGCCATCACCTCGAGACCCTCCTGTTCAGGTCATTGCAGCTGGTCGGCCACGCCGGCGGCGCCAAGCGCCGCGAACTGCTCATCGACCGAATTGGCGAGGACGATTAGGTCCCTAGTCTGCCCCGATCGGTCCCGGACGTGGTCGGTGAGAAGCGCCTCGGGCTCGAAGCCTAAGCCGCGGAACATCGCGATCAGCGGCCCCTGGTCGGCGATTACCTCGACCACGAGCTTCTTCAGCCCCATTTCGACCGCGTCGAGAACCGCACGCTGGGCGAGGCGCCGGCCGATCCCCTGGCCGCGGTGGTCGGGATCCACGACGAGGCGGACCTCGCCGACGTGGCTCGACCAGCCGACGAGGCGCGCGATCTCCACCGAGCCGACGACCTCGCCGTCCTGCACCGCGACGGTCCGTCCCGCACCCGGCCTCACCCAATCCTCGATCACGCGCGGGTCGCCGACATCCTCCTTCAGAAACGTTCGATCGCTTTCGGGAATGCGCTCGAAGAAGCGCGACAGCGCCGGACGATCGCCGGCCTCGGTTGGTCGAATCTCCATGCTGCTCCTCGGTTTACTTCGAATGGTCGGCGGCGCCTGACGGCGGCGCCTTAGTTGGAACGGTCGGCGGCGCCTGACGGCGGCGCCTTATTTGGAACGGTCGGCGGCGCCTGACGGCGGCGCCTTAGTTGGAACGGTCGGCGGCGCCTGACGGCGGCGCCTCGGCGACGGATCGCTGTGGTCGATGATCCAGCCGGTCAGCTTCGGCATCGTGTGCTTGAACGCCAACTTGCCGGTACCAAAGGTGACGTGACCGCCTGGAAGCCGGAGCTCCTCACGGCGCTCGGGGTCCCCGACGAGCTCCATGACGGGTTCAACGGCGGGCGGGGGAACGACGTTGTCGCGCTCGGCCATCGCGTTCAGCAGGTTGCCCCGAACATTCGCGAGATCGACCCGCCGTCCCCCGAGCGGCACCGAGCCTGTCATCAGGATGTTCTGACGGACGAGCAGCTCCACCAGCTGACGAAACGCGGCGCCGGGGAACGGCACATGGTCGCGCGACCATGTCGCCATCGCCTGAAAGCCCTCGACGAACTCGTCGTTCCAGAGGTTCTCGAGCAGTGTCGCCTTTTGTGCCACCTCGGTCGTGGGCGCGAGCATGTAGAAGCCGCTGTAGAGCGCGTCGGCCGGGACGTTGCCGGTCTCGTCGATCATCTCGTCCGGATCGAGCCTGCCCTCGCGCAGCAGCGCGACCATCGCTCCCATCTCGTTGAAGTCCATCGGCGTTGCCATCAGGATCAGGTTGCGGACCTTTGCGTCCTCATGGCCGGCCGCGTACAGCGCCGCGAGGACTCCCCCCAGGCAGTAGCCGGCGAGCGTGACCTCGTCGTGGCCGCTCACGCGTCGCACTTCCGCCAGCGCCCGCGGCAGGTACCAGTCGACGTAGCGCTCGAGGTCGTTGTCGGCGTCGCGTTCGTCCGGAACCCCCCAATCGAGCATGAACACGTCGACACCTGCGCCGGTCAGGTACTCGACCGTGCTGTTGCCCGGGCGCAGGTCGAGGATGTAGCTGCGGCTGACAAGGCTATGGACGATCACCACGGGCGGTCCGTAGCGGCGGTCGCCGCCCTTGTATCGCCAGAGCTCCACCTTCCCGCTCTTCCACACGACGTCCTTGGGCGTCGCCCCGAGTGTCGGCTGGTGCGTGCCCCTGACATACCGGATGCCGTTTCGGGCTCGCAGGACCGACCGCTCGACATCCCGGTTGACACGCTGGAGCAGGTCGCCGGGACTCAGCGCTGACGGCACCCTTGGGTTCATTCGACACCCGAGGGTCGCTCGTTGCCATCCAGCTCGGCGACGTCGTCGGACAGCTCGTTCAGCCGCCGCTCCATACGTGCCAGTTGCTGGCGCATACTGCGGATGTCCGACCCGGCTGGGAGGTTCAGCAGGTGCAGGCACCGCCGCGAGACACCTTCGGCGGTGCCCACGACTCTGCGGCGCACCCGCGTCGTCGTGCTGACAAGGTCGAAGTACGTATCCGATTGAACGGCCGACTCGATCGGCTCACCGATGGCCCGTTCCACGCGGAGAACGGCCCGAAGCCATAGCGGTTGATTTGCTGGCATACCGAACCGGCCTATCGCGGAGACGAGTTGACTTCGAACGGTGTCTCCGGAGCACCTTCCCCGGTGCCGGCCATGCTCCACTGAGCGCCTCCGTCGACCGTCAGGATCGTCCCCGTCGTGTACGTCGAGGCGTCACTGGCGAGGTACAGCGCCGCTCCGGCAATCTCCTCCGCGTGGCCGGCGCGCCGCATCGGGAACGTCCTGGCGCGCTCGGCGAACACCTCCATGTCCCAGGTCCGGGAGATCGTGGTGAGGAACGGCCCGGGCATCACGGCGTTTACGCGAACGGTCGGCCCGAACGCGTGGGCGAGGCCGACCGTCATCGCGTTCACGCCCGCTTTCGCCGTCGCGTACGGAACGATGTCGCGAGTGGGACGGGCGGCCCCCGTGCTGCTGACGTTGATGATCGAGCCGCGGCCGGCCGCGACCATCCGCTCGCCCACGAGTGCCGCGAGGCGAAAAGGCCCTTTGAGGTTTACGGCAATCACCTTGTCGAACAGGTCCTCGGTGACCTCCGAGAGCTTCCCGTACAAGGGCGAGATACCCGCGTTGTTGACGAGTACGTCGATCCGTCCGAAGTCACCGTAGATGTGCTCGACGAGCGGCTCGAGTTCGTCCCAGTGACCGACATGGCACGCGCAACCGGCGACCTTCAGTCCCTCCGACCGAAGACTCGCGACGACCTCGTCGCACGCTTCGGGCTTGCGGCTGACCACGACGACCTCGGCGCCGGCAGATGCGAACGCGCGCACCATGGCGAGGCCTAGGCCGCGCGTGCCACCCGTAACGACCGCGATCCTTCCGGTCAGATCGAACAGGTCGCGCGCGTCCCGGAAGCTGCCGGGCACGCCGGGGCTGTCACTCGGATTCTGCAGAGCGATCAACTCCTGAGTAGAGGGTGGATGTTTCTCGGGCGCCCGAGGTCGTGGCGCTCGTGTGGTTCCCACAACCGTTCTGCTCGGGCAGCGAAAACCACGCCTTCCCATAGCGGCTGCCGTCGTCGAACTTGTGCTCGGAGACCCTGCTCTCGTCGAGAAGAAGGTCGAGGTGTCCGAGTACCTCCCAGACGACGAGCAATGGCTGCTCGGCGACAGTGCGCGGCGACCACAGGTGACCGGCGATCGCGTATGCGTCCGCGGGCCCCTCCTCGAGCGCGGCAAGGATGCGCTGGCAGCGGCGCCGGTGCTCGTTGATGCGGCGGCGCACCAATCTCTTGTGATCGGTGACCGCATCCCCGTGACCGGTCAGCAACCGGTCGAGCGGCATCGACGCGGTCCGCCGGAGGTTGCCCAGGTACTCGATTCGCGCCTGCGGTCGCGATCCGGTGGGCTCTGCCGCCGGGACGATCTCCGCGTTCGACGAGATCCCGGCAAGCAGGTGATCGCCGACGAACGCGGTGCCGCTCGCCTCGTCGACGAGCAGCCCATCGGTCGTGCTGTGGCCGGGCCGAGCCAGGATCCGGAGGTCGCGGCCGCCGGCGGTGATCACATCGCCGTCGGAGAGCACGACGTCGGTCTCGTACGCCTCAGACGTGTCGCGGATGAAGTCCCAGAATCCCTCGTTCGCCTCGATCACCGACTCGGGCACCCCGTGATGGCGCATCAGCTCAACTGAGAACGAGCGGTCGGACGCGGAGCGCTCCGCGTACGTGGCGCCATACTCGGCGGCGCGATCCAGCGCGGCCACGCGGGCGCCCGAGCGGCCCACGATCGTGGCGATCAGTCCCGAATGATCAAGGTGGTGGTGGGTGGGGATCACGAGCTCGATGTCTTCGAGGCGCAGCCCTTCCCGTAGCAGACCGGCCTCGAGCGCGACCAGCGCCTCGTCCGTGCGGGGGCCCGCATCGATGAGCGTGAGAGGGTCGCCCCGTAGCAGCCAGGTGTTGACCGATTTGATGTGCGGCAGAGGTGCTTGGATCCGAACGGTGCGTTCCATGTCCCGGCTCAGCTCACGTGGGGGAAGCTACATAATTGAACCGAGTTCAGTATGTCATACCCGGAGCCGTCGCGATCATATTCGGGATCAAATATGGCCGGAGGCCACGCTCGGTCGCCGAGAACCCTTGCACTTGCGGAAGAAGTCGGGGCTCCACCTCGGGCCAAGTCGGGGCTAGCCAAATCGACCACGAGAAGATATGATCTGAATTCAGCTTAGACATTGCGAGCAGGAGGAGCCCGATGACGGTTCAGGAAAGCCCGGAGACGATCACAGAAGGCGCTGTCGAGTACGAGGTCAGCGACGGCATTGCCACGATCTGGTTGAACCGACCCCGTGTCAAAAACTGCTTCAACTGGGAGCAGCTCACCACGTTCGGTGCCGCCCTCGAGCGCGCCGACGAGGACGACGACGCGCGCGTAGTCGTGGTCCGGGGCCGCGGCCACACGTTCTGCGCCGGCGCGGACCTGAACATGCTCGACTCGGAGTTCCTCAAGACGTCGGCGAACTCGATCAAGATCGCCCAGGTCTCTGCGCGCACGTTCGACCGCGCCTTCAATCTCCAGAAGCCGACGATCGCGGCCGTCGAGGGCTACGCGGTCGCCGGAGGCTTCGAGCTGTCGATCTCGTGCGACTTTTTGATCGCCGCCAATGACGCCAAGATCGGCGACTTCCACATCCGCCGCGCACTGTTCGGCGGCGCCGGCCCGATCTACCGCCTGCCTCGCTACATCGGCCTGCGGAAGACCAAGGAGCTTCTGTTCACCGGCAAGCTGCTCTCCGGCAAGCAGTGCTACGACTGGGGTCTGGCCAACGTGTCCGTACCGGCCGAGGAGATGGATCAGGCGATCCTCGACTTCGCCGCTCCGATGCTCGACAAGAGCGCGTTCACGATGCGGATCACGAAGATGGCGGCGAACCGCGGACTCGACGGCGACACCGAGACGCTGCTCGCGCTCGAGAGCATGACGTGCAACGTCGCGCATCAGTCCGAGGATGCGAAGGAGGGCGTCCAGGCGTTCCTCGAGAAGCGCGATCCGGTCTGGAAGCACCGCTAGACACGCGGCCCAGAGCCCACGAGCCCCATGGACTTCGCCTACGACGAAACGACCGTCGAGCTGCAGGAACGACTGCTCGCGTTCATGGACGAGTGCGTGTATCCGGCCGAACCTCGGTTCAGTGAGGAAGCCCACTCACTCGATGACCGGTGGGGCACCCCGCCGGTCATCGAGGAGTTGAAAGTGGAGGCGCGGCGCCGCGGGTTGTGGAACCTGTTCCTCCCTCGCACGCACGAACACGGCGCCGGGCTGACGAACCTGCAATACGCGCCGCTCGCGGAGATCACGGGCCGGAACCCATGGATCGCCCCCGAGGCGATCAACTGCTCGGCGCCGGACACCGGCAACATGGAGCTCCTGTCTCTGTTCGGTACCGACGAGCAGAAGCAGAGGTGGCTGGATCCGCTACTCGAAGGAGAGATCCGGTCCGCGTTTTCGATGACCGAACCGGAGGTCGCCTCTTCGGACGCCACCAACATCGCCACTCGGATCGAACGCGACGGCGACGACTACGTGATAAACGGACGCAAGTGGTGGACGTCGGGCGCGATGTCGTCACGCTGCAAGCTGCTGATCGTGATGGGCGTCACCGACGCCGACGCGCAGCGCCACCGTCGCCAGAGCATGATCCTCGTGCCCAAGGACGCCCCCGGCGTGAATATCCAGCGTTCCACGAGCCTGTTCGGCTACGACGACGGACCGCACGGCGGTCACGCGGAGATCGTCTACGACAACGTCCGGGTCCCTGCGTCGAACGTCCTCGGCGAGGAGGGCGACGGGTTCCGGATCGCCCAGGAGCGGCTTGGGCCCGGCCGCATCCATCACGCGATGCGCGCGATCGGGATGGCCGAGCGCGCTCTCGAGATGATGTGCGAGCGGACGGCTCAGCGGTCGACGTTCGGGCGTCCGATCATCGAGCACGGCGTGGTCCAGCGCTGGATCTCGGAGAGTCGCGTGCGGATCGAGCAGGTGCGCCTGCTCGTGCTCAAGACCGCGTGGCTGATGGACACGGTGGGTAACCGGGGCGCGCGGATCGAGGTGTCGGCGATCAAGGTGGCCGCCCCCGAGGTCGCCACGTGGGTGATCGATCGAGCGATCCAGGCATACGGCGGAGCTGGCGTGGCGCAGGACACTGTGCTGCCCGAGCTCTACGCCGTGGCCCGGATCCTGCAGATCGCCGACGGACCGGACGAGGTCCACCACATGGCGATCGCGCGGCGAGAGGCACGGCGCTACCAACCACAACCCGTCGCCACGTGACCGGGAGTCGGCCCGAGCTCAGCCGACCGGGTGAGCGTCGAGCAGCTGGCGTCCGGCCTCGATCAACGGCGCGACGAGCCCCTGGGCGTCGTCGAACCCGGATCCGACCATCGCGCCGCCGGCGGCCCGCGCCGCAATCCCCTGGCACACGACGGCGAGCTTGAAGTAGGCGAATGACTGGTACCACCCCATGTCCACGGGGTCGATGCCGGTCCGGCGGGCGTAGCGCTCGATCACCTCAGCGCGGGACGGGAACCCTTCAAGCGAGGTCACGGGCGCCATGATCCGCGCGCGCTGCAGAACCTCGCTGTCGCCGGCCTCGCTCCAGTACGCCAGCATCGCTCCGAGATCGGCGAGCGGGTCGCCGAGCGTGCTCATCTCCCAGTCGAGCACCGCGACGATCGTGCCCACCTCGGTCGGGTGCAAGATCGTGTTGTCGAGACGGAAGTCGCCGTGGACGACCGCGCTGGCACGCTGCTCCGGCAGCGCCGCTACGAGATCATCGCGAAGCGCGTCGAGCTCGGCAAGGTCGGCGATCTTCGACGCTTCCCACTGCTGTGACCACCGTCGCAACTGCCGCTCCATGAAGCCTGCGGGTCGACCGAACTCGGCCAGACCAACCTGATCGGGGTCGACCGAATGCAGATCCGCCAGGACATCGACGAGCGCCTCGCCGATCCTGCGGCGATCCTCAGGCGCCTCGGCGTAGCCGGGAGGAAGCGCGTTCCGGCAGACGTGGCCCACGACGCGTTCCATGAGGTAAAACGGAGCGCCGAGCGGACTGTCGGCGGTGCCAAGGTGCAAGGTTCGTGGAACGGGCACGTCCGTATCGGCGAGCGCCGTCATGACGCGAAACTCGCGACCCATGTCGTGTGCGGTCGGAAGGATGTGGCCGAGCGGCGGACGCCTCAGAATCAACTCGCCCGCGTCGCACGCCACTCGGTAGGTCAGGTTGGACTTGCCGCCCGAAATCAGACCGACGTCGCACGTCTGCCACCGTGGGTCGTGCAGTATCTCGGCGAGCATCGGCCCGACGATGTCCGCATCTGCGCCCGTCGTGACCCGCTCGAGCAGCTGCGCGGTCGGATCGTCCCGCTCCGGATCCCGCTCCGGATCCTTCCGGAAGCTCACCCGGCCGATCTCTTCGCTCATCGAACGGTCACCGTTTGGGCCGGATCGACCGCCGATTCGGAGCGTCCGGCCCCCGCCGCCAACGCGCGTCCGAGCTCGCGCTCGTGATGGCCGGCGTCTCCGAACAGCTGCTCACGCACGATGATCCTTCGCAGGAAGCGGTGGGCCGGGTGCTCCTCGGTGAACGCGATCCCGCCGAACACCTGGATCGAACCGTGTGCGACTTCGCGCGCCGCGCGGGAGACGTAGGCCTTCGCGACCGACGCCGTCTGCCGCGCGTCGGCAACTCCGTCGTCCAGCGCCGCGGCGGCGTACAGCGTCGTCGACCAGCCGCTCGCCTGTTTGACGTGGAGGTCGGCCATGAGATGACGCAGCGCCTGGTTGCTGCCGATCGTTCGCCCGAACTGCCGGCGCTCCGAGGCGTAACGCAGCGCGTCAGCGAAGATCCTGCCGGCCGATCCGACGGCCTCGGCCGCGGCGAGGAGGCCACCGACGGTGATCAGTCTCTCGATGACGGCCTCCGCGAGATCGCCCTCGAGGACCGCCTCGACCTCGACATCGGCGAAGGTAACCCGGCTGAGCGGAACGCCAACGTCGAGGCCCGACTGAGGTGTGACCTCGGTGCCGGGCGAGCCCGATGCCACGAGCGCCAGTCCCGGCTGGGCGTCCGCGATCGCGACGACCGCGAGATACTCAACGCCCGCTGCGTGCTCGACCGCTGCCTTGCAACCCGTCAGCCGATTCGACCGTACGGTCGCACCGATGTCAGACATCGACCATCCGCCACCGGGCTCGAGCAGCGCGATCGAGACGCCGGAGTCACCGGCCATCAACGCGCCGAACCCTCCGGGCAGGTCGGCGGCATACGGCGCCAGCGCGTAGCGGACGCCAACGCTCCCGAGCAGCGGCACCGAGGCGAGGTGCCCACCGACCGCTCGTGCCGCCAGACACAGCTCGATCGCGCCCAGTTGACCGTCGGCGCTGCCGGCGAGGAGACCGAACTCGACGAGACTCTCCCACAGCCGCGTGCGCTCAGCCTCCCCCGCCTGCCACGCGCCCTCGGCCGGCGGCCACTGGCGGTCCAGCAGCGTGTTGACCGACTCCTCGATCCAGACCTGCTCGTCGCTCAGCTCGAGGTCCATGCTCTTCCTACTCCTTGGGGAGCGCCAGGATTCGATCGGCGATGATGTCCCGCTGGATCTGCCGCGTGCCGCCGTAGACACTCGCCGCGCGGGAGTACAGATACGTCTCGTACCAGAAGTCATTCTCGGGAACGTCTTCGCGATCGCCACTCAGCAGCGTCGGCCCGAGCACCTCGAGCACGGTCTCGGCGAGCCGTTGCTCAGCCTCTGCCATCAGCAGCTTGACGCTCGAGCTCTCGGGGCCGACGGCGCCACCGCTGAGGAACTCGCCGACGGTCCGGTAGGCGTGGTGGCGGAGCACCTCGATCCCGATCAGCGCGCGGGCGAGCGCCGTCTGAGCCTCTGGGTCCTCGATCAGCGGACGACCGCCGAGCTCCCGCTGGGTCGCGATCGAGACGGCGCTGTCGAGCCACGTTCGCAACTTCACCTGCCGCGGCAGCGCGGCGGTCCCTCGCTCGTGCCCGAGCGTGTACATCGCGATCTTCCAGCCGTCGCCTAGCTCGCCGAGCAGGTTCTCGCGCGGGACGACGACGTCGTCGAGGAACAGCTCACTGAACTCGGCGTGGCCGGTGATCTGCGTCATCGGGCGAACCTCGACACCGGGCGAGGACATGTCGACGATCAGCATCGAGATCCCCCGGTGACGGGGCACCGACTCGTCGGTACGCGCCA
Source organism: uncultured Solirubrobacterales bacterium (assembly GCA_963783415.1). GTDB lineage: Bacteria > Actinomycetota > Thermoleophilia > Solirubrobacterales > Solirubrobacteraceae > Palsa-465. Next base: position 266,082 of record CAWANN010000020.1, read on the forward strand.
GAACCCCGCACAACGTCGCGTACTGACCCCACGACACCCATGTCTTCTGGCCGCTGATGACGAACGTATCACCGTCCTGCACCGCGCGCGTGCGGAGGCTGGCCAGATCGGAGCCGGCTTCTGGCTCGGAGAACCCCTGACACCAGATCTCCTCCGCGGACAGGATCGGCGGGATGTAGCGTCGGCGCTGGTCGTCGTTACCGAAGCGGAGCAGCGAGGGACCGAGAACGCCGAGCCCGACAACGTTCACGAACTCCGGGGCGCCGGCGCCGGCCAGTTCTTGGTCGACGACGATCTGCTCGACAGGTGGGCGGCCTCCGCCACCGAATTCCGCGGGCCATGCCCGCCCGACGAACCCGGCGTCATAGCAGGCGGCCTGCCAGCGTTTGAGCGCCGCCATCCGCTCGTCGAGCTCATGAGGCAGCTGCTCGAAACGGAAATCCTCGCGTGCGAGGAACGCGCGGACCTCATCCGCGAGCGCGCACTCAGAGGCAGTCTCGGCGAGTTGCATCGAACTGAGATCGTATCAGGAAGATGTGTCATTGGCACAAGCCGGTTCGATGCGCTCCTACCTATATTTCGCAAGAATCGGCGTTTGTCATTTAGCGCCGGCCCATGCTAACGTGTTCCTGACGTGAGTTCGAATCAGGGCTCTAACGGCCGGCGCGCGCGGACACCCCGCCGGCCTCGCGACGGCCGTTCCCGCGACGAGGGCGACAGACGGGCCGAGATTCTCGGCGCGGCGATCAATCGATTCGGTCGGAACGGGTATGAGAACACTAAATGGGCGGACATCGCCGATGACGTCGGCATCGGCCCCACCGCGCTGTACCACTACTTCGACTCCAAGCAGCACTGTCTGTACGTGATCCTCGGCGAGGCGCTCGGCGATTCGCACAAACGCTTCGATGCGATCACGGCCGCACACGATGACTCCCGCGACGCGCTGCGCGCGGTCTGCGCCGACTGTTTCGACCTTTCCGAACGGGATGTGCTGCGCAACCGCGTGCTCGTCGCCGAGCAGGCCCTGTTGAGCGGTGAGGGCTCGTCGCAGCGTGAAGAGCAGGTGCGCCTGGCCGGCCGCGAGAAGACGCGCGCGCTCGAAATCGCCTGGACGCGTTTCCTCGCGAACGCGATGGACCAGGGCGCGATCCCCGAGCGCGACCCCCGCATGCTGGCGCGAGCACTGCTCGGTCTCTACAACAGCATCTGGCATTGGTACCGCCCCGACCAGACGCTGCTCCTGCCCACGATCGCCGAGTTCTTCGGCGCTCGCATGCTGGCGGTCGCCGGCGTCGCGCCCGACCGCGCACCAGGGGCGTGAGGTAGGCGCCGCGAATGACCTTCGCCCTGGAGCAGTCGCGACGACTGGTGCTGCCAGAGCTGACCGGCCGGGCGTGCCGGGCCCATCCGCACCACACCGCACTCGTCTTCGGCGATGAGGTCCGGACGCACTCCGCGCTCCACGCCCGCGCGGCGCGCCTCGCCTCCGTGCTCGCTGCCGGTGGCGTGCGGGCGGGCGACCGCGTGGCGCTGCTCCTCCATAACCGGATCGAGTTCGTCGAATCGCTCCTCGCCTGCCATCGTCCTCGCGGCGGTAGCGGTCCCGATCAACTTCCGTCTGGCGCCCGACGAGGTGGAGTACGTCCTCGCCGACTCGGGCGCGGTCGCCGTGATTTGCGATTCACCACCGCCCGACGCTGACGGCGTCCGGATGGTGCTCGAGGTCGGGCTGGGCTACGACGATGCGGTTGCCTCCTCGCCGCCCTGCGAGTCGGCGCCGCTCGTCGAGGACGATCCCGCGCTCATGTGTTACACGTCGGGAACGACCGGCCGGCCAAAGGGAGCGGTGCTCACGCATCGGAACCTCGTTGCGAGCACGCTGAGCTGGATTCACGAGATGAGCGCGACTGAGGATGACGTGTGGCTGTCCGGTCAACCGCTGTTCCACATCGGCGGAATCAACGGTCTTCTGCCGTTTCTTGTGCTCGGCGCGACCGTGATCATCACGCCGACGACCACGTTCGACCCGAGTGCGATTCTGGCGCTGATCGAGGCTCACCGGGTGACCATGTGCATCTTCGTGCCGACGCAGTGGGCGGCGATCTGCGAGAGCGATGCCGTCAAGCGGATCGACCCGGACCAGCTTCGGGTCGCCATGTGGGGCGCTTCGCCGGCGCCGCGCCGGACGCTCGAGGCGATGGGGCGAACGTTCCCGTGCGCGGCGATCGTCAGCGCCTACGGCCAGACGGAGACGTCCGGCGCGACCACGCTGCTCAAGGGCGCGGACTCGACCCGGAAGATGGGCTCGGTTGGCAAGCCGATGCTCGGCGTCGAGTTGCGCGTCGTCGACGACGAGCTGCGAGTCGTTCCGGCCGGTCGTGTCGGCGAGGTCGTCTACCGCGGTCCGATCGTGATGGCGGGGTATCACCAGCAGCCGGAGGCAACGCGAGACGCGTTCGTCGGCAGCTGGTTCCACAGCGGCGATCTGGCCCGGTTCGACGACGAGGGCTATCTCTGGCTCGTCGACCGCAAGAAGGACATGATCGTCAGCGGCGGCGAGAACGTGTACCCCGCCGAGGTCGAGCGGGTGTTGCTGGATCATCCGAGCGTCGCGGAGGCGGCGGTCATCGGTGTCCCCCATCCACGCTGGGTGGAGACGCCGGTGGCGTTCGTCGTCGCCCGCGATGGCGTGGAGCCTGACCAAGCCGAGCTGATCACTCACTGCCGGCAGTTCCTCGCCGGCTTCAAGAAGCCTTCGGCCGTGATCGTGGTGGACAAGCTGCCTCGCAACGCCGGCGGAAAGGTCCTCAAGCGTCGCCTGCGCGAGACGTATGGCGACCAGTTCTCACCAGTCATGGAGTGAGTCGATGCCATACGTCTATGCGAACGTCAAGGTGAAGTACGGACAGCTGCCCGCCTTCTACGACGCAATGGTCACGATCAAACGCGTCATGGAGGAGAACGGCTGGAAGCTCGTCGGGGCGTGGAGCACGGTCATCGGCGACCTCCACGAGGTGCACGACCTGTGGGAGGTCGAGGACGCCAATACCGTGCCGACGGCGTTCGCCGGGGCCTACGAGGATCCGGAGTTCGTACAGGCGGCCACCCAGCTCGCGGCGATCGCCGACCGCGAGGTCCTGTCACTCGTGACGAAGACTCCCTACAGCCCCTGACCTGCAGACACTCGCCGCGCCGCCGCCCGTCCCTCTGCAATCGCATGGTGGACGCGACGGGGCACGACCGCGTCGCCAATCACGTGGACGGTCGACCCGGCCGGCACGAGTGGCGCCCATGCTCGCGCGCGCCGCTCTCCCACCACCACGACCAGATCGGCCGGAAGCTCGTCGATCGCTCCGGAGATGACGTTGTGAGTCCTAACGCTGGTGGCGGCGATCGATTCGACGGCCGTCAGTGGCCGAACCTGCAGGGGCGCGCCGCGCAGCCGTGCGAGCAGCTGAACGTGCCCCTCCGGCGGGAGCCGCCCGCCGAAGGAGTCCGCCGGTGTGAGCACGGTGACGCGCTCCCAACCCGCGGCGATGCCCGTCTCCACAGCACTGGCGCAGAGCCACCAGCCGAACCCGTCATCGAGGATCACGAGCGCTGAGCCTGTCGGCGCGGGGGATCCGTTCGCGATGAATTGCGACGAGCTCATCACGCGGTCGACGCCGGGCAGGTCGGGAAGAGCCTCCTCGCTCCCGGTCGCGAGCACGACGTGGTCGAACCCCGCGAGAAGGTCGGTACCGGCGGCCGTCTGGAATCGGACCTCGATGTTGTCCGCGCCGTCGAGCGCGCATTCGTAGTAGTCGAGCAGCGACTGCCATCCGCGCCGGTTCGGCGCGGTGGCGGCGGTCACCAAGTGCCCTCCCGGTCGGTCACGCTCGTCGAACAGCGTGACCTCGTGCTCGTGCGAGATCGAGGTGGCGCATTCGAGCCCCGCCGGGCCGGCGCCGACGACCGCCACGCGGTGCGTTGTAGCGGCGTTTTGGCGCCGGGCGAGCAACGGCGTGGCCGGGCGAGATTCATGCGGTGACGGCCCGAGGTCCGGGTTTACCGAGCACAGGAGAACCGGATCGAACGCGCGGCAGTCCTCATTGCAGGAAACGCACGGACGGATCTGCTCGGCGCGCCCGGCGAGAATCTTGGCCGGGAAGTCCGGATCCGCGATCAGAGGCCGCGCCACGCCCACGAGGTCGGCTCCGGCGGCGAGTGCTGCCTCGATCGCGTCGGCCCGACGGAACGCCTGCGAGACGAGCAGTGGCCGGTCGACCACCGCCCGCAGGCGATCGATCATGCCGAGCAGCGGCGGCTCGGTGGTGGCCATGTCGCGGACATACGTGGTTCGCACCCCGACCGTCACGCTGACGTAGTCCGCGAGCTGCGCGATCTCCGGCAGCAGCTCGCAGAGGCCGTCCACTGAGAACCCGCCTTCGAACTCGCCGTCGATGGACAACCGGATGCCAAGCACGACGTCGGGGACCGAGCCTCGGATCGCGCCCGCAATCCGGCCGACGATCTGCGCTCTCCCGGCGACGGAGTCAGCGCCGGGGCGAACGTTGGTCGATGCCGAGAGGAACTGGGCGAGGAGGTACGCGTGGGCCGCATGCAGCTCGACGACTTGAAAACCCGCCTGCGCGGCGTACACGCTCGAGATCCGGAAGCCCTCCACGATCTCGTCGATCTCAGTCTCGGACAGCGCGCGCGGGCGGGTCGGCTCCCGTGGCGAACGAACGGCGGACGGGGCCACGGGCGCGTACCACATCTCCGCGCCGGTGGTCTCGCGCCCGAGATGGACGATCTGGAGGGCGGCAACCGCACCCTCCGAGCGGATCGCTTCCGCGCGCAGAGTCAGGCCCGGGATCCCGTCCGCTCGCCACGCCTCGGTGACCATCCGCCGGCGCCACGTCGATTCCGGGGCCGTGGTTGTACCGCCGACAGTGACCATCGCCGCGCCGCCGGCTGCGACGCGGCGCCAGTAGTCGGCATCCCCCGGCAGCGCCAAGCCGTCGTCGAGCAAGCCCCGCCCATGGGGAGCGCCGACGATCCGGTTGCGCAGCGTCAGCGACCCGAGTGAGAACGGCTTCTTGGCTCGCTGAGGAACCGCGCTCATTGCCCGACCGTCAGTAGGCCTGCGACTGACCGCCGTCGATCGGGATCACGGCCCCGTTGATGAACGATGCCTCGTCAGAGAGGAGGAAGCCAACGAGGCTCGCGACCTCTTCGGGCTGACCGAACCGCTTCATCGGGTTCACGCTCACGAACTCCTGACCGAATGCCTCCCAGCCATCTTCGCCGGCGATCTTGATGAGCGAGCCCTTGATCATGTCGGTCATGATCGCGCCGGGCGCGATCGCGTTGATCCTCACGCCGTGCTGCCCGTATTCGATCGCCGCCTGCTTCGTCATCCCCGCTACCGCGTGCTTGGTCGCGCCGTACGCGACCAGATTTGGCACCGCACGTATTCCGCCCACCGAAGCAGCGTTGACGATCGCGCCGGATCCCTGCGCTTTCAGGTGCGGCAACGTGTGCTTCATGCCGAAGAACACGCCTTTCAGGTTGATCGAGATCACTCGATCGAAGCCGTCGGTCGTGTAGGCCTCGACGGCGTTCTGCTCTCCTTCGATCCCGGCGTTGTTGTAGAGCCCGTCGATCGTCCCGAAATGCGCGAGGGTCTGCTCGACGAACCCTCGCACCTCGGTCTCCTGCGCCACGTCGGCGGTCACCGTCAGTATCTCGGCGCCGGCGACCGCGGCGCCGATCTCGGCCGCCGAACGCTCGAGCGCGGCTTCGTCGATATCGAGAAGCGCAAGGCGGGCACCCTCGCGCGCGGCGCCATGCGCCGCGGCGTGGCCGAGGCCCGTGCCCGCCCCCGTTACCAGGATGACCTTCCCTGCTAAGCGCATCAGGCGTGAGCCGGCGCGGCTCCAAGCGCCTGGACTACCTCCTCGGGGAACTCCTCCGAGGGATCGATCGAGATCGTCTTGTCCAGCAGGTACTCATCGATCGCGTACGGGCCGTGCTCGCGGCCGACTCCGGACTCCTTGTAGCCCCCGAACGACGAGTTGAAGTCGGCGGCCATTGTGTTGACCGAGAACGTCCCGGTGCGGATCCGCCGGGCGATCCCGAACCCGCGAGCCGGATCGCCCGTGAACACCGACCCCGACAGGCCGAAGCGGCTGTCGTTGGCGATGCGAACCGCGTCCTCGTCGTCCTCGTACGGGATCAGCGCGATCACCGGCCCGAAGATCTCCTCCTGGGCGACGGTCATGTCGTTGGTGACATTGGTAAGCAGCGTCGCCTCGACGTACCAGCCCCTGTCGAGGTGTTCCGGCTTCTTGCCGCCGGCGGCGACGGTTGCGCCCTCGTCGACCGCCTTCTGGATATAGCCGAGTACGCGATCCCTATGCGCCTCGGTGACCAGCGGCCCGATCACCGTGTCGTCATCGTGCGGATCGCCGACCTTGAGGCTCTTGAACGCCTCGGTGAGCTTCGAGGCGATCTCGTCGTACTGCGACTTCGAAACGAGGATGCGGCTCATGCATACGCAGCTCTCACCCTGACTTGTCCCAGCGCTCGCGCCGACGAGGACGGGCAGGACGGAGTCGACATCGGCGTCGTCGAGAACGATCGCCGCCGACTTGCCGCCGAGCTCGAGCACGCACGGCCGGACGAGCTCGCCGCAAGCGCGGCCGATCTGCTTGCCGACCTCGACCGAGCCCGTGAAGCTGACCATGTCGACGTCGGGATGCGTGACAAGACGCTCGGAGCCCTCGCGGGTGGCGGCGACGATGTTGATGACGCCGGGCGGGAAGCCGGCCTCGGTGATTAGATCGCCAAGCGCGAACAGCGTCAGCGGGTCGGGATCGGGCGTCTTGACGACGGCCGTGCAGCCGGCGACGATCGCGGGCGCGATCTTCTGGGCGATGCCGGAGATGGGAAAGTTGAACGCGGTCATCGCCGCCACGACGCCGACGGGCTCGCGCACGAGCAGGCTCTTACTCTCGTACTTCATGATCAGCCCGCCGGCGTTGCCGGCCAGCGGCGACAGGTCGGCCTCGCGCACCTCGGCGAATTTGTGCTCCCGGCCCACCTTCGCGTAGTAGTTCCAGTGCAGCGTGGGCGCGACCGAGTGATAGACCTCCGCCGTCAGCTTGGTGTGCCCGAGCTCGTCGACGATAAGGTCGCGGAAGTCCGGCTGGTGCTCGGCGATCAGCGCGGCGAGCCGCTCCATCATCTCGGCGCGCTCCTCGACCGGACGGGTCGGCCAGTCGGTGTCGTAGAACGCCTTGCGCGCCGCCTCGACGGCGCGGTCGATGTCGGTCGCGTTCGCCGCTGGGACGTATCCGATCTTCTCGCCGGTGGAGGGTGAGATGACGTGCAGGCGCTCGCCTGAGTCTGGCTCCTGCCAGCGGCCATCGATGTACAGATTCGGGAATTCGCGTGGCAGCATGAAGAGCTCTCCTCGTCTGGCTGGGCGTCGTGAGGGTTGACCTGAAGTCGGTTCGTTTATCTTAGTGGGACCGGCGTGGGAGTCAAGCCCGGCCTGTCGCCCCGGGGCCATCGCGGGTTGCGTCCTCGGACCGATCTGGTAGTCTCTCGACCCGAATTCAGGTCAAACTACTTCACCGAGGCGACGACCGTGTTCCCGGTACCGCAGGTCAACGACGACAACCGAGCATTCTGGACGGGCGGCCGCGACGGCGAGCTGCTGATCGCCCGGTGCAACGACTGCAGGTACTACATCCACCCACCGTCGCCACGATGCCCGCAGTGTCTCAGTGACGACGTCGCCCCGGCGCCGATCAGCGGGCGAGGACGCGTGTACACGTACACAGTCAATGACCGCGCCTGGTCGCCCGGCTTGGAGGTCCCGTACGTGATCGCGATCGTCCAGCTCGACGAGCAGTCCGACCTTCGCCTGATGACGAACATCGTCGGTTGCGCCCCCGACGAGGTGACGATCGACATGCCGGTGCAGGTCGAGTTCCGTGAGCAGGGCGATGTGTACGCCCCGGTGTTCAGGCCGGCCGAGGCGCCGCCGTCAGGCGCCGCCGACAGCGTCGAGTCTTCGTGACCATGGCTGAACGCTTCGAGGACCGCTGCATCATCTCCGGCATCGGCCAGTCCGAGGTCGGGCGCCGCATGACGCGGGGCGTGCTCGCGCTAACCCTAGATGCGTGTCTCGAGGCGATCGCCGACGCCGGTCTCACCCCTGCGGACATCGACGGAGTGATCTCGTGGCCGGGCGCCGTATCCCGGGCCGAGGGCCTCGCTCCCCCCGGTCCTGGCTCGTCTGGACCCGGCCCGCACGCCGTGATCGATGCGCTCCGCCTCAATACGAACTGGCACGGAGCCGGACCCGAGACGCCGGGGATGCTCGCCTCGGTGATCCATGGCTGCATGGCGGTTGCCTCGGGCATGTGCCGTCACGTGCTCGTTTACCGCGCGCTCAACGAGGATACGGCGTGGCGCCAGAGCACCGAACGCGTGGCGACCGACGCCGGCGGGGTCACGGGGATCATGCAGTGGATCCTGCCGTTCGGCGCGTTCTCCGGGCCGAACTGGATGTCGCTGTACGCGCGGCGCCACATGCACGAGTACGGCACGACCCGCGAGCAGCTCGCTCAGATCAGCCTGAACGCGCGGCGCAACGCGGCGCTCAATCCGAAGGCAATTCTGACGAAGCCGCTCACGCTCGACGACTATCTCTCCTCCCCGATGATCAGCGATCCCCTTTGTCTGTACGACTGCGACATCGCGATCGATGGGGCGACCGCGGTCGTGATCTCCGATGCGGCGTACGCGCCGGACACTCCCAACCGGCCGATCCACTTCGAGGCCGTCGGGAGTGCGCTGAACGGGCGTGCCTCTTGGGACCAGTGGGAGGACATGACGACCACGGCTGCGATGAGCGCGGGCGAACATCTGTGGTCGAGGACCGACATGAAGCCGGCCGACGTCGACTGTGCCCAGCTCTACGACGGCTTCACTGTCCTCAGTCTGTACTGGCTCGAGGGGCTGCAATTCTGCGGCAAGGGCGAGAGCGGCGCATTCGTCGAGGGCGGCGAGCGCATCAGCCTGACCGGAGAGCTGCCGCTGGCCACGAGCGGAGGTCAACTCTCCGCCGGCCGCCTGCACAGCTTCGGCCATCTGTACGAAGCGTGCCAACAGTTGCGCGGAGAAGCCGGCGAGCGCCAGGTGTCTGGAGCGAAGGTCGTCGCCGTGTCCGCGGGCGCGGGGCCCCTCGCGTCGTGCCTACTGCTCAGAACATAGAACGGATAAACCCGTCCACGTCACAGTGAACGCGAGGACCAGATGAATCTAGCGGCTCTTGTCGATGAGAAAGCAGCACAGTTCGGCGACCGGGTGCTTGCCATCTTCGACGATGACACCGTGACCTATTCGCAAGTCGCGGAGCGCGCGGGCCACGTGGCCGCGGGCCTGCGGGGCCTGGGTGTCACTCAGGGTGACCGGGTCGCGATCATGATGGGAAACCGGTCGGACTTCCTGTACGCGTGGTTCGGGATCCTCAAGCTCGGTGCAATCGAGGTGCCGATCCACGACGCCGCCAGAGGCCCGGGCATCTCCCACATTCTCAACACCACCGAAGCTCGCGTGGTCATCGTCGAGGATGTCTTCGTCGGTCATGTGCTGCCATGGCTGGGGGACTCGCCGACCGTCGAGCACGTGGTGATCGTCGGCGAGCAGTCCACCGATGCCAACGGCGGGCGACCGCTTCACGACTTCGCCGATCTCCTCGCCAATCCGGCATCGGTCGACACCGTCGAGGTCGAGCCGCACCAGCCGGCGTCAATCCTGTTCACCGGAGGAACGACCGGACCGCCGAAGGGCGTTGTGCTGCCCCATAACCACAACATCAATCTCGCAACGAGCACCGCCGAGATCGCCGGCTACACCGAGGACGACGTGCTGCTGTCGGTGTTCCCCCTGTTCCACGCCAACGCCAAGTACATGACCGTGGTCGCGGCGATGGTTGCCGGCGCGAAGTCGATCGTCAACCGCCGGTTTTCGGCCAGCCGTTTCTGGGACCAGTGTCGGCGCGAGGGTGTCACCGCGTTCAACGGCATGGGAGAGATGCTGCGAATCCTGATGAAGCAGCCGGAGGTCGCGGATGACACCAACAACGCGGTCCGGGTCGTCGTCGGCGCCGCCGCCCCCCGGGACCAGGTGCTCGAGTTCGAGGAGCGTTATGGCCTGGCGATTCTCGACGTGTACGGACTGACCGAAACCGGCCCGATCACGTTCTGCACGTACGACCAGCGTCGCGCGGGCTCGATGGGTGTCCCGGTGCCGTGGTACGAGGTGCGCATCCTCGACGAGAACGACATCGAGGTTCCGGTCGGCGAGCCGGGTGAGATCTGCATCCGTCCGGCGCGGCCGAACGTGATGATGGCGGGGTACTGGAACAACGACACCGCGACCCTCAAGTCGATCCGGAACCTGTGGTTCCACACCGGCGATCACGGCCACCGGGACGCCGACGGATTCTTCTTCTTCAGGGCGCGAGAGACGGACTCGATCCGCCGGCGGGGCGAGAACATCTCGGCGTGGGAGGTCGAGCGTGTGCTTGCGCTCCATGATGAGTTGCTCGAGTCGGCGGTGTACGGAGTCCCGTCGCCGATGGGAGGCCAGGAGGTGATGGCGGCGATCGTGCTCAAGCCGGGCTCGACGCTTGGCCCCGAGGACGTCCTCGACTTCTGTCAGGACAAGATGCCGCACTTCGCGGTCCCCAGGTACCTGCGGTTCGTCGATGAGCTCCCGAAGTCGCACGCCCAGCGGATCCTCAAGCAGGAGCTGAAGGCCGAGGGCATCGAGGCCGACGGCGTGTGGGACCGGGAGGCCGTCGGGTACCAGGTGCGGAGGTAGCGCCGTGGCACATCCCGCACGCCAGGTTCACCTCGTCGACTACCCCGCGGGGGAGGTGACACCGGCTCACTTCGTGACCGTCGATGTCGAAGTTCCGGATCCAGCGCCGGGTCAGGTGCTCGTGCGCAACACGTTCACCTCGGTCGATCCCGGCATGCGGCTCAGGTTGCGGGAGAGCGGTCCCGCCGGCTACTTCAACTCGTTCCCGCTCAATGCCCCGATGGACGACATCTGGGCCGTGGGTGAGGTGATCGAATCACGCGCGGAGGGCTTCGAGCCCGGGGATTCGGTTTGGCACGCGAAGGGCTGGCGCGACTACGCGATCGTCACCGCGGGCGAGCCCGCGCTGGCCGGCATCGCGACGCTGGCCCGGATCGACACATCGGTGGCGCCGGCCGAGAAGTACCTCGGCCCGCTTGGCGCGATGGGCGTGACCGCATACGCCGGACTGATCGACGCGGCGGAGTTGCGCGATGGAGACGTCGTGTGGGTCTCGGCCGCCGCGGGCGCGGTCGGCAGCCTCGCGGCGCAGATCGCCAAGCTCCGTGGCCACCGCGTGATCGGCAGCGCCGGATCCGAGGCGAAGGTCCAGTTCCTGCTCGACGAGCTCGGTCTCGACGCCGCGTTCAACTACCACGATGGCCTCGTCGTCGACCGGCTGCGGGAGGCCGCGCCCGAAGGCATCGATGTGTACTTCGACAACGTCGGCGGCGATCACCTCGAGGCCGCGCTGGCCACGCTCCGGAATTGGGGTCGGGCGGCGCTGTGCGGCGCGATCTCGGAGTACGAGTCCGCCGGTCCGACGCCGGGCCCGAGCAACCTCTTCCAGGCCACGGCCAACAACCTGACGTTGCGCGGATTCCGCGGCAGCGCCTATCAGCATCGTTTGCCGGACGTCGTTCGTGAGCTCGGCGGCTGGCTCGCCGAGGGTCGGCTCCGCTATCGCGAGACGGTCATCGACGGCCTGGAGCGGGCGCCCGAGGCGCTCATGCGAGTGCTATCCGGGGACACCACCGGCAAGGCACTCGTGCGAATCCCGTAATCGATGCGGCCTAAGCCGCCCTGCGCGCGGCGCGTGGCTTCCGCGCGGGCTCGGCGGGCGACGCTGGGGCCTCGGCGCAGCCGGCCACGGCCAGGCAGCGCTCGACGAAGAAATCGCGTATGTCGTCCAGCGACAGGCCCCCGCCGGGCCGGTACCAATGCCAGACGCTTTTGTACAAGCCGAGCAGCGCGTGCGATAGCAACCGTGGGTCGGCCTCAGGGATCGCCCCCTGCTCCATCCCGCGCGTCAGGAACGCCGCCCAGGCGAACTCGATGTCGCGCATCCGGGAGCGGGCGAGCCGGCGCGCCTCTTCCTCGCGCGGAGACTTGCGCGGCACGGCGATAAGCCCTTCTTCGGCAACCAGGACCCGGTTGCGGAGGACCTCGTGCTCGTTGAGATCGAACAGTCCGTTGAGCACGCCCGCCAGCGTGGGGGCGAAATCACCCCGGTCCGCCGTCAGCCGCTCGAACCTCTCGCGTTCGGCCTCGAGCGCCTCGGCGTGGATCTCGAACAGGCAGTGAAGCTTCGACTCGAAGTAGTGGTAGAGCGCGGTGGAGCCGAGGCCGACGTCCGCAGCGATGTCCGCCCACTTCGTGTACTCATACCCATTGCGGCCGAAGTGCTCGATCGCTGTCGTCAGGATCTCCTGGCGCTTGCTTCGGGAGCTGGGCGGACTTACTACCCGCCGACTCGCCCGGGGTTGAGCGTTCTTGGCCACTGTTCCTCTTTCTATTGAAGTGACCCCAACTCTATCAGCGGGTGCAGGCGCGCTCGGTCGATTGGCGCAAATCCCCCGGTTCCGCCGGATCTGGGCGCACTCGCGGTTGCGCTCGAGCCTCCGCCTCGATAGAATTGAACTGACTTCAACTTAAAGGGATTTGGATGCAGCGGCTCGATGAACATGTCGTGATCATCACCGGAGCGAGCTCCGGACTCGGGGCCCAGCTCGCGAAGGCAATCGGTGATGCCGGCGGCGTTCCGGTCCTGGCCGCTCGTCGCGCCGAGCGCCTCGCCGCGCTCACGGCGGAGATTCCCGGCGCCGACGCCGTCACCTGCGATGTCACCGACGAAGCCGATCGTCAGCGGCTGATCGACGGAGTGGTGGACCGCTACGGGAGGCTCGACGGCCTGATCAACAACGCCGGCGCCGGCGCCAGCGCCCCGGCGCTCCGCACGGCGACGGAGACGTTCGCAAGCGTTGTCGATCTGAACCTCGTCGCACCGTTTGCGCTCTCGTGCCTGGCGGCACAGCGGATGCGGGATGGAGGCGGCCGCTCGATCGTCAACATCGCCTCGGTCATGGGCCTCCGCTCGATCGGGCCGATTCCGGACGCCGCCTACGTCGCCTCCAAGGCCGGCATCATCGGCTTGACACGCGAACTCGCGTCGCAATGGGGCCGCTACGGGATACGTGTGAACGCGGTCGCCCCCGGCTTCTTCGCCACCGAGATGAACTCGGGGCTGGGCGACGATCCCGAGCAGTTCCCCGAGTTCCTGCTATCGCGGACCCCTCTTGGACGCGGCGGTCATGCGGGCGAGCTCGACGAGGCCGTGCTGTTCTTGCTAGGCCCCGGCTCGAGCTTCGTCACCGGAACCGTGCTCAGCGTCGATGGAGGAATGGCAATTGCCTGAGCGCCTGAGCCCATCACGACTCGACAACATTGAAAGCGGAGGAAGTTGATGCCGACCCTAACGTTCCAGCCCGAGGCCGATCGCTATTACGCCGAGGGGTACTGGCGTCAGGGAGACCTGTGGAGCGACTTCGCCCGCCGCGCCGCCGAGAAGCCGGACAAGCCGGCACTGATCCTCGACGACCGGGTTTTCACGTTCGATCAGCTCCGGCGGGCGGCCGTCGGGGTGTCGGTCCTGCTCGCCGACGGCGGCGTCGAGCCGGGAGAGATCGTGATTCTCCTCGGGCGTCATTCGATTGAGGCGGCGGTGACGATGCTCGGTTGTCTGCACCGCGGTGCCGTGATCGCGCCGCTACCGCCGATGTTCAACGAGACCCAGCTGTCGGCGCTGATCGCGCAGACGCGGGCGAAGGCGCTGATCGGATTCGGCGGAGAGAAGGAGCTCGCGAAGTGCCGGCAGGTCTCCGATCAGGTCCCGCTGTTCCTCCCGGTAGAGCCCGAGCTCGTCGACCGCCTGGCACAGGACGACCCCCCGGATGAGCACCTCCCGCGTCATGCCGACGACCTCGCGATGGTGCTCCACTCGTCCGGAACCACCTCGACCCCGAAGGGCATCTCCCACTCGAACAACACGCTGCGGTACGCCACCGAGGGCATCTGCAAGCGGTGGGAGCTGACCGGCGAGGACATCTACCTGGTCGTGTGCGAGTTCGGGTTCGTCGGCGGACTCGTGTTCGGTTATTTCCCGCCCTTGTTCAACGGCGCCACCGGCGTGCTCGTCAACCGGTGGCGTGCCGAGGATGCGCTGCGTCTGATCGACGAGCATCGCTGCACGTACGTCCTGTCGATGCCGACGCATTCGGCGGACCTGATCGATGCGAAGGTCGAGAGCGGTCTCGAGTTGCCGTCGATGCGCGTGCTCGCCGCGCCCGGGCTGACGCGCGAGCGCCGTATCGCGATGAGGGAGGCGTTCGGCGTGCCGCCGCTCGGCGACTACGGCCTGTCCGAGGTACCCGGGCACGCCGCTCACGGGCTTCACGAGCCGGACGCGAAGATCGACCTGACCGAGGGCCGGCCGTACGACGGCACGGAGATCCGGATCGTCGACGACGACGGCCAGCCGCTGCCGCCAAACACGGTGGGCTCGGTGATCGTCAACGGCCCGAGCCGATTTCTCGGCTTTCTTGGCAACGACGATCTGACGCGCGAGTCACTGACCGACTGGGGCGGCTATCGGACCGGCGACCTCGGCTATCTGGACGAGGAGGGGCAGTTCGTGTACGTGGGCCGCAGCAAGGACATCATCCGGCGAGGCGGCGTTACGATCGTTCCGTCCGAGGTCGAGCCCGTGATCATGCGCCACCCCAACGTCCACGAGGTCGCGATCGTGCCGCTCCCCGACGAGCGGCTCGGCGAGCGTGCGTGCGCAGCGATCATCCCGGTCGAGGGCAAGCCGGCCCCGACGCTCGAGGAGCTGCAGCAGTTCCTCGACCAGGAGGGAGTGGCGAAGTACACGTGGCCCGAGTCCGTCGAGGTGTTCGATGAGTTCCCGCGGACACCGTCGCTGAAGGTGGTAAAGCGGGATGTCGTCACGCAGATTCTCGAGCGCCCGACGGTCACCGCATGACCTCGGGTATGATTTTATTGAAATGACTTCAGGTCAAGCCCGGCAACCGGTGCCGCCATCAAGCGACGCGGGCACGAAGACGTTCTTCGAGCGTTACTTCGACCTGCTCGACGGACCGGATCCCCACAGCTCGCTCGAGCTGGTGTCGGCGGGTGTCGAGTTCACGATCCAGTGGGCTGCCGACAACTCTCGCAGGAGCAGCCAGTTCGTGGGTGGTCGAGATGAATTGCGGGGGTTCATCGACGCAGGTGACACAGAGGGTTGGGCTCACTACGTCATGCACAGCGGCGTGAGTGGAGACGTCGAGTTCGCTCTGGGCGAGACGCGCTGGGACAACGGCGAACGAATCGGCACATTCCTCGCGGTGGCGGAGCTCGACCAGTCGGGCCGGATGCGCAGGTACATGGTGGCGCGCTCTCCCGTGCTCGCTTTCCCGCGGATCGATGACTGACACTCACTCAATACAACTCATCGACCCGGAGCTGATCGGGGGCACGGAAGATGAGCCGAGGTTGATCGGGTCTCAGTGCGAACGATGTGGGACGGTCACGTTCCCGCGCCAGCGATCCTGCCCCCGGTGTACCTCCGAGAACGTGCACCCACGTGAGCTGGCCACTCGTGGCGCGCTGTGGACCTGGACGATCCAATGGTTCGCGCCCAAAGCGCCGCCCTACCTCGAGGGGGGCGTTGAAGAGTTCGAGCCCTACGGGGTCGGCTACATCGAGTTGCCCGGCGAAGTCCGCGTGGAGGCTCGACTGACCGAGAGCGATCCGGGGCGATTGCGGATCGGCATGCCGATGGAGCTGACGCTGATTCCCGTCCCGGGGGCGAGCGACAAGCGCACCTTCGCGTTCCGGCCGGTGGAGGACGAGTAGGTGAGCGACGACGTCGCGATCGTCGGCCTCGGCATCCACCCGTTCGGCCGCCACGACGGCGTGTCCGGGCTTGAGATGGGGGCGATCGCCGCCCGTCGCGCGCTGGCAAATGCCGGGATCGCGTGGAACGACGTGGACTTCGCCGCCGGCGGATCAGACGCCGCGGGCAACGCGGACACGTCCGTTTCGATGCTGGGGTTGACGGGAGTTCCATTCATCAACGTCAAGAACGGGTGTGCGACGGGTGGATCGGCGCTGACGACGGCTCACGCGATGCTCGCCTCCGGAGGGGCCGAGGTGGCGCTCGTGGTCGGCTTCGACAAGCATCCGCGAGGGGCGTTCAACCCTCTGCCGGAGGACTGGGGAATCGGCTCGTGGTACGGGGAGACCGGCCTGATGCTCACCACGCAGTTCTTCGCGATGAAGATCCAGCGCTACATGGCCGAGCACGGAATCTCTGAGTCGACCCTGGCCAAGGTCGCCGCCAAGGCATTTGCCAACGGCGCGCGCAATCCCGATGCCTGGCGGCGAAGCCCACTGAGCGAGGAGGAGATCCTCTCTTCGCGGATGGTCAACAACCCTCTCACCCAGTACATGTTCTGCTCTCCGGGGGAGGGTGCGGTCGCGCTCGTGCTGGCACGTGGTCCCCGGATCAAGGAACTGGCGCCCACGGCGGTGTACCTGCGCTCGGTCACGTTCCGCACACGGCGCTTCGGCTCGTTCGAGGTGTTCGCGCCGTCGATCCCGATCGAGTCGGCGCCGTCGGCGACAACGGAGGCGGCCGCGGCCGCGTTCGAGGAAGCCGGGATCGGTCCCGGGGACGTCGACGTCGCGCAGATCCAAGACACCGAGTCCGGGGCGGAGGTCATGCACCTGGCCGAGACGGGACTGTGCGAGCACGGTGAGCAGGAGGCCCTGATCCAGAGCGGCGCCACCGAGCTCGACGGGCGGCTGCCCGTCAATACCGACGGTGGATGCCTGGCCTGCGGCGAGCCGATCGGCGCGTCCGGGCTGCGGCAGGTGCATGAGATCGCGCTCCAGCTACGGGGCGAGGCCGGCGACCGGCAGGTCCCCAAGGAATGCCGGGTCGGCTTCACCCAGGTCTACGGCGCTCCGGGCGTCAGCGCCTGCACTGTCCTCACCGTCTGATGTACAAAGCGATAGGCATCTGGTCGTGGCCGCGCGACGAATGCGGAATTCGACGAGCACTACGAGAAAGTCCACTACCCGCTCGCGGAGAAGCTTCCGGGCGTGCGCCGCATCACCGTTCTGACCGGCGGGGAGAACGCGCGGGCGTTCGGCGTGTTCCGGCTCGCCGAGGTGTACTGGGACGATCGCGCGGCGTTCGAGCGGGCATCCGAGTCGCAGGAATGGCAGGCGATGGCGGCCGATGCGCAGCATCTGATGGAGCGCTACGGAGTGACGTTGCTGGCCGCCGACGGCGAGGAACTCGACCGCGCGTACTGACGCGGGATCGGCGGCTTACCGCCCGGATGCCGCGGCCCGGACGGCATCCGAGAGCGACTTCATGCCGCCGTGCGCCATCTGGCCACCATCGACCGGTATCTCGAGACCACTCAGATAGGACGACTCCTCGCTGAGCAGGAACAGGACGGTCGCGGCCACGTCGGCGGTGGTGGCGGCCCGCGCAAGCGGCACGCTGCCGATGAGCGCCTCGGACACTTGCTGCGGCACATCCGAGGTCATCGACGTGGCCATCAGCCCAGGCATCACGGCGTTCACGCGAATACCGCGCGGGCCGAGCTCGAGGCTGCCCGCGCGACGAGAGACCTCTGAGCGCCCACTTGCTCGCGGTGTAGGGAATCGCGAAGTGACCCGTCAGCGCCGCGATCGAGGCGATGTTGACGATCGAGGACCCGGCCGGCATCAGGTCCATGAGCGCCTGCATTCCGAGCATCGGACCGGTGGCGTTGGTCGCAAGCGTGCGGTTCCAATCCGCGAGTGACACCTCGCCGAGCCGGGTACGCATCGTGATGCCGGCGTTGTTCACCAACCCATGGCAGGCGCCGTGCTCGCGTCGCAACCAAGCGGCGAACGCGTTCCACTGGCTCTCATCGGTCACATCGAGCTCGCGCATGGTGAGTCGCTCGTCCGGCGCTGTCAGGACGAGATCGGCGCCGATCACGGTGGCGCCGGCGTCCGCTGCGGCGACGGAGATCGCCGCCCCGAGCCCCTGGGCGGCGCCGGTCACCACGATCACTCGGTCCCGGAGGTTCATCGCGCCGTGAACGCGCCGTCGACGGCGTAGAAGCTGCCGCTCACGAACGAGGCCTCGTCAGAGGCGAGCCGAGCCACGAGCGCCGCCACCTCGTCCGGCTCGCCGAGCCGCCCATACGGGTTGAGCGATGCCAGGTAGTCGGCGCCGGCCTGATCGAGCGAGGCGGCCAGAAGTGGCGTTCGGATGACGGCCGGTCCCACGCAGTTGACGCGCACGCCCCGTCCGGCGCAGTCGAGCGCCGCTGCGCGGGTGATAACGAGCACGCCGTGCTTCGCCGCGACGTACCCGATCATCGAGTCACGCGCGACGACCGAGAACATCGATGCCATGTTGATATCGATCCGGCTCCGGCCGAGAGCATGTGCCGAAGCTCGGCCCGCATGCTGTAGTAGACGCCGCTCAGGTTGATGTCGATCACCTTGCGCCAATCGTCGATCGGGTACTCCTCGCTGCTGATCAGCGGACCGCCGATGCCGGCGATGTTCGCCGCGACGTGAAGTCCACCGAACGTCTCGAGAGCGTGGGTCACCGCTCGCTCTGACACCTCCGGGTCGGTGACATCACCCACGAACGGCGTCCCCGACGGGATCTCACCCGCCACACGCTCCGCCGCCTCCGGTTGCATGTCCATGACGACGACGCTGGCACCGTCTGCCGCGAGCCGGCGCACGATGGCTTCGCCGATCCCGGAGCCGCCACCAGTGACCAGCGCGACCTGTCCCTCGAAGCGCGCGGTCATGACGTCTGCATCCGGAGGTCGATGAGGTAGTTACCGGCGACGTCTGGTTCGCCTCGCTGGCCGGGACGGATCACGATCACCGTGTCCGGCAACTCAATCAGCGCGGGACCATCGATCGATCCTGCCGGCACCTCTTCGTAGATTGGTGTGTCTCGGAAGTGGCGCAGCTCGGACCAGTACACGGGGCGCGAGCGCCGGGCGGGCTCGCCGCGCTCGTCCGAGGTGAGCTCGGCCCTGCGCGTCTTCGCGGTCGCGCGAACCTGGAACGCCGTGAAGTCGATACCGCCGCTGCGGTCGCCGGAGCCGCGACCGAACAGCTGGTCGTGCACCTCCTCGAACCGCTGATCGATCACGTTCACCGCGCCGTCGTCGATCCGACCGGCCGGGACCGGCACCTCGACGTCGTGGATCTGCATCGAGAAGCGCATCCGCACGGAACGCTCCAGCGCCACCCCCGCGGCATCGATGCCCTGGCTGGCGAACTTGCCGTGCGCATCGCTCTCCATCGCGGCGAAGATCTCTTCCACGGTGGCTCCGGGCACCGGCAACTTGAGCACGCGCCAACGCTGGACGACGTGAACGACGTCGGAGGTTGCGGCGCCATACGCCGACAGCACCGAGGCCGCGTGCGGGAGCGGGACGACCACTCTCGATATCGCCGCCTGAGCCGCCACCGCAGGCGCATGAAGCGGACCGCCGCCACCGAATGCGGCACAGGCGAAGTTCCGCGGATCGAGCCCACGCAAGAGGCTCATGCGCCGGACGAGGTCGGCCATCTTGGCGTCGACCACGGTCGAGATGCCGGCGGCCGTCTCGTGCCGGCTCATGCCAAGGCGGGCCGCGACGCGATCCACAGCCTCCTCGGCCAAGCCGCGGTCTAGCTGCATGCGTCCCCCCGAGGTAGTTGTCGGGGTTGACGAGACCGAGGACTACATCGGCGTCATGACGAGAGCGGATGGCTGAGGGTCTAAACGGTCGCGTCGCGCTGGTGCGCGCGTCCTTGGGGGCTAAGCCCACACTCGCCACCCAGCCGTGGGTGAACGTGGATTCAGGCACCCATACCGGTCACAACTCCACGCTCGTGGACGGGCCGGGATCGAGTGTGGGTTGGCCGGTACCCGTGGCGCCGGCGCGCCGTTGGGCGCCGGCAACTCCCGGGCCAGGGCGAGGAAATCACCACTCGACCACCCCGGCCGAGGTGAACGGCGATTCAGTCGGCCATGGCGCGGCTAACCTGCCACTCGGCAGCGGCGCGGCACCGAGTGGCGAGTTTGTCGCCCTGACGCTCACAGTGACGAACCGTTGCGCGCCGCGCCACGCTTGCTACGTGGCGCCCCAATAACTACGCACTCGGCAACCACTCCGCGGTGAATTCAGATTCAGCCCGGTATAGCACCGGTTTGCGCGAACTCGGCGCTGGGCGGGCGTCGAGTGATGACTTCCTGGTCCTCCGTTGGCGCACGCAGCCCAGATGATCCGAGCTATGCGGCAGCGCCGCGGACCGCGCCCTAGTTCGCCACGCCGGCGTGTCCTCGGGTCATGACCCCACACTCGACCGTCCGCGAGCGCTGAGCGTGGATTCGGGCACCTATACGGGTCACAACCCAGCTCTCGCGCGCAGAATTGTGTCGAGTGTGGAGTTGTGACCCGTCCGCCGGTGGCGCGCGCGCCGGCTGTTACTTCACGATGTTGCCGGCGTCGATCGGTAGCGCGACGCCGGTGATGAACTTGGCGGCGTCCGAGCACAGGAACACCACCGCATCGGACACGTCGCTCGGCTCGATCCACGCTACCCCCGGAAGGATGTTCAGCCCCTCGAACGGCTCACGCACGTCGTCCTCGGTCGGGTTCTCGAGATGTGGAGCGAACAGCTCGAACGTCGAATCGTTGATGACCAACGGCGTGCGGACGGTCGTCGGGCAGACGGCGTTCACCCGGATCCGGTGCGGCCCGGCCTCCTGGGCAAGCACCTTCATCAGCCCGATGACGCCGTGCTTGGCGGCCGTGTAGTGCGCGGTGTTGGCATACGCGCGCAAGCCGGCGGTGGAGCTCGTCAGCACGACGCTGCCACCGTCGCCGCGCTCAACCATCGAAGGGAGCGTGGCCCGGACCGTGTTGAACACGCCCGTCAGGTTGATGTCGATCATGTCCTTCCACTGCTGCTCGGTCATCTCCCAGGCGACCGCCCAGGAGCCGATGCCGGCGTTGGCGCAGACGATGTCGATCTTCCCGAACTCGGACAGGCCGGCGTCAGCCGCCTGCTGAAGCTCGGACAGCGACCGGACGTCGGCGACGGCCTTGACCGCCCGCCGACCCATCGACTCGACCTCTTTTACTGTCGCGTCGAGATCGTCCTCGCTGGCCAGCGGGTACGAGATGGTCTCGACGCTGTTCGCGGCGACGTCGACGGCGATCACGTCCGCGCCCTCCGCCGCGAGCCGCAGCGCATGCGAGCGCCCCTGTCCACGGCCGGCTCCGGTGACCAGCGCGACCCTCCCGTCAACGAGTCCCATCTCTCTCAGCTCTCCTTCCGCGGTTTCGCCCGAACATCGGCCATGTGCCCGACACTACCACATGAAGTGAGGTCAATTCAATCGCTCCGCGTGCGCGGCGACGAAAGACTCGCAGGTGCGGGCGACGAACCGACACCCGACGACGACGGACGTCTTACGCGCGACCGGGCACGACGACCGCGCGCCCGAGGACGTCGCCGTGCCGAAGCTTGCCGTAGGCGCTGACGACGTCGTCGAGGCCGTAGACCTCGGCCTCGGAGCGGATCGCGCCGGCGCTGGCGAGCGCCACGACCTCGGCGAGCTCGGGCACGGTGCCCCACGTCGGCATACGCACCGTCGACTCGTACGGAATCAGGCCCGGTGCCACCCGTAGCTCTCCGCCACCGCGGCCGACGAACGTCAAATCGCCGCCCTGGGCCACCGACCCAGCCGCGAGGGCGAGCGTGGCATCGTTGCCGACGAAGTCGAGCACGACGTTCGCGCCGTCGGGACCGATCTCGGCTCGCACGTCATCCGGCGTCAGGCCGTCGGCCGATAGGACCACATCGGCGCCGGCCGCACGGGCCAGCTCCAGGGCTGCGTCGCGCACGTCGAGGGCGACGATGCGCGCGGAACTGATGGCCTTGACGACCTGGACCGCCATGTGCCCGAGCCCGCCCACGCCCAGGATGAGCGCCGTGCTCCCGGGCCGCAGCTGTGCGAGTGACAGCTTGGCGGCGTGGTAGGAGGTGAGGGCGGCGTCGGTGAGCGGCGCGGCCGATACCGGATCGAGCCCGGGAGCGGGCACGAGGTACCGGGCCGACGGGACCAGCAGAAACTCAGCGAGGCCGCCGTCGCGCCCGAGCCCGCCGCCGTGAGGCCCGCGCTGGGTGCGGGCGCATGCGTTGTCGCGCCCGTTGGCGCACTGCCAGCAGGTGCCGCAGCCCCACCGGCTGTACACGACGACGGGATCGCCGACGTCGACCCCCGACGCGCCCGGGCCGAGCGCGGCGACGCGCCCGGCGGTCTCGTGGCCGAGCGTGAACGGAAGCGTGTAGGGGTACGCGCCCGGCGGGGCGCTCATGATGTGAATGTCCGATCGACACAGCCCCGCCGCGCCAACCTCGACGAGCACCTCCGAGCCGCTCGGCACGGGCACCGGCACGTCGCTGACGACGGGATCGGATTGCCACTCGGTTAGACGTGCGGCACGCATCGTTGTTGCGCTCACGGCACCGCTCCAAAGGTCGAACTGAACTCAGTTAAGGATGGTACACTAGGTTGGTCATGAGGGGAACGCTCCGGTCATGAACCGCAGCGGCTATGGCCGCGTCGCCGGCAAGGTCGCGCTGATCACCGGCGCTGCCCAGGGGATGGGGGCCGCGCACGCGCGGGCGCTGGCACGCGAGGGCGCGACGGTGGCGATCGCCGATATCGCCGCGGAACCCGGCGACCAGCTCGCGAACGAGTTGCGGAACGCCGGCGGGCAGGCGAGTTACCACGACCATGATGTAACCGATGCCGGCGCCTGGAGCGAGCTCGTCGCGGCCGTCGAGCAGCGCCACGGTCCGATCGGCGTGCTCGTCAACAACGCCGGGGTCCAGGTCCGCTCGGTCGGCATCGAGGCCGACGACAAAGAGTGGGAGAAGGTCACCGCCGTGAACCAGCGCGGCGTGTTCCTGGGCATGCGCGCGGTGATACCGAGCATGGTGCGAAACGGCGGAGGGTCGATCGTCAACGTAGCCTCGGTCGCGGCGGTCGTCGGCATGACCGGATCGATCCCGTATCAGGCGAGCAAGGCGGCCGTCCTAGGGCTCACGCGCGGCGCGGCGGTCTCGTACGGGCGGGACAACATCCGCGTGAACGCGATCTGCCCCGGCCTGGTCATCACCGGGATGACTCAGAGCGCGTCGGTTGAGGCGGTCGAGGGGCTGAAAGCCAAGATCCCGCTCGGACGCGACGGACGGCCCGAGGAGATTTCGGCGGCGGTCGTGTTCCTGGCCTCGGACGAGTCGTCCTACATCACCGCGATCGCGCTCCCGATCGACGGCGGCTTCGTCGCGCTTTAGCTCCGCGTCACGTCCGCCGTGGCGCCGCTCACGCCCGAGCCGCGCGCGCCGCTCGTGTCGAGCGGCGCAGCCTCCTCGACCCGGAGTAGGTTTACGTCGACGAGCGCGGGATCGCGCAGCGCCCCGGACGCGGCGAGCCCGCCGAGGGCCTCTTCGCCCCAGCGGGCGTGGTCGAAGTAGATCTCGATGTAGCCGAGTCGGGTGGTGTCCTCGAGCAGCCCGATCGGCCGCTGACCTTCGACGTCGACTGACTCGCACTCGACCTCGTTCAGCACCCGGTTGACGATCAGCCGCCGCACCCCGAAGGCTCCGTCAACCGTGGCGTCGACACGATCCGCCAGGCGGCTGAACACCCCCCAGGCGGTGTCGGCATCGACGCCGGGGGCGCGATCCGCCTCGATCATGAACTTGGCCAGCGCGAGCTGTCCGTCGATGCGATCGAGCAACACGCTTTCCTCGACGTCGCAGGAGCGCAGCCGGTGGAGGCAGTTGACGTGGTCCTGGGCGACCATCTCGTTCTGCGCGAGGGTGAAGGCGAGCGTCTCCCCCGGCGTGAAGCGCAGCACGACGAAACGCCAGGCCCGCGGCCGCTGGCTCCATCCGCCGTTGACGTCCGCCTGCGCGACGGCACGATCGGTGTAGTAGCTGAGCAGCGACGGCATCGGACGAAGCAGATCCTGGGCCATGCGAACGTGGATCTGCGTGTAGTGGCGCTCGCACTCCTCGGGGGTGCGCGAAGGAGTCGGATCGAACCGCCCAATGACCTTGCCCATGGGTGATGCTGGTCCGCGGGCCTAGCTCGGGTGCGACCCGTTGGTCGTATCGGCTTCGGCGGGCACCGCGGCGATCGGCATGAACCGGCGCGTGATGTTGCCCTCGGTCAGCTCGGCGCCTTCGAGCACGCTGCTGATCTTGCCGTCCACGATCACGAGCACTCGGTCGCAGAGGTCGGCGAGCTCCTCCAGATCGCTCGAGCTGACCACCACTGCGGCGCCGTCCTCGGCCGCGGTGACAAGCTCGCGATGGAGGTCGGCCTTAGCCCCCACGTCGACGCCCTGTGTGGGCTCGTCGAGAAGGAACACGGACGGCTTCTGCGACAGCCACTTGCCGAACAGAATCTTCTGCTGGTTGCCACCGCTGAAGATGCTGAGCGGCTCGTTGACGGCATCGCCGGGTCTGACCGATAGTCGCTCGAACCAATCCTTGGTCCTCCTCGTCTCGGTTCCCTTACGCAGACGCAGGCCCTTCCAGAACGGCTTCAAGTCCGGGAGCGTCAGGTTTTCCCTGGCGCTCATGGTCATGACGCCGCCGCCAACTTTCCGGTCAGGCGCCAAGTACGCGATCCCGCGGGCGATCGCGGCGTCGGGCCGTCCGGGCGGGAGAGCCTCGCCCGCGAGAATTACGTCACCCGCGGTGCGCGGAAGCGCACCGAAGCTCGCGCCCAGCACGCTGTCGCGGCCCGAACCTGCGAGGCCGGCGATGCCGACGATCTCGCCGCGTTCCACGCCGAATGACACCCCCGCGAGTGCTCCGGCGCGCAGCGCTTCGACCTGGAACACCGTCTCGTGCCCACGTGCCGCCGCCCTGGCGGCCTTCTGCCGCCGGGACTCCGTCTCCTCCGCAATCAACTCCTCGCCGGCGAGCAACTGCACGATCGCGGCGTGGTCGAAGTCCTTTACTGGGCCGGCTCCGACGACGAGGCCATCGCGGAACACTGACACCTTGTGGGCAACGCGGAACACCTCGCCCAGGTGGTGGGTCACATACAGCACCCCGACGCCGGTGGCCGCCATCGCGCTCACCCGGTCGAGCAGATTGTCGACCTCGTCGACGGGAAGCGTCGCCGTCGGCTCGTCGAGCACGAGCAGGCACGCCGGGTACTGCGGGTCGTCACGCAAGGCTCGGGCGATGGCCACACCGGTGCGATCCGACGCGCTGAGCGTGGCCACCAGCGCCCGGGGGTCGATGTCCAGGCTGAGCCGCTCGAGGTCGGCCTTGGCCTGCTTGTAGGTGGCCTTGCCGTTGATCGTTCCGAACTGCGTGGGAAAGCCGGACCCCAGGGCCATGTTGTCCAGGACGGACAAAGTCGAGACGAGCCCGAGATCCTGCTGCACGAACCGGCATCCGAGCCGGTAGGACTGAACCGGCGACTGGAGCGGCAGGTCATGACCCTCGACCCGGATACCACCGCCCGGATCGGGCGCGTGGTATCCGGAGAGGATCTTGATCAGGGTCGACTTCCCCGATCCGTTCTGCCCCAGGAGGGCGTGAACCTCGCCGGGCTCGATCGTCATGCTCACGCCTGACAGCGCCTTCGTGCGCGTGAATGTCTTCGACACGCCTTCAACTTCGAGCACGGCACTCATCGTGTCCTCCTGGGGGTCACTTACCGTCGGGATTCGCTTACTGACTCAGATGCCAGAGCTTGAGGAACTGCGCCTGGGCATCCGTCGGCGCGCTCCAGTTGGTCGTCGATCCGATCGTGTCCTTGGTCAGGAGCTGTGTCGGCTGCTGCGCCTCCTGGGCGAGCGGGACCGTCATGCCCTCAGCGTTGCGGAAGGCGATGTCCATGTCCTCATAGGCCTGGTAACTGGGATCGAAACCGGTCCACGCCGCCTCGGAACCGTTCTTGAGCGCGGCGACGCCGGCCTGGTCCGCGGCTTCGCCGATGACCTTCACCTTGCCGTTGAGGCCGGCGGCCGAAAGCGCGGACGTGACGCCGTCGGCAAACGGACCGTCGTCGAATACGAGATAGTTCGCGGACGAGTTCGACCTGAGCGCCGACACCAAGTCGCTCGACACCTTTCCTGCCGTCAGATCCGGGATCGTGATATTGGTCGTGGACGTCTTGCAGCCCGGGCACTGCGCCTTGACCTCATTTCCGAAGCCCGTGGTGAAGCCGTCGAGAATCGGATACGCCGGCACGTGCTCGATCACCGCGTTGCCCTTGCCGCCCGAGTCGGAGATGAAGTAGTCAGCGACGATCTTGCCCATCAGCGCATCCTGGGCGTAGGCGTCGACCTGACCGATGACCGGGTCCGTCACCGAGACCGGATAGACCGAGTCGAGGATCCACTTCGCGCCCGCGCTCTTGGCCATCGCCAACTGCGAAGCGGTCAGCGGAAGCCCGGCTTCTACGAGGTACTGGGGATGCTTGGCGAGCGCGGTTGTCTCCGCCTGCGTGAACGTGCCTGGGTTAGCGGGGTCGTAAGTGACGAGCGAGTAATTCCATCCGGCCATCTTGGCCAGCTTCGACAACCCCTGCTGGATGATCACGTTCGAGGGGTTGTTGGTCCCGAGCATCACGATCGTCTTGCCCTTGGGTGGCGCGGAGCTGAGCGGGGTGGTGATGTTGATCGTCGTCGGCAGCGCCTTGTACGGGCCGAGCGCCGTCGTCGCGGCGGACGTCGACCCGGAGCCTGACGACGCGGTGCTCGAGCCGCTCGAGCCCGAAGAGCCCGAGGCACTGGCCGAACTGGTCGAGCTGGACGAACTGCCGCAGGCCGCGAGCGCGAGGGCAAACGCGGACATGGCGATGATCGCTGCGAGTCCGCGCGCGAGCGGCTGCCGTCCCCTCCGGCGATCGGGGGTCGAATCGAACATCATGTATTTCTCCTTCCGGTGTGAATTACGGTCACGATTTCGCCGGTGGACGGCGTAGGTCACAACGCGCGCGGGCGCGTTACTTCAGTTGGATCTGGCAGCTTCCGAGCCAATCGGGGCGGCGACCTCCTCCAGGGACGCATCCGCGCCGGTGCCCGGCTGCTCGGGAACGCCGGTCCCGCCAGAGGAGCCGCCTCGGCGCACCATGCCCTTGAGCCGCTGTCCGAGCGCCGACGGTGACCGCTTGATCGACAGCGCCACCGCGATGATCAGTGCAACGCCGTTGAACATGTCGCTCAGCCAGCTGGCGCCGGACACGAGCTGGAGCCCCTGGACGCCGGTGGCCAGCACATAGATCGCCAGCAAGGTCCCCCAAACGTTGAACCGCCCGGGAATCAGCTGCGTCGAGCCGAGGAACGCAGCCGCGAACGCCGGCAGCAGCAGCGTGGAGCCGAAGTCCAGCGACGGTCCGTTCAGCGAGGAGAACATGATTCCGGCGAACCCGGCGATCGTCGCCGACATCACGAGCGCGAAGGTCGTGTAGCGGTTGATCCGGACGCCCGAGAGACGCGCCGCGTCAGCGTTGCCGCCGATCGCGTACAGGTAGCGGCCGACAGGGGTGTGCGCGGTCAGCCACCACAGGATGAACGCGAGGACCACCAGGTACAGCACGATGATCTGGAACCCGCCGACGGTCGTTTGCGTGATGTTGTTCCACGCCGTCGACGTCGGAGGGATCGGCTGGCTGTTCGAGGAGACGATCACCTCGACCGCCGCGAGGATGGAGCCCATGCCAAGCGTCGCGATGAACGAGTTCACGCCGAGCTTGACCACGATGAACGCGTTGGTCAGGCCGATCGCGATCGCCACGACGATCCCGGCGATGATCGCCGGCACAACCGCCCAGTGGCTGCCGTTCATGAGGACGATCGTGAGGATCCCGGACACGTTTGCCGTGGCCCCCACGGACAGGTCGTAGAGCCCGGCCGCGAGCGGAATCAGGACGGCGAGACCGATCATCCCCGTCACCGCCTGCTGGGCAGCGACGCTGTGCAGCGTCGACGTCGTCAGGAACTGGGACGGCACCCAGAGCCCGAACACGATGATGAACAGGGCCCACAGATAGAGGCCGCTGAAGCGGTCGAAGCCGGTACTGAACTTCCGGCGCTTCGCGCGCTCCGGAGTCTGGTCGGTGACGCTTACCACCGCGCCTTCCCCTTCATGTTGCGGGGGGACGCCGCGAACCAATCTGATGAACGCACCGACGCGGCGCGGTTGCCGTCTCGCATGAAGCACCCTCTCCTCAAGGTGAATTGAACTCAGGTCGGGATCCTAGACATGAGTCGCTCGGAAGTCAAGGCTGGTTGTTCGTTAGGGCGTGAAAGCATGCCCTGGCGGGCTGCTTCCGGCTCGGTGGCCGCCGATCAGCCGCGCTCTGACGGCGACGGTTGGGCTGCTGACAGAAGCGCCTTCACTTCAGCTGCGGCCTCGATCGCCCCCGGCAAGCTCGTCACCTCGGGCACGAAATTGAAGGAGCGGCACCCTTCCGCGAGATAGGGCGCGAGCGCTCGGCGACCGCCTCCGGCGGCCCGTACGGCACGTAGCGCTCGAAACGCTCGAACGGCAGTTCATAGGCGGCCTCCATCGTCCTTGCGAGCTGCAACCTGGCGTCGCCGCGCGACGGGCTAAAGCCCGCCCACAGCTGAAGAGCGTGTTGCCAGCGGACGCCGCCGCGCCCGGCATTCGCGGCCGACTCTTCGATCCGGTCGACCGCCTCGGCGAACCGCCGCGGCGAGACCCACAGTGCCAGCCAGCCGTCCCCCAGCTGTCCGGCGCGCTCGAGCGCCGCGTCGGAGCGGCCTCCGACCAGGATCGGGATTGCGATAGCCGGCGCCGGTCGGACGGCACCGCGGAGGTCGAAGAATCGCCCGCGGAAGTCGACCTCGTCGCCCTTCATGAACAGGCGCACGCACCGCAGCGCCTCGGTGGTCCGAGCGCCCCGCTCGCGAGGATCGATCCCGCACAGCTCGAGCTCCCGCGGGTCGTCCCCGCCGACCCCGACTCCGAGCGTGAATCTCCCTGGGGCGAGCAGCGCGATCGTCGCCAGCTGACGCGCGACTATCGCAGGGTGACGCAACCCGACGAGGTAGACGCCGGTCTGCACCGACAGGCTCGGGTGAGCGGAAAGCAGCGGTGGCTTGGATCAGACCGTCGGCGCCGTGGCCGTTTGCGAAGCTGACGTGGTCGCCCACAGTGAGGTGATCGATGCCCCCCGCGACAGCCCGCTCGGCGAGCTCTGCCAGCCGTCCCGACCAGTCGCTGAGATCCTGTTCGCGCAGGACGATGCCTACCCGAACCGGGTCGACGCCCACGGCCCGAGGCCTCGACTTACGCCGAGGCGGCGCGCTCGGCCGTCGCGGTCGCGGCTGCCTGCAACCCGAACACCAGCGCGCACGCGAGGCCACCGGCATACGCACGGTTGAACACGCCGCCGGCGTCGGCCCCGGCGGCCATGAGACCGGGGATCACGTGCCCCGATCGGTCGAGCACGCGCGCGTGAGGATCGATCGTGAGCCCGCTGAACGTGAACGTAATCGCGGGGATCACCTCGATCACGTAGTACGGCGGCGTCAGCAGCGGCGCGGCGTCGAGCTTGCGGCCCGGCGTGGGCTCGCCGGCCTCGCACTGCCGGTTGAACTCGATCAGCGTGTCGCGCGACTCCGGTCCCGGATAACCCCATTCGTCCGGTAGCGCCTCGAACTCGTCGATCTCCTCCGCGATCGCGGCCCGAGCGCCGCGTCGGTATGCCAGCTGAAACTTGTCGAGTGGCTCAACGCCCTCGACGTAGGGCGCCATCTCCCACTCATCGTGGACGCGCTGGTCGTAGACGAGAAGCGCGCGCGCCTCCGGCTGGTCGAGCACATACAGCGTGTTCAGGTGATCGCCGATCGTCTCGTCGCAGAAGCGGTTGCCCTCCAGGTTAAGCAGGACGCCGTGCTCTGAGTGGTAGAAGGTGAGGTCCGTGAACTCGTAGGGGTCGTTGTAGGCGACCTTCGAGGGGATCAGGTGGCCATAGAAGCCGGCGTTCGGCGGTCCGAACCCGGCTCCGACCGAGAGGCCGAGCCGGAGGCCGTCGCCGGTGCTGTTCGTATTCGCTCGCAGGGGCAGATCTGCCGCGAGCGGGTTTAGGTGCTCAGCGCGTAGCGCCGGATCCCCGCCGAAGCCACCGGTCGCGAGCAGCGTCGAGCGTGCCCGGATCACGCGCTGCTCGCCGGATCCGTTCCGGACCTCCGCGCCGACGACGGCTCCGTCCTCGAACAACAGTCGCTCCGCCGACCAGCCCACAAGCAACTCGCCGTGTTCGCGAACGAGCCGATCGCAGGCCAGCAGGTAGTTCGCCATGTCGGTCTGGGATCCCCGTCCGTACCCGAGCACGGTGACCGGCTCGGCGACATGGACGCCGAGCGATCTGACCCAGTCGAGCGCTTCGCCATAGTTCTCGACGACGCGCGCGGCGAGCTCTGGATCCGCATCCGGGTTCACGTCGCGCATGACTTCGACCGTCGGCGCGGTCCAGACGAAACCCGCGTACATGGCGGATCCGCCGATCCCCTGCCCCTTTTCGACGAGGATCACACTCGCCCCCTCGCTGCACGCGCGCGCCGCCGCGCTCATTCCGGCCATACCCCCGCCGAAGACGAGAAGGTCGACGATCGAATCTGAATCCGACATCAGCGGATCTCCTTGCTCATTGGACTGATCTGGGCCCTTCGAAAGAACATGAGCTTACTTCAGTTCGGTTATTTCGGCCAGGGCCTGATCAGGGCATGCAGCCCCGGCTCATCCGCGCCCTCTATCTCGTTCCACGCTTCATCGACCCGCCCAAACACCCCTGACCACGCCGGCAATCGAGAGTTGAGGATGGTCCCGCCCTCGCGTCCGCCGGGGTCCACACACCTGGCGACTAGGTTGTCCCCTGGACGACTAGCCTTTCGTCCGGGAGCCGGCCTTTCCGACTACCGATTCGACGGTATGGTGGGGGGCGAGTTCAGGTACCTCGCCATTACCGGAGGGGGTGCACGCGATCGGATCGTTTTGGGGGCTTAGCAAGCATCCCTGCATCTGGCAGGAATTGATATGTGGTCCGCCTCGAGCCTTTCCCACTGCCGTAGGGGTTATGTGGTGCTGCTACCGGCGCACGCAGGCGAGGTCGTGTGACTGATTCCGCAGTCACAGATCGCCTGGCCGACGAGCGCGATGGCGCGAACGGCGCGTTCGAGCTCGCCACTGTGCTTGTTTCTCACAACCGGCTGGCCGAAGCCGAGGAATGGTTCGCGCGCGCGGACGATTGCGGCCACGCCGCCGCCGCTCACAACCTGGGCGTGCTGCTCGAAGAACGCGGCGATGTTTCTCGTGCCAGGGCGGCGTATCGCCGAGCCGACGAGCGCGGCGACGCCGGCGGCGCGTTCGGGCTCGCCATGCTGCTCGCCGGAGCGGACAGGCTCACCGAAGCCGAAGAGGCGTTCGCGCGCGCCGACGAGCGCGGCCACCCCGACGCCTCACACAACCTGGGCGTCCTGCTCGAAAACCGCGGCGACCTCGATGGCGCTGAGGCTGCATATCGGCGCGCCGACGAGCGCGGCCACCCTTCCGCCACAGCCAAGCTGGGCGTGCTGCTCGAACAGCGCGGCGATATCGCCGGTGCTGCCGCCGCGTACCATCGCGCTGACGAGCGCGGCGACGCCGACGGCGCGTTTGCGCTCGCGATGCTTCTGGCCGGCTCGGACAAGTTGGCCGAAGCCGAGGAGGCGTTTGCACGCGCCGACCGGCGCGGTCACCCTGACGCCGCACACAACCTGGGCGTCCTCCTCGAAGACCGAGGTGACATTGCCGGCGCCGCGGAGGCGTACTACCGGGCCGACGAGCGCGGCAACGCTGACAGCGCGTTCGCCCTCGCCATGTTGCTGGTCCAGGCGGACAGGTTGGCCGATGCCGAGGAGGCGTTTGCACGCGCGGACCAGCGCGGGCACCCCGACGCCGCACACAACCTCGGCGTCCTCCTCGAGGATCGCGGCGATCTCTCGGGCGCCGCCTCGGCATATCGTCGCGCCGACGATGCCGGCGATGCCGAGGCGGCGTTCGCCCTCGCGGTGCTGCTTGCCGGGTCGGACAGACTCGATGAAGCCGAAGACGCGCTTACACGGGCGGCGCAACGCGGACACCCCGACGCCGCGATCAACCTCGCAGCGCTGCGCGAACACCGAGGCGACGCAGACGTTGGCTCCGTCGTTGACCCGAATGCCGATCGCGGCGAGATTGCAGGAGCGGGCGAGACTGCGGAGGCCATCGAGCCCGCCGCAACCCGTAAACCCGGGGCGGCGCGCAAGCACGGGCAGACCCGCAAGCCCGCGACGACTCGCAAACCCGCAGCAACCCGCAAGCCCGCGACGACTCGCAAACCCGCAGCAACCCGCAAACCGGCAACGACTCGCAAACCCGCAGCAACCCGCAAACCCGCGACGACTCGCAAACCCGCAGCAACCCGCAAACCGGCAACGACTCGCAAACCCGCAGCAACCCGCAAACCCGCGACGACTCGCAAACCCGCAGCAACCCGCAAACCCGCGACGACTCGCAAACCCGCAGCAACCCGCAAACCCGCGACGACGGCCGAACCCGCAGCGACCCGCAAACCCGCGACGACCCGGACCCTCGCAGCAACCCGCGAACTCACAGAAACCGGCGAACTCACAGAAACCGGCGAACTCACAGAAACCGGCGAACTCACAGAAACCCGCGAACAGGCGGAGGCCGCGAAACCTGAGGAGGTCCACAAGCCTGCGGAGGCCGGCTTCCTCGCCCGATTGCAGCGCGTGCGATGGCTTCGCGTCGGCCTGGCCATTCTCGCCGGAGTCGCGATCATCATCGGGATCGCGAGTGCGCTCGGCGGGGGCGGCGCGGGATCCCGGCGACCAGCGCGGCCGGCCACTGTTAAGACGGGACAGGCGATCGCCGTGCACACGGAAGAGGCGAGCGCCGTGCAGTCAGAAGGGGCGAGCGCCGCCGCTGCAGCGGTCGCCGCGCAGCAGCTGAGGCCCCATCCGAGTGCGGTGATCCGTCCTAAGCGGGCCCGTGCCAAGACGTCGAAGCCGAGATCCGCCGCTACGCACGCCCGGACGAAGGCCACCACCTCGAGCGAGCCGAGCCACCCGGCGGTCAGCCCGACGGAGACGACCGCCACCGTCAGCACCAACCCCGTCACCGTGAGTGAGACGAGCCGAGCCCCGGCCCCGCCGGCACCTCCCCCGAGCAGCCCGAGTCCGCCGCCCACGACCGAGTCGCACAGTTCTGGGTCAAGCAGCGGATCAAGCGGCAGCGGGGCAGCGAGTGGCGGCTCCGGGTCCAGCAGCGGCTCGAGTGGCAGCGGCTCGAGTGGCAGCGGCTCGGGTGGCAGCGGCAGCGGGTCCGTCAGCGGCGGCGGCTGATCTCCGATTCCTGCCGGCTGCGCTGTCCGAGGTCGGACTTGGGAATGCATATCGTGGCGCGATATCGTGCTACCATACGTCCCGGCAAGTTGAGGAGGATCGAGATGAGATCAACCATGCTGGATCCAACGGCCGGCAAGAGGGCCCGGAGGATCCGCGCGCATCCGGAAGGCCCGGAGCGAATTTCCGATCCGATGGATTCGCGCTTCGGCGAGATCACGCCGAGCGTCCCGGCGTTCGCCGCACACCCACGGCCGATCGTCGACCCCACGGACCCGGAGTGCGGTGAGAGCACGCTCTGAACGGGCGAGGAGGCGTCGTGTCCCGCGTATTCCACACAGCGACGTTTGGTCCGCAGGACAGCCCCGCGCGTATCCGCGAGGAGCTCGTGTGCCCCGCCTGTGGTCATGAAGATCTGGGCGAGGCGCATCTTCGGATCAGCGACAACACGCTCCGCATCTTCTGCGGCGGGTGTGGCGCATTCGTCACGATCACTTTGAGCGAGGAGCAGGCCCAAGCGATTCGAGGCTGCTCAGCCACGCTGTCGACGATCGACGCCCCGCGGCTTTAGTTACCTGAATTTGAAGCGGTCGCGAATGCGCTCGGCCACGTCCTCGGGGGCGAGGTCGACCGCGCCCTCCCAGTGGAGCCGCTCGAGGAAGGTCGAGTCCGACCGATAGTCCGGCTTGAGGTTCGAGCGGCAGGCGATACGGAGGTTCAACGGATAGCCGGCGGTTCCCGGTGGCGCCCCGTACATCGCGAGGTTGAAGCTCTCGTAGCCCATCTCGGCATACGCGTTCAGGGCGCGCGTCAGGCCCTGCGCGAGCTCGGCAGACAGCGCGTGGTCGAGCTCCGCCGGCGACGACACCCCGACCACGAATGCGCGTAGCTCGGCCGGCGCGATCGGAGCAAAGCTGACCAGCCAGTGCACCCGATCCCCGGCCCCGAGAAACCGCTCACCGCTGCGACGCTCGGCATCCAGATACGCGTCGAATCGCGCCGCGGGCACGTCCGCCAGCATCCGCTGGACCGTCGTCGGCTGGGAATCCACGATCCCTTGCAGGTGCGGGTGGAATAGCGAGCTCCCCGACGGCAGCATGTGATTGGCGTTGATCGACGCCCAGCGCGCATCGGGTTCAGCCGCCATCACCGCCTTTGCGTAGGCGACCTGCGCCGCCACGTTGTCGGCCATCAGCCGTTCGGTGATGTGGCCGAGCGGCAGGTAATGCAGGCGCGGCGAGTAGACCGACACGGAGCTGTGCGACGAATACGAGTGGAGATTGGGGAACAGCACCGCCTCGCCGCGCGCGATCCGCCCGTCGGGATCGATCGCCGGCGGCAACCGCGGCGTCAGCTGCTCGATTCGATCCGGGCAGAACGGGCACCGCGGCTGGTTCTCGCGCGCGAACGCCTCGAGGTCGAAGTCGTTCGGCGGCATGAGGCCACGGTTCGGAAGGATCCGCGACGTGTGCCCAGTGAGCGGATCGACCCGGACTTCGATCCGCGTGCGGGTCAGCTCGCCCGTGTCGGGGGCGACCATCTCCGCGGTCAAGACCGTTCGCTCGAGCCCCGCCATCTCAGCGCAGGTGCGGCGGGAGCGGGATCGTGTCGATTCCGGGCGGTTGGTCGGGCCAGACCAGGAGTACCTGGCAAGGCGCGTGGTCGAGCGCGAACCGGGTCCGCGGCCCGAGGCTCTTGGGGCCGAGTCGGTACTCGCCGTCGCGCGCCATGACGAGCAGGTCGGCGCCCGCGCAGGCGTCGAGCACCTCGCGCTCGATCTTCCCTCGCCGCGCCGTCGTGGTCGCGGGGCGGCCGAACCGTTTGAGCGCTTCTTCGAGCAACGCCTGTGCCTCCTCGTCGGCGATCGCGCGGAGCGGCGGACCCGGCGCCGGGGGCGGGTGGCGGCCGAGCAGGCGCGCGCGCCCGTGCGAAGCGAGATCCTCGACGTCGGTCGGGGCCACGTGCAGCAGCGTCACCTCGGTGTCCGCGGGCACGAGCGCACGCGCCTCATCGACGCATGCCTCCCACGTGTCCTCGGATATCCAGACGACGGCGCGCATCACACGACCTGTAGAGCCAACCACAACGCGACCGTGCATGCGATCAGAGACGCCGGGACGGTGAGCAGTCCCAGGCGCGTGAACTCGCCCATGTCCGTCTCCTCGTCGTGAGCGTGCACGATCCGACGCCAGAGGAGTGTCGCCAGCGACCCGACATAGGTCAGATTCGGCCCTACGTTGACGCCGACGAGCATCGCCAGCACCGCCCCCGGGCCGCTGGCGGCCGCGACCGGCAGGATGATCAACGTCGCGGGCAAGTTGTTGAGGAGGTTTGCGACCGCCGCGCTTACAACGGCCACCAACAGGAGCGCGGGCAGCGCGGTGCCGTGCGGCAGGATCGAGTCAACCGCGGTGGAGAGGCCATGCTGGCTCGCGGCGCGCACCACCACGCCCAGACCGAGCACGAACACCAGGAAGGCGGGCTCGGCCGCGCGCACGGCGTCCTTTGGGACGGGACGCTGACGCACGACCATTACCAGCGCGCCGGCGGCCGCGATCCACACCGGCGCGATCCCGACCAACGAGCTGAGCACGAACCCGACGAGTGTGAGTCCTACCACGGCCAGCGCGAACGTGGGCAGCTCCGGCCGCTCGACTGCGCGCGCCGACCGTGCCGCGGGTCGCTGGAGATCGCCGGCGAACGAGCGGCGAAGGACGACCCACTCGATTCCTAGCGCGACCAGCCACGGGAGCACCATCAGCCCGCCGAACCGGGCGAACGACAGGCCGCTGGCCCGGAACGCCAGCAGGTTGGTCAGGTTCGAGACGGGAAGCAGAAGCGACGCGCTATTGGCCAGGTGTGTGCACGCGTACACGTGCGGGCGGGCATTCGTGCGAAGCCTGGCGGCGGTGGCAAACACGATCGGCGTCAGCAATACGACGGTCGCGTCGAGGCTCAGGACCGCGGTCGTAACCGACGCGGCGAGGAACACCATCGCGAGCAGCCGCGCCGGCCGTCCCCGGGACCCGAGCGCCATCCCCGCGCCAAGTGCGTCGAACATTCCGGCCCGCCGACAGCCGTCGGCGAGCACGAGGAGCGCGGCGAGAAAGCCCACTGTCGGGGCGAGCTGGCGGAGCGCCGAGCGCGCGTCCGCGCTGCTCAGAATGCCGACCGCGACGAGCACGATTGCGCCTCCTGCCGCCACCCCCCAATCCGGCGCCCATCGTGGTCGCGCCACCGCAGCGGCGAGGCACGCCGCCAGCACGACGAGCGCGACGACCTCGCTCATCTCCGGGCGACCTTGCGACGCACGTTTCTATGATGCCCCCGCTGCTCCCGGCGTGATCAGCGGAGCCGCTCGGATCCCGCGGCGGATCATCCCCACCAGCACTACCGCCCACACCGCCAGCGCGATCCAGACCCAGACTCTCGCGAAGCTCGTGATCGCGCTGGCGTGCGCGGCCGCCCCTACGACGAAGCTGCAGGCGGCGTACATCCCGAACGGGAAAACGGTCGACCATCGCCGCAGGTCATACGTGAGGCGTGGATGGAGCACCTCGGCGAACAGCAGCACCGGCAGCCAGAACATCGTGAGCACCCACAACACGAGCGCCACACCCTTCAGGACCCCGCCGCCATCTCCGAGGATCGCAAGCGCCCTCGCCCCGTCCAGCAGCTTTCCGGCGGCGAGCGTCGAGATCGCGAGCGCGCCGCCGGTGATCCAGTGATCGCCGTACCCGACCGCAAGCTGGCGCAAATCGAAACGGCAGATCACGAACACGTAGAAGCAGAGCCCGAGCACAAACAGCGCGAGCGCGATCACGAGAAGCCACTCGGCTCGATCCGACACCGCAACTATGGCGGCGAGCACCGCGAGCGACTCGGTGGCCACGGTCAGCACGAGCGACGCGCCGATGGTCGGCGTCTTCCAGTGCCCCAGCACCGGTCCGAGCAGCAACGCCCAGTGATGGCGGCGATCGCAAGCGTCGCGATCCCTGCCCAGTTCCAGTCGAGCATCACCAAGCGCGCCCCGATCACGGCCGTGCCGGCGACCGGCGTCATCGCCGCGGGCGTGCGGATGTCGGCGCGGAAGCCAGAACGATCGCGGCGGGCCCGGAGCGGCACCAGCGCGGCTAGCGCCAGCCACGTCACGCTCGCGATCGCAAGCAGGATCCGCGAGATCGTCTCGTCTCCGTCGAGCGACAGCGCTACCGACACGATCCCCGTTCCCATCACCTCCGCGCCGGCCTCGGCCGGTATCGAGTCGAGCACGCGGTCCAGGAGACTGAGCGGCTGCCGTCCCGCAGGTGGATAATCCGGGCGCCCGCGACGCATAGGGCTGGGCATTTCCCATAGAGTGCCCGATTCTCGCGAGCCGTTTCGACGAGGAGCAGGGTCTACGGTGATCTCGGTCACGTTGTATGAGAGGATCCACACGCACGACCCCGGGGGGCGTGGACCGAACGGCTCGTGTCTCGCAAACCTCGAGGAAAGGTGTGGCATGTCCATGCTTCATCGCCACCGATGGGTCGCCGGCGCCGTGGCGGGCGCGGCGATCCTGAGTGGCTTGGTCTCGGCCGGCAGTGCCGTGGCGGCTCCGGGCCGTTCCGCGATTCCCGGCACGCATCCCGACTGGGCGGTGAGCCGAGCGGGCCACCAGGCCCCCGCCGTCACCAGCGGCGCCGTCAATCTGCGCGTCTACCTCGCCGGACAGGATCCGGCCGGTCTGGCGGCATACGCCACCGCGGTCTCGGACCCGACGAGCGCGTCCTACGGTAACTATCTGACGCCGGCGCAGGCGCAGGCCCGCTTCGGCACAACGAGCGCCCAGATCCAGGCCGTCGAGTCCTGGCTGACCGGCGCCGGACTCACGGTTACCGGTATGACCAGCGGGGCCGGCGGATATGTCGCGGTCACAGGCACGGTCGCGGAGGCAAGCCAGGCGTTCGGCGTCTCGTTCGCCAACTACACCGACCCGACGGGTCAGACGGCGCGGGCGCCCGTGTCCGCTGCCACCGTCCCGGGCTCCGTGTCCGGAGACGTGCTGGCGGTGTCCGGCCTCGACACCGGCAGCCACCAGATGAAGCCCGGTGACACGCTGCCGCCCCCGGGCTACAACTACTGGGTGGCCCCGCCGACGTCGACCTACTACGGGTCGAAGATCGCCAGCAACGAGCCGACGGCGAACGGGCAGCACCAGCCCTGGACGGTCGGCGGCTACACGCCCCAGCAGATCCGTGGCGCCTACAACGTGTCCAATTCGGGCATGACCGGCAAGGGACAGACGGTCGCCATCGTCGACGCCTATGCGTCGCCGACCATGCTGTCGGACGCCAACCAGTTCTCGCAGGTCACCGGCAACCGGGGCTTCCGCCCCGGGCAGTACCAGCAGTATCTGCCTTCGACCTTCACCCATACCGCTGCAGACGACTGCGACGCCCAGGGGTGGTATGGCGAGGAGACGCTTGACGTCGAATCGGTCCATGACATGGCCCCGGACGCCAACGTGCGCTTCATAGCCGGCGCCAGCTGCTACGACCCCGACCTGTTCAACGCCGACGCCCTGATCGTCACGCATCGCCTGGCCAGCATCGTCTCGAACTCGTTCGGCGAGCCGTACGACGACGCCACGATCCAGACTGCGTGGGATCAGCTGTTCCAGTATGGCGCGATCGAGGGGATCGGGTTCATGTTCTCCTCGGGCGACTCGGGCTACGAGCAGCCGGGCATCGAGGAGGATCCGAGCATCTCCGACCAGATCCAGGTCGACTACCCGACCTCTAGCCCATGGGTCACGTCCGTCGGTGGCACCAGCGTCGCGATCGGGAAGCGCAACAACTGGGAGTGGGAGATCCCGTGGGGCACGCTGCTCAATCCGTTGTCGGCAGACGGCACGTCGTGGACGCTGCCCTTCCCGCCGACTTACGGCACCGACTCCACCGACTGGGACTATGACGGCTCCGGCGGCGGCGGCGTGAGCACCGCCTACACGCAACCGTTCTACCAGCGAGGCGTCGTTCCGAACAGCCTCGCGACGGCTGTCCCCGAGGGGTCGACCACGACCCCGATGCGCGTCGTGCCGGACGTGTCGGCGCTGGCGGATCCGAGCACAGGCATGCTCGTCGGCCAGACGACGCTCCAGCCGAACGGGAAGACGTACGCGTTCTCGCTCAGCCGGATCGGCGGCACCAGCGTCGCCAGCCCGACATTCGCCGGCATTGAGGCGGACGCTCAGCAGGCCGCCGGGCGTGCTATCGGGTTCGCCAACCCCGCGATCTACGCGCGGTACGGCACGGGGGCGTTCCACGACGTGACCGAGAGCCCACCCGGGCAATACGAGGTCCGGAACAACTACACGGACCCGGACACGGCGACCGGCCCGCTCGAGACGTTCCTGCGGGCGATGGGGGTCAATGGCGGCGGCGCTGCGGCGCTCACCGCGACGCCCGGGTACGACGACGCGACCGGCGTCGGGTCACCCGACTGGTACATCCAGTCGTTCTCCCGGCACTGAGATAGAAGCAGCAGGTTCGGCGGGGGTGGCAGTGCGCCACCCCCGCCGGCCGGCGGCTTTCTCGCAATTTCGGGGCGCGGCCGTCATCCCGATCGGATGATGGCGAGTGGGGTGGCGGCGCTTTAGACGTAGACATGGCGACGGAGGACCGGGCACACATCCGGGCATGATCCGGTGAAGTGGGAGCTCGCGAGCATCGCCGGGGTCCTGCTCGTCGCTGGGGTTTCGCGGCGGCTCACCGACACGCCGTTGACGCCCGCGATGGCGTTCGTCCTGATCGGCCTCCTGCTCGGTCCGCTCGTGATCGGCGACGTGACCGTGGGGCCGGCGAGCGCGACCGTGCGCACGCTGGCCGAGGCCACGCTCGCGGTGGTCCTGTTCGCCGACGCCTCGCGCATCAAGCCATACGTGCTGAGGAGGGAGTACGCGGTGCCACTGCGCCTGCTCGGCATCGGGCTGCCGCTGACGATCGTTGCCGGCGCGCTGATCGCGATCGCGATCTTCCCGCACCTCAACGCCGCCGAGGCGGTCGTCCTGGCCGTGCTGCTCGCACCCACCGACGCTGCCCTGGGCCAGGCAGTCGTCACCGCGCCGCCGCTCCATCCCGAATCGCGATGGTCGGGAGCGGCGCCAGGCGGCAGACCGTCGGCTTCCTCGGCTGGTTCGGCCCGCGCGGCCTCGCGTCGATCGTGTTCGCCGTGATCACGATCCAGGAGGCTCACCTGGCCGATCCAACACGAACCTGCTCGCGACGTATCTGACCGTCGGCATGTCGGTGGCCGCGCACGGCCTTACCGCGGCACCGCTGGCGAGACGGTACGCGCGCTGGTACAAGCAACACTCCCCGCACCGAAAGCCGGCGATAGAGAGCGTCCCGGCACCCCACCATCGCCCGCGCGGCGGAGCCAGGGTTTGATCGCACGAGCGCCCGGTTAGGTTGGTGCCATGTCTGCGGGCACGAGTGAGGTCAATGACACTTGGGATGTCATCGTCATCGGCGGTGGGGCCGCCGGTGAGAACGCGGCGCAGTACGCGATCCAGGGAAGCGATCGCACGGCCGCGATCGTCGAGGCCGAGCTGCTTGGGGGCGAATGCTCGTATTGGGCGTGTATGCCGAGCAAGGCGCTGCTCCGGCCGATAGAGGTCCTCGACTCAGGGCGGGCGCTGCCCGGTGTGGCCGAGATGCTGGACGGCTCACTCGACGTGCCGGCGATCCTCGCGAGGCGCGACAGGTTCACCCATGATCACGACGACTCCGGGCAAATCGAGTGGGCCGGCGAAAACAGCATCGAGATCATCCGTGGCACCGGCCGGCTGACCGGGGAGCGGGTCGTCGAGGTGACTGCGCCCGGCGGCGGGACCGATCTCCTGCACGCCCGGAACGCGGTGGTCATAGCGACCGGATCGACCGCATCGATCCCGCCGACCGAGGGGCTGCGCGAGGCCACGCCGTGGACGTCGCGTGATGTCACCAATCTCCGCGAGGTCCCTGGGCGTGTGGCGGTCATCGGCGGTGGGGTCGTCGCCTGTGAGTCCGCCGGCTGGCTCAGGGGACTCGGCGCTCGGGAAGTCACGGTGATCGAGGTCGAGCACCGGCTGCTGGCTCACCTCGAGCCGTTCGCCGGCGCGATGATCGCCGAGGAGTTCTCGGAGCGCGGCATCACGGTCCTGCTCGACACCGAGGTGCGGTCGGTCGAGCGCCCCGCGGTGCGTGACACCGAAATCGGCAGGATCCAGGGCGGGCCGGCGACGATCAGCGCCGGCGGGTCGACGTTCGAAGTGGACGAGATCGTCGTCGCCGCGGGACGAACGCCGGCCTCGGCCGACCTCGGCCTGGAACGGGTCGGCGTGGGCCGGAACCCCGACGGCTACATAGACACCGACGACCACATGGCGGTGCCCGGCGCCGATCAGTGGCTGTACGCCGTCGGCGACGTCTGCGGCCGGGCCCTGCTCACACACATGTGTAAGTACCAGGCGCGGATCGCCGGCGACGTGATCGCGGCGCGCGCCGAGGAACGCTCCACCGAAGGCTCCCGCTACCGCAACATGGCCGACCACGGCATGGTGCCGGCGGTGGTGTTCACCGACCCGCAGGTGGCCTCGGTCGGGCTCACCGAGTCAGCGGCCCGCACGAAGGGGATCGACGCGGAGGGGCTCGAGTACGACATCGCGTCGGTCGCCGGCGCGAGCCTGCTGCGGGACGACTACACCGGTCGGGCCAAGCTCGTGATCGATCGGGCCACTGACACGCTCGTCGGCGCGACGTTCGTCGGGACCGAGGTCGGCGAGTTACTGCACTCGGCGACGATCGCAATCGTGGGCAAGGTCAGCCTCGACACGCTGTGGCACGCCGTGCCGTCCTATCCCACCGTCAGCGAGGTGTGGCTGCGGCTGCTTGAATCTCGTCACTGACGATGGCGTCGGTGTCGAGCACGCGCACCGCTAACCCGCTGCGCGTTCGCGCGTGGTGGCGGTCGCCCGATGACCAGCCGGGATGGGCACGGCCGGTGCTGCTCGGGCTGACGGTGGTGGCCGGGTTCCTGTACGCGTGGAACGCCACGGGGAACCTCGAGATCTACTACGCCGCCGCGGTCCGCAGCATGTCGATGAGCTGGCACGACTTCGTGTTCGCGTCGTTCGATCCGGCTGGGACGATCAGTGTCGACAAGCTGCCCGCGGCGTTCTGGGTACAGGCGCTGTCCGTGCGCGTGTTCGGGCTGCACGCGTGGGCGATCGTCGCTCCCCAGGTGCTCGAGGGGATGGCGAGCGTGCTCGTGCTGTATAGGGTCGTCCGGCGGTTGTCCGGGCCACTCGCCGGGATCGTCGCCGCGGCCGTGCTCGTGCTGAGCCCGGCAACCGTGCTGCTAAACCGCGGGAACGTTCCCGACACGCTGATGGTCCTGCTGCTGCTGCTCGCGGCCGATGCGACGGTGAGCGCGATCGTGTCGGGGCGGTTCCGAAGCCTGATCGTGGCCGGGATCCTGGTCGGCCTCGCTTTCCAGGCGAAGATGATCGAGGCCTGGCTGGTTCTCCCCGCACTCGCGGTCGCTTACCTCGTCGGCTCCCGGGTCGCCATGGGCCGCCGGTTGGCGCAGCTCCTCGCGGCCGGGGCGGTCGTAGCGGCCGTATCGCTCAGCTGGATGGTTTTCGTGTCGGCGTGGCCGGCATCGAGCCGCCCGTACGTCGACGGCAGCAGCACGAACTCGATCTTCGGCCAAGTATTCGTCTACAACGGCTTCGGGCGCCTCGATCAGGCGTCGCCGAACCAATTGCTCACGAAGGCGATCGGCCTCGCGCTCGGCTCGACGCCGCCAGGATGGGACCGCCTGCTCAGCGGAGCCAACGGGCGGGATACCGCATGGCTGATCCCCGCCGCACTTGTCGCGCTCGTCGCCTGTGCGCTCATGAGCCGGCGGCAGAACGGCCTGCTGCGGGCCGCGACCGCGATGTGGGGAACGTGGCTGGTCGTGCTCCTGGTCGTATTCAGCGCGAGCACGACGATCAACCCGTACTACACCGCCGCGCTGTCACCGGCGATCGGGGCCCTCGTCGGGATGGGCCTGGCGCTTGCGTGGGAGCATCGCGCGAGCCCGGTGGCGCGCCGCGCGGTGGCGGCCACGGTCGCCGTGACTTGCGGATATGCGATCTGGCTGCTCCCCTCGCAGGGCGTCGGGGTGATCTCAGGCTTGCCCGTAGTCGTGGGCGTACTCGGTCTCGGCGCCGTCGCGGTCCTGCTCATGCCCGCCCGCGTGTTGACGCGAGCCGGCGCGATCGCCCTCGCCGCGGTCGCGTTGGT
The DNA here is from genome assembly GCA_963783415.1 of uncultured Solirubrobacterales bacterium. Classification (GTDB taxonomy): domain Bacteria; phylum Actinomycetota; class Thermoleophilia; order Solirubrobacterales; family Solirubrobacteraceae; genus Palsa-465. The sequence goes on from CAWANN010000020.1 coordinate 310,084, forward strand.
AGCGGTTCCCGCGACGGCCTCGGTCTCGGTCGTCGCCAAGCGGTTCGGGCCGTTCGATACCCCGTTCGAGGGGGCCGGTGAGTGGACGCTCGCGCGGACGCTCGGCGGGGTCGCTAAGCAGACCGAGGCGCTGCTGCCGCCGCTCGAGAACGCCGCCCACAACCAGCCGGACCTGGCGGCGACGCAGACCTCGGCCGTCGCGGCGCCGTTCATCTACGACAGCGGCCGGGAGGTCCTACCGATTGGTGGCTTCACCGGCACGATCCCGGAGCCGTCACGCGCCGCGCTCTTTTCGATGATCCGGAAGGGAGATTTCCACATCGTGATCCAGTCGCCGACGGTCACCGATCCGCGGCTGGTGGCGGTCGGGCGGCGCTGCTTCCCATTGAGTGCCGCTGCTCCCGCAGCCCCGGGTACGCCGCGGTTTTCGGTCTACTACTGCGGGCGCGCGCCCGTCTTGTGACGGCGGCGCACGTCGTCACGCTGACGATCGCGGGCACCATGTTCATCACGCAGACGGCCGACCCCGTGGCACCGGGTCTACCCGCCGCTAAAGGGGTAAATCGTGCAGCAATGATCGCGGTGCAGCGACTGTCGGCGCGCGCGCGACTTGACAAGTCCCCGGTTGCGCTGTCGCATGCCGAAGCCCGGGCCGAGTCGGGCGATGAGTCCTGGGAGCAGTGGCTCGCGGAGTATCGCCGGGGCGACGCGCTGATTCTGTGCCTCGAGCTCACGCTCGAGCTCGCCGGCGACGGAGAAGAGGTCGTCCAAATCTCGCGGGACGGCTTCTTCGTCGAGAACCACGACTCATGCGCCGCAGGTCGAGCAGCAGATCGCCGAGCTCGCGTCCGGGGACTTCGCCGCCATGGCGGGGCAACTGGCGCAGGGCGGCCGCGATCTCGACGTGGACGGGATCGGCGCAATGGATGTGCGCGTCGAGCTCGACCCCGACGTGCACCGCCGCCTGAGGGACGGCCGGTAACGCTAGGGCGCGAGCCCTGTCTGCTGCGCGAGCGCCGAGAGCGCTGACGGCGGTTCTCCGAGCAGCAGCCAGCGGTGGCGCGCGGCGTGAACGATCCGTCCGTGATCCTGGAGGCGAGTGAACGCGGTGCTCACCGACGGCCGCTGCGCCGCGACCATATCCGCCATCTGCGAATGGGTCAGCGGCAGGTCGAGCATGATCCCGTCCGGCGTGACCCTGCCGAACCGGTACGAAAGCTCCCACAGCGTGACCTCGAGCCGCTCCTCGATTCGTGACAGCGCGTTGATCGCCGACTGCAGGCTGAGCCGCCGTGCGCGGACAATCAGCCGGTGCATGAGCGCCGCGTGAATCTCAGGCCAGCGAGCTGTCCTGAGCGCGAATCGGCGGTCGAGCAGCGCGATCCGAGCCTTCGATACGACCGACGTCGTCGGCACCGATGGGAGCGTCAGCTCCTGACCCGAGCCGACCCACGGACCGATCACGTCACCCGGACCGAGCAGCTCGACGTGGGCGCGGGTCTCCGCGTTGATGCGAATCACGATCAGCCCCTCGAGTACCAGGGCGCCCAACGCGCCTGCATCGGGACGGGGCGAGAAGCGCCAGGGACCACGTTCGAGCTCGAACGCCGGTGCGAGCGACGCTGCCACGGCGAGCTGCCACTGAACCTTGTCGATCACGCTCCCCAGGTCGGGGTCCGCCTCGAGCACCAGCACCGAGGCCGGCGCCGGCTCGGCCCGCGTCCAACGAGGTTGATCGAGGTCGGTCAGCGCCGCCAACCCGGTGCCGCTTCCCTTTCCAGATTCCGGGGCACGTACTGTTTCTACGTCAGCCGGACCCCTCTGTCAAACCCGTCACCGCGCCCGGATGAGGCCCACTCACCGTGGCGCTGCCCACGCCGGCGCGGGCACGCCCATCAGGCGGTTAAGGCACCAGCCGGCGATCGTCAACAGCAGCACGCCGATCAGGATGTCGAGGATCTGCCGGGGCTTGGCAAGCAGTCCAGACGCGACGATGATCGTGGTTGCCACGGCGGGAGGGTGGGCCCGAGCGCACGAGGCGCAGGATCCCGCAGGTCAGGGCGACCGCAAGCGCGAGCGCGCCGACCGGCCCGAGTGTCACCCCGGAGACGTACACGCTGGGGGCATCTAGCAGCCCGAAGATCGCGAGCGACAGGACGCCGGCGGCCACACCGACGCTGTGGCCGATGATCGTGTTACGAGGCGTCCCGACCTCGGCCATCGGCGTCTCGAAAATCAGGAACGCGGTGGCGCCGAGGCTCGGGAACACGAGCGGCTGCTTGACGATGTACGCCCACAGGCCACTGAGCCCGATTGCGACCAGCGACCCCACGAACGTGTACACCGCGTTCCCGCGGGTTACGCCACTTGTGGTACAGCCACTTCTTGAGCCCGTACGCGCCCTTTATCCCGACCAGCGAGCCCTGCCGTTGGAAGACGCCGGACCCCCGAGTCGGCGAACTCGGCGATGTGCTCGAGCTCTTCCTTTGGATCGAAGATCATGCTCATGAGCGCGCAAGCCTAACCGCGCCCGTGAGTTGCATGTCGCGGTCCGGATCGACTGTCCGAGGTCTGACCGAACTGCTCGGTCAGCCGCTGTTCCCGACTGGCCCGCCGCCGCAGAACGCCTGGGCCTGCTTGAACGCCGGCGACTGAGGGTTGAAGTCGGCTCCGACGGGAAACACGACGCCGCGGAAGAACAGCCCCGGCTGGTTGCTGTTTCTGGACGGGTCGGGGAAGTTCGGCAAGCCGTGCTCGCGGACGCACTGCGCCCACTTGAGCGCCGCGCGGACCTCGCTCGCCGACGGCGGCGGCGCGGACGCCGCCTTCGGCCCCCCGCCCGGCAGGAGCTTCTTGCACTGCCGCTGGGCGGACTTGAACGCCGGAGAAGCCGGATTGAGCCCAGACCCGGGGGTGAGCGCGATGCTGCCGTCAGAGCCCGGGTCCGGGAAGTTCGGCACGCCGTGCGAGCGCATGCAGCCCGCGAACTTCAGGAAGTCGGCCGCAGCCGCCGGCGACTCCGGCCCTCCGCTCGACGCCGCCTCGCTCGAGCCGCCGGTGAATCCGCACCCGGCGATCGCGAGGCCGCAGCCGATCGCAGCGACGGCCCAGCCGACCCGGCGGTGACGGTGGCGGCTCTTGGACACGCCGCAGTTGTAAGCCCCGCGGGCTAACGGGGGCGTAACGGCGTTATGCCGCTGTTATGCCCGGCCCGCGTCGTTTACGCGGCCGACCCGGTCACGAGCGAATCGAGCGGCGTATCCGGATCGGTCAGCGCGGCGACGTCGACGGGGGTGCGCGAGCGGATCAGCTCCTGGACATGCTCGTTGACGTCCCACACGTTCACGTTCATGCCGCCGACGACGCGGCCGTCGCTCAGCCAGAACGCGATGAACTCCCCGCCGTCGCGGTCACCCCGGAACACGACCGCATCCCAGTTCGTCGCATAGCCCGAGTACTCCATGCCGACGTCGTACTGGTCGGAGAAGAAGTACGGAATCCGGTCGAAGCTCACGTCCTCGCCGAGCATCGCGCGGGCCGCGGCCGGACCCTGGTTGAGCGCGTTGGCCCAGTGTTCGACGCGGATGTGGTGCTCGTAGAACGGATGCCACGCGCTGGCGACATCGCCCGCCGCGAAGATCCCTGGCGCCGCGGTCTCCAGGCGCTCGTTCGTGACGACTCCGTTGTCGACCGCAAGGCCCGCGTCGGAGGCGAGTCCGGTCCGCGGCGTGATCCCGATCCCAACCACCGCGAAGTCGCACTCGACGACCTTGCCGGCGCTCGTGCGCACGCGCGCGACCGCGCCGTCGCCCTCGAACGCCTCGACCCCCTCGCCGAGCAGCATCTCGACGCCGTGCCGCACGTGTACGTCGCGATAGAAGCTGCCGATCTCGGTGCCGAAGATGCGCTCGTTCGGGAGCGCCAGGGGGTCGATCACCGTCACCTCGAGCCCGAGCTGCCGCGCCGAGGCCGCGAACTCGCTGCCGATCCACCCCGCGCCGACGACCGCGACGCGACCGCTGTCGTCGAGCCGTCGCCGGAGTACGTCGCAATCGGCCAGCGACCGCATGTAGTAGATGCCGTCGAGCTCGGCGCCCGGAGCCTCGATTCGGCGCGGCTCCGAACCCGTCGTCAGCAGAAGCTTGTCGTAGGAAACCTCGCCGCCGCCGTCGAGCGTCAGCCGTGAGCCGCCCGGATCGATCGAGGTGACGGTCGTGCCGGTCATCAGCTCGATGTCATGCCCGTCGTAGAAGCCGGCCGCGTGCACGTAAGCCTTCTCGCGGTCGGACTCGCCACGCAGGTAGTCCTTGGTCAGCGGCGGGCGCTCGTAGGGCCGCTCGGGCTCGGTGCCGATCAAGACGACCCGACCGTCGAACCCGTGCTCGCGCAGCTCCTGCGCGGCCTTGGCGCCGGCGAGGCTCGCGCCGGCGATCACAAATGTCTGCTTGCTCATGTTCGGCCTCCTGTCTGACTCGCGATCAAATCCCGCAGGCTGTCGTACTCCTCTGCGCACGCCGGGCAGCCGTCCAGGTGCGCGCGCATCCCGGGCACGAATGCCTCGGCGTCATTGCCCCCGAGCTCCTGCTCGACGTACACGTCGAGGTTCTCGAAGCATTCCTCGCAAGTCACCTCGGGACCTGCTGGGCCCAGCAGTCCCGCGAGCAGGTGCGTGGAAGCGCGACGTGATTCACGCGGAGGCGTTATCGTCAGCTCCGATCGAGGTCCGCAGCTTGCGCCGCGCATCGTGAAGGGTCTTGTACAGGGCGCCGCGCGTCGTGCCGAGCCGCTCGGCGAGCACGTCGATCGGCACGTCGGCCAGCACGAGCGCGCTTAGAACCTCGCGCTGGTGGGGCGACAGCTCGGTCTGGATCGCGCGGACGATCGCGCGCATGCGCTCGCGCATCTCGACGTCCTCGACCGGGTCGAGCGCTCGCGCCGGCAGCGTCGACCAGTCCTGCGGGTCGATTGGTAGCTCGCGCTGCTCCCACGCTCGCCTCCGCGTTCGCACCGCGGCCTCGAGGATCGCGAACTTGTAGGCCCAGGTGGTGAAGCGGCTCTCGAACCTGTAGCTATCGAGCTTGCTGAGGATCGCGCTGAGCGCGTCGTCCGCGCTCTGCATCGCGAGATCGTCGATCGACTCCCGGGCAGCTCCGGCGAGCATCGCGCGACGCCGGCTGAGCTCGAACCGCGCGGCCCGCAGCAGCATCGCGTGTAACGTCGCGGCGGCCACCTCTCGCTCGGCGCCGGTGCCGCGGAGCGCGGCGATCCAACGGCGACCCTCGGCCTCGCGGTCTACCGACCTGACGGGAGAGGCCTCCTCCATCACGCGCACGCTAGCAGCGACGCTGCTCATATCCGTTAGCTGCTCGAAGCTGCTACTTCTTACACCTGAGAGCACGCGGCGAGTAGAGGAGCAGCACGATGGCCAAGTTCCTGATCCAGCCTCACGTACGCCTCCACGAGTGGGTGGCCGAAGAGAAGGGCTTCTTCCGCGACGAGGGACTCGAGTATGAATTCGACGCCCACGGCTTCGCGGCGGCTTCGATTACGACCTCGTCGGTGAAGCCCGCCGACGCGGCACCCGTGGAAGCTCGCAGCGGCGCGTTCGAGGACATGGAGAAGGGCCGGTCGTGCGACGTGTCGGGCGCCTGCCACTGGGCGGTCAATGCCGCCGCCTCCACCAGCCACGGCCGGATGTGGGGGAAGGCGTACTCCATCTGCACCTCGGGGATCTTCGTGGCGCCCGAATCGGACCACCAGCGGCCCGAGGATCTCGCCGGCGTGGAGGTCGGCGTCGGCTACCACTCCGGCAGCCATTACTCCGCGATCCAGGGCCTCGAGCCGTTCCTGGACCCGGACGAGATTCGGCTGTCGTTCGTCGGCTTCCCGTTCGACCGGGTCCGGCTGATGCGCGACCGCGGGATCCCGGCGGCAAACGTGTGGGGAGCTCAGTACTACCTGCTCGAGCAGTGGGGATTCCGCAAGCTCGTCGACACCACTTTCATGATGGGCTTTCTCGTGAGCGCGGAAGCCGAGCCCGACGACCTCGAGCGCTACTTCCGGGCGCTGCGCCGGGCGCAGGCCGAACTCGACCTCGAGCCCGAGCCGTATAAGCGCCACTGGCTCAGAGAGATGCCCGACGACCTGGGCGAGGCGGCCGACGTGCGGCGGTTCGGACCGGGCGAACGGCTCGTGTTCGAGCCCTACACGCGCGAGATGTTCGATCGGACCCACCGCTGGATGGAGCGCTGGCAGCTCGCGCCCGCAAAGCGATCGAGGTATGACCAGGCGGTTCTGATTTAGCCGGACTTTGGCGCTGAGACTACGTATTTGTTACTCGCATCGCCAAAGTCCGTCTAGGCCCAGACGCGGTTGGCCACCTCCGCAACCAGGCGGAGCTTGCGTTCCTGTGCGTCCTCGCTGATCGCGTTGCCAGGACCGGCGGAGGCGAATCCGCACTGGGTCGAGAGCGCTAGCTGGTCGCGCGGGTAGAAGCGGGCCGCCTCGTCGATCCGAGCGATCAGGTCCTCGGGCGACTCGAGCTCGTCGAACTCCGAGGACCTCCGGGTCGATGGCGGCGTCGATCGCGATCGGTCTGTCCGGCGTCGATCGGGCCACGAGAGCCGGTCTAGTTCGGATCGCTGTCCGCCGTCCTCACGCGTTTCTCGAGCGTCCGCAACGCCCGCGAAACCTGGTCGAGCTTGTCCTGTGCGTCCTCGACGAGCTTCTTGATCTCGCCGATCTGATCGGCCTGCGTCTTCAACTGGTCTGGCATCTGATCTATCCCCCGGCAATGCGATAGACGGGACCGTCGAGCGAGACCGCGTAGATACGCCCCAGCGCGTCCTCGCCAAACGAAGACATGTCGCGGACAGACAACCCGATGTCGTGATCCCCGGTCGCGTGACCCGGGCTGAGGGTGACCGACCTGATGCCCGGCTTGCACAGGTCGCCGTACACGTAGCGGCCGTACAGCGCCGGCAGCGAGCGGTCCCTGACCACGTAGCCGCCGATGATCGCGCAGTACCCCCGGCTGTGGAGCGCGACGAGCACCGGGAACACCGCGCCGGGAGCGCTCCCCGGCTTGTTGCGGCGGTCCCCCTCGAAGATGCTCCACCCATAGTTGGCGCCGGCCCCCGTGCCCCGGGGCGCGAAGTCGACCTCTTCCTGTTGATCCTGTCCGACATCGCCGATTATGAGGGCTCCGGTCAGGCGATCGAACGAGAAGCGCCACGGATTCCGCAAACCGTAAGCCCAGATCTCGGGACGCCGGCCGGGCTTGCCGACGAACGGGTTGCCCGTGGGGATCGAATAGCCATTGTCCGGGCCGGGAGCGATCCGCAGCACCTTCCCGAGCAGGACGCCGGTGTTCTGTCCCTCGTTCATCGGGTCGTCCTCGTCGCCGCCGTCGCCGACGCCGATGTACAGGTCACCGTCCGGGCCGAACTGGAGCTGGCCGCCGTTGTGGTTGGGGTGCTGGTGGTGCGGGATCGTCAGCACGGACCGGGCGCTCGCCCCACCCGCGACGTTCGAATTGCCGCCGTCGCGCCGGTACTGGACGATGTGCAGGTCCCCATTCGCGCCCGTGTAGTCGATGTAGAACCGCCCGCTCTGCGCGTAGTCCGGCGCGAACGCCATCGACAGCAGACCTTGCTCTTCGCCATTCGCGTTCACGAGCCGCGAGACGTTCAGGAACGGCCGCGCGAGCCGGTGACCGTTGACCAGCAACACGATCACGCCACGTTTCTCGACGACGAACAACCGGTGCGTGTCGCCCGGCGCGGCGGTCACGTACGTCGGCTGTTGAAAAACCCCGACGCGAACCAACCGCAGGCCCGCGGCCCGGGCCGCCGCATCGACCGCGCTCGGCGGCGACGATGCAGCGCAGCCGCCAAGGAGCAGCGCGCACACGGCGACCGCGAGCCCCTTCGTCATTCGCATCGAGCTACCGTACCGCCGCGCCACCCGCGAGCGGTGCTGCCGCCGGTCGGCGTGGGTGCTCGACTTCGGCGGGAACTGCCGCCGCCCGCGCGAGCAGCACGACGAGCAGGCCGGCGAGCACCATGAACCCGCAGGCCAGGCGCAGCGACGTGAGCTGGGCCACGCCGCCGATCAACGGAGGACCGCCGAGAAATCCGAGGTAGCCGAGCGAGGTGACCGCGGCGAGCGCCGGCCCGGTGGACACGCCCGGCTGATCCGCGCCGGCCCGGAACAGCGTCGGCACCACGCCGGCCAGCCCCAGCCCAAGCGCGGCGAAGCCTGCGATCGCGGCCGGCACCGTGCCCGCCGCGAGCCCGGCCGCGAACCCCAGTGCAGCGAGCGCGCCACAGCGGCGGAGCAGGCGGACGGATCCCCACCGGGTCCACAGACGATCGGTCATCAACCGCCCCGTTCCCATCGCGACGCTGAACACGGCGTACGTGATCGCCCCGAGCGCCGCCGACCCCGCGAGGTCGTCGTGGACGAGCTTCGCGCTCCAGTCAGACGACCCGCCCTCGGCCATCAGGCAGAACAGGCACGCGATCCCGAGCAGCACGAGACGCGACGGCAATGCGCGCCAGCGCATCGTGGGCGCATGGGCGTCGGCGTCCTCGTCCCGAGCCAGCAGCGGACCGGTGGCGATCAGCCCGACAACGCCGAACAGCAACGCGGCCGCCGCGAAGTGCGGGAGCGGGGCGACGTCGAGCGCGGCCGCCAACGCGCCCAGACCGGCACCCGCAAACCCGCCGAACGAGAACGCGGCGTGCAACGAGGACAGGATCGGGCGCTTCATGTGGCGCTCGACGGACACGCCCTGCGCGTTCATCGAGAGATCCATCGCGGAGCTGGTCAGTCCCACGACGAACAGCGCGCCGGCCAGCGCCGGAACGGTGCGTGCCAGCGCCGGCAGCAGGAGCGCCCCGATCAACCCGGCGAGTGCCAGCCGGGTGAACGTCCGGCTCGAGCGGCCCGGCAGCAGACGCCCGACGAGCGGCATCGCCACCACGGCTCCGACGGCCGGAGCGAGCAGCGCGAGCCCGAGATCACCGGTCGTGGCACCGACCCGATTCGACAGCGCCGGGATCCGCGACGCCCACGTCGCGAACAGCGCGCCGTTGACGAAGAACACGGCCGTGATCCCGGCGCGGGCGTTCACGCGCGCAGAGACCCAGTTCATGCGCGCAGCACGTCGATCCCGAGCGCTCGATACGGAGCGAGCGCGTGCTCATCGGCGTCGGTGTCCGTGACTAGGCACGTCACCGCGCTGAGCGGCGCGACGACCACCGACATCGCCGTTCCGAGCTTGTCGTGGTCGGCGAGCGCGATCACCTCGGCCGCGCCCTCAATCATGGCTGCCTTCACGTGGCGCTCCTCGAGGTCCTCGGTGGTCACGCCGATCTCGGGGTGCAGTCCGCAGACGCCGAGGAACACGACATCCGGGCGGATCAGCCGCAGCGCCTCGACCGCCGGCGCACCGACGGTCACGAGCGAGTTCCGCCGCAGCGTGCCGCCTACGACCGTCACCTCGAGCCCGGGATGGTCGGCCAGCGCGAGCGCAATCGGAGGGCTCGTCGTGATCACTCGTGCGCGTAGCTGTGGCTTGTCGAGCAGCGCCCGTGCGACCTCGAGCGTGGTCGTCCCACCGTCGAGGACCACGAGCTCGGCGTCGCGGACGCACTCCGCGGCGCGCCGCGCGATCGATGCCTTCGCCTCCGGCGCGCGGCGCGCCCGCGCCTCGAACGGCGCCGCGTCGCCGTGGCGGGGCAGCGCGCCGCCGTGGACGCGTCGCAGCAGACCGGCGTCGTCGAGCTCGCGCAGGTCGCGGCGGATCGTGTCCGAGGACACGTCGAGCTCGGCGGTCAGGTCGGCGGCCAGCACGCGGCCGTGGCTGCGCAACCGGTCGAGAATCAGGGCTCGCCGCTCGTCGGTCAGCACCTTCCGGAGACTACACGATCATGCAGGATCGTGCATAAACGTGCATTAGTCCGCACAACAGCGAGCGCCGCATGACATCGTCCCCTCGGGAATGGACAACGAGGCGCAACTGATCCTCGCCGGCGGAGGGCTGCTGGCGGCCGGCGTGCTGGCTTCGGCGGTGGCAGCCCGCGTCCGCCTGCCGGCGTTGCTCTTGTTCCTGGGCCTGGGAATGGCGGTCGGGAGCGATGGGCTCGACTGGATCGACTTCGCGAACTACTCGCTGGCGCACCTGGTCGGAACGGTCGCGCTCTTGCTGATCCTGTTCGAGGGAGGACTCGCGACCGGCTTTCGGGCACTCCGGCCGGTGCTCGGACCGTCGGTCTCGCTGGCCGCGATCGGCACGGCCGGGACCGCGGTCATCGCGGGCCTCTCCGCCAGCTGGCTGTTCCACTTCTCGATCGCCGAGGGGCTCCTGCTCGGCGCGATCCTGTCGCCAACCGACGGCGCGGCTGTGTTTGCGCTGCTGCGCGGGGTGCGCCTCCCGCGGCAACTCTCGCTGACGCTCGAGGGAGAAGCCGGCCTCAACGATCCCGTCGCGGTGATGCTCGTGCTGGTGATGGTCGAGGTGATTCGCGTCCCCGGATACGGACCTAGCGATGCCATCTGGTTCCTGGTGAAGCAGCTCGTGGTCGGCGGCGGCATCGGGTTGCTCGTCGGCGTGCTCGCCACGACCGCGCTCAAGCGGTTGGAGTCGGCCCCATCAGGTCTGTCGCTCGTGGCGTCGTTCGCGACCGCGGCGATCGCCTACGGCGCGGCCGCGTCCCTCGACGGATCCGGATTCCTCGCCGTGTACCTCGCCGGCCTCGCGGTCGGCGACGCCAACGTAGCGTCACGACGCTCGTTGCTCGCATTCCACGAGGGGCTGGCGGCGGTCGCCGACATCGGGATGTTCTTTGCGCTCGGCCTGCTCGTGTTCCCGAGCCAGTTCGGATCGGTGCTCGTCCGGGGGACGCTGCTCGCCTTGCTACTCGCGTTCGTCGCCCGTCCCGTGTCGGCGTTCGTGGCCACCGCACGCACCCGCTTCACCGGACGCGAGCGGGTCCTGATCGGCTGGGCGGGCCTGCGCGGCGGAGTTCCGGTCGTGCTCGCGACGCTTCCGCTGATCGAGCACGTGCCCCGTAGCCTCGAGTTCTTCAACCTCGTGTTCTTCGCGGTGCTGGTCTCGACGCTGATCCAGGGCGCGACGGTCGAGCTGCTCGCCAACCGTCTGGGGATGAGCTCGCCCGAGGCCGCATGACGCGATTGTGCTCGCCGTGCCCGTGGGTATCGTAAATTCGGTGGGCGTTCGGCTCGTCCACGCGTGATCCTCTGGGGCCGACGAAATGCTCCAGGTCAACCTGCCCAACACGGTTCAAGCCCCCGGACTCGCCCGCCGCTCCCTTGCGGACTGGCTCGCGCCCGCCGTTGGCGTCGACGAGCTCGACACGGCGAGGCTGCTCGTCAGCGAACTGGTCACCAACGCCGTCGTCCACGGCCACGGCGACATCACGCTGCGAGCGACGCTCGACGAGGATCGCCTGCTGGTCGAGGTGATCGACGAAGGCCGCGGGTTTGAGCTGACGATCCGTCAGCAGGATTTCGCCACCATCGGCGGGCGAGGGCTCGCGATCGTCGACGCCGAAGCCAGCCGGTGGGGGATCCACGAAGGAACGACCCACGTGTGGTTCGAGCTCGAGCGGCCCGGTCCGCGGCTCGGACCCGCGAAGAAACCCCGCGGCTGAGCGATCACCCGCGTCAGGCCGAGCCCCGCGCCGGATCCGATGCGGGATCACGACTCCCGGCGCCGGACCGGCTGCCCTCGCCCCACGCACGCACTCGACCGGACTCGCGGGGCCGGCCGGCGAAGCTCACCACCATCTCCAGCTCGGCGTCGCACTCGGGCGAGCCGGAGTGATGGGCCATGACGGCGTTACGCCAAGTGGCCGTTGTCGCGAAACCACACGCGCGACAGCAGTAGAGCGGCACGACCACTCGTTTCCCCCGCGGACGGTCATCGAAACCGCAAAACCGCGCTCGCTGATGATTCCGCCCGGGGTGCCCGAGTTCGCGACCCGCGACCGGGCGCTCGGCCTGGATGCGTGCAAGCTGCGCGGCCGCGCCCGGTCGGGCTTCGGTCCTGTGATGCGGGTTGAGGTCAGCGCCGACGCCGGCCAGAGCTGGACCGACGCGAGTCTTGTCCGACCACGGCAAGGTGGGGGTGGCGCGGGTGGGAATGGCACTCGGGCCCGCGCAAGGCCGGATTCACGAGCTCTTCTGCCGCGCCACCGACAGCACGGGACGAACCCAGCCGCTGCAACACGCCTGGAATCTCGGGGGCTACGCGAACAACGCCGTGCAGCGCGTTCGCGTCGTGGCCAAGGCCAGGACCGCCACGACCCCGGCGTCGCTCACAGCTCCATCGTGAAGATCTGGCCCTGCCAGCCGTTCAGCTCAAACCGGCTGGATCGCGTGAAACCCTGCTTCTCGTACCAGCGGACGAGCCCGGGCGCGTGCGCCCAACAATCGACGCGAAGGATCTCCGCCTTGCGCTCGTACCCGATCTCGATCGCCTTGTTGACGAGCGCGCCGCCGATGCCGCGCCCGATCAGCCGCCGCGAGCTCAGCAGCAGAATGATGTAGAGCTCCGGCACCGGCGCCGCGGGAGCGTATGCCGGCGCCGGCCCGACGACGAGAACGCCGACCGGCTCTCCCTTGAATTCGGCGATGTGCAATCCCCCGCCTGTCCGGAAGCCGTAGACGCGCTCGCGGATCCCGGGCCGCTCTGAGAACGGGGTCGCGCCCCACTGCCCAGTCTGCCCCCGCTCGACCAGCCACGCGACCGCCTCGTCGAACATCGCGATAACGGCCGGGCCGTCTGCCTCGTCTCCCAGCCGGATGGTCAAGCCGCTCACGGACATGCCGCGAGCAATTATCGGTCGCGGAGGTCTTCTACAACTCGGGCGACTGTCCGCTCCAGTAGACGGTGAACGGATCACGGACACCGCGCAATCGGCTGACGAGGCGTGTCACATCGATCGCCCGGCGACCGCCGGCGGTGTCGATCGCGGCGAGCCTGCCGTCGGTGTCGCTGTAGAGCAGCCAGCTTCCGTGCCACTGGAGGTTGGCGCCCTGGTCGCAGCCGCCAAGCTCGGACGGCTCGCGATGCAGCGGGGTCGCCTCGCGCGCGCCCGCGCGCGCCATGTACACGGTCGTGCCGCCGTGCGCTTGCCCCGACGTGGCGGTGAAGGCGACGGCGCTCCCGTCCGGAGCCGGGACGAACGCGCTCGTAAGGCCGCTCCCGCGCCACTCGCTCTCCGGGATCGACGCGAATACCGAACCGTCTGAACGAACGAGGATCAGGCGGTCGTTGTCCTCGAGCAGGAGCATCCGCCCGACGGGCTGCAACAACGTGTTCCCCGACAGCCCGAGGCCCCGGAACGAGGCGAGCCGCCGGACGCGCGCCCCGTGTGCGCTCATCAGTTCGCCGCGCGCGATGAAATACAGATCGTTACCGGCGACGAAGTACTCAGATCCGAGCGGCTGGCGCGCGATCACGCTCAGCAGCGCCCCTGTGTCGCTCCGCAGCACCAACTCCCGGCCCTGGTAGCGATACGTGTAGAGGCCGGCGGTCGTCCAGCCGAGCGGGAGCTCCTGCGTCGCCACCGGACGCTCAGTCCCGCGCAGCGACGCGAGCCAGAGCTCGTGGTCGTGCTGGTAGGCCACCGCGCGCGGGCCGGCCACGATCACGCCCAGCGACCACCGGGAGGTGAACGTTCCACCCCGGGAGCGCCACACGGCCTCGCGACCGCGGCCGACCACTAGGTGACCGCGGCGAATGGTGAACCACGTCCCGCTGGCCGGGAACAAGTCCACGCCTTCCGGCAACGGGTCGGGCGGCGTCGGGACGCGAGCGACGTGTCCGTCTCGTGCGATGCGATAGCTGACCCGGCCGCTCGTGATCACGACCGGGGCGGGCAGCGACCCGGCGTCGCACGAGAGCCGTTTCGCGCAGGCGCCGGTCGCATTGCCACCGAGAGAGCCGGCCGCGGCCAGGACACCAATCCCGACCGCGACCGGCAACAGGACCCACCGGGAACCGCGCACCTCAGCTATACGGCTTCGGTCGCCCGGGAGGTCCCATGGCGGGCCGCTCAGCCGCGCCGGTACTTCCAGACGGCGACGGGGAGCGACACGACCACGATCGCGAGCGCCCACACCAACGAGCGGCTGACGTAATACGAGCTCGGATGTCCCAGCAGCGCCTGCGCCTGAGGGCCTAGCGTGAGCGCGCGCACGGCATCGACCATGTAGGTGAGCGGCTGGTGCTCGGCGAAGACCCGCAACCAGCTCGGCATCGAGCTGACCGGGACGTACGCGCTCGAGATGAACGCAAACGGGAACACGATCATCCCCATTCCCTGCGCGGCCTGGGCGTTGCCCGCGAACAGGCCGAGCGTGACGAACACCCATTCGAATGCGAAGCCGAACAGGACCACGAGCCCGAACGCCGCGAGCCCGTCGACGGCCGAGCCGTGGAGCCTGAACCCCACCGCGAAAGCGACCGCGGCGGTGAACGCCGTGCTCCACGCGAGGATCGCCGTGTCCGCGGTGGCGCGTGCGATCAGGACCGAGCTCCGCGGGATCGGCAGCGAACGCAACCGGTCGACGAACCCCTGCTCGAGGTCCTCGGCCATCGCGGTCGCGGTCCCGATCCCCATGAACAGCACCCCGGTGGCGATGAACCCGGGCACGAGATAGTCGACGTACGACATCCCGTCGATATGGATCGCGCCGCCGAACATGTAGCGGTAGATCAGGAAGAACAGCGACATCTGGACCGTGGCGAGCACGATCAGCTGTGGTGTGCGCAGATAGCGCAGGAGCGCACGGCGGGTGACGGTCGAGGTGCTCCTGGCGAGCCCCGTTCGTCCGCCCGCGGTGCCGTGGGCAACGGCTGTTGTCATTTTTTATTTTCCTTTCGGTTTCGGTCAGGCGGCGCGAGCCGCCATCGAGCCACTGTCTTCTGTTGGCCTTCCTGTCAACGACAGGAACACCTCGTCGAGGTTCGGCTGGCGCATCGCGATGTCCTCGAGCTCGACGCCCGAGGCCTCGAGCGACCGCAGGGCCGCCATCAGCGCCTCGCCACCCGACCGCACGCGGACGCTGACGCGACGGGTCGGGTCGTCGATCTGGGTCTGGCCGTGGTCGAGCCGCCCGAGAAGCTCGGCGACCCGCGCGAGGTCCCGCTGGTTGCGGACGTGGAGCTCGACGATGTCGCCGCCGATCTGACGCTTGAGCTCGGTCGGGCTGCCGGTGGCGACCGACTTCCCGTGGTCGATGATCACGACCTGCCTCGCGAGATGGTCTGCCTCGTCGAGGTACTGCGTGGTCAGCAGCACGTCGGTTCCGGTGTTCACCAGCGATCGGATCGCGTCCCAAAGCTCGATCCGGCTACGCGGGTCGAGCCCGGTGGTCGGTTCGTCGAGCAGCAGCAGCCGCGGCGCCCCGACGAGACTCGCGCCGAGGTCGAGCCGCCTGCGCATACCGCCCGAGTACGTGCGCGCGAGCCGGCCGCAGTCATCTGACAGCCCGAGCTGCTCGAGCACGGTGGTCGCGCTCGCCTTCGCCGCCTTCCGGCTCTGCCCGAACAGGCGGGCGACCATTTCGAGGTTCTCGCGCCCGGTCATCGCCGGCTCGATCGCGGCGAACTGCCCGGCGAGACCGATCACGCGGCGGACCGCGGCCGGCTCGTGGCGGGCGTCGTAGCCGGCGACCTTCAGGGTTCCCGCGTCCGCCCGCAGCAGCGTCGCCACCGTGCGGACGAACGTCGTCTTGCCGGCGCCGTTCGGGCCGAGCACGGCGATCACCTGGCCGGCGTCGGCGACCAGGTCAAGGCCGTCGAGCGCGATCGTCTTGCCGTAGCGCTTCGTGAGGCCGCGGGCCTCGATCATCGGTGTCATCTAGCTGTCCTTTTCGTGTTGTTGATCGTCAGTGGGGAGGAACGTCGCCGCGAGCTCTCGCAGCCACTCCTCGCTCCACGTCAGGCGCCCTGTGCGCAAGTCTTCGATTACGCCCCGCACCCACGCGATCTCGGCCTCGAGCATCGCCTTGCGGTACTCCTCCTCGAGCAGGAACAGGCGCGGCAGCCCGGGTGGGGCACTCGCCAGCTCGCGCTCGCTCGCGGCCAGCGCCTCTTGCAGCTTGTTAGCGCGTATCTCGAGCTCGGCGCGCGCTTCGTCGGGCGGCAGGCCGAATAGGATCGACAGCGCCGCGACGAACTCGGGGTACTCGCCCTCGGTCGTGTGGAGCATCTCGCGCAGCCACTGGCGCGCGACCTCACGCCCGGTGTCGGTGATCTCGTACACGACCCGATCGGGATAGCGGTCCGCCTTGCCGGTCGCGAACCACTCCACGAGCCCATGACGGTGCAGGCGCTCGATCGTCTGGTAGAGGCTCGCGCGCGATCGCACGTTGACCACGCGGTCCTTGCCCTGGGCCTCGAGCATCTTCTGCATGCGGTAGACGTGCATCGGGCCGTCGAACAGCTGCCAGAGCACGATCAGGGCGAGCGACGAGCGGCGTGGCGTTCCTTGTTTCGGCATGGCCGGCACCATACTAGTCATGAACTAACTAGTCAAGACATGACGTGACGACGTGAGTTGGTGGAACCTGTCGAGGGACCCTTGTCGCATCGTCTACCTTGTGCGGCAAGGGTTCGGGACCCATCACTGACCAAGGAGCAGCCCCAATGTCTACGTACGACTCACCTGCCTACGGCGCCGCGCTGACGCGCGATCAGTCCCGAGCGGTATTCGGCCAGGTCATGGGCCTGGTCGCGGTTACTACGGGGTTCGCGGCGCTCGGCGCGTACATAGGGCGCAACCTCAGCGGAGGCGCGGGGCTGCTCTTCTTCATCGCCGCTTTCGCGTGCATCTTTGGGCTGAACTTCGCCAACTCGCGCGGGCGCGAGCAACTCGCGATCGCGTTGCTGTTCGGACTCGGGCTGTCACTCGGGCTCGCGGTCGCACCGGTGATCGCGGTCTACGCCCACGCCGACCCGGCCGCTCTGTGGCAGGCCGCCGGCGCGACCGGCGCGTTCGTCGCCGGCTGCGGCGCGTTCGGCTACGCCACCCGCCGGGACCTGTCCGCCTGGTACCGCACGCTGTTCTGGGCGCTGCTGGCGCTGATCGTGTTTGGGCTCGTGACGATCTTCGTCTCGATCCCGCAGGCCAACATCATCTATGCCGTCCTCGGCCTGGTGATCTTCGGCGGGTTCACGATCATCGACTTCAACCGCCTGCGCCGCGCCAACAACTCCGCGGCCGTCCCGATCGCAGCGGGCATCTTCCTCGACATCTTCAACGTCTTCCTGTTCTTCCTGCAGCTGTTCGGGAACGGCCGGAACTGACGCCCGCACCGAGCCGGTCCTTCGTCCTGCAGTTCCCGGCCGAGGAGATCCCGGCGCTCGCTGCCCGCTTCCCGGGCACCGACAATCCTTCGCGCCTTGCCGTCGGGGTGGCCGCCAGGGAGCGCGGCTACTACACGCGCGAAGAGTTTCTCGAGGTGTGCGCGTGGAAGACCGTGCGCAGCCGCCCGAAGGTCGCGGCGAACACCGAGGCCGCAATCGTCGACGCCACCGGTCGGGCCCTGGCTGCCGC
This sequence comes from uncultured Solirubrobacterales bacterium, assembly GCA_963783415.1. Taxonomy (GTDB): domain Bacteria; phylum Actinomycetota; class Thermoleophilia; order Solirubrobacterales; family Solirubrobacteraceae; genus Palsa-465. Next base: position 327,678 of record CAWANN010000020.1, read on the forward strand.
CGACGAGGCGACCCGCATCGCGGCGCTGCTCGAGCTCGAGGGCGTCGGCGTGCCAACCGCCTCGACGCTTCTGTACTTCGCCTTTCCCGACGACTATCCGATCCTCGATGTCCGCGCGCTCGAGTCCCTCGGCGTCAGGCCCCGCTCGACCTACCCGGTGAGCTTCTGGCTCGAGTACCTCGACGCCTGCCGCGAGCTCTCACGCAGCGCCGGAGTGAGCCTCCGCACTCTCGACAAGGCGCTATGGCAGCACTCAAAGGAGCTCAGCCAAGCGCCAGCATGACGGCGCCGGCGGTCACTACGGCGCTCGCCAGCAGGCGCTGCCCGGGCAGTCGCTCGTGGAACGCGAGCGCCCCGATCCGCGAAGCGGCGAACAACACAACGGCGACGGGTATCGGGACCTCCGGGCAGGGCTAACGAGGCCCTCGGAGCTTTTATCCCGTCAGGTGTGGCCGACCCATGAGCCGCCTGGCGCCGCTCGGTCCAGACCCGCGCGCCCTTTTTCGTGTGGACGGCAGCGGAACCCTAGGCGCAACCGCAAGCTGCCACGCAGTCTTACCGCCGCGCGCTCAAGCTCCCTTGATCGTCTTGAGCACGGTGCCGTTCGCGGAACGCCAGACGATCTTCTGCGGGAAGCCGTCGTTGGGGAACCGCTGCCCCGGATCCGGGATGATCCAGACGTTGCCGATGGCATGCACGGTCTCGGGGTGGCCCGGGTAGCGGCCCCGGTAGTACAGCGACACGGTGGCGACACCGTCCGGGACGACGCCGTACACGACACCGACACCCGTGGGCCCGCCGCTGCCAATCGAGCGTCCTTGCTCGATGTCGCTCACGGCGTCGCCACACCCGACATCCCCTCCACCCGTTGAGTTGAGGGCGAGTAGGCAGATACCCGGCCGCGGCGCCCCGGACGCGCGCTGCGACGCGAGGAAGCTCGGCTCGAGCGCGAGCGTCCCCGCGCGCAGCCGTTTCGGTATGTGCGGCAGCTCCTGCTTGAGCGCCCTGTGCTGGGCCGCGTAGCACGCGGCCGACGTCGGGCCGACCTGGGTCACGTTGCCCGCCGGCACGATGTAGTAGCCGGCGCCGAATCGCCACCGCGCCCGACGGATGTAGCGGACGTAGATGTCCTTCGCCGGCGGAAGGCTGCCGTTCGGTATCACCTGGTGATCACGCCCGACCACCCTCGTGGGTAGCTTGTCCGTCGACTGCGCCGGGCGGCGGAGCACGCCCAGGATCGACAGCAGCGCCTGGCTCGGCGCCCCCTCGCTGGTCGTCGGCTGCCGGTTGACCTCGGCGAGCGGTCCGCCTCCGCAGCCCCGGAACGCCGTGGCCGCCGCGCGGTAGAGGTAGCTCTCCTCCGTGCGCTGGGTCCGGGTCGGGTTGGTCGGCAGCGGCGGCGCCGGCGATGCGGGCGGCGGATGGCTCGGGCCGGGGCCGCCACCGGAATTGCCATGCCGTATCAGCACGATCGCGACGCCCGCCACCGCGATCGTGACACTGACCGCGAGCAGCGTCGCGACCGCGCCGGGAGCAATCCGGTCGGTCCACCGTCGCCGTCGGGCTGCCCGGCGCGCGTGGGCGCCGAGCAGCTCCGACTCGAGCTGGGGCAGGATCGTCACGTGCTCTCCTTTCCGAGCTGATCGCGCAGACGCGCAAGCCCGCGGCTCACGCGCTTGCGGGCCACCGCGGGCGAGCACCGCAGCGCGCCGGCGATCTCGTCGTACGTTCGGTCCTCGAGGATTCGCGCGCGGACGGCCTCGCGCTGCTCCGGCGGGAGCGTCTCGAGGAGGCCCTCGACGGCGTCGTCGTTACCGGCCAGGCGCTCGATCCGCTCGAGGTCCTCGTCGTCGAGCATCAGCGGCGCCATCCCCAGCCGCCGGCGCGCGCGGTCCTCGACGACGCCGCGGCGCCGGCTCTTGGCCAGCTTGTGCTGGGCGATGCCGAACAGCCAGGCGCTCGCCGGCGCTTCGCCCGCCCGGTACCGCGAGCACCCGTCGAGCGCCGCGGCGAACACCTCGGCGGTCAGGTCGGCGGCGAGCTCGGGATCGCCGGTGCGGCCGATGAAGAACGCCAGCATCGATCGCTCGTACCGCTCGTAGAAAGCGGCGAAAGCCCTAGGATCGCGAGCCGCCGCGGCGAGCACGTGATCGTCGCTGTCGGACTCCCGGCCGGCTATCACGTCAATTAACTCCCGGACGGGAGCGATTTGTGACCGGATCGAGCTAGCCCATCATCATGTGCATCGCAGAGCCGCCACCCGGAACAGTGAGGCCCGGTACGCTCGACGCCGCCAGCGCCAGGCCGACCGCGAGCGCGAGCAGCACCACCGCGGACACGATCAGGTTCGCCCTCGTCCACGGCAGCAGCTTCTGCGCGCCGACCAGCACGGTGATCAGGGCCATCCACACGAGGCTCATCGCGCCGAGCGCGAACAGCGCGGCCATCATCGCCCAGCAGCAGCCGAGGCACCAGCCGCCGTATCCGACGCCCGCGCGCAGGGCCGTACCCGGCCGGCTGCGACGGGCGGCGCGGTCGATCGGCTGCCCGCGGCAACTGGACAAACAAGCGCGCTTGGCCGGCGTGAGCTCATACACAGCGGCGACGACGAGCACGCCGGCGGCGACCCACCGACCCGCGTGATGCCACGCGAACGCGCCCGGCGCGAACGAACGGCCCGCCTCCAGCAGCGCGTAGCCGAGGAGGCCGGCCACCGCCCAGAGCACGAGGTAGCCGGCCGTGAACCAGGCCGTCGCACCGAGGTTCTCACCGCGCTGCGACGCCCCGCCACCATAGGCGAGCACCGCCGGCGCGGCTGACGGCAGCATCATCGCCGCCATCATCACGGTCCAGGTGCTGATGTAGAAGGCGAGCGAGCCGGGGTCGGTACCGGGTCCCGCGTCCATCCCGGCCATACGAACCGCGGTCACGACCCAGGCCAGCGCGGCGATCGCGAGCAGAGCGGCGGTGGCCCACGGCGCGCCGAGGGCGAGCGACGCTCCCGACGCAGTGGCGGGCGTTATGCGTATTCGAGCTTGGGTTCCCACTCGCCTCTCCCCTCCGGCGCCCGATCGAACACTCCCCACATCGGCCACATGAAGTCGACGTGACGGGGACCTTGGCCCGCGTCGTGCGCGACCCACCAGAGCTCGCTACTCCAGTAGTGATGGATCGCGCCGCCGCGCCGGACGAACACCGTCGCCAGCGGCCACTGGTAGCCGTTCGAATCCGCCCCGCCGTAGTCGCTCCGGTAGCTGTTCCCGGCCGACGACAGCAGGCGGGCGTGGCGCCAGGCGCGCCTGGCGCCGTGCTCGCGGAACTGCGCGATCGGCGCGGCGGACTCGACCGCGAAGCTCATGCGCTGTGTGATGTGTGGGATCGATCCGTCGATCCCGTCGATGATCGATGTGCACGATGGACACGGGCCGACGAACGGCAGGCCCTGCTCGCGGGGTACGACCATGAAGCTGTAGAGGAACAGCGTGTCCCTGCCGTCGTCGAACAGCTCGGACAGGCGGACCGGCCTGGTCGCGCGCGCGGCGTCGTCCCACCCTTCGAACACGTAGTCGGTTCCGACGCGGCCGCCCAGCGGCAGCCCGCGACGCTGAGCCGCAACGCGCTCGGTCTGATGGCGCAACTCGACCTCCGCGTTCAGCAGCTCGTCCCTGGCTCGCCGGTACTCGTCCGACTCGCCCGGAAATCGGAAGTCATGCGGCGTCTGGACCTCCTGCGCCATTGCTCACTCCTCCGGTCGTTGGCGTGGCCATCACGACTGTAGACCCCTCGCCCGGCCGATTTTCATCGGCCACCGATGAGACTCGGGTCGTGCCGCGGTCTAATCCCCGATCGGCAATCCAACCGAGGGAGGACCCATGCCCGCTTCTGATCGGCTCGAGCGCGCCCGCGACATGTACCGCGCGTTCTCATCCGGAGACCGCACGATCGTCGAGCGCTATCTGAGCGACGACTTCTCCTTCTCGAGCCCGCTCGACGTGGGACTGGATCGCAAGGGTTACTTCGAGCGCTGCTGGCCGGGCGCGGGTCTGGGACAGGAGTTCGAATTCGTACGGTTGGTGGAGTCCGGCGACGAGGTGGTGATCACCTACGAGGTGAGACACCCCGACGGCCACAAGGGCAGGAACACCGAGGTCCTGACGTTCAGAGGTGACCAGGTGTGTCGCACCGAGGTGTACTTCGGGTGGAATGTAGAGTGACCCGGGAGGCCCGCGTGGAACCAGCCGAGCAACCGACAGACGCGCCCCTCACCGAGTTGCTCGCCGCCGTTCCGTTCGTTGCAACGCTCGGCATCGAGGTCGTCTCGGCGACAGCGGACGAGGTGGTGGCGCGACTCGCGTGGCGAGCGGAGCTGTGCACTGCGGGTGGCGTGCTGAACGGCGGCGCGTTGATGTCGCTCGCGGACAACACGGGCGGCATGTGCGCATTCCTCAACCTGCCGGCCGGCGCCGGCACCGCGACGATCTCCTCGTCGACCAACTTTCTGCGCGGAGCTCGTGAGGGGTATGTCACCGCGACCTGCCGACCGCTACGCGTGGGCAGGACCGTAATCGTCGTCGAGACCGAGCTGCGAGACGACGACGGCCGTCTCGTCGCGCACACGACCCAGGCGCAGGCGGTCATCGGGCCGTGATCCTTCGTCGTGCGAGGGCCGATGACGTCCCGGCAATGCACGACATCATGGAGCGCGCATACGGCGGCTACGTCGAGCGCATCGGCAGGCGCCCGGCGCCGATGGACGACGATTACGACGAGCGGATCCGTACCGCGCGGGTGCTCGTCGCTGACGACGACGGCGTCGTCGGTCTGATCGTCCTGGTCGGGACCCCGGATCACGTCCTCATCGAGAACGTCGCGGTGCACCCCGACCGCCAGCGCGCCGGCATCGGCCGGGCGCTGCTGAGCCTCGCCGAGGACTACGCCGGCGAGCTCGGCCTCGACCGGCTACGGCTGTACACGAATGTCGTGATGGTCGAGAACATACGGCTGTACGCGCGGCTCGGGCACGAGGAAGACGGCCGTCACATAACCAACAGCTTCGAGCGCGTCTACATGTCCAAGCGTCTGGGCTAAGACGCGACGGCCGCAGCGCCGTCGCTGGTGACCGGGCCGATGCCGAGCTCGCGGAGCTTTTGGTCGAAGGCCAGGATCCGCCCGGTGTCCTCGTAGAAGTCCTCATGCTCGACGATCTTGCCCCAGCGGGTTCGAGCGACGATCGTGACGCGATTGGCGTACAGCTCCTCGCCGTCCGGGCCGGTCGCTCTGTCGTCGAAACGCGCGATCAGAGTCAGCGCCCACGGGGGACCAGCGATCCACAGCTCCCGGATCTCGCCCTTCAAGCCGGCGGCGGTGAACTCGCGTAGAAAGCGCTCGATCTCCGGCTTGCCGCGGTAGTCGCCCGCCCAGCGGTGCGGGCCGTCGTTGAAGTGCAGCACGGCGTCGTCGGCGTAGCCGGCAAGCAGCGGCTGGTAGTCGCCGGCGTTGAGCCGGCGGACATCGCTACGCAACTTGAGCAGCGCCAGACGTGGCAACAGCGCGCGGACGGCGATCGCCGCGCCGGCGCCGGCGAGCAGGCTGGGCTTGTGGATCATGCTGTCGTCTCCAGGGTCGTGGGCTCTTGCGTCAGGGCCGCTTCGACCAGCGCCACAGCGGATTGCGAGCAGGCCGCCATGGGCTCGGTGCTCCGCAGCGAACGGCTGAGCAGAAAGGCGCCCTCGAGGATCGCCAACACACTCAGCGCCAGCGGCCGACTCTGGTCCGGCGGGACACCCGCCTGCTTGGCGTCGCGAGCCACCGCGGTCAGCCAGGACTCGAATACGTCCGCGGTCGCATGACGCAGGACCTCGTGCGTGCTCGCGATCTCGCCGGCGACGGTGGCGATCGGGCAGGCGTCCGCGAAGTCGGTGGCCTCGAGCGTCTGCGCGGCGCCGGCAAAGAAGTCGCGCACGGCTGTCGGGAAATCCGGCGCGGCGCCGGCTATCGCCTCGTACAGCGCGAGGAAGAAGCGCCCGCCCGTACGAAGCACGTCGTCGGCCAACTGCTCCTTGCCGCCCGGGAAGAAGTGGTAGACCGAACCGAACGGCGCGTGCGCCTCGGCGGCGATCTGCTTGAGGCCGGTGCCCGCGTAGCCCTGCCGGCGGAACAGCTCGGCGCTCGCGTACAGGATGCGGTCGCGCGTCGGGATGTCGGCGGCGCTGGGCATCGAAGGTTCGCGACCATATCATAAGTAGAACGTTCTATCTAGAGGCGGCTTGGAGCTGCTCGAGGGCAGGAGTGAGAGTGCTCGGCGCAAAGGGCGGGCGGGCGCAACCTGCAAGACCTGACAATTCGCGCCCGCCGGCAAGACCGTGGCATGTGACGCATGTGGGGCATGCGGGATGTGTCACGGTCCCGCCTTCGCGCCGCCGTTGGCAGGTCGCGCAGGTGGCCGCCGGCCGCAGAGCTCGCCCCCGTACGGTTACGCGCGTGGAGTGGCCGACCGCGGAACCGATCGATACGGCGCGCCTGACGCTCGAACCGCTGCGTGTCCACCACGCGAGCAAGATGGCCGATGTTCTCGCCGACCCGCGCCTGTACGAGTACGTCGGAGGCGCGCCGGCCTCGGTGGCCAAGCTCGAAGCGCGGTACGCGCTCCAGGCCGTCGGTCACTCGCCCGACGGGCATCAGGGCTGGCTCAACTGGATCGTCCGCGAGCGCGCCACCGGGGCCGTGGTCGGGACCGTGCAGGCGACCCTTACGGACGTCGGCGGCCGCTTGGCAGCCGAGATCGCGTGGGTCATCGGCTCCGCATATCAGCGACGCGGCTACGCCACCGAGGCCGCCGGCGCGATGGTCGAGTGGCTTCGGGGCCACGCGACGAACGCGATCGTCGCGCACATCCACGCGGATCACGAGGCGTCGATACGGGTCGCCCGGCGGCTTGGCCTGACTCCCACCGACATCCTCGAGGGTGGCGAGACGCGCTGGGTGGCGGCCGCGGAGTGAGGCCAGGGACCTCTTGCGCGGTCAGATCCGTAAGGGGGACGATGTGCATCGATCGTGTTCGGTCCAGGTGAACCCTTGCCGGCGACGGCCGCGGAGAGCTTCGCGGTAACCGGCGAGCTGGGCCGCGCGCGTACCCTCCGGCCGCGAAGCGAGCACGCGCTCATCCGCGGTGCGCTGGCCGGTTCCGAGGCCGATCTGGAGGCGCTGTTCCGCCGCTTCTGGCCACGCGCCTACCGGGCCGCGTTCCTCATCGTGCACGATCACGCTGCCGCCGAGGACATTGCGCAGGAGGCGTTCCTGGCCGCGATCCGGCGGCTCGACCGGTTCGATCGCCGGCGCCGGTTCGGTCCGTGGCTGGGGGCGATCGTCGCCAACCGCGCGATCGACTGGGCGCGCGCTCGGACAGCCCGGCGCGAGACGAGCGACGCGGGCGCCGATCCGGTTTCGGCCCCCGACGTCCCGCTCGGGCGGTACTCGCAAGAGGTGCTGACCGCGCTGGCGTCGCTGTCGCCCGAGCATCGCGCGGTGATCGTGCTGCGCTATCTGCTCGAGTACAGCCCCGGCGAGATTGCCCGCGCGCTCGACCTGCCGCGCGGCACGGTCAACTCGCGCCTACGCCGCGGGCTGGACACGCTGGAGATCCGGCTCAAGGAGTTGGAGAGGTGAACGCGGACACGCGCGAGCGGCTGCGCGAGTTCCGCGCGCCGGATGAGAGCGACGCGGAGGACCGCGCGTGGGGCGTCGTCCGCTCGGCCTACCTCGAGCGGCGGGCGACCGTGGCCCGCCGATCGCGGTGGCGCCTCGCGGTCGTGCCGACACTGGCGGTGATCGTCGCCGCGCTCCTCCTGTCCCCGGCGGGGGCGTCGGTTCGACGACTGATCAACCAGGCGCTGGGCGAAAAACACGCGGCGCCCGCGTTGTTCTCGCTCCCCTCCCCCGGCCGGATACTCCTCTCCGGCCCGGGCGGGACCTGGACCGCGGCCAACGACGGCTCGACGCGGCGTCTCGGGCCGTGGTCACAGGCCAGCTGGTCCCCGCATGGGCTGTATGTGGCGGTCGCGTCGGGCGACCGGCTGGCGGCGGTCGATCCGCACGGAACGGTCCGGTGGGCGCTGGCGCGACCAGAGGTGAGCGATCCGACCTGGTACTCGCCGAGCGGCTACCGCGTCGCCTACCTGTCGGGGGGCAATTTGCGGGTCGTCGACGGCGACGGCACCGGCGATCGCCTGCTGGCCACCGCGGTGGCGGGTGTCGCGCCGGCGTGGCGGCCCGGTCAGGCGGACGGCCCCTATGAGCTCGCGTACGTAATCGCCCGCGGCCGCCTGGTCGTGCGCGACGCAGACACCGGCCACATCCTGTGGTCGGCCGCGCCGGGACCGCGGCCCCGGGAGCTGATGTGGTCGACCGACGGCCGGCGCCTGCTCGTGCTCTCGGCCCACCAAGCGCGGGTCTACGCCGCGAACGGCGCGCCGGTGTCGACGCTCATGCTGCCGGCCGGCGAATCGGCAAGCGACGGAGCTCTCTCTCCGAACGGTCGGCAGCTCGCACTGGTGCTGGCCAACAAGGAAGTCGTCGTCGTCGGCTCGGCGGCGCGCTCCATGCGCCAGGTGCTCGCCGGTCCCGGCGTCCGGGCGATCAACTGGTCGCCCGACGGACGCTGGCTGCTCGTCAGCTGGCCGGCGGCGAACCAGTGGGTGTTCGTCCGCGTCGCCGGCGCCCCGCGCGTCGCCGCGGTATCGCGGATCGCTCAGCAGTTCTCGAGTGGCGGCGGGGCGCCGCACGGGTTCCCCGAGATCGAGGGATGGTGCTGCACGGCCGAAGGGTCGGCGGGATGACCGCCTCGGACGAGTCGTGATGTAACCCGCTGCCGGCTGCGGCGTATCCTTGCTAGCTGCTTGCAGCGGAAGTGCTAAAGCGCAAGCACGGCCCGGCCGATCTTGTTGCTTGCGCGCTTGCAGGATTCGTGCTAAGCTGCAAGCACACCGCGAGAGACAACAACCCCCAGGAGACACCACACATGGCAACCACCGCTTCCACCAAGACCGGGATTCCGACGTTCGAGACCGCCTACGAGCAGGTCAAGGACTCGAGCGAGCAGTTCCTCGCCGCCGCCCGCAAGGCCGGCAACCTGTACCTCGACTCGTACGAGAAGGCCGTCGACCGGACCACCGAGCTTCAGCTTAAGCTCGCGGGCCTGACCCAGCAGGAGTGGCTCAAGAGCCTCATCGAGGCCCAGGTCGACGTCTCGAAGGAGATCGCCGGCTCGTACACCGCGACGGCGCGCAGCTTCCTCAAGTAAGCGTCCGTCGGCGGGCGCTAGTAGCGTTCGCTTTTAGACGTTATTTAGAAGCACCGGTGGGTGTACCGCCGGTGCTTCACCGTTTAAACGGTATTTCGCTGGTACTTCGCAGGTTCTTCGCAAGGAGGTCGAATATGACCGTTGTGCCGCAATGCCCCCCGGTTCCCGCGCCAGGCATGGCCGCGGGCCTCCTCGACAGCTGGCTAGACGCCGGCGTCGCCACGCTCGAAGGTCTCGGCAAGTGCTGGGCGACCACTCTCCAGCGCGGACCGGCCGCGCTCGATCTCCCGCGCTGGCTGGCGGTGACGACGGACCGCCAAGCACCTTCGTGGACCACGCCGCACGAGATCGTGTTCGAGAGCCCGCTGGCGCGGCTACGCGACTTCTCGGTCTCGAGGCGTCGGGTCGTACCGACGCTCGTGCTGCCGCCGCAGGCCGGCCACGACTCGTGCATCGTCGACTATTCGGCCGACCAGAGCCAGATGCGGACGATCCTCGAGGCCGGACTCGAGCGGGCGCTGTCGCTCGACTGGGTTGGTGCGACGGGCGAGACCGCTAACGCGTCGATCGAGGATTACATGGACGTCGTCGACCGGGCGGTCGAGCATTGCGGCGGCCGCGTCAACCTGATCGGCGACTGCCAGGGCGGCTGGCTCGCGACGATCTATGCCGCGGTGCACCCCGAGCGCGTCAACACGCTGACGATCGCCGGGGCGCCGATCGACTTCCACGCCGGCGAGCCGGTCATCCACGAGGTCATGCGCCGGGTCGCGCCGGACGGCAACCTGCGGTTCTACGAGACGCTGGTCGCCTCGGGAGGAGGAATCCTCCGCGGACAGCACATGCTCGCGGGCTTCATCATGATCCAGCCGGGTGCCGAGATCTCGCGTCAGATCGATCTGTTGCTGAACCTCGATGATCCGTCCCACGTCGCGCGCTACCGCGAGTTCGAAGACTGGTTCAAGCACACCCAGGCTGTCCCGGGGGCGTTCTACCTGTGGATCGTCCGTCACCTGTTCCGCGACAACTCGCTGATCCGCGGGTCGCTCGAGGTCCTGGGCCAGAGGGTCGACCTCGGCCGGATCGGGATGCCGCTGAACCTGCTCGCGGGCGCCGCCGACCACATCACGCCGCCGGCGCAGGTCTTTGCGCTGGCGGATTACGCGTCCACGGCGCCAGAGCTCGTCACGCGGCACATAAGCAGCGGAGGACACCTCGGCCTGTTCATGAGCCACGAAGCCCTGCGCCAGCATTGGCCGCGGGTGCTGTCTGAGGTCGTACGTCACTCCCGCGCGTCGGCATCGGCGAGTCGGGGTAGCCATCGCTAAAGAGCATTCGGAGAAAGGGAAGTGGCGATGGGCGATCGAACGCAACGAGTCAAGGGCAAGGCCGAGGAACTGAAGGGCCGCACCAAGCGCGAAACCGGCGCCGCGACGGGCCGCCCCGGCACCGAGGCACGTGGCGCCGGGGAGGAGATGAAGGGGAAGGCGAAGAACACCGTCGGGAAGGCCCGGAGCGCCGTCAAGAAGGCGACGCGCTAGCGCACACTCACTCCGCCACGTAGTGGCGCTCGCCGGCCGAGTCCACCCACACGCGCAGCACCCGCCGCGTGCGCGGATCTCGGAAGCGCTCGCTGGTGGGCTGCCAGTCGGGCGCGGGCTTGTCGGCCTCGCCGTGGCCCCGGCCGCGGCGGGGCCGGGGCGTGGGCTCGGGGATGGCGGCGAGCGCTGGTAGGTCGGCCACCGCGGCGGCGGCCTGCTCGCGCGTCTGCGCCTCGGCCACGAGCGCTACCCGGCGCTCGAGCTCGGCCACGTCCAGTCGCCCTTCGGCGGCATGGCGCGTGAGCGTCTCGTACAGCAGCTCGCGGTCCGCGTCCCCCAGCAGCATGGGCGCGACTAACCGACGCGGTCGACCTTGACCGCCGTTCCGTACGCGACGATCTCGGTGAACTGCTGCCCGATCTCGGAGGAGTCGAAGCGAACCGCGACGATCGCGTCGGCGCCGAGCAAGCGCGCGTTGTCGGACATCCGGTCGATCGCGTGGCGCCGGGAGTCCTCGAGCAACTGCGTGTACTCGGGGATCTCCCCGCGACGCAGGCCCTTGAACGAGGCGGCGACCCCGCCCGTGAAGCCCATGCTCCTGACCACGAGCCCGTAGCAGACACCGAGGTTCTCGCGGATCCGCATACCGGGAAGCTCGAGCGCCGTCGTCATCGGGAGATCTGCGGTGGGGACGGACTCCGACATTTGCGGCAAGTTATCACCGTACGCCGGTGGCGGACCCGGGCCAACCATCTGCTACCCTGCGTCGTAGATGACCGCGCGCCGCGTTCTGATCCTGATGTCGCTCGGCACGGCGGCGCTGCTGGCGGCGTGCGGCGGAAGCAACTCGACGAGCACGAGCAGTCAGGCGCCGGCCACCGCGACGACGAGCGCCTCGGCGACCGCCACCACGGCCACCACCGCGACGACCGCTGCCAAGTCGCCGCTCGGCCCCGAAGGAGTCCCTCTCGAGGAGGGGCCTGACCTCGCGCCGGCCGCGACCACTACGCAGGGCGCGACCGTCGACGGGGTCCAATGTGAGGCCCAGGAGCAGGTCGTCTACCACATCCACGCGCACCTCCAGGTGTACGTGGACGGCCAGGCGCGCGCGCTTCCCGCGGCGATTGGGATGGTCGGGCCGGTTTCCGAACAGACGCCGTACGGCCCGTTCTACGGCGCGCAGCAGTGTTACTACTTCCTCCACACCCACGCCAGCGACGGCGTCATCCACATCGAGTCTCCGACCGTCAGGATCTACACGCTCGGCAACTTCTTCGACGAGTGGAACCAGCCGCTGAGCGGCACGCAGGTGGCCGGTGACAAGGGCAAGGTCACCGCGTTCGTCAACGACAAGCCGTGGACGCGGGACCCGCGCGCGATCCCGCTCGTTCCCCACGCCTCGATCCAGCTCGACGTGGGCTCACCGGTCGTGTCGCCCCACGAGATCTCCTGGGCCGGCACGAACCTGTAACACGGTTCAACGGAGCCGGTGCCGACGCCGGCGCCGGACCTCCAAGCCGACCCCGACGAGGATCAGCACGCCAAATCCCACCGCCGTGGCCACGCCGACGTCGGAGATTATGTCGAGCACGGGCGGACCGGCGTAATACGCGGCGAGCCCGATTCCCACGGCCCACACCGCGGCGCTGACCACGTTCGTCACGTTGTAAAGGACCGGGCCCACCCGATGAATCCCGGCCACCCACGACGGCGCGAGCAAGATCGCGACCACCGTGAGCCGGTTGAACACCTCCTCTCCTCGCTCCACCGCCTTGAGGCGCAGGCCGCGCAGCGGACCCCGCGCGGTCATCACAGTCCGGCCCGCGTACCACCCGACGAGCCAGCCGGCGAGCCCGCCGGCGAATGCCCCCACAAACGCCCAGATCAGGACCGGCTTGATGTCGAGCTTGTGCTTGGCGGCCACGATCGCCGCGGCGATCAGCAGCGGCTCGCCGGGCCCCGGTATGCCGACCCAGCTCGCGAATGCGCCCAGCGCCAACGCGAAATAATCGATCTGCGCGCCGCTCGCGACGCGGTGGTGAAACAGGTGGAGCGCAAAGACGAGCAGAGTGCCGATCGTGGCACACGGGCAAGCGCCTAGACTCAGCGCCGTGCTGATACTTCCGCCCGGACACGCCGACACGCTGCGCCCGCGCTGGCATCTTTCCGCGCGCGAGAAGTGGATGATCGGCGGCGTGCTCGGCGTCGTCGCGGCGCTGGCGGTTGTACTCGTGATCTCGTTCGCGTCGAGCAGCCCGAGCTCGACGTCGGGCTGCATCTACGCGACCATCCCCGCCGACACCGGCGCCGAGCAGGTCCACCAGTGCGGCGCCACCGCGCGGTCGACGTGCGCGACGGTCCTGACACCGGGCGCGTTCGCGCCACAGGCGGCGCAGGCGATTGCGTCCGAATGCCGCAAGGCCGGGCTGTCGGTCGGGCCTTCTTAGGGCCTTGCTCCGATCAGCGACGCGGCCCCATCTGCACCCCTGAATCCCCGCAAACCCGCTGATTGCGGGATCCGGTTATCCCAATGTCCAGGACCCCCTTCGGTTTGCTGGACCTGAGGACATAGAAGGCCTGAGGGCCAAAGCAGACACTAGTCGCGGAAATTGGCGTGCCAGGACCTGCCACGGAACGGGGTGGCCTGCGCGCAACGTCCTCAAGTGCAAGGAGATCCAGTTGCCGCTTGAAGCACCCAGTTGGCTCAACTCAGGAGATACCTCCTGGCAGCTCACCGCCGCGACGCTCGTTGGATTGATGAGCGTGCCCGGCCTTGCCGTCCTGTACGGCGGCGTGATGCAGAAGCGCTGGTCGATCAACAGCATGATGCTGACCTTCGCAACGTTCTCGATAGTGCTCGTCGTATGGGTGCTGTGGGCGTTCAAGATGGGCTTCGGCTCACCCTTCCACGGCATTGCGCACGCCGGCTTCTTCGGGAACTTCATCGGGAAACCCGGGCCGGTGCTGTCGCACACCGAACTCCAGCACCAGGCGAACATTCCCGCTGATCGGGAGTACCGCATTCCCGCAGTCCGCGCTCGTCTACTTCCAGTTCGTGTTCGCGGCGATCACGCCGATCCTGGCCTTGGGGTCGGTGCTCGGGCGCGTGAACTTCAAGGCGTGGATCCCGTTCTGCGTGCTGTGGATCACGTGCGTTTACGCCGTTGATGCATTCCTGCTGTGGGGCGGCGGCTTCTTCGCCCAGCACGGGGCGGTCGACTTCTCCGGCGGTTACGTGATCCACCTCTCCGCGGGCGTGGCGGGATTCGTGGCGGCCGCGGTGATCGGGCCACGACTGCAGCGCGACCGCGAGATCGACGCGCCAAACAACGTCGCGATGGTCGCGGTCGGCGCCGGGTTGCTGTGGCTGGGCTGGAACGGCTTCAACGGCGGTGACCCGTACGCGTCGAACATGTCGGCGGCGGCGGCGGTGCTCAACACCAACCTGTGCACCGCGGTCGCGCTGCTGGTCTGGATCGCATGGGACTACCTGACCGGCCGCAAGCCGTCGCTGATCGGCACGGTCAACGGCATGATCGTCGGTCTGGTCGCGATCACGCCGGCGGCGGGCTACGTGAACGGCTGGGGCGCGATCGCGATGGGGATCATCGCCTCGACGATCGTGTACTTCGCGCTCAACTACCTGAGCCGCCTCCGGCCCTTCCGGGACGTCGACGACACGCTCGGCGTGATCTACACCCACGGGTTCGCCGGACTCGCCGGCGGCCTGCTGGTCGGCGTGTTCGCAGACCCGCAGATGGCGCTGTTCTACAAGACCAGCAAGCACGGGCTGATCGCGAGCGGCGGGGTGGCTGGCTGTGGTCCACGGCAACTGCGACGTTGCTGAAGTGGCAGTTCTTCGCCGCCTGCTTCGTGATTGCCTGGACGGCGGTGATCACGTTCATCCTGCTCAAGCTGGTCGGGCTGTTCATCCCGCTCCGGATGTCCGACCAGAACATGGAGATCGGCGACGTCGCCGAGCACGGCCACGAGGTGTACCCGTCCGACGTCCCGTCGCTCGGGTACCCCAACGGGATCCCGGGCGCCGTTCCCGCCGGGGCGGGCGCACCCGCCACACCGACGACCGCATGAGGACAGTGGGCCATCGGGCTGGGAGGCGCGTCTGAGCGCCTCCCAGCCCACGCCCCTGGCGATCGTGTCGCGGGCCGTCGCCGGCGATGACGGGCTCGAGCGCGTCGCATGCGCTGCATCCGACGCGCTCTGTGGTCCGGTGGCGATAGTGCTCCCCTCGCTCGGAGCGCCGGTCGTGTGGCCCGCGGACTCGATCCCCGAAGCGCTGCTCGGCGAGCTCGTCCAGTACGCGGTGGCGGCCGCCGCCGGCACGCCGGGCGGCGAGCCGTCGGCCGTTGCGCACCTCGTGCCGATCCGGATCGGGAGCGCAGTGGTCGGCGTCGTGGCCGTGGTCCGGCTCAACGGGGCCGAAGTCGCATCCGAGGCAACCGACTGGCTCGAGGCGGCCGCCGCCGCAGCCGCCGTGACCAGGTTGATGGACGACGGCCGGCGGAGCGAGCAGCAGGGCTCGCGGCGCGCGCTGCTGAGGACGCTGGTCTCAGGGACGACGGCGGATCCTCTTGTCACGGTCGCCGAGGCCAGGAGGCTCGGCGTCGACCTGGGCGCCGGGGCACTCGCCGTCTGCGCCCGTGCCGGCGGCGAGGTCGAGACGGTGGTCCCCGGCGAGCTCGTCGACGACGGCGGGTCGCTGATCGCCGAGCTCGAACCAGGGCACATCGTGGGGCTCGTGCCGCTCTCCGGCGAGCACCCCGAAAGGGCCGCCGGCACGGTCGCCGACCGGCTCGCAGCGGCCGGGTTCGAGGCCGCCGTATCGGGACCGCGCCGGGAGCCATCGCAACTGCGCGAGGCGTTGCGAGAGGCGATGCTGCTGGCTGAGCTGGCATGTGCCCCCGAGGCGGCGCTCGCCGGGCAGGAGGAGACCTACCGGCTGCTGATCGGGGTGCTGCTGCGGGATCCCGAGGAGCTCGAGCTGCTGCGCTCGAGCACGATCACCCCGCTGCTCGCGTACGACGCCGAGCACGACACCGACCTGCTCGTGACGCTGGGGACGTTCCTCGCGCACCACGGCTCGACCACCGAGACCGCCGAGGTGATGGGGCTCCACCGCCACACGGTCGGCTACCGGCTGTCGCGTGTCCACGAGGTCTCGGGGCTCTCGCCCTACGAGTCCGACGGCCGCGAGCGCCTCAGCCTTGGGCTGAAGGCCGCGCAGATTCTCGCTGCTGCGGAACGACTATGAAACCCGGATAGGCTCGCGCCTACCAAGAATCAAAGGAGGAAAGAGTGGCCACCACAGAGAGCGAACAGACGGCGATCGCCGCCGGCGCCACCAGCCCCGCCGAGGTGCTGGATTTCGCCGCCGAGCGCGGCGTCGAGATGGTCGATCTCAAGTTCGTCGACCTGCCCGGCACCTGGCAGCACATGACGCTGCCGATCGGCGCCCTGGACGCAGGCGACTTCGAGTCCGGCCTGGGCTTCGACGGCTCCTCGATCCGCGGCTTTCAGGAGATCCACGAGTCGGACATGCTCCTGATCCCCGACTCCTCGACGGCCTTCATCGATCCGTACTACACGCGCAGCACCCTGTCGCTTATCTGCTCGGTCGCGGACCCGGTGCTCGG
Source organism: uncultured Solirubrobacterales bacterium (assembly GCA_963783415.1). Classification (GTDB taxonomy): domain Bacteria; phylum Actinomycetota; class Thermoleophilia; order Solirubrobacterales; family Solirubrobacteraceae; genus Palsa-465. The sequence continues at coordinate 344,171 of CAWANN010000020.1, forward strand.
CGAGCCGTACGCGCGCGACCCCCGCTTCGTCGCCCACAAGGCCGAGCAGCACCTGGTCGGCACCGGCATCGCCGACGTCGCGTACTTCGGACCCGAGGCGGAGTTCTTCGTGTTCGACCACATCGCCTACGAGCAGGTGGAGAACCGGGCGTTCTACGAGGTCGACTCGAGCGAGGGCTTCTGGAACACCGGCGGCCTGGCGAGCGTGAAGCCGAACCTGGCCTACAAGCTGCGCCAGAAGGAGGGGTACTTCCCCACGCCCCCGGCCGACTCGCTCGCGAACCTGCGCAGCGAGATGGTGGCGACAATGGAGTCGCTCGGGATCCGGTGCGAGTTCCACCACCACGAGGTGTCCTCGGGCGGCCAGGGGGAGATCGACATGCGGTTCCAGCCGCTACTGCGGATGGCCGACCAGATGATGATCTACAAGTACGTGGTGAAGAACGCCGCCCGCGACGCCGGCAAGACGGCCACGTTCATGCCCAAGCCGATCTTCCAGGAGAACGGATCGGGCATGCACGTCCACCAGTCGCTGTGGAAGGACGGCGATCCGCTGATGTTCGGGCAGGGCGGGTACGCGCACCTGAGCGATCTGGCCAAGCACTACATCGCGGGGCTACTGACGCACGCGCCGGCGCTGCTGGCGTTCTGCGCACCGACCACGAACTCGTACCGCCGGCTGGTGCCGGGTTTCGAGGCGCCCGTGAATCTGGTCTATTCGGCGCGGAATCGCTCAGCATGCGTGCGGGTGCCGATGTACCACGAGGCGCCCAAGACCAAGCGGATCGAGTTCCGCTCGCCCGACCCGGCGGCGAACCCGTACCTGGCGTTCAGCGCGCTGATGATGGCCGGACTCGACGGGATCAAGCGCGAGCTCGACCCGGGCGAGCCGCTCGACGCCGACATCTACGAGCTGTCGCCCGAGACGCTGGCCAAGATCGCCACCGTGCCGTCGTCGCTCGAGGCTTCGCTGGACGCACTCGAGGCCGACAACGCGTTCCTGTGCGAGGGCGACGTGTTCACGCCGGGGCTGATCGAGGCGTACGTCCGGTACAAGCGAGAGGAAGAGGTCGACGCGATCCGGCTGCGGCCGCACCCGTGGGAGTTCGCGCTTTATCACGATTGTTGAGTCTGTTCTCGGGACGTCTTTCCGTTCGCCCGCCGCTCGACGTAATCGGTCTTTGAAACGGTGGCGCAGTTCCGCGAGTGCGTGGCGAACGGAAATGACGTCCCGCTCACGGTCGCGGCGCCGCCAACGCGACTCCCACGGGTGCGGACGCACGGCTCCGCGTCTGAGGAGAGCTGACAGGGCCGGGGGCCGTGCAAAACTCGCCAACGCGCGCCGGGCCTGCCCGGCTTGGCTACATAAGCATCCCCCGTGTGCTTATGTAGCCAACGCGCCCGCTCGGGGGCGAGCTTTGTTGCGTTTTGCACCCTCGAACGCGCCTACCGCCTGCGCACCCGCGCCACCAGGCGCTCCCAGGCGCCTGGCTCGCGGGGCTGGGTCTTTAGCCACTCTTCCCGCGTCAGGAGCTTGCCGGCCTTGCGCGCGGCAAGGACGCATTCGGTGTGGGCGTGGCGCCGGCCGCCCGAATCGCCCTCGGGATACATCAGCATGTGCTCGCTGAGCGCCGGCAGATGATGCCCGCACAACGGGCATCGGTACGTCGCGGGTTTCCGGTTCTGGGCCCGGCGGACGTACCACCATCGGGCCTTCGGGCGATCGGCCATGCGTCCAAGCATTGCATCGAACCCCCGCCTCGACGGGTATCTTCGATCCTTGATGGAGCATCGCGACGAGCGGATCGTGGTCGAGACTGACCGCTACCGGATCACCGGCGTGCTGCGCCTGCCGCGCGATGGCTACCGCAGCCGGCTGACTGACTACCTCAATTCGTCCGAACGTGCGTTCGTGGCACTGACCGACGTCGAGCTCGTGCCCTTCAACGGCGGCGAGCCGGAGCGACGAGCGTTCCTGGCGGTGTCGCTGAACCACGTCGTGCTGGCGATGCCGATCGACGGCGAGGTCGCCGAGTGAGGGGTCGGCGGCAGTCAGACCGCAAACCGGATCCGTAGCGCCGGCCCGCGTGGGATGTATCGTTTCGAGCATGGCCACACGCCGAGCAGACGACCTCGACGGACTCAGCCGCAGCGAGATCCTCCGCGCCTCGCCGCGGATGTTCGACTCCGCTCTGTTCGAGAAGCTCTCGCGCGTCCATTGGAGCGTGCCGCCGATCATCTTCGTTCCGGTGATCGCGATCCTGCTGATCGAGGGGTTCGTGCACGGCGTCGGATGGATGGCACCGGTCTGGCTGGTCGGTGGCTACCTGTTCTGGACCCTGACTGAGTACTGGCTGCACCGGATCGTGTTCCACTTCGAGCCCGAGAAGGGCATCGGCGCCAAGCTGCATTGGATCATCCACGGCGTCCACCACGATCACCCAAACGACCCCATGCGACTCGTGATGCCGCCCGCGCTGAGCGTGCCGTTGGCTGCGGCGTTCCTCTACGTCTTCTACCTGGTGATCGGCAGTCCCGGTTTCCTACCGTTCGGCGCCGCCTTCCTCACCGGGTACCTGGGCTACGACATGCTGCACTACCACGTGCACCATCACCGGCCCAAGTCGGCGCTGGGCAAGAAGCTGCGCGAGCTCCACATGCGGCACCACTTCCAGGACCACGAGCGCGGTTACGGAGTCAGCGCGCCGTTCTGGGACCACGTCTTCGGAACCGCGCCGACGAAGACGACCCGCTAGAGCAGGGCTCGTCTACGACCTCCGACCAATGAGCCTCGGCGCGCGGATCGCGGGCATCGCGATGGCGCTGCCGGGGCGGCTCGTTTCCAACGAGCAGATCGCGGCAGGCCTCGGGGTCGACGCCGACTGGATCGAAAAGCGGACCGGCACCCGCGAGCGTCCGTGGGCCACGGCGGATGAGCGTCTCTCGGAGCTCGCCGCCGACGCCGGCAGGGCGGCGCTCGCGCGCGCCTCGATCGACGCCGGCGAGCTCGATCTGGTGTTGGTCGCGACTTCGACGGCCGACGAGATCACACCCAACGCGGGACCGTTGGTCGCGGGGCTGATCGGCGCCGAGGGAGCCGGAGCGCTCGACGTCGGCGCCGCCTGCACCGGGTGGCTGTCGGCTCTGGCGATGGCGTGCGGCCAGATCGAGTCCCGACGCGCCCAGCACGCGCTGGTGGTCGGCGCCGACTTCCTGTCGCGCTTCCTCGACGTGTCCGATCGCGACACCGCGCCGCTGTTCGCAGATGGTGCGGGCGCCGCGGTCGTGTCGGCGACCGACGAGCCGACCGGCCGGATCGGGCCGATCGTGTTGCGCTCTGATCACTCCGGATCGCACCTGATCCGGTTGGATCGCGGCGACCTGATTCGGATGGATGGACAGGAGTCGTTCCGAGCGGCGGTTGCCTCGATGTCCGACGCGACCACCGAAGCGCTCGCCTCCTGCGACTGCGAGCCCGAGGACATCGGGCTGTTCGTCTACCACCAGGCCAACTCCCGCATCCTCCGCGGGGTCGGCCAGCGCCTGGGGCTGCCGTCCGAGCGCGTGGTCGACTACGTCGACCGGTTCGCCAACGCGTCGACTGCGACGCTCCCGATCGCGCTGTCGGTGGCGGAGGCCGAAGGGCGGCTGAAGAGGGACGACCTCGTGCTGCTGGCCGCCTTTGGGGGAGGCCTCACCTGGGGCGCGACCGTCATGCAATGGAGTGCCGAGGCGCCCAGCCGGCGGGTCGCTCAGCCGAGCGTCAGCCCGACCGTATAGAAGGCAATGTGCTTCGTGCGCGCCTTCGGGACCTGCTTGATCACCCGTAGCGTGTGACGGCGCCGGGTGAGCGGACGATCGTGCACTTTGCCCAGGCGGCAGTCCGCTTTGATCAGCGCCACCTTGGCCTGCGCGAGCGTCATGTGCCCGAGTCCCGGCACTCGGCACGGGATCGCCGAGAACGGCACCAGACCATGGTCCGCGACGCGCACGGCACCCGGCTCTGCCGCAACCAGGTAGCGGTTCCTGGGTCCGAACTCCCAGTACGCCCCGGACGGCAAGCCCTGCACCACGGTCCCGACCACCGGCCGGTAGAGCAGGTGTGCGGCGGGATTGAAGAGGTTCTCGACATCCCATGGATCGATCGTCACCGCGGGCTTGGCGCCGCCGAACACCGACCAGTTGCTGATGCCGAGCGGCGCCCCGCCGGCGACCCGGAATGTGAGCCCGGTCGTCGTCGTCAGAAACGTGCCGTTCGAAGGCAACGCGTTCAGGTGTGACAGCGGGTTCCCCACGTTGTCGATGTTCCACTGGTCGACGAGCAGCGGCTGTGGATTGCCCAGCACGGCGAGGCTCGAGACGAACAGCGGCGCGCCGCCGGCGATCATGAACACACCGCCGGTGTTGGTCTCGATCAGGGTTCCATTGGTCGGGACCGGGTCGAGCGCGTCGAACTGCTGCGGCGTGATCACCGTGTAGGGCTGCGCGCCGCCGACGTCGCTCCAGTCGCTGACCAACAGCGGCGCGCCACCCGCGATCTCGTAGATGTAGGGCGACCCGCTCTCCTGGATGAACGAGCCGTTCGGGAACAGGGCGCCGCCGCCGGCCACGTCGGCGTCCACGTAATCGCTGTCGATGTTGATCGTCACGCCGCCGTACGTCGCGTTGTGGCCTCCCTGGTACTGATGGAGGCGCTGGTGGTTGGCCCACTCGGTGCTCGGAACCACCGAGCTGTTCGTGTTCGCCTGGCCGTTCCAGTTGGCGATCCAGAGCTCGTCGGGCTCGACGAAACCGGTGCCGCTGGCATTGACGAGGTCGACGATGCCCGAGTTCTCGCTGCTGTAGACGCCCGACAGGTAGCCGTGCGCATGGAGTTCGGTGGTCCAGGCGGACAGGAACGCCAGCACCGCCGCCGTGTTGCTGGTGCTGCGCGTGTACGCCTCCATGTCGTCATAGATCGGGTTGCCGGGCGAGAGTCCGTTGGCCTCAGCCTGGTCGATGGCGTCGTCGGCGGCCGCGGTGCCCTCGGTCGACGCCTGCGAAGACACGATGGCCGCGCACCCGCACCCGTTCTTCGGCGCCTGCAATCCGACGTAGATCGGGAGCAATGCCCAGCCGGCCGCCGACTCCTCGTCGACCCACGTCGGGCTCAGGTTGGGCTGCGAGCAAGCCTCGTTCACGCCGCCGATGTAGAAGCCGACCGCACGAAACGGCGATGCGCCCCACGCCGACATCGCCGACGCGCTCGGGGTCGAGCAGGCGTCGAAGCCGAGGCCGGTGTACACGGGATCGCCCGCCTTGTGAACTGCCGGTGTCCGTACGGCGGAGGTACTTGCGCGGCTGAGGCCGGTATTGAGTGATCGCACGCCCAGCGCCCGCGCCACCGCCGCGCGATCGCCGTGCCACGTCGCGGTCACCACGACGCCGGAAGACGGGACCGTCAGCTGGGCCGACGATCCGCCGTGGGGCTGTGCATTCGGGTCAGCCGCTCCGGGAAGCGCGGGACCGGAGGCCACGCCGCCCGCGCCCGCGCTATGGGCGGCGAGCGGCGCCACCAGGATCGCCTCGGTGCGCCCGACGGCGTGCGCCGGACACCGCTGACGAGAGCTCGGCTGCCCCAGATACACCGCATGGCGGTTGAACCGCACGCACACCGCGGGATCAGCGGCGAGGTTGAAAACAGGCCACGAGGCGGGCACGACGAGCCGGTAGCCGTGATAGCGCACGACCTTGGTGACGGAGCTGTGCGACCGCGTCGCCGCCGCGGCGCTCCCGCAGGGGGCCACGAACATCACCAGCAGCGCCAGCGTCGTAAGTCTGAGTCGCAGTCGGAGTCGGGGCAATCCACGCATCCGGCACGCCAGCCACCGCGCCGGCCGCGCTCAAGCTGACCATTCATGCTCGCAGAACGAGCGAGCTCCCGACGGCCATCGTAGCGAGGTCGGCCGACGCTCGCAAAGATGCGCAAGATCCTCACACATGCCGGCACGGCGGGAATAGGATGCCCGCGGGGACTGGGAGAAAAGTTGCACGGAAAGGAGGTAGGGAGCAGGGTCCGAGCCGCGTCCTAGCCGGTTGGGGTAGCTGGCGCGCGCTCTCGAGAGCATGAGGTCGGCGAGGATCGCCGATAACCCGCAGCCTCTAAAGAGGAGTCGCATGTCGTCAAAGCTCCGCTTGGCGCTACCGATGGCGTTCATCGGCGTACTGGGAGCCGCGTGCTTCCTGTTGCTGCAATCGCACGCGAGCGCGCGCGTCCACATGAACTATTCGCACCTGAACAAGATCCAGAGGCGCCTGGTCTCCGAGACGCTGGCCAGTGCACTCGGGTCACAGTCGACCGGCCTCCGACCGCACGTCACCGGACCGATCGGCGACGATGACAACGGTGGCGGGCCGGACGGCGCGCCGTTCACCCCGCCGAAGTCGTTCGGCTCGCCGGGCGGCGCCGGGCCGACGATCAACTACTTCCCGTCGTCTGGTAGTTGCTCGGCAAACCTCGGCAACAACGTGAAGGTCAACCAGAACTGCCTAAACCTCACCGACGCGAACCTGCAGGGTCGCGGGCAAGCGAACAACGAGCCGTCGATCTCGGTCAATCCGTTCAACTCCAAGGATCTCGTCGCCAGCGACAACAACTACATCCGCGGCGACGGAACGTGCGGCGCCTACTTCTCGCAGAACGGCGGCCGGACGTGGTCGAACACGACTGTCCCCAACGGTTTCACCAACGGTACGTCCTTTGCCCGCGAGTACTGGCAGGCCGGCGGTGACACGTCGGTGGCATGGGACACGCGCGGGAACGCCTACATCAGCTGCCAGCTGTTCAACCGCGGCACAGCAGCGTCCGCGAATCCCGACGAGTCGAGCACGTTCGTCGTGTTCCGGGCGACCCAGAACGGCGGTGCCTCCTGGAACTTCCCCGGGCATTACTCGGCGACGTTCACGTTCGACCCGACCGGGACCTCCGGCGTGCTTCAGGACAAGGCGCTGATGGCTATCGACGACAACGTCCAGAGCCCGTACCGCGACCGCATCTACGTGACGTGGACCGACTTCGCTGCCGACGGGACGGCCTACATCATGGAGGTCCATTCCGACGACTACGGGCAGACATTCAGCAACCCGGTGGTCGTGAGCTCGGACAGCGCTCTCTGCACGAACACCTTCGGGGTACCGACACCGAGCGGCAGGTGCAACGAGAACCAGTTCTCAGACCCGTTCGTCGGCCCGGACGGGAGCCTGTACGTGGCGTGGGACAACTTCAACAACAGCACGACAAGCGCAACCGACAACCGGAACCAGGTGCTGTTGGCGAAGTCGACCGACGGCGGCCAGACGTTCTCGGCGCCCGTCAAGGTCAGCGATTACTACGACCTGCCCGATTGCGACACCTACCAGGGTGCCGGCGCCGATCCAGGACGGGCTTGCGTGCCTGAGAAGGGAACGTCCACGAAGTCTGTGTTCCGCGCGACGAACTACCCGGCGGGCGCGGTCGATCCGAACAACCCCAGCGTCGTAGCGGTCACAACCGGCTCATACATCAACAAGGACTCGAACGAGTCGAACGGATGCGTTCCGAATGGATTCGCGAGCGACGGGCTAAACGCATACATCGGGGTCAAGACGCCGGGGGCGTGCAACAACAAGATCCTGCTGAGCGTTTCGCGCAATGGCGGGGCATCGTTCACCGGCACAACGACCGATCCGCGCCAGGAAGAGCTCGTTACGCAGTCGCCCGGGCAGAACGGAACGGACCAGTACTGGCAGTGGACCGCCTTCACCCGTGACGGCAAGCTCGCGGTCGACTACTACGACCGCCAGTACGGAAACGACGAGACGACCGGCTCCTCGGACTTCAGCCTGTCCGGGAGCGACGATCTGACCCACTTTGGGCAGATACGCGTCACGTCGAGCTCGATGCCGGCGCCGACGCAGTTCGAAGGCCCAGCCGGCGGCCAGTTCTATGGCGACTACGTCTGGCTCTCGGCCAGCAACAAGGCCTATCCCATCTGGTCGGACACCCGCGCGAAGGATCTGTTCCTGTGTCCGAACACGGGGACAGCCAGCACTCCGCCGCAGCTGTGCGGTGCGACGGAGACGAACGGCGAGGTCGCTAACGACGAGGAGACGTTCATGGCCGCCGTCAACGTGCCTACCGCCAACGGCCACGGTCACGGTCATTAGTGAAAGCAGTCTCATTGGGGCCCGGCTGCGGCCGGGCCCCATCGGGACGTTCGGTCGCTAAGCTCGGCCCGGGAGGTACGACACATGCGAACACCGCCGAGTCGATCGCGATTTCGTCGACCCGCAGCGATTCTCGTCCTGCTCGTCCTCGCGGCGGCGGCTTGGATCGCGGCGACTGGTCTTGCCGGCGCCACCACCAGCGGCCATCGAGCCGCGAAGCTCGTGCTCCGGAGCCACGATCCCGCCACTGTGAGTGGCACCGGCTTCAAGGCGCGAAGCCGGGTTCGCGTCACGTACTCCGGCGTGCAGACGTTCGTGCGCCGACCCGTGACGAACTCGCTCGGCGCGTTCACGACAACGTTCCCGACGGTCGTCGACCGATGCTCGGGGTTCACGGTTTCGGCGAGCCAACCGGGGCGTGCGACGATCGTGCTTAGGAGCCCCGCGAGGCCAGAGTGCGCACCCGCCTCCACGCCGTAGCGACCGGCATTGGCGATCGAGCGGGGGCCGGCCTAACACCAGATTCGGCCTGAACGGAGGGGGCGGGATTCGAACCCGCGGTCCGCTTGCACGGACTCTGGTTTTCAAGACCAGCGCATTCGACCACTCTGCCACCCCTCCGGGGTCGCGGGGCCTCGATGCTAGCCCGCCGAGGCCGCCAACGGGGGGCCTGTCAACGTCTACACTGCCCCGAGCGCTGTCCCGGAGAGGTGGCCGAGTGGCTGAAGGCACTCGCCTGCTAAGCGAGTATGGGGTTCACACTCCATCGCGGGTTCGAATCCCGCCCTCTCCGCTCCCCGGTTCATGAAGCTATTCATCTCGAGCGACATCGAGGGCACGGCGGGCATCGTCGACTGGCAGCAGGTCCGCGCGTCCGGGGCCGACTACGAACTCGGCCGGCGCCTGCTCACCGACGAGGTGAACGCTGCGATCGACGGCGCGGTCGAGGCCGGCGCGACCGAGATCCTCGTCAACGACAGCCACTCGACGATGCAGAACATCCGCCCGAACGCGCTGCACGGGAACGCCTCGTACCTGTCGGGCAGGCACAAGCCGCTGTACATGATGGAGGGCCTCGATGGCACCTTCGACGCGGTGTTCATGGTCGCCTACCACGGATCGATCGGCGCCGAGCGCGCGATCCTGTCCCACACCTACAACCCGCTCGCGGTATGGGATGCGCGCCTGAACGGCGTGGCGGTCGGCGAGAGTGCCCTGAACGCGCTCGTCGCCGTCCATCATCGCGTCCCGGTCGTTCTGATCACGGGCGACGATGCCACCGCCGAGGAGGCGCGGCCGTTCCTGCCCGGGGCCGAGACGGTCGTGGTCAAGCGCTCGATCACCCGGTTCGCGGCCGAGAGCCTCCACCCTGATCGCGCGTGCCAGCTGATCCGCGACGGCGCAGCCCGCGCGCTTGCCCGCGCGACCGCGATCTCCCCGCCGGCGATCAAGCTGCCGGCGACGCTCGACGTCACCTTCCTCACCGCGGACATGGCCGAGATGGCGACATGGATCCGCGGGGTCGAGCGCGCCGATGTCCGCGTCGTGACGATCACCGACGACGAGCCGCTGCGGCTGTACCGTGCGTTCGTGACGATCATCAGCCTGACTCGGTCGATCGTCGAGCGCTGAGCGGCGCAAGCAAAAGTCCCGACCGGACGTTTCTTGCCCGGATAGGATTCCGGCATGACAGACACTGCGATCCCTGTACCCGCCGTCCAATCAGAGCCGGCGCACGCGCCGCCGATGGAGCGCCCCGACTTCGAGATCGTCCCGCGGCGCGGGCTCGTCCTGGTCGCGGTGGTGGCGGTGCTGCTGATCGCCGCGATCGAGTCGAACAAGCTGTGGCCGCTGACGTTCTTCCACGTCGCCGGCGGAGCCGCATGGACAATCATCGACCTCTTCCTCGGGCTGATCCTCGGCCCGATCATCGGCCGCATGTCGATTCCGGCTCGGGTCGAGTTCACGACTCGTCTGATGCCGAAGATGGTGCTGATCATGCCGACCGTGGTCACGGCAACGTTGGCGGCGGGCTGGCAGCTCGGGGTGAAGCTCGGGACCGTGTACTCGTTCAACCCTCTTCACGGCTGGGTGGTCGCGAGCTACATCATCGTCGGCGTGATGGCGGTGCTCGCGCTGGGGCTGCTCGAGCCCGCCAACATCGCGGTGCTTGTGGAGCTAAAGAAGCCGCGGCCGAACCCGGCGGTGATCGAGCGACTGATGAAGCGATTCCTCTACTGCGCGGGCATCCTCGGCGTGATGCAGGTCGCGACGCTCGTGATCATGACCAAGTTGGCGTCGGGATGAACGAGCGCGAGCTCCCACCCGTCACCCAGCTCGGAATGGCCTCGCTCGCGCTGATCGTGGCCGGTGGCATCTATCTTTCGGCGCACCTCCCGCGGCACGTCCCGCTCGGGCCTGCTGTGGCGCTGCTCGCCGCCTCGGTGCTGTTGCTGCTCCTGAACATCGTGATGCTTTCGCGCGTTCAAGATTTCGCCTGGGACTGGTTCTTCGCGGTCGCCAAGTGGTCGCTGCTCGCGTACATCGTGATCGCCGGGATGATCGAGTACGCGTTCCTGAAGGATCACGTGAGCGGCGGCTCGCTCGTGGTGCTAACGCTGTCGCTCGCGGTGTTCGCGATCCACGTCCCGATGCTGATGGGGTTCACGGTCGCACGGTACGCCGACGCCGACGCTCGTGTGGCCGCCTGAAGCGCTCGAGTTCTTCCGCGATCTCGAGGACAACAACGACCGCGAGTGGTTCCGCGCGAACCGGCACCGCTATGACGAGTACGTGGTCGCGCCGGCTCGGGAGCTCGCGGACAAGCTGAGCGATCTCGGTCAGGCGCACTTCTTCCGCCCATACAACAACCTCCGCTTCCGCCCCGGCCCGCCGCTGAAGGAGCACCTCGGCGTCGCGATCGGCTACGGCGGCGCCGGGGGGTTCTACTTCGACCTTTCGCTCGACGGCCTGCTAATCGCCGCCGGCCTGTGGCACCCCGCTTCCGATCAGCTCGCGCGGTTCCGCGCCGCGATCGACGATGGCCGCAAGGCACGCGCGTTCGAGCGCGGCCTCGCCGCGGCCGAGCGTGGCGGACTGGCGGCGGCCGACCCGGAGCTAAAGCGCGCGCCACGCGGCTATCCGATGGACCACCCGCGCCTGCACCGTTTGCGGATGAAGCAGCTGACCGTGTCACGGCGCCACCCGCTCGAGCCGTGGCTGCACAAGCCGACCTGCGACGAGCGCGTGCGCTCCGAGATGGTCGCGGCTCGCCCGCTCGTGAAGTGGCTCGCCGAGACGGTGGGGCCGTCGGCGCAGGGCCGGACCTAGCCCGCGCGTCTAGGCGAGGACGCTACGATGGTCGGGCTTCGCTGACCCGCAAGCGCCCGTAGCTCAGCTGGATAGAGCGTCGGTCTACGGAACCGAAGGTCGGGAGTTCGAATCTCTCCGGGCGCGCTGAGAAAAGCCCCGTAAACCGGGGCTTTTTTGCGTTCGTTTCGGACATCTGATCGGCCGGCAGGCCGCCGGGCACGGCCCGCGCGCAACGGTCTGGCGTGTTTCCATCGGCGTTGCGCTCGGCGCCCTTGACTACGCGACCAGCGAGCGGTTAGGGTTGATAGGTATATCACCTACCAAGCGCTGCTCGTAGTCCGGCGCACAGAGGGCTGCCAGCGGTACGGCGCACCATCCGCCGCCCCCAGGGCGGCGCAACGCGACGAGAGGGGGAGAGATGTCAGCCGACGCATCTCGTCGACCGGAAGAAGAGCCGACGGACGAAGCCCGTCGGGCGGCCGTGGAGCGCCGCTTGCACGCTGGCCGGGGCGCCGCGCGGATGCGGCGCCGCGTCGGCCTCGCCGCGCTCGCGGTCTCGGTCATGAGCGCCGGATCGGCGCTGGCATTCCAGCCCCTCCCACCGGGTGCGCAGGTGAACGATGACCCGGCTGCGGGGATCAACAAGAACATCAGCGTCTCGGGCGAGGATCCGACGAACGCCGATCTGGTTGGCGGCGCGCTCGTCGCCGGCAATCCGGCTGTTCCGTGGGCCGTCTTCCGCCAACGTGAGACCAACGGGTCCGCGCCACCGCACGATCAGGTGTTCTCGCGCTCGTTCGCCGCGGGTGCGTGGACGACACGCGGCAGCGGTACCGTTGGCGGACGGTCGAGCGCCGCCCCGCAGTTCCCCGGCTCGCTGAACTTCGACCAGGGCGAGGACGCTGAGGCGCCGGAGATCGACTTCGCCGGTGCCGGACGGACCGTGCCTTGGGCCACCTGGTACGAGGACACCACCGGCACCGGCTTCGGGAACAACAACGTGTTCGCGAGCCGCTTCGACGTCACCCAGAACAAGTGGATCTTCGCCGGCCAGAATCGCGCCACCGGGGGCGGAAACGTGATGGTGCCGTCACTCAACATCCACACAGACCAGAATGCGGAGAACCCATCCGTGGCGGGCGGCTCGGCGGTGGATCCCACCAAGCCGGGGCCGTGGGTCACCTGGCAGGAGACGACGACCCTGCCCACCAACGGCAGGGATCAGATCTTCGTCGAACGTCCGATCGGACCGGGCACGGCAAATTGCGACGGGGTCCAGCCGGCGGGTGTCGCCGTAGCCGGCCACGTCCCCGCGATCGGGGGCTTCTGCTGGCAGCAAACCGGCATCCCGCGCGTTGGTCCAGGACGCGTGGACCCGAGCCTCAACGTGGATCCCACCCGCAACGGCGTCGAGCCGGACATCGCGTTCACCGGCGCCAACGACAGCGTTCCATGGGTCGTGTGGTACGAAAAGGACAGCACGTCGATCAGCGGTCTCCAGAACAACGAGATGGTGTTCGCCGCCAAGGGCATACCTGACGGCGTGGCCGGAAACGGGGGCTTTCACTGGGTCGCGGTCGGAAACCAGCTGAGCGGGACGCTCGACACGAGCGGGACGCACGGCTCCGGCGCGTGCGCGGAATCTGCCACCAGCGAGCAGCAGTGCGCTCTCAACCACGATCCGACCGCGGACGCGGAGGATCCACGGGTCGCCGCCGGGACCATGACAGCTGGAGCTCCCACGGTTCCGTGGGTGGTCTGGGACGAGAACGTCTCCGGTGTGGACCGCATCTTCGTATCGCGCCTGGTGGGCACGGGTGCCGCAGCCCACTTCGAGATCACCAACCACGGTGCTCCTCTCGCGACGTTCACCCACGGCGACACCCGCCCGGACATCACGTTCTCGGCGAACACGCCTTACGTGGCGTGGAGGGCGGACTTCCTCGGCAGGACCCGAGGATTCGTGGGGCATTTCGTCAATTCGAGCGACCCGACATTTGTGTTCGACGAGTTCAACGTGCCGCTCACGCCGACCTCCCTCGCTGACGTGAGAGAGCCCATCTCCTCCAACTGCACGGCGAACCCGTTCAACGCCGACGGCAGCGCGTGTCAGGGCCAGCCCGTGCCGACGCCGTTCTTCCTGTTCACCCAGGGGACGAGCATTCTTCGCCTTTTCGCAGGTGCGATTACCGCCGGCGCATTTGATTCCACGGCCAAACTGCTGGCGCACGGCACGAAGGTACGCGCGAGCGGCCCGGGCGTCGTCTGCAGGCCAGGCGAAAGGGTGCTCCTGACCGTTCGCGTCAAGCAAGGGCGGAGCGCCGCGCTCGGCGTCTGGCGTAAGCACGGCTGTAACAACAACCCGCCGCAATGGCACGTCGTCCTCACCGTCACCGGAGGCAAACGGCTTCACCGGGGACCGGCAACAGGCCAAGGATCGGCCCGGATCACACGCCACGGCCACGTGGTGCGAATCGTCCGCTGGACCAGGGGCGTCACGCTGATCAGATAGCCGCCTCCGGGCGAGCCTCGGAACGGCGCCGGCGGGCGTTCGGCCGCGATCATCTCGATCCGAGCTTTTCTGCGCGTTTCCTTCTGGATCCGTTAGGTTCTTGCGACAAACGCTGGGATCTTGCTGTGGACGCACGCCTGGCATTTATCAGGACGCACCCTGGGTGACCTCTTCAAGGCACATGCCCGAACGACTCCTGTCAAAGACGATCGCGATCTCGCTGCTGGCGATCGGACTACTGCTAGCCAGCCTAGGTGTCGCACGAGCGCGCCTGCACGACCGCAATACGAGCGCCGCGAACGCCATCGCCAGGCGTCGGTCCAGCAAGCACGCCACCCGCGCTGTGAACCCGCTGAACAGCGCAGCGCAGCGCCGCTTCATCGACTCCCGCAGCGGCGACATCACGGCGGCAGTCGAGAATCTGCGTACCGGTCGGACGTATCTGTGGAACCCGCGGGAGCGCGCCGAAACCGCCAGCATCATCAAGGCCGACATCCTCGAGACGCTCCTGCATCAGACGATGGTGTCCCACAGCCCGCTCGACCAGGAGACCGCCGAGGTCGTTCGGGGAATGATCGAGGACAGCGACAACGGCGACGCCACGCAGCTCTGGGACCGGGTCGGCGGCGCGAGCGGGATCTCGGCCTACAACAAGCTTGTCGGCATGAACCAGACCGACCCCAACACCGACGGCTACTGGGGTGAGACGACGACCTCCGCTCTCGACCAGATCAAGCTGCTCCGGCAACTTGTCGACAAGCACGGATTGCTGGACTCTGCTTCTCGGCGCTACCAGCTCGGTCTGATGAAGAACGTCGTGTCGGGGCAGAACTGGGGCGTGAGCGGCGGGATCCCCGCCGGCGTCAGCGTCGCTCTGAAGAACGGCTGGCTGCCTCTGAGCAGCGATACCGATTGGGAGATCAACAGCATCGGCCGGATCAAGGGCGAAGGCCGCTGGTACCTGATCGCGGTGCTCACCGCCCACGATCCGAGCGAGGAGTACGGGATCGACACAATCGAGGGGATCTCGTCGCTCGTGTGGCGTGCGCTTCGGTCGCGGGTCAGTGGTTGACGTCTCCTCCGACCGCGGATTTCAAAGCACGGGGCGCACGATCAGCATTCCCCGGTTCGAGACGAGATGCTCCAAGTCGTCCGCCAAGCGTTGGACGTGTTCGCTTGCCTGTTGCTCCCAGCGCTCCACTTCGACGATCTCCGCGATCAGCACGTAATCGGCTTGATCGATCGCCTGTCCGGGCACGTCGGACGGCCGCGTGAGACGCCAATCGGACACCGTGTCCAGCGACTCGCGGACGATGTCCCTATCCCCCGCCATCAGCCTCTCAAAGTCCTCGGCCAGTTCCGGGGAGCGCAGGCGAAACCACATTAGGAAGGTCGCGGGAGGGCTCATCCCCGGAGCGTAATGCACCATCGCACCTGAATTGCTTGCCGCAGCATCCAACTCCGTCACGGGCGAAGACGACCAAACATCCAAGCGGTCGATCCGAGCAACGGTTGTCGGTCGCGGGCTACGTCGTGCCGGCTCGGGTCTCGCGTTCAGCCGATTCGCGCTCGCGCAAGGCGAATTTCTGGACCTTGCCGGTTGAGGTCTTCGGGAGTGGCCCGAACTCGATCGCGTCGGGGCACTTGAAGTGTGCGAGCCGCTGGCGGCAGAACGCGATGATCTCCTCGGCGCCGGCACTAGCTCCGGTGTTGAGCGTGACGTACGCCTTCGGTCGTTCTCCCCAGCGCTCATGGGGAATTCCGATGACCGCACACTCAAGCACCGCGGGATGGGCGCAAATCGCCTGCTCGACCTCGATGCTCGAGATGTTCTCGCCGCCGGAGATGATGATGTCCTTGCTTCGATCGCGCAGCTCGATGTTGCCATCCGGGTGCCATGCCGCCAGGTCACCGGAGTGAAACCAACCGCCGTGGAAGGCTTTTTCGGTGGCCGCTTCGTCCCCGAAATAGCCGCTCATCACGTTGTTGCCGCGCATGACCACCTCGCCCATCGCTTCGGCGTCCTGCGGGATGTCGTGCATGTCCTCGTCGACGACCCGGACCAGGTCGGCTGAGGGGTAGGCCTGGCCCTGACGCGCGAGCAGCGTCGCGCGCTGCTCGAGCGGCAGGCGCTCCCACTCCTCGTGAACCGGAGAGACTGTGATCGGCCCGTATGTCTCGGTCAGGCCGTAGACATGAACGATCCGGAAGTTCAACTCGGCCATCCGAGCCAGCAGAGTCGGCGATGGTGGCGACGCGGCAACCATCGCGGTCACTGGCTGCTCCAGGCGGTGCGCCGCGGGATGATTGATGATCATCAGCTGAACCGTGGGGGCGCCGTTGTAATGCGTCACCCCCTCCGAGTCGATCAGCTGCCACACCGCGTCGGGGTCCACCGCACGTAGCGCCACGTGGCGGGCCGCGATCGCAGTTACCGCCCACGGGAAGCACCAGCCGTTGCAGTGAAACATTGGCAGGGTCCAGAGGTACACCGACTCGGGGCTCATCCCGGCAACGATTACCTCGCTTAGTGCATTCAGGTAGGCGCCGCGGTATGTGTACTGCACCCCCTTCGGCTGCCCCGTGGTACCGGAGGTGTAGTTGATCGAGATCGTCTCCTCCTCATCCTCGAGCCAGCTTTCCGGTGCCTCCGAGGACGCCGCGTTCAGGAACAGCTCGTACTCATCTTGCGTATCAGCGCTGCTTGCACACCGGATTACCGTGACGCCAGACAGCTCCAGCGGGGCAACTAGCGGCTCCAATTCGGAATCGACCAGCAGGAAACGCGAGCCGCTGTGTCCGAGGATGTACCCCACCTCTGGACTCGCCAGGCGATGGTTGATCGCCACGAGGATCCCCCCGCCCGCCGGAACACCGAAATGGGCCTCGAGCATCGGCGCCGAGTTGAACAGCAACGTGGCGACGCGGTCTCCCTTCCTCAGCCCCGCCGACCTGAGCGCATTGGCCAACCGCCACGAGCGCTCCGCCAGCTGGGCGTACGAGTACCGACGGCCCGCATCCACCACCGCCGTCTTCTCGGGATAGACGTAGGCCGCTCTGCGGAGGAAATCCACCGGGTTCAGTTCGGAGCGAAACACCTTGCTCTCGAACCCCTCGCCCCCGCAGGCGCTCTTGGTCCCAATCAGCGCGTCGGTCATGCCCCGTCTCCTCCAACTCGAACGTCGTCCGCCACCGGACGCCGGCAGCGCCGTCGGCTCCATTATCCCGGCCGAATCGAAGCCGACCAAACGCAAATTCCGCCGACACGGAAGGGCCCCCAGCGAGCAAGGCTCACCGCCCAGGGCCGCCGCGGCGCAGCCAAATGCCGCGAGGCCGGTCCATCGCCTCCCGGCGCGGCTTCAGCTTCGTATAGACGTTCGGCCCTACGCCGGGCGACTTTTGTGCGCTTATTGCGTGCGTTTGTACATCCCGGTACGGCGAGTTGCTCCGGCTGGTGCACGTTGATTACACGAGTGCAGGCCGCTCGACCGGATCAGGTCCGCCGCTGGCCGGGTCCGGATGCTTAGAGGTGGCGTAGAGGAGGAAGAATCGTGTCGAATCAGTCGCACCTGGCGCTGGTGGCGGAGATCCGCGAGAAGTCGGAAGGGGCAGAGGAGAAACGCGTCTCGCCGCAGGAGGTCCCAGGCCAAGACCACTTCCGGCCGGCACCGCCAACGCACCTGGAAGCGGTCATGTCGATCCGTGACCTGCTCGACGAGGCAGAAACGCGACACGCCGACTTGGAGACCCAGTATCTGCGAGTGCGCCAAATGCTCGATGAACTGGTGCGCGTGGCCTACGAGGAGTACATGGACGGAGGCCGGGCATACCCGACAGAGGACCCGGCCGGATACGAGTCGACAAAGGTCAGCCGCTGGCTGGACGATCACAGGTTCCTCTTGCCGCCGGGCGTCGAGTTCCCGCGCCGGTCGAACGAGTCCAACACGGTTTCGGGCTCAACAGCGCATCGAGATTGGCGAGCCAGGGTCCTCGGGGCGGTGGCCTTGGGAGCGGCGTTGTGCGCCGTCGCGCGAGTCAGCCGTAGGGTCGCATCCGGATGACACAGGTCTCCCCGACGGGATCCGCACCGGCCGCTTCATAGTCCTTACCGGTATTAACCCGGTCGGCGGTACGGTCATCGCCGCGAGTTCGAAGCCGTTGATGGTCACGCCCGCGTACTTCGGGGTGACCTCGGAGCCCGTCGGCCGCATCCCACGCCCGGACGTGCACGTATCACTACAACACTCTCTACGGTGGCCGGCAACCGGGTACGTGATGTCGAAGTCACTTGTCGCACGTATCCTCGGCGTCACGGGCCGAGCGGCGACGCTAGCCGGCTGTGGGCTGCGCCGGCGGGGATCGATCTCGTCAGCGCGGCGGTCCGTCCTCATCCGAGCGAGACCAAATTGGCGGCGACACCGGGCTCGTCGAACCATGGTCCGGGCGCGCTGGGAAGGGATTAGGTCGCGTCGGATCCCCGCCAGCACGTCGGCGCCTGGAAACGAGTGCCGGACGCTCGCTGCACGGCCAGCTACCGAAAATTCTGCATTTTGCGAGAATTCCCCGCTTGGGAACGGATGCCCTTCGCCGCGGCGTAGCCCCCAACCCTCGCCGCGGCAGCAACCGGCGCCCCGCCTAAGCCCTAACCCAGGCGGGGCGCCTCTCATTCCGACAGCCCCCAACCACCTCAGGTGTCATAACGAGCGCGATCCGAGAAAGTTGTCATAACGCGCGGCGAGAACATACCGGAATATAGAAAATGTGGCAAATGCTCGGAAAACCTAAGCTCTGCTTCCGTAGCTTCGAGGGTCGGGGCGGCGGCGTCTTATAACTAAGAACGCTCGCGGCGACGAAAAGGTTGGGCGAACTCAGCATGGTTCACCCAGCCCGGCCGCTCCCGGAGCCGGCTGCGTCGCCCCCGCCTCTCGACGAGCTTGACGTGCTGAGGCGCCAAACCAAGCTTGGTTGACGAGACCCGTCGCGACGGCTCGCTGCTGGCGGTTGCTGGTTTCTGTTGTTCGGCGCTCCGGCTAGCGGCAGGGCTTGAGCCGATACCGGTCGCGACGAGTTCCGGGGAGCGCTGCGGCCGGTTCGGGGGCTTGGGAATGCCCTTAGCTTCTGCGGGCGGGGCCGCGGTCGGCTCTGGCATGGTCGCTGGCGTCGTTGGCGGAGCGGCGGTGCGGGCATTGGCCGGCCCGAGGCTGTGGCTTAAGCGTCTGGGGTGCTTGCGGGTGTAACAGCCGGGGCTGCTGTCTTGTCTTGGGTGTGGATGCCGCAGTTGTTTCTAACAAGCCAGGTGCGGACCGCGCACCCGCTCGTGGGATCGCACTTCGAACTCGAAAGGAAGGGTCATCAGATGAGCGTGCAGATGGCGAGTGCCAAGATCAAGCCGGAGAGTGTCAGCGATGTTCAGGCGGCGACCGAGAAGATGTTCGCGGCTATCAACCAAGCGCGGCCGGATGGGATCCGCTACGCGTCGTTGCTGCTGGCCGACGGCGAGACGTTCGTCGCGGTTGTGGAGGTCGACGACGGTGCGGAGAATCCGATCCCGGGTTTCCCCGAGTTCCGGGAGCTCCAGGAATTGGTCGAGGGTTCGCGCTCCGCGCCGCCCAATGTTCAACCGCTGACGCTCCTGGGCTCTTATCGGTTGTTCTGACAGTCACCGCTGAGTCGCCGCTGCGCCGCCATCACTGGCGAAAGCGGACGGAACGAGCGTTGACGGGACGACGCTCCCTCGATCAAAAGGAGCCGGTCATGAGAGTGTTTGTGGCGGGGGCGACGGGTGCAATCGGGAGCCAGTTGGTGCCGCGCCTGGTTGGCGCGGGTCATGAGGTCCACGGGATGACGCGCAGCAACTCGAAGCGGAGCATGCTCTCCGAGCTGGGCGCTACGCCCGTGGTCGCAGACGCGCTTGATCCCGATCAGGTCGCAGAAGCGGTGAGGAGAGCGAGGCCGGACGTAATCGTCCATCAGCTGACGGCGCTTGCAGGGGTCATGAGCTACTCCGAACGCGATGCCGCGCCGACCAACCGGCTGCGGACCGAAGGGACGGATTACCTGCTCTCGGCCGGAAAGGCAGTCGAGGTCCGACGGTTTGTCGCGCAGGCGGTGGCGACCTACGGCGCATACGCCCGCACCGGCGGTCCGGTGAAGAGCGAGGATGACCCGCTCGACCAAGCGCCGGTGGCGGAGATGCGCGAGACTCTGGCCGCGCTTCGGCACCTCGAGGAGGCGGTTCTCGGTGCGCGGTGGACGGAAGGGATCGTGCTGCGATACGGCGCCCTCTACGGGCCAGGTACGTCGCTGGCACCGGGCGAGGAGCAGTTCGAGTTGATCCGCCAGGGCAAGTTCCCGATGGTCGGCGACGGCGGCGGCGTGTGGTCGTTCGTCCACGTCGGCGACGCGGCGGAGGCGACGGTCGCGGCGATCGAGCGCGGCAGCCGAGGCGTCTACAACGTCGTCGACGATGACCCGGCACCGGTCGCCGAGTGGCTGCCGGCGCTGGCGCAGACACTGGGCGCCGAGGAGCCGACGCGGGTGCCGCTGTCCACCGCCCGACAGTTCGCCGGCGAAGCCGGCGTGGTCATGATGACCGAGATCCGCGGCGCGTCGAACGCGAAGGCCAAGCGCGAGCTCGCGTGGCTCCCCGCGCACCCGAGTTGGCGACAGGGATTCGTGGCGAGGTGACCGATCGCGAACGATTGCTCGACGAGCTGCGCCCGACGGCGTTCGCGATCGCCTACCGGATGCTCGGCACCGTCTCCGAGGCCGAGGACGTGGTCCAGGAAGCGCTCTTGAGGGTCCATCAGGCGCTCGACTCGGGCGAGCAGATCGCATCGCCGCACGCGTTCATTGCGACCGTGACCACGCGGTTGGCGATCAACGAGCTGCGCTCCGCGCGCGCCCGCCGCGTGAGCTATGTCGGCGAGTGGCTGCCCGAGCCCATCATCACCCACGACAGCGACGATCCCGCGCACCACGCCGAGATGGCTGATTCGCTGTCTGTGGCGATGCTGGTGCTGCTCGAGAGCCTTTCGCCTGAGCAACGAGCCGTGCTGCTGCTTCACGACGTGTTCGACTACCGCTATCCGGAGATCGCAGCGATCGTCGGTAAGAGCGAGGGGAACGTGCGCCTGCTAGCCACCCGCGCCAGAAAACATGTCGAGCAGGGCCGGCCTCGCTTCCGAACCACGCCCGAGCAGCGCGAGGAGCTCGCACGTCGGTTCTTCCAGGCCGCCCAGCACGGCGATCTCGCCGGCCTCGAAGCGTTGCTCGCGGCCGACGTGACACTGACCGGCGACGGCGGCGGCAAGGTCCCCGCGCTCGCGCGGACGCTGAGAGGACGCAGCCGGGTCGCCCGGACGCTGATCAACTCGCTCCTCAGCGGCACCGCTCCGGAGGTGTCGTTGCATCGCGTCGAGGTCAACGGCGGGCCGGGTGCGCTTTATCTCGACGCAGAACGGCACCTGATCGCCGTGGTCGCGCTCGATATCGCCGGCGGTCAGATCAGCAGCATCAACTCGATCGTCAACCCCGACAAGCTCGCCCACCTCGGGCCCGCACCCGACTTTGAGTCGCTATCGGGTTAGGCGAGATGAGCACTGGGCTTGATCAGCTTCGCCAGCCGGGGAGTGGTGGCTGGAAGCTGACCCGCGACTCGGCCGCAGCCCTGTGCGTGGCCAGCCGGCGCCGGCAACCCGCTCGCCCAGGTCGGCTCACTCGGGACTCGGGGCCGCGTCGGCGACCAATCCCTATGTACTTCACCCGAAAGTCCACCCGGCCCAAGCAACCTTGGGGACGTAAGCATCCCCCACCTGCTTATGTCCCCAAGGTCGCACGCAGGGGGGCCTGCTTTCGGCCGCTTTAGATGGTCGGAAGCAGCCTCGAGACAGACCACGCCGGCGGTCCCAAGACGACGCGCTGCTTACGCCCCCCGGATCGTCTCGGCCAGCACGTAGATCGACGCCGGCAGAACACCCTCCGCTGTCGACACGTCAACGGTCACTCGGCGATAGCCGGCACCCTCGAACGCGTCCAGACGGTGCCAGTGACTCGGCAGCGTCGAGGACTCGAAGACGTCGACCTCGACGAGCGGCCCGTCCGCGTCGAGGATCAATCCCGGGAAGCCCAACTCGGCGCCCCAACCTCCCTGGACCAGCGAGCCGCGTACCTGGCCTACCAACCACCGTCCGGACAGGCCGGTTAGCTGGCCATGGTTCGGGCGCCCTGGTGCCAAGGTCCCGTAGGTAGCGAGCCGCGTGTCGGACCCGTCCGTGCCGGTCTGAGCGACCGTCGTCATATCGCGAACAGCGTGGCACACCGCGGGCGCTGGGTCCGCCGACGGCTTTCCCTTTCGGATGGATCGATCAGGCCGAACAGCGGGTGACGCCGCCGTAGGTGCTCCCGCCCTGTGGGAAGTACCACTTGTATTCGGTGTACGCGGGCCGCCCATGCCAGGTGGCGAGGTGGTAAAGCACGACGACGGCCGATGCCTGGTGTCCGGCGGCGGTGATCTGGTTCGGTCCAACGTAGAAGCCCGTGCCGGTCCCGATCGCGAATTGGCCGCCCCAAGTGGTCCAGTGAATCGCGCATACGAGGCCGGTCGGATCGCCGCCCAGGAAGATCTTGCCCGGTTTGACCTTTCCAAATCCCTCACTGGACGGTGGGCCGCCTCCAATGAGGATTGGTGTCGGTCGAGAGCCGGCGCTGGCGGTCGCCACGGCAATGACGGCTGCTGCCGCGCCGGCCAGCACGACTAAAAGAACACGTTTCATGACGGCAGCCTATCTGCCATGACTGTCGAGGCGGTCCTGATCCCAACCGAATGCCTTGCGTGAGCAAGGAGGGCCGTGCCTTCAGTCCTCCTCCTCGTGCATTGGATGGTGACACCAGTCCGCGCGCGCGAGCACCCCCGTCGTGCGGACCGATGACCAGGCTACGTCTCGGGTGAGCGGGCCTGAACTGCTTTGACGTACCGATGCGAGGGCACCGTGATCGGACCGTCGGGACCTTGTGCCTGATAGTCGAACCGGCCCTCGTCAACCCAGCCGCACTTGGCGTAGAAGCGACGCGCGCGCTCGTTGCCGGCCACGACAGCCAACCACGCGGTCTCGTGGCCGCCGTGTCGTACACGCCGCTCGGCCTCGGTGAGCAGGACGTTCGCGACCCCGGAGCCTCGCTGGTCCCTGCCGACATACACCTGCTCGACCTCGTCGTCGACGACCATCACGAACCCCGCGACTGCCCCGTCGATCTCGGCGACAGTCGTGTCGGGCAGCCGCTGCGCGGCCCGGCTCCAGAAGGACCGCTCGGTGCGCGCGGTTGTCAGTTCCTCAGGAACGTGCCCGATGTGCCCGTCCTGCCACCCGCGGTACCAGATGGACGCGATCGACGAAACATCCTCCGCGGTCGCAGGGCGCAGGATCACTTCGCCGCGGGGCGCCATCGACGGGACCCTATCCACACTCCGGTTGGGGGTGCCGGCTGCTCAGCGGGAGCCGCTCACGGGCCATGCGTCTGACCTGACCAGCCGCGCGAGCGCGATCAGGCGCGGTGGCAAGTGATGTGGATCGCCGCGACCGGCCGGCTCAGCGTCGCGATGATCGCCCGGCGTCTCGGACTCGCTCGCCAGAGCGTCCAGCGGGTGGCCGACGCGATCGTCGCCGACGGCCACGCGACCTTCGAGCCCAACCTCGACCATCAGCGCTCGCCGCTACTGATCCTCACCAGCGACGGCCAAGCGGTGCTCGACTCGATCAACGATCACAGCCGCGAGCGCAACCTCCACAACGCCACGATCCTTGGCGAGGACGGAATCACGGAACTGCGCCGACTCCTCGCCCGCTACCGAGACGCTCTGCGCGACTAGCCGGCGCGGCGCTGGAACACGCGAAGCCGAGCCGCCGCTGTTACTCGGATCGATTCCCCGAGCGCCGACATACGGCGTTCGAAATCCGGCCGTAGATGTCGCGCCGCGGGACCCATACGAAGGACAGCTGCCGCCTGCTCTCTGGTGAACTGCAGGGTCCAGGTGATGAGCCGGACACTGATCGGTTTGAACCAGGGTCCGAGTTCGCGACGGAGCCGAGCGGTCTTGTCCGGATCGATTCGGATCGAGTGGAGCGCCGCCAGCTCGTGAAGGTGCGTCGAGGTTGGCGTCACGGACAGCACGATTCCGCCGGGGCGCACGACGCGACCGAGTTCGGGCCCGTTGCGCGGCGCAAACACATTGAGCGCGACATCGACGGCGCGATTGCCGAGCGGGATCTGGCGCCATACATCGGCGCGCACGGCGGCGATGGATTCGTGGGCGCGGGCCGCCGAGCGGGCGGCAGGACGTGACGCGTCGAGCGCAACGCCGCGCGTTTGCGGCAGCTGGCCGAGGACGCCCGCGAGGTGGTGGCCGGTCCCGGCACCGACGTCGAGCACGAGCGATGTGCCGGCGTCGGCGAGCGCGCCCGCGGTCTCGGCGAGCGCGGCGGTCAGCGGGTCGAACTGGCCGGTTTGCTCCACGTTCGCGCGCGCCGCCACCATGCCCGCATCGTCCCCATTCGCATGACCTACGCCCGTCCTGAACAGCGTCACGTAGCCCTCCCGGGCCACGTCATAACTGTGGCCACGCGAGCACAACAACGCTCCCACCGCGGGCGCAAGCGGCTCGTAACAAACCGGACAGCGCAGCCACCCAGCGACGCACGCCAGCGACTGTGGAACAGCAGACGGCACGACCACTCCTTTCCACAGACGATACAAGCGGACGGCGGCGGTCGCGGCTGGCGGAATCGGCAGTTGCTTTCAGCACCGTCGGCGGATCGCAGCGATCTTCAAGCTGGTTCCGACCCGCTCGCGTCCTGCCGTCGGCCGCGGTCGGTGCGCGAACCGCCCGCTAACAGGAGCTGCTCCTGCCATCTCGCAAGTTGCCTACGCTGACACGAACCGCACGTGCCGACGTGCCTCGCGTGGGCACATTCGTTCGGCGGTTCCGCGTGACGATCCCGGAGTATCGCTGTGGTGACGAATCTCATGCTGAACACTCACGGTCGCGCGCTTGGTCAGAACCCCTCAATGCAGCGGCGGACTCGGCTGACGCGGCAACCCATGCCATGTGGGCGTCGTCGACCAGCCGGACGGCAATGGCGGCCAGGTTGCGGTTGACTACTTGTTTCATGTCTATCTCCTCTCAGTCGCTAATGAGGGAGAGCTCGCCCTCCCGTTCGATTTCCTCTCGCAGTCGTTCAAGCGCCCGTGCCCTGGTGGGACCGATACTTCCGATCGGCATGTCCAGAGCCGCGGATATGTCCTCGTAGGCTGGCCTCGGATCGGCGAACAACAGGCGTAGCAACGCCTGATCGGTCGGCCGCAGCCGAGCGAGGCAGCGCCGCAGCAACTGATTGCGCTCGGTCAGCTGCACAGCCTTGTCGGGTGGGGCTTCTGGCGATATCTGCTCAGGAATGCCCTCTCCCGACGGCGCTTCACGACGCGATCCGCGGAGGACGCGAAGACACTCGCGCCGCGCTGTAGTGGCGAGCCACGCCCCGACCCGGTCGGGGTCCTGGATTTGATCCAGCCGCTCAACCAACTTCAGCCACGTCGCCTGCGACACGTCCGTCGCGTCGGCCGCGCTCAGCCGGTGGGCTCGAGCAATGGCCCAGATCATCCCGGCGAATCGATGGACGAGCAGCTCCCAGTCCTCGCTGTTCCCAGCGGCGGCCGACTGCACCATCCGGACCAGTTCGCTGCCGCTTTTGCTGCGCGCCGCGAAACCGGCTCCTCGACGAGAAGTCCTTGCCGGATCCTCTCGTGATGCGGCTTCGCGCCGCAGATTGGCGACCCGCCCATTGGCGAGCAGCTTGGAGGTGTGGTGGTTCCCGTGCATGAGCACTCGCTCTCGTTGGCCCACGGCGATCAGCGGCTGCCGGTCTGCTGAGTGGCCCCCATGCCATCTCTGCCTTGCGCGCTGCCCCTTGGTGCGTTGGTGCGTCGAACTTACGCCCGCGTCCGCGCACGCACATCGTGTAACCGACCTATCTTCGGACGCCCGGGCTACGTATCTTCGGACGCGCCCGTACCTACGTCGTCCTGGGTCGGCGTGCCGGCTAGCACCCCACAGCCGAAGACAAAACTCGGTGGTGGGGCCTCGACCCCGGCGAGGTCGTTCGGACGGGCATGCTTAAGGCGGTTGGGCTCTGCCGTCAGCTCGGAGGGGCGAGGCCCAGACGCTGGGCGACGGCAGCCGCCATCACACGATTCGGCACTCCCAACTTGCTGAGTATGTGGGAGACGTGGACGCCCGCAGTCTTCTGGCTGATGTACAGCCTCTGAGCGATCTCGCGATTGGTAAGCCCGGCCGCCATCAAGGCCAGCACTTGAAGCTCGCGATCGGTGAGGTCAAACGGGTGCCCTTTACCGACCGCCTCGGGAGCCGCGTCAGTCGCGCGGTCCGCTGCCGATAGGTTCAGTCGCGCGGCCCGCGCGAGCGTCTCGATGCGGGCCCCGAGCGGCTCGGCGGAGAGTTTCGCCGACAGCCGCGCGGCGTCCGCTAGGGCTCGCTGCGCTTCCTGGCGTTCCGAAGCCCGACCGACAAGCGCCTCGGCCTGGCGATAGCTCGCATAGGCCGACGCGTAAGGCCTGTCGAGCGCGTTCCATAGTTCCACGGCACGAGCCCACCGCTCAGGCGACGAGGGTCCGCTCGCGCGCGATAGCTCCGCATGACAGCTGGCCAGGTGAGCCTCGGCTTCGGGTGGTTTCACGGCGCTTTCCGTGCTCTCGAGCAGTGCCGCAAGGCTGTCACAATGCGCCGCGGCGGCCTGCCGCGCTTCATCGAACCCGATCTCGTCGCCGCCCGAGCGGGTCTCCTCTGCCCGGTCGGCCTCGACCCTGGCTCCCATCGAGTAAAGCGCAGGCAGATGGAGCGCGTCGGCGCCCTCGCCAATCGACTCGAGGCCGGCCGCGATTTGCACCCGGGCGCGATCGGTCGCGTTGCGCCATAGCTCGAGCTCGGCGAACGCAGCGTGAACGGTGGGGATGAACTCCAGGAGCGCTGCCTCTTGGGTCAACTCGACGGCCCGATTGAGCCTCTCCTCCGCAGACGTGAAGCGTCCACGCGCCGTGTCCAACCGGCCGGCGACAGTCGATATCAGCAGCTCGGCTGTCGGTCCGAGCTGAAGTCGATCCAGTTCTTCTACCTTTGCACCCGCCTCATCCCAGCGTCCGAGGCGTAACAGATCGTCGGCCGCATTAACCGCCATGAAGTTTCCGTACAGCCCTCCGGCACCGTAGCGCGCAACGAGACGTTCGCCGTCGCGCATCACCTGGAGGGCCGCCTCGGTGCGTCCCTGCAGCCGCAGTACTTCGCCGAGGTCAAGGTGGATCTGACCGATGGCTTCGGGATCGTCGGTCTTCTCCGCCAGCAGCAGGGCATGACGAAGCTCGCGCTCACCGCCGGACAGGTCGCCGAGAAATGCATCCGAAACGCCCAGGACGGCCCTGGCTGAACCCTGCTCCCAGAGCAGCTCTTCGCTCGCGGTGTCCTCGAGGACCTGCTCCGCCCTGGACTTGGCTTCCTGCCAGCGGCCGAGGAAGGTGAGGGCGTACGCCTGGTTGACCTGGAGGCGTATCCGCTCGGCCGTCTTCTCCTCCGGTAAGAGTTTAAGTGCGCACTCATACGCCGCGAGCGACCCCTCCACATTCCACGGTTGATAGCGCCCCAGCCGCTCATAAAGGGCCGCAGCCCTGGCTCTGTCGGTGTCGTGCTCGAAGCACCTGAGCGCTTGCTCACACAGCTCCTTCGCGCGTGCAAAGTTCCCGTTCCAGCGTGCCTCCTCCGCGGCTCGAGCCAGTAATTCGACGAGATCGATGTCGACCTCGATCGACTCGACGGTCGGCCACAGCTCCAGCGCACGATTGAAGTGCCCAGATGCTTCGCTGTGAGCAAAGCGCCGTCCCGCAGCGAAGCCCGCTTCGACCAGCCACCGCAGCGCACGCTGCGGTTCGTCCGCGGTATCCCAGTGGTAGGCGCACTCGGCGGCACTGACGTCGCCTCCGTCCTGCTCGAGAGCCTGGGCGATGCTTCGATGCAGAGCGGCGCGCTGTGACGGAAGCAGGTCTTCATAGACGGCTTCTCTCAGCAACGCATGACGGAACCGATATGCGCCCGTCTCTCTGTCGCACACGAGCAGGTGGTGATCTACGCACTCCCGCAGAGCTGACTCGAGCTCGGACCAGGCGAACCCACCCGCGCTCTGCAAGAGCGCGTGTGGGGCAGGTCGCCCGACCACACTGACGACGCGCGCGACGGCTTGGGCAGATTCCGATTGAGACTCCACCCGCAGTAAGAGAGCGTCCCGCAGAGTCGAAGGCACGGCGTCCGTATTCGCCTGGTGGGCTACCAGGAGCTCTTCGGTGTAAAAAGGATTACCTTCGGCGCGGGCGAACAAGCGGGCCACGAGGCCAGGAGACGGATCTTCCTCCAGGATCTCAGCGACTTGCCGCGCAACCTGCTCCACCGACAGCGGTGCAAGGTCCACTCGATGGACGTTGTCACTTCGCACGAGTTCGGCGACGAGTCGCCGCACCGGATGATCGCGATGCAGCTCGTCGCCACGTACGGTGGCGATGACCCCGATCCTCTCCGCCCTCATATTCAACGCCAGAAAGCGAAGGAAGTCTCGCGATGAGGCGTCGGCTAGCTGCAGGTCTTCCACAGCCAGCAAGAGCGGGACCCTGTCCGAAAGCTGGCGCAGGAGCGAAAGCAACCACGCGAACACCCGTGTCTGGGGAAAGTCGTCCCCGGTTAGCCCCGGACCCGGCGGCTCCCCGACGATGCCGGGAAAGACCCGCGCCAGCTCCAGCCAAGCCCGTGCGGGTAGCTTCGTCAGCGCTTCGTCGAGGTCACGCGGTTCCAGGTCACGCAATGCCGCGGCCACCGGTGCATATGGGAACTCGCCGCCCGACAACTCGACGCACTCGCCTCGTAGGACAAGCATCCCGCGGTCAGCTGCCTGCTTCGCCGCCTCGCGCGCGAGCCGGGTCTTTCCAACCCCGGCCTCGCCGATGACAAGCGTTAGTGTGGGATGCGACTCTTGTGCCGCGTCCAGAGCGTCGACGAGCCGCTCGGTCTCGATCTCACGCCCTACAAGATGTGGACTGGAGAGTGCCGTCGACATCGCTAGCTGACCCCGCGCTAGGCCCTGACTCGCGCTATCCGGTCGCATTCTAAAGACGTGGCCATCGAGCCGCCGCCGTCTGAACTCGAGAGCGACCGATCCGCGAACTATCCGATGTTGATCGGCACGTTGGGGATCGTCTTCGCCTGGACCTGCACGCTCGAAGCTGACGCCGTGGCGCCTCCATCGACGACCGCGATCACCACCGTGCACCTGGGGTCTCCGGTATTGGTGTAGAGGAGATTAACGCTGTGCTGTGACAGCCCGAAGCGAAGCGGAATGGATTGTCCCGAGGAGAGCACCTGAGCGAATGTGGCCAGCGGCACGTTCGTGCGCGTCCCGAGAACCGGCGCATAAAGCGTCGCGAGCGCCGTGCACGTCGGACTCGAGCACGAGAGGGTGCCGGTGAACGCCAGGACAATCCGGTTGGTCGGTGTGCTCGAGGGCGGCACCTTTGTACGGGTCCCCGCGGGCGAAGGCACCATGGTTGGTTTTGGCAGGTTGAACCCTCCAGTCGGTGCACGCACGGTGATCAAGGGCGAGTTCTGGGCTGATCCAGTCGTCGCGGTCCAGAATGTAAGAACGCCCGCGAGCACGAGTCCGAGGGCGGCTAACCAAGGTGCTCGCCTTCCCAGCGCATGCCCTCTTGACCAACGTGCGCCCACGACCAGTACATATCAATTCGTGATGATTGGTGCAAGCGATCGGGAGTGCGGGATCAGGCTGGGACTCAAGAATTACGGTTCAGAACGCCTGAAACCGCGTTAAACATGTTCATACTTTTGCGATATCCCGCCGCTGACTGGGTCGGATACGACACGTCGGATCCCGGCCGACCGGATCGCCTCCGTGAGGGCAGTCGAGTGCGGATCGCACTGCCCGAGTGGTCGGGTAGGAGCCGCCGACCCGAACCGGGACCAAGCTTTGAACGAGCCGGGATGGTTGTGTTCGCGGTTGCGACCCGGATATGTTGTTCGCGTGGGCCGGTTTGTTCGGGCTTGGTCGGTTGTGGCGCTCGTGTTGTTGGCGGCCGTCGGGATGCTGCTGCTCCCGAGCGGCGTTGGGGCCGTTCCCGGCGGTCGCACGAGCGACGCGGCCGTGCAGCGTCTTCTCGATCGTCTCGTTGCCACGCCGGGCGGACCCGTAGGCGCGATCGTGACCCTCTACCGCGGAGGTTCCACGACCGTTCTTCGCGCGGGGCGGGCGGACGCGTCGCGTCCGGGCGCACCGCGGCCGGGAGACCACATGCGAATCGCCAGCATCACGAAGGCATTTACTGGGGCGGTCGCTTTGCGCCTGGTGCAGCTGGGCCGGCTGGGTCTAGACGACACGATTGGGCAGCGTCTTGGAGGAGTGATGCCGCAGGCCTGGTCGATGGTCACGGTGCGCGAGATGCTCAATCACACCAGCGGGTTGCCTGACTACACGCAGTCGGACGGCTTCCGAATGCAGGCGATGACAAATCCTCGCGGGTACGTGTCGCCGATGCGGATAATCGGCTGGGTGCGTAACGAGGGCCTCAGGTTCGCGCCCGGCTCGCGCTACGAGTATTCGAACACCGACAATATTGTCGTCGGCCTGATCGCACAGAGGGTCACCGGCCGGTCGTTCGGCAAGCTTCTCTCGACGATTGTGTTCGGGCCGGCGGGGCTGAGGCAGACAACTTTCCCGACGCGGAGGATCTCGTTGCCGACGCCGTTCATGCACGGCTACGACGTCGAGCCGGGAAAGCCACCGCAAGACGTCACCACGTTTTTGAGCCCGAGCGGCGCGTGGGCGTCCGGCGCAATCGTCTCCACCCCGGCTGATCTTGGCGCGTTCATCCGCGCCGATCTCGGGGGCCGGTTCTTCGGCAGCGCGCAGCGTCGTGAGCAGCTGCGCTTTGTGGCGGGCTCTTCAAGCCCGCCCGGCCCTGGTAGAAACTCGGCGGGGCTAGCCATCTTCCGGTATCAGACGCGGTGCGGCACGGTGTACGGCCACACGGGCAACTTTCCCGGATACGTGCAATGGGCCGCCGCGACGGCGGACGGCCGTCGTTCGGTAACGACGTCGCTCAACATCGCCGCGCCTACCGGCGCGCTACTGCAGCAGCTCCGTTCGCTCCAGGCCGCGGCAGTGTGCGCGCTGCTCGGAAGGTAAGCCCGTCAGCCTGCTCGCGAGCGGCGAGGATCAGTCGTCGCGTGGCGGGGCCTGAAAGACGATTCGTTTGAGCTCGGCGAGTGCTGGGCCGCCGAGACGAAGCGCGGTCTGGAACCCCTCGAGTCCGAGTTCGCCGGCATTAAGCGAACGTCGCAGTTCGTCGAGTGCGGGCCGCTCGCTGTCGAGCACCTTGTCGCGCGAAGCTTCGAGCAGGATCAGGTGTCGCGGGCGCCGGAGATTATGGGCGAGGCGCACGTATCGTTCGCGCTCTGAAGCGTCGAAACCCTCGAGCGGCAGAACGACGTTCTGCTCGGCTTGCAGCCGCTTGAGAACGGCGCCGGCGAGCAGTTCGCTGGCACGTTCCTCGATCTCGCTTTCCGCGACCCGACCGGCTAGCAGTGCTCGTACCCGGGCGGGTGCGAGGGTGGCTCCGCGCTCCTCGACAACTCGCTCGGCGAACCGTGCGGGCTCCGATGACTCGGCGCCGACGATGATGAGAAGGCTTCCGGGCGAGTAGCGAAGCCGATGCGAGGGAGCGAGGACACGGCACCGAACTGACAGATCGACCGGGCGGGGCGGGGCGCCATGTGCGCCTGGGCGCTCCGACGACCATCCGGTGCGCTCGTCGGCGGAGATCTTGACGCTTCGGGCGGGGGGTTTCTCGGACACGTAGACAATCATCGTCGACCCGGCGCTTCCTTGCGCCGCCGGCCGCGGAAGGGCGCAGCGCTAGGCGAGAAGCGGTACTCCGCCCGCGAGGACCAGCACTGAGCTGCGCGCGCTGTTTAGCTCGTTGCGCACGTCTCCGCCGATCACGACGCGTCCGGCCGGTGCGCCGGGCTGCGACCCGACCACGATCAGGTCCGCCGGCTCGGCGCGTGACTCGCGAAGCGTTGCCCCGAGTTTCACGGCGAGCGCGCCCGCGGTCTCGCGGGCGACATCGTTCGTCGGGCCGGCAAGGGGCACGGCGATGGATCTGATCGCGCCGTCCAGCTGCGTTCGCAGACCAGCCGCGGCGATGGCAACCGCCACCGAGCCACCGTCGAGGAGATGCTGAGCGGACGTGCCGGGCTCGACGTGACCGGGCGGGGTCCGGTAGTCCGAGCCAAACACAACCACCGACGCTCCCTCTCTCTCGGCCAGCTGCCCCAAGGTGTCTCCGGTCGAGGCACCGATGACGACGTGGCGAGCGATTTCCGTATCGCCCAACGTAGCGGCGCCACGCTCCAGGCGTTGCTCGGCGTCATGCTGGGCCACCTCTTCCCGGCGCGGGTCAAACTCACGCGAATGGCGCACATATGCGAGCGCCAACGCGAAACCGGCCCGCGCCAGCATCTTGCCCAGCGCAAGCGCGTCGTCGTCGTTCGGAGTTCCGTCGTAAGAGATGATCACGTTGGCACCCACGGGTCAGAGCATCCTTCGCGACCAGTATTACGCACGCACCGGCCGCATGGATCGTGACCACGTTCCGGGGGGCTTGGCGCGAGCGGAATCGCTACCAGCCGCGCGTGCCGGGCGGTCCTTTGAACGGGCCGACGAGATCGTCGGTGATCCATCCTCCATAGAAGTCGCCCGGCTGGGCTTGCACGCTTTCGTCATCAAGCCACGCGGCGTCCACGCGCCCGGGGTAAAACGCGACGTGGTCTCGCAACTCCTCATATCCCGCGGTCGGGGCTGCGTAGCTCCAGGCGACCGCCCGCGCGCGCTGCCCGGCGACGATCGCATCCAGATACCGCGCTTGGCCCTTGAATTCACACCAGGTCGGACCGGCATCGCTCGCAGTCAGCAGGCTGAGGCGCACGTCGGCGGGCGGGATGTAGATCGTCGGCGGGTGACTGGCCTCCAGCACCCGCAGTGCATGGGTCGAGTCAGCCAAGACCTCGCCCGCCCACTCAACCCGGACCCGACGGTCACACGGTCTGACGGCAGGCGGACGCGGATAGTCCCACACTCGCTCCACCCGACCACCCTACATCGCCGCGGGTCGCCCTCGCCCGGCTATCGCGAGGGCCGTTCCCGCGCGTGGTCGTATCAACGGGCCCAGGTGGCGTCTCATCCGAACTAGGCGTGTTTGACGAGAACCGGATCGCGACCTCGCGCGTATCGCTCTCAGACGAGCAAGCCATCCGTTCTATGACAGGAAGACTCACATGCTGACCAACTTCGCAATTCGACGGATGCCCCGAGCGGTGAAGACCGCGCCTGATGTCTTCGGCTTGTGTGGCCGTTACTACCGATTCGAGGGCGACACCGGCGTGTGCCCGCGATGTGGTGAGTACGAGCGCCGATCCGGTCTCGGCCGCTAGCGAACAAGCAGGGGCGATCACGATGCCGAAGATGATTGTGTTGGGCGCTGGGGTCTGCGGGTTGGCCGCCGGGATGATGTTGCACCGGGACGGCCACGACGTGACGATCCTCGAGCGCGATCCCGAGCCCGCGCCCCGTTCGGCCGCTCAGGCATGGGAGCGCTGGCCGCGTGACGGGGTCATCCAGTTCCGCCAGCCCCACTTCCTGCTACCCCGCGGCCGCATGCTTATGGAGGACATGCTGCCCGATGTCGCGGTCGCGCTCGAGGATGCCGGCGGGCTTCGTTTCGATCTCCTCAGTCTGATGCCACCGTCGATCACAGACCGAACTCCGCGCTCTGGAGACGAGCGCTTCCAAACGCTCACCGCGCGCCGGCCGGTGCTCGAGCAAGTCCTCCGCTGGGCGGCACACGCCGAGCCGGGCCTCGAGATACGCAGCGGCGTCCATGTCCGCGAACTCGTCGTGCGCGGCTATGACAGGACGCCGCACATCAGCGGTGTGCGAACCGGCGGCGGCGAGCACCTCCGCGCCGATCTGATCGTCGACGCCACAGGCCGGGGCTCCCAGCTCACGCGCTGGCTGGCGCAGGCGGGCGTCGGGCCGGTCATCGAAGAGGTCGAGGAATCGGGATTCGTCTATTACACGCGCTACTTCCGCGCTCGGGGCACAGGGATGCCTGCCTTCCGCGCTCCGATCGTGACTGACGTCGGCACTTTCTCCGTGCTCACCTTGCCCGCCGACAACGGCACGTGGTCGGTCACCCTGTTCACAGCCGCCGGCGATCAGCCGCTCAAGCGTCTGCGCGATCCCGACGTGTGGACCGCGGTGGTGGCGGCGTGCCCCGCGCACAAGCAGTGGCTCGACGGCGAGCCCATCACCGGCGTGCTCCCGATGGCCGGGGTCCTCGACCGCTTCCGACGCTTACTCGTCGACGGACGCCCGGTGGCGACCGGCGTGGTCGCGGTCGGCGATGCGATGGCGTGTACGAACCCCTCGGGCGGCCGCGGCATGACCTTGGGCCTGTTGGGCGTCTGGCACCTGCGCGAAGCGATCCGATCGCACCTTGGGAACCCACATCGCCTCGCGGAGGCCTGGGACGCCGTCGCGCAGACCGAGTTGACGCCGTGGTACCGCGAAACCGTCGACGAGGATCGCGCCCGGTTCGCCGAGATCGAAGCGCTCCGCCGCGGAGCCCAACCTGTGCCTCCAACCGGCCCTGCCCTGCTCCAGCGGGCGCTGCTGGTAGCGCTTCTCCACGATCCCGACGCATTCCGCGCCGCCGTCGCCTCGCGAGGGTGCATCACCCGGCTCGAGGAGACATTCGCGGACCATAGATTCGTCGAGCACATCCTCGAGATCGCCCGCGCCAGCGACCCGCCGCCACTGCCCGGTCCCAACCGCGCTCAGCTTCTGTCAATCCTGGGCGGGGCGTTACCCAAGGCGGCCTGACCCTCGCTCACGGTGTGTATCAGTGCACGCACTCGTGGCTCTCATAAGGGACACGTTGTTCTTCACAGTATTTCGGAGATCCGCCGAGTAACCACTCCGGCGGTATTGCAGCGACCCAAGTCTGGAGATCGTTATGAGCTCAGGTGCGTATGCCCTTTTTATCGACCAGCAAGCCGGTGGCGGCCCGGCGGGCGCTTTACAGCGAGTGGTGCCCCTACCCCCGCCGGAGAATTCCGGGGCCGTCAAGTTCACGACCGTCGTTCTATCGCTCGCGTATGACAACTTTGGAGCGGCCGGCGCGCCCGCGACAATCCCGGCCACGGTAAGGGTCTTGCGGGGCAGCGGGACAGTCGACACGATCAACGTCACGGTCGAAGTCGGACGCAAGTGGTTTCACTTTTTGCATGCCGATGACCAAGCAGCATCGGTCCAATTGAACCCGCCCGCGGGTTTTCGTCCCCAGGTGACCGCGCTGGTGGAGTACACGACTCCGTAATCGCTTCGAACCGGGGTGCGGTGGGGTTACCGCTGGGGTGGAGACATACCCGTGGGACGGCGGGCACTGAGCGCGAGCAGCAGGCCGTCGAGCGCCAGCTCGAAGAGCCGGTTGGGGTCGTGGCGCACCGCGGCACGCTGCACGCGCGCCAGGGCGGGGTAGCGCTCCGCGGGCAGAGTTTCCTGTGCCTCGCGGTGCTCTTGCTCGCCCCCACCCACCTCTCCGCCCGGGGGCCGGCCGGCTTCGGCAAGCGCGTGACCGACGATCAGCCGACCGAGGCAGTCAAACCCATCGGCGGCCTGTTCCTCGCTCAGGCCGGCCTCGAGCAGGATCGCGGTGATCGCCTCCAGCAGCGCGAACGTCGGCTGGGTGACCGGGGGTCGCGTGCCCAGCAGCGGGACGACGTGCGGATGGGCGAGGACGGTGGTTCGCGCTGCGCGCGCGACCGCTCGAAAGTCCTCGGGCCAGGCTCCGGTCAGCGGCGGCACCTCTACCTCGGCGAGGACGAGCTCGATGAGACTGTCAAACAGTGCGGCCTTGTCTGAGACGTGGCGGTAGACGGTCATCGGGTCGACGCCCAGCTCGGCGCCGAGCCGGCGCATGGTCAGCTGCTCGAGGCCGTGCTAGAGATGAATGCGAGGGGATGGCGCCGGTCGTGTTCTGGACCGCAGCGTCGACTGGCTCAACAAGACCTTGCCTCGCTGACCGGCCGCGTTCACGATCCACCTCGAGCTCGGCGGTGACTGGCGGCGGTTTGAGCGAGCGGCGTCGCGCATCACGGGCACGTGGATCCGCGTATTCGTAGATACGACCACGAAGCCACCACCGAGCCGGCCGCTCGGAATCGGCCTGGCCGCCCCCGGAAGCCTGCTGACCACCCTCGCCGTCATCGCCGCTCTGGCGACGATCACCACCAGCATCGGCGGTCTCTACTGGCTCGGCGGGGCCATGGCCGTCGCCACAAGCGCGGGGCTCATCGACAGCTGGGTTCTCCTCGTCGAGATCAAGCGCTGAACCTCGCGCGGCAAGCGCAACCCGAGCGTTGCGTTATCGTGCTCCGTATGCCGACTTTGATCTTTGTTCACGGCGCGTGCGTCCGCGATGCCGCATGGTGGTGGGCTGAAATGTCCCAACCGCTCGCTGATCACGGAATCGCGACCGTCGCGCTACCGCTTCCCAGCTGCGGGGAGGCTGGCGACGAGCTCGGCGACCTGTACGCCGACGTCGACGCGTGCCGCCACGCGATCATTGAAGCCGAGGGGCCGGTCGTCCTGTGCGGTCACTCCTACGGAGGGATGATCATCACCGAGGCCGGCGCCGATGATCGAGTCACCCAGCTGTTGTACGTGACGTCGGTGATGCCGGCCGCCGGACAGTCGCAGGCCGATCTCATCGGCTCTGAGCCAGCGCCGTGGTTGCAGCCCGGTGATGACGGCACCATTGGCGTCGATCCCGACATGATCCGGGAGCTTTTTCTCCAAGACTGCGACGAGGTCACGACCGAGCAGGCGCTTGACCGTCTCACGCGCCAGTCCGTGACACCCTTCACGCAGCCACCCCGCCAGGTTGCCTGGCAGCACAAGCCCGCCACCTACTTCGTCTGCACCGAGGATCTCGCCACCCCGGCCGAGGTCCAGCGGCAACGCGTCAGGGCCGGCGCCCGGCTCATCGAGTTCAGCGCTGGGCACCACCCGTTTCTTTCACGCCCGGACGCGTTCGCGCAGAGCATCGCCGCCGAGATCGACCGCAGCTGACCCAAAGCGCGATTGTCCGTCCTACCCAGCCGGAGGCCTACGCATAGGCCAAACCGGCGGACCGCCATCCGGCAGCTCGAGCACATCCATGTGCACAAAGCCGAGCCGCTCGTACAGTGCCGCGCTGCGCTGGGTGCTGGCCTCGATGTACGTTGGTAGCCCGGCCGAGTCGGCTCTCTGGAGCGTCGGCCGCATCAGCGCCGTGCCCACGCCCTGTCCCTGCAGCGCGGTACGCACCCCCACAATTCGGACGTAGAAGTGCGGCTCACGGAGGTGTCGCTCCTCCATCGCGCGCTCCACCCTCGCGGCGAGCGGCAACCGCGTCCCGAACGCTCGGAGCCATTTGAGCGCCTCCTTGCCCGTCATGGATTTCGGCATCTCCCACGCGCCGGGCGGCAGCTCGCACACCGCGCCGTCGTACCGGGAATTCGTCCACACGCTGCCCCCGATCGGCAAGACGTACTGCTCCATCTCAGCCGTAAACGACGCCCGTAACCGAGACTTCAGGCGCAGGCCACCCCGCAGCATCCACGTGTATACGGGGTCGTGGATGAAGGCGTCGGCGAGCACACCCGCCAGCCGCAAGACGTCATTACGACGCGCTTCATTAATCTTCAGCATATGCTGAACAGTATTTGCTGAATATATCCCTGTCAAGGGCTCTCGAGCGGCTGATTGCGGCGTGGATCGTGGTTCGGTCTGGGCTGTAGTCGTAGGATTCCGACTGCACACCGAAACCTAGATCTGAGGCCAGAGGGATGAGCTCAAGCGGCGAAGGGGAACGGTTCAAGATTGGCGCGCACGTCGACGCCACCGATGGGCGATGCGGGCGGCTGACCCGGCTGATCTTCGACCCGATTGCCGATGCGATCACTGATCTCGTCGTCGAGCCTCGGCACCACGAGGAGCTCGCGCGGCTGGTGCCGCTCAAGCTCGTCGCAAGCGTCGAGGACGACCTGATCCGGCTCGACTGCACGAAGGAGCGGTTCGAGCAGCTCGATCAGGCCGAAGAGATCCAGTTTCTTCCGGCCAACGAGACTGAATTGGGGTACGGCGATGGTGGCGCCTCGTGGCCATATTACGCCCTAGCTGTGCCGCTCGGCCGTGGTCACGCTCCGATGTTCAGCGACCGCGTTCCGGTCGGCGACGTCGAGATTCGCCGCGGCGACCCCGTACACGCAACAGATGGGTGGATCGGGTCGGTGCAGGGTCTCGTGATCGACCCGGCAGACCATCACGTGACGCACGTGATCCTGCAGGAGGGACACGTGTGGGCGCGCAAACAAGTCGCGATCCCGATCGGGGTCGCCAATCGCGTGGCCGGCGAGCTTCGAGTTGACCTCAGCCAGGACGAGATCGAAGCACTGCCGCCCGTGAGCCTCAGATCTCACAAATGAGGCCTCAAGCGACGGAGGTCCTCGCCGCCAATTCAGGGTGAACCCCGTGCCTCCGGTGCTGGGCGCGCTGGGCGATGACGCGGCCCCGGTCTAGCCGAGCCACTCCTCGAAGGTCGGCCCGCCGAGGATCGCGTCGGGGCCGGGGAGGAGAACGCCGGAGTCGTTGGCATAGCCGTCGACGGGATCGCTGACGGCCTCGACGCGCAGCGAGCCGCCCTGCCGGGCGACGAGGAGCTTCGCCATCT
Organism: uncultured Solirubrobacterales bacterium; assembly: GCA_963783415.1. Lineage (GTDB taxonomy): Bacteria > Actinomycetota > Thermoleophilia > Solirubrobacterales > Solirubrobacteraceae > Palsa-465. The sequence goes on from CAWANN010000020.1 coordinate 383,130, forward strand.
CGGTCAGCTCTTCTGGGCGCGGGCCGGCGACCTCCAGCGTAGAACCGGGCGCGGAGCTCGGGTCGACGGCGAGGTCAGCGAGCGCCTCGGCGACGGTCCGCGCGGCGACGAGTTGGGTACGCATCGTGGGCACGTAAGCGAAGTCGCCCTGTGTCCCCCATTCCACCAGCTGCTCGACGAACTCGTGGAACTGGGCTGCGCGGAGCACCCGCGCCGGTACCGGCCCAGCGAGCATCGCGCGTTCGTGCGCGACCTTCGCGATGGAGTAGCCGCCCTGCAGCCGGTCGGTGTTGATGATCGACACCACGATGATGCGCTGCACGCCGGCTCGCTCACCGGCGACCTGCAGATTCTTGGTGGCGGTCGTGAAGAACTCCGTCGCCGCCTGCTGCTCGGGAGACGGACCGGTGGCGGTGTCGACGATGCACTCGACGCCGGCCAGCGCCTCGGCCAGCCCCTCGCCGGTGATCACGTCGATTCCGTGGGTCCGCGAGATCGGCACGACATCGTGCCCGCGTTCGGTCAGCACGTCGACGACGTGATGGCCAACCCGCCCCGTAGCTCCGGCAACCGCAATCGTCTTGTCTGTCGACATGTTCCTGTCTCCTCACACGCTTGCGTTTCGTCAGTCACCGGTCTGACCCCGCCCGATCCACGAATGTGACAGTCGGCGGACGTGGCGGTCAGGCTGCTCGCGAGAGTGACACGAGCGCGTCGACGTCGTCATCGGCGAAGGCGGTGAGGTAACGCGCGACCAGCTCGCGCCCGATTGCGTCCGTGGTGTCCGACACGGCCTCCGGGTCGACCGCCTCGAGTGCAGCGCGCGCCCGCTGGAGGGCGCTGTTGACGCCCGCCGGTGTCGTGGCCAGCAGCTCGGCCACCTCGGACGCGTGCCACGACAGCACGTCGCGGAGAAGGAGCACAGCCCGCTGCTTTGGAGGCAGGTTGCCGATTGCGACGACGATCGCGAGGCGCAGGCGCTCGCGGGCGAGCGCCTCGTCGCAGGGATCGGAGGGGTCCGGATCGCCGGCAGCATCCATCGGTTGGGGCAAGTCCTCGACCGGTACCGGCTGCCGCGTGGCGTGCCCCAGCGCATCGAGGCAGACGTTCCTCGCGATCCGGTAGAGCCACGCCCTAAGCGGTGCCCTGCCCTCGAACCGCGCGGAGGCCCGCCACGCTCGCAGGAACGTTTCCTGCACGGCGTCCTCGGCGTCGAACGATGAGCCGAGCATGCGGCGGCAGTACGCGGTCAGCTCGTCGCGGTGGAGCCCGCTCGCCAGGACGGCCTCAGTCGTCATCGCGCACCTCGTGAACCTCGACCCCGGCGGCGCGGAGCCGCGCCGCGTAGCGGCGGCCGCCGTCGATCCCCGCGTCACACACCACGGTCGCGGGCGGCGCGCCGGCGACGTTCCTCGGCATTGGATGCGAGGCGGTGAACCTGGGGTGAACCAGCAGCTGGCGCCAGAGCACGGGCCAGCCGCGGTCGCGCGCCACCAACGCCAACCATGCTGCCCGCGCGCCGCCCGCGACGAGCACGTGATCATCCTCCGCGCCGAATTCGCCGGCATGGTCGGAGATCCACTCGAGTGCCGCGAGTTCGATCGAGCCCAGGTGTGTGCCCGCCAGCCCGACGACGACGCAGTCCGCGAGCCGCGGATCGGTCGGTGAGAGCTCGTCGGTCAACACGAACGCGAGCGACACCGTCTCGACGGTCGGCCAGTGCACGGTCGTCGGTACGCGAAGCGAGCCAAACCTGAGGGTCATGTCGGCGACCATCACGTCGGCGAGGGTTGCAGCGCGCGCGAGTAAAGGGAAAGGCCGATCGCGCAAGACCGCGGTGCACGATCTGCATGACCGATCGTCAGCCCGGCGGCCATACTTGTCGTGTGGCTCAGCCCGCCAGCGTCCTCCCTTTCCCCCACGCGCCCGATGGCATCGAGCTGCGCCACCTCCGGGCGTTCGTGGCCGTGGCCGAAGAGCTCAACTTCGGTCGCGCCGCCGAGCGGCTGTACGTCTCGCAGCCGGCCCTGAGCCGACAGATTCGCGGCCTCGAGCAGCTCGTAGGGTGCGAGCTGCTCCGGCGCTCGACCCATAGCGTCGAGCTGACGCTCGCCGGGGAAGCTCTGCTCGACCGCGCGCGCCAGCTGCTCCGCGATGTCGATGAGGCGGTCGCGGCGGCACTGTCGGTCGGTGGCGAGTTGCTTGGGCGGGTCGCGCGGGCGCTCGAGCCACTTCGAGGCATGCTCGCGAGCGACGACGACCTGGTCCAGACGCGGGCCACGTTCGAGTCTTTGAACGCTCAGTTCTCGCCTCCGGCCGGCACGATCACGCGGCCGGTGACCGCGGGCGGCGTGCCGTCGCTGGTCGTCTCCCCGGGCGTCGGTCACGAGGCGACGGTGCTCTACATCCACGGCGGCGGCTATGTGATTGGCTCGGCATTCGGCTACCAGCCCCATGCCGGCGCGCTCGCGGCGGCGGCCCAGACCGGGATTCTTGTGCCCGATTACCGCCTGGCTCCCGAGCATCCGTTCCCGGCCGCGCTCGAGGACGCACAACGCGCCTACCTCTGGGCTCGGGAGCAGACGCCCGATCCGGACGGGGTCATCGTCGCTGGTGACTCCGCGGGCGGCGGGATCCTGCTCTCGCTGCTCCTGACGCTCAAGCGTGAAGGCCTGCCGCTCCCGCGCGCCGCGGTGATCCTGTGCCCGTGGCTCGACCTGGCCCTCCGTACATCCTCACCGTGCAACGCCCCGCTGGCCAGCGACGAGGACATCCGCCGCTGCATCGAGGCGTATCTGGCGGGCCACCCGGCGGACGATCCGATCGTCGACCCGTTGCGCGCAGACCTCAGCGGCCTGCCCCCGATGCTCATCCAGGCGGCCACCGGCGATGCACGACTCGTCGACGCCAAGGAACTCGCCGCCCGCGCTCAGGATCATGGCGTCGACGCGCACCTCGAACTGTTCCCGGTCGAGGCGCACGCGTTTCAGCTGTTCTGGTCGTTCCTGCCAGAAGCCGCCGACGCGATGGAAGCCGCCGGGACGTACATCCGCAAGCTCTCCGCCGAGCCCCAGCGCGCCCGGGCCGCCGGAGACCCGTAGAGCGTTAGAGCGGCGCCCTTTCTTCGACCCGGCGGTCCGACGCTCGCCAGTACAGCGCCGCGGTTCCGGCGGCCGTGAGCAACACGGCGGGCCACGCCCCGATGATCAGCCCCAGGAGATGCGACAGGGCGAAGGCGAGCAGTCCGGCGATCGTGAGGATCACCGTCATTTGACGCCCGTCGCGCCGCAACCAGATCGCGATACAGGCGCCGCCACAGATCACGAGCACCAACCCGCCCAGGGCCCGGGACCCCGACAGCACCGCAACGCCGAAGCCGACGATGAGTCCGATTGCGGCGATGGGTGCGGTTGGGACGTTCTTCACACGCACATTGTCGTTGGCCCGAGCTGTGGCATGGCCAAGACCGTAGGATCCGCTTGTCCGAGGACGGGATCGGTCGCTGGGTATCTGGCGAAGAACGCTCAGCGCATAGGACCGCCAGTCGTCTTACGAGGCCCCAGCCACCAGCACGGAGTCGAGCGGGACCCTGGTCAGCTCCCCTAGTGTCTCGGGGTCGCCGATCTGATCCGCGGCCAGCGGGCCCACGATCGGCTCGGCGCCCTGAAGCTGGCGGTCGGTCAGGCCGGCTCGAGCTCGGGAAGCCCGCCGGCCTCGAACTCGTGTGGCTCGCCAGTTCGGCAGGCGGGGCGTCGTCGTCGACGGAGAGGCGCTCGTCCTGGGCGCGAACCATACTTAGAGCATGGTAAGCGCCCACTTGACGGTGGATTTACGTCCGCGTGAGTAGGAAGGGTGGAGTTGTGATCGCGCAAACGTTCGACTGCGGCTGTGCCTGAGCCGGCGAGCCGCGATGGCCGCACCCGACGTCAGCTGTTGCAGGGAGCGGGAGGCGTCGCGGCCCTCATGGTCGCCGGCTGTGGCGCCACCCGCATCCTGAGCCAAACCAAGCCGCTGCCGGAGATCGGCTCCTCCGCCGTCAAACCGGCGGGGAGCGTCGCGGCATTCCACTCGCGACCGGATCTGCGACCGCCGGCGGTCACCACCTCGGCCGCGGTGGGGGTCGAGGGGTTGATCAGCGTCGATGCGGGCTTCCTGTTCTTGGGACCCGGGCCCGTGTCTCTGAACGGGTCCGAGCAGTACGGGCCGCTGATCGTCAATCGCTCCGGTACGCCCGTGTGGTTCAGTCCGTTGCCGAAGGGGCTCCAGGTAACGAACTTCGCCCGCGTGGAGTACCAAGGCAAGCCGGCGCTGGTCTGGTGGGAGGGGAAGATCCAGCAGTCGGGGTACGGGCAAGGCGAGGCGGTGCTACTCAACCAGGACTATCACGAGATCGCGCGGGTGCGCGCGGCTGGGGGTCGGTCGATGGACCTGCACGCTCTCACGGTGACCCCGCAGGGGACCGCGCTGTTCACCTGCTTTCCGCAGACGGTGCCGATGGATCTGTCCTCGATCGGCGCTCCCAGGAAAAGCCAGGTCCTCGAGTCGATCATCCAGGAGGTCGACATCGCCAGCGGGCGGCTGCTGTTCGAGTGGCGGAGCCTCCAGCACGTGCCGGTGAGCGCTTCAGAGGAGCCGCACGCCGAGCCGTACGACTACCTCCACATCAACTCAATTGAGCAATTGTCGGACGGGAACCTGCTGGTCTCCGGTCGTCACACTTGGGCGCTCTACAAGCTCGACCGCACTACCGGCAAGGTCATCTGGACGCTGGGCGGCAAACAAAGCCAGCTTCACATGGGCCCGGGCGCACAGTTTTCCTGGCAGCACGACGCCCGCCAGCACTCGGACAGCCTCCTGACCGTGTTCGACAACGGCACAAACGGTCCGATCAAGACCGAGTCCGAATCGCGGGGTCTCGTGCTCGAGGTGGATGAGTCGCACCGGAGGGTGACGGTGCGCAACTCGTACAACAGCCCGGAGCGGCTGTCGGCGGGGGCGATGGGCTCCGTCCAGTTCCTCTCCCCGGACCGAGTCCTCGTCGGTTGGGGCGTGCAGTCGCACACCATCGAGTACGACTCGGGCGGCAAAGCGCTGGTCGACGTTGCCCTCCCGGCGGGCATGTACTCATATCGCGGGCTCTGGTTTCCATGGCAGGGCACCCCTCGCCATCGCCCCGCCGTCGCGACGGCGCGGGACCGACAGAGCGGCGCCACGGTCATGTACGCCAGCTGGAACGGCGCGACCGAGGTCACCGGCTGGCAGGTCGCGGCCGGAGCCAGGCGCGACGACTTGCGCCCGCTTGGGATCGCGCCGAGCCGCGGCTTCGAGACCGTCATCCCGCTCTACGCCGAGCACCGGTACGCGTCGGTCACGGCGCTCGACCGCACCGGCCGGCGGCTCCGGCGCAGCCCGGTCGTCAAGCTCTAGCCGCACTCTCCAGGAGCCCCGTCTGGTAGGCGAGCACGACCGCCTGCACGCGGTCGCGGAGTCCCAGCTTTTGGAGGATGTGCGTAACGTGCGTCTTGACGGTCGTCTCGCTGATGATGGCCCCGGAACTCGCCGAGGGCCACCGCAGCGCGACCCCGCGTCAGGTGCGCGCGATGTCGCGCTGGAAGGCCGGGCTGATCGTGACGATCGGTCTTGGGCTCGGGCTGGCCATATCGGCGACGGCACTGCTGCCGCTAAGCCACGCGCTGAACGGGACCCTGGGCTCGCGGCCGGTCGAAGCGGCCGGCTTGGGCGCCTAGACTGACGGAGTGACCGCCCGCGGCACCGACTGGGGTCTCGCGGCGCTGGTCGCGGCGCTGCTCGTGACCGGCGCGCTCACGCTGTTCGCCGGATCCCCCGGTGGCGCTTGGATCTTCGCCGTCCATGACGCGTGCGGGATCGCCATCGCGCTCCTGGTCATCATCAAACTCCGCCGGGTCTGGCCACGTCTTGTCCGCGGTGAGCGCAGCACCCACCGGCGCGCAGCGGGAATCGCCGCCGCGGTGATGGTGCTCAGCTGCCTGGTCGCCGGCGTCATGTGGTCCGAGGGCGCCGCCGTTGCGCCCGCCGGCTACACCCTGCTCAGCTGGCACGACGCACTGGGCGCGATTCTGGCAATCGCCGTCGGCGTCCACATGACGCTGCGCGCCAAACGGCTCCGGCGACGCGACCTCGCCGGACGGCGCCAGTTCCTTGCCACGACCGGGCTTGCCGGGGGTGCGTTTCTGCTCTGGCGCGTGCAGCGACCAGTCGAGGCGCTTCTCGGACTCAAAGGCGCGCGGCGCCGCTTCACCGGCTCCTACGAGGCCGGATCGTTCGCCGGGAACGCGTTCCCGAGCACCTCGTGGGTAGCCGACAACCCCGCGGTGATCGACCCGGTCGATTACCGCCTGCGGATCGACGGCCTCGTGGCACGCCCACTGGTGTTGTCAATCGGAGAGCTCCCGTCGGTCGACGAGCTCGTCGCGACACTCGACTGCACCGGCGGCTTCTACTCCGCCCAACGCTGGGGCGGCGTGCGTTTGGGCTCGCTCCTGGACGTCGCGGGCGCGGACTCGCGAGCGCGCCACGTCACCGTCGCGTCGGTCACCGGTTACCGCTGGAGCTTCGGAATCGAGGACGCGCGCCATCTCGTGCTCGCCACCCAAGTCACGGGCGCGCCACTTAGCCACGACCACGGCGCGCCCGTCCGGCTCGTAGCCCCCGGAGCTCGCGGCTTTCAGTGGGTCAAGTGGGTGTCGCACATCGAGGTGCGACGCGACCCGGACGTCGCCGCACCGCTGTCGACCGTCTGGAGCAGCTTCGTGTGAGGACCAAGATCCGTACCCGGCTCCGTATCGATACCGAAGACGAACTGCGAATGCTCGCGTAGGCTCCGCCGCATCGTTGCCCGAGCGGGCACCGAGAGTCAACAAGGGGGCGGCACTTGGGTTCGATGGGCTACTTCGCGCCCGCCTTCGGCGTGCTCGCCGGATTGGCGGGCATCGCGGACACGATCCCCTATGTGCGCGACACCGTGCGCGGGAGCACCCGTCCCCATCGGGGTTCCTGGCTGATCTGGGGCATCCTCGCGATCGTGGCCTGCGTCGCTCAGCTCGCCGACGGCGCCTCCTGGAGCGCAGTCATGACCGGCACCCAGGCGGTGGTGACCGGCGCCGTCTTCCTCCTGACGATCCGTTAGGGCGAAGGCGGGATGAGCGCGACCGATCTCTCTCTGATCGCGCTCGCTGGAGGCGGAGTGATCGGGTGGATCCTCATCCGCCAACCGATCGTGGCGGTCGGATGCGTGATCGCCGCCGACATGATCGGCGTCGCCATGATGACCCCAAAGGTGCGCCGCGACCCGCACTCGGAAACCCTTGCGACGTACGCGCTGGCCAGCGTCGGAGGCGCGCTCGCGACCGGCGCCGTCGGCATGCTCGATCTGTCGCTGCTCGCCTACCCCGCCTACTACTGCCTGGCGAACGGCGCACTGGCGATCCTCATCTACCGGCAACGAGCCGCGTGTTCGCAAAAAGTCCCCTAACGACACGTTGGCTTGGTAGGTTTGATACCTAACGCAGCGTTCGGAAGTACTTGTGACCCACGAGGAAGCAACTGACATGGTCAACGAGAACGCGGCGCGCGCGGCCGCTGGATTGACAATGGTGACGGGGGCGGTGGCGTTCAGTTACGCCTACTTCGACAAGCAGTATGTGCCACTCCAGGTCGTGGCCAGCCTCTTCTTCCTCGAGTTCCTGACCCGGGTCACCATCGGGTTGCGGCACAGCCCGTTCGGCGCGCTGGCCCATGCGATCACACTCCGCCCCCCACCACAGTGGGTCTCGGCAGCGCCGAAGCGCTTTGCCTGGAAGCTCGGGCTGGCGATGGCGTTCACGATGACCGTCATCACCAACAGCGGCATCCGCGGCTACCTGCCGCGGACGATCTGCCTCATCTGCCTGACCCTGATGTGGCTCGAGTCGGCGCTCGGGCTGTGCGTGGGTTGCAAGATCTTCGGCCTGCTGGCCCGGCGCGGCTCGATCACGGTCGGCCCAGGAGATGAGTCGTGCGCCGGCGGTTACTGCGAGCCATGGTGAGATACCGGCGGCCCTGGGCGGTGGCTACGATGGCCGCGTGACCGATTCGCCGACCGTGACCTTGTTCGGGGTGGGCACGGTGGTGCATAGCGCCGACGGGCTCGTGCTCGTCGGGACACGGCGCGCCGAGGCCGGTGCTCCGTTGGCCATCCCGGGCGGGAAGCCCGAGGCCGGCGAGACTGTGGAGCAATGCGCGGTGAGGGAGCTTGCCGAGGAGACCGGGCTGGTCCTCGACCCGGGCGCCGTCCGTACGTTCGCGTGCGTGCTGGTGCCCGCCGGCGAGGTGTGGTGGGTCGTCGCCGGCGTAGAGGGCTTTCTCGGGGTTCGCGCCGCCGACGCTGGCCCGCGGGAGCTCGAACCCGAGAAGTTCGGCTCGTTTCGCTGGATCGACCCGACGCGCGTGAGCGAGGAGCTTTTCCCCGCGACCGCGGCGCTCCTCGAAACTCTGTACGCCCGGTGAGAGCGCACGTCTTTGATATGGACGGCACGCTGCTGCGCCGGACGTCGGCGCCGGCTCTGGTGGCGGCGGCGCTCGGGCGGGACGGCTCTCTGGTGGAGCTCGAGGAGCGATTCGCCACCGGCGCCGCGACGGCGGTTGACTTCGCACACGCCCTGCATGAGATGTGGGGAGTGGTGCCGAACGAGATCGCCCGCCGCGCCTTCGCGGCCGCTCCGCTGCTCGCCAATATTCGCGAGGTCGTGGCGGATATCCACGGCCGCGACGAGCGGGCCTGCCTGATCACCATGTCGCCCGAGTACTTCGCCGAGCAGTTTCTCGAGTTCGGGTTCGACCGCGTCTTCGCCTCCAGGTTCCCTCGCTCAGCCGAACTTGCTCTGGACGAGTCGGCGATCCTCAAACCCGAGGACAAGCCTCGGCTCGCGGCCCGGTTCTGCGCCGAGCACGGCCTCGAGATCGCAGACGCCGTGGCCTACGGCGACTCCATGTCCGACGTGTTCCTGTTCGGCGAGGTCGGGTTGCGCGTGTCGGTCAACGGCGACGGCCACCTCGCCGACCTCGCCGACATGGCCGTCGAGGGACCGGACCTCATGCTCGCGTACCGGGCGGCCCGGGACTGGTGCGATGGCCGACGCTGACTATTCCAGCCACTCCGTGCGGAACGTTGGGCTCGCGTGGATGCAGACGAGGTGCGCGGGCTCGGGTCCTTCGTTGACGAACTTGTGCGGGGCATCCGCCGGCGCGATCACGATATCGCCCGGACCGGTGCTGAGGCTTTCCTCCCCAAGTTGGAAGGTCAGGTTCCCCTCGATGACCACCCACGTCTCGTCGTATGGATGGCGGTGTAGCCGCGGCCCCTCACCCGGCTCGCTGTGGTCGAAGATCAGCGAGACGCTCGCCCCGTAAGCCGCGCCTTCCATGTTGCCCCGGGCGAGCGCACTTGTGTTCGTGACTGGCATGGTTGCGTCCCTTCTCGAACGTCGATGTGCGAGGCCGTCGCCGGCAGGCCTCGTCTGATCATTGTGCTCTTCGGCGCCGCTGGCGCTCTCTCCACCCGCAGGGAACCTCGCTGTGCCAGCGCTGCGTGCCCGACCGCGTCGAGTCGTAGAAGAGCAGCCCGCACTCGGGGCGAGCGCAGCGGCGCAGCCGGCCTGGTTCGATTCCCGCGAGCTCTTCGACGATCCGGCGCGCCAGGACCGCCGGAGCGGGTCCGGCCTCCCAGCGCACGACGGCCTCGAGCCGACCATCGGGCGCCGAGCGAAGCTGGATGCGGCCGGTGCATTCGCCCGCGAGCCGATTGAGTCCCCGCAGCGGGGGGGTGGTGCCGTCGACCACGCTCGCGGCGATCCTGCCGGCATCGCGGGCGAGTCGCCTCAGCCCGTCGAGTTCGCCGGCCTCGACCGAGCGGCCGAGGAACGGCTTCAGCATGTGGGTCGCCGACTCCTCCCGCTCGAACGGATCCTCGGCTACGGCGCGGCGAACACCCACAGGGCGGCGTGGCCGCCCGGCATTCGCCAGCGCCACGAGCACCGGTGCGTCGATCACCGATCGAGGCCGGCGCCGACGTCGATGGCCCGGCCGACCGTACGGCGGCGCGGAGCCGAGACCAGCGCCTCCACCCGCTGAACGTTCGGCGAGTTGCGATAGCTCAGCGCGGCATCGGCGGCCTCCCGGCTCTCCCACCGGCCGACGACGAACAGGTGTTCAGGATGATCCAGATCCTCGACGATCTCATGTGCGAGATAACCATCGAAGTCGCGCATGTCGTGCCAGATCGCTCGCGTGACGTCCGCGCCGTCCTGCCGCCGGTCCTCCGGGAACGCCGACTCCCAGATCGTGTAAACGCTCATGCGCGATTCTCCTTTTTTCGCTGTCACGGTCTAACCATATGAAAGACCGTGACGGATGTCAAGCGACCGCGGCGTGAATGAGGGGTAGAACCCCCACACTCGACGGCCCGTCCCGCTCGAGCATGGAGTTGTGCCCCGCATATGTGCCCGAATCCACGTTCGGCGCCGGCCGGGGGTCGAGTGTGCGGTTGTGCCCGCCAGGGTCGGCGGATTGGACGTCATTTGCCACGCGCCCTCCCGCCGCCCCCGAGACCCAAGGAGGACGCCGCCGGACGGCGGGCTACGGTCGCGGGTCAAGCCACGCCCGCATCATCGACACGAGCTGGTCGACGTCGACGGGCTTCGCTATGTAGTCGGATGCGCCGGCGGCGATCGCCTTATCGCGATCGCTCTTCATCGCCTTTGCGGTCAGCGAGATGATCGGACGGCCGGGGGCGTGCAGCCGAGCAGGCCGGCCTGCGCCGTGGACACGAGCAGCGCCACTGCTCCGGTGGCGCCGAATGCACAGATTGTCGACAAGCCGGTGAACACGCGGCGCGCTGGGCAAGTCACTCTCACTCCTAGGGAACTCGAGGTGGTTGTGCCGAATCGCGGCCGCCGCGCCAGGAGCTGAGTGTCACGCCACTGTCCTCAGTCCGGAGTGGATCTCATACGACCCAGTGAGCAGTGGAGCCGATGCATAAGCCGCGAATGGCTTGGCTGGACCGGACCACAACACGTTCGCCGGCCGTGCTCGCAAATCGAGCGTCCGCGAGGTGCTGGCACCCAGTGAAGTATTCGTGTGAAACGTCGCCCCACGGTAGGGCCTCATATGCCGCTGCGAAGGATGTAAATTTGCAGGCCCGGTCCCTAACCTGGCCTGCGATGGCACATCGCGCACCTGTCATGCGGACTCCGGTGCGCACGTATCACCATAAACGTTCCCGCAAAGGAAGCAAGGGTTTTCAGCGTATGTTCGACCCGCGGATCGTGATCGCGCGCGTGGTCGTGGACCGCGTGCCGACCAAGGTCCACCTGACAGATCGGCTCGCCGTCAGCGGTCACGTCCCAGCGTCCGCTGCCTGTCACGAGGTGGCGGATCGCCGCATGGAGCAGCCGGACCTTCTGGATCTTGCGGATGCCGCGTCCGCACGGGTCAGGCGATCCCGGCGCCATCACCGCGAGCACGAACTGCGCGGTCTCGCCGACCCGGCGGTCGGCGTCCTGGCCGAGACGCCGGCTGAAGGTCAGCGCCTTCACGCCCGGATACCCCGCATAGCAGTAGATGAGCGAGGCGGTGGCCAGCGCCACGCATACCTGGGGGCCGTGCTCGACCACGACGGTACAGCCGCGCTCCAGGCGATCGCGGTCGACCCAAGCGGGCAGCTCGCCGTGCTCGTGCAGCCACTGGCCTCGGATCCCCGGTATGGCGGAGGCCGTCGAAAAAGCCCTCCGTGTGGCCCACGGCCGAAAAGCTAAGGGCCCTGGGGAGGTTTGGCAAGGTTTCCCAGGGGCGTGCGGTCTCCGACCGACCACCGGTGGCCGAACGGATCGGTGAAACCCCCTTGCCGGTGCGTCCCCCACGGGGTTTCGTGATCGGTCAAGGGCTCCACATCGGTCGCGCCGGCGGCGGCCGCGCGATCGATCAACACGCTCGAGTCATCGGTGAAGACCTCGATCCGCGTCGTGGTCATCCCGACTTCGCTCGGGCTCGGCTCGCGCGTTCGACCTGGGACCGCCTCGTGAATGAAGAACGGCGCGCCGGCGATGTGCAGCCCGGCGACGCCGCCCAGGTCCCACAGCACCTCTGCGCCGAGTGCGGCCCCGTACCATTGCACCGCCTCATCGGCGCGTGAGACGATCAGCATCACCGACAGCGACACGTTGCGCTCGCGTTCGTTCACGGCGCCGGATGGTTGCACGATTGCAAGGAGGAGAGATGGCCACCGAGACCCAGACCACCTCGCTGGGAGAAGCGTTGGCGCACGCGTTGTCGCGCAAGGATTTCGATGAGGTGGCGCGGCTGCTGCACCCCGACGTCGACTTTCGCGGGATGACGCCAAGGCGGATGTGGGAGGAATCGGACCCGCACTCGAGTGACCTGGACCCTCCCGCGGCGGGCGTCAGGCCCCGTCCGGGTGGCCGCTCTGACGGCCCATCGGGAAGTCGGGCAGGACGTCGGGTGCTCTCACCCGGCTGCGCCAAGTTCCCGGAGGCGGGTCGAGTCCCTGCCACACGAGCGCCCGCCGGCCCGGTCCCGCGGTGACAATCGCCTCGAGGCCCGCGCGCAGCCGTCGCAGTGGCGGATCGCCGACCCGAACGCGCCAGCCGGCCTCTACCTCGGTCGGCCGCTCGTGGTACACGGCCTGGGCCGCCGATCCTCGCGCCGTCAGCCGTACGACCGTCCGCCGTCCGCCGTCCGGGTCGGCCCTCAGCATGATGAACCTCCGTTTGGCCAGGATCTTCAACGCGACGCGCAGCGGCTCGATCGCGACCCCGGATCGGCGCGGCAGCTCGGCGACCTTCACGTCGTCCGCGTCGAGCAGCCGGAGCACATTCGCGCTGTAGCTGAGCGGCGCTTCGGACTGGGCCTCGTACTCGAGCGCGAACGCCTGGAGCGGTTGACACAGCAGGGCTGATAGCGGCAGCGGCCACTCGTCGTTCCTCACCGTCGGTTGCTCGCGGTTGTACTCGAGCTTCTCCCCCGCGTAGCCGCCGTAATGGCCCGTGATCCATTGAGGGAGGTCGGCCAGCCCGAGCCCGCGGGCAATCTCTTCGAGGTCCGATCTGATCGCGGCGATCGCTCGTGCCCCGAACCGGTCTCCCCACCGCCGTTCGATCTCCTCGGGCAACCCGCGCCACACCGAAGCTGCGCGCAGACCGATCGGCGTTGGAGTGATCCGCCATTCCCGGCGCGGCACCTTGTCGCGTTCGGAGTCGGGGTCGGGGTCGATCGTCACATATTTCCAGCGGCGCATCCCGTCGAGCGGCAATCGGGCCCGCACGCGACGCTCGAGTTCAGCGATCGACACGCCTTGCTCGGGGACGGCGCGCATGAAGTTCGACCACAGCGCGAGCGACACGGCGTACGGCGCGCCTCTCGGCCCGCCGAAACGGGTGGTCCGGTGCGGCATCCGGGTTTCCCAGGCGTTGTCGAGCTCGATCGCGAAGGCGACGACGGCGCGGGACAGCAGCGCGCTGAGCGGCAAGGACTCACTCATCGCCCCCGCACGCTACTCGCGCGCTAGTGAAAGCCGCAGGCCGCGGCCGCCTGCTGGTACGCCGGGGACTGGACGTTGATCGTGCTCGGCACCGCGAGTACCGCGCCGCCGCGATTTAGCACCTCGCTGTAACCCGCCGGGCTGGAGGGCATCTTCGTCGTCGGGTCGGGAAAGTCCGAGATCCCATGGCGGCGCATGCACTGCGAGATCTTGAGCGCCGCGAGCTTCGCTTGCGCGGACGGCGGCCCCGTCGGCGGCCCGCCGCCCGGAAGGAGATGTCTGCATTTCGACTGCGCCGCCTTGAACGCCGGCGAATCGACGTTGATCCCCGAGCTCGATGAGATCTGGATGCCGCCCCCTCCGGTCGGATCGGGGAAGTTCGGGACGCCGTCGGCACGCATGCACGCCGAGAACTTGACGAACGCGGCGGTGGTGCTCGGCGAGGCGGTCGAGCCCGTGACGGTCGAGTCGCTCGCCGAGCCACCACACGCAGCAATCGCGACCGCACAACCGAGGGCGGCGAGCCCCCTGGTGACACGATGGCGCGGCATGCTCTCGGTTGTACGAGCCCGGCCATAACAGGGTTGTAACGGCGTTATGCGGTCGTTATGGGCGCCCGGGGAGGAACAGGGCACTGACTGCCGCGGCCTACGCCTCCGGGCGCGCTAACGGGCCGAGTGCGCCGAGAGCCATTCGAGCACGTGCGCGGCGTGCCCGTCGGGCGGGAAGATCGGATAAAAGACGTGCTCGATCCGGCCGCCCGAGACGATCAGCGTCAGTCGCTTGTACAGCAGCTCGCCGTCGGCGGTGAACGTCGGCAGGTCCAGGGCGCGCGCAAGCTCGTGGCCGCTGTCGGAGAGGATCTCGAACGGGAGCGCCAGGCGCTCGGCGAGCTCTGCCTGGTACGCCGTCGTCTGGGACGACAACCCGTAGACGCCGGCGGCGCCGGCCGTGCGGAGCTCGGCGTAGTGGTCGCGGAAGCCGCACGCTTCTGGGGTGCATCCGCGCGCGCCCGGGATCTCGTTCCAGCCGTCGGGGAGATCGACTCCGGGCTGGCCGGTCATCGGGTAGATGTAGAGCACGGTTCGTCCGTCGCCCAGCTGGTCGAGCGCCACCTCGCCCCCCTTGGTGCCGGGGCGCACGATGTGGGGCATCGCGGTCCCCGGGAGGTGATCGGCGGCCCCGTCGTCCTCAGGAACGGGCAGGTCGGTGGGCAGGCTCATGTAGTCGGACATGGAGCTCCGGTCCGAGGCTATCGCGCCTGCGTCATCGCCGGGGCCCCGCCCCCAAATAGGAGCGGGACCCCGGACGCGACCCTGTTAGTGCCGCCCGTGGCGGTGTTTCTTGAACGTGACTATCTGCTTCGACACCGTCGCCGACCGGCCGTTACCAAGTGCCTCCGTCACGACCAGGTTGACCTTCAGCACATGGCGCGTCGCCAGCAGCTTCCTACCGAGTCCGTTCAGCGAGATCCTGACGGCCTTGGCATTCCCCGCGGTGAGCGTCACGGCGGCTGATCCTACGCCGACGACCGTGTGTCGCAGGCGGGGGGCCACCCCGATCACCCTGTGACCGCGTAGCGTCTCGGTGACGGTCATGCCCAGTGACAGCTTGCAGTGGGCACCGGGCGCGCCCGTGCACGTGACATGCAGGGCCGCGGTGGTTCCGGTGACGCGCGCGCGTCCGACGGTCGCGGTGCCCACCGGCGGCGTCGGCGCGCTCGTGGTCAGCGTCTGATCGGCGCCGGCGAACGTCCCAAAGTCACTCGTGGCCACCGCCCGGTAGTGGACGGTGGTTCCGGCCGGCAGGCCGGTGAGTGCTGCCGTGAACGGCGTCGCGGCGTTGCCCGGCGCCAGTGTCTGGGCCGTGGTGCTCTGACCATATGCCGGGGTCGTGCCGAACTGGAACGACACCTTCATGGCGGCGCCCTCGGGATTGACCGTGCCGCTGACTGTCGCAGACGAGTCCGTGATGGCGGTCGCCACGGCCGTTACCGGCGTGTCCGGGCGGTAGGCATCGGCGAACAGCCCGCGCGGGCTTGTTCCGTCCGTGAACAGGAAGAACGGCGTTCCGACTGCTCCGCCCTGGCAGGCCGCTCCGTCCACGTTGAACGGATTCGCGGTGCACGACGAGGAGATCGGCTCGCGAACGTCGGCCTGGCCGGCTCCGTTGCCGGTCGGCGTCAGCGGGATGTTGCTCTGGTCGAGCACGAACGTCGGGTTGGCCGCCGTCACGAAGTGACCGGCGAAGCCCATCGTCCCCGACGGGGTCTCCTCTCGCCACGTCACATACGGCGTGTTGCCGGAGAACGTGATGTCCGGTCGAGTCGAGTCGGCACCCGCTGTCGAGATCGGGTTGCCGCCGTTCACGATCTGGAAGTGCGGCGTCGGCGTCGCGACGAACCGCGACACAAATATCTGCTTGTGGGTGCCCACCGTCTCGGTCCAGGTCACCCACGGGGCAGTCGGGTTCGCCGGGTTCATCGTCCCGGCCGCGACGCGCGGATCCTCGGCGTTGGCCCCGGGACTGCTGTTGAGCGAGCACCCCTGCTCGGCGTCCGCGCTCGTGGCACAGCTCGTGGCCGCATTGAGGATCCCGTTTCCGTTGTTCCCGATCACGTGCCAGTGAAAGCCACCGAGCACGCCGGCGCCGCTGTCGCTCTCGGCCTTGGCCGCGAACACCAGGTCGTTCTGAGCAAGCCCGCCGGCCCCGGTCTCGTACCAGACGACCCACGGCACGGAGTCGTTCGCGCCGGTGAAGGCGATGCCCGGCTCGATCCCGTCGCGGTTGACGTCGACGTTCAGGCTGGGATCGAGGTTGCTCTGGCCGGCGCGCTCGATACCGACGTCCTGGAAGCAGAAGCCGCCGATCGCGGGTACGTTCCCCGAGGCGTCGGGCTGGCCCAACGGGGTGACGCCGTTGCAGTTCGCCATGCCCGGGCCAAGCGGCTTGTCGACGAAGATCTGGTCCTTGCCGTTGCTGTTCGAGGTCTCCTGCCAGGTGACCCACGGTCCCGGCTTGGTCGGGTCGACGGCCGAACCGCCCGCCACCGAGGGGTTCTCCGCGTCCTGGTTGGTATGGACGTTCAGCGACGGCACGTCAGGACCGCTGCCGCCGCTGCCCCGGCTCTGTCCGGCGAAGATCCACTTGCCCTGGTTCGCGTCGCCGGTGTTGTCGAACCGGCTCGCGAACACGTTGTTGTTGTCAAAGCCGGTGCCGGTCGTGTTCTCGTACCAGGTCGCCCACGGCACGGTCCGGCCCCCACCGGCGAAGTCGATCGACGGGGCCTCGCTGTCCTGGCCCTGGTCGAAGTTCAGCGACCCTGGGAACTTCGGGTTCGCGCTCGAGCGGCCGCCGACGGTGCCGTTTCCGCGCGTCGTCCATGCGCCGTTCGCAAACGAGCGCGAGAACACCTGGTCGGCAGATCCGCTCCCCTCCTGCTGGCGGAAGATCGCCCACGGGACCGCGGGCTTGCCGGCGGTCAGCGCACCACCGACGATGTCGGCGTTGGTCGGATCTTCGCCGCTGACGCTCAGCGCCGGGTTGATCCCGGCGGCAGGATCATCATTCACCTGACTGCCCGGCGGAAGCGACTGCAGCGCCCCCACCGCCGAGCCGGCGGTCGCCAACGCGACCACCGTGGCCGCGAGCGCAATTCGCGCCCGTCGAGGTTGCCCCCGATGCATCCTCATCTGTGCTCCTTCGGTTCGAGGTTTGACTCTCGGACCGCAGTACGGGCGCCGGCGCCAGACGGTTCGCGGCGATCTGTGGGGCTAAGAGTCCGGCGCCGGGCGGACTAGGTGACCGCGTCCGACGCGGCCGGCGCCGCGAGAGCGCTGGACGTCGCCGTGTCTGTGCCGCCCGTGCTGGTCGTGGAGTCCGACGATGCGGCTGCGGGCGCGGTGGTGGTTTCGGTTGTGCCGGCGGTCGTGTCTGTTGTCCCGGCCACGTCGGTTGTCCCGCTCGTGTCCGTTGTGCCGGTCGTGTCCGTTGTGCCGGCGGCGTCAGTTGTCCCAGTCGCGTCAGTTGTCCCAGTCGCGTCAGTTGTCCCAGTCGCGTCAGTTGTCCCAGTCGCGTCGGTCGTGCCAGTCGTGTCAGTCGCGTCAGTCGTGCTTGCCGTGGCGGTGGTACCCGAGGTCGCGTCAGTCGCGTCGGTCGTAGTTGCCGTGGCGGTGGTACCCGTGGTCGCGGCCGTCGTGGCGGTCGTGCTTGCCGTGGCGGTGGTACCCGTGGTCGCGGCCGTCGTGGCGGTCGTGCTTGCCGTGGCGGTGGTACCCGTGGTCGCGGCCGTCGTGGCGGAACCAGTCGACGTCGCGGGTGCGGCGGTGGTGGTGCCGGTGGCGGTCGTAGTAGTCGACGCGGCGGGGGACGCCGTGGTCGTGGTGGCCGCATCGCTGACCGACGACGAGACAGGTGTCCCGCCGGCCGATGCGCTGGTCGAGACGGCCGGCGCGGTCGTTGTGGTGGCGGTGGTCGTCGTGGTCGTCGCGGCCGAGGAAATCGTCGTCGTAGTGGTCGCCGGGGCGACGCGCGGCGGCGTTGTCGCGGCGGCCGACGCGTCAGTCGCGGCGTTGGCGCTTGTCCCGTTGACAGGTGCAACCGGTGTGGTCGGCGCTGCCGGCGGATCACTCGGGGGCATTTCGGCGACCAGAGCGGCTGACGGCGAAAGCGTTCGCACGCTGTCGCCGGCATGGACTGCTCCGGCGCCGGCGGTCGCGATCGCGGCGACCGCGAGGACCTTCCCGAGAACTCCTGCCGCACCCAGCCCGCCGACCCCGCCCAGGGAGGCCGCGTACTCCACGCCGACACCGGTAGCTCCGCTGGCGACAGCCACAACCGACGGCGCGCCGGCGATCAGCGCGGTGCCGGCGGCCCCGGTGCCGGCCGAGACCCCGCCCGCGGCACCGGCGCCCGCGGCGAATGCGCCAGCGCCGCTCACGCTACCCGCGGCCGTCGTGCCACCCGCGGCGACCGCACCGGCAGCGGTGGTGCCACCCACGGCGGTGGTGCCACCCGCAGCGACCGCACCGGCGCCGCTCACGCCACCGGCGGCCGTCGCGCCGCCCGCGGCGGTCGCACCACCGGCAGCCGTCGCGCCGCCCGCGGCAGTTGCACCACCGGCAGCCGTCGCGCCGCCCGCGGCAGTCGCACCACCCGCGGCGACCGAGCCGGCCCCATGCAGCGCGGAGCCAAGCACCCAGGCCTTGAGCTCACCCGTCAGTACCACAGGCAAAACCAGCGCCAGCGCGGCGCGCTGACGCCGGATCTCCCGCTCGAAGGCTGCGCAGCCGGGGCAGCGGTCGATGTGGGCGCGCGCAACACTCCTGGGCAGCACGCTGCCGCGCATCGTCGCCAGCCGCTCGCGGATCTCGGCGCACGGGTGCTCCCGCGCGCGCCGCCCCCGGGCCAGCCCCTCGCGCGCCTGGAATACCAGCGCCTTGACCTTCTCTTTGCGCACCCCGAGCACGGCTGCGATTTCCTCGTGCGAATGATCCGCGAGCTCGAACAGAACGAGTGCGGCGCGCTGATTGTCGGGCAGCCGCTGCAAGTCATCGAGCATCTCTCGGAAGTCCTCGCGCCGCTGGACCACGTCTACGACACCCTCGCGCGATGGTCGATCAGTAGGCACACCGTCGACCTCGACATCGCGGCGAGCGCGGAGCTCAGACAAGCAGCGGTTACGGGCGATCGTGTACAGCCAGGGGCGGAGCAACACGTCGCCGTCGCTCCCTCGCAGTGACCGATACGCCGAGACGAACGTCAGCTGAAGCGCATCCTCGGCCGCCTCGCGGTTTCCGAGCATCTGCACGCAGAACGCGAGCACGCCGCGGGCGTATCGGTCGTAGATCGCGCCGAACGCAGCATCGTCGCCCGCACGCAGCCGCGCCACGAGGTACTCGTCATCTTCGGTCTCGACGGCGCCGCGATAGAACCCACCGCGGAACCCGGCTATTGCCGCGTTCACCCCCATGCGCACAGTGTCCGCTACTCAGCGCCGAAAGTCCAGGGCACGCGCCGTTCGTTCCGATCCAGGACCGCAGGTTGGCCTCGTGCCGCTCCGAGCCTGGAGGACGTGCCGCGGTCGGTCCTGGGCGTCGGCCAGGCGGCGCCCCGGGAATCCGTAGTCCCAGGACGCCGCGCCCCCAACCGAATGCGACCAACCGAAAAGAAGTAAGCCAAAGGCTTGCCCCCTCAGATGCCCCCTCGTCGTCGCCCCCAACACTCATATAAACGCGACGAGCGTCGAAAGGTTGGTCGAGTTGATGAGCTTAATGAAAGAAATTGGGTCGTTGGTACGGTTTATTGAAGATCGGGTGGTTCCGGCTACGGGAGCCGGAGAGACCGACAAGAATTCGGTGCTCACAAAGCTGGGACGAAGCAATTCGTCCCGCGGGTCAGGGGAAGCCCCCAACCACCCTGACTCTCCGGGGGGTCCGGACGGATCCTGGCCCCCCGGGTTTTTGCCGTCGGCGGGTCGGTCGGTCGCGAACCGTTCTAGGGGTCGAGCGTTCGGGCTACGGGCGGATGGCCGGCGGGCGTCAGTGCACTTGGTGAGCGACCCCGACGAGCACGCGGCGGCCGGACGACGCCGGGTCGCCGTTGGCCAGTTGCTCGGTGACGCTGAAGCTGCGGAACTGCGTGACCGGAGCACCCGACCACAAGGTCACGTGCTCGGCATCGTTGAACGTGCCGACCGGCACCAGGATCCCGGCGGCGTTCTTGAGCCACGCTTGGTAGTAGCGGCCGTTCGCGAGGTGAGGCAATCCGGCCGCCGACAGCTGGATCTCCCAGCCTGAGGTCATCTTGGTCAGCGTCGCCGACCCGTGCGCGCCCGGCGCGAGCGACGTTCCCGACACCACCATCGCGAACTGAAGCGGCGCCGGCGAGCTGTTGCCGATCGCGAGGACGATCGCGACCACGATCGCGGCCGCCGCCGTGGCGAGTCCGCCGAGCACGAGCGCCGGGCGCCGGAACGGCCAGCGGAATCCGCCCGCGCGCCGAGCCTGCGGCTGTGCCTGCCCAGCCTGCGGCTCCGCCGGCGGGGCGCTCTCGGCGGGCGGCGTGCGGCGGGCTTCGTCGGCGATCGCGCTGACGATGCGATCCTCGAGCGCGGCGTCCGGCTCCTCCCAGGTGGCGGGCGTCGACAGCAGCCCGCGGAGGTCGTCCAGCTCAGCCCGCTCCTGCGGGCTCAGCGAGTCGACAGGCTCACCCGACAGGTACGCAATCCGGTCGTCGTCGCTGGTGCTCACGTCCGTGCCTTTCGTCGTTCCATACGGTAGACGACCCCGATTCGGTTCATTCGCGCAGATGCCCGAGCATCGCCGCCAGACGCTTGTGGGCCCTGAAGGATCTCGACTTGACGGTCCCGACCGCGACCCCGAGCCGCTCCGCGATCTGAGCATGGGTGAATCCGTCGAGGTGTTGGAGCCGAACGACCTCCTGCTCCTCGGCGGGGAGCTGCGCCACCGCTTCCCGAACCTCCCAAACGTCATAGATCGCCTCGGCCGACTCCGGGGCCGAGACGAGCGCCGGATCGCCGGGGGCCGCCGACTCGAGCGGGTCCGCGGCTCGCACCGCCTCTCGGCGGTACAGGTCGATCGCGACACGACGCGCGATAGCGGCTAGCCAGGGTCCGAGCTCCCGCCGCTCGTCGAAGCTCTGCGACGCTCGCCACGCCTTCACGAACGTCTGCTGGGTCGCCTCCTCAGCCATACCCCGGTCGCCCAGAACCTTGTAAGCGACTGCGAACACGAGCCGCCCATGGGAACGGTAGACCTCGCGCACGGCGTCTGGGTCGCCCTGACGGAAGCGTGCGCGGAGGTCCCGATCCTGCACGGTTCGGACGCTATCAGCAACCTAGGTTGACAACTCAGTCGATGTCAACTACGGTTGACGAAACGATGATTGCCGCCCAACCTACCCTCCCCGACGACCCGGCCGACGCGCTCGCGGCAGTCGGCGCCTTGCGCCGGTTGGCGGATCGCGTCGAGGACGCCGCCGTCGAGCAGGCGGTCGTCGACGGCTGGTCGTGGGCGGACATCGCCGAGGCGCTCGGCGTCACGCGCCAGGCCGTCCACAAGAAGCACGCGCGGCGTCTGCATCGTGCCGGTATCGCAAGAGGAGTGCGCTGATGGCGTTCGAACGGTTCACGAGGGACGCGCGCGCGGCGGTCGTCGCCGCCCGCGAAGAGGCGCGCTCGAGCGGCCAACACACCGTCGAGTCCGAGCACCTGCTTCTCGCGCTCGCCGCGCGGCCCGAGTTCGGTCTCGACCGCGACCACCTCGTCGACGCGCTGACGCACGAGGAGGAGCAGAGCCTTGCCGCGGTCGGCGTCGCCGCGAGCGAGCTCGAGCCACGAACTCGTGGTCGCGCTCGGCGCGAACCCCAGTTCGCGACCTCGGCCAAGCTCGCGCTCACGCGCGCGATGGCCGGCGCGGCGAAGCGGGGCGACCGGCGCCTGAGCGCCGGGCATGTGCTGCTCGGAGTGATCGCCGCGGAGCACGGTCGCGTGCCGCGCGCGCTGCGGATCGCCGAGATCGACGTCGACGAGCTCCGCGCGCGGATCTGACCGGCCGCGCGCCCTACGCCGGGACGGGACCGAGCGCCCGCCAGGCGCGCTCGACGCTCCCGTAACGTCGCCGCAACGTGCTCGCGGTCGGTCCGGGCCACTCCGGCGTGCGGAGATCCTCGGCCGTCGGCGCACGCCCGCTCCGAGTCCAGTAGGCGGCGAGAGCGAAGCGGATCGCTTCGTCGCTCCACCGCCGGAACCCGACGGTCGCGCCCGCCTCCGCGAGCGCGGCGTTCCACGGATCGGGGCGGTCGCGATAGACGTCGCAGACCACGGCCGCGCTCGGCCAGCGGGGGCTTTCCGCCTCCCACCGGCCCGGTCGTGAGCGCGAGGGCGTCCACTCGTGATACCTCGGCGGACGGCGGTGCTCCTCAGTCCAGGCCCGGATCGCGTCGCGCACGGCGTCGCGCGTCCACGGACTCTGAACCGTCGGCTCGTGAGCGGTGCAGGCGATGCAGCGCTCTGCGCGCGGGGTCGGGACCGGACCGCCGCAGTCTGGGCACGTCCGCGCTCGCAGGTAGTTATGGACGGTCGAGACCGACACCCCGAGCTGTTCAGCGATCGCGCGGATCGGATGTCCGGACGCGGCCAGCCGCCATGCCGCCTCGACGCGATCGGCGACCGTGTCCTCGAAGGTCAGCGAGCGGCCCGACAGCCCGGCGGCCTGCAGCGCCTTGCCCCACGACCCGAAATGCGCCGCCACGCACGAGCTGCTCGGCCATCGGGGATGCTCTTTCATCCACTTGCGCTGAGCGAACGCGGCGCCGTCAGGCCGCTCGCCCGACCAGTCCTGGCGCCGGGGCGGACTGCCCGTCTGTTCGAGCCACGCCCGCAGCGCAACCTGGATCGAATCGCGGTCCCACCGGTGCGGCCGGCCGGGATACCGCATGGGGACGTAGCCCGATGCGGGCGCGGCAAGCTCCGCCCGGCCCGCAGGGCGAGTGCGGGCCGGGCGGACGGTGGGGGCGCTTGTGTCGGTCGCGCTCAGAGCGCCGTCACGACCGATTTCGTCTCGAGGTAGTTGTTGAGTACCGCGTGCCCCATCTCGCGACCCCAACCCGACTCCTTGTAGCCGCCGAACGGCATCGCGGCGTCGAACACGTGGTAGGTGTTGATCCACACCGTCCCGGCGCGCAGCCTCTTGGCCGTGCGGTGTGCCTTCGAGATGTCGCGCGTGAACACGCCCGCGGCCAGCCCGTAGTTCGTGTCGTTCGCGGGGGCGATGATTTCGTCGGGCGAGTCGAACGGGATCGCACACACGACCGGTCCGAAGATCTCTTCGCGCTCCACCTTCATGTCCGGCGAGGTGTCCGTGAGCACGGTCGGCTGCACGAAGTAGCCCCGATCCCCGAAGCGATCGCCACCCACGGTCGCCTGCGCGCCGGCGTCCTTCCCGGACTGCAGGTAGCCGAGCACCTTCTCGAACTGCTCGTCGGAGATCAGCGGACCCATCTGGGAGTCCGGCTCGGTCCCCGGGGCGACCTTGATCGACTTGGCGGCGTCCGAGACGCCCGAGACGACATCGTCGAACACCTGCTTCTGCACGTACAGGCGGGAGCCCGCGTTGCAGCACTGGCCGTGGTTGAAGAAGATCGCGTTCGCCGCGCCGGGAATCGCCGCTTCGAGGTCGGCGTCCGCGTACACGACGTTCGGCGACTTGCCGCCCAGCTCAAGGCTGACCTTCTTCAAGTTGCCGGCGGCGGCCTTGACGATCAGCTTGCCGACCTCGGTCGAGCCGGTGAACGCGACCTTGTCGACGTCGTCGTGAGACGCCAGCGCGGCGCCGGCATCGCCGTAGCCGGTGACGATGTTGACGACGCCCGCTGGGAGACCCGCCTCCTGGAGCAGCTCACCGAGACGGAGCGCGGACAGCGGCGTCTGCTCGGCGGGCTTGAGCACGACCGTGCACCCGCAGGCAAGGACGGGACCGAGCTTCCACGCCGCCATCAGCAGCGGGAAGTTCCAGGGGATGATCTGCCCGACGACGCCGACCGGCTCGCGGAGCGTGTAAGCGAGGTACTCACCCGGCGCCGGGAGCGCCGAGATCGGCACGGTCGTGCCCTCGATCTTCGTCGGCCACCCAGCCATGTACCGGAACAGGTCGGCCGCCAGCGCCACGTCCGCGGCGCGGGCGATCGCGAACGGCTTCGAACGCCCGCCGTGCGGCGCGCACGGCACGGTCGATGTCCTCAGCCTCGCCGTAGCCGATATCGGCGAGCGGCTCCTCGGTCGCCGGATTGATCGTCGGAAAAGTCTTGCCCGAGGCGGCCTCGACCCATTCGCCATCGATCAGGAGCTTGTGGGTGGAGCGAACGAAGCTGTCCGCCTGCTGTTCGCTCGATACGGCAACTGCCATCACCATTCTCCTCTCTGAGCGCAAGCCGAACGCTCGCGCGTCACGCTGGTCAACTGCCCACGGTAGTCCATTCGTGACTACCGAGCAACCCGGATTCACGGCGACGTAGCAATCCGGAGCCGCGTTAGCGTTCGACCCGCATGCCGCGAGCCCGTGACGAACTCTCGGCCGGTGAGTGGGCCGTGCTGGCGCTACTGAGCGAGAGGCCCGCGCACGGATTTGCGCTCGCCCGCGCGATGGCGCCCGGCGGCGAGGTCGGCCAGGTCTGGTCGATGCGCCGGCCGCTCGTCTACCGGGCGCTCGAGACGCTCGAGCAGCGCGAGATGATCCGACCGGCCGGCACGGTACCGAGCCAGACCGGCCCTCAACGGACGATCCTCGAGGTGACGCCGGAGGGGGTGCTGGCGGTCGCCGAATGGCTGAGCCAGCCGGTCAGCCACGTCCGCGACGCACGCTCGCTGTTGATGCTGAAGCTCCTGTTCCTCAGCCGGCGCGAAGCCGACCTCGCGCCGCTGCTGACCGCGCAGCGCGCCCAGTTCGCCTCGCACGCCGAGAGCCTGACCGGGGCGCTGGAGCAGACGGAGGGGTTCGACCGCACCCTGTTGCTCTGGCGTCTCCACAACACCACCGCGGCAGTTCGGTTCACCGAGACCATGCTGGCCGACCACGCCGACCGCAGGTAGACGTTGATTCAGAGGCCGGGATCGGGGCCTTCGGGGCAGGCGTTGCATCCGCGTCGCCGGCGCTCCCCTGTCGCAGAGCCCGAACAAGACGACACTCGGCGCGCGTGCCCGTCCGAGTGTGGCGAAACTCGCGCATAGCCCGAACAACTCGCCATTCGAGCCGGGAGCTTCGCCGAATGGCGCGTTTCTCGGGCTTGACCAGCCGCTTCTACGTCAGCCGAGCAGCGCGCCGACAATATGCGGCGCGATGTAGACCTCCCACACGGCGGACACGATCAGGGTCGGTACCGCGATCGAGACCGTGACGATCGTCGCTGCCAGCAGGCGCTCCCACTCGCCCCGCCGGCTCGCGACGATCCACGCCGCCAGCGGGAGGAACAGCGCCATTAGCTCGGGTACGGCGTGGGGTAGCAGACCGAGCAGCAGGAGAGCCGGAGAGTGGTGCAGGGTGGCGGCGTCCTGGGCAGCGGCTGTCCCGAGCGTGTACGCCTGCAGGCTCAGCGAAAACCCGGTGGCGCAAACCACGAACGCCATCGCCACCGGTTGGCCGCGCTCGTGGACGAACCGCACCCAACCCGTGTGATGCTCGGCCTGCAGGGGCAAGGAGCTCCCGGCGATGAACCCGGCGACGCAGGCCATCGCGTGCAGCGCCAGCACGAGCATGTTGGCCCGGAGGATCTGAACGACGTCGCCGACGCTGCCCACGACGAACGGAGGCTGTCCGAGTCCGGCCGTTCCGGCCGAGGACGGGACGATCAGCGCGATCGCGAGGACGGCGCCGAGCAGCAGGCCCGCAGCGGCCAGAGCGCCGAGCAGCCACCTCCGGAGTACCGGCCATGGGCGTCCGCGCCACGCCGCAAGCGTCGCCCGGGTACGGCGCACCCCGTGCACCAACGCATATGAAGATGCGTCCACCGATCGCTCATCGGCTCCGGCGAGGGCTCGATTGAGTCCCCGCACGCTCCGCCGGCATCCGAACGAGGACGGGCGGCGCGGGGCGCCTGCTCACCAACCGCGATGCGGCGGAACCCCCTGGTCGACGACGAGGTCGACCAAGAGCGAGACGTAGCGCCTGCCCGTGGCGTCGCCGTCGTTCGCGGCAAACCAGCTTGCCTAGGTACATCCTATGCAGATCGACCCGAACGGGGAGGTCCACCTGGTCAGTGCGACGCGTCGCGCTCGATCATCACCGACGTCGCCTTGACCACCGCGGTCGCGGTCACGCCGGCGGCGAGCCCGAGCTCCTCGACCGAGTCGCGCGTGATCGCGGCGGTCACGAGGAACGGCCCGGCCTCGAGCTCGACCAGCGCCATCACGCCGTCGCACTCGACCGACCGGACCACGCCGGTGAACCGGTTGCGCGCAGAGCGCTCGGTGCCGGTGCGGTGGCGCGCCGGACGTGTGCTCAGCCGCTGCACCTCGGAGGTGGGCACGAGCCGGCGATTCCGCGAGTCGCGGGTGGTGGTGATCCGGCCCTTGCGGTCCCAGCGCCGCAGGGTGTCGACGCTCACGCCGAGCGCCGCGGCCGCCTCGCCGAGTGATAGATCGTCCGGCATTTCCGCAGACGGTACACGGACCGCAGTTGGACGGTGGCTCTTAGGCGGAGCCGACCGAGGTCGAGCCAGGGGTGCCGCACGTTTGCAGCCCGTAGCTGGCGGCGAGGTCGGCGATCGGGCTGGCCCGAAGCGTCGCCTCGACGTCGGTCACGGTTTGCGTGTCGCCACTCGCGGCCGCGGCCTCGAGCTGACGGTAGTTGGCGACGATCTGCGCGAGCGCCCTGTAATAGGCGGTCAGCGTGGCGAAGTCGCGAGCATTGTCGCGGGGCCGTTTCAGCGCCCGCAGCTGGTTGGCCTCGGACTGCACCAGCGGCACCAGTTGCCCCAGGTAAACGGCCAGCGCGCCGCCCGGCTGCGATGTAGACGCCGGCGGCGTAAGCGCCCGGGCTTGACGTAGGGTGCCTGTGCAGATCGCGTCGGCGCGGGCGACGAAGTCACTTTTCGTGTAGCTGCTACCACCGCACCCCGCGACCACCACAGTGAGCGCTAGCAGGCCATAGAACCAAGCTTGCCGTGCGCCCGACACGACGAACAGCGTAGCGGCGCTCGTACCGCAGACGGACGAGCCAAACGGCCATGCCTATGTAATGCCTATATATTGGCCCGATGCGTAAAACCTCTCTTTCCCTACGTCATCTCGCACGGCCGGCTGCGTTCGATGGCCAGGCCGGCGCCAGACGCCGGCTGCTCGCCGTCCCCCTGGTCGGTCTTCTGACCGCCGCCGCCTTGCTCGTCGCTCCCGCGCTCGCCAGCGCGGATACCTCGTCGACGCTCACGGTCGTCGGCACGAGCGACGTGAACGATTCGGGCCTGATCCCGAATCTGATCCAGCCCGCGTTCAACAAGGAGTTCCCGCAGTACACGTTCAAGTACGTGGGCGCGGCAACCGGCGCGGCGATCCAGAACGCTGAGAACGGAACAGGAGGACCGAGCGCGCTGATCGTGCACGCCGCCTCCCTGGAGAACCAGTTCGTCGCCAGCGGCTTCTCGTACAACAACCAGTACGGGTACGCGATCTTCACCAACGACTTCGTTATCGCGGAGCCCGACGGGCGATCCCGCGGGCGTGGCTGCGAACGGCGCGAACAACGCCGCGCAGGCGTTCGCGGACATCGCCGCGGCCGGGGCGAACGGGAAGGCCACGTTCTACACGCGTGGCGGTACCACGACCGCGTCGGGTACGACCGTCGAGGAGCACACGATCTGGGAGCTCGTCAACAGCTCCGGTCTGAAGCCGGCGAGCCTGACGCTGTGCACCGTCAGCGCCGCGGACGGAGGGGGCATGTCTCCAATCGGCACGGCTGGCTTCGTCAACGGCAACCCGTGCCCGGACAGCGGAACCGTCAACAGCACGGATGCTCCGGCGTGGTACTTCATCAACGCCGGTTCCACTCAGGGCGCAAACGTCCAAGCCGCCGACGCGTGCACTCACGGTCCCGCCGGCAGCTGCTATGTCCTGACGGACCGCGGCACATACGACTACCTCGCCTCCGGGACCGACCCGGCCGGGAAGATCTCGCTGAAGATCGTGACCCGCGGGCCGCAGAGTGCATCCGCGCCCGGTGGCGTGAATGCGCTCACCAACTACTTCCATGTTTACATCATCAACCCCAGCAAGCCCGGTGAGACGGTCAACCTAACCGCCGCGCAGGACTTCGTCAGCCTCCTCACCTCCCAGGCCTTCCAGGCATCGCTGAAGACCTACCTTCCGACGGCCGACCCGGGCGGGCCGCCGTTCGTGGCGGATGCGTCGCCTAACCTCAAGGTGTCCTCGGGACTTCCGAAGAACTACCACGCCGGCAAGCCCGTGACAGTCAAGGGGACGCTGGTGAACGCCGAGCCGGGCTATCCGGCGCTGGCCCACCAGACTGTGAACGTCGATCAAATCGTCGGCGGAGTGCCGCTGACCGTCGCCACTGGCAAGACGAACTCGACCGGCGGGTACAGCATCAAGTTCACCCCGACCTCGAGCGGGCAATACCAGGTGTCGACGCCGCAGCTCTCGGTGATCGAGAACGCCACACTCAACCCGGTGTACGGTGACATCCTGTCACCCGCATCGACGTCACCCACGAAGGTCAAGGTGCACGGTTCGACGTCGAACTTCCGGGTTCAGTCGCAGGGCGGCAAGGCGCTCGTGCTCGGCACGGTTGCTCCCGGGAACGGGCACGCCAAGGGCACGGTGACAGTGTTCGCTCGCGCCGTGGGCGCGAAGGGCGCGTTCAAGAAGGTCGCGACCGATCGACTGGCCACGAGCCAAGGGAACTTCGCGATCTCCGCGCCGCTCGGCGCGGGCGCCTGGGACGTCAAGGTGAAATTCCAGGATCCGAAGCAGGGCATCGTGGCCGCGACATCAAAAACGGTGAGGGTCACGATCGGCGCGAAGCCGGCCTCGAGCATCAGCTTGACCTCGGTCAAGACCCGCAAGGGTGGGTTCACCCTGTCGGGGACGGCCACTCCGTCCGGAGAGTCCGGAGCGAAGGTCGAGCTGCTCAGGCTCAACGCGACGCCCGGCGCCCCGGCGCGATTCACGGTGTTCGGCACCGCGAACCTCGGCGCCGGCAAGAACAAGGCCACGTTCAACGCGAAGGTCAAGCGTGGGACGTGGGTGCTGCAACTCGAGTACGTCCGGCCGGGAGAGGCTCCGAGCTTCTCGGGTTTGAGGACGGTCGCCATACACTAGGTCCGTGGCGCGGAGCATCCGCTCGGACGAACGTCGGCGGCCGGCCAACCGCCGCCCCGGGGTCATCCCGGGGCGGCGGTTCGCGTTGATGCTGGCGTGCGCGCTGGTCGCGCTCGGATGGGAGGCGACGGTCGCCGCGGCAGATCCGAACTCGGACGAGGTCGTGTCCGCGACCGTGTACTCGCCCAGTGGGACCACGCAGAACGACTCGGTCTCGCTGGCACAGCTCCAGTCGAACCCTAAATGCACCGCGTACTCCGGCGCCGACATGAACGAGCTCGGCCGAAACGGGTTCGTGGACGTGCAGCTTTCCCCCGGCGGAACGTGGGCCCTGTCGACAGTTCTTGGCTGCCTGACGACTCCGGTTCCGATCGCGGCTGTGCGCGGAATTACGGTGATCGACGGCCAGGGAGCTCCCGAGACGGGACCGGGTTCGACGCTCACGCCCGCGGACCTCGTCCCTCAGGGCTCGACCGACTTCAACAGTCCCCAGGAAGCTCCGGTCGTTCAGGCTCTCGGTTCGGTGAATCAGTACGACCGGCCGTGGCGCGGGGGCGGTCAGGGTCAGCCTGATTACGATTTCCTCGACGAGGTGCAAGCGTCCGACAACGATCAGCCGCTGCCGATCGCGATCGAGGTATTCGAAGGTCCACTGCTCGCCGTCACCGTGTCGGCATCGCGGACGACTGTGCCGGTCGGCGGAACGGTCACCTTCAGTACGACGGTCACCGGTCAGAACGGCAGCGCGCTGTCCTACAGCTGGAATTTCGGCGGTGCCGCGCAGAGCTCGACCGCCGCGAATCCACAGGTGTCCTTCGGCACCGCGGGACAGTACGACGTCACCGTTGAGGTGACTGACACTTCCGGGGGCGGTGGCGGCGCCGAGATCCCGATCACGGTCGGCACGCCCGCCGCTCCCACGACGGGCCGACACAAGCAGACGGGGGCGGGGACAAACAAGAAGTCCCACTCCCCGAGTGGACCGCGGAAGAGCAAGGGAAGCCACGCCGGGGGGCCAGCGGGCAAGTCGAACACCGGCAAGTCGAACACGACGGGCAAGGGCAGCAGCACGGCCGGCAAGAGCACGTCGACTACGAACTCGACGACGCCGACGTCGACCACCCCCGCGTCGACCAACGCCAGCGCGGCCACGGGCACCACGACTCACCACCCGGCGTCCACATCACATCGCGCCTCGACGCCGCGAAGATCGGCCGGACACGCGGCGGTGCCGCCGGCGCGCCCAACCGCGCCGCCACGTTCATCCGGCCCGCTCGTCTCCGGGCTGCTGGTCAGCGACGTGACGCCACTGTCGGCGGGCGCCAGCCCGCTCGTCCGCGTCGTGCCCGCCGCGGTCGCGACGGCGCCGCCCGCGCGCCAGGCGATCCGCTCGTCGCTGCTGCCAGCCCTCAGCGCGGGTTTCGCGGTCCTCCTGCTCCTCGGGCTCGGCGCCGGTCGCGAGCTGCGCGGCCAGCGGGGCCGGCGGACGCCGCGCAGCGTCAGCTGAGATCCTGGTCCTCATCACCGTGTTGCCCGTGATCTTCGCCCTCAGCACCAACGGCATCGACCAGGCGATCTTCCACGTTGCGAATGCGCTCGAGGTGCCGGTACTGATCCTCGCGCTGGCCGCGCTCGCGCTCGTGATCTTCGAACTCGGCAGCTACCTCGTCGAGCTCGCGAGCCGCCGGCGCCGGCGGTTCGCAACGCTCCAGGTCGGCGCCGAGCAGGCCCGCAACGCACTGCTGGCGGGTGACCGTCCGGCGGCGGAAGCGGCCGTGCGTGGGATCCCGCGGAGCGCCGCGATGACGGCGACGCTCGACTTCACCCTCGAACAAGCCGGAAAGCCCGGGAGCGAGCACCAGATCAACAAGGCGCTCGCGGACTTCGACTTCGATGCCCAGCGCCGCCTCGCGCGCACGCGATTGCTCGTACGCGCCGGGCCCGCGCTCGGGTTGATGGGAACATTGATCCCGCTCTCGCCCGCGCTCACCGGGCTCGCCGCCGGCAACACCGGCCAGCTTAGCCACGACCTCCGCGTCGCCTTTAGCGTCACGGTCGTCGGCCTGCTGATCGGTGCGGTCGCGTTCGGTTTGTCGCTTTCACGCGACCGCATGTACAGCCAGGATCTGTCAGACCTCCAGTACGTCGCGGCGGTCATCACCGATCCACGATCCACAGGAGGCGCACCATCATCTCCGTCACCCCCCAAGCCCGAAACCGCGAAGACCGCGCCGGCGACCCACTCGACGGGCTAGTGAACCTGTTTGATCTCGGGATCGTGCTGTCGGTCGCGTTCCTGCTGGCGGCGCTGTCATCGCTTCACCTCGGCGCCGCGATCACAAGCCGCGGCCTCCGCTCGAGCGCCGCGCAGGCCATCTACATCCAACCGGGACAGACGGTGGCGCCGCTCCCGAAGCCGGGCGCTCGCACGATCGGGCACGGCACCGAAGCCGGCGTTGTGTATCGCCTCACGAACGGACAGCTCGTGTACGTGCAGAAGGCCCCGCTGGCTACCACTCACTGAATGGCATACCTCTGGGATCAGCTCCGAGGCGCGATCCCTCTGATCGTGCACGGCGACCCGTACATCATGGGTCTGCTGTGGGTCACCCTTCGAGTTGCCTTCGTGTCGACCGCTGCCGCTTTGGTGGTAGGGCTGCCGATCGGGCTCGCCCTCGGGCTGGGCCGCTTTCGCGGTCGGCGCACGCTTCAGCTCCTCGCCAACGCAAGCCTTGCGCTGCCGTCGGTCGTTGTCGGGATCGGGGTGCTGCTGCTTTTGCTCCCGCAGGGCGCGTTCGGCTCGCTCCGAATCGAGTTCACGCTCCGGGCCGTGTACATCGCGCAGGCGGTACTCGCTCTGCCCTACATCGTCGCGCTCACGCCGGCAGCGATTCAGGGGCTCCCGCCCGGGCTTCTCGACCAGGCCCGCGCGCTCGGCGCCGGGCGGATCCAGCTCGGCATGTTCGCACTCCGGGAAGCGAAGATCGGCGTGATGGCCGCGGTGATCGCGGCGCTTGGCGCGACGGTCGCCGAGGTCGGGGCGGTGGTCATCGTCGGCGGGAACTTCCAGGGAAGCGACGAGACGCTCGCGAGCGCCCTGCTAGAGCAGTTCAACTACACCTCGCACAACCCATATGCGTCGGCGATCGCGATCGTGTTGCTGGTGGTGATCCTCGTTCTGATCGGGACGCTCACCGTCATCCAGCAGCGCACCGGCGGGGTCCAGTTTCGCTTCCGGACGGGTTGAGGATGCAGCTGATCTGGGACGAGATTCGGAAGGCGGTGCCGATGATCCTGCACGGCAATCCGACGCTGTTCAAGATCATCGGCTTCACGCTCCAGGTGGCCGTCGTCGCCACCGCCGCCGCGACCTTGATCGGGCTGCCGATCGGGCTCGGGATCGGCCTCGGGAGGTTCCGCGGCCGGCAGGTCCTGCGGGTGCTCGCGAACGTCAGCCTCGCGATCCCGCCCGTGCTCGTCGGTGTGTTCCTGTTCATCCTGTTCAGCCCCCAGGCCCCGCTCGGCTCGCTGCACCTGATCTACACGAGGCGCGTCGTCTTCGTCGCGCAGACGATCCTCGCCCTCCCGTTCGTCGTCGCGCTTACCGCGGCTGCGGTCCAGGCACTCCCGCCGGGACTCCTGGCCCAGGCTCGGCTGCTCGGCGCCGGCCGGCTGCAGGTGGGGACGCTCGCGCTCCGGGAAGCAAGGATCGGCGTGATTGCGGCAGTGATCGCCGCGCTCGGAGTGACGCTGTCCGAGGTCGCCGCGGTCGTGATCCTCGGTGGAAACATCTACGACTACAACCAGACGCTCGCCAGCGCCACCCTGTACGAGGTCAACGGCGGCTTCTATGCCGACGCGGTGGCGATCGCGATCGTGCTGATTGCGCTGATCCTGATCCTGATGTGTGGGCTCGCCTTGCTCCAGCACCAGAGCAACGGGATCCGTCTGCGGTTCCGGTCGGCGACGTGACCGACGCGGATCGGGCCGGGGCGGTGCTGCTCCGCTGTGAGCACCTGAGCGTGCGGCGTGGCAAGCGCGACGTGGTCACGGATGTCAGCGCAGAGCTTCGCGCCGGCGAGATCGTCGCGCTGCTCGGACCGAACGGCGCCGGCAAGAGCACGCTGCTCGACGCGCTCGCCGGCGCTCTCCCCTCAGTGCAAGGTCGGATCGAGCGTCACGGCCGGGTCGCGATCGCACTGCAGTCACCCGACCTGGCGCGCCGGACCGTGTTTCAGAACGTGACCCTCGCACTCGCCTGGTGGGGGGTCCCGCGGGCCGAACGAGCCGAGCGAGCGCGCGAGGCGCTTCGAGCGATTGGCGCCGACCACCTGTCGCGCCGGCGAGCGGCGACGCTGTCGGGCGGCGAGCGGCGGCGAGTACACCTGGCCCGGACGATCGCGGTCCGGCCCGACGTGCTGATGCTCGACGAGCCGTTCGCCGGCCTCGACGCCGAGGTCCGCGCGAACTTGCTCGAGGACGCGCTGTCGGCGCTCCGCTCCACCACACGGGCGACGCTGGTCGTGGTCCACGACCGCGCCGAGGCGTGGGCGCTTGCCGACCGCTTGCTGATCCTGCTCGACGGCCGACTGGTCGCGTCGGGGTCGCCCCGGGAGTTGCTCGAGCGGCCGCCAAGCGTTGCGGTGGCGCGGTTCCTCGGCTTCGACGGAAGGCTCGAGGACGGCGACGAGCTGGTGCTGACGCGGCCGCCGCACGTCGCGGTCGATCCCGGCGGACCGCTCGAGGCCCGCGTCACGCGAGCGGTGCCGCTCGAGGACGGTGTGCGGCTCGAGCTCGAGCTCGATCGCGGCCGTCTGTACGCCGTCTCGCCTCTCCCGGCTCCGCGGGTCGGAGATACGGTCCGGCTGCGGATCGACGGTGGCGCGCGGTTCCCGATGTCGGAGGCGAAGAGCCCCGTGGCGTCCGGGTAGGATGCAGGTGACTGGGCTCGAGCGCGCATGGTCACGGGAAGTAGTGCACGGCCGTGAACCGCCACCTGTCGGCGAGCCACCTAGGCACGAACTCGTCAAGCGCCCGCTCGAGCGGACCGCCGTGGTGCGCGTCGACCACCCACCACGAGACCATCGCGTCGGCGCCCGCCGGCGACCTCGCGTCGGGTGGGTCGATGTACACGCATCCGAGCAGCTCCGTCTCGTCCTCGTCGAGCACCGCGTAGTTGAACGTCTCGTGGGCGGCGATCTCGGCCTCGTGGTGAGCCAGGTCCGCACGATCGGCCTCGTAGCTCATCGTCGCCGGAGGCCACCCCCACGCCTCTGAGTACTTGGCCCACAGCCGCTCGCGCGAACCCATCACCGCGGGGTAGTCAATGTCGACGTCGGCCTCGCGGATCGGGCGCAGATGATGGCCCGTCGGCAGGTCAACGCGCTCTGGATGCTCGAAGTCGTCTCGGAGCCAGGTCATCTGGTGAGCGGTCGCCGCGTCGAGGTACTTAAGCACAGCCAGCACGCGCCGGTGAGCTTCCGTGGTCGGCGGCAGGTCGAGCTTCGAAAAGATGCTCGTGACGTGCTTCTGCACCGCGCGCTCGGTGACGACGAGCCGCTCGGCGACCCCAACTGGTACCTGCCGGGCTGGCTCCAGTGGCTGCCCCGATTCGATCGCCAAGTCGAGCGGGTAGCGGAGCCGGTGGGGCTGCCGATCGCCGCGTAACCACACATCCAGGCGAACGGACCGATGGAGACCCGGGCGGCGCGAGTGCCGCCCGGGTTTCTCGGGTTAGCATCGGACCCATGGACCTGCCGCCCGGCCCGCGCGCACCCGCCGTCTGGCAGACGCTCGCGTGGATGACCCGCCCCGGGGCGTTCCTGCGGCGCGTGCACGCTCGCTTCGGCGACCCGGCCACGATCCGCACCTACTGGACCGAGGAGCCGATGGTGCTGTTCTCGAGCCCCGACTCGGTGCGCGCGGTGTTCCGGCTCGATCCCGCGATCGCGCCGGCCGGGCAAAGCTGGGAGTTCCTGCGGCCGTTCGCCGGGCCTCACTCGATCCTGCTGCTCGACGGCGAGGAGCACATCCGCGAGCGCCGGCTGCTCCAGGGACCGTTCCACGGTGAGCGGATGCGCGCGTTCGCGCCGATGATCGGCGAGCTGGCGCGACGTGAGCTCGCGAGCTGGAACGGCCGAGTGGTCGCGCTCGACCGGATGCGCGAGCTGACGCTCGACATCATTCTGCGCGTCGTGTTCGGCGCGCGCGACGAGGAGCTCGTGCACGTTCGCGGCGTGATCGAGGAGTCGCTGGCCACCGTCCGCTCGCTGCCGTGGGTGCTGGCGATGGCGGTCGTCCGCAAGGACCTCGGCCCGCGCAGCCCGTGGGGACGGTTCCGGGTCGCGGTCGAGCGGTTTGACGCCGAGCTGTACCAGCTCCTCGAGCGCCGGCGCACGGAGGCGCGCGGGGACTCGATGCTGGCGCTGCTGCTCGAGGCACGTGACGAGCACGGCAACCCGCCCGGCGATCAGCACGTCCGCGACCAGCTGGTCGCGCTGCTCGTGGGCGGGCACGACAGCTCCGCGGCCTCGCTGGCGTGGGGGTTCGAACTCCTGGCCCGCCATCCGGACGTGCAGGCGCGACTGCGCGAGGGCGATCCGGCGTACCTCGACGCCGTCGTCAAGGAGGTGCTGCGAGCGCGGCCGGCGTTGACGATCGCGCCCCGGCTGCTGCTCGAGCCGGCTTCGATCGCGGGCCGGATCGTGCCCGGCGGGGTCCAGGTCGCAGCCTGCCTTTGGCTCGCCTGCCGGCGCCACGACCTGTGGGCAGGAGCCGATGAGTTCCGGCCGGACCGCTGGCTCGAAGGCCCGGCGCCGAATCCGCTGTCGTGGATTCCGTTTGGTGGCGGGGTTCGCCGTTGTGCCGGCGCTCCGTTCGCGGAGATGGAGCTGCGGGAGGTGCTGCGCGCGGCTGCCGACCTGCCGCTGCGGCCGGCGCGTCCGGAACCCGAGCACGCCCGGCGCAGCATGCTCGTGCTGACGCCGCATCGCGGCGCGGAGGTGTTGGCCGAACCGGCGGCGAACGGCCGCGCGCGATAGCGTGCCCGGACCGTGGCCAGAACGCTCGGACACACCGGTCTCGAGGTCACCCCGATCGGTCTAGGGCTGGCGGCGCTCGGACGGCCGGGCTACATCAACCTCGGTCACGCGCGCGACCTGGACGGGCACACCGACGTCGAATCGATGGAACGCACCGCCCACGCGGTCCTCGACGCCGCCTACGAGCGCGGCGTTCGCTATTTCGACGCGGCCCGCTCCTACGGCCTGGCCGAGGCGTTCCTCGGCAGCTGGCTCGAGCAACGCGGGTTCGGACCCGACGACGTCACGGTCGGCTCGAAGTGGGGCTACACGTACACGGCGGATTGGCACGTACACGCGAAGGTCCACGAGGTCAAGGACCTGTCGGCGGCGACGCTCCGGCGCCAGCTCGACGAAAGTCAGGAGCTGTTGGGGAATCACCTGCGCCTCTACCAGATCCATTCGGCGACGATCGAGAGCGGCGTCCTCGACGATCCCGAAGTGCTGTTCGAGCTCGGGAAGCTGCGGGCAAGCGGGATGGCGATCGGGTTCACGGCGACGGGTCCCAACCAGGCGGAGACGATCGAGCGGGCCCTCGAGGTCGGCGGCTTTGACGCCGTCCAGGCGACATGGAACCTGCTGGAGCGATCAGCGGGTCCTGCGCTGGCCGCCGCTCATGCCGAGGGCCTGGGCGTGATCATCAAGGAGGCGCTGGCGAACGGCCGGCTGACCGACCGGGGCGACGTGCCCGAACTGGCCGCGGCGGCGCGAATGACGGGAAGGACCGAGGATGCGCTCGCGATCGCGTACGTGCTCGCGCAGCCGTGGGTCGACGTCGTCCTGAGCGGAGCCGCCGCCGTCGACCAGCTTCAGAGCAACCTGGTGGCGCTGATGCTTGACCTCGGTCACGACGTGCTGATGCGCCTGGACGCGATCGGCGAGGATCCGGACACGTACTGGCACGAGCGCAGCGAGCTCGCCTGGAACTGACCCGCGGACGGCTACACTCATTGTGAGGTCAACCTTCTCCGAGGAGCGTTTCCGTGGACGTCGAAATCTGGTCTGACATTGCCTGCCCCTGGTGCTACATCGGCAAGCGCCGCTTCGAGGCAGCGCTGGCCGAGTTCGAGCATCGCGACGACGTCCGGGTGACGTGGCGAAGCTTTGAGCTCGATCCCTCGGCGCCGCTCGAGCGCGAGGGCGACGGCGCGACGCGCCTGGCCGAGAAGTACGGCATGCCGGTCGAGCGCGCCCGGGAGATGCAGCGCCAGGTGACCGACACGGCCGCGGGCGAGGGGCTCGATTTTCGCCTCGACATCCAGCGCAGCGGCACGACGTTCGACGGCCACCGCGTGATCCACCTCGCCGCCGAGCACGGCCTCCAGGATGCGATGAAAGAGCGCCTGCTTCACGCCTACTTCACCGAGGGCCAGCTGATGTCCGACCACGACACGCTCGTCCGGCTGGCCGTCGAGGTCGGCCTCGACGAGGACGAGGCCCGTCAGGTGCTTGCTACCGACCGGTTCGCCGACGAGGTTCGGGGCGATGAGCGGATGGCCGGCCAGTTCGGGATCAGCGCGGTGCCGACGTTCGTCGTCGACCGCGCGATCGGCGCGTCCGGGGCCCATCCGCCCGAGGCGCTGATCGAGCTCCTGCGTCAGGGGTGGGAGTGTCGCGCGGCGGTGCCGGTGATTGCCGGCGGCGAGACCTGCGACGTCGACGGCAACTGCTGAGTCAGATCTGGTCGAGCAGGCCCCGCTTGCCGGCGGCATAGGCGACCTCGGCGCGGCTGTGAACGCCGAGCTTTCGCATCACGTTGCGCACGTGGAACTTCGCGGTGCTCTCGCTCACGAAGATCCGGCCGCCGATCTCGCGGTTGGTGAGCCCGCGGGCGAGTAGCCTCGTGACCTCGCGTTCCCGGTCGGTGAACGCCGGCTCGGCCGTCGCGCCCTCGCCCGCGACGAGTGCCCTGACGAGCGCCGCGCTCCGACCGTCGAACGCCGTCCCGCCGCGGGACACGGCGCGGATGATGCGCACGAGCTCGACGACGTCGACCTCCTTGAGCACATAGGCCTTCGCGCCGCGCCGTAAGGCCTGGTTCAGCAGATCCTCGTTC
Organism: uncultured Solirubrobacterales bacterium; assembly: GCA_963783415.1. Taxonomy (GTDB): domain Bacteria; phylum Actinomycetota; class Thermoleophilia; order Solirubrobacterales; family Solirubrobacteraceae; genus Palsa-465. The sequence continues at coordinate 421,685 of CAWANN010000020.1, forward strand.
AGGAACGTTGAGAGGATCACCACGTTCGAGTCGGGGCGGCGTTCGAGAATCTCACTGCACAGCTCGAGGCCCTCGGCGTCGTGGTCGGAGCTCAGCTTGAGGTCAAGGAGCACGATGTCCGGTTGGGCTCGGTCGATCGCCGCGAGCGCATCGCTCCGTCCGCTCGCCTCGGCCACCACGGAGATGTCGGGCTCGAGCTCGAGGATCGAGCGCAGCCCGCGGCGGACGATCGCGTGATCATCGACCAGCAGCACGCGAGCCTGAGCGGCCACCTCAGGCGAGGCCAACCGATCCTCCGAGCGGCACCTCGACCCTCAGCTTGACGCCTCCGCCGCGCCGCCGCTCGAACCAGGTGGCGCCGCCGAGTTGGCGCACCCGCTCCGCGATTCCCGTCAGCCCGAGGTGATCGCCGTTCGGCGTCGAGAGGAACAGCTGATGCTGGAGCTTGCGGTGGTTGCCAGAGCCGTCGTCGGCGACGGACAGGGACACCACCTGGGGCCGCCAACGGAGCGTGACCCACGCATGCTGCGCGTCGGCATGACGCACCACGTTGAACAGCCCCTCGCGCGCGATCTGCACGAGCGCGTGCTGGGTGGCGGCGGGCACCGGCTGGAGCTGCCCGTAGACGCGCAGCCCGACCTCCAGGCGAGTGCCGGCCTCGACGTCCTCGATCACCTCGCGCAGCGCCCGCGGCAGCTCGATCTGCCCGTCGCTGGCCAGCCCGAAGATCACCTCGCGGATCTCGTTCATCGACGAGCGAGCCAGCGACTGGGCGGCCAGCACCCGCTCGAGCACGGCCGGCGAAGTCGACTCGTGCCGGCGGCACCACTCGAGGTTCATGCCGATCGTCAGGAGATGCTGGGAGACGCTGTCGTGGAGCTCCCGGGCGATCCGGTTGCGCTCCTCGCTGAGGAGCTGGCGCCGGCCGGCCTGCTCCAGCCGCCGCAGGGTCCCCTCGAGCTCCGAGCCGCGGCGCTCGAGCTCCGCCGCGCGGCGCTCGTTCTCCTGGAACAGCGAGGCGTTGTGGAGCGCGACGCCGGCGTGGTTGGCCAGCGTGACCAGGATCGATACGTCGCTCGGCGCGACCTCGACGCCGTCGGGCAGCCCCACCGCGAGTATCCCGGCCGGCTCGCCCCGCACCGGCATCGGCGCGGTCACGATCACACAGGGCTCGCCGCCGAACTCGAGCCCCTCGTCGTGGTCCGCGAGCATCGGTCGCTGGGCGGCGAGGGTCTGTTCGGCGAGCGTCGCGAGGATCCGCGGCGCCACCGCCCAACGCTGGATGACCGAGTGGCTCGCGTGGACGATCACGCGGGGCATCGTGTCCCCGATGGCGGCTTCGGAGAACACCATCGCCGACCAGCGCGCGCCGAAGTGGTACGCCGCCGCCTCGACCACCGCATCGCACACGGCGACGGGCCCCGCCGGCGCCGTACACAGCGCCGAGGAGATCCGCTCGAGCGTCTCGATCGTGTGGTCGAGACGCTCAGATTTGTCGCGCCAGGCGGCGTAGAAGCTCGGCTTGGACGAGCGGACGCCGATCAGGCGCTCGAGCGCGATACGGTCGACCGAAGGGGGCTGATCAGTAGGCGGCGACGCAGATCCGGCGGACATCGTCCTCGCCCACGGCTCTCGGGTTGGTCGCGATATAGGTGTCGCGCAGCGCGTTCGTCGCGAACAGGTCGAAATCGCCCGGATCGACGCCAATTTCCTGCAGCCCGCTCGGAATCCCGAGGCCCCGGCTCAGCTCCTCGACGCGCTCGATCGCTCGCTCGGCGGCGGTGCTTGGGTCGAGACCGTCGGTCGCGACACCGAGCGCGCCGGCTACGTCGAAGTAGCGGTCGGCGTGCGTCTCGGCGTTGAAGCGCATCACGTGCGGCATCAGTATCGCGTTGAGCAGCCCGTGCGGCAGATCCAGGGCGCCGCCGATCTGGTGGGCGATCGCGTGCGTCGCTCCGAGCAGCGCGTTGGTGAACGCCATTCCCGCCTGGAGGCTGGCCCGGGCCATCCCCTCGCGGGCGGTGAGATCGAATGGATCCTCGACCGACACGGGGAGATGCTCGACGATCCCGTGGATCGCCGCGATTGCGAGACCCTTGCTGAGGAAGTCGGAGGCCTCGGACACGCATGACTCGATCGCGTGGCTGAGCGCATCGAGCCCGGTGTGCGCGGTCAGCTCCGGCGACATCGTCGTCAGCAGCTCGGGGTCGGTAACGGAGATCTCGGGGACGATCGCACGGCCGCCGATCGTCGCCTTGAACCGTCGCTTGGTGTCGGTGACCACGCAGAACTGCGAGACGTCCGACCCCGTACCCGCGGTCGTCGGAACCATCACCATCGGCGGGATCGGGTTGTTGGCACGGTCGATGCCTTCGTACTCGAGGATGTGCCCCCCGTTGCCGCTCAGGATCGCCACCGCCTTGGCAAGGTCGATGCAGCTCCCCCCACCGATCGCGAGCAGCGCGTCGCAGCCGCTCTCGAGGTAGGTCTCGAACGCGGCTTGGACCTCGAAGTCCTTAGGGTTCGGCGTCAGGTCGTGCCACAGGCTCCACTTCACGCGCACGTCATCGAGGTGGGGCGTCGCCCGCTCGACCCAGCCGGCCTCGAGTACGCCCGGGTCGCTGACCAGCATCGGGTGCCGGCCGCCGACGCGGCGGACGGCACCGCCGACCTCGGCGAGCGTCCCGATCCCGAAGATGACCTCGGGGATCAGGAACTTGCTGACGCGACCGCGAGGCGGCGAGTACGCCGGGGCCGCGGAGGACGCAGTGGCTGCGGCCTCAACCACCGCGGCTGGTGTCGGGGTGAAATGCTCCAAACCCTCTCTCCTGCAGCGGATTCCAGTCCGATCCTACCGATCACGATAGCGCCGGTGTGACCGCAACCTTGAATATGCGCCGCGGGACAACAAATCGGACATACCCGCGCATGTCGGTCGCCATTCAGCGAATTAGACCCTCCGCCCGCGCCCAGTTCACGGTTTTCCGGAGCGTCTCACGTGGGTCGGTGTACCGCAGCCCGAGCTCGCGTTCGGCCCGTGAGCCGTCGTAGCGGTGGCCGTGGAGCAGCGTGCGAACCATCTCACGGCACACCGGCGGCCGGCGTCCGGCGAGCCGGAAGCCGCGTTCGACCGCGGCGGCGGCGACCGTCGCGACCCGGCGAGGCAACAACCGGGGTTTGCGCTCGACGCCGGCGATCTCGGCCGCGAGCGCAAGCGCCTGGCTGATCTCGAGCGTCATGCCGTTGAGCAGGTAGCGCTCGCCGGCGGCGCCGCGCTCTGCCGCGAGCAGGTGTCCCGTCACGCAGTCGTCGATGTCGACGAGGCTGACGCAAGTGGGCACGAACACGCGCAGACGGCCGTCGAGGAACGCAAGCAGGATCCGGCCAGTGCCGCCGGCGCGTCCGGGACCCTGGACCGAGGAGGGATTGACCAACACGAGATCCTGGCCGACCTCGCGTGAGGTGGCGAGCGCTGCGCGCTCGCCTTCGGTCTTGGTCCGCTCGTAGTTCGACAGGTACCAACCGCGATGCGGCGTCCGTTCCCTTCCGACGGTGCCAGGCGCCTCGCCGATCGTGGCCGCCGAGGAGGTGTGCACGAGCCGGGCGACGCCGGCGCGAGCCGCAGCGCGCACCGCCGCAACCGCGCCGCCCACGTTCATCCGCTCCATCGGGCGCGGGTCGTCGACGCACAGTTCGTTAACCCCTGCGACGTTGAACGCCTGGACGCATCCCTCCATCCCCTGCGTAAGGACGTCCTCGTCGTAGCCCTCGCCGCGGACCACCCGGGCGCCACGCGCCTCGAGCATTCGCGACGACGCGTCCGAGCGTGCGAGCGCGATCACCTCGTCGCCGCGCTCGAGCAGGCGGCCTACGAGCGCAGTGCCGATCACCCCCGTCCCCCCGCTGACGAACACGCGCATATGCGGTTACGAGCGCAGCGCGGCGGAGAACTGAATGATGTAGTCGAGTCCAGACCAGGCGGTCACAAGCGCCGCGATCGCCATCGCCCACTGATCGAGGTAGGCGTGGAGAATGACCACATCCGGGCGCAGGATCGCGAGCACGATCGCCACGAACTGGATCGTGGCCTTCCACTTGCCGAGCATCGAAGTCTCAAACCTCTGCCCACCGGATTCGACCGCGGCGCGGAGCCCTAGGATCGTGAACTCCCGCCCGACGATCACCAGCGCCACCCACGGCGAAGCGCGGTGCACGGACACCAGCGCGATCAGCGCGGTCGAGACGAGCAGCTTGTCGGCGGTCGTGTCGAGGAACGCGCCGAACCGGGTGGTCACGCCCCAGCGGCGGGCCAGCCAGCCGTCGAACCAGTCGGTCGCGGCGGCCACCACGAACACGATCGCGGCAGGGGTATAGGAGCCGGCCAGCACCAGGGCCATCACGACAGGGCAAAGCACGACCCTCAGCCCGGTGCCAGCTGCGAGCATCCTCGATGAGCGCAACGAGCTCAACGTACCGGCTTCCACGGGAGGATGAGGTTACCTGAGGGGTTGCCCCCGTTACAGAAGCGCGGCCCCCAGCGCGCGGGCAGCGGCGGCACTGTCGGTCTCGATCGCGGAGAGGGCAGCAGCCTGGGCATGCCCGATCTCGATCCCCCGCAACGCCGCCTTGGCCTCTGGCACGAGCGCCGGCGCCATGCTCAGCTCGGTCACGCCCAGGCCGGCGAACAGCACCGCGGCCGCCGGATCGCCGGCGAGCTCGCCGCATACCCCGACCCAGCCGCCATGCGCGGCCGCAGCCTCGACCGTCGCCTTGACGAGGCGAAGCACGGCGGGCTGGGGGCCGGTCAGCAGCGGCGCGAGCCGTTCGTCGCCGCGCTCCGCGGCCATCGTGTACTGGGTCAGGTCGTTCGTCCCGAGCGAGAAGAAGTCGACGTGCTCGGCGAGCCGCGCGGCCGTGAGCGCGGCCGCCGGGACCTCAACCATGATTCCGAACTCGAGCGGGGCGTCGACCCCGGTTTCGACGCGGGCGGCATCGAGCTCGGCCCGCGCCGCAACGACCTCATCGAGCGTCGCGACCATCGGCAGCATCACCTTGAGCGGGTGCTCAGCGGCGACGCGGAGGATCGCCCGCAGCTGGGTCCCCAGCACATCCGGGCGCGCCAGACCCAGGCGGATCCCGCGGACCCCGAGGAACGGGTTCGCCTCGGGCGGCATCGGCAGCGCCGGCAACGGCTTGTCGGCGCCCGCATCGAGCGTCCGAACGACGAGCGGGCGCCCGTCGAGCGCGACCGCGATCTCGCGCAACGTCTCGGCCTGCTCCTCCTCGCTCGGCAGCTCGGCGCGGTCGAGGAACAGGAACTCGGTGCGGAGCAGGCCAACGCCCTCGGCACCGAGCTCCACCGCCTTGGCCGCCTCGGCGGCAGCGCCGAGGTTCGCGAAGACCTCGATCCGGGTGCCGTCACGGGTGGCGCCGGTCTCGTGCGCGCGCTCGCGCGCGGTCGCTCGCCTCTGGTCGGCCCGCTCGCGCCGCTCCGCGGCGTCGCGTTGCACATCGTCGGGCGGGTCAACCTGGAGCGTGCCCGCCTCGCCGTCAATCAGCACGGTCGTGCCATCCGGGATCTGCAGGATCGTGTCGCCGAGACCGACGACGGCGGGTAGCCCGAGCGCGCGCGCGAGGATCGCCGCGTGCGCAGTGGCCGTGCCATGCGCAGTCGCAATCCCAGTCACGAGAGCGGGATCGAGCGTGGCGGCGTCGCCGGGCGTGAGCTCGCCGGCGATCACGATTCCGATCCGCTCCTCGGGTCCGGCGCCGTCGGCGTCCCCGGTGAGCGCGGTCACCACGCGCCGGCCGACGTCGAGCACGTCGGCCGCGCGCTCCTGCAGCAGCGGCTCGTCCAGCGCGCGGTAGCGCTCGGCGACTTGCTGGGCGGCGTCGTGCCACGCGCGCTCGGCGGTGGCGCCGCCCCCGATCGCCTCCTGGGCGGGGTCGAGCATCGCCTCGTCGTCGAGCAGCGCGAGGTGGGCGTCAAAAATCGCGGCCTCGGCCTTGCCGGCGCGGGTCGCGACCGTCTCGCGGTCGCGCTCGATCGCGGCACGGGCGGCGGCGACCCCGTCCCTCAGGCGCTTGCGCTCGTGGTCCGGGCTCTCGGCGACTCGGTCCGGCGGCGGGGCGATGGCGCCGTGCAGATGGTAAGCCGGACCTACGGCCAGTCCGGCGGAGGCGGGAACGCCGGCAAGGACCTCGCCGGACGCCGGCGTCGCCATATCTGTCGCCGGCGCGGTCCCCTCCCCCGATCGCTGGCTGGCTGCCCAGCCAGGCCGGGAGCGGGGCGGCGCGGTGCTGGGCCGGGGCGCGGCCGCGGCCACGCCGTCGCCGAATCCCTCGTCCGCCAACTGCGCCAGCGCCAGCAGCACGTCGTCGGCCTGTGGCCCCGACGCGGTGACCAGGAGCGTGTCGCCGAAGCGAGCGCCCATGGCGACCACGTTCGTGAGGCTGGTCGCCTTCACCGGCGCGCCGTCTGGCGCCTTAGCGACGCGCACGTCGGCCTCGAACCTCCGGACGGTCTCGACGAATCGCGCCGCGGGGCGCGCGTGGAGACCGATCGCGTTGCGCACCTCGAGCACGGTCTGCGCGTCGGCCGGCGGAGTGGCCGGCGCCGGCTCGGGGGCAGCGCTCGCCACTTCGTCGGCGACCCCCAGCTGCGAGCTCTTCATCGCGAGCGCGCCGCGCGCCTCCGCCGCCACCTCGTCGAGCGACGCGCCGCCGCTCGCCGCAGCGGCGGCCGCCACCGTGCCCTCGACCAACGGCGCCTCGCTCATCACCACGCGTCCCGGGGTGTCGTCGAGCAGCTCGATCGCAAACTCCGTGCTCATCAGCGCGCTGCCGAGGTCCATCAGCACGAGCACGCCGTCAGGAGACATCGCGCGCTCGATCGCCGTCCGCACGCGCTCGGCGTCGGTCCCCAGCACGCCCGGTTCGTCAGTTCCACCGGCCGCTTCGAGCTTGAGCGGGTGGGAGCCCATTTCCCGCGCGAGCGTCACCACGCCCTCTGCGAGCGCCGCGCTGTGGGAGACGACGACGATCCCGACCACCTCAGACGCACCCCCAGAGCCGAGACTCAGAGCCCGTAGGCGCGGTGCAGGTAGTCGATCGGGTGCACCGACTTCTCCCCGGTGGCGTGGCTGATCTGCCAGCGGCAGGTCTCGCTGTCGCACGCGACCTCGGCCGCCCCGGACCCGCGAATCTGGCCGAACAGGTCCGCGCCCACCGCCATCGCGATGTCGTATTTCTCGGCCTTCAGCCCATAGGTCCCGGCGATTCCGCAACAGCGCGCGTTCCCCTCGGTGACCTCGAGGCCCGGGATCAGAGCGAACAGCTCCAGCGCCGGCTTGCCGATCCAGTGGCCCTGCTGCTGGCAGGGCGCGTGGTAGAAGATGTGCTCATTGACCGGTTTGAAGTCGGTCTTGAGCTCGCCGCGGTCGTGCAGCTCGAGCAGCAGTTCGCAGATGTCGTAGGTCCGCTCGGACAGCAGCTTCAAATCGGGGTCGTCCTCGAGCGAGAGGATCTCGCGGGCCTCGCGCTTGAGCATCAATGTGCAGCTGGTCGCGTTGCCTACGACAAGCAGGTTCGGGTCGTCGCGCAGGTATGGGGCGAACTCGCGCCCGCGCCGGAGCACGACCTTGCGCGCGTCGTCGAACAACCCGCTCGACTGCAACGGCAGGCCGCAGCAATCCTGCTTGGGAACGATCACCTCGAAGCCGTTGTGCTCGAGGATCGCCACCACCTTCTCCCCCTCCCACGGCTCGTAGTACTCGGTGCCACATCCGTGGAAGTACAGGATCTTGCGTCCGGTCGCGGGGCTCGGGTGCTTTTTGAACCAGCGCGAGAACCGCCGGCCGGCGAACTCGGGTGCCGCGGCGTCGCGGTGGACCTTGAGCAGCTTCTCCGCGAGAATCCGCAACGGCCGGGAATCGATCGTGAAGTTAGCCAGCGGCGCGACCGGCGTGCCCGCGCGCCCGAGCCACGTCGGGCGCGTGATGATCCGATCGCGGAGCGGGATGCCCTTCTGCTGCTTGAGCTTGTTGCGCGCCTGTGAGTTGATCTCGGCGATCTTCACCCCCTGCGGGCAGGACATCGAGCAGATCCCGCAACCGGAGCAGTAGTCGACCGAGGCGTCGACCGACGGTTCGTCGGCGATCCGGTACCGCTCGGCCTGCGGTCCGGCGTACTTCGGTCCCGGGAACAGCGGCGTCACATTCGAGACAGGGCACTGGGTCTCGCAGATCGTGCACTTGACGCAGTGGTCGAGCGACCCCCGCATCAGCTCCTCGAGCACGCCGCCGCCTTCACTCATGCTGCCGCTCCCGCCGGAGCACCCGACCGCGCGAGAATGAGCTGAGCGGCATGCGAGCCGCTCGCCAGCGCGATGCCCTCGCCCGAGCCCTCGCGCCACGGCACCGCCCCCGGGAGTGCGGCGCCCGCCACCACCACGTTCTCGGCACCTTCGGCCCTCAGTTCGCTGTCGACGGCCACGCCGGCCCGGGACATCGGCTGCTCAGCCAGGTAGTCGCCGACGAACCGCGGCTCGCCCGGCGCCGGCACCCCCCGCAGGGGCAGGCCAAGCACGCGGTCGTGCGTGACCCAGCTCGAGTCGAGCTCGATCGCGCCCGAGTTGAAGCCACCGGCGGCGAGCACGAACCACGGCGCCGCGTACCGGGCGTCGTGCCCGGCCGCGCGCGTCGACACCGAAGTCACCCGCGAGCCGTCGCGCTCGCACGACGCGACCTCGGCGCCAAGCACGAGGCGCCCGCCGGCGCCACGGAGCGTCGAGCGCAGGATCTCGTAAAGCCGCATCCCCGGAACCGACGGCGGCAGGCTCGGGATCTCGAATACAGGGCGGCCGAGCCGATGCTGGAGGTCGGACAAAACGCCGCTTGGGTCGCGCAGCCCGAGCATCGCGGGCAGGCCGACGCGCTCGTCCGCCTGGAGCTTCAGTGCCAGCCGAGCCGCGAACGCCGCGCGCCACGCGGGGTCGTCGAACCGGCGCGCCAGCCCGAGCGTGTTCTGATCGGCCTTGTCGACCTCGATTTCGACATCGACCGAGCGCGCCGCGATCCCGACCCGGCTGAGGTTAGAGGCGCACAGCGCCGCGTGGAAGTCGCGCAACGCGCGCGTGCCGACCACGCACACGCGGTCGAGCGCGGCCGAGTCGCCCGCGGCCATCGTCTCGGAAACGATCGCCGAGGGTCGGAGCGCGCCCACCGCGGTCGGGAGCAGGTAGTTGCGGTCTACGTCGCCGAGGTAGCGATAGCCGGGCAGCGGCCCTGACTCGACCCGAGTATGAAACCACCGCGCCGCTTCGGCCACCGCGTCGATGCCGAGCGCGGCATATGGGTGGTCGGGATGACTCGACACGAAGTCCGGCATCGCGCCGCTCGGCGACACAACCCGATCGGGCGCGTACCCGAGCACGTCGATGGTGGCCGGGGCGAGATGCGTCGAGCCGACGCCCTTGGCGAGCACGCACACCCGGGCGCCCCCCTCGGCCAGTCGCGCGCCGGCGACGAGGCCAGCGGTGCCGGCGCCGATCACGATCGCGTCGTAGTGCAGCTCGCCCCTCACGACGCAACAGCCTCGGCCTCGACAACGGGGAGATGCTCGACGTCCAGCACGCCCTGGAAGATCCAGTCGTCGAGGCGCGCCTGGCGAAGCTGGTCGCCGTACAGGACCGGCCATACCCCCTTCCACCGCTCGCGCAGGAAATGCAGCAGCGAGTCGTCGGCCTGATCGGCGGTGAGGCCGTCGAGCCCGTGCAGGATCCCCGCGGCGCGATAGATGCAGAACCCGCCCTGGCATGGCCCCATCCCGAGCCGGATCAGCCGGCGGATGTCGTCAAGGTTGGTGGTTGCACGGCGCTCGATCGCCTGCTCGAGCTTCCACCGTGGGACCAGCTCGCACTCGCAGATCAGCTGCTCGTCGGTGAGGTTCGCCTCCTTGCGACTCAACCGCTCGCCGAGCTGGTACGTCTCTCCCTCCTCCGACCCCGGCAGTCGCTCGGTCTTGGTCGTGCACGGCCGGTCGTCGCCGAGGAGCTTTGAGACCGCGTTCACCGTCTCTTCGGCCATCAGGCGGAAGGTCGTGAGTTTGCCGCCGGTGATCGTCACGAACCCCTGGACGCCGTCGCGTTGGGAGTGGTCGAGCAACGCGTGCGCGCGCGTGACGTCGCGCGAGTCGGTGTCGGCCGCCTTGGAGTCCTCGAACAGCGGACGCACGCCGGTCCATACCCGCAGCGCTCGCGCCTGGCGGAAGCCCGGAACGAGCTTCTCGCCGTCGTCCAGCATCGCGTCGACCTCGGACTGGAGCACCGTGTGGTCGTCGGGATCGTCGGTGTTCACATCGGTCGTCCCGATCACGCACACCGTCCGGATCGGCACGATGATGTCGCCGTCGGTGGGCATCTGGCAGCGGTTCACGCACGTGTTCACGAGCCGGTGGTTCATCGCGATCATGATCCCCCGGCCCGGGAGCACGCGGACGCCCTCGATCCCGGCCATATCCGCGACGACGCCGGCCCACGCGCCCGAAGCATTCACCGTCACCCGGGCTTCGACGTCGATCTCCTCGCCCGTCGCGGCGCCGCGCAGCCGCGCCCCGGTGACCTGATCGCCGGTCCGGTGGATGGCGACCACCGCGTGGTAGGGGAGCACGCGCCCACCGTGAGCCTGGATGCCTCGCGCCATCGCCCACACCGTCTTCCACACGTCGATGTTGGCGTCTGGCACCCGGAACACGCGGGAGATACCCGGGTTGAGCAGCGGCTCCTCGCGCAGCGCCTGCGCGGGGTCGATCTCCTCGCAGTCGACGCCGGTGTCCTGGCATCCCTTGGCGAACACGTCGGCGTACGCGGGGTCGTCGAACGGGGTCGTGACGAAGAACCCGCCGATGTCCTCGATCGAGTCCGGCGTGATCTCCTTCAGAATGCGGTTTTCGTGGATGCACTCCTCGGCGGCGCGCGGGTCCTTGACCGCGTAGCGGCCGCCCGAATGCAGCAGACCGTGGAAGCGCCCGCTCGTCCCCTCGGCCAGGTCGAGACGGTCCACGAGCACGACGTCGTAGCCGCGCAGCGCCGCGTCCCAGGCCACGCCTGCGCCGGTGGCGCCACCCCCGATGACTAGTACGTCGGTGCTGAGCGTGGCCATGGTGTCAGCCTATCCCGTTGAAGGCGGCCCGGGTGGACCGCCCTCAACGTTACTCGCCCATTCAGGGGTTAGCTGCCCGCGTCGAACCAGTCGAACGTCCGCGTAACGGCACGCTTCCAGTACTTGTAGAGCTCGTCCCGCTTGGCCGCATCCATATGCGGCTCCCAGCGCTTGTCCTCGGCCCAGTTGTCGCGCACCTCCTGCGTGCTGCTCCAGAAACCGACGGCCAGCCCGGCCGCGTAGGACGCGCCCAGCGCGGTCGTCTCGGCAACCACAGGACGGATCACCGGCACCCCCAGGATGTCGGCCTGGAACTGCATGAGCAGATCGTTGGCGACCATCCCGCCGTCGACCTTGAGCTCGTTGAGCGTGACACCCGAGTCGGACTCCATCGCGTCCATCACCTCGCGGGTCTGGAACGCCGTCGCCTCCAGCGTGGCCCGGGCGATGTGGCCGGCATTGACGTACCGCGTGAGGCCCGCGAACACGCCGCGGGCGTTCGACTTCCAATACGGGGCGAACAGGCCGCTGAACGCCGGCACGATGTACAGGCCGCCGTTGTCGTCCACCGACTTGGCGAGCTCCTCGACCTGCGGGGCCGCCGAGATCATGTGCAGGTTGTCGCGCAGCCACTGCACGAGCGCCCCGGTGATCGCGATCGAGCCCTCGAGCGCGTACACCGCCGCCTCGTCGCCGATCTTGTAACAGGCCGTGGTCAGCAGGCCTGCCTTGGACTGCACGGGCTCGGTGGCCGTGTTGAGCAGCATGAAGTTGCCCGTGCCGTACGTGTTCTTCGCGTCGCCGGTGTCGAAGCACGCCTGGCCGAACGTCGCCGCCTGCTGGTCGCCGAGGTCGCCCGCGATGCTGATGCCGGTCAGGTTGCCGGTCCTCACCTCGCCGTAGACCTCGCTCGAGGCCCTGATCTCGGGCAGCATCGACATCGGCACGCCAATCGTGTCCGCGATGTCCTTGTCCCAGGCCAGCGTCTTGAGGTCCATCAGCATCGTCCGGCTGGCGTTCGTCACATCGGTGATGTGCAGGCCGCCGTTGGGGCCGCCGGTCAGGTTCCAGATGCACCACGTGTCCATGTTGCCGAACACGAGGTCGCCGGCCTCCGCCCTCGCGCGCGCGCCGTCGACGTTGTCGAGGATCCAGCGGACCTTCGGCCCCGAGAAGTACGTGGCCAGCGGCAGGCCGACCGTCGAGCGGAACCGGTCCTGACCACCGTCGGCGGACAGCTCGTCGACGAGCTTGTCCGTCCGCGTGTCCTGCCACACGATCGCGTTCATCACCGGCTCGCCCGTGTTGCGATCCCACACGACGGCGGTTTCGCGCTGGTTGGTGATGCCGAGCGCGGCGATGTCGTCACGGGCCGCGCCGGCTTTCTCCATCGCCTCGTCGAGGACCTCCTGGCAGCGCGCCCAGACCTCCATTGGGTCGTGTTCCACCCACCCCGGCTTGGGATAGATCTGCTCGTGCTCCTTCTGCGACACGGCGACCACACGGCCTTCGTGGTTGAAGACCATCGCCCGCGAGCTGGTCGTGCCCTGATCGAGTGCAACTGAATACTTCGCCATGCGTGTTCTCCTTTAGCCCGCGAACGCCTCGGCGGCGCTCTTGAAGAGGTAGTAGGTCGAGGTCGCGCCTGGGTCTTGGTGGCCCTCGGATCGCTCGCCCAGGTAGCTGGCGCGTCCCTTGCGCGCGAGGAGCGGCGTCGTTGCCTTCATGCCTCCCTCGGCGGCCTGCGCAGCCGCGCGCAGACCGCCGTCGAGATCGGACGCCGCCTCGAGAGCCTCAACCGCCGGTATGAGCGCGTCCACCATCGTCTTGTCTCCCGGCTGCGCCTTGCCCCGCGCTTGGACCCCCTCGAGGCCCTTACGCCAGGCCGCGGCGTAGGCGGGCAGGTCGACCTCCGACTGGCCGGCCAGTGCGTTGCCCATCTGCAGGAACAGCGTCCCGTACAGCGGACCCGCGGCTCCGCCCACGCTCGAGATGAGGGCCATCGCGACGGTCTTGAGCACGGCGCCCGCGTCGTCCTGCTCCGAGGCGTCGAGCTTCTCGAGCGCCTTGGTCATCCCGCGGTTCATGTTGGTCCCGTGGTCGCCGTCGCCGATGGCGGTATCGAGCGCGACGAGCTCCGCCCGGTGCTCGGCCATCTCGCCGGCGAACCGGTTCATCCAGTCGACCGTGCCGTCGCGATTGATCGCCACCGCCTAGACGCCCCAGCGCAAGGCCGGAGTGTTCACGGGTGCGTCCCAGTAGCGGACCATCTCGTCGTCGAGCTTGACCAGCGTGATCGAGCAGCCCTGCATCTCGAGCGACGTGATGAAGTTGCCGACGAGGTTGCGCTCGATGTTCAGCCCGTGCTCCTGGGCGATCTTCGCCACCTCGTTGTACATCACGTAGAGCTCGATCAGCGGCGTGCCGCCCATGCCGTTGACGAACGCGAGCACCCGATCGCCCGAGGAGAACGGCAGGTCCTCGAGGATCGGGGTCATCAGCCGCTCGGCGATCTGCGACGCCGGTCCGATCTTCTCCCGGAAGCGCCCCGGCTCACCGTGGATGCCGATTCCGATCTCGACCTCGTCCTCGGCGAGCTCGAAGCTCGGGTTACCCGAGGCCGGGGTGATGCACGGAGTCAGCGCCATGCCCATCGAGCGTCCGTTCGCGTTGACTCTCCTCCCGAGCTCGGCGACCTCCTGGAGGTTGCGGCCGTCCTCGGCCGCGCCACCGCAGATCTTCTCGACCAGCACGGTGACCCCGACGCCTCGGCGACCCGCGGTGTACAGCGAATCCTCGACCGCGACGTCGTCGTTGGTGAGCACGGTCTCGACCTGGATGTCCTCGCCCTTCCCCATGTCGGCGGCCATGTCGAAGTTCATGACGTCGCCGGTGTAGTTCTTGACGATGTGAACGACTCCGGCGCCACCGTCGACGGCCTTCGTCGCCTCGAGCATCTGGTCGGGCGTGGGCGAGGTAAACACTTCCCCCGGACAAGCCGCGTCGAGCATGCCCGGCCCGACGTACCCGCCGTGCATCGGCTCATGACCCGAGCCGCCTCCGGAGATGAGCCCGACCTTGCCCTTGACCGGTGCATCAATGCGGACGATGACCGCTGGTTCGTAGATGACCCGTACTCGGTCGCCGTGTGCTGCTTCAACGCCATGGAGCGCGTCCTGGAGGACCGCGTCGGGCGAATTGATGAGCTTTTTCATGCCCCTTCCCTCAAGCTGGGGGGCCCAGTGACGGGCCCTTACTGATTGGACAGGACGCTCGCCAGGAAGATCGTCCGGGCGCCGGTGCGGAGCCGGATGCTTGGTCTGAGGTGCGGTGCCGGGGCACCGGGGAGACGGGCATGACGGCAGCGCGCGACGATCGGCCGCCTGCGGTTACTTCAGCACCGATAATGCCCAGCAAGCACCCTCCTTGTGGACCTTACGCTCTCCACCCACGAGCCTAGGTTGCGACAATAACGGAAACGGTGCGACAATGTCAAACATCGTTCGCACTACCAATTGGGCATGTAGGGGCGGGTTTCTGAGCGACAACACAAGTGCCCGGGCGCATCCAATCCATCGAGCGTGCAGCCGCGATCCTGCGTCTGTTATCCGGGCGCTCGCGACGACTGGGGGTCGCCGAACTCGCCGGTGAGCTGGGGCTCCCGAAGGGCACCGTCCACGGGATCCTGAGGACGCTCCAGGCGGTCGGATTCGTCGAGCAGGACAGGGAGTCGGGCAAGTACCAGCTCGGCCCGGCGCTGTTGCACATGGGGTCGAGCTACCTCGACGGCAACGAGCTGCGCACGCGGGCGCTGAACTGGGCCGACGGGCTCGCGTCTCGGAGCGGCGAGAGCGTGCGGATCGGGACGCTGCACGAGAACCAGGTGCTGATCGTGCACCACGTGTTCCGGCCCGACGACACGCGCCAGGCGCTCGAGGTCGGCAGCCTGATGCCGGCCCACGCGACCGCGCTCGGTAAGGCGCTGCTCGCCAACCACGCATACATCGCAGCCGAGCTCGCCGACCGACCGCTCGCGACCTTCACTCCGGCGACCGTGACCGACGTCTACCGCTTCCGCCAGGAGCTCGAGGAGGCCGGAAAGCGCGGCTGGGCCAGCGAGGTCGGCGAGCTGTTCCACGGCTTCGCCTCGATCGCGGCTCCGATCGAGGATCGCCGCCGGGTGACGGTCGGCGCGATGGGGATCGCGGGGCCGATCGAACGTCTCTGCGACGACCGCCGGCCACGAGCCGAGTTCGTCAACTACGTGATGGACGCGGCGCGCGCCGTATCACGCGAGCTCGGCGCAATTCCCTGGTAGTTCTCATTACCTGCATAGACTTCGCGAGACGTGAGCATCACCGGGCGATACGTGGCCTCGATCGACCAGGGGACGGCGTCGTCGAGGTGCTTCGTCTTCGACGACCGCGCGCGCATCGTGTCGATCGCCCAGCACGAGCACCGTCAGCATTTCCCGCGGCCCGGCTGGGTCGAGCACGACCCTGAGGAGATCTGGCGGAACGTGCTGCTGGTCGTGCGGGTGGCGCTCGACAAGGCCGACCTGTCGCCGTCGGACCTGTGTGCGCTCGGGATCGCCAATCAGCGCGAGACGACCGTGCTGTGGGACCGCAACACCGGAGCGCCCGTCCACAACGCGATCAACTGGCAGGACACGCGAACCGACCGGCTGTGCCGGGAGCTCGCGCGCCAGTTCGGCCAGGAGATGTTCCGCGACAAGACCGGCCTGCCGGTGACGACGTATTTCTCGGGCCCGAAGATCCGCTGGCTGCTCGACCACATTCCGGGCCTGCGCGAACGCGCGGAGGCCGGGGAGGTCCTGTTCGGCACGATCGATTCTTGGCTGATCTGGAACCTGTGCGGCCGGCACGTCACCGACGTGACGAACGCGAGCCGGACGCTGCTGATGAACCTTCAGACGCTCGACTGGGATCCCGAGCTGCTCGACGCGATCGGAATCCCGGCGACGATGCTCCCCGAGATCCGGGCGTCGTCGGAGGCCTACGGGGAGGCCGGCCCGCCGATCGCGGGGGTCCCGGTCGCTTCTGCGCTCGGGGACCAGCACGCCGCACTGGTGGGCCAGACCTGCTTCAGCCCCGGCGGCGCAAAGTGCACGTTCGGGACCGGAAGCTTCTTCGTGGTCAACACCGGCGATCGCCCGGTGAGGTCCTCGAGTGGGCTGCTGACGACGCTGGCCTACAAGCTGGGCTCGGCCGATCCGGCGTATGCGCTCGAGGGCTCGATCGCGGTCACGGGCGCGCTCGTGCAGTGGTTCCGCGACAACATCGGGCTGATCGGCAGTGCCCCCGAGATCGAGACGCTCGCGCTGACCGTCGAGGACAACGGGGGCTGCTATTTCGTTCCCGCGTTCTCGGGGCTGTTCGCTCCGCACTGGCGCAGCGACGCGCGCGGCGTGATCGCCGGGCTGACCGGCTATATCAACCGCGGTCACCTCGCGCGCGCGGTCCTCGAGGCGACCGCGTGGCAAACGCGCGAGGTCGTCGAGGCGATGAACGCCGATTACGGCAGCAAGCTGACCGAACTGCGCGTCGACGGCGGGATGACTGCGAACAACCTGTTGATGCAGACGCTCGCGGACGTCCTCGACGTGCCGGTGACGCGGCCGATCGTCGCCGAGACGGTGTCGCTGGGAGCGGCGTACACGGCCGGCCTCGCGGTCGGGTTTTGGCCGGACACCGACAGCCTCACGAAGAACTGGCACAAGGCGGCCGAGTGGCTGCCGAGCATGGACAAAGACCTCCGGGACCGCGGCTACCGGAAATGGAAGAAGGCCGTGGCGCGCGCGGTCGACTGGGTCGACGACGACGAGTAGGCGCCGTTAAACGCGAGAGGCGGCGGCGCCGTGCCGGCGCCGCCGCCCCACGCTGAACGACTTGGTCCTGCTTACGGGGCGAGTGTTTCGGGCCCTGGCCGATCCGTGACCGTCTCGCCGACCGCGACCACTCCGGGCTCGGGCGGCTTGCGGGCCTTGAGGATGTCCTGAATGAACGCGTCGTAGAAGACCGACGCCAGCGCGCCTCCGATCAGAGGCCCGACAATCGGGACCCAGAAGTAGTCGTTGACCCAGCCGTAGTTGCCAGGCATCGCCAGCTTGCCCCAACCGGCAATCCACGCGAAGATGCGCGGACCGAAGTCGCGGGCGGGGTTGATCGCGTATCCGGCGTTGGCGCCGAACGAGATGCCGACGGCCATGACGATCATGCCGACGATCCACGGAGTCATGTTCGCGCCGACGGGCAGGTTCCACTCGTCGGTCACCGCCCACACGAACAGGACGAGGAAGAACGTACCCACGATCTGGTCGATCAGCGGTCCTAAGACGCTGTGGAAGTACGGCGCCGGGAACGTGGAGAACGTACTGTAGGTGGCTAGAGAAGCCGGCGTCCCCTTCTTGATCGGCAGGCAGCCCTTCAATACCGTGCCACAGTGACCGACCTGGTCGAAGTGGTTGATCGCGTTGTTGTAGACGAGGAACACCAACGCGGCGCCGACGAAGCACCCGAGCACCTGCACGATCCAGTACGGCAGGACCTTGTTCCAAGGCAGCGCCTTGCGGATCGCGGCGCCCAGAGTGACCGCCGGGTTGATGTGCGCGCCCGTCACGCCACCCACGGTGTAAATCGCGAAACAGACCGCCAACGCCCATCCCCAGGTGATAAGCAGCCAGTCCCCCGAGGACCAGAGGACGCCGCCGGCGCTGCGCCCCGACCCGACCAGGGCCCAGAGCATCGCCACCACCCCGTCGCCGAAGCAGATCAGAATGAAGCAACCGAAGAACTCGGCCCACAACTCACCGACGATGCCCTGTTTCCACCTGAGTGGCAAGGGCCCGACGGCCATTGACTCAGAAACTGTCGACACGCAACCTCCTCCGAGACGTTTGGTTCAGGAAATGGCGCCTCGCTCAAGCGGGATCGCCGCCACGGTCGTCTGAGGACGACATTCCCTTCCGGGACCGCATTTCCTTCCGCCGGCGGTAAAGGTCGCGCGCTGGCCGCCACCGGCTAGCTCCAGCGTCGGCCCCGGCGGCCCGACTGCGGTCCTGGCTGAATTCAACTGGACACCCTCAGATCCTCCGCCCGGTGGGCGTTCGCGGCGACCCACTGACCATCCGCGATGGCGGCGAGATTACCAGCCCGCGTGCGACAATGTCAAACGCTGTTTCCAATGCACACGCCCCGAAAACACGCGTATTTGGCGCGTTTTCGGCCGGTGGTCAGCGCTCGGACTTGACCGTAGCGCGCTGCCGGTACGGCGAGCGGTACGGGGTCGGCGCCCCGCCGTTCTCGAAGAATCCCCGCACGGACTCCATCAGCTCGTTCGGGTCGCCCGTCGCGGTGATCGGCTCGCCGAACGAGACCTCGATCCGATGGCGCTGGGGCATCGGCTTGTCGCGCAGACGCCGCGGCCATAGCCTTCCGGGCGGCATCGCCTGGGCGGTGCCCGTGACCCGGATCGGCACGATCGTCAGGTGATGGGCCGCCGCCAGCACGGCGGCTCCGCGCCGCAACGGCCCCGGCATGCCGCCCCGCGACCGCGTGCCCTCGGGGTACAGCAGCAGGCTCCACCCCTGATCGAGCAGCGTGTCGAGGTGGCTGCCGTTCTTCGACATCCCGCCGCCGCCGTGCCGCTCGATCGGAGTCGTGTTGAAGATCAGCGACACGAGCGAGGCAACGATCCGGTTCTTGTAGAAGTAGTCCGCCGCGGCGGCCACCACGGTCCGCTTGCGCAGCTTGCGCGGGAGCGCCGACAGGATCACCGGCGTGTCCATGTGGCTGGCGTGGTTGGCCACCAGGATCACGGGGCCCTTAACCCCCTCGAGCTTCTCCTTCCCGGTGGCCCGACGGGCGGCGTAGTAGTCCATCGTCGGATTGAGCACGAACCGCAGGAAGTTCTCGCGGATCACGCCCGCCAGCCACGACCGCGCCCACGGTATGTCAAGCTGGGCGGCAGCTTTGCGCAGCTCGCCGGCGCGGGCAGGGGCGGCACGTGCGGCATCGAGGCTGCGCGCGGGGGCCGCGCGCGCCGCATCGAGGAAGCGCTGCTTGCGCGAGCGCTTACGGCGGAAGGACAACACCGGGCATTAATACCCACTGTGTGACTTTCGTTACAGGTCCTTCACAGGGCGGTTCGCGGGCCACGACCGCGCGCGTTGTCCGCAACTACGATTAGCCGGGTCTGTGCTCCCGCGACGTTTCTCACCGGACCCGTTTCGGCCGGCCCAGCTGACGGCTGGAGACCTGCGCGGCCACCGGGTCGTCCAGACGATATTGCGCCGGGTTTCCGAGGGTTCGCGACCGGGTTCGAGGACCGACGGGCGACGCGTCGCGCTCGTGATCGAGGGCGGCGGAATGCGGGGCGTAGTGTCGGCGGGGATGGCCGCGGCAATCGAGCAGCTCGGTCTGCGCGACGCGTTCGACGAGGTGCACGGGGCCTCCGCCGGCGCGTTCAACGCGGCCTTCCTGCTCGCCGGCCAGGCTGCCTACCTGACGACGCTGTACCAGTACGGGTTCGGCGACCCCCGATTCGTCAGCGCGATCCGAGCGCTCCGCGGCGGTCCCGCGTTTGATATGGATCACGTGATCAACCACGTTTGGACTCGCGAGCGGCCGCTGCGGTTCGATGCGGTGCTTTCTTCCGGGATCGATTTGCACTGCACCGCCACGGACGCAGACCGGGCGGAGATCGTCGATCTGACCGGGCTCGGTGATCCCGAGGAGATTCGGTGCGCGATGCGAGCTTCTGCGAGGTTGCCGTGGCTCGCCGGTGGGCCGGTGAGCTTCCGCGACATGCGGCTGCTCGACGCCACGCTGGCCGAGGCCATCCCCGTGCATGTGGCCTGCTCGGGCAGCGTGACCGACGTGCTCATCCTGCTGACGCGGCCCGAGGGGATGGCCCACACGGGCCTGTCGCCGGTGGTCGCGCGGCTGACTGACCGTTACCTGCGCGGAGTCAATCCGGCCCTGGTGGAGTTGCGGGTGACGCGGTCGCCGCGGTATGACGCGCTGACGGCGAAGCTGACCGAGCAGGCATGCGACCCGGAGTGCGCGCCGGCCGTGTGCGTCGTCCGGCCGGGCGCCGGCTCGCTGATGATCTCCCAGCTCGAGAGTCGAGTGTCGGCGTTGCGGACCGCCGGGAGCCACGGGCTGCGCTCGGCCTGGATGGCACTCGCCGGCGAGGATCCGGAGCTGATCGGCACGCTGCGGGCCTACCCGCGCGGTCTCGCGGCCGACGGCGGCGCTCGGTCGAGCGGTGGCACGGGTGCCCGCCAGACCGGCGGGGTCAACGGCCGACGGGACTCCGTGCGCGCCGCTCCCTAGCCCCGCTCAGACCTGCAAGAGCTGCCAAATCAGCGCCGACGCCCGGACCCTGGCAGACGGCGCATGTCGGACGTGCATCGTCTGCCACGGTCTGGCCGACTCGTCGCGCTTGGCATGTTTCGCAGGCCAGGGCACGCCGCCCGCGCGAACGTGCTCAGGAGCGGGTTCGGGGTTAGACCGGCGCCGGCTCGCGCTCCACGGGCTCCTCGGGCTCGGGCGGGTGCAGCAGCTGGCCGCGCGCGCTCGAGCCCTCGATGTTGATGTGCGGCAGACGATCGTCGAGCCACTGCGGCAGCCACCAGGTCCTTTCCCCGAGCAGCTCGAGGACCGCCGGCAGCAGCACGCACCGGACGACCACGGCGTCGAGCAGCACCGCCACCGCGAGCCCGAAGCCGAACTCCTTAAGCACTCGCTCGTTGCCGAGCATGAACGACAGGAACACGCAGATCATGATCGCGGCCGCCGCGGTGATCACTCGTCCGGTGAACGCGATTCCGTCGGCCACGGCCTCCGACGCGTCCCGGCGCCGAATCCATTGCTCGCGCACGCGCGAGATCAGGAACACCTCGTAGTCCATCGACAGCCCGAATACCACCGCGAACATCAGCACCGGGATCCACGGCTCGATCGGCCCCTTCTCGAGCCCGAGCACGCTCGCGAACCAGCCCTTCTGGAACACGAGCACGGTGACGCCGAGCGCGCCGCCGATGCTCAGCAGGTTCATCAATGCCGCCTGGATCGGGATCACGATCGAGCGGAAGATCACGAACAGCAGCAGCGCCGACAGGACCACGACGATCCCGATGAACAGCGGCAGCTTGACCGACAGCACGTGCGAGAAGTCGATCGAGCCGGCGGTGAACCCGCCCACGAGGACGGTCGCGCCGGTCTGTTTCTCGAGTGGGGGAGCCACGTCGTTGCGCAGATGGTTGACCA
Source organism: uncultured Solirubrobacterales bacterium (assembly GCA_963783415.1). Taxonomy (GTDB): domain Bacteria; phylum Actinomycetota; class Thermoleophilia; order Solirubrobacterales; family Solirubrobacteraceae; genus Palsa-465. Next base: position 443,136 of record CAWANN010000020.1, read on the forward strand.
GATCAGTGGTCGCCTGCGCCTGCGGCGCCGAGTCCGGGTAGGCCTCGAACACCGCCACGTTGCCCGACGGGGAGGTCCGGGCCGGCGTCACCGCCGCGACCCCCGGCGTCTTGGCCACCGCCGCGCTCACCGCCTCCTGCGTGGACGTCTGGTTCTGGCTCGGGAGCTCGGTCGCGATCAGCAGCGGGCCGTTGAACCCGGGGCCGAAGCCCCGCGCCAAGAGATCGAACGCTTCCCGTGTGTGCGTGCCGGAGGGATCGTTGCCCGCGTCGCTGCTCTCGAGGCGGAGCGCGAACACCGGCAGCAGCACCGCGATCATCACGCCGAGCGAGATGAGCGCGAGCGGCCACGGACGCCGCTGAACGGTACGGCTCCACTCGCGCCACCGCGAGGGATGGGCCGCGCCGTCATCGGCAGCGGCCGCCGCGGCGCCACGGCGCCCGAACCGCCGGCGCGCGTGAGGACGCACGATCCGGTGGCCGAACTTCGACAACATCGCCGGCAGCACGGTCAGGGAGGCAAACATCGTCATCAGGACGGCGAGCACGGACGCGATCGCGAGCCCGTACAGGAAGCTGACGCCGGTGGCGAACATCCCGAGCAGCGCGATCGTGACCGTAGTGCCGGCGAGCAGGATCGCCCGCCCGGAGGTGTCCATGGCCTCGACGACGGACTGCTCCACGTTCCCGTTCGCCAGATAGTTCTCGCGGAAGCGCGTGACGATGAACAGCGCGTAGTCGACGCCGACGCCGAGACCGATCATCAGCGCGAGGTCGGTCGAGACGTTCGGGATGCTGGTGACGTGCGTGGCCAGTCCGATCAGCGCGACTCCGCTGATCAGCCCAAACCCGGCGGTGATCAGAGGCATCCCGGCGGCGACGAGCGAGCCGAACGTGAACAGCAGGATGATCAGCGCCGCGATCGCCCCGATCAGGGTCGCCGGGCCGACCGAGAATCCCTCGGCGTTCTCCATCACCTGCCCGCCGGCCGCCACCTGGAGGCCCGGCACGTTGACGGCGCCGATCTGATCGAGCACGGGCCTGCCGGCGTCGTTCGGCACCTGGTTGGACGGCTTGTCGTAGTTGACCGTCGCGAACGCGGTCCTGCGGTCGCGGGAGACCTGGACGGCTCCGTCGGCGCCGTACGGGCTCCGCACCGACACGACGTGCGGATCGTTCGACACCTGGTCGAGCAGCTTGGTCATCGCGGCCTTGACCTGCGGGTCGTCAATCGTGCCCTTCTGGGTGTGGAACACGATCGTGTCGGTGTCGCCGCTCTGCGCCGGGAACTCCTTCTTGAGGAGGTCAAGCACCCGCTGCGACTGCGTTCCGGGCAGGGTGAAGTTCGTTGCGTAGTTGCGCCCGGCAGCGCCGGCGACGGCCGTGGTGAGGATCGCGACAGCGAGCCAGGCCACGAATACACGGCCGCGGTGGGCGATGCACCAGCGTGTGAGTTTCAGCACTATGTGACTCCTGATCAGGTCTCGGCGAGTGGCCACACAGCGCCCCTGCTCTCGCGAAGTGACCGGGTCTACTCCTAACTGTGTAGCACGGACGCTTCCTCGGCTTGAGGCCTTCCAGGGTTGCGTACGAAAACTGCGATTACTTGACGCGCGTAACTACAGAAGCGCGTTACGCGAGCGCGTTGGCGGGCGTACGGGCCACCTCGACGTCGGTGGGTCGTTCGGGTGGGGTGTGGGGGATGTGGGCGGTCTGTCCTCCGCGGCGGCGGGGGCGCCATACGCGTAGGTATTGCGCGGCCAGGTAGGAGCCGATCACGAGCGCGAGTGCGATGAATTGGCCGGCGAACGTCTGCCAGTTGGGGAAGATCGAGAACCACGTCCCCATCCATCCCGGGACGGTCAGCCCCCCGACCGGGGTGGTCCCGATCCACCCGGCCAGCTGCATCTCGTTGACCTCCTCCCCGACCGAGACCAACAACACCACCAACAACAACACGCCGGTAACGATCAACAACCGCTTGTACGGCAGCCGCTGATGCAACGCGAACGTCAACACCCCGACCGCGGCGGTGAACAACAAGCCGATCACGACCCCCTCCAGCACCACGCTCGCGCCGTACAGCTCCCGCAAGTTCTGCAAGAAGATCACGACCTCAAAACACTCCCGATACACCGACGTGAACCCCAGCAGCGCCAACCCCAACAACAACCGGCGGCGGTTCGTGTCCGGATCGGCCGCCAAAAGCCCCCGCCGGCGCTTGTGATGAGACGAGATCCACCCCGTCCAATACACCTTATGAAAGAACCAATTCATCACCAACAACAACACCACCAACGCCGGAATCCCCGTCGCCGCCTGCACATCAAACTCCCCACCATGAAACCGGCCGATCAACCACACCACCAAGAACCACGTCGCCACCCCCACCCCCACCGCCAACCCACCACCCGCCACCACCGGCCGGCGATACACCCGATTAGCCCCCAAAAAACTCGCCGTCACCGCCGCCAACACCAAAATCGTCTCAAGCCCCTCCCGAAACACCAAAATCGCCGAATCGACCACCACCGACGCCCGACTCAACCGATGCCCCACCGGCAAATCCGTCGGATCCGCCGTCCCACCCCGCGCATGCCAACTAACCACCACAACCACCACCGCCACCACCAACACCACCACCGTCCACACATAAAAACTCAACCGCTCGCGGGAGCGGGGACGTGCGGATTCGGGGCGTGCGGATTCCCGGCGCTTTCCGGGTGGGGTCTGCGGGCCTTCGGAAGCACTTCCGACCATGCGGCGGGTTAGGGTACCCTAATACCGTCGGCGCTGCTCTTGGCCCTCCTCCGGAGCCGCGTCCGAGACGCAGCGTCCGGTCCAACTTTCGTGACATCGTATAAAAGTCGATCTGGGCGCAGCAATCTCTTCAGGTTTTGCGCAAACCTGCCGATAGGAGAAGGGGGCTCTCTAGCCCCGTCCTCGACGAATGAGACGGATTCCCGCCAGCATCCTCAAAGCCCTCGGGCCTTCGCGTTCGCGACGGACCCGCGGGCGCACGCTCCGAGGAACGCGCCAACGCGCCATGTCGGGGTTGTTGGCGCCCGCGCTCCTGACGCTCGCCGGCCTGCTCTTTCCCGCGGTCAGCGCCGCGTCCACGCCGTCGACCGCCAGCATCACCAACGCCACGACGGGCCTCTCTGACGCCGCGAGCGTCGCGCCCGTCGCCGCGTGCGCGCCGTCGACCGCAACTCGCGCGACATGCCTGGCTCAGATCCTCGGCGTGCGGGGAACCCGCGCTCTCGTGCACCCCCGGCTGCGGAAACCATCGTCCATCTACCGGTTCACGCGCCCGCGCCCCCGGAACGGCCACGCATCCACTCCGGCCGTGGCGGCGGCCGCTGCTCCCCAGCCCGGAACGCCCGCGTACCTGCAGCAGGCGTACGACCTCGCCTACCTGTCGCAGAACGCCGGGACCGGCGAGACGATCGCGATCGTCGACGCGTACGACGACCCGAACGCCGAGTCCGACCTGGCTGCATACCGTGCCGAGTTCGGCCTCCCGGCGTGCACATCGGCGAACGGCTGCTTCGCGAAGTACGACCAGAGCGGCGGCACCAGCTACCCGGCGACGGTCGACGCCGGCTGGGAGCTCGAGATCTCGCTCGATCTCGACGCCGTGTCCGCGCTGTGCCCGAACTGCCACATCGATCTCGTCGAAGCCAACACCGCCGGGACGTCGGACCTCGCGGCCGCACAGCTCGTGGCGGGCACGCTGCCAGGGGTCAGCGCGATCTCGGACAGCTGGGACGACGCCCTCACCTTTCGCCAGGAGCGCAACTTCCTCACGGCGGGCGACTGGACCTTCCCGGGGATTACGACCGTCGCCGCCTCGGGGGACCTGGGCTATCCGGGTTCCGCCACGAACGACTTCCCGGCGGCGCTCCCGGGCGTCACCGCGGCGGGAGGCACGACGCTTCAGCCGGACAGCACCAGCGGCGTGCAGAACGTCCGCGGGTTCACCGAGTCCGCCTGGTCGGGCGCGGGCTCCGGCTGCAATCTGTGGCAAGCCAAGCCCTCCTATCAGACCGACACCGGGTGCACGGGCCGCTCGTATGCGGACATCTCGGCGGACGCAGACCCGAACACGGGGATGCAGGTCTACGACACCGACGATGGCGGCTGGGTGGTCGTTGGCGGAACCAGCGAGGCCTCGCCGCTGATCGCGGCCTATGACGCAGTGGTTGGGTCTGCAAGCCAGGGCCCGGCCTGGGCGTACGCGAACGACACCCTGCTCAACGATCCCTCGAGCGGCTCCAACGGCACCTGTGCCGCGACGATTTCCTACATCTGCAACGCGGGCCCCGGCTACGACGGTCCGACCGGAGTCGGGAGCATCTCGGGCGCGGTCGCGGCGGGCGCGCCGGGCATCGCGGGCCCTGGTGCCAACGGGTCCTACGCGCAGACCGTGACCGCCGGCATGGCTCAACTGCAGGGCGGGGTGTATCCGAACGGTACGGACACCACGTACTGGTGGGAGTACGGAACGACCAGCGCGTACGGCCAGACGACGACGCCGAACGACATCGGGTCGGGCACTGACCCAGTCCCGGTGAGCGACTCGCTCACGGGCCTGTCGCCCGGCGCGACATACCACTACCGGCTCGTCGCGGAAAACAGCTTCGGCATCGAATACGGCTACGACTACACGTTCACCACCCCGGCCTCGACCTTGAGCTCACCGGGCCAGGGCACGACCCAGACTCCGCCGACAACGACGACGACGACGACCACGACCACGACCACGCCGACCGGCCCGACGACGGGATCCGGCGGCTCGGGAACGTCGGGAACGGCACCCGCCCCCATGGTGACCGCCGTTCGCATCGGCGCGGCAGCGACGACTGCAACCGTGACGGCGACGATCGCCACCGGTGGATCCGCCACCAGCTACTCGCTTCAGTATGGGACGACGCACGCGCTCGGCAAGAGCCTCTCGGGCTCTCAGTCCTCGGGGGCGGCCGCGACGGCGCGCTGGACGCTTCGGAACCTGTCGCCCGGCAAGATTTACTACCTCCGCGTCGTGGCGAGTAACGCCGGAGGGAGCGGCACCGGCAGCTTGGTCCGCTTCAGAACCTCGCCCGTGACGATCACCAAGATCAGCCGGAGCGCCGGCTACCTCAACGTAATGCTCCGCTGCCACGGCTCGGCCGCGTGCCACATAAGGCTCCAGGGCCGTTCGGGGACGCGCGTGTTGCTCTCGAGCCAGGCGACGATTCGCGGGAACCACACCTCGACGGTCACGCTCCGCCTCAGCAAGGCGTTCCAGACGGCGGTGACGAGGCACCAGAACGCCACGCTCCTCGTACTGACCACCTGGAACGGCTCGACGGCCACGGTCAGCGGAACCGTCTGAGGTTCTCCCCGGCGTCCGGCCGCGGGCGCAGCGCGTGTCTATCGTCAGTAGGTAGATGGCACAGCGCCAAGACATCCGCAATCTCGCGATCGTCGCCCACGTCGACCACGGCAAGACGACGCTCGTCGACGCCCTGCTGTGGCAGTCGGGAGTGTTCCGCGCCGGCCAGGAGGTGGCCGACCGGGTGATGGACTCGATGGACCTCGAGCGCGAGAAGGGGATCACGATCCTCGCCAAGAACACCGCGGTCCGCTACGGCGGCGTCAAGCTCAACATCGTCGACACGCCCGGCCACGCGGACTTCGGCGGCGAGGTCGAGCGGGGACTGACGATGGTCGACGGCGTGCTGCTGCTCGTCGACGCCAGCGAAGGCCCGCTCCCGCAGACGCGTTTCGTCTTGCGAAAGGCACTCGAGGGCCGCCTCCCGGTGATCCTCGTGGTCAACAAGGTCGACCGGCCGGATGCCCGGATCGACGAGGTCGTCGACGAGGTCTACGAGTTGTTCCTCGACCTCGACGCCGACGAGTCTCAGATCGAATTCCCGATTGTCTACACGAACGCCAAGGCCGGCTGGGCGTCGCTCGACCCGTCTGTCGAGGGAACCGACCTCAAGCCGCTGGTCGAGCTGCTGATTACGCACATCCCGGCGCCGGGATATGACCCGGCCCACCCCTTCCAGGCCCACGTCACCAACCTCGACGCGTCGCCGTACCTGGGTCGGTTGGCGATCTGTCGGGTCCGCCACGGGACGATCCGACGCGGCGAGACCGTCGCCTGGTGCCGCGCCGACGGGAAGATCGAGCGGGTCAAGGTGTCCGAGTTGTACGTCACCGAGGCGCTCGAGCGCGTGGACGCGGTCGAGGCGAGCGCTGGGGAGATCATCTCCGTGGCCGGAATCCCGGAAATCACGATCGGCGAGACGCTGGCTGACGCTGACGATCCGAGGCCGCTGCCGGTGATCACCGTCGACGAGCCGTCGCTGTCGGTCACGATCGGGATCAACACCTCGCCGCTGTCCGGGCAGGACGGCGACAAGCTGACGGCCTCGCAGGTCAAGGCACGTCTGGACCGCGAGCTCGTCGGAAACGTCTCGTTGCGCGTGCTCGACACCGAGCGCCCTGACGTGTGGGAGGTTCAGGGTCGGGGCGAGCTCGCGCTCGCCGTGCTCGTCGAGCTGATGCGCCGCGAGGGTTACGAGCTCACGGTCGGCAAGCCGCAGGTGGTCACCCGCGAGATCGACGGCAGACGCTGTGAGCCGGTCGAGCGCATGAGCGTCGACGCGCCCGAGGAGTACGTGGGAGTGATCACGCAGCTGCTGGCGATGCGCAAGGGCCGGCTCGAGCAGATGGTCAACCACGGCACCGGCTGGGTGAGGATGGAATATCTGGTGCCGGCCCGCGGGTTGATCGGCTTCCGCACCGAGTTCCTCACCGAGACGCGCGGGACCGGCCTCGTGCACCACGTGTTCGATCGCTGGGAGCCGTGGCACGGTGAGCTTCGCACCCGGCCGAGCGGCTCGCTGGTGTCGGACCGGCGGGGCTCGGTGGCGTCGTTCGCGCTGTACAACCTCCAGGAGCGGGGCACGCTGTTCGTCGCGCCCGGCGAGGACGTGTACGAGGGCATGATCGTCGGCGAGAATTCGCGCGCCGAGGACCTCGACGTGAACGCCACCAAGGAGAAGCATCTGACCAACATGCGCTCATCGACGGCGGACGAGTTGGTCCGGCTGGTCCCCAAGCGCGAGCTGTCGCTCGACCAGGCGCTCGAGTTCCTGCGCGCCGACGAATGCGTCGAAGTCACGCCCCACGCTGTGCGGCTGCGGAAGGCCGTCCTCGAGGCGACCGCGCGGCGCAAGGCGGCGCGGGCCGGCCGGCCGTGATGACCCAGCTTCTGGCTCAGCTCTCGGTCCGACGGGGGCGGGAGGCGGTCGAGTTCTACAAGGAGGCGTTCGGGGCGGTCGAGGTGTACCGGGTCGGTGGCGATTCGCGGAATGAGGCGGTCGTGAGTCAGCTCTCGGTCGGGGACTCCGCGAGCTTTTGGGTCGCCGACGAGTCGCCCGAGCACTTCAACTTCAGCCCCGACACGGTGGGCGGAGGAACGGTTCGCATGCTCCTGATCGTCGACGACCCGGACGCTGCGATCGAGCGCGCGGTGACGGCCGGCGCGTCGCTCGTGCGGCCTGCGGTGGAAGAGCACGGCTGGCGGCTCGGACGTATCGCCGACCCGTTCGGTCACCACTGGGAGATCGGCAAGCCGCTCCGGCCCTGGCCTCCCCGGCACTAGTCGAGGTCGTCCGACTCGAGCCCGGCAAGCGCCGCCAGCCCGTTGGCGGCGTCGACGAGTTCGTCGAGGTCGAGCAGCAGCGCCCGGCCTTCGGCGTCGTGCGGGGCGGCGCGCTCCAGCGCGTCGTAGCTCGCGCGCAGGTCCGGCACCGCTGGCGCCGGCGTACCCGACGGAACCCCGTTCGCTCCGGCCCGCACCGTGGTGTCGACGGTCGCCAGCAGCTCGTCGACGCCGGTCGCGAGCGGGGCCAGCGCCGGCACGGGGCGCCGGTTCGGCTCCTCCTGGGCGTCAAGCCGCAAGACATGCGCGGCTTGGACCAACCGGCGCGCCGCGGCGAGCATCCCTTGGCTGTGCTCGGCATCGATCCGGCGCGTCGCCGGCTCCGCCAGCGACTGCGCGACCGTCGCCTCGGCGGCGGTCCGGGCGATCCGAGCCTCCCGGCTGAGCACGCGTATCTCGCCGTCGTCGGGTCGGTGGCCGTCGACGATCGCGTTCAGGGTCGCCCGCACGTACGCTCGCTGGGCCTCGACCAGGTTGGCAAGAGAGTTGCGTGCGGAGCTCTCGGACCACGTCGGCCACAGCGCGTAGGCGAGCAGCCCGAGCGCGCCCCCGACCAGCGTGTCGACCAGCCGCGCCCATGCGGTCGCGAGCGTGTCCGGGCTGATCGCGTTCAGCAGGAACACGACGACGGCGGTGATGAACGCGAAACCGACCGCAAAACTAGCCGGGAACAGCGCGTACCCGGCCCACGCGAGCACGCCGACGAGGATCACGGTCACGCCCCCGGCCGGGTGCAGCGCGACCGTGATCGCTCCCGCTAGCCCGACGCCGAGCGCGGTCCCGCCGAGGCGCTCGGCGCCGCGCGTGAACGTGGCGCCGAACTCGGGGCGCAGCGTGGTGGCGGCCGCGACAACCATCCAGTAGCTGCGACTGAGCGGCAGGTGACGGGAGATCAGCTCGGCGAGCAGCACCACGACCGCGAGCCGCAGCGCGTGACGACCGGCCGGGGAGTCGAGGCTGGCGTTCGCGCGAAGTACCGCGACACCGGCCTTGAACCGCTCGATCGGGCGGTTTGTGCGCGCTTGCGGGCGCCGGTCGCGCAACCCGCTGGCCTCGCCGGCGCTCACCGCCAGTGCTCCGATCGCGCGCAGCTGCCCGGCCAGGGCGCGGAGCCGCCGCGACAGCACCATCCCGGAGGCGTCGGGCCTGAGCGCGTGCTCCGCGGTGTCCGAGCTCAGCCTGTCCATGTGCGCGGGAAGCTCCTGAGCGGCGGCGCGGTTGCCCTCGATCGCGCGCGCGGCGAGATCGAGTCCCTCGGTCGTGAGCGCGAGGATCCGCTCCGCGCCCTGACCGGGCGGATCTGGACGGCCGTCCCGGTCGGCCTGCCGGCGCCTCACCAGCGAGTGGATCGCGGTCAACCCGACCCGCATGCGCTGTCCTTCGTTGACGAGGCTACGCAGGGTGAGCACCGTCGGGTCCGCGAACAGCATCGGCGACGACAGCGTTGCCTGCGCCGCATCGAGCGCGGTCGCGGCCGGAAGCGTCGAGCTTTCCGCCGTGGCGGCGGCCAGGCGCGACAGCGCCCGGTAGGCCTCGGCGGTCGCGTGGCGTTGCCACCTGAGTGGCGGCGGCCAGCGCGCGACACTCTGGAACAGGACCTGCGCGAAGCCTCCGATGAGCACGAGCGAGGCGAGCCCGAGCGCTGGCCCCGCGGGCTGGCTGAACCGCCCGAATACGACGAACGCGATGATCGACTGGGTCCCGACGGCCCCGCCGCGGTTGCCGAGCGCCACGAGCAGCCCGCCCGCCAGCGACCAAACACACAGCACGCAGAAGTGAAGCCACGGCACCGACCCGGTCACAGACCCTACGAACGTCGAGATCGACATCAGCGAGGCATCGATCGCGAGCACCCCGATCGGTGGACGGCCGCCCCCGACCCTCCAGGCGATCCCTACCAGCATCGCGCCGGCGCCCATCGTGACGCCGGCCACTGCGCTCCACGCAACGGTGCCGATCGCGAGCACGGCGGCGACCGGGATCGCGGCGAGCAGGCCGGCCTGGATCGAGATCGCGCGGCGGTCGAACTGCAACGCGTCGCGAAAGGCCGAGGACAGCGCTCCGCGCGGTTGCGAGGATCCGTTGTCCGGGCGCTCAGGCACCGGGTCGAGCTCGGCTAGTGGTCGTCCCCGGCCACGACTAGTGACCTTCGAGCCAGCCGTCGCGGTAGCCGACCTCAGTGTCAGGCTTGACGCCCGCGTACGCCTCGCCCGGCTCGCGCGTCTCCTGCTCGACGCCGGCGTTGTGGCGAAGCGCAACGTCCGCACGGGGATAGATCACGCCCTTCCCCGATCGTGGCGAGACGGCCAGGAGCGCACACGGACCATCGCCGGCGCCGACGAATACGTGCTCGGTCCACGGCGGACAGTGGACGAAGTCCCACTGGTTGAGATGTCGTTCCTCGCCCTCGATCAGCAGCAGGCACTCGCCGGCGAGCACGAGGAAGTCCTCCGCGTCCTCCTCGCCGTGGTACATGCAGGAGGGCTGGCCGGGAGCCAACACGCCGATGTTGAAGCCGAGGGTCGGGAAGCGCGCGTCTCCCCCCTCAAAACGCGTGTAGGCGCCGAACTCGCCGTCAAGCCATTTCGCCTCGCGCGCGTTGAGGACGAACCAGCCCCCGTCGGCCGGCTCGAGGCCGCGCTCGGTCCGTTTCAGGTGCGCCTCCGGGACCACGACAGGCATTATGGCTGCCACCGTTAACCTGCGCTGAGTGAGTAGGGGAGTCGCTTCCGACGGCGATCGCGCGATGACCGCGGTCGAGGTGTCCGAACTGGTCAAGCGCTACCCGAAGTCGCCGGTCAACGCGGTCGACGGAATCACGTTCGCGGTGGAGCCCGGCGAGGTGTTCGGGTTGCTCGGGCCCAACGGCGCCGGCAAGACCACCACCGTCGGGATGCTGACCACGCGGGTCAAGCCCACCGGCGGCCGGGCGCTCGTCGGCGGTGTCGACGTCGGCGCGGACCCTGTACTCGCGCGGAGCATGCTCGCGGTGGTCCCGCAGCGGAGCAACCTCGATCGCTCGCTGTCGATCCGCAGGAACCTCACGTTCCACGCCGCCTACCACGGGGTTCCGTCGGGCGAGGCGTCCGCGCGGGCCGACGAGCTGCTCGAGCAGTTCGGGCTGCGCGAGCGGGGCAACGTGAAGCCCGACCTGTTCTCGGGCGGGCAGGCACAAAGGGTGATGATCGCGAGGGCGCTGATGCACCAGCCGCAGGTGCTGTTCCTCGACGAGCCGACGACGGGCCTTGACCCTGCGGCGCGCCTGTTCGTGTGGGATCGGCTACGGGAGCTCAAAGAGCGCGGCGTGACGTTGATGCTCACGACCCACGACATGCACGAGGCGGCGCTGCTCGCGGATCGCGTCGGGATCATGGATCACGGAAAGCTGCTCGCGCTCGACGTGCCGGAGGCGTTGATGCGTGGGCTGCCCGGAAGCTCGACGCTCGAGTTGAGCGTGCATGCGGGCGACAACGGGCACTCGCCCGAGCCGGTCATCGATGCGTTCGCGGCGCTCCCCGGGGTCGAACGGGTCGAGCCGCTCCCCGAGGATGAGCAGGAGCCCGACGACCCGCACTGGCGGGTGCGGCTGTACGTGTCGGGCGAGGCGTCCCAGCTGGTAGCGCCGACGGCGACGCTGCTCGCCGACCGCGGGCTGAGCCTGAGCGGCGTCGAGCTCGGAGAGCCGACGCTCGAGGACGTGTTCATTCACCTGACCGGCCGGACGCTGCGATGACCGCCGCTGCGGTTCCCGTGGCTGTGTCCGCGCCGGCGGTCAAGCAGCGGCGCGCGTTCACCGCCGTCCTGCGCCGCGATCTGCTCGTGACCTGGTCGGAGCTGCCGGTTTTCCTGGCGCAGGTGATCCTCCAGCCGCTGTTCCTGCTGTTCGTGTTCGGCAAGGTGCTCGGCTCGCTCGGCTATACGCAGCACGGCTACTCGGACCTGCTGTTCCCCGGGCTGCTCGCGCTGACCGCGGTGATCACCGGCATGCAGACGCTGGCCTTCCCGCTCGTGATCGAGTTCGGCTGGACCAAGGAGATCGAGGATCGCCTGCTCGCGCCGATGTCCACCGCGCTTGTCGCGGCCGAGAAGGTCCTATTCGCGACGCTGCGCGCGCTCACGGCCACGACGGTGATGATCCCGGTCGGCATCCTCGTGCTCGGGTCGATCCCGTGGCGGTGGAGCGGCGTGCCGCTGCTCGTGCTGGCGATGGTTCTGGGCAGCATGCTCGGCGCCGGGCTCGGTCTGGTGCTGGGAACCCTGGTCGTGCCGCAGCGGATCAACATCGTGTTCTCGCTGGTGTTCACGCCGCTCTTGTTCACCGGCTGCAGCCAGTACCCGTGGCCGTCGTTGGCGCGCCTCCGTTGGTTCCAGATCGTGACCGCGTGCAACCCGATGACGTACGTGAGCGAGTCGATGCGCGCGGCGCTCGTGCCGGAGGTTCCGCACATCACGCCGTGGGTTTGCATTCTCGTCCTCGTGTGCTCACTCACGGTGCTGATGACGATCGGCGTGCGGGGCTTTTACCGGCGCGCGATCGACTGATTCATGTCTTGAACCGCGTCACATCCGGCGCATGCGGAATGGCCGGATGGGTAGGCAAGGGGGCATGAAGGCATGCAAGGCGACGTCCTCGACTACAAGTCGATGCGTCGCGCGCTGCGCGGGATCGACGTCCTGTTCCACGCCGCCGGTTTCGTGGCTTCGAGCCCGGTGCAGCGCGTGTGGGAGCTGAACGCCGAGGGCCCGGTGGTGTCAGCGGGTGATTGGCCGCCGAATCGTCGCCGGCGGTTAGGAGGCCGGCGCCGGCGCTCCGGTCTCGCGGAGCGCGTCGATTTCCGCCAGCCATCGCCTCGCGCCCAGCTCGGTCGCGATCGCTCGTGCCTCGTGGAGCGCGCTGGCGTCGTCACGCCGGCGGGCGCGCTCGAGCAGCGCACGGGCGAGGAGCGGCCGCGCGCCGACGCTGCGCAGGATGTCGATCGCGTCCTGCTCGTGTGCGGCGGCGGCCGTGAAGTCGCCGGCGCGGTGCGCCCGCTCGGCATCGAGCCGAGCCGCGCCTGCTCGCATCAGCGGTAGGGCGCGGGCAGGTGGCAGCGCCTCGACGAGGGCTGTCAGCTCCGAGATCGCAACCTCGTCGGGCAGGCCCATCGCAGCCTCGGTGCCGATCGCGAACGCCTCCTCGATCAGCTCCGAGGCCGTGCTCTCCGCCCGAAACACCTCGGCGGCGAGCCGAAGCGCCTCCTCATGCTCGGACCGGTCGAGCGCGCCTCGGGCGAGCACAACCGTCGAGCACATGCGCTGATCGACGTAACTCGACTCGCGGGTCTCGGCGGCCACCGACAGACAGGCTGCAAGCTGCTGTTCGTCACCTCGCGCCGCCGCGATCGTCGCGAGGTGGGTGTTGGCGACCGTGGCGTCGACGTCCTGCACTCCGGCAAACAGCGCCTCGGCCTGCGGTACTGCCTCCTCCCAGCGTCCGAGCACGACCAGCGGCGCGAGCATCTGCCCGAGCAGTTGTCGCTCCCACACGCGGTCCCCGCGCTCGCGGGCCAGCCGCAGCGCCTCCCTCAGCTCGTCGAGCGCTCCACCGAATTGATCGGTCTCGAGCGCCACGGCCGCCAGGTTGTGACGGGCACGAAGCGCGATCCCGGATAACCCATGCGCATCCGCGAGCGCGAGCGCGTGCCGCAGGACGCCCAACCCCTCTTCGCGCCGGTAGCTGTACACGAGATAGACCGCGCGGGAGACCAAAGCATCGGCCAGGGCGGACCACGTCTGGCGGCGTTCGAGCGTGTTGAGCGCCTCCTCGAGCAGCGGGCCTGCGGGATCGACCTCGCCCGAGAGCACCAAGACCAGCGCGAGCTGTGCTAGGGCCTCGGCCCGCACGATCTCGTCTTCGCCAGATCCTTCGGCGGCGATGAAGCGCTCGAGCAGCGCCCGGGCCTCGTCGGGGCGTCCCGCGCGGAGCGTCACCTCGGCCAGCGCCACGGTCGCCGACCCGCCGGTCGGCCGCCCGTTTTGCTGGAACAGATCGATCGCCCTGCGAAGAGCCTGCTCGGCGCCGGTCGCATCGCCGCTGTAACGCAGTGCGCGTCCGGCCTCCTCGAACAGCCCCGCGCGTTCGAGGTCGTCCTCGGCGATCTCCGCGGCCTGCTCGAAGTACCGCTGCGCCTCCGGCCCCAGCGTCAGCGACGCTGCCGCCCGTCCGGCCGCGGTCAGCGTCTCGAGCGCAGCCGCGCGGAGCGCGGCGACGTCGTCGGCGTCGGGATCGGCGCGGATCGCCTCCTGGTAATGGGACGCGAGCACCTCGGCGATGTCGCGGAGCTCACCCGGCCAGGTCCGCTCGAGATGGCGCGCGGCGTTGACGTGGTGGGCCTTGCGCGCGCGGCGAGACAGCGTGCCGTAGGCGACCGTGCGCAGCAGCGCCTGGAGGAAGTGGTACTGCCCTCGCTCGGGGGAACGGGGATCGTCGTCGCGGGCGAGCACCTGCTTGGCCACGAGCCGATCGAGAACAACGGTGACCTCCGATTCGGTGCGACTGCTCACCGCCGCTGCCGCGGCGGCGGTGAACGATTGGCCGAGCACGGAGGCATCCTGCAACAGCGAACGCTCGCCGGCGGACAGGCCGTCGAGCCGGGAGGCGACGAGCGCCTGCAGCGTCTCGGGCACGTCGAGGTCCGAGATGTCGCCGGTGACGACGTAGCGGGAGCCTTCCTGGACGAGCAGGCCGCGGTCCTGGAGCATGCGGATCGTCTCGACGGCGTACAGCGGGATGCCCTCGGCGCGGCGTCCGATCTCGGCGATCAGTTCCCGCGGCAGTCCAGGCGCCAGGCCCTCGAGGATCGTCGCAATCGCCTCGGGCTCGAGCGGGTGGAGCACCGCCGGGTCCCACGCGGGCCTCCGGTCCCGCAGCTCCGGCCGGGCGAGGGTGAGCACCAGGATCGGGAAGTCGGCCGACCACTCGAGCAGGTAGTCGATGAAGTCGAGCAGCCCGCTGTCGGCCCACTGCAGGTCCTCGAACACGAGCATCACCGGCGAGTCCTCCGAGAGCCGCTCGAAGAACAGGCGCCAGCCGGAGAACAGGTCCGCGCGGTCGGCGTCCGAGCGCCCCTCGAGGCGCAGTAGGTGCGCGAGCCGCGGCTCGACCAGCCGGCGCTCGCGCTCGTCGGGGACAAACCGCTCGACCGTGACGTGGAGCTTCTCGCGCGCCACGGCCGGCTCATCCTCCTCGGCGATCTTCGCCCGCGTCCGGACCATCTCGGCGAGCGCCCAGTACGCGACTCCCTCGCCGTAGGACAGGGACCGCCCGTGGTGCCAGTAGCGCTCCTCCTCGAGTCCGTCGACGTACTTGAACAACTCCCACACGAGCCGCGACTTGCCCGAGCCGGGCTCGCCGAGGACCGCGACATGACGCGCGCGGCTCGCGTGGGCGCTGTCGTCACCGGCGTCGATGATCGTCCGCAGCTCGGCGTCGCGCCCCACGAACGGCGCCTCGAGGCCGGGGCTGCGGCGCGCGCCGCGGGCGCCGGCCACGACCCGAAGCGCGGTCCAGCCGTGCACCGGCTGGTCGCGGCCCTTGACCTGATGGAGGCCGGCGTCCTCGTAGGCGATCGAGGCCTCCGATGCGCGCCGGGTGACGTCGTCGACGAGAACCGTCCCCGGGGCGGCGATCGACTGCAGCCGGCTCGCGGTGTTGACGGCGTCCCCAAGCACCATCCCCTCCGCCTCGGCGCCGACCTCGACCGCGGCGGTGCCGGTAAGGACGCCGACCCGGACTCGGAGATCCGGCATCCCGATCTCGTCTGCGAGCTCGCCGACCGCCTGGGTGAGCGACAGGGCCGCTCGGACCGCACGCTCGGCGTCATCCTCGCGGGCGACCGGGGTCCCCCACACCGCCATCACGGCATCGCCGATGAACTTGCCGACGGTCCCGCCGAACCGCTCGATCAGGCTCCGGCACCGCTCGAAGTAGTCGGACAGGAGCTCGCGCACCTCCTCCGGATCACGATGCTCGGAGAGCGTGGTGAAACCGACGAGGTCGGCGAACAGGATCGACACGAGCCGGCGCTCCGGCACGGCACCGGCAACAACGGCCGGCGCCCGTGCCGCCACGCGCGGCGGAGCGACGCCATCGACCAGCGCAGTGCCACAGGCCCCACAGAAACGGTCCCCCGGCTCGTTCGCCGCCCCGCAGCTGGCGCACTCCAGCGCGAGCGCGACCCCACACTGGCCGCAATACCGTCTCCCCGGGCGGTTCTCCGTCCCGCACGACGAGCAGATCGTCACCTCGGATCGAGTCTACCCGAGCTACGGTTGTGAAAGGAATGTCCGCAACCCGACAAACGCTGCTGCTCAGCGTCGATTACGAGGACTGGCATCAGCTGGTGCGCCGGCGCGTGGGCGCGTCAAACTGGCGGGAGGCGGGGCCGGCGCTCGCCCGCCAGACCGACGCCCTGCTCGCACTGCTCGACGAGCTTCACGCGCGCGCGACGTTCTTCGTACTGGGCATGGCGGCCCGCGCGCACCCAGAGCTGCTCGAGCCGATCGTCGTCGCCGGTCACGAGATCGCGTGCCACGGCGACGCCCATCTCCCCGTGCACACGCAGACTCCGCAGGAGTTCGCCGCGGACCTGCACACCGCGAAATCCTCAATCGAACAGCTGACCGGCCGCACGCCGGTCGGCTACCGCGCGCCCGCGTTCTCGATAACGGCGTCATCCGAGGACTGGGCCTACCGGGTGCTGGCAGATGAGGGGTTCGTGTACGACGCGAGCCGGCACGACTCGCCGGCGCTCCGCGATCGCGCCGTGCGGGCGACCGCCGGCCCCCATCGCCTAGAGCTGGATGGCGCCGGCGGGCTGTGGGAGTTCCCCGTGGCGGTATGGCACGTCGAAAAAGCTCGCCTCCCGGTCGGGGGCGCCTCCTACTGGCAGGTGCTACCGACACAGCTCGTGCTCAAAGGCCTGAACGAGGCCGGGCCCCTCGCCGGCCTGTACCTCCACCCGAACGAGCTCGACCCGGAGCCGTTGCGGGCACTGCTGCCAAGTGATGCGACTCCGCAGCAACGCGCCCACGCCCGGGTCCGCGAGGCGCAACGCAACGGCGCCCGCCGGCGTGCCCCCGGAGTGCTCCGCGCCATCGCGCAGCGATTCGAGCTGATCCCCTATGGTGAAGCCCATGCACGACTCGACGGCGGCGCCTGAGCGCGTTCGCAGCCGCTTCCGCGATAAGGCGCAGCAGTTCGACGACCTCTACGAGGACGAGCGCTGGCTCGTCCGTACGCTGCGCCCGGGGCTGTTCCGCCGGCGCAAGCTCGCGGTCGACACCGTCCGCTCTTACGAGGCGCCGCGCGTGCTCGACGTCGGTTGTGGATCGGGCAGGATCGGCGAGTTCGTGCTCGAGGCCGGCGCCTCGCACTACGTCGGCGTCGACTTCTCGGAGCCGATGATCGAGATGTCTCGAGTGCGGCTCGACCGGTTCTCCAACCGAACCGAGCTGATCGTCGACGATTTTCTAACCGCACCGCTCGACGGACCGTTCGAGGTGATTCTCGCGGTCGGTCTGTTCGACTACCTGCCCGAACCGCACCGTTTCAGCCGCCGCATGTTCGAGCTGTGCGCGCCCGGAGGCTGCGTCGTCGGGTCGTTCCCGACCTGGTCGCTGCTCAAGGGGCCGGTGCGCAAGGTGCGCTACGAGTGGATCGGCAACTGCCCGATCTTCAATTACAGCCGCCGCGAGCTCGAGCTGATGTTCGGCGCCAGCGGTTTCGAGCGGGTCGAGATCGCGAGCCCCGGCCCCAGCGGCTATCTCGTGCGCGCGTACCGGACCTAAGCCGGGACAGCGCCGGCGCACCCTCGATGCCCCCGCTCCACGCCCTGGCTATCTTCGCTGCGGGCATCGCCGCCGGGGGGATCAACACGCTGGTCGGCAGCGGCACGCTGATCACGTTTCCGATCCTGCTCGCGTTCGGCTACGCCCCGGTTACCGCGAACGTGTCGAACACCGTCGGGCTCGTCCCGGGGTCGGTCGCTGGCGCGGTCGGATACCGCCGCGAGCTTGCGGGCCAGCGCGCGCGGGCACTGCGGCTCGCGACCGCGTCCACCGCGGGCGGGATCGTCGGTGCGGTGCTGCTGCTGACCCTGCCGGCGTCGGCGTTCAAGGACATCGTGCCGGCGTTCATCGTGGTCGCGCTCGTGCTGATCGTGCTCCAGCCACGGATCGGGCGCGCGCTCGAATCCCGGCGCTCTCGCGTGAGCGGGCATCCCGGGCCGCTGGCGATGCTCGCGGTGTTCGCCACGGGCATCTACGGCGGCTACTTCGGCGCCGCCCAGGGGATCATGCTGCTCGCGATCCTCGGACTGTCGCTCCCGGATGAGGACCTGCAGCGGGTCAACGCGCTCAAGGTCGTGCTCGCCGGGCTGGTCAACCTGGTCGCGGGGATCATCTTCATCTTCTTCTCGCACATCGCGTGGCTGCCGGCGCTGCTGATCGCGGTCGGGTCGATCATCGGCGGGATCGCCGCCGCCCGCTGGGGCCGCCGGCTACCCGCGTCGGCGCTTCGCGCGGTGATCGTGGTGGTCGGGATCACCGCAATCGTCCGGCTGGTCTAAGCTAAGACCCGGGGACGCGGAACTCTCTGCGCGCCCGGGTCGCCTGCGCGCGGGCCGCGCACCCGGTCATGTGGTCGTTGACGAGCCCCATCGCCTGCATGAACGCGTACACGGTGGTTGGTCCGACGAACCGCCAGCCACGCCGCTTGAGGTCCTTGGCGAGCGCTCGCGACTCGGATGTCTCGGCGGCGATGTCGTCGCGGTCGACGCGCCGCCGCCGGCGCGACGGCTCGAACCGCCACACGAACGCCGCCAGCGAGCCCTCGGACTCGACCAAGTCGACAGCCCGCCCGGCGTTATTGATCACGGCCTCGATCTTGCCGCGGTGGCGGATGATCGACGCATCGCTCAGCAACCGCGTCACGTCACGCTGATCGAATCGCGCGATCGCGTTGAAATCGAATCCGGCGAACGCGCTCCGGAAATTCTCGCGCTTGCGCAGGATCGTCAGCCACGAGAGGCCGGCCTGAAACCCCTCGAGGCTCAGCTTCTCGAACAGGCGGACGTCGTCGGCGACCGGGAATCCCCACTCCCGGTCGTGGTAGGCGCGGTATTCGGGCCCACCCACCCCCGAGTCCGCCCAGGAGCAGCGCCGCACGCCGTCCTCGCCGCGGACGATCCCGTCGGTCATGACGCCCGCGCCAGGCAGAGGATCGTCATGTATGTCATGCGGAAGCTGCCGCCCCGTGCGTCGATCGCGGCGACGATGTCGGCCAGCAGGCGATCCCGCTCAGGCGGCTCGAGGATCAGACAGGGCGAGTGGGTACTGAGCAGCGCGCAGTACTCGGCGGCCGTGTAGTCGCTGTGCCACGGGTAGCGGCGCACCTCGGCCCCGTCGAATCCGAACGCGCCGGCGATCTCCGTCGACCAGGCACCGTCCCCGAACCGGGCCAGCGGGTTCATGGGATCGTCCGTTTCGTCCGCGTGGCCGTTCCGCCGGTACGCCTCGCCGAACGCCTCGCGCAGATCGCAGGCGCCCCAGTCCGGGCGGTTCCAGAACGCCGCCAACGCGCCTCCGTAGCAGAGCGCCGCCCGCGCGACTGCGTACCCCGCCTCCGGCGATACCCAGTGCCAGGCCTGGCCCGAGAACACGAGCCTGAATTCGTGTCCGGGCGGCTGCCACCGTTCGAACTCGGTCTCCTCGATCGTCACGTTCTCGAATCCCGCGCAGTTGCGTCGCGCGACCGCAGCCATCTCCGCGCTCGGCTCGATCGCCGTCACGCTCAGCCCGCGAGAGGCGAACAGCACCGTGGCCTTGCCTGTCCCCGCGCCGACCTCGACCGCCCGGTCGGATTCGCCGGCGCCGGCGTATCCGAGGACCTCGTCGACGAGCGCCTCGGGGTACGACGGCCGGCTCTGGTCGTACAGATCGGCCACGCCCCCGAAGCTGAGTCTTCGCCGCTCGTCCATGCCCGACAGTCAACCAGCCGCCGCGGTTTGGCAGGATGGAGGCGATGAAGGAGTACTACGACACCCGTGCCCCGGAGTACGACGAGTGGTATCTCGGCCTGGGCCGGTTCGCCGAGCGGGAGCGTCCCGGCTGGCACGAGGCGGTCAGCACGCTCGAGCAGGCGGTACAGGAACTAGCGCCGGCGCGCACACTCGACGTTGCGTGCGGTACCGGTTTCCTCACCCGAAATCTGCGCGGACCGGTGACCGGCCTGGACCAGAGCGACCAGATGATCGAGATCGCGCGCGAGCGGATGCCGGCGGCGGAGTTCGTCCAGGCCGACGCGATCCCGCTGCCATTCTCCGCTGACGCCTTTGACCGCGTGTTCACCGGACACTTCTATGGGCACCTCGGCGACACCGAGCGCGAGGCCTTTCTCGCCGACGCCCGCCGGGTCGCCCCCGAGCTGATCGTTGTCGACTCCGCGGTGCGCCCTGACCACGAGCGCGAGGAAGTGCAGGCGCGAATCCTCAACGACGGCTCCGCCTTCGAGGTGTACAAGCGGTACTTCGACGGCGACGAGCTGGCGCGCGAGCTCGGCGGCGGAACCGTTCTGCATGCCAGCGATTGGTTCGTGATGGTCGCCTCTTCCGCGGCGAGCTAACGCGATCGCCACAAGGAGACGGTAGGCTCGGGCGGGGTATGGGACGGCTCTCGAGAGTTGGGGCAATCCTTTCGGCGTGCGTTCTGGGCGCGACGCTGTCCATCTCCTCACCCGCGGCCGCGGCCGGTCCGGTGCGGCTCGGTTCAGCGCCGGCGGTGCCCAAGGACGCGCATATCGCCGGCGCATTGGCCACGTCCATGCCGCTTCACATCACGGTCACGCTGAAGCCGCGGAACCCGGCGAGGCTGGCCGCATTCGCGGAGGACGTCTCGACCCCGGGCTCACCTCTCTACCGCGACTACATCACACCGGCCCAGTTTGCGCAGCGGTTCGGCGCGACGCCCGATGCCGTCCGGGCCGTCGAATCTTCGCTCAAGGCCCACGGCTTAGTCCCAGGCCCGGTCAGCGCCAACTCGCTGTCGATCCGGGTGACGGCGACCCCTGGTCAGCTGTCCCAGGCATTCTCAACGTCGTTCGCGCGCGTCGCGCTCGCCAGCGGCAAGACGGCGATCGTCAATCAACAGGCGCCTTCGGTCGACCCCGGAGTCGCGGGAGACGTACAGGCCGTGATCGGGCTGAACACGCTCTCGACCGCGAAGCCGCTGCTGGTGCAGTCGCACCGCGCCGCCACTGCGGCCACCCCGCACGTCGTCCCCGCCACCGGGGGACCGGAGCCGTGTGCGGCCGCCAGTTCGGTGGGCGCCAGCATGGGCGGGTTCACCTCCGATCAGATCGCCGCCGCGTACGGATTGTCGGGCCTGTACCAGTCCGGCGACGAGGGGGCCGGGCAGACGGTCGCGATCGTCGAGCTCGAGCCCTACGACCCGGGCGACATCGCCGCGTTCGACCAGTGCTACGGCGCCAGCACGGTGCCCACGAACGTGAGCATCGACGGTGGAGCCGGGAGTGGAGCCGGCGCGGGAGAGGCCGCGCTCGACATCGAGAACGTAATCGGCCTGGCGCCGAAGGCCAAGATCGACGTCTACGAGGGCCCGAACTCCGGCAACGGACCATACGACGTGATGAACGCGATCATCAGCCAGCGCGCGGCGCAGGTCGTGACGACGTCGTGGGGACAGTGCGAGGAACTCGAGGGGTTCAGCCAGGCGTCTTCGGAGAACGCCCTGTTCGAGGAGGCAGCGGCCCAGGGGATGACGATTGTGTCCGCGTCCGGCGACGACGGGTCCGAGGACTGCTTCCCGACCCCGCAGACGCTGCAGGTCGACGATCCCGCGAGCCAGCCGTTCGTGACCGGCGTGGGCGGCACGACCCTGAGCGCGAACCCGACGACCGGCGCCCGCCTGGGCGAGACCGTGTGGAACGATGGGCCGTCGATCGGCGCCAGCGGCGGCGGCATCTCAAGCTTCTGGCCGATGCCCAGCTACCAGAAGGACGCGCCGGGGTCGCTGCACGTGGCCAACGGCAACTCCTCGAGCGAACCGTGCTCGGCGCCGTCCGGCGACTGCCGCGAAGTGCCCGACGTGTCCGCGGACGGCGATCCGAACGGCGGCTACGTGATCTACTGGAACGGGAGCAACTCCGTCGTGCCCCCGGCAACCGCGGGATGGCAGGTCGTGGGCGGCACCAGCGCAGCCGCGCCGGCGTGGGCGGCGCTGATCGCGCTGACCAACGCGTCGGCCGCGTGCGCGGGTGCGCCGATCGGGTTCGCCAACCCGGCTCTCTATCACGCCGGCGGGGTGGCGTACAGCAGTGACTTCAACGACGTCACGTCGGGCAACAACGACATGACCGGGGCGTTCGGGCTGTTCCCCGCGGGCTCGGGATACGACATGGCGACCGGGCTCGGGTCTCCGAACGGGACCGCGCTTGCCCAGGCGCTGTGCACCGACGCGATCACCCTCGCCAACCCCGGGTCACAGCGCTCGACGGTCAAGACCAGCGTCAGCCTCCAGATCAGGGCCGCCGACACGCGCGGCGCGGCCGTCACCTACAAAGCGACCGGATTGCCGAGCGGCCTGGCGATCATCGGCTCGACCGGCAAGATCACCGGCCGCCCCAACCGGCTCGGGAAATCCACCGTGACGGTCGCGGTCGCCAACGCGGAGGGCACCGCCGCTGAGACCACGTTCGCGTGGACGATCCAGGGCGCGCCCACGCTGTCGCACCTGTCGCTCTCGAGCGTGGGCGTCGCGCGGCCGAGGCTATCGTTCACGATGACGGCGGGGCGAGGCGCGCCCTCGGTCAAGTCGATCAATGTCACCCTTCCGCGCGGCCTGCACTTCACGTCTTCCCGGTCGACGGTCACCGTCAAGGGCGGCAAGGGCAAGTCTCTGAAGTTCACTGCGCGACTCGTGCGCGGGGCGCTCGTCCTCACGCTCAGGACGGCGACGCCCCAGGCGCGCGTCATGATCTCGTCGCCGCGCCTGGCCGCCAGCGGGAGCTTGACGTCGGCGATCGCCCGGCACCAGGCGGGACGAGTGACGCTAACCATGCGCGTGACCGACGCCGGCAAGCTGACGACGCGCCTGTCGCAGAAGATCAAGCCGAGCTGAGCGGGGCGCCCCCTAGGCGGCCGCCGGCCGGGCCGGTCGCTCGGTGTAGCGCTTGGCGACGTCGGCCAGGATCTTGATCATCGTGCGCGCCGCCGGCGAGACATCGGCGGCGCCGATCGTGGCCGCCACCACGCGCCGCGCCGGGCTCCGCGGTGCGAGCGCCCGCACGACGATCCCCGGGTGGACGTGGGTCAACGCGAGGTGCGGGATCAGCGCCACTCCGACGCCCGCCGCCACGAGCCCCTGGACGGTTTCGTAGTCGTCTGACTCGAACGTGACCTTCGGCTCGAAGCCGGCGGCGACGCACGACCGCACGACGTGACGCGCGCACGGGCTGGTGGCCGACGTCTGCACCCAGTCCTGGTCGCGCAGATCGGTGAGCGTCAGCGCCGGCTTGCCGGCGAGCGCGTGCTCGGCGGGAAGCGCGACGAGCATGGGGTCCTCGAGCAGCAGCTGGGTCCGGAGCCGGGCCCCGTGACGCTCCCGCGTCCCCGGGAACTCGAACAGCAGGGCGAGGTCGAACTCGCCGGCGCGCAGACGCGGCGCGACCTCTTCGGGCTCGCCCTCGGCCAGCGTGAGCGCCACGTCCGGATGCCGCTCGCGGAAAGTGGCGATCGCGAGCGGCATCAGCGTGGCCCCCGCGGACGGGAATGAGGCCATCCGCAGGCGGCCGACCCGGACGCCGAGGATCGCGGCCAGGTCCGCCTCGGCGGCGTCGATCCGCGCGAAGATCTCCTCGGCGTGCTCGACCAGGCTCGCCCCGGCGGCGGTCGGCCACACGCCGCTGCGATCCCGCACGATCAGCATCGCGCCGGTCTCGGCCTCGAGCCGGGCGATCGCCTGCGAAACCGCGGATTGGGTGTACGAGAGCGACTCAGCGGCGGCCGAGAACGACCCCCTGCGGACGACCTCCGAAAGCACCCTCACACGGCCGACGTGCAGCATTAGCAAACCTTATCAATGACATGACCAACTTCATTAGCGCTGATACTAGGTAGATGCGATCCTCGCGCCGAACAGGACGGCTACGACTTCTTCCGAGGACTGGAGGGCCCATCCGCATGTCACCCCGAGCGATCATCTCCTACGACGACACTCCCGGCGATCACGACGCGCTGATGCTCGGACGCATCCTCGCCGACGCCGGCGCCGAGCTGACGCTGGCTTACGTGCGCCACTGCACGCACGGCGACTGCTCGCAGGAGGCACTCGAGGAGCAGGAGGCCGAGATGCTGCTCCAGCGCGGCGCCGATTGGTTCTCGGGCCTGCGCGTGGATGCCCGCATCATCGTCAGCCCGTCCACCCCGGAGGGACTCCGTCGGCTGGCCGAGCAGGAGGAGGCGGACATCGTCGTGTTCGGCTCGGACTACCGGACCGCCCCCGGACATGTCGTTCCGCAGCACTCCACGCAGGCTCTGCTCGAGGGAGGGACGGCGGCGGTCGCGATCGCGCCCGCCGGCTACCACGGTGAGTGGGCGCCCAGGATCCGCCGGATCGGCGTGCTCGCGATTCCCGGAGACGACGCGACGATCGAGACGGCCCGTTCGCTGGCCGACAGCTTCGGCGCGACGCTCACGCGCGACGAGCACCAGGTCGACCTGCTGATCCTCGGGTCGCGCCTTGAGGCGCCAACCGGTCGCGTGATGATCAGCGCGCAGGCCCAGAGCGAGATCGAGAACGCCACCTGCCCCGTGCTGGTCCTACCGAGAGGGGTGTCGATCGACTTCCCTGCCGTGCTGGCGCACGCCGCCTAGCGCTCACGGCAAGATCAGGTGGCTGTCGCCGAACTCGTGCCATAGGTAGCCGGCGTCGAGTGCGGCTTCGTACGAGCGCGCCAGCAACTCGTCGCCGATGATGGCCTCGAGCATCTGCAGGTGCGAGGCCTCGGGCTCGTGCCAGCCGGTGATCAGGCCGTCGACGATCGACACCCCGCACTCGGGC
This sequence comes from uncultured Solirubrobacterales bacterium, assembly GCA_963783415.1. Classification (GTDB taxonomy): domain Bacteria; phylum Actinomycetota; class Thermoleophilia; order Solirubrobacterales; family Solirubrobacteraceae; genus Palsa-465. The sequence continues at coordinate 467,970 of CAWANN010000020.1, forward strand.
GTCACGACCAGGCCCGTCCAGCCGGACCGCGCGCAGCTGCACCGGTCGGGTCCGCCCGCGGACTCGAGGGCGCGAACGACGGTGGTGCCGACGGCGATCACGCGGCCGCCCCGGTCGCGGGCGGCCGCGATCAGCTCCGCGGTCCGCTCGGGTACCTCGTACCACTCTGGGAACGGTGGCTCGTGGCTCTCGGGCGAGGACACGCCGCAATGGAGCGTGATCGGCGCGACCACGATGTCGCGCGCGTTTAGGCGCGAGAGCAAATCGCTAGTCATCGGCCGGCCGGCGCTCGGCATCTCGGCGCTGCCCGGGTTGATCGCATAGACGTTCTGGTAGTCCTCGATCGGCCACGGCCGCGGAACGTGGGAGTAGCGGATCGGCGCACCGTGGCACTCGAGATAGTCGTCCACTGACATGTCGCCGTCGAAGCGGGCGAGCATCAGCCTCGGGCCGGACGCGTAGGGGGCGACGAGGTCGAGGGCGGCCTCGTCACACAGGTCGATCCGTTCTCCGGCGGGCAGCCGCAGCGGACGGGTGCCGTCGGCGCTCCGGATCTCGACGACCCGCCACTCACCTTCGAGCTGCGGAGCTCGGGTCGCGAAGTGCACTCGGACGTTCGTGCCGTCCTCGCGGGTAGCTGGGACCGCGGCCGGGATCGTCGCGGAGATGTTGACCACGACCACGTCGTCCGGCTCGAGCAGCTCGGGCAACTCGGAGAAGACGTGATGGCTGATCGCTCCGGCGCTGCGCCGGGCGACGAGCAGCCTCACCCCGTCGCGGGCGAGTCCGCGAGCCTCGGGCGGCTCGTGGGCCTCGAGCGCCGGCCGGAGCTCGAACGCAAGCGCGGTCACGCCGGCACCGCGCGAAGCTCGCGAGCCCGGTAACGGCCGCTCGGGAGATCGCCTTCAATCAGCGTGAGCAGGCCGGGGACGCTCTCCTCGGGCGGCGGGCGGTCGGAGATGTCCTCCCCGGGGAATGCGTCCTGGTGCATCTGCGTGCGCATGTCGCCGGGATCGACCGAGTAGATCCGCAGCGTCGGGTGCTCCTCGGCGAGGATCGCCGAGAGCTGGTCGAGAGCCGCCTTCGAGGACCCGTAGCCGCCCCACCCCGCGTACGATTCGACCGCGGCGTCGGAGCTCACGTTGATGATCGCGCCGCCGTCGGGCATCCGGGGCAGCACGAGCTGAGCGAGCGCGATGGGCGCGAGGACGTTGACCTGGTAGACGCGCTCGAGGACGTCGAGCGGGTAGCGGCCGAGCGGCGGCTGCGGGCTCGGCCCGAGCATCGAGGCGTTGTTGACGAGCAGGTCGACGTGCCCTCCGGCGGCATCGACGAGCGCTCCGCGGTGCCAATCGTCGGCGACGTCGCCCGCGAGCGCGACGACCTCGGTGACCCGGCCGAGCTCTCGCGCGGTCCGCTCGAGCTCATGGGCGCCGCGGGCGTCGATCACGAGCCCCCACTGCCGGTCGGCGAGCGCGCGGGCCAGAGCGAGGCCGAGGCCCTTAGAACTTCCGGTGATGATTGCTAGTGGCATGCCGGCCACCGTAGGACGGCGGCGGTCTCGGTTACCAGGGGTAATTGGTCCTAGGACCGGCGCTCGACCAGGCCCGCCTGTACCGCGAGCACCGCCGCTTGGGTACGGTCGGTCACGTCGAGCTTGGCTAGCACGTGGCCGACGTGCGTCTTCACCGTCTTCTCGGAGATGCCGAGCTCGAGCGCGATCCGTTTGTTCGAGCGCCCCTGGGCGATCAGAGCCAATACGTCCCGCTCGCGCGCGGTCAGGTCGTCGAGCGCGGGGGCGGGCGGGCGTTCTGAGAGCGCGTGGACGAGCCGTGCCGCCACCGTCGGGTCGATGATCGCCTCGCCGGCGTGCGCGGCGCGCACCGCACGGGCGAGCTCGGCGGGCTGGGAGTCCTTGAGCAGGTAGCCGGCCGCGCCGGCCTCGAGCGCCGGTAACAGCCGGGCGTCATCGAGGAAGCTCGTGAGCACGATCACTCGGGACTTGGATCCCCGCCCACCCCGCTCGCGGAGCTCGCGCATCGCACTCACGCCGTCGAGCTTGGGCATCACCAGGTCCATCAAGATCACATCGGGGTCGAGTTGCTCGGCACGGTCGAGCGCTTCGTCGCCGTCGGAGGCCTCACCGACGATCTCGAACCCGTCCTGAACCGACAGGAACGCGCGCAGCCCCTCGCGGACCACCGCGTGGTCATCGACGACCAGGATCGTGATCGCGTCAGCCATCCGGTTTCAGCTCGATCCGGACGGTGGTGCCGGCGCCCGGCGCGGAGCGGATGCGAAGCCGTCCATGCAACTCGCGCGCGCGTTCCTCCATCGAAGTCAGGCCGAGGTGCCGCGAACGGAGGTTGGGCTGGTCGGGGTCGAACCCGATCCCGTCGTCGGTGACCTCGATCACGAGCGCGCCGTTCGTGCCGCCGACGCGGACGGTCACCTGCTCGGCGTGGGCGTGTCGGACCGCGTTGTGGAGCGCCTCGTGGGCGATCCGGAGCAGCGCCAGCTCGCGCTCGCCTGGCTCGATCTTGGCGTCCGCATCGAACTGCAGATCGACGTTCGTGCCGTGCGTGCGGGCGAGCATCTCGACCTCCTTGCGGAGCGCGCCCTCGAGTCCGTCGCGTTCGAGCTCGGCCGGTCGGAGGCCGAGGATCAGCGACCGGAGCTCGTCGAGCGCCTCGCGGGCCAGCTCGCGGAGCCGTTCGATCTGCGCGCGCGCCGCAACCAGGTCGCGGTCCATCTGGGTGGCGGCGGCCTCGGCCGTCAGCATCAGGCTGAACAGCTTCTGACTTACGACGTCGTGCAGCTCGAGCGCGAGGCGGTTGCGCTCGGACAGGATCGACAGCTCGCGGCTCTGCTCGTACAGGCGCGCGTTGGTGATCGCGATCGACGCATGTGCCGCCAGCAGCTCAATCAGCTCCTGATCCTCGGCGTCGAACGCGTCGGCGCCGTCCTTTTCGGTCAGGTAGAACGAGCCGATAATCGTCCCGTCGGGGGAAACGATCGGGACGCCCAGGAAGGAGCGCATGTCGGGATGCTGGCGCGGCCACCAGCCACGGAACCGGGGGTCGTCGTGGATGTCTTCGGTCCGGTATGGCTCGGCTTCCACGAGCATTGCGCCCAGCATGCCGTGGGTGCGCGGCAGCGGGCCCATCGCCGCGATCAGCTCATCGCTCATGCCCGACACCAGGAAGCGCCGAAAGCCCCCCTCGCCGTCGGGGATCCCAAGCGCGGCGTATCGCGCGCCCGAAAGCTCGCGGGCGGCGTGGACCAGCTTCTGCAGCACCTCGTCCACGGACAGATTCGCGGCGACGGCGAGGACCGCGTCGCTGACCGCCTTGAGCGCGGGGTTGAGGCGTTGGGCCACTCTTACGGACGATAGTGGGGCGGGTCGCTAGCTTTAGCGCTGTGCCCCGCCACTGGATCTGGCTGCAGGTAGCGATCCTCGTGTTCGTCCTCGCGGGCATGGTGATCGCGATCACGAAGCTCGCGTAGGAGACGGCGGGCGCCGGTGTTCACGTCGATCGTCGTCGGTACCGATGGATCCGAGACGGCGCACACCGCGGTGCAGCGCGCGATCGACCTGGCGGCGGGACTGGGCGCCCGGCTCCAGATCGTCAGCGCCTACGAGCCGGTCTCGGATCAGCGGCTCCGTGGGGAGCAGGTCAACGTGCCCGCCGACCTGCAGTGGATGATCAACCCCCACGACGACGTGATGGCGCTGCTTGACGCCGCCCGCGTCGAGGCCTCGGAAGCTGGGGTCAAGCAGGTCGAGACGTTCGCCCGCCAGGGCGACGCCGCCGACGCGATCGTCGACGTCGCCGAGGAGCAGCGCTCGGACCTGATCGTCGTCGGCAACAAGGGCATGACCGGAGCCAAGCGGTTCCTGCTCGGATCGGTGCCGAACAAGGTGTCGCATCACGCACCGTGCTCGGTGCTGATCGTGCGGACGACTTAGCGACTTGGCTAGCGGCTCGCGGGCGCTGCGCCCGCGAGCGGCGCGGTCGCCGCGCCGGCGTTGACGAGACCGTAGCCGTAGTCGTCGTTGGGCTGCGAGCCGCCGAGCGGCGTCGCCGTCTGCTCAAGGTGGACGAGGACCTGGTCCGGCGTCGGATGGGGACCGAGAACGCGGCTGGCGATCACGAGCGCCGAAGTCGCAGACACCTCGGGTGCGGCCATCGACGTGCCGTAGCTGCCCGGAAAGCTGAACCGGTCCGGATTGGCGCCCGGGGCGAGCGAGTTGAAGTCGCTGAACGTCATCTGATGCACCGCCGGCAGGTTGCGGAACGGATGGCAGTTGGGATCGTCGGGGAGGGCCGCGTCGTCGCCCCCTCCGGGCGCCACCAGGTCGAGCTTTGCACCTATGTTCGAGTACCCCGCCAGGCAGCGGTCGAGCGTAGTCGCCCCGACCGAGATCACCGACGGCGCCGCCGCCGGATACGCGAGCTGCCGCGAGCTGTCGTTGCCGGCGGCGGCGACCACGACGACCCCATGGCGATGCGCGTAGTTGATGGCGGTGATGATGTTCGGGATCTGCGACGCGGTCACGGTGATGTCGAACTCCAGGCTCAGGTTGATCACCTGCGCGCCGTGCTTGACCGCGTAGCGGATTCCTCGCGCGATCGTCTGCGAGTCGCCGTTGCCGTCGGCGTCGAGCACGCGAACCGGCATGATCTTCGCGCCGTAGGCCAGGCCCGTCAGCCCCAGCCGGTTATTGGTCGCCTCGGCGATCATGCCGGCGACGAACGTTCCGTGGCCCTCGCGGTCGAGTGGGAACGCGTTACGCGCGACGAAGTCGTACGGGTCGACGAAGCGGGTGCCGTTGAAGTCGGGCGACTTGCGAAAGCCATGCCAGTTTCGGTACGCCACGCCCGTGTCGAGCACCGCGATGACCACGTCTTTGCCGCCAGGACGGTGGACGCCGAACATGTGCGACCACGCGGTCGGGGCGTCGACGCCGGCGGCGGCCAGGAAGTTCCACTGGAGCTGCTCCCAGCCCTGGGGGTGGTGCGTCTTGCCCGGGTCATCTGGAATCCAGCCGGCCGCGTGGGCGACGTAGTCGGGCACCGCGTACTGGACGCCTCGCTCACGACGGAGCTTCGCGATCACCGGCCAGATGCTCCGGTCGGCGGGCACGTGGATGATCTGCTCAGCCGCGCCCGAGGCGAGCGCGTCGCCAGCGGCGCTGGCGGGATCTGCGCGGACGCCCATCTCCCGCGCGGTGTGGGCTACCGCTGACGAGGCCGGGCCGGATGGGGACGCGTACCCGACCAGCACCTCGCCCGGCACGTAGTCGCGTCGCGGCGTCGTGGGCCGAGCGGGCGTCGCCGCCGCGTCGGGCGTCGCGGCCCGGACGGGCGCCGTCCACCGGCTCGCGCCGGCGTACAGGACTGCCGCGAAGGCGAACATCGCGAGCGTGAGGCGGCAGGTGCGTTTAGCCGAGAACAATGAAGCTGGACGTGGAAATCGGCCCCAACCGCTAAACAGCTGACGAACCGCCAAAGTTTCCCCACCTAACGGTAGCGTCGGCTAATAGATGAGCACGCACTTTTTCCCGCGAGAGGAGTACTTCATGCGGCTGGCGCTGCGCGAGGCCGTGCGCGCATCCGAGCACGACGACGTGCCGATCGGCGCGGTGGTCGTGCGCGGGGGCGAGGTGATCGGCTCCGGCCACAACGAGCGCGAGCTGCGAGCCGACCCGACCGCGCACGCCGAGATGATCGCCCTGCGCGAGGCCGCCCGCACGCTCGGAAGCTGGCGTGTGCTCGAGTCGGTCATGTACGTGACGCTCGAGCCGTGCGCGATGTGCGCCGGCGCAATCGTCCTGTCTCGTTTGCCCAGGCTGGTGTTCGGCGCTAACGACCCCAAGGCCGGCGCCGCCGGAAGCGTCCTCGACGTCCTCGACGAGCCGCGTCTCAACCACCGCCCCCAGGTGGAGAGTGGGTTGCTCGCCGAGGAATGCGCGAACCTGCTCCGTTCGTTCTTCGCACCCCGGCGGTAGGTGGCGTGCAACGCGCCCGTCCCGGCGCGAGTTCGTCTAACTTGTCTACGCCCCACCGGAGAGGTGGCAGAGCGGTTGAATGCGCCGGTCTCGAAAACCGGTATGGGCCTTTCGGTCCATCGGGGGTTCGAATCCCCCCCTCTCCGCTGAACTAGGCCGTTTTCTGCGATCAGCTGGGAAAACGGGTCCTTTCGAGCCGGGCGCAGACGCTCGTCCGCGGGTCGACTCGGGCCAGCTCAGGCCCTATCTCGTGGCACGCCGTTCCCCCCGGGGTTCCCCCCCAGCATCCGGCCCGAACCCGAGTCAGCCCTCAGGGTCGGCGGCACAAAGCCGGGCCAGCGTATCCGTCGCGCTTGATCCCGGGGGTCCAGACTCAAGTGGCCGATGATCGCAGTGGCCGGCGGGGCTTGCACAGCTAATCCACAGGTTTGACTGCCAAGCCATGTGGGTGCGTTTGTCAGGGGACTTATGAGCGAGGATGCCACGCGGGTTCTTGTCGTCGATGACGAGCCGAACATCACTGAGCTGGTGTCGCTCGGGCTGCGGTATGAGGGGTTCGACGTCAGCAGTGCTCACGACGGTCGAGGGGCGCTGCGAGCTGTTCGCGAGCTCAAGCCGGAGCTGGTGATCCTGGACGTGACGATGCCGGATATAGACGGTCTGGAGGTCGTGCGTCGGATGCGTGCGGAGAACATCTGGATGCCGGTGATCTTTCTGACTGCCAGGGACGCGGTCGAGGACAAGATCGCGGGGCTGACGGTCGGCGGCGATGACTACATCGCCAAGCCGTTCAGTCTGGACGAGCTTGTTGCCCGGGTGCGAGCGGTGGTGCGGCGCAACCATCTCGCTGCGCGGCGGGTGGAGTCTGGGGTGCTTCGGTATGCCGATCTGGTGCTGGACGAGGACCGGCTGGAGGTCTCCCGGGGTTCCCGGCTGATCTCGCTGACCCCGACCGAGTATCGCCTGTTGCGCTTTTTGATGCTGAACGCTGGCCTGGTGGTGTCGAAGGCGCAGATTCTCGATCACGTATGGGAGTACGACTTCGGTGGCGACGCGAACGTGGTCGAGACGTTCATCAGCTATCTGCGGAAGAAGATCGACGTCGAGGAGCCGCCGCTGATCCAGACTGTGCGGGGGTTCGGCTACACGTTGCGCGCACCGCAGGACTGATGTCGCTCCGTGCCCGGCTGTTGGGGGGCGTGCTCGTGATGACCGCCGTGGGGCTGCTCGCCGCCGGCGGCGGGACGTATCTGGCGTTGCGCTCGTTCCTGCTTGACCGCGTCAACCAGCAACTGATGGCGGCCCGGGCGTCAGTCGGACGGGGTCTGCGCGAATCCCACGGGAGCACGATCGACTCGAGCACCCTCGACCAGGTCGCCCCGCCGGATGCCTTTGTCGAGGTTCGTGACGTATCCGGGCGAGTCCTCGCCGTGCATCGTGCAACCTCGCTGAGCGGTTCGAGCCCGGAGCCACGCCTGCCCGCGGTGCTCCATCCGCCCCTCGCGCCGGGGACGGGCTTCGCGTCACGCGAACAGACGTTACGGTTCGACGCGTCGGCAGAGGCCGGACCTGGGCGCTACCGCGTGCTGGTCGGTTCGCTGCCGGCCTCTGCCGGTGTGCTGATCGTGGGCGTCTCGCTGGATGACGTCGACGCGACGCTCCACCGTCTCCTCCTCGTCGAGTTGCCAATCGCTGCAGTGCTATTGGCGCTTCTTGCCGTGGCCACGTTCTGGCTGTTACGAAGGGCACTGCGTCCGCTCGAGCGGATTTCCCAGATCGCCGGCGGAATTGCTCAAGGGGATCTGGACGTCCGCGTCTCGCCGGCCGAGGAGGGCAGCGAGATCGGACGGCTGGGCCTGGCGCTGAACGGGATGCTCGAGCGGCTCGAGGACGCGTTCGCGCGCCGAGACCGCTCCGAGGCGCAGTTGCGACGGTTTGTCTCAAGCGCATCCCACGAGCTGCGCACACCGCTGACGTCGATCCGCGGCTACGCGGCGCTGCTACGTCGGGGCGCCAGAAACCGTCCCGAGGATCTCGACAAGTCGATCTCACGGATCGAATCGGAGGCGACACGGATGGGCGGGCTGATCGACGATCTGCTGCTCCTTGCACGCCTCGACGAGGAGCGACCGCTCGTGCGATCGGATATCGACCTGGCGGTGATCGGGCGTGACGCGGTCGACGACGCGCGCGCGAGAGATCCAGAGCGACCGATCAGCGTCGACGCCGCTCGTCCGGTCATCGTGAGCGGCGATGAGCCTCGCCTGCGGCAGATGGTGGCCAACCTGCTCGAAAACGCCCAGGTCCACACGCCTGCGGGGGCTCCCGTCCGCGTCGAGGTCGGCGCGCGCGACGGTATGGGTGTCCTCGCGGTGATCGATTCGGGCCCGGGGATCGATCCTAACCAGGTCCCGCACGTGTTCGAGCGCTTCTATCGCGGTACTCCGCCGGGCAGCGGCGATGCGGCTCCCCGCACTAAGGGAAGCGGCCTCGGGCTGGCGATCGTCAAAACGATCGCCGAGGCCCACGGCGGTACCGCGACCGTCACCTCGCACCCTGGGGACGGTGCCCGCTTCGAACTCCGGCTGCCGCTGGCCACGACCACGGTCGCGGCCAGCTCTCAAACCGGCAGTCGGACTGGGTCGACCTAGTCGTTAGCGCCGATCACCTTGAAGTCCTGGTCGACGAACACGTGGTGAGGCCAGTTGATGCCGATCATGTGAACCTCGTAATCGCCGTTGCCGAGCTGCACGACGCGGTCGACGACGCCGCCGGCGTAGGACTTCAGTGCGGCCTCGGTGGCCTCATTAGCCTTGGTACCGCTGACGCGCGCGCCTGAACCCTGCGTGTAGTCGGCGGGGATCTGGCCGACGCTCTTTGACTTGTCCTCGGAACCCTTGTTGAACGCGGCCACGTTCGCCGACGCCTGCTGGAGGTTGATCGCCGGTCCAACGATCACCTCAGACGCAGTGACCGTCGTGCTGTCGACCTTGCCGAACACGAGGACCGTCTTGCCCTGGGTGACAGCGCTCACCGCGGCGCTGCTGGTGCCCTCGTCGTACACGGTCGATGAGCTCTCCTTGACGGTCACCTTTTCACCCGTCGGCGTCGACAATGTGAAGCTCGAGGACGACACGCCGCTGACGGTGCCGAGCGATCCGCCCGCGGCGTTCGTCGATCTCGCGTTAGACCCGCCACCCGAACCGCCGCCGCTGGCAAACCCGCCCGAGCCGCTAGTGCTCGCCGCGGCGGTCGCGGTGGTCGTGGCGGCCTGCGAGCTCGATGAACCACCACATGCTGCCACCCCGACCCCGAGGCCCAGCACGGGGACGATCAACCCAACGGTCGCTCCAAGGCGCCGCCTGCTCAACAAGCGCCACCGTCGCCCGGCACGGCCAGAATCCCGGTAAGCCGACGCAGTCGACTCCTGACCGGCTGTTTCGCTATGACTCTTCATTCCTGCTGCGCTCCAATCTGGTCGCTCTCAGATTCCATTCAGGACTCTGGTCAGCGTTGCTGGGGATCGACTGGCGGCGAGCTGTGGATTACCTGTGGTCACGACCGCGCTGCCGGCAACGATCCGAGCAATGGCCGCACGAAAAAGTCGGACTACCCACCGCGCACGGCTCCGGGCAACACAAGGACTGACCATCCCTCCGAGACCACAAGGCGAAGCGACGGATGCAATCGCTCGGGCGATCGCTGTTTTGGGCCGCACCTGACATGTCGCCGTCGATCAGGCGACAGGCGCAACTACAACGACGCGCTCCTAGCCGCCGACCAGCAAGCAGACGCCTGGGCGCCCCTCGGCCTCAGTCCTTGCGTCACCGCCGAGCAGAAGCCGGTGGGCGCGCTGGCGAGACGATCACAAAGGTCGGCTCTGGCACGAGCTGGGGAACTACACCGATGCGAGGGCGAACTTCTCCTCGTCATGTTTCGGAAGTCCCGCCTGATACCGCCGCCCTCCGCCGGCATCACCGCCCCGACGTGTGCGATCCGAACATCCCGATGGCACCAGAAACGACAGGGCGGGATTCTTCCCCTACGGACGGGCCTGGGCCTGCACCGTGTCCATCGTCTCCATGATCGAGATCGTCTCATCCAGCGGCATCGCCGGGCTCTCAAGGTCCCCGGCGGCCAGACGGCGGGCGACCTGGTCGGCCTGATGGCGCAGGCCCCGACCCTCATGTACCGATTCGATGGAGGTCGCCTCGCCGTGCCTCGGTATGAGCGTTATGTCCGTGGGAGCGTAGAAGTCGCCGTCGATCTCGATCCTGGCGGCGGTGCCGACGATCGACGCTCTCGTCGGACTTTTCGCGCGCAGCGTGCACGTGAGCACGGCCTGGGCGCCGCTGTCATAGCCGAACAACATCGATGTCTGCGCGTCAACGCCGGTGAACGCCCGGTCGCTCATGGACACGATCCGATCCGGTGTGCCGAGGACCATCGAGGCAAACGACACCGGATACACGCCGAGATCTAGCAGTGCGCCACCGCCCAGTTCGGGTGCGAACAGGCGGAACTCGGGGTCCTCGGCAAACCACTGACCGTGGTCCGCGGTCACGGTAACGATCTCGCCGAGCGCGCCCCGCGCGAGCCAGTCCCGGATCACGACGACGTGGGGCAGAAACCGGGTCCACATCGCCTCCATCGCGAACCGCCCGTTCTCCCGCGCGACCCGAACGACCTCGCGTGCCTCGACCGCGTTCATCGTGAATGGCTTCTCCACCAGCACGTGCTTGAACGCCCGCAGCGCGAGGATCGCGTTGTCATGGTGCATCGGGTGCGGCGTTGCGACGTAGACCACATCGACGTCCGGGTCGGCCACGAGTGACTCATAGCCGGCATGCCGATTCGCGACGCCAAACTCGTCCCCGAAACGGTCAGCCGATCCCTGACTCCGCGACCCCACGGCGGTCACAACGCCCGAATCGCTCAGCCGCAGATCAGCCACGAACGTACTCGCGATCCCACCCGTACCGAGAATCCCCCACCGCACTGGGCTGCCCTCCACGCTCCATCCTTTCGACTCGAATCGATTACAGGCTAAATGCCCATAGCTATAGACGTCTACGCGCCGCCCCGTCTCGACCTTCGCCGGCTAACAGCGCGCACCTTCGCGCGACGATCTCCAGCACTGAAATCACGTGTGGATCCGATTCCAGCACTGCTGCTCCCACGGACAGGTAGAACTCTCTATGAGGCCGACGTGGTGATCCGCGCAGACGGCGCGCGCAGCACGGTCCCTCGGCGGGTGACGCCCGAGCACCCCGACGCTATCTACGCCGGCTATCTGCTCTGGCGCGCCATGGTGTCCGAGAGCGACCTGCCGGCTGAGATCTTGCCAGTGCGGGACGAGCCGTCGCGCGAGCACTATTCAGGCCCCTACCGGCTCGTTACCTACCCCGTCCCGGGCGCCGACGGATCAGCCACGCGCGGACACAGGCGCCTGAACCTGGTCTGGTATGACTCGGCCCGCAGCGACTTGCTGGCAGCCCACGGACTGCTCGACGGCTCCACGGTCCATGGATCGCTCGCCGCCGGCGACGTGCCCGAGCCGCTGCGCGAGGAGCTACGGGTCGTCTCGGCCCAGAACTGGCCGACGCCGTGGCGCGAGGCGATGGATGTCGCTTTGCGTGACTCGCTCGTCTTCGCGACCCCGGTCGCGCAGTATTGGCCCGAGCGCCTGGTCAGCGGGCGTCTCGCGCTCGCGGGTGACGCTGCGCACGTGGCCACGCCGATGGTCGGCGGGGGCTTTCGCCAGGGCCTCTATGACGTAGCCGCGCTCGCGGCAGCGTTCACGTCACAGACCGACTCCGCCGCCGCCCTGCGCCTCTACCAGGACGAACGGCTCGGCGACGCATGGCAGCACGTGGAGCGGAGCATCGCGGCGAGCGCCAACTATCTCGACCGCGCCACTATCAACGAAACACATGGGAGGAAGCTATGAAGAGCAAAGTTGTCGAGGACGCGGATGTGGTCACCTTCGTCGTGGTGTGTGATCCGGGCGACGAGGCGGTCGCGGCGCTGCAGGAGTTCGCCCGCTCCGAGCAGCTGGAAGCTGCGCAGATCACTGCGATCGGCGCATTCGAGCGCGCCACCGTCGGCTGGTTTGACCCCGCGACGGAGCAGTACCGCCGCATCGAGGTGGACCAGCAGTGCGAGCTGCTGTCGCTGGTCGGCGATGTCGCCGTGGGTGAGGATGGCCCCGTACCGCACATGCATGTGGTGCTCGGCCTGTCGGACGGGACGACACGCGGCGGTCACCTCCTGGAGGGGCGGGTGTTCCCGACCCTGGAGGCTGTGGTGACCGAGAACCCCGCCTATTTGCGCAAGGTGCTGCGACCCCAGATCGGGATCGCGCTGATCGATCTAGACCAGTCCCAGGGCGCGGCCTGACCAGGCCAGTAGGCGACGAGCGAGCCGGCAGAGAAGGCGCCGGTGGTGGAAATCTGAGGCGAACCCGGAGGATTAATCATGAGTCAAGTTGCACCTGCAGCAGGATCGCTGGAAGGGAAAGTGGCCGTCGTCACCGGCGCTGCTCGCGGAATTGGCCGGGCCGCGGCGATCGCGCTCGCTCGCGAGGGGGCGGACATCGCCGGCATCGACATCTGTGGCCCGGTCGACCCGCGTTCCGGTGTGAAGCCGTCGACTCCCGAGGACCTGGAGGAGACCGGCCGACTGATCCGGGAGGCGGGTCGCCGATGGCTCGGCATCGAGCTTGACCAGCGCGACCTGCCTGCCCTGCGATCGGCTGCCGCCCGCTGCGAACAGGAACTCGGCGGCATCGACATCCTGTTCGCCAACGCTGGGATCCAGAGCTTCCATCCGCTGCTGGAGATGGAGGACGCGGACTGGCACATCACCATCGACGTCAACCTGACAGGGACCGCGAACGCCGTCCGGGCCTTCGCGCCGTACATGGTCAAGCGTGGTAGTGGTCGCATCGTCCTCACATCCTCCACCCAGGGCCAGCACGGAACGAAGTACGGGGCAGCGTATTCGGCGTCGAAGTGGGGCATCGTCGGCCTCATGAAGTCGGCAGCGTTGGAGCTCGGCCCCCACCAGATCACCGTCAACGCCCTCATTCCCGGCCTCATCGACACCGCTCTGACCCGTCATCAAGAGCGGTATGCGCAGGTGCTCGAAGACGCCGGCAGGGAGCCGACCGGGACGGCCGAGGACGAGCAGGCGGCGCGCGAGATTCTTGCCGCCAGGACACCGCTGGGCGTGCCCTGGATCGAGCCCGAGGATGTCGCACCCGTGGTGGTCTTTCTCGCTTCGGAGGCCGGGCGCATGGCTTCGGGCTCGACCTTCGAGATCACCGGGGGCGACAGCGCCCACAACACCGCATGATAGGAGAGTGATGCATGGGAGTGACCTGGAACCTCATGAGAAGCACGGCGAGCTGACCGAACGCCGAGTCGCAGGGTTCCAGTGGAATTGCTGCCAACGCGGTCGATGTCGTCCATCGACCTGAGTGGTGGGACGGCCGGACGCGTGTGCTGGGCCCGAACGGGGCCGCGACCGGACCGACGGCGGCGCCGGCGCTAGCCGTTGACCAGGACCGCCTCGTTGGGGGTCAGACCGGGCGAGTCGCATCGCGCGTAGTCGCACACGTACGGCCGGCCGACCGAGTCGACATGGCAATGGACATCGTGCTGCACCGTCGCCGGGATGACGCGGCGCAGGGCTCGACCGACGGAACTTGCGATTCGAGAAGTCATGCTTTCTCCTTATGCTCGCTGGAAGTCGGGAGCTGTATGCCCCCGGACAGGCTAGACTTGCACGCATCTTGCATACCAGCTGTCTCCCAAGTGTATCGACCCGTGAGCACAGGCCTTCAATCCCCCACTGAAGCGCCCCCGAGATCGGCGGCAGCGGGGGCGTATCGGTACGTGAAGGAGCGGCTGCTCGACGGCCGATATCCGGGCGGGGTCCTGCTCAGCGAGAACGAACTGGCCCGAGAGCTCGGGATCTCCCGCACCCCCGTCCGCCAGGCGTTCGTGCAACTCGAGACCGAGGAGCTGCTCGACCTGTACCCGCGACGCGGCGCGCTGGTCCGGCCCGTCTCGATGTCTGAGGCCGAGGACGTGCTCGAGGCGCGACTGCTGATCGAGACCCACTGCGTCCGGCGCGTCGCGGCGCAGGGCCCGGCGCTCGCGGCGGCGCTGCTCGACGCGATCGCCGACCAGGAGCGCACGCTAGCCGACGGAGGCGAGGGGTTCACGGTGGCCGATCGCGAGTTCCACCACGCGATCGTCGCCGCCAACCGCAACGCGATCCTGGTCCGCCAGTACGACGCCCTGCGCGACCGCCAGCAGAGGATGACCGCGACGCTGGTCGCGCGCGATCCGGCCCGGGTGTCGCAGTTCATCGCCGAGCACCGCGAGATCGCCGGCGCGATCGAGCGGCGAGACGCGGACCAAGCCGTGATCCTCGTCGACGCCCATCTGCGGCGCGCCTACGAAGTCGCCCAGCGACCACGTGATTGAACCGCCGCCGGCGACGCAGCCGCCCTAGAAGGCGCAGCCGCCCCAACCGTCGAGGTTGCAGGTTCTGGTGCGAGCCAGCACAGGGATTCTTGCTTGCTCGGGGCGGTCACAAAATCGGGGCCGCCGACAGCCGCGCAAGCACGGATGCGGGTCTGGGTGCCGACGGCGCGGCGGCCCTTCTCACGCTTGAGGGAACCATGCGGAAGCGCTCGACGGTGCTGACCGAGGCCTCGTGATCTGGACCCGAGTCGAGCGCTGGGTGGTCTTGCGTGGCTGGCAAGGGTGGGACCGGCACCTCTGGAGGCATGGAGGTCTGCGATGGGGTGGTCCTTGAGCGTGGCTGGTTCTCACGCGCGGCGGCTGGAGCGTGAGGGGTGGCTGGAGCTGCATCGAATGACGCGAGGCCAGGGGTCGCTGCTCGTCCCAACGCGTCGCGGCGTGCGCATGTCGGGGCTCGCCGTGAGCGCGCCGGCGGCGCCGGCGCCGACGTGGTGGGCGCACGATTGCGCGTGTGCGTGGACGGCCGCTCACAGTCCTCGAGCGCCTCGATGGTATGGATTTCACCGGGTCGGTTGCCCCACGCCTCCCCAGCGTGGACCTCACGGCTGGTGAGTGCGTCGGCCACCTCGCCTTTGAGCAGGAGCAGCCGCCCTGACAGCAGGTACGACGTCTCGTCCCTGGAGCGGCGGTATCGAACCGACAGTCGGTGCCCGGCGGTCACCCGGAGAATCTTTCCCGCGTACCGGGAGGTGTGTGACCACCAGCGCTCAGACCCCCATGGCTTCGCCACCATGTGCGGCAGCGGCACGCCCTCCTCGTCGTCCATGCGGCTCGACCGTGTCACGCGATTTCTCGGCGTGATCGACCACCGACGCGACGCGCGTCATCTGCTCTGCATAGACGCCGGCGGCCGATTCCTCGCGGTCGAGCGCAGCCAGGTACGCGCCGTACGAAAGCGCCCGTTCGTCGGCCGTCGCAGACGTGAACCGCTCGTAGGCCGAGCGCACCTCCCAGGCCTCAGACCTCCACTGGCAGTAGAGCTCGATCAGCCGGTCGACCACGTGAGCTGGAACCTGGGCACTCATGGCTTGCGGCCTAGATCTGGGAGCCGGACCCGATGGGGCCGGCGAGCAAGCTCGCTCCACGCGAGTCGACGACGCGCGAACCGCTCGGCATCGCGGAGTCGATCGGCGTGCAGTGTCCGTGCCATTTCGATATGAGAAAGTGAAAGCATGCGGTGACGTTCCCACCGGCGTTGGCCGGTCGCATCGGCGAGCCCGCCAGTCGGGTCGCCTGCTGTGGTGTTAAGACCCTCCGAGGCGCGAGGAATAAGCGGTCAGATCCGGTCGCGGTTCGTTAGGCTTCCTGGCACGCGCGGAGGCAGGAGATTTGTCGGATGATGGGCAGTTCTGAGCTGGACGGACGGGTGGCGGGGCTCGTCGGTCGTGAACGAGAGCGGTCGGCGATCGACCGGCTGCTCGAACGAGCTGCGCTCCGCGAGAGCGGCTCGCTCGTGATCCGCGCCGAGGCCGGGATGGGCAAGACCGCGCTGCTGCGGTACGCCGGCGACCAGGCTCGCGACATGCTCGTGCTCTCGGTCACGGGCGTGGAAGCGGAGTCCGACCTCGACTACTCGGGGCTGCACAGCCTCGTCCGCCCGGTCGTCGAGTTGCTCCCGCGTCTCCCCGACCCACAGCGGGCGGCGCTGGCCGCTGCCCTCGGCCTGGCGCCGGCGGGTGGCGCAGATCGCTTCCTGATCTCTGCGGGCGTGCTGACGCTGCTGGCGGCGGCCGCCGAAGAGCGTCCGGTTCTGTGCCTGGCCGATGACGCGCAGTGGCTCGACGTCCCCTCGGCGGGCTCGCTCGTGTTCGCCGCGCGGCGACTAGGCGCCGAAGGAGTGGCGATCCTGTTCGCCGCGCGAGAGGGCGAGCGCCGCCGCTTCGACGCCCCTGGGCTCGAGGAGCTGGTCCTGGTCGGTCTCGATCCGGGGTCGGCTGTCGAGCTACTCGATCGTGGCGAGCGGGCGTTGGCGCCGTCGGTGCGCGAGCGGTTGCTCGCCGAGGCCGCCGGCAACCCGCTGGCGCTGCTGGAGCTTCCAGCCTGCCTGTCCGACGCGCAGTTGAGCGGACGTACGAGAATGCCCGATGCGATCCCGCTGAGCTCGCGGCTGCAGTTGGCGTTCAGGCAGCAGGTCGAGGCACTGCCGCGGGCCACTCGGTCGGCGCTGCTTCTGGCCGCCGCCGACGACGCCGGCGAGCTCGCCGTCATCCTTCCCGCGGCCGCAGGCCTCGACGTGCCCGAGGACGCGCTCGACTCAGCCGAGCGCGCGGGGCTGATCGAGACCGACGGCCTCAAGCTGAGGTTCCGCCATCCGCTGATCCGGTCGGCGGTATACGAGTCGGCCACCTCGGCCGAGCGCCGGCGGGCCCACGGCGCCCTGGCCGAGGCATGCCGAACCGATGAGCACGCCGACCGGCGGCTCTGGCACCTGTCGGTGGCGACGCTGGCCGCGGATGAGGAGATCGCGGCAGGTCTCGAGGCGGCCGCGGAGCGATCGCGGATGCGTGGCGGTCACGCGTCGGCGGCGACCGCGCTCGAACGGGCGGCGAGCCTGAGCGAGACCGAATCGGCGCGTGGCAGGCGCCTGGCCGGAGCGGCGCGGGCCGCCTATGTCGCCGGACAGGTGGATCGCGCCAGCGATCTGGTCAACCGGTCGCTCCCGATCGCCGACCGTGCCGACCGGCCGCATCTGTTGGGCCTGCGTGGCGTCATCGATGCGAACGCAGGGTTGCTCCCCGACGCGGTGAGGACGGTGCTCGAGGCGATCGCGCTGAGCGAAGACCCGTCCGACAGTCTCGGGATGTTGCTCGAGGCATGTCTGATGGTCACCTACATGGGCGACGCCGACCGGCTGGCCGCGATGTGCCGACGTGCGTCCGAGTTCCCGCCGGCGACCGATATCGACCGCTTCATCGTGATCCTGCTGACCGCCGGCGCAGCCGAGATCGAGGGTGATTTCAATACGGCGGAACGGCTCGCCGGCGACTCGATCGAGCTCGCCGCGCGTCTCGACGACGCGCGTTGCCTGATCTGGGCATCGGTCATAGCCGGCCGCGCGGGTACGGCCGGCGACGGCCTTCCCTATGCCAACCGCGCTGTTCGCATCGCCCGCGAGCGCGCGCTCGTATCGACGCTGCCGTACGCCCTCCAGGCGCAGGCGTCGCAGCTGCTCGGGCTCGGACGGTTCGACCTCGTCTACTCCGCGGCCGAGGAGGGCCGCGACCTGGCGCTCGACATCGGGCAGCCGTGGATCGCGAGCCTGAACGTCTCCTATCTCTCGATCATCGATGCGCTGCGCGGCGCCGAGCAGCTGGTGCACGCGCGAAACGACGAGCAGCAGGCGCTCGTTGCCTCGAGCGGCCCCACAAGAATCACGGCCAACGTCGCGTACGCCGAAGGGCTGCTCGAGCTCGGGCTGGGCAGACCGTCCGAGGCGCTCGAGCGGCTGCTCATCCCGATCCACACCGTGCGACCGCAGTCGAACCCCGTCGCGGTCCGGGCGGTGCCGGACGCCGTCGAGGCGGCGATGCGCGCTCAGCGACTCGACGAGGTGACCGACGAGTACGCGGCGTTTGAGAGCTGGGTCGAGCGGTTCCCGCACCCCGCGCGCCAAGCGTTGCTCGCGCGTTGCCGGGCGCTGATCGACGAGTCCGGCGCCGAGCGCCATTACCACGACAGTCTGGCCGGCGCCGATGCCCTGTCGCCGTTTGATCGCGCCCGCACGGAGCTGCTCTACGGCGAATGGCTCCGCCGCGACCGGCGCCGAATCGATGCCCGCGTCCACCTCCGTTCGGCGCTCGACGACTTCGAGCAGCTGGGGGTGACGCCGTGGGCGGACCGAGCACGCGCGGAGCTCCGCGCCAGCGGCGAGACCGCCCGCCGGCGCGATCCGTCGACCCGCGACCAGCTGACGCCACAGGAGCTGCACATCGCGGGTCTCGCGGCCGGAGGTCTCACGAACCCCGAAATCGGGGCGCAGCTGTTTCTGAGCCCCAGAACGATCGATTACCATCTCCGAAAGGTCTTCGCGAAGCTCGGGATCGCATCCCGGGCGGAGCTCGCCGGCGTCGACCTCGGCGAGCCCGTGGCGGCCTGACCGGCGATTTCACTGGCGACTCAGCCGATGCGATTCCGGGCCATTCGAGGCATCGTTCCGGGTATGGAAATCGACAACCCGATCGGCGTCGAACTCCGCGGCGTCGCCAAGACGTACAAAAGCGCCGGGACCGTGGTTCAGGCGGTTCGCGGCATCAACGTGTCGATCGACCGCGGCGAGACCGTCGCGCTGCTGGGGCCCAACGGCGCGGGCAAGTCGACCACGATCGACATGGTGCTCGGGCTGATCTCGCCTGACAGCGGCACCGT
Organism: uncultured Solirubrobacterales bacterium; assembly: GCA_963783415.1. Taxonomy (GTDB): domain Bacteria; phylum Actinomycetota; class Thermoleophilia; order Solirubrobacterales; family Solirubrobacteraceae; genus Palsa-465. Next base: position 486,903 of record CAWANN010000020.1, read on the forward strand.
CTCGCTGCTCGGCGGGCCGCCGGAGGAGGCCGTCGCCCGCGGGATGGTCGGGACGATGCTCCAGTCGGGGGCGCTGATCCGCGATGTCACGCCGCGCGAGCTGATCGCGATGATGGCCGCTCTGCACCCGCATCCCCTTGAGGTCGACGACGCGCTTGCGCTCGCCGGCGTCACGGAGGTTGCCGGCCGGCGCACCCAGAAGCTGTCGGGTGGCCAGGCCCAACGGGTGCGGTTCGCGCTCGCGCTCGTCCCGGACCCGCCGGTGCTGATTCTCGACGAGCCGACGGTCGGAATGGACGTCGAGGCGCGCCGCGCTTTCTGGCTGTCCGTGCGCGAGTTCGCCGCACGGGGGAAGACGATCATCTTCGCCACCCACTATCTGGAGGAAGCGGACGCCTACGCCGACCGAGCGGTCCTCATGGCCCACGGGCGCGTCGTCGCCGACGGCCCGACGAGCGAGATCCGGGCTCGGGTGGGCAGGCGCACGATCCGCGCCACGCTGCCGGACGCCGAACTCGCTGCGCTCGCCGCGCTGCCGGGGGTGACCTCGGCGGATCGCCGCGGCGAGGCTATCGTCCTGGTCTGCACCGATTCGGATGCCGCAATCCGCGCGCTGGTCGATGCCTATCCCGACGCCCGCGACATGGAGATCGCCAGCGCGGGACTCGAGGACGCGTTCATCGAGCTCACGGCCGACCGAGACGAAACGACAACCGCGACGGCGCGGCGGGAGGCACTGGTATGAGTTCCCTCGCCTACACGCGGTTCGAGCTGGTTCGGACATTCCGCAACGCCCGACTGCTGGTGTTCTCGCTCGGCTTCCCGCTGATCCTGTTCTTCATCATCGCGGCGCCGAACCGCAACGAGCACAACTTCAACGGGTCGGGGATCTCGATCCCGCTCTACTACATGGTCGGGCTCGTCGCGTTCGGGGCGATGTCGGGGTTGATCTCGAGCGGAGCGCGGATCGCGAGCGAACGAACCGACGGCTGGACGAGGCAGCTTCGGGTCACGCCGTTGAAGCCCACGGCGTACTTCTGCGCCAAGGTCGGGACCGGATATGCGATGGCCGGAGTGACAATGATCCTGCTGTACGCAGCGGGGATCTCGCTCGGTGTCAGCCTCGGTGCGGGGCGGTGGCTTGAAATGACCGGACTGATCTTGGTGGCGTGCGTCCCGTTCGCCGTGCTCGGCATTCTGCTCGGCCACCTGCTCACGGCGGACTCGATCGGACCCGCGGTCGGCGGCCTGGTCTCGTTGTTGGCGCTGGTCAGCGGCACGTGGTTCCCGCTCGGCTCGCACGGGTTCCTGCACGACATCGCGCAGTTCCTCCCCTCATACTGGCTGGTCCAGGCGAGCCACGTGTCCCTCGGAGGGCACGCGTGGACGGCCGGCGGATGGATCGTCGTGGTCGCCTGGACGGTAGTGCTCGTGATCCTCGCCCGGTTCGCCTATCTTCGCGACACGGCTCGCGTCTGAGACCGCGGGCCAACGGAGGCGTGAACGCAGCGAGCGTAGGCCGGGAGTCGGCTGACCGGCTCCTGGTCAACTTCTTCTACGCCCATCCCGTCGGCCACGCGGTCGAGGCGCTCCACTACTGCCTCGGCCATCATCTCGCCGACCCGGCGCGCGAGGTCTCGGTCGCGCTGAACGCCGCTACCGCTGTCGAGCTCGCCGGTTTCTGCCCGTTCATCTCCCACACCTACGCCGTCGAGCACCCGCTGCTGGAGCCGTGCCTGGACTCGGCGGCGCGCCAGGCCGGCATTCCCCGCCGCTGGGAGTGGATCGTTGACGATTTCCGCCGCGGCCAGGACATCCAGCTCGCGATGTTCCCCGGCCTGCGGGATTACTACCTGACCAGCGATCGGCTTCTCACCGCCACGCGCGCCCGGACGTACGTCAGCTCACCACGGCCCGGCTACGTCGCCCATCAGCAGCTGCGACTCGAGCTGCCGCAGTCGACTCGGGCGGCGGCGGCGCTCCGGTTCGTCTCGGGACGTGAGCCGTCGGGCGGCGGACGGATCGCGCTGATGCCCGCCGGTTCCGGTGAGCGCTCGCTTTATCCGTCCGTCGGTTCGTGGCGGGTCGTCCTCGACGCGCTCACCGATGCGTTTCCCGGGATCGAGATCGCGCTGGTCGGCAAGCTCCGGCGCGACGCCCGCACGACCACCTCGCTTGCGCCCGCCGAACTCGCCGAGCTGCTCGCGCACCGGTCGCGGCCGCTCAATTGCTTCGACATCGAGCTCGCCGAGCAGGTCGCGGTGGTCGAGGCGTGCGATCTGTTCCTGGCTCCCCACACCGGCTTCGGCATGGCGGCGCTCGCCGTCGGCACGCCGTGGCTGGCGCTGTCGGGCGGTCGGTGGTTCGAGTACTTCTTCAACCGGGTCCCGTTCCGCTCGATCATCCCCGACCCCGAGCGCTATCCGAGCTTCACCCAGTTCGCGCCGGCCGACGTCGTAGACGACGGCGACGACGGCCCCCGCACGCCGAGTATGTCCGCGGCGCGCGTGCACGACGACCTCGGCCGGATCGTGGCCGCAGCCCGGGAGCTGCTCGATCGCTCGCTCACCTACGAGCGGGCGTTGTGCGACTACTTCACGGCGCTGCTCGCCGCCCACGGCGGGGACGCCACCGCGATCTGGTCGATCGACGGCGTGCATCTGGGCTACATCTGACGCCTCGCGGCAAGTCACCGGAATCGAGCCAGCTGACCTGCAAAACACGACATTGGGCGCGAGCGGAACCGACCGTGACGCGTCAAGCACGTGGGGCACGCACACGGCACGGTCCCGCCGCGCCCGGCAAATGTCGTGTCTTGCAGGTGATTCAGACGGCTAGCAGCCCTCGGACTCAGCGACCGCGCGAGCCGCCGAGCCTTCGATGTTGATGTGCGGCAGCCGCGAGTCGAGCCGACCCGGCAGCCGCCACGTGATCGCGCCCAGCAGCTCGAGCACCGCCGGCAGCAAAACGCAGCGGACCACGATCGCATCGAGGAACACCGCGAAGGCCAGGCCGAACCCGAACTCTTTGATCGTGCGCTGGTCCCCGAGCATGAACGACAGGAACACGCAGACCATGATCGCGGCGGCCGCGGTAATGACCCGTCCGGTGAGCGCGATGCCGTCGGCGACCGCGGCCGACGCGTCGCGTCGGCGCACCCACTGCTCGCGTACGCGCGAGACCAGGAACACCTCGTAGTCCATGGACAGCCCGAACACGACCGCGAACATCAGCAGCGGGATCCACGGCTCAACGGGACCCTTCTGCACGCCGAGCAGGCCTCCGAGCCATCCCCACTGGAACACGGCGACGGTCGCGCCGATCGCCCCGCCGATGCTGAGCAAGTTCATCAGAGCCGCCTGGATCGGGATCACCAGCGACCGGAAGATGACGAACAGCAATAGCGCCGACAGCAGCACGACGACCGCGACGAACAGCGGCAGCTTCCTCGACAGCACCTGCGAGAAGTCGATCGAGCCGGCCGTGAGCCCTGCGACCAAGACCGGGACACCGGTCCGCCGCTCGACCGCCGGCAGCACCTGGTGGCGCAACTGGTTTACGAGGTCGGTCGTGGCTTGCGCCTGCGGCGCCGAGCTCGGGTACGCCTGCATGACCGCGAGCGTGCCGGCTGGCGAGATCTGAGGTTGCGTCACGGCCGTGACGCCGGGTGTCGCGAGCGCCGCGGCCCGGACAGTCGCGAGCCTGGCCGTCTGACCCCTTGCGGGCAACTCAGCGACGAGCGTCAGCGGCCCGTTGAATCCGGCACCGAAGCCGTCAGCCAGCAGGCCGAATGCTTGATGGGAGCTGAGATTCGCGGGATCGTTCCCTGCGTCGCTGATGTCCAGCCGCAACGCAAACGCGGGCAGCAGCAGCGCGACCATGACCGACACCGACACGAGCGCGAGCGGCACCGGCCGGGAACGGACGGTCTCGCTCCAGCGGCGCCACACCGACCCTGCCGGAAGGGACGTCAGCCGCCGCACGCGACGGGGTCGAACGAGGCGAGCGCCAAAGCGCGACAGCATCGCTGGGAGCAGCGTCAGCGACGCCGTGAGCGTGAGCAGCACGGCGATCACCGACGCGACGGCCAGGCCGTACGTGAAGCTGACCCCGGTTGCGAACATCCCGAGCAGCGCAATCACGACGGTCGTGCCGGCGAGCAGGATCGCTCGTCCCGACGTGTCCATCGCGCCGATCACGGACTGGTCGACGTCGCCGAGGTCCGCGAAGTTCTCGCGGAACCGCGTGACGATGAACAGCGCGTAGTCGACTCCCACGCCGAGGCCGATCATCAGCGCAAGCTGAGGCGAGACGTTGGACATGCTCATCACGCGTGTCGACAGTCCGATCAGCGCCACCCCCGTGATCAGGCCCAGTCCAGCGGTGATCAGAGGCATCCCCGCCGCGATCACGGACCCGAATGTGATCAGCAGGATGACCAGCGCAGCGATCACCCCGATCTCGGTCGCCGGCCCGACGCTGAATCCCTCGGCCTTCTCGATCAGCTGGCCGCCCGCGGCGACGTGGAGTCCCGGCACGTGCACCGCTGTGACCTGATTGAGCAGCCTCGTGCCTGCGCTGGTCGGTAGCACGTTGGCGTTCTTGTCGTAATCGACCGTGGCAAACGCCGTCATACGGTCGCGTGAGACCTGGACGGCGCCGTTCGCTGCATACGGGCTGATCACCGTCGCGACGTGCGGAAACGTCCGCACCCGCGCGAGTACCGGCGCGATCGCCCGACGCACCGAGGGCGCGTCGATCGTGCCGTGCGATACGTGAAGCACGATCGTGTCCACGTCGCCGCTCTGGGCCCCGAACTCCTTCGTCAGGAGATCGCTGGCCCGTTGGGACTCGGTCCCGGGCAGAGTGAAATCCGTGGCATAGCGGTTTCCGGCCGAGGCCGCCACCACAGTGGTCAGGATCGAAATCACGACCCAGGCCGCGACGACCGCGCGGCGATGGTCTATGCACCAGCGCGCGACGCGAAGCATGGCGGTTTGTTTTTGCATCTAGTGCCTCCCTTGCATGCGTACGGGTAAGAGCGTGGCCGTGACGGTCCCATCCGCGGGTTCCGGTCGCATCGGCGAGGCCGCCGGTGTCCTCGCCGGTCGCTCCGGCGCGCTTGACTGGAGGGCGGCACTCGGGTAGTTTGCGTACGCGTACACAAACTACCCGGAAGAGGGAGGATCCCATGACCGTTGTGGCTCCGACGCTGTACCCGGCAATGCGGTTCGCGGATGCGCCGGCCGCGATCGATTTCCTCGAGCACGCGTTCGGCTTCGTGCGACGCGAGGTGTACCCGAATCCCGATGGGACGATCGCGCACGCCGAGCTCACGCTTGGCCCGAGCATCCTCATGCTCGGATCGGATCGGGACGATCCTCGGCTCGGCCGTCGCGCCGGCACGGGGTGGCTTTATGTCGCCGTCGACGACGCCGACGAGCACTGCCGCCGAGCGCGCGAGGCGGGCGCCGAGATCATCCGAGAGCCGTTCGACACGGAGTACGGGTCGCGCGATTACACCGCGGTCGACCCTGAAGGAAACGAGTGGCACTTCGGCACCTACCGACCGGCTGCGGATACGACGACGGCGACGTCCACGGCGGCGGCTTGAATCCGGGGGGCGTTGGACGATCCATCGCCACCTCCTCGCAAAACCGGCCGCCCGCCGCGCCTGTCGCGGGAGGCAGTCACCGCGGCCGCGCGCGCAATCGTCGACCGCGACGGGATCGAGGCCCTGACGATGCGCCAGGTGGCCCACGAGCTCGGCAGCTCGCCGATGGCGATTTACCGCCACGTCCGCGACAAGGATGAGCTGCTCGTCCTGCTGCTCGATCAGCTGGCCGGCGAGCTGCCGCGGCCGCGTTTCTCGCGCGATCCGCGGCGACGTCTGCACCAGGCGTGCCGCGCGATGCGCGACGGACTCGCCGCGAACGACTGGGTGGTCGACGTGCTCGCGCAGGGAGATCTGATCGCGCCGTCGATCCTGTGGCTCGTCGAGGAGATCGTGTCCGCGCTGGTCAGCCTCGGGTGCACGGAGGCCGAGGCGGCCGACGGCTACCGGGCGATCTGGCAGTTCACGGTCGGCGAGCTGATCATCCGCCGCGGGCTGGAGCGGACCGCGGCGCTCGGACGCATCCCGTTCGTCGTCAGGGTGCTCACGAGCGTCAACCCCGCGGAGCTGCCGACCCTCGCGACGCTCGCGCCACACTGGGCGCCGGCGCGTCGCAGGGATAGCTACGACATTGGTCTGAGCGCGCTCCTCGACGGCCTTACCAGGTGAGGCGCGGGCGCAGTGTTCGCCGGCGCAGCGGATCTCGCGCTCTCGAACTCCCGCTGCTTGACACGAGCCAGCAGGTGGGTAAGGTGGGGACGGTTAGAGGGAAGGGAGGTCTGAAGCGCGAGACGCCATCGCCCGTGCGCGCCTCGGCTCCGACCGCATGCGTCACATCCGATCACCACAAGGAGGATCGTCCACCATGCGTCGTCTGCAACCCATCGGCCGCTTCCGGCAGGGAAAGGCCGTCCTGCTCGCCGTCGTTCTCGGCGTCGGCATCGTCGCCGTCGCCGCACCGTCGGCCGGCGCCCGGTCGATGCACCGGTTCCGATCCGGCCACTCGGCGCACCGGGGTTCGCCCGGCCGGTCTAGGCACGGCGGTTCGCCCGGCCAGTCGAAGCACCGGGGTTCGTTTTCACCCGAGGTAATCCACACCGGCGCCGCGCCCACTGGTTACGAGGTCACGTTCCGTTACTACGATCCGAGCGCCACCACCGTGCAGATCCGCGGCGAGTGGTACTTCTCGAACGCCGCGAACACGACCACGACGTCGTCCGCGGGAACACTCCCGTCCCAATGGGCGCCGGGAGACTTCCCGATCGCGTTCCCCAACCAGGGGCCCGCCGCGAACTGGCCGGTGGCACAGATGACGCTGAACTCGTCGACTGGGTTGTGGTCCTACACGACCCCGCTCCCCTCGGGAACGTTCACCTACGGGTTCTACGTGAACTGCACAAGTCCACCGCCGGCGCTGACCGGTTGCACCGAACTGGCCGATCCGAGCAACCCGCCCTGGAACACGAGCGGAGGGGTTACCAGCGGATCCGTCGAGCCCGACAGCCAGGTGTACGTGCCCTCGGACCGGAGGTTTGGAACCCCGAACATGTCGTGGGAGGCGCCGAACCGCCGCGTGCACGGCTCGCTGTTCGACGTCTCGTACCCGGACCCACAATCGACGGACCCGGTCGGTAGCCATCCGCTGGCGATCTATCTCCCGCCGGGTTACAACCCGCACCGGCGCGTGCCGTATCCGACGCTGTATCTGAGCCACGGCGGTGGCGGCAACGAGGTCGATTGGACAACCCAGGGCGTCGCCAACCGCATCATCGACAACCTGATCGCGGGGCGAATGGTTCAGCCGATGGTGATCGTGATGACCGACTTCAACAATCTCGGTTCATGCAACCTGTTCCCGCCTGACGAGGACGCCTCCTGCTACGCGACGGACGTGTCGAACTACGTGATCCCGTACGTGAACGCGCACTACAACGTCTCCACGGACGCGAACGACCGCGCGTTCGCCGGACTGTCGCTCGGAGGGCTGGCCGCCAACTACCTGCTGTTCAACGACACCACGCTGTTTGGCTACTTCGGCAGCTGGAGCATCGCGAACCTCGGCGCTCCGGCAACCACGAGCTCGCAATGGCAGAACCCTGCGCTGAAGACGCGTCTGGGGATCGAGCTCGGCGGCGGGAACTTCGACGAGCTCACGATCCCCGGCCTCGATTCGTACGAGGCCACGTTCACCTCGTTCGGAATCCCGTTCACCGATGTTCGGATTGATGGCGGTCACGAGTGGTACACGTGGCGGCAGCTGCTGTACGACTACGCCACAACGATGGCGTTCCGGCACACGACGACGTCGCTGCAAGCGGTCGGCGCGCGGCGGCTCGTCGCGACAGTGTCCGGAGACACGACCGAGCCGGTTCCGCCCGCCGGGACCGTGCAGTTCTACGCAAACGGCCAGAAGGTCGGTCATCCGCGGCGTGTGGTGCGCGGCCGTGCCTTCCTGCCGCGGTTCGGAGGCGGCGGTTCGGTGACCGCCACCTACAGCGGCGACAACTACTACAACGCGAGCACGAGCCAGGCGGTCTCGGTCTCGTAACCACGTGAATCAGTCCGCGGGCGGCGCCGCCGCTCGCGGACACCGCCGGGTCAGTAGCGCTCGCGGTCGCGGCGAGCACGATCCAACCAAGGTGCGCGCGCATGCCGGCTACTGGTACGCCTGGGTCGTGTCGCCTACGCGGTTTTACCGCTCCGGGAGGCGATAGACCCGTCGTGCGTTGCCAGATCCGATCATCGCGGCGATCCGGTCGCGGTCGGTGCCGCCGATCCCTAGTCCTTCGAGCACCTCGGTCAAGCTTTCGCGAAAGCTGACTGCGGCGAGCAGGTACAGCTCGGCGAGCCCATACGCGTCCGAGGAATACAACAGCTTGTGGAACGGCGCGAGCTCGAGCGTTTCGGCGAGGACCGCCGCGCCCCGCGCCCCGACGTGGGGAATCGCCAGGCCCACGTCCAGGTACACGTGAGGCATGACCGCGGCGAGATACGCGGCGTGGCGGTGGTAGGGATAGCAATGGAGCAGCGTCACTGGCGGCCCTGCGTCGGCGCACGCGCGCAAGAACCCGGTCAGCAGCGCAGGGTCGCAGCGCGCGAGGTCCTCGTCGGGATCGCCGAACCCCGTATGCAACTGCAGCGGGAGGCCGGTGGCGAGGCCCTCCCACAGCAGATGTCGTAGGAGCACAACGTCCTGCACTCGCGCGCGGCCCCCGGTCAGCCAGCGCCCCGCGGCCTTCACGACCTCGGCGGACGACGGCGGACGGGGGTCGAAGTCCAGACCGTGGCGATAGGCGATGATCGACTTGACCGCGACCGCGCCGGCCGCTCGCCGGCGTAGCGCCTCGCCGAAGGCGCCCTCGAACTCGGCCGCCCCCACGCCGCTCGCCGCGAGGTCCTCCGCGACCGCTTCGAGCCGTACGACCTCATGCACGGTGGCGTCGCTGATCGCGCCGAGCTCGTCGAGGCCGAGCAGGCTCTCGCCGGCCAGCCCGGTGTCGACGAGCAGCGCTTCGAGGCCGGCGGCCCCGAGCAGGCGCCGATTGGCCGCTTCGCCTCCGAGCTCCGCGCGCCGCGCCACGTATTCGTCAGGATCGGCGCCGGCGGCGAGATCGAGCACCAGCGCGCACCGCTGCCGGACCGCGATCCCCAGCAGCGAGTCGAACGTCGAGCATCCCGCCGGCGGCGGCCGGTCCGACTCCGTGAGGAACGACTCGAGAGCGGCCCGGTCGAGTGAGCCGCGCGCCACCGCGTGGCAGTGGTGGTCGATGAGCACGCTCAGTATCGAAAGCGCGTCGCGGCCACGATCTCCTCCTCCGAGGAGCCGTCGAAGCGCTCGACCTCAGTCTCGCGGACGGCGACGATCGTTTCGAACAGGTCCGGTCCCATCGCCTCGCCGAGGGCGTCGCACCGGCGGAAGTGCTCGAGCGCCTCGGCAAGGCTCGACGGCAGCCGGGACGCTCCGGCGGCCGCGAGCTCGGCGTCGGAAAATGTGGCCGGGTCGACGGCCACCTCGGGCGGCAGCTCGAGCCCGCGCTCGATGCCGTCGATACCAAGCGCGAGGACCGCGCCGACGAGCAGGTACGGGTTCGCCGCGGCGTCAATGCACTTGATCTCGGCGTTGGCGTGGTCGCCGGACGCGGCCAGCCGCACCGCGGCCTCGCGATTCTCGCGCCCCCAGCAGCAGTAGGGCGCCGCCCACCGCTGCGGGATCAGTCGCAGATAGCTGGCCGCGCTCGGCGCGCCGATCGCGAGCAGCGCCGGCAACCCGTCGAGGACGCCCGCGACGAACGCCTGCGCCTCGTCGGATAGCCCATACGGCCCCGGCCCGCCGGACATCAGCGTTCCGTCGTCCCGCCACAGGCTCGTGTGCAGGTGGCAACCGTTTCCCACGCCCCCGACCATCATCGCCGGCGCGAACGAACAGCGCATCCCTTTGCGCCCCGTAACCGCCCGGATTGTGTGCCGGACGAGCAGCATCCGGTCGGCAGCCGCGACGGGATCGGCCGGCGCGACCGACACCTCGAACTGCGCCGGCGCGTACTCGGGATGCAGCTGGAGGACCTCGATCGACTGGGCGTCGAGCACCTGGAGCAGATCGCGGCAGTAGTCGGAGACCTCGATCAGTCGGTCCATCCCGTACCCGGGACCCGAGGTAGCCGGCACGAACTCATCCCCCGCGCCGGCATCGAGCACCCACTCGGCCTCGAAGCCCATGCTCGCCCGCAGCCCGCGCTCGGCGGCACGGTCGGCCATCTTCCGCGCGAACGTGCGCTGACAACCCGGGTGCGGCTCGCCGTCCTGGGTGCGGCGGTCAAGGGGCGCCCACGCCCAACCGGGCTGAGCCGCGAGCACGACGAGCCGCTCGAGATCCGGGAACAGCCGTAGATCGCCGACCGGCCCGGTCGAGCTTGGTGAGGAAGTGATCGCGTCGTCGAACATGAACACGTCGAACACCGGCGACATCCCGATCCCGTGCGAGATCGCGTCCTCGAGTCGAGCCACGGGCACCGCCTTGACCCGCGCGATGCCGCTGTTGTCGACGTAGGAGGCGGCGACGCCAACGACGCCGTCCGCCGCCAGGCTGGTCGCGACGCGCGCGACCTGGCGAGGCTCGTCTCCGTCGCCCCGGGCGATCATCTCGCCGACGACCTTACCGCGGCCAGCGTGCGACGGTCAGGCGTCCTGGCGCCAGCTCGCTCCGAGCGTGCGCCCGGCGACCTCGACCGGATGAGCGTCCAGCAGGATCCACGCGAACCGGCACGGAACCGTTCCCCGGTTGTGCCACAGGTGGTTGGTGCCGCACTGCACGACGACGTCTCCCGCTCGTATGGTCACGGCTTCGCCGCCGTCGAGCTCCATGTCGCACTCGCCCTCGAGGCAGATGCCGTAGTCGAGGCTCTCGGTGCGGTGCATCGGCGACCGGGTTCCGGGCGCCAGCACCCCGATCCGGAGCACCGAGCCTGAGCCGGACCCGATGATCGTGGTCGCGCTGCCGTCGCGCTGACGCGCCGCGGACTCCGGCCCGAGATCGACGGGCATCTCGTGCGTGGCCCAGAGCTGGAAGAAGGTCGCGCTCGTCCGGCCGGCGTCCTCGGCGAGGCCGGTGCCGGCGATCTCCTCGTCCGCCGCGACGACCGCCTGGCCGGCGTCGTTGTGGCCGGTCACGATGCGCCGGACGCGGAGGTTTGCGAAGTCGCCGTTCATGTGTTTTCCATTCCTCAGTTGCGTTGACAGCGAGGGTTGCGCCCGCTAGCTTATCCGAATCAGTATTCGGATACGGAGAATCGGCAGCGGCCTTCGGATGCCCGGGGTGAGGTGAGGTTGAGACGATGAAGGTTCTTGTGATTGGCGGTGGAATCGGCGGGCTGTCGACCACGCTGGCGCTTCGTGGCCGAGGCGTCCATGTCGACGTCGTCGAACGGGATCCAGAGTGGGGCGTCTACGGAGTCGGGATCATCCAGCCGGGCAACGCCCTGAGGGCGCTTGACTCGCTCGGGCTGGCCGACGCCTGCGTCGAGGCCGGCTCGCCGATCCGCGGCGATCGGACGTGGCTTGCCGACGGCGAGACGGTGATCGCGGCACACGACTGGCCGCCGCTGGTCGAGCACCTCCCGCCCGGCAACGGCCTCACCCGCCCCAGGCTTCACGAGATCCTCACCTCGCGGACGCTCGCGTCCGGCGCGGAGGTGCGCACGGGCGTCACGTTCACCGAGATCGACTCCTCCGACGACCACGTCGACGTGGCTTTCACCGACGGGGAGCGGCGGCAGTACGACCTCGTGATCGGCGCCGACGGGCTCTACTCGAAGGTCCGCGAGCGCCTGTTCGGGCTCGGACTTCAAGCCGCGGTACACCGGGCAAGTGTGCTGGCGATACAACCTTCCGCGGCACGAGGGGCTCGAGGAGATCTGGATGTGGTTCGGTCCGGACGGGAGCGCCGGCTTCGTGCCGTTGGGCCAAGACCTGATGTACATCCTCACGATCGAGACGCCGATCCCGGATTGGCGCGCCGCGATCGAGCGGGACGGGGCGGCCGCCGTGTACCGGCAGCGCCTGGCTCCGTTCGCCGGACCGGTGGCGGACGTGCGCGAGCAGATCGTCGATGACGACGCGACCGTGGTGCGCCCGATCGAGAACATCATCGTGCCGGCGCCGTGGCATCGCGGACGGGTCGTGTTGGTCGGCGACGCCGCCCACGGAGCGACGCCGCACTGCGGCCAGGGCGCGGCGCAGGCGATCGAGGACGGGATCGTGCTGGCGGAGGAACTGGCCAAGGACGTCTCGGTCACCGAAGCGCTCGAGGCGTTCACCGCCCGCCGCTACGAGCGCTGCCGCGCAATCGTCGAGGGGTCTGAGAAGGTCGGCCAGTGGGAGCAGGACCACTCGCTCCCAATCGATCCCGACGCGACCCGTAACTCGGTGATCATGACCGCGTCGGCCCCCATCTGAAAGGCAAAGGATGAAGATCGCACGAGCCCTGCACCACGGGCAGCCGCGGACGGCGACCGTGACCGGCGACGCCGTTAACGTGCTGGCGTCCAACGTCGAAGTCCTCGATCTGCTCGGAGCCGATCCGAGAGAACGCGGAGGCCTGGCCGCGCGGGTCGAGGCGGCACTGCCACTGAGCGAAGCGCGGCTGCTGGCGCCGGTGATTCCACCGACGATGCGCGACTTCTCCGTGTTCGAGCAGCACATCGAGGGCGTGATCAAGGACGCGAACCCGGACGCGACGGTCCCGGCGGTTTGGTGCGAGTCGCCGTTCTGCTACTTCACCAATCCGAATGCCGTGACCGGTCCCGGCGACGAGATCCCGGTGCCGCCGGGGTGCCGGCGCCTCGACCTCGAGCTCGAGGTGGCGGCGGTGATCGGCCGGTCCGGGCGGGATTTGACGCCCGGCGAGTCCGGCGCGTACATCGCCGGGTACACGATCTTCAACGACTGGTCCGCGCGGGATCTGCAGATGGCAGAGATGCGCCTCGGCCTGGGGATGTGCAAGGGCAAGGACTTCGCGAACACGCTCGGGCCGTGGATCGTCACGCCCGACGAGCTCGAGGCCTACGTCGACGGAGACCGGTTCGACCTGGAGCTGCGGGCGGAGGTGAACGGGAGCGCGCTGGGCACCGACACGCTCGCGAACATGGCCTGGAGCTTTCCCGAGCTCGTTTCGTACGCGTCGCGCGGGACGTGGGTGCGGCCCGGGGACGTGCTCGGATCGGGGACGTGCGGCAACGGGTGCCTGCTCGAGCTGTGGGGCCGTCGCGGCCGCGAGGGGCTGCCGCCGCTCGGGCCAGGCGACGTCGTGTCGCTCTATGTCGAGGGGATCGGAACGCTGACCAACACGGTGGTCGCCGGCGTCGAGCCGCACGCGCTACCGCCCGCACGGTCGGGTCGGCGCGCGCCGCGGTCGGTGGCGGGGTGAGCGCCGTACGGCCGCCGAAGCAGCGGCGCAGCCGCGAGTCCTACGAACGCGTCCTCGATGCGGCGCACACGCTGCTCGAGGAGAACGGGTTCGAGGGGTTCACGGTCCAGGAGGTCGCCGCCCGCTCGGGCGTGTCGATCGGCGCGATCTACGAGCGGTTCGGCAACAAGGAGAGTCTGCTACGCGCGGTCCACGCGCGCTTGATGGCGTCGATGTCGGACGCTGGCGAGAAGGCGGAGGCGCCCGTGGCGAGCGTCGAGGGTGCTGCGGCGGCGGTCGCGGCCTCGATCGCCGGGATGGCGCGGGTCATGAACGGCAACCGCAAGGCACTCCGCGCGTTCATGCACCTGGGGGCCGTCGACGAGGTGATCTCGGCGCGCGGATCGGAGGCCAGCATCGCGCTGAGCAAGGAGTTCAAGCGGTCGCTGATGCCGTACGCCGGCGAGTTCCTCCATCCCCGGCCGGCGATCGCGCTCGACGTGGCGTTCCGGATCGCGTACTCGACGCTCGCGCGCCAGGTCATGTATGGGCCGGTGTTCGAGTCCGATCAGCGGCTGGGCTGGAAGCGCCTGGTCGACGAGCTGAGCGGCGCCTGCGCCGCTTACCTCCTGCGTTGGCAGCCAACCCACACCGATTGAGGAGAACCGAGATGGCCCTGCCCCTTCTGTCCCAGCTGGCCCACGTCGAACTGACGACGCCGAAGCCACAGGAGTCCCTCGAGTTCTGGACTCAGATCGTCGGCCTCGAGGAGACCGCGCGCGCCGGCCAGTCGGTGTTCCTGCGCGCCTGGGGCGACCGGTTCCACCACACGCTCCAGCTCACGGAGGGCCCGCAAGTTGGGCTCGGGCATGTCGGTTGGCGGGCCGCCGGCCCGGAGGAGCTCGAGACCGCGGCCACGCGGCTGGCGGCGGCCGGCGCGGGCGAGGCCTGGGTCGAGAACTCGGTCGGCCACGGCCGCGCGTTCCGGTATCGCGCGCCCGGCGGCCACCTGCACGAGGTGTTCTGGGACGTGGAGCGCTACACGCCTCCGCCGGGCATGGAGTCCCCGTTCCCGAACCGCCCGCAGCGGTACGTGCCGCGCGGGCTCGCGGCGCGGTGCATCGACCACGTGACGATCACCGCGGCGAACCCGCTCGGCGACGCCGAGTGGTACCGGGACACGCTCGGGCACCGGTTCATGGAGTACACGGTGATCCCGGACCGACCCGACTTCCCCGTGTTCTGCATGACAACGGTGTGCGAGCGCTCGCACGACCTCGGGATCGTGTGGGACCCGACGCCGGTCCCAGGCCGGATCAACCACTTCGCATACTTCGTCGACTCGCGCGAGGAGCTTTTGCGAGCCGCCGATGTCTTCCTCAACCAGGACGTGGCGATCGAGTTCGGGCCGGGCCGGCACGGCATGGGCGAGCAGGACTACCTGTACGTCCGCGATCCGAGCGGCATGCGCGTCGAAATCAACGCGGGGGGCTATCGCAATTACGAACCCGATTGGCAGCCGGTCCGGTTCGAGCCCCAGCAGGGTTCGAACGTCTTCTACAAGAACCTGGCGATGCCGCCCTCGATGTTCGAATCGTTCCCACGGGTGGAGGCGCCGCCCGAGCACGACCGGGAGGCGCAGGACAAGACCGGCCTATTCGTCTGATGCCTTCGGCAGACCAGACCCTGGACGCCGGCAAGTCGTGGCTGCTCACGCGCCTCGAGCGCGGCGCACATCCGCTCGACGGTCTTGACCGCGACGCCGCACGCCGCACGATCAACGCGCTGACCGGTCTCGATCCGGAACCGTGGACCGCCGCGTGGGGCGGACTCGCCGACGACTTCGCCGCGCGCGCGCAGGCGGCGACCGATCGGTCCAAGCAGCGCGACCTATGGTTCCAGGCCTACCAGGCTGCGTTCATGGGGCGCTATCCGGTTCCCAACCATCCGCTCAAGCAGCGGGAGTACGACCGCGCGCGCGAGTTCTTCCTGAATGCCAGCACGCTCGAGGACCCGTCGCTCGAGGTGGTCGAGCTTCCGTTCGAGGACTCGAGGCTCCGCTTCTACCTGACGCGCCCCCCAGCGGGCGACGCCCGCCCGCCTGTGGCGATGGTGTGGGCCGGCATCGACACGTGGAAGGAGGAGATGCACGTCCGGCTCGGCGCGCTGATGCGCTCGCGCGGGTTCGCGGTGCTGCTTGTCGACATGCCGGGGGTCGGCGAGTCGCCGGTGCTCGCGGGGCCCCATGCCGAGCGCCAGTGGACCCCGATCTTCAACTGGCTGGCCGAGCGCGACGATCTCGACGGCGCCCGCTGCGCCGCGATCGGAGGCTCGTTCGGCGGCTACTGGGCGATGAAGCTCGCCTACACCCACCGCGACCGGCTCGCGTGCGCGGTCAATTGGGGCGGCGGCGTGCACATCACGTTCACGCCCGAGTGGCAGCAGAAGTCGCGCAACGCCTCCTCGTACCTGATGGACCTAATGAACGCGCGCGCGCGGATCTTCGGCGGCGAGACGTTCGAGGACTACGTCGCGCGCTGCCCGGAACTGTCGCTGCTCGACCAGGGACTCCTCGACCAGCCCTCGGCGCCGCTCCTCCTGGTCAACGGCCGCGACGACGTCCAGAACTCGATCGACGACATCTACCTGAGCCTCGACCACGGCGACCCCAAGGCGGCCCGAGTCTTCGACGGCGGTCACATGGGCGAGGGCCCGGTCGCGCCGACGATCGCCGACTGGGTGACCCAGATGCTCGATCATGCTTGACGATCACCCAGTGAACCGGGTGCTGATAGTCGGCGGCGGCCCTGCGGGGATGACAGCAGCGATCGCTTTAGCGCGGCGCGGGATCGGCTGTGAGATCGTCGAGCGGGAGGTCGACTGGCGACCAGCCGGGATCGGAATCGGGTTGCAGAGCCCGCCCATGCGAGCGCTGCGGGAACTGGAAGTGCTCGCACCGATCGTCGATCGATCCTGGCACCACGCGGTTATCGACATGATGCGCCCGGACGGCGTGAAGGTGGCCGAGATGCCGCAGGTGAACGTGCTCGGGCCGGACGATCCGCCGTTCGTGACGATGTCGCGCATGACGCTGCACGAGGTGCTCGAGGATCGGTTGCGTGCGTTCGACGTGCCCGTGCGACTGGGCGTGACCGTGAAGGAGCTCATCGATGGCGAAGTGACATTTACCGACGGGACGACCGGCGGCTATGACCTGGTGATCGGAGCGGACGGCGTGCACTCGGCGATGCGGCGGATGCTGCTGCCGGACGCGCCTGTGCCTGCGTACGCGTGTCAGGTGATCTGGCGGCTCGACGTTCGTAAGCCGAACGCGCTCGAGCGGTACACGATGATGCTCGGTCGCTCAATTAGGCTCGGGCTCGTGCCGATCGCGCCTGGTCGCGCGTACGTGTGGATGCTTGACTCGAGCACGGCGCCCGAACGGCCGCCGGTGGATCGTTTGCTTGACATGCTCCAGGAGCGCCTTTCCGGGTTCGGGTTCGTGGTGCCGGAGATCGCCGCTCAGATCACCGCGCCTTCGCAGATCGATTTCCGGGCGCTCTACTGGCTACTGGTTCCGCCACCGTGGGGCGCGGACCGGACGGTACTGATCGGCGACGCCGCACATACGACGACGCCGCAGATGGCGTGGGGCGTCGGACTCGCGATCGAGGACGCGCTCGTGCTCGCTGAGCTCGTGGCTTCCGGGGTCGACGCTCGCGAGCTCGCCGGCCGGCTCAGCGAGCGGCGGTTCGAACGGTGCCGACTCGTCGTCGACGGATCGCTTCAGCTGAGCCGATGGGAGCGCGAACCGGACACTTCCGGTGCCGACCCGGGCCGTCTGATCCGGGAGACGTTCAAGGCCCTGGCCGCGCCGATCTAGCCAGAGCCTGATCTCCCTCGGCGTTATCGCCGACCTCGACCGCGGGCACAGTCGTCCCCAAGCGAGCCGCCCACCATTCGACGGGGACGATGCGCAGGGCCAGCTGGAGGGTCGTCCGGTCGAGCCCTTCGGCGAGCTGCGTGATCGCGACGATCCTGTCGGTCAGGGTGTCGTCGTCGAGATCTCCCTCGATCTGGATCGCGGGGCTTGCCGCGCTCCTGCGTCGCTTGACGAAGTCGTCGGTCGGATGTCTGCTGTCGAGCAGGCTCTCGAGCCAGGCGACGTCGCTCGCGAGCTCGACGTGCCTGTCGATGATCTCGGCGTATGCGTTGGCGTTGAGCATGACGCCCGCCCAACGCCCGAGCACCTGATCGCCATGCAGGACGAACGCTGAGACCCCCTCGTGCAGCTGCCGCTGCTTGGCGTCGTCGGCGACCGCCTCGCGGATCGCTGCCTTCAACCGGTCGGTGTCGTGGACGGCTTGGGCGGCGGCATCGATCGACGCGGCGTCGGTCGCGTCCGGCGCCATCAGGCCCGCGACCTCCATCACGCTGGTCCACACGAGTCGCGCCTGACGAACGAGCTCAAGCATGACGTATTGGGCGAGCACGCTCCACCGCCGGCGGTTGCGGCGCTCGACCGCCTCGTTGAAGACCGCTGCCGACAGCACCACGACGATCAGGCTCGAGAGAAGCCCCGCCAACAGAGCGTTCCTGGCCCAGAAGTGCTCCGTCGTGACGTCGAGGACCACGCCGCCGGCGAGCACGAGCAGCGCCAGAAGTGCCCCCACGCGGGTCTCGACCAGATAGGAGTTGACCGAGCTCGAGCGGTAGGGGCCTTGATCGTGGCGCGCCACGCCGCGAGCTTACGCCTGCCGATAGGTATACGTTCATCGGTGAATGACGAGTGCGGCGAGCACAGTTCGCGCAGCCACGCTGCTGGCCCCACGCCGGCTCGAGGTCCGCGATTATCCGTACCCGGAGTCGCTCGAGCGCGGCGCGGTGCTGCTGAGGATGCTCGCGTCGGGGATCTGCGGCACCGACAAGCACACCTATCGGGGCGAGACGGAGCAGTATCTGGGAATGGATTCTGAGCGCAGCACGCCGTTTCCGATCATCCAGGGGCACGAGAACGTGGGCGTCGTCGCCGAGGTCGGACCCGGCGGCGCGGTCGCGTTCGACGGGACGCCGCTCGCCGCGGGCGATCGGGTGATCCCGGCGCCGAACCGCGCATGCGGTCGCTGTCACATGTGCGCCCGAGGATTCCCGTACTACCTGTGCCGCAACATCGAGAACTACGGAAATTCGATGACGGCCCGGGTCGCGCCACATCTGTTCGGCGGGTGGTCTGAGTATCTGTACCTCAAGCCGGGGACCGCGATGTTCCGCGTTCCCGAGGAGCTCCCCGACGACGTGGCCGTGCTGACCGAGATCTTCGCGGTCACCCACAGCCTCGAGCGGGCCGCGGTATTGCGGCGCCCCGCCGGGTTTCGGCCCGGCGACGCGGTGGCGATCATCGGCGCCGGCCCGCTCGGGCTGGCGCACGCGATCAAGGCGTCGCTGATGGGCGCGGGACAGGTGCTTGTGCTCGACCCCTCTTCAAAGCGCCGCGAGCTCGCCGCCCGGGTGGCCGATGCCGTGGCGCTCGCGCCCGGTGACGCCGCCGCTGCGGAGCTGCGCGAACGCTGCCACGGCGAGGGTGCGGACGTCGTCGTGAACGCGACGGGGTTCCCAGGCGCGTTCGCCCAGGCGACCGCGATCGTCCGCGACGGCGCCACGATCATCGAGGTCGGCGCGTTCGTCGACATGGGCGAGGAGGCGTTCAACCCGGCGGTCATCTGCGGGCGCAGCCTGACGTTGCTCGGCGTCGGCGGCGAGGACCTGCGCTGCTACGAGGGAACGCTCGCGCTGCTGGCGCGCCACCACCGACACATCCCCATCGAGGAGATCGTGTCGCACCGCTTCGCGATCGAGGACGCGCCGGCGGCGATGACGACCGCCCTCGACGCCGACGTCTCCGCCAAGGTCGTGATCGTGCCGGGGTCGAGCCCTCAGTAGCGGAACTCGTTGGCGTCCCCGCCGTGGACGCTCACGACCCCTTCGAGCTCGTTCAGCTCGGAGGCGAGCTCAGCGATCGAGCCCTGTCCGCGAACCTCGAGGTCGACCGTGACGTAGCGCGGATCGCCGTTGTGGGGGCCGTCGTCATCGTGCTTGATCTCGAGGTCCGCGATCGTGAATCCACGCTGCGAGCACTGTACGAGCGCCTCACGCAGGATCCCGCGGCCGTCGAGGTAGACGAGGCGCAGGTCGGACGGCGCGAAGCGCGAGCGCGGCAGCATCCGCACCAGGAACGGGAACAGGTAGGCGACAACCATGTAGATGGCGGTGGTCGCGATCGCCACCAGCGGCAGATCGCCGCCGCACGCCATCCCGACCCCGGCGGTGACCCATACGCCCGCTGCCGTGGTAAGACCGCGGACCGTATCGCGCCGCACGAAGATGATCCCGCCGCCGATGAAGCCGATTCCCGACACGATCTGCGCGGCGACCCGGGAGGGGTCGAGCACGGTGTGCGCGTTGCCGAGCACGTCGCTGAAGCCATACGTGCTGACCAGCATGAACACCGCCGCGCCGACGCCCACGAGCGTATACGTGCGCAGGCCGGCAGACTTCTGGCCGATCTCGCGCTCGATGCCGATGACCGACGACAGCACGAGGGCGAGACCGAGCCGCCACATGATGTCGAGCTCATTCACAACTCGTTTACTACCCGGAGCTGGCCGATTTACGCGGTCGCATAGCATCCGCGGGCGCAGCGATGAAGCGGAGCACGTCGCGGATCCTGACCACGCACGCCGGCAGCCTTCCGTGGCTTTACGGCGACGGGCCGGCGAGCGACGACGAGCTGCGCGGCGCCGTCGCGGACGTCGTGGCCAGGCAGCGCGAGCTCGGTCTCGACCTGATCAACGAGGGCGAATACACGAAGGGCGGTGACTGGCTGTCGTTCGCCGACGACCGGTTTGCAGGGTTCGAGAGCAGGCCACCAGGCGACGAGAAGCCGCTGATCGCCCAAGGCAGGGACAGGGACGAATTCGAAGCCTTCTACCGGTACGCCACCGATCGCGGGACTCTGTTCTATCTGCCAGGCGGCCAGGTCAGCGCGCGGCGGATGAGGTGGGTGTGCACCGCCCCGATCTCGTACGCAGGACACGATCAGGTGCGACGCGAGACCCAGACCCTGCGCGCTTGCGAACCGGGCGAGGATGCGTTCCTGACCTCGACCGCGCCCGCGAGCCTCGAGGTCTACCGGGCGAACGCGTTCTACCCCAGCGAGGCCGAATACTTGTACGCGCTGGCCGACGCTCTGCGCGTCGAGTACGAGCTGATCGTCGACGCGGGGTTCGTGTTGCAGGTCGACGACGCCTGGCTGCCGGCACTGTGGGACCGGATCGGGATCGAGATGGGCCTGGAGGCGTTCCGCGAGCGCTGCCGGATGCGGGTGCAAGCGCTCAACCACGCCCTGGCCAACATCCCGGAGGAACGGGTCCGGTACCACATGTGCTGGGGCAGCTGGCACGGCCCACATGCCCACGACCTCGAGCTCGTGAACATCGTCGACGTGCTGCTCGAGGTCAAGGCCCAGGCCTACCTGATCGAGGGCGCCAACGCTCGCCACGAGCACGAATGGGCGGTGTGGCGGGACGTCCGACTGCCCGAGGGCAAGATCCTCGTGCCGGGCGTCGTCACTCACTCGACCGACGTTGTCGAGCACCCGGATCTCGTCGCGCAGCGGATCGAGCGTTTCGCCGCGGTGGTGGGCGCGGAGAACGTGATCGCCGGAACCGACTGCGGATTCGGCGGGCGCACGCATCCGCAGATCGCGTGGGCGAAGCTGCGGTCGCTCACCGAGGGCGCGGCGCGGGCGTCCCGCGCGCTCGGCTTGGGGCCCTGACCAGCTGCCCGCCCTTGACATCGATGCAATATTTACGTGATATCACTGTCGCGTAATTGGAGGAACCTGTGAAAGCTTCAGATGGCCGCGTGCGGGTGACCGCGGCGATCGCGGCCGCGCTGCTGCTCGCGGCCTGCGGCGGTTCGAGCAATAAGCCCACCGGGCGGCTCGCCGCCTGCGGCTCCGGGGCGAAGGCGGTCACCGCTCCGGCACCCGCAACATCAGGCTCTTGGCCGTATCCGAACGGTGACCTCGCGAATACTCGCGACGCCGGCGGCTCGACGATCTCGTCCGCGAATGTGTCCAGGCTCGCACAGGCGTGGACGTTCAGGCTCACCGGAGAGGCGGCAACCGGCGTCGCCCCGTACGGATCGCTGGCCGCGAATCCGGTAGTGCAGAACGGCATCGTGTATATGCAGGACCTCGACTCGAACGTGTACGCGCTCACGCTCGCGACCGGAAAGCTCGAGTGGGAGTGCCGCCTCGATCTCCCCGAGCAGAGCGGGCCGGGACCGAACGGCGTCGCGGTCGCCGACGGCGTCGTCTACGGAGCGTCGCCGACCGCGGTGTTCGCGCTGAACGGCGCGACCGGCCGGGCGATCTGGGAGGACAGCAAGCTGCTGAGCAAGGGTCAGGGCACGTTCGGCATCCAGCCGCAGGTGGCGGACGGCCGGGTATATCTCGCCAGTCAGTACGGCTCGGGCCCCGGCGGCGGCGTGCTGATCGCGCTCAAGGCCTCCAACGGAGACCTGCTCTGGAAGTTCAACACGACGGTCGGCCCCGAGCCAGGAGTGCAGGCGCTCGGCCTCGGTTCCGGCGGCGCCTGGGAGACGCCGCTGGTGAGCGGCGACGGGTCGGTGACCTACGGGATCGGCAATCCGTATCAGACACCCGCCGCGGCGATCGAGCATCCAGCGCGGCAGTTGTACACCGACAGCGACGTGAGCCTCGATGCCGCGACCGGGAGGCTGCGCTGGTACTACCAGGGCGTGCCCAACGACTTCAAGGATTACGACATGCAGACCTCGCCGATCTCGGCGAGCGTCAACGGCACCCCGGTCGTCATCGGCTCCGGCAAGATGGGATACGTCTATGAGATGAACGCCGACACCGGCAAGCTGATCTGGAAGACGCCGGTCGGCCAGCACAACGGCCACGACAACGACTCGCTCGAGGCGCTCGACCACACGAGCAGGCTAAAGGCGCCGTTCACGATCTGGCCTGGGTCGCTTGGCGGCGTATTGACTAACTTGGCCCTCGCGGGTGACAGTGTCTACCTGGTCACGCTCGACGTACCACTCACCTACACGAACCTGGCCGAGCCCACCCCCACCGCGGCCCCTGGTACCGCCACCGGCGAGGTGGAGGCTCTGAACCTCGCCACGGGGAAGGTGCAGTGGGACACGAAGGTGCCCACGTTGCCGGTCGGCGCGGCCACGGTTTCCAACGATCTCGTCTTCACCACCCTTTACGACGGCGTGCTGATCGCGCTGAACCGCGGCACCGGTCAGGTCGTCTACCGCCACCGGCTGCCGTCAGCGACGAACGCCCCGATCGCGGTCGCCGGAGACACGGTGATCGTCCCGGCCGGCGCGCGTTCGAAAACTGGCGGGCCTCCGCAGGTGGCCGCCTACACCGTGCGGTGAGTTGTCACTCGGCCGCGATCGCGCTGAGCACGTCGAGGTTCGCCGCGCGGCGCGCCGGCCAGGTGGCAGCAATCAGACCGAGCACGCCGGCCAGGATCACGAACCCGATCAGGCTCGGGATCGGCAGGGCGATGTTCGTGACGCCGTTGTCCCGGAGCGACGAGGCCAGCGCGACGCCGAGGCACGCCCCGATAACGATGCCGACGACGGCGCCGAACAGTGCGACGATCACAGACTCCGACCGGATCATCGCGCGGACCTGGCGGCGCTTCATGCCGACCGCGCGGAGCAGACCGATCTCCCGCGTTCGCTCGAACACCGACAGCATCAGCGTGTTGACGATCCCGATCAGCGCGACGAGCACGGCCAGCGCGAGCAGCACATACACGAGCCCAAGCTCCTGGTTGATCTTGTTCTGTTGGGACTGTTCGAACTGGGCCCGGGTCTTGTACCCGACGTTGGCGTACGGCGTCAGCACGCGGTTCAAGGCCGGACCCAGGTTCGGCGCACCGGGCGCCGTGCTGAGCAGGACGCCGATCGGGAGCGGATTGTCGAAGTGCGACAGGAAGAAGTCGGCGCCGACCACGAAGCTGCCAACCAGCGGGTTGGGCTTGTAGATCCCGCCGATCGTCATCGTCGACGCTCCGGTCTGCGCGAATTTGACATCCACCACCGAGCCGAGGTGAAGGTCGTTGGCCTTCGCGGTGTTGGTGTCGACCAGCAGCCGACCCGCGGCCATCGCCGGAGCGCCGCTGCCCGAGGTGACGTGGAGGGTGACGGTCCTCGACAGGTTGGCGGGGGTCGCCGCGACGAGCGTTGAGAGCGAGTTCTTGAACTCGAACTGGCCCTGGTAGATCGTCGTCGTGGTCGTGACCCCGGACAGACGCGAGACGGTCGGGGCGACCGATTTGCTGAACCCGCCCGATCCGCTCACGATGTAGTCGGCACTGACGGCGCTGTCGACGCTGTTCTTCGCCGAGGTGCTCAGCGACGCGCCGAGGACCGCGATCGTCGATACGAGCGCGAGTCCGATCATCAGCGCGGCGGCGGTCTGTGCGGTTCGGCGCGGGTTGCGCATCGAGTTCTTCCGCCCCAGCTTTCCCGGCGTGCCGAGCAACCAGGCCAGCGGGCGTCCGAGGGCGCCGGAGAGCGGCCGGGCGACGACGGGCACGAGCATCGCGACCGCGATGAACACCAGCACCGCGCCGACGCCAACCAGCGCGATCGTCGGCTTGGCCAGCCCCGCCACGACGGCGACCACTCCGAGGGCGGCGACGGCGATGCCGGCGATCACGCGACGGCGGCGCACGATCTCGGCCACCTCACCGCCGTCCTCGACGAGCGCGGCGACCGGGGCGATCCGTACGGCGCGGCGGGCGGGGACGATCGCCGAGATCACCGTCACGCCGACGCCCACCGCGATCGCGACCGCGACCGTGCGCGCCTCGAACACCAGCGGCGCCGAGGGCAGCTCGATGCCGAACGCCTTGAGCAGCGCCTTGAGCCCGAGCGCGGCGAGGACTCCGAACCCGAGGCCGATCAGCGAGGCCACAAGGCCGGTTAACGCGGCCTCGCCGAGCACGGACCGGAACACCTGTCCGCGGCTCGCGCCGATGACTCGAAGCAGCGCGAGCTCGCGCGTCCGCTGGCCGACGGTGATCGAGAACGTGTTGAAGATCGTGAACGCGCCGACGAACAACGCGATCGCGGCGAAGATCAGCAGCACGGTGGAGATGAACCCGAGCGAATTGTCGACCGCGCTCGAAAGCTCGTTGGCGACGGTCTGGCCGCTCACGACCTCCACTCCCGGTGGGAGGAGCTTGGCGATCGCGCGCGCGAGGTTGACGTTGTCCGCGCCTGGCGCCGCGAGCACGTTGATCGTGTCGTAGCGACCCCGGGAGTTGAAGATGTTCTGCGCCGTCTGCAAATCGAAGCCGGCCAGCGTCACTCCCGCGAGGTTGTTGTCGTTACCGAACGTCACGATGCCCGTGATCGTGAACGTCTGCGCCCGGTCGGGCAGGTTCATCAACACCCTGTCGCCGATCGCGAAGTGGTGCTTGGTCGCCGTCGCCTTGTCCATCACGACGTCGTCGGCGGAGGTGGGCGCCCTGCCCTCGACCAGCCGGTAGGGAGACAACTGCTGGTTCGGGTCGAACGAAAAGCCAAGCGTCGAACCGCCTCCGCCCCCGAGCGCGTTTCCGTTGCGGTCCAGGAACTGGGCATAACCCTGGACCGAGCCGTGCACGAACGCGACTCCCGGCACGCGGCTGACCTCGGTCGCGATCGACTCCGGCACCGACTTGCGGTCGGTGGTGCCCTGGACGGCCGCGGCGCCGCTCTCGTTGAGCACGGCCTTGCCGCGGATCTCGAAGCTGACGTGCTGGTACGCGGTCCCGATCAGGTCGTTGAACGTGCTGTTGAGCGTGTCGCCGAGGATCAGCGTCCCGGTGACGAAGGTGACCCCGAGCACGATTGCCAGCCCCGTAAGCGCGAGGCGGAGCTTGCGAGCGAGCAGCCCACTGACAGTCACCTTTCGCACATCAGCTCCCGAGTTTCTTCATCTGTTCGAGGATGGCGTCGGCAGTCGGTGACACGAGCTCACCCACCACCTTGCCGTCGGCGAGAAACACGACCCGGTCGGCGTAGGCCGCCGCGTGAGCGTCGTGGGTGACCATGACGATCGACTGCCCGTCGTCGGTGACCGAGGCCCGCAGGAACTCGAGTACCTCAGCCGACGCGTTCGAATCAAGGTTCCCGGTCGGCTCGTCGGCGAAGATCAGCTCAGGCCGTCCGATCAGCGCCCGCGCGCAGGCGACGCGTTGCTGCTGGCCTCCTGACAGCTCGCTGGGGCGATGCGACAACCGCCCGGCGATCCCGAGCCGGCCAACCAGATAATCGAACCAAGCCCGGTCGACGTGGTTCCCCGCGAGATCACCGGGCAGCTTGATGTTGTCGCCCGCGGCGAGCGTCGGGACGAGATTGAACGACTGGAACACGAACCCGACCCGGTCACGCCGCAGTTGCGTCAGGGCCGCGTCGTCAAGCCGTCCGATCTCGTCGTCTCCGACGTAGGCGTGACCTGAGGTCGGCGTATCCAGCCCGGCCATGCAATGCATCAGCGTCGACTTGCCCGACCCCGACGGTCCCATGACCGCCGTGAAGCGACCGCGCTCAAACTCGACGTTGACCCGATCCAGGGCACGGACGGCGACGTCGCCGGTTCCATACGTCTTCGTCAGATCTACGGCACGGGCTGCGGCGGTGACGGTGGGTGCGTTCAGCATGGTCGGAAGGGTGAACGCCTGGCCAGGTTCTGAACAGCCGGACAGCCGGAGTCGTGCCTGGTAGGGCTAGCGGGTACCGGTGGAGCCGCCGACCGGTCAAGCGCCGTGAACGGCGTTGTCAGGGACGACTACGATCGCCGCGTGGCCGAGCTATCCACCGAGCGCCTGGTGCTGCGGCAGTGGCGGGACTCAGACCTAGCGCGGTTCGCGGAACTTAACGCCGACCCCGAGGTGATGCGGCACTTCCCGGCACCGATGGCTCGCGAAGAGAGCGATTCGTGCGCGCAGATGGTTCGCCAGACGATCGAGGGACAGGGCTGGGGACTGTGGGCCGTCGGCGTAACCGGCGGTCGGGATTACATCGGCTTCGTCGGCCTCAACACGCCTCGGTTCGAGGCGCCGTTCATGCCGGCGGTCGAGGTCGGCTGGCGACTCGCGCGCGACCACTGGGGACACGGCTACGCGACCGAGGCAGCCAGAGCCGGGACCGCGTTCGGCTTCGACGAGTTGAACCTCGACGAGATCGTGTCGTTCACCGCCCCCGCGAACGAGCGCTCGCGGCGGGTCATGGAGCGCCTCGGCATGACACATGACCCGCGCGACGATTTCGATCACCCGAGGGTGCCCGCCCGGCTCAACCCGCACGTGCTTTACCGGCTGAGACGCCGCGGGCTCCCGGCCGATCGCGATCGGCCATAACATCCCGCGCGTGTTCGATCCCGCCGGTCGCATGCCCGACAGGACGTCATGATCACGGTCGCGGCCGAGGCGTTGATCGATCTCGTGATCGACGCGTCCGGAGGGGTCACGGCGGTGCCGGGCGGCGCCGGGTTCAACGTGGCGCAGGCGATCGCGCGTCTGGGCGGTGACTGCCAGTACCTCGGCAAGCTGTCCGACGACGGGTTCGGCGAGCAGCTGCGCTCGTCGCTGGAACAGGCCGGCGTTCGGACGCCGGTGACGGCCCCAACTCCAGCGCCGACGACGCTCGCGATTGCGCGCCTCGACGCGCTCGGTGCGGCCGAGTACAAGTTCTACCTCGAGCGGACTTCCGCGGCGGAGCTCTCCTACGCGGACGTCCCCGCCGAGATCCTCGACGGTACGAACGCGATTGCGCTCGGCGGCCTGTCGCTGCTGATCGAGCCTACGGCGTCGAGCCTGACCGCGCTGATTCAGCACCGGCCGCCGGGCGCCACGATCCTGCTCGACCCGAACTCCCGCCCGGCGGCGGTCACCGATCTCCCCGCCTATCGCGAGATGATCGACACGATCGTCCGCAAGGTCGACATCGTCAAGGTGAGCACCGACGACCTGAGATTCTTGCGCCCGGACGACACGTCGCTCAGGGCCGCGCGCGGCCTGCTCGAGCTCGGGCCGGCCGGCGTGCTCGTCACCGATGGACCGTCACCCGCCACCGTGTTGACCGAATCCGGCGAGCTGTCAATTCCCGTACCGGTCGTCGACGTGGTCGACACGATCGGAGCCGGGGATGCGTTCGTCGCGGGATTCCTGACGTGGTGGACGGCGCACGCGCTCAACCAGCACGACGCGGGCGATCCTGACGCGCTCCGGAGGGCCGCGAGCGCGGCGGCCGAGGTCGCGGCGGCGGCCTGCACGGTGCGCGGGGCGAACCTCCCAGAGGACTTTCGCTGGTCGACTAAGCCCGGGGGCTCAGCGGTCGGGGCGCTTTGATCCGCGGGCGACGGCGGCGAGCGCCGCGCTCGCCGCGGCCGTCAGCCCAAAGGCGAGAACGCCGGCCCTGATCACCGCGCCGTGATGTGCGGCCGCGTGGCCGAGGATCAAGACGGCGCCGCCGATCACGACGACCGCGGCGATCAGCCACGGGATGAGCCACAGGACGACGAGGGTGGCGCCCATGGGGTTGGACGCGTCCAGGCTTAGGAGTCGCCCTAGCAGGTTCTCGTCGACTCGCCCGCCCGTGCGCGCCGCGAGCGCCGCGCACAAGACGACCGTCACGATCACTGGGGCAAGCACGGTGGGAATCAGGATGAGCGCGCCGGCGCCGGCGGCCCCGGCGAGCACGACGGCCACGATCGTGGTCGCGGTCAGCCCGAACATGACCACGATCGGGAGCGCGCAATGGGCTAGGAGCACGCGGGCGAACGGCCACGAGAGCAGGAGCGCGCTCCTGTCGGGAGCGTCGACGTCGGTCCGCAGCGGCTCGCACAAAAGGCTGGCGGCGAAATACAGAAGCACGGCGGCGACCGCGGCCGGAAGCGCTCGTCCGGGATGCGTCAGCGCCTCGACCGATGCGGCGGCGCCGAGCAGCATCGCCCAGCCGAGCCGCGACGGTTCTCGGAGCATCGCCAGCGCGTCGCGCCACAGGACCACGCGCCCGGGCCGCACGGGCCGGGGAACGCGCGTGCGCCGGGCGACCCGTGCCGGGAGCGCCGAGCGGTAGGCGAGCGTGGCCGTGCGGTAGTCGAGCGTGAACGCGGAGGCGGTCAGCCCGGATCGGGTCTCCGCCCGGGCCAGGAACGCCTCGGCACCGGCGGCACCCGCTCGGCTGCGCGCGAGCGCCGTGATGGCCCCGGCAGCCGCGACGAGCAACGCCACGGTGATCGGCCACCCTGGGGAGCCCGCCAGCGGGGCGCTCGCCCAACCCCACGGGCCGGACCAGACGGCGATCGAGCGTCCGACCGAGGCGGCGCTTATCGCGAGCAGGGCGCCGGCGACCACGAGGACTGCCGGGCTCGCGCGACGCACGACCATCGAGACCCGTCGTGACGACTCCACAAACCAACTCGCGGCGACCCCCAGCACCGCAAACGCTGCCAGTCCGACGATGGCGCCGAGCGCCCGCGCGACCCCGACGTCACCCGAGCCGCCCGACATCACCAGCAGCGCGACCCCGGCGACCATCGCGCCGGCGGCGGCTCCGAGCCACAGACCAAGATCGAGCTTCGGCCTCACCAGCGCGGCGATCGCGATCGGCGCCGTGAGCAGAAAGCTGACGTCGGCGGTCGAGAAGCCGACCGGTCCCTGCCAGGTGCCGAACCGGAGTACGGCCAGCAACATGAGGATCAGCACGGCGGGCCCGAACACGGCCACCTTGTGTGCGCTCACGCTGCCACCGATCAGCGACGAGACGGCATGGCCCGCGAGCGCGCCGGCGATCGCGCCGACCAGCAGCGTCGAGTACACCTGATACGCGGTCGGCCTCCATCGCGTTCGGCGGGCCCGCAGGAACGAGCGCACCTCGCGCGCGCGTTCGAGCGAACCCGCCCGCGCGCCCGCGCTCATGACCGTCCCAGCCCGTCGATCACGCCGCTCTCGACGACCTCCTCGTACGGCCCGTCGGCAACGACCACGCCGTCGGCAAGAACCAGGGCGCGGTCGGCGATCCCGCGCGCGAACTCCAACTGGTGCGTGGTCAGCATCACCGCGACGCCGGCGCGTTTGGCCTCGAGCAGCAGGTCGCGAAGCGTTTGCTGCGACGCCGGATCGAGCCCGACCACCGGCTCATCCAGCACCAACAAGCGGTGCGGGCGGATCAGCGCGCAGCCGAGCTGCACCTTCTGGCGCATCCCCCGCGAGAGCTCACCCGGGCGGGCGTCGCGCTTGTCCTCGAGACCGAGGCGTGCCAACAGCAGATCGATCCGTTCGTCGAGGTCGTCGCCGGCCGCGCCGTGGGCGATCGCGACCAGCTCGAGGTGCTCGCGCACGGTCAGGTCTGGGTACAGCGACGGCGTGTCGGGAACGACCGCCATCGCGGCCCGGGCCTCGATCGCCGCCGGTTCCTCG
Organism: uncultured Solirubrobacterales bacterium; assembly: GCA_963783415.1. Taxonomy (GTDB): domain Bacteria; phylum Actinomycetota; class Thermoleophilia; order Solirubrobacterales; family Solirubrobacteraceae; genus Palsa-465. Next base: position 516,943 of record CAWANN010000020.1, read on the forward strand.
CCTACCGCGGCGCCGGCCACCTCGACGACGCCGGCGGTCGGCTCGAGCAGCCCGGCGATCGTTCGCACCGCGGTGGTCTTGCCCGAGCCGTTGTGACCAACCACCGCCACGCACTCCCCGGGACCGATGTCGAGGTCGAGCCCTCGCAGCGCCTCGAACCCGCCGTAGCTACGGCTCAACCCGCGAACGGTCAGCGGAGGCACGGCCTGCATGAACGCAACGTAGCGCGTGATCGCGGTCAGCCGACCACGCGGTACTTGACATGCGTGACCGCCGGCGAGGCAACCACCTCGACCGGCTCGAGCGTCGGATCGCCGACGTTCACGAGCAGTCGCTCGCCTGCGCCGAGGATCACCGGGACGATGTGCAGCTGGAGCTCGTCGAGCAACCCTGCCGCCAGAAACTGCTGAACGGCGTTCGCGCCCCCCGCAATCGACACGTCGAGCTCGCCGGCGGCGCTCCGGGCCTGGTCGAGCGCCGACCGGATCCCGTCGGTGACGAAATTGAACGTCGTGCCGCCATCCATCGCCAGCGCTGGGCGAGGATGGTGGGTAAGCACGAACACCGGCACGTGGAACGGCGGGTCCTCACCCCACCAGCCCCTCCATGCCGGGTCCCACGATCCGTGGCCGCCGCCGAACATGTTGCGACCCATGATGTAGGCGCCGATGTTCGCAACGGCCGCCTCGACGACGTCCGAGTCGGGTCCCGGCTCGCCGCCCTCGGGGCCGTGCTGCCGGCGCCAGGCCGCGGTCCCGAAGAGCCATTCGTGTAGGCGCATGCCGCCCTCGCCGAGCGGGTTCTCGAGACTCTGGTTGGGACCGGCGACGTAGCCGTCGAGCGATATCGAAATGTGGGATATGACTGAGCTCATGCGCTTATGACCACGCCCGACGTCGAAATTCATCGCTAGTCGAGCGCATGGACCATCCAAACGTTCGGCTCCCAGTAGGAGCCGCGGTCCCGGTCGTGATCGATCTCGACCGGCGCCAGCCCATCCGGGAACGTGTATGTCCCGTCGCCAGGGAACCGCATCCCGGTCCACCGCTCCCAGTCGGCGACCGTACCGGTGATCGACATCGATCTCGGGATCGGCTTGGCGATCGTCCCACCGCGCCGGACATGGACGCGAATCCAAGGATCGAACGGCTCGCCGTTCTCGCGCGTCCACGTCAGGTACTGCTCGATCGGCGTGATCGGGTAGCGGTGCTTGAGGTTCGGGCGGACCGGCGCGATCAGGTGGCGGAGACCCGCCTGCCGCCCCATGTCGGCCATCACGTCGAGCATCCGATCGGCAAGGCCACCGCCCTGGAATCGCGGCCTCACCTCGGCGGCGAGCGCACACAAGGCGGTCACCGGGCGACCGGCCGCACGCGCTTCGAAGGCCGCGACCATCATCGCGTCGATCCCGTCGCCCAGCCCCTCGGTCGTGCCATCCCAATCGCACGGGACCGTGTGCCCCTCGGCGATGAGCTCCTGGGACTCGCCGTCGAACAGCGCGAACTGATAATCGGGGAACTCCCCGAACAGCCGCCCCCAGTAGGGCCCCAGCACGTCGCCATGCTGGTTGTACTCCGGCCAGACCTCGTCGGAGATGTCCGCCGTGTCCTCCCAGAGTCCGGGGCGCTCGGGGTATCGGATCACCGTGAAGGCCATGATCGCTAGCCGTCGATCAGCTCGCCGAGGGTTCGCCGCTGGCGTCCGGCGGCGTCCAGGTTGGCCGGGCTGAGCCACGCACGGAAGCCGGCGCGAACGGCCGGCCACTCGTCGTCGGTGATCGCGAACCACGCGGTGTCGCGATTGCGTCCCTTGACCACCATGTGCCGGCGAAACACGCCCTCGAAGCGGAAGCCGAACCGCTCGGCGGCGCGGCGCGAGGCCTGGTTGAGCGAATCGCACTTCCACTCGAGCCGGCGATATCCGAGGTCGTCGAACGCATGCGCGGCGAGCAAATAGATCGCCTCGGTGGCCGCGGTCGTCCGGCGCAGCGACGCGCCGAACCAGATGTGCCCGATCTCGATCACGCCGTGGTCGGGGGTCATTCGCAGATACGAGGCGACACCGGCGGGCTGGTCCTCGGGCAGGGTCACCAGCGTGAAGAACAGCGGATCGTTAGAGGCGGCGGCGACCCGCAGCGCGTCCTGCAGCTCGGCGGGATCGCGATAGGGACCGTTCGGAAGGTAAGTCCACAGACCCGGGTCCGCGAGCGGCGGATGAGACTGCGCGTATAGAGCCTCGGCGTCGCGGTCGGGGTCGAGCGGCCTCAGCAACGCGTGCGCGCCGCACAGCTCCGTCCGCTCCGGGCGTTTGGCCGGCCGCCAGTCCACGTCTTCCCCGACGGGCCGCTCGGGCGCAATCGGTTTCTCAGTCGCCATCCGCTGATCGAACCACACCCGCGCTGAGGATGCCCGGCGGGTGCTGGGCGCTCGCCGGACGCCCGCTCCCCCTCCCCGCACTCGCGGTGCGAGCGGACCGCCGGGGGAGGCGCAGGGCCGATGTAGCCAGCGCAAGTCCGGCCAGGATGATCGCTGCGCCGGCGAGCTCGCCCGTGGTTGGCGACTCGCCGAGCGCGATCCATGCGGCCGCGATCCCGACCGGCGGGACGAGCAGACTGGCCGGGGCCACTCGCGAGGCCGGATGCCGCCGGAGCAGCCAGGTCCACGTCCCGAACCCGAAGCCGGTCGAGACGACCACGACATACAGGAGCGCGAGGAGCCCACCCGGACCGAGGTCGGCGAACGCGGTGCCGATCTGGTGCGAGCCCTCGAACGCGAGCGACAGCGCGAACAGTGGGAGCGGCGGGATTAGGCTCGACCACACGAGCAGGGCCAGCGCGTCCGGGGCCTGGGCGCGACGGTTGCAGATGTTCCCGATCCCCCACGACGCCGCGGCGCCTATGCACAACAACAGGCCGCCGAGCGGCACGCCGTGGGCGCGGCCGGCGGCGATCAAGACGACGCCGCCGACCGCGACCGCGGCGCCCGCCAGCTGCGCGCGTCCCGGGCGCTCGCCGAGAAACGCGACCGCGAGCGCGATCGTGAACACCGTCTGAGTCGGGAGCACGACCGATGCGAGTCCCGCCGGCAGCCCGTTGTGGATCGCGACGAACAACAACCCGAACTGCCCGGCGCTCATGAACATGCCGACTCCGATCACCCACCGCAGCGGCACCGATGGCCGACGCACCACGAGCACGGCCGGAAAGGCGACGAGGGTGAAGCGGAGCCCGGCGAACAGCAACGGCGGGAACGAGCCGAGGCCCACGTCGATCACGACGAAGTTGATGCCCCAGACCACCGCCACCGCGACCGCGAGCAGGACGTGGCGGGTCGGCATGTCAGGACTGTGACGCCACGATTAGCCAAGTTCGACTAGACCTTCTTGACCGAACTCGTAAGCTGCACTTCATGATCGAGCTTCGTCGCCTGCGCGCCCTGCGCGAGCTCGCCAACCGCGGCACGATCGCCGCGGCGGCCGACGCGCTGTACCTCACCCCCTCGGCGGTATCACAGCAGCTCGCCGCGCTCGAGCAGCAGGTGGGACAGCCGCTGCTTATCCCGAGCGGACGCACAGTCCGGCTGACGCCGGCGGCCGAGGCGGTCCTCGGTCACGCCGAGGCCGTGTTCAGCGAGCTCGAGCGGATGGATGCGACGCTGGCCGCGCTCGCCGGCGGCGAGCGGGGACGCGTGCGAATCGGGGCGTTCGCGACGGCGATCGTCGGCCTCGTCGTCCCTGCCGTCGGGTTGCTGCGCGAACGGGCGCCGGGGGTCGATCTGGCCGTGCAAGATCTGGAAAGCCCCGAGGTTTTCCACCTGCTGGCCCGCGGCGATCTCGACCTCGCGATCTCGATGGAGTCCGACAGCGCGCCGCGGCACGACGACGAGCGCTTTACGCGGACGCCGCTGATGCGCGACCTGCTCGACGTCGCGCTTCCCCACGGTCATCGGCTCGCCCGCGAGTCGGAGGTCCCGCTAGGCGCGCTGGCGCCGGAGCCGTTCGTCGCGCCACCGCGCGGCTGGTCGTGCGAGGACGTGATCCGCGTCGGCTGCGCGGCCGCCGGCTTTTCGCCCGCGGTCGCGCACCGGTCCGCCGACTGGACCGCGGTGATGGCGCTTGTCGGCGCGGGCCTCGGCGTCGCGTGCGTACCCCGGCTGGCGCAGGACGAGCCGCCGCCGGGGGTCGCGATTCGCCCGATCGCCGGTGAGCCCCCCTGTCGCCACCTGTTCATCGCGTGCCGTCGCGGCGCCGAGGAGCACCCGGCGCTGCTCGCCGTGATCGAGGCGCTGCGCGCGGTCGCATCACGCGTGACGGCCGGCGGCGATGACCCTTTGCTGTCGTTGGCCGTCGAGGCGTAGCGGCTCTCGGGACGAACGGCCAGAGTTCACGCCGTGGCGTTCCTCCACGCCCTCGGCGTGGGTTTGCCTGCCTGGTGCCGTTCGTCCCGACGAGCGCTTCCTTAGCGGAAAGTCTGGCGAGCGCTCCGGTCAGACGTAAGTACCCCTTGGGGTCGCTCCACACACCTCGCGGCGAGCGATAGGCTCGCGGCCACGCCGGACCGCAGTCGACGACCACCATCAAACGAGGGGAGCCTTCAATGGCAGACAGCGTCTACCGCGTCACCGAAGTGATCGGGGTCAGCAGCGACTCGTGGGAGGCCGCGGCACGCAACGCGGTCGAGACCGCCGCCAAGACCGTCCGAGATATCCGTGTCGCCGAGGTCGTACGGCAGGACATCACGATCGAGAACGGGTCGCTCGTCAACTACCGCGTGCGCCTGGGGATCTCGTTCAAGTTCGAAAGCGGCGACTGACCCGGCGGTCCGACAGGCCGGCGCGTTGACGGCGGCCGCGGAAGTGCCGGCTTCTGACGCTGCTCCCTGATTTCCGGCGGCCGGCGCCCCCGGTGCCGGCGCCGGCAGCGGGTACGCGTCTGGCGCACCCGGGCGCCGGCCGCCGGTGCTTGCCCGCTCCCGCCACCGGTGGGATTCTTTGGCCCTGTTCGAGCGGTTCACAGAGCGAGCCCGCCAGGTCGTGGTCCTGGCTCAGGAAGAGGCAAACGGGTTCAAGCACGACTACATCGGGACCGAGCACATCCTGCTCGGACTCCTCCGCGAACGCGAAGGGATCGCCGCAGGCATCCTGGGCTCGTTCGACATCACTGTCGAGCGAGTGCGGGGCGAGGTCGTTCGCATGGTCGGCGTCGGCCAGGCAGCAACCGCGGGGCAGATCCCGTTCACCGAGCGGGCCAAGAAGACGCTCGAACTCGCCCTCCAACAGGCCATCGGCCTCGGCCAGACCTACATCGGCACCGAGCACATCCTGCTCGGGCTGGTGTCGCTTAACGAGGGGCCGGCCACGCAGATCCTCGGCGATCTGGACGTCAGCCCCGACAGGATCCGCAGCGAGGTCGTCCGGACGGTGTCCGGCACGGGCGCGCCGCCGCGCTCCGCCGCCGAGGAGCAGCCGAGGTCCGGCTTCGACGAGTGGATCCGGGTCGGCCCGGGCGCGGGCGCACGCCGGCTGCTGGGCCGCGCCGCCGGCCGAGCGCTCAACGACGGCCGCTCGGAGATCGAGTCACGCGACGTGCTCCTCGCGCTCACCCGCGATGAGAAGATCGCGCCGGTGCTCGCGGATCTTGGGGTGGACGAGGCCGCAGTGCTAGAGGCGCTCGCGCGCCGTCGCGTGCCTCGGCGTCCACCGCCGCCGTCCGCCGACGGGCACTAGCGCGGACTTGCCGGCCCTAATGCGCCGCGAGGCCCTGGCTGAGCGCAAGGTGCGACATGCAAATCCTGCCAACCGAGTTGCCGGCGGGCGACGGTGTTAGACGGCGCATGTGGGGCATGCCGGGAATGCCACGGTTCGGCCGTCGCGGCTCCGATGGCAGGTCGTGCACGTCGTTGAGGCCCCGGATCGGCGCGACCGACGCCCGCAGCTGTGTGCGACGCTGGCTAGCGCCGCCGCCGGCGCGCGACGTCGATCTCGCCCGTCTCGACGTGGTGGCCCGCGGCGCAACGCACCTCTACGCCGACGCTCTCGCCACAGTCACGGTGGATGAGCTCGAGCGGTCCACCGCGCTCGTCGAGCCACCGGTCGCCCCACTGCATCAGCGCCACCAGCACGGGGAACAGCTCGGCGCCCTTCTCGGTGAGCCGGTACTGCTGGCGGGTACGCTGGCCCGGCTCGCGGTAGTCCTCACGCTCGAGGAGGCCTTCGTCGACGAGCTCGCGCAGCCGCGCCGCGGTCACGGGCTCGCTGATCCCGACGCGCTCGGCGAACTCGTCGAAGCGGGTGGTGCCGTAGAACGCCTCGCGCAAGATCAGCATCGCGGAACGCGTGCTCAGGACATCGACGGCCTTGGCAATCGTGCAGCGCTCGGCCGTCCACCCTTCGCGGGGGTCAAGCACGCCGGTCAATCGGACGCTTGTAGGCGCGGACATGCAGAGATCATAGCTGACTTTTGACTCCATAAGCCAGCATTGCTAGGATGCCTGGCTATGCCCCCTCTAAGTCAGCTCTCAACGGGCGATCGGCGCTCGGTCCGCGGATCGTCGCGACCCGCCCGGCGTGACGACGAGCGAACGTCACCGAACCCCAACCTCGTCCTGGTGATCGTGTGCGCCGGCGTCGTGCTGGCGAGCCTGGATCTGTTCATCGTGAACGTGGCGCTCCCGCAGATGTCCCGGAGCTTCGGCGCCACCGGCCTCGACGGCCTCTCCTGGGTGCTCAACGGCTACGCGATCGTGTACGCGTCGCTGCTCGTTTTGTTCGGGCGCCTCGCGGACCGGTTCAGCCGCAAGCGCGGCTTCCTGCTCGGCGTCGCGGTGTTCGTCGCGGCGTCGGCGGCGTGTGCCGCGGCGACCAGCCTTCCGATGCTGGTCGGCTTCCGCGTGCTCCAGGCGGCCGGCGCGGCGCTCCTCACGCCGACCTCGCTGGGGCTGATCCTGGCGACATTCCCGGCCGAGCGCCGCCAGAGCGCGGTCCGCACCTGGACCGCGGTCGGCGGTCTCGCCGCCGCGCTGGGTCCGGCCGTCGGCGGCCTGCTCGTGGCCGCGAGCTGGCGGTGGGTGTTCCTGGTGAACCTGCCGATCGGCGTGGCCGCGCTGATCGCGGGCTGGCGCATGCTGCCCGAGGTCCCGGGCCACCCGATTCCGTGGCCCGATGGGCTCAGCGCGGTGTTGATCACCGGGGGCGTAGGCTCGCTCACGCTCGGGCTCGTGGAGGGCGGCAGCTGGGGATGGGGAGACCCGCGGACGATCGGCGTACTCGTGCTGGCCGTCGCCCTGCTCGCGCTGTTCGCGGTCCGCACCGCACGCCACCACAATCCGCTGATCGACCGGGCCCTGTTCCGCGTCAGGCCGTTCACGGGCGCGTCCGCGGTGGCGGTGCTGTTCTCGATCGCGTTCGGCGCGATGTTGCTGTCCCGCGTCCTGTGGGCTCAGGACGTGTGGCATTGGTCGGCACTGACGACCGGCGTATCGATCGTCCCCGGCCCGATCATGGTGCCGCTGTTCTCGTTCCTGTTCGCCGGTCCCCTCATCGCCCGCTTCGGCGCCGGCGTCGTGATCGCGGCCGGATCGACGATCTTTGCCGCAGGCATGGCGTGGATGGCGCTGGCGGCCGGCCTCGTCCCCGACTATGTCGGCGACGTGCTCGGCGGGCTGCTGCTCACCGGGATCGGCGTCGGCCTGACGTTGCCGACGATGATGGGCACAGCCGCGGGGTCGCTCCCGCCGACCTCGTTCGCCACCGGCTCGGCGGTCGTCAACATGCTCCGCCAGGTCGGACTCGCGATCGGCGTGGCGGTCCTGATCGCGGTGCTCGGTTCGCCTCATTCGCCCGCCGCGGTACTGGCCGCCTACCAGCGCGCATGGGCCGTCACGGCCGCGATCGCGTTCGCGGGCGGCGTGGTCGGATTCCTCTTGCTCGCGCTGCCTCGCCCGAAGCCGGCGGTCGCATCCGACCCGGCCCCGATCGCGGCCGGGTTCATCGCCGCCGGCGGGGAGAATGTGTGATGGACTCCGCGGCGATGCGAGATCAACTGACCGGCGCGAGCGAGTTCATGCGCGCGCTCGAGATCGAGTTCGACGAGAGCGGTCCGACGCGCGTGACCGGGTCAGTGGCCGCCGATGAGCGCCACCACCAGCCGTGGGGACTCGTCCACGGCGGGCTCTACACGACCGTCGTCGAGACCTTCGCGACCACGGGCGCGTTCGAGGCCGTGAAGGATCGCGGCATGCAGGCGGTCGGCGTCTCGAACCAAACGGACTTCGTCCGTCCGCACCGCAGCGGCCGGTTGAACGTCGAGGCCATTCCGATCCATCAGGGGCGAACGCAGCAGTTGTGGCAGGTCGAGATCCGCCGGCCCGAGGATCGCAAGCTGGTCGCCCGCGGCCAGGTCAGGCTCCAGAACGTCGAGGCCGGCGCGTGAGCAACGATCGGGGCGGCTGGAGTCCGTCCCGCACGAAGAACGTGGCTTGGTTCGACCCGGCGATCGCGCGCGGAGCTGCGGCGTCCATGGCCGGCCGCGATTTCCTCCAGGCGATCGTCGACGGCGAGGTGCCACCACCACCGTTCGCCCAACTCATCGGAGCGGACCTCGTGTCGGTTGGCGACGGAGTGGCGGTCTTCCGCTGCACGCCCGACGAATCGACCTACAACCCGCTTGGCCTGGTCCACGGCGGAGTGCTCTGCACGCTGCTCGACTCGGCCGCGGGCTGTGCCGTCCACAGCCAGCTTCCGGCCGGCGTCGGCTTCTCTTCGATCGAGATCAAGGTCAGCTTCCTCCGCCCGGCCAACGGCGCTACGCTCGAGATCGAGGGGCGCTCGCTGCGGGTGGGGCGGCAGGTCGCGTTCGCCGAGGCGTACGCGCGTAACGGCGAGGACAAACTCGTCGGGCACGCTACGAGCTCCATCGCTCTGGTCCGTCCGCGAGACGCGGTCGACCCACCCCGATAACTGCGCACTCGACGATCCGCCGGGCTCGAGTGCGCGGGTTTCGTCGCCATAGCGGGACGAATATGTATTCGGCTCGCGCCGAGCGGCGAGTGTCGACTTAACGGGGTTGGAGGCGGGTAGGGACCGGCGCGCTCTCGTCCGGGACGCGACTACTCGTACTGGAGCGCTTCGAGCACGTTGAGCTTGCCGGCGCGCCGCGCCGGCCAGATCGCCGCGATCAGCCCGGCGATCACGGCGGCGATGATGAACACGATCAGCGTGCCCACCGGGATCGTGAACGTCCCGAAGTTGATCGTGGCGCCGATCAGCGCCGCCAGCAGAATGCCCAGTGGTATCCCGAACGCCGCGCCGAGCAGGGCCGTAATCACGCTCTCGTGCCGGATCATGCGCCGCACCTGACGCCGGCTCATTCCCACCGCCCGGAGCATCCCGAGCTCACGGGTCCGCTCGAACACGGTCAGCACCAGGGTGTTCACGATCCCGAACAGGCTGACCACGATCGACAGAGAGAGCAGCACGTACAGAAGGTTGAGCAGCAACGTGAGGCCCTGCAGCTGGTTGTTGATGAACTGCGACTTCGTCTGGAGCTTGGCGTCCGGGAACCCGCTCAGAGCCGAGTTCAGAGTGTTCGTGTTGGCCTGGGTGACGCCGCCCTGCATGTTGACGAACGTGAACAGGTTCTGCGGGTTCTGGTACTCGCGATCGAACAGCGCCTGGGAGATCGAGACGTCTCCGTACGGCGACGCCCCCTTCGGTGGGTTCGTGATCCCGATCAGCTTCAGCGCCAAGAACCGGCCCGTCGGGGTCTCGAGCGACAGCGGCGAGCCGACCTGGAGGTGCTGGGCTTTCGCGTACGCCTTGTCGACGAACGCGCCGTCGTTCCCGAGTTGCGCGACCGTGCCCTGACTGCCTGCCTGCCAATCGACCTTGATCGCCTGGCTCGCGTTCGGGGGAACGCCCGTGACGTTGATGTGGGACCCGAACGCCTTCCCATCGCCGGCGCGGACGCCCACCACCGCGGTCACGCCGCCGACGGTCCGCACGGCCTTCTCGGACGCGAGGCTGATCGGCGAGAAGTTGTTCGTGGACGTGATCGCGTAGTTCGCGACGAACGCCTTGTTGACGCTGCTCTTGAACCCAGTCCGCAGTCCCGCGGCCAGCACGCCGACGAGGGTGACGAGCGCCAGCCCGATCATCAGCGCCGACGCGGTCGATGCGGTCCGCGCCGGATTGCGCGCCGAGTTGCCCTCGGCGAGCTTGCCCGCCGCACCACCGATCTTCGTTGCCGGCCAGCCCAGGACTCTTACGAGCGGCGGCACCAGCTTCGGCGCGAGCATCGAGAAGCCGATGAACAGCGCGATCGCTCCGACGCCCACCGCGAGCAGCCGCAGCCCGACCGAGAGCCCGCTGGCCAGCAGACCGATCAGCATCAGCGCGAACGCGCCGATCACGGTCGCGGCGGCCGCTTGCGTGCCGTACTTGGCCCACCGCGACGGCGGTAGCAGCGCGCCCTCGCGCGCCGCGGCGATCGGTGGGACGCGCGTCGCACGGAGCGCGGGCCGCACCGCCGCGATCATCGTGATGATGATCCCGACGAGCAGCGAGATGATGATCGTCCGCGTCTTGAACACGGTCGACGCCTGGGGGAGGTTGATCCCGAACGACACCAGCAGCGAGTTGAGCGCCTTGGCCAGCAACAGCCCGAGGAACAGACCGACGATCGACGCGAGCGTTCCGATCACGAACGCCTCGACCAGAACCGATCGGAGGACCTGTCGGCGGGTAGCGCCAAGGGTGCGAAGCGTGGCCAGCTCGCGCGTTCGCTGCGCGATCGTGATCGACAGCGTGTTGGCGATCACGAAGCTGCCGACGAACAAGGCTATGCCTCCGAACGCGAGCAGGAAGTCCTGAAAGATGTTGAGGAATCCGCTGGTGTCCTTGGTCGCCTGCTGGGCCTGGGCCTGACCGGTTCTCACCTGCGCGCTCGGCCCGAGCAGCGGCTTGATCTGGTTCACGACCTGCTGGGGCGAGTAGCCGTGCTTCGCGGCGACGCTGATCGTGTCGTACTGACCGACCTTGTTGAAGAGTTGCTGCGCCTTTGCCAGCGTGAATACCGAGATCGTGGCTCCCCCGAGCGAGGAGACGCCGCCGATCTGGACCGTCCCGGAGATCCGGAACCGCTCGACCGGTCCCCGCGCGACGACCCCGATCTCATCTCCGACCTTGTAGTTGTGCTTGCTGGCGGTCGAGGCGTCGATCGCGATCTCGCCGGGGCTGGTCGGGAACCTGCCGCCGGTCAGTGTGAGCGGGTTGAAATGCTCACCGGCCGGCGAGTAGCTGAAGGCCAGGCCCGGCGCGCCGCCGCTCGAGATCACCTTCCCATTCCGGCCGACCAGCTGTGCGGTGTCCGAGATGCCCCCCGATGCGCGCCCGACCGACGGCAGCGCCTGCACCTTGGTCAAGAGCGAAGCCGGGAGCGAGGGCGTCGTCGGCGCGTTGCCGTTGTTGCTCGACGAGATCGCGCTCTTGCCGCTGATCACTGCGTCGGTGTTCTGGTAGACGGTGGTGAACACCGTGGTGAACGCTGCCTTGATCGTGTCGGTCAACACGAACGTCCCGCTCACCATCGCGACGCCTAGCACGATCGCGAACGCGGTCAACGCGGCGCGGAGCTTGCGGCCGAGAAGGCCGCGGAGCGCGACCTGGGTCACGACTGCAGCGTGCTCATCACTTCGAGCACTTGGCCTGCATCCGTGTCGGTGAGCTCCTTCACGATCAATCCATCCGCGAGGAACAGAATACGGTCGGCGATCGCGGCGGCGCGCGCCTCGTGAGTCACCATCACGATCGTCTGGTTGTAGTCACGCGCGGAGTCGCGGAGGAGGTCGAGGATCTCGCCGCCTGTCTTCGAGTCGAGGTTCCCGGTTGGCTCGTCGGCGAACAGGATCGTCGGCTTCGTGACCAGCGCGCGGGCGATCGCCACCCGCTGCTGCTGGCCGCCTGAGAGCTCCGACGGCCGGTGCTTGCGCCGCTCGGACAGCCCGGTCTTCATCAGCAGCTGCTCGAGCCATGCCTCATCAGGCTTCTCACCCGCGATCGACAGAGGCAGCAGCACGTTCTCCTCGGCGGTCAGCATCGGCAGTAGGTTGAAAAACTGGAACACGAACCCGATGTGGTCGCGGCGTAGGTGAGTCATATCGGCGTCGTCGAGATTGGTGATCTCGGTGCCCGCGATCGTCACGGTGCCGCTGGTCGGCTTGTCGAGCCCAGCAAGGATGTGCATGAGCGTCGACTTGCCCGAGCCGGACGGGCCCATGACCGCGACGAGCTGGCCGCGCTGGACTTCAAGTGACACGCCGCGTAGCGCGTGGACCGCTGTCGCTCCCTCGCCGTATTGGCGCTCTAGCTCGCGCGCCTCAACGACGACCCCGCTGACGGCGGTGTCCACCGAAGCGGCGACTTCGGTTTCCTCTGCCGGCACTCATCGGTGTATAGCAGCTGAAACGCGTTTCAGCTGCTTGAGAGCAGGACCAATATCGCTTTTCTCATGAGTACCAATAGTGCCGGCGCTCTGGCACTCACACCGGTGTCTTCACAAACTGGTCACGCAGTGAAGTCTTCTTGAACTTGCCCGTGGCGGTCCGCGGAATCTCATCGATGAACTCGACCCGATCGGGTACCTGCCATTTCGCAAATCCCCGGGACAGGTGCTCGCGCAGATCGTCGGCGGTCGCGTCTGCTCCCTCCCGGAGTACCACTACCGCCATCGGCCGCTCTCCCCACTGGCCGTCGGGGATCGCGATGACCGCCGCCTCCGCGACCGCCGAGTGACCCATCAGCAGGTTCTCCATGTCGACCGAGGAGATCCATTCGCCGCCTGACTTCACGAGATCTTTGGTGCGATCGGTGATGCGAATGCAGCCGTGGCGGTTGATCCTCACGACGTCGCCAGTCTGGAACCAGCCGTCCTCGGTGAACTTCTCGGCGCCGCTTCCCTGGAAGTAGGCCGCGGCGACCCACGGCCCGCGCACCTCCAGCTCTCCCATCGCGTCATCGTCCCAGGGGATCAGCTCGCCGTCGTCTCCGCGCGCGCGAATCTCGACGAACGCTGCGGGCACGCCCTGACGCGCCCGGTACTCGAACTTCTCGTCGTCTGGAGCGTCGTCCATCTCCGGGGGCACGATCGCCGTGCTGGCGAGCGGGGAGGTCTCGGTCATGCCCCAGCCCTGCACGATGAACAGGCCATGGCGCTGGTAGCCCTCGATCATGCTCTTGGGAACGGCCGAGCCGCCGACCAGGAGGCGCCTCAAGGAACTCAGGTCCCAGCGCTCGGGCTCGGCCTCCATCGCCTTCAGCATCGCCATCCAGACCGTGGGCACGCCGGCGGTGAGCGTCACGTGCTCATCGGCGAGCAGGTCGAGCACGCTCTCGGCATCCAACCGCGGTCCGGGCAGCACGAGCGCCGCCCCGACCATGCTGGTGGTGTAAGGAATGCCCCAGGCGTTGGCGTGGAACATCGGCACGACCGGCAGCACCGTGTCGCGCGTTGAGATATTCATCGCGTCCGGCAGGGCGGCGGCCATCGAGTGCAGGACCAGCGCGCGGTGCGAGTAGAGCACGCCCTTGGGTCGACCGGTCGTGCCCGACGTGTAGCAGATGGCGGCCGCCCGCCGTTCGTGCGGCTCCGGCCAGCTCATCGGCTCCGCTCCCTCGATCAGCGACTCGTAGTCGATCGTGCCCTCGGGGACCTCAGCGCCTTGCGAGACGACGATCACGTGCTCGAACTCGTGTGCGGAGCGGAACGAGTCGAGCACCGGCAGGATCGATTCGTCGACGACGATTGCCCGGTCGCCGGCGTCAGAAGCGATGAATCCGAGCTCGTCGGGGTGTAGGCGCGGATTGAGCGTGTGGATGACCGACCCCATCGCCGGCACGCCGAAATACAGCTCGAGGTGCTCGGGCTGGTTCCACAGCAGCGTCCCGACCCGGTCGCCCTCGCCGATCCCAAGCTCGGCGAGCGCCGAGGCGAGGCGGCGCGCGCGTACCGCGCACTCCCCCATCGTCGTGCGATGGATCGACCCGTCCGGCCTCCGGGAGACGACCTTGCGGTCGCCGGTGTGCTGCTCGGAGCGCTCGACTACCGTCGTCAGCGACAGGGGAAAGTCGTCCATCATCAGCCCGTTCAGAATCGGCTCGCTCATGCTCTGCCTCCGTGTTGTCTGACGCCCGAAAGCATGACGCTGATCGGGCACGTCACGCAAGCAGATACCCGTCAGGCGCTGTCAGAGACGAGCGCGCTGAAGAACTCGATGTCCTCCCGCTGCAGCTGGCAGATCTCCAGCCAGTGCCCGAGCTGGGCGGTCGTGTCGACGTAACCGGCGCGCACTCGATTCGGGATCAGCACGGTGTAGTCGATCTTCAGGCCGGACTCGGCGAGGAGCCTGCCGACGCGGTCCCATTCCTCGTCGCCGGTGTCGATGAACGTGGCGATGTGGTGCAGGCGCACGGCGAACGACCCGTCACCCGGCAACAACCGCGAGTAGAACTCGACGTGTCCGGACACCGGCTCGATCAGCTCGACGATCTTGCCCCCGCGCGCGCCCATCGCGAACTTGGCGTCCCACTCCGCGGGCTCATCGCCGACCAGGAACGTGGCTCCGCCGGCGGGCAGCTTCAGGCAGTGATCGAGCCCGAACCGGTCGGACATGAACGCGACCGCGCGGTCCAGATCCGTGGTCACGTAGCCGAACTGCCACACGTTCGCGAGCAGGTCGGCAAGCGCGTCGATCCTTCGAGGAGCGGCGAACAGGCCCTCGGCTGGGCGAGGCCGTCCTTCGCCGGTCACGCGACCAGCTGCTCGCGGCCGGCCGCGAGCTGGCCGCCGGCGCCCGAGTCCAGGTAGTCGGCGAGCCGGGAGGAGAGCGCCATGATCGTCAGCGACGGGTTTACCGACAGCGTGCGGGCGTGGACCGAGCTGTCGCCGACGTAAAGGCGCTTGACCTCGTGCGACTGGCCGTGGGTGTCGACGACGGAGGTCGCCGGGTCGGCGCCCATCCGGCAGCTCCCCTGCATGTGCGTGGTGGCGAGGCCAGACCACAGGATCTGGGTGGCGCCGGCCGCCTCGAGCACGCGGGCCGAGAACTCGCGCGCCCTGCTAATCCGTTCGAGCTCATGCGGCTGGAAGTCTGAGAGGAACAGCTCGTTGCCGTTCTCGTCGAGCGTGACGCTGGCGTTGTTGTCATCGTTGGACATGTTCAGAAGGCCGATCCAGCGGCGGTACTTCTCAGCGGCGTCGACGAGCGGCTGACCCCACATCGGCCCGTTCTCGTCGCACAGGGCGGCCGCGAACCCGATCGGGTCCTGTACGGTCACCGCCTCGACCGCGAAGCCGCCGTCCTCGTCGGCGGCGAAGTCGTAGCAGTGGCCGGTGATCGGGGCGACCATGTGAGCGTCCTGGGGCTCGTCGAACAGGCCGAACACGAACTGCGCCGGGTGCAGGCCGAGATGCCTGCCGATGTTCGGGTTGGGCACCTGCGAGCGCATCAGCACCTGGGGCGTACGCAACGATCCGGCCGCGACCACGACGACATCGGCCTCGACGCGCTGGGTGGCTCCGTAGCCGTCGACGTACTCCACGCCAGTCGCCTCGGGTCCATCGCCGCGATCCTCGATCAGCACCCGCTGGACGAACGAGTTCGGGCGCAGCACGAGCGCGCCCGTGAGGACGTTGCGCTGGATGTAGGTGTTCATCGTCGACTTGCCGGCGTTCGTCGGGCAGCCCTGGAGGCACGACCCGCACTGCTCGCAGTTCTCGTCGACGTAGGCGGTGACCGGCTCGAGCGTCGCGCCGACGGCCTCGAATCCTCGCTTGGCGGTCTGCACGCACCGCTTGAGGTCCCAGTCGGTCGAGCGGTCACGCACGCCCAGGTAGTCCTCGACGCGGTCGTAGTAGGGGTCGAGGTCGGCGCACGAGATCGCCTCGCCCCGCTCATTGCACAGGCCGGTGGCGGCGTGCCACTTGTCGAGCTCGCGCTGAGTCGCTCGCAGCGCGACCTTCGTGTTGATCGTCGTGCTCCCGCCGACGCAGCAGCCGCTGATCAGCACGACCGGACCGTGGGTGGGCGGGACATCATTCCCCGTCGGGAAGGCGAACCCGAGCGGCCACCAGTAATCGTGGCCCGCCCGGCTTTCCCAGCGCATGAAGTCGGCCGCCACGTAGTGACCGCCGGCCTCGAGCAGGAGCACGTTGCGGCCGCGCTCGGCCAGTTCGCCGGCGACGACGCCGCCGCCGGCGCCAGAGCCGACGACCACAACGTCGAACCGCTCGCTCATCCGACCACTCCCAGGTACGACCAGTCTTTCTTGATTCGCATCGCGAGCGGCGAGTGGAAGTCGATCTCCTCGTACGCGCTCGGGCCGCTCGCGCCCGGTGCGACGAAGTCGCTATAGAAGGCCTCGACGGCGAGCGCGCGGATCAGCTGGAACGCGGGCGTGAGCGCGACCGGCCGCAGCGCCTCGGCGCCGCCCGGTGCCGCGTCGGCGAGCGCGTCGATCGACTGGGCGATCGCGTCGCGCTGAGGCGCGGGCATCTCCGACATGATCGCGTCGATGTAGACGACCGGGCCGACGCGACTCGATCCTGGAACGATCGTCTCGCACAGCGACTCGAGCACCGCGGCGCGCCGCTCATCGAGGTTGCGCAAGGCCGTGCTCACCGGCTCGACTCTACGCTCCCCCGGCAACCGGTCGCTTGCCGGTGCGGGCGGGGATGGTTGTCGATGCGTGCATGGCGAAGGGCTGCCATCCTGGTCGGACGCCATGGGTGCAGACACCACCGACAGAATCGAGGCGCTGGCCGATCTGATCGTCCGCTTCGGCGCAAACGTCCAACCCGGTCAGATCGTGTCGCTCAGCTCCGCGCCTGGAAAGGAGCCGCTCGCGCGCGCGGTCGCTGAGTCCGCCTACAAGGCCGGAGCCAAGTTCGTCGACCTGAATGTATTCGACATCCATTTCAAGCGTGCCCGCGCGCTGTACGCGGCACCCGACACGCTCGGGTTCGTGCCGGCCTGGTACGGCCAGCGGATGCTCGGAATCGCGGAGCAGCGCGGCGCGAATATCGCTCTCACCGGTCCGGTGGCCCCTCACGTCATGGACGGCGTCGACCCGTCGCTGCTGGGTAAGGACCTGCTCCCGCAGCTGCGCGAGTCGATCGAGATCGTCAACCAGCGGCTAACGAATTGGACGGCCGCGCCATGCCCGACGCCCGCCTGGGCCGACCTGGTTTACCCCGACCTGTCGCCGGCCGACGCGCTCGAGCGGCTCTGGCAAGAGGTGGCCCATGTCTGCCGGATCGACGAGGACGACCCGGTGGCCGCGTGGGAAGAGCGGATGGAACGATTGACGGCGGTGGCGGGGAGGCTCGACGAGCTCCGCCTGGAATCCGTGCGCTTCGAGGGGCCGGGGACCGATCTGACCGTCGGCGTGCTGCCGTCCAGCCGGTGGCATTGCGCACGGATCACCACGGTCGGCGGGATCGTGCACGCGCCCAACCTGCCCACCGAGGAAGTGTTCACCACGCCCGACCCAGCTCGCGTCGACGGCCACGTCCGCTCGACCAAGCCGCTGTTCGTCTCAGGCGTCCTGATCACCGGCCTGCGTGTGCGGTTCGAGGGCGGAAACGCGGTTGAGATCGACGCCGATGAGGGGGCTGAGACGCTACGCGCGCTGTCGAGTCGGGATCCGGGCGCGGCGCGCCTCGGCGAGGTGGCGCTGGTCGATCGCGACAGCCGGATCGGGAACCTCAACACGGTGTTCTTCGACACGCTGCTCGACGAGAACGCCGCAAGCCACATTGCGCTGGGCGAGGGGCTCGACTTCACGGTCCTTGATGAGCGAGATCAGGAGCGGATCAACCGCAGCGAGCTTCACATTGACTTCATGATCGGGTCGAACGAAGTCGCGGTCACCGGGATCACGGCCGATGGCGCCGAGGTGCCGCTGCTCAGGGACGGCATCTGGCAGGTCTGAGCTCGTAGCGTCGCGCTACCCTTGGCCGGCCTTCACGGAGAGGTGCCGGAGCGGTTGAACGGGCGCGACTGGAAATCGCGTAACGGGGGTTGACCTCGTTCGGGGGTTCGAATCCCCCCCTCTCCGCTGCCGTGATGTCTCGGGACATAGGTCTCACGTGTCTCGCGTCATGGGTCTCGTTTCGAGGAGCGCGGCCAGCGGCTGGGCTGTTTGTTTTGGTTGCGCAACCGCCGAATCCCGCAGTTGCGGGATTCAGGAACGCTCCGAGACTGTCGAGAACGTTAGGAGCGGGGTTCGAATCCCCCCTCTTCTCTGCTAGGTCGTCCGTGCGCCTGCATCGGTTCTGCCCAATGCAAACGAGCATCGGAACGATCGCGCTGGTCAGCCGTGGAGCGGCTGCCGCGGAGTGCGGGTTGAGGTTACTCGAGGGTTAAGACCCCCCACGTGGGGGCCAAACTCGTATTTAAAGAGAGATATCTGCGTCTATTGGGTATGGCTCGAAAAAGAGGAGTCGTAGGACGGATGAGGAGAGGGATTTGCCGCAATTTGCATGCGCAGCATGCCGAGGAGGGTCGCTGCGCGGCGTCTTTGGGGCGCGGCCCATTCGTCCAGGCGTGGGCAGAAGCCTCACAGTCGGCCGAAAAACAGTCGAGCGGCCTTACAAGTTGCACAAATGTTCGGCGGCGGCTTCCGTTCCGTCAGAACTAGAGTTAGCATCCGATCAGGGGCAATGGGGACACACACCGATTCTCGTCCAGCGTTGAGGCTCGTTCAGCCGGCGGTAGGTTCGCCGGTCGAGTTCACGTGGTTCTGCGGGCACTGCGCCGCGCCGGCGCAAGGCGATCAGCCTCCCGCGCCGATGGCGCGGGTATGCCGTTCGTGCGGCCTCGGGGTCATGCTCGAGACGCGGGTGGACATCGCTCCGACCCACCGCGACGCGTTTCTGGTGATCGACAGCTCGCTGCTCGTCCAGGCGATGTCGTGGCGGGCCGAGACGTTGCTCGGGGTCACCGAGGACAGCGCGGTGAACCGCCCCGTCATCCAGCTGCTCGTACCCGCCGATGCGGAGGCAGGCCGCCCAGCGCGGTTCGCCGCCGCTCTCGTCGAGGCCGCCGCCGGCGCAGACGAGCCCGTGAGCGCATTCGTTCGCCCCTGGAACACCTTCGGCGTGCGGCTCCGGGCGCGGGTCGCGTCCTGCGGACCGCCGCGCGCGGCGCTCGTCGTGCTCGAGCAGCAGGCGGCTCGCCCGCTGCGCGTCGTCAGCTAGCCGTTTTCCTCACCCCGCCGGCGGCAGCACTTCCGGCGCGCCCGACGCGACAAGCGGTGGCGGCAGGCGCACCGAGCCGTCCTCGAGCTGCCCGTTCTCGAGCAGCGCGATGATCGTCCGCCCGACCGCAACCGCGGTGCCGTTGAGCGTGCACACGTGCTCGGGCCTCCCGCCGGCGGCGGGGCGGTAGCGGATGCCGAGCCGCCGCGCCTGGTAGTCGGTGGTGTTCGAGGCCGAGGTGAGCTCGCGGTAGCGGTCCTGCCCGGGGAGCCACGCTTCGCAGTCGTATTTCTTGGCCGCCGAGGCCCCGAGATCATCGACGGCGATCGCCACGACGCGATACGGGATCTCGAGCTCGGACAGGATCGACTCCTCGATCGCCAGCAGCCGCTCGTGCTCAGCAGCCGCTTCCGCCGGCGCCACGAAGCTGAACATCTCGACCTTGTCGAACTGGTGGACTCGGAAGATCCCGCGCGTGTCCTTGCCGGCGGCGCCGGCCTCGCGCCGGAAGCACGTCGAGAAGCCGGCGTACCGGAGCGGCAGATCGGTCTCGGCGAGGATCTCGTCGTCGTGCAGCGAGGCGAGCGCGACCTCCGAGGTGCCGACGAGATACAGGTCGTCGTCGGGCAGGCGGTAGATCTGCTGCTCGGTGTCGGGCAGGAACCCGGTTCCGTACAGGGCGCGCTCACGTACGAGCACGGGCGGGACCACCGGCTCGAACCCTTCCCGGCGCAGCTTCTCGAGCGCGTAGCGGACCAGCGCGAACTCGACCATCACAAGGTCACCGCGGAGGTAGGCAAACCGTGAGCCTGACAGCCGCGCTCCGCGTTCCATGTCGATCCGATTGCCGGCGAGCTCGAGGTGGTCCTTACCGGTGGCGCCCGCCTCGCCGACCTCGTACAGGACCGTGTCCTCATCGGGAGCATCGTCCGCCGGCAGGTTCGGCAAAGACGCCAGCTCGCGCTCGCGCTCGGCTTGAACCGCCGTTTCCTCATCGCTGAGCGCGCGGCCGCGAGCCGCCAGCGCCGCTAGCCGCTCGCGCTCCTCGGGGGTCGGCGGCCCTTTTCGACCCTTGCTCGCGCGATTCTGCTCGGCTTGGAGCTCCTCGAGAGCCGTCCGGATCGCCCGCCACCGTTGATCGAGCTCGAGCACGCGGTCGACGGCGGCGGCGGCACCCCCACCGCGCCGGGCGAGCGCGGCGCGGACGGCGTCCGGATCGCGGCGGATCAGCTGGATGTCGAGCACACCCGCGCCCCTAGGGGGAGGTCGGGCTGGTCGCCGTGCTGTTCCCGGTGACGGTGCCCGGCGATCCGGTTGGTGCCGTCGACCCCGCGAGCGCCGCCGCGATCGACCCGATCGGGACCTGCTCGCACGGCACGACCCCGGGGATCTTGGGCGCCGCTCGTCCGGAGTAGGTGGCGACAAACTGAGCGACAGCCTCCGCCTGCGCGCCGACGACGATGTTCTGAGGCATGATCGCCCCCGAGAATCCGCCGTTCTGAATCGCGTACAGAACCCGCGCCACCGGCCGCTCGCAGCGAATGTCGAAGTTCGGGCCGTTATTAAACTGGGCCGTGCGCACGTTCTGGGCAGAGCCGTGTGTGGCCGCGAAGGACAACGTGTGACATCCGGAACAGCGCTGGTTGAATAGCACCGCGCCCTGGTAGAGCACGGGCTGCGATTTCGGGACGGAGATCTTCTGGGTCCCGCACGCGCTCGACAGGGCCGCCACCGCCAGCAACGTGCCCGTTATCAAGACCTTTGCGGGTCGGCTCATTCGGGGCGGATCATACGGAAGGACCGCCTGGCAAGACCCGTCCGTGGTCGTTTCGGCGACTCACCGGCCCGAGTCGGATGTCGGGATCAGGCAGGAGCCGGGGCCCGCGCGCCGAAGCTGTGCCCAATCCCGGCGCCGGCCGGTAGACGTTCGCTTCGACCCAATCCCTAAAGTCGCGATCGTCCCCACGGCGGCAACCAAGGGGCCGGCGCCGGGTCACGTGGAGGAGCGCTGGCGGCCGCGGTTACTGGCCAATCAATGCGTCATCGCCGCGCGGGCCAGCAGCGCCGTGTTCACGAGCGCCGCCAGCGTCATCACGCCCACCTCGCGCCGCGTGATCGTGACCACGATCCCCCGCTGCTCCTCCTCGGGCAGTGCACCGACCTCCTGGGCGGACTCAAAGCCGCCCTTGTCGAGCACCATTTGGGCGGTCGATACGCGCAGCTGCTCAGCGACGAACGAGACGAACAGCGGCAGCACGCCGTAGAGCGTGTGCAGCCCCGGGGACTTGTGGCCGAGCAGCAACAGCACGCCACCGAGCGCCGCCTCGACGACGATCGCGACCTGCGAGCCGCGCAGCAACCACCAGAACCAGCGGCTGTTTTGGACCCGCCACCAGCACCAGGCGCCCCACAGCGCCGCCGCCCCCGACAACACGATCGTCAGAACGCCGACAACAAGATGAATCTGCTTCATTTGTGGGGAATCACTTAGCCGCAATCATCACTAAGTAACACAGTGTTACAAGGTCCGCACCAGCGGTGATATAACGGTCACCGTGCTTCGCGATTATCTGCCTGCGATCGTCTTTCTCATCCTCGGATCGCTGGTCGGAGTGCTGTTCGCTTCGCTCAACGCGATCGTCTCCCGCCGCGTGCCGAATCGCCGCAAGGTGGAGCCCTATGAGTGCGGCCTCCCTTCCGAGATCCAGCGCGGCTTCCGCTTCGGGATCAGCTTCTACCTCATCGCGATGTTGTTCATCCTGTTCGACATCGAGGTCATCTTCCTGTACCCGATCGCCGTGCAGCTGCGCGCGTTCGGCACGTTCGCGATGGTCGAGACCGTCACGTTCGTGGTGCTGTTGATGATCGCGTTCCTCTACGTGTGGCGCCGGGGAGCGCTCGAATGGAAATAAAGCGCGAACCGCTATCTGACCTGCGCGTCCGCCAACTCAAGGCGCGCGAGATGCTCGCCGGCATGGACGACGAGGATCTCGAGCGCTACGTCGAGGAGCGCGTGCTAACGACCACCGTCGAGAAGGCGGTGGCCTGGGCCCAGGGCAACTCGCTGTACCCGCTCACGTTCGGACTCGCCTGCTGCGCGATCGAGCAGATCCACATCGTCGCCGCGAGGGTCGACATCGCCCGGTTCGGCTTCGAGGCGTTCCGCGCCTCGCCTCGCCAGGCCGACCTGATCATCCTGTCCGGCCGCGTCTCGATCAAGATGGCCCCGGTGATCCGGCGGCTGTGGGATCAGATGCTCGAGCCCAAGTGGGCCATCTCGATGGGAGCCTGCTGCTCCTCGATGGGTGTGTTCAACAACTACGCGCTGGTGCCGTCGGACAAGTTCATGCCGATCGACGTGCACGTACCGGGCTGCCCGCCTCGCCCCGAGGCGCTCATGCACGGGGTCCTCAGGCTCCGCGACAAGATCCAGGGGAACAGCCCCGAGGGCTGGCGCGAACGGTATGACGCCAAGGGCACCGAGGAGCTGCTTCCCGACGCGGCGGCGTTCGACAGCGCCGACATCAGCGTGTTCAAACCCGGAGACACCTCAGGTGCCTGACGCCACGGAGCTCGAGCTGACGGCCCAGGAGCTCCGCGACGTGCACAGCGACTCGATCCTCGAAACCGAATTCCGCCGCGGACGGGCCGTACTCGTCATAAGCCCGCTGCGCGTCAAGCCCGTGCTCCAGCACCTGTACGACAAGGGCTACACGATGCTCGCGAGCCTCCACGGCGTCGACTATTACCCCCACGAACCGCGCCTCGGAGTGCTGTACGAGATGCTCGACCGCCGGCGGGTCGACCGGATCTCGGTCAAGGCCAGGGTCTCGACCGAGGATCCGCACATCGAATCGGTCATCGACCTGTTCCCGGGCGCCGACTATCCCGAGCGCGAGGTCTACGACATGTTCGGCGTGGTGTTCGACGGCCACCCCGACCTGCGGCGGATCCTGATGCCGGAGGACTACGAGGGTCACCCGCAGCGGCGCGATTTCCCCGTCGGGGGCGAGCCCGTGCTGTTCACCTACAACGAAGAGCAGAACTACGGGAAGTACATGTGAGCGCCACCGGCTCCGGCACAGGCGAAGGTACCGCGCTCACGCCCGACGATTACCGCCAGCGCGAGGAGTCGATCACGCTCTCGAGCTCGCCCGCGGGTGTAGGCGAGACTCACGAGCTGCTGACCCTCAACATCGGGCCGCACCACCCCTCGACCCACGGGGTGCTGCGGCTGATCGCGACGCTCGAGGGCGAGGTGGTGCGCGACATCAAGCCGATCATCGGCTACGTGCACACGGGGATCGAGAAAACCGCGGAGGACAAGGCCTACTGGAAGGTGATCCCGGTCGTCGAGCGGATGGATTATCTGAGCTACTACTTCAACGCGATGGCGTATTGCGGCGCCGTCGAGACGCTGCTCGATATCGAGGTGCCGCCGCGCGCGCAGTATCTGCGCGTGATCCACCTCGAGCTGAACCGGATCGCCTCGCATCTGGTCTGGTTGGGCACGAGCGCGCTCGACCTCGGTGCGATCTCGATGTTCTGGTACACGTTCCGGGAGCGCGAGCTCGTGCTCGACCTGTTCGAGATGTCCTCGGGCCAGCGGATGCACACCCGATACTTCCAGGTCGGCGGCGTGATGGAGGACCTCCCCACGGGATGGGAGCAGAAGCTGCGGAAGTTCCTCAAGGTGATGCCGACACGGGCTGATCAGTACGCCGATCTGTTCGAGAAGAACCAGATCCTGCTCGAACGGCTGCGAAATACGTGCCTGCTCGACAGGGAGGCGCTGCTGAGGCTCGGGGTCACCGGCCCGCTGCTGCGAGCGGCGGGCGAGCCGTGGGATCTCCGCAAGGCGCACCCCTACTCGAGCTACGACCACTTCGACTTCAAGATCCCGATCGGCACAGTCGGCGACAACTACGACCGTTACCGGGTCCGCCACGCCGAGTTCTACGAGTCGTGCAAGATCATCGAGCAGGCGCTCGATGGCCTGCCCGAGGGCCCTCACATCACGACCGACCGCAAGGTCGCGCTCCCGCCCCGGCACGAGCTGGCGACCTCGATGGAGGCGCTGATCCACCACTTCAAGCTCGTCACCGAGGGCTTCCGCGTGCCTCCGGGCGAGGCTTACTACCCGATCGAGAGCCCCCGCGGCGAACTCGGTTGCTTCGTGCGGTCGGACGGGTCCGCCAAGCCGGCGCGAGTGCACATGCGGGATCCGAGCTTCGTCAACCTCCAGGCGCTCGCCCCGATGGTCAAGGACAGCTACATCGCGGACCTGATCGCGACGCTCGCGATGCTCGACCCGATCCTCGGGGGTATCGACCGGTGAGCGCCACCAGACGCCCCGTACCGCGGTTTGGGCACGGCTCGCGCGTCCCCGGCTGGGACGACGCCGTCGACCTGACCAAAGAGCCGGCGACCGTACCCGACCCCGCGACTACGCCGGTCCCGCCCGGGCTCCGAGAGACGATCGAGGCGGCGATGGCCAAGTACCCCGATCGGCGCTCGGCCTCGATCCCGGCGCTCCACGCCGCGCAGGAGGTCTACGGGTGGTGCTCGCCACAAGCGATCGACGAGGTGGCCGCGGTCATGCAGCTCACCCCGGCCTATCTGACGGCCGTGGCGACCTTCTACGACATGTTCTCGACGGTTCCCAAGCCGCGCAACGACGTGTACGTGTGCACGAACATCTCCTGCTCGCTGCTCGGCGCCGACGAGTTCTTCGAGGCCATGCTGGCGGCGGCCGAGGGCGACCCGGACGTCGACGTGCGCTCGTTCGAGTGCCTGGGGGCGTGCGACATCGCCCCGATGGCGTCGGTCAACGGCGAGTACGTGGGTCCGCTCGAGATCGATGACGCAGGGCGGATCGTCGAGGACCTGCGCGCCGGCCGGACCGTGCTGGAGCACAAGCAGCTCCGCTATCGACGCTCCGCCGATCCCGGCGTGGCCGAGGAGCAGACGGACTTCGGCCCGCCGGATCGTGAGACGACCGAGATGACCGATACTGCCGGGCTCGGGACCGAGGGCGACGCCGAAGACCGCCCGGGCCCGACGGCCGCGATCGAGATGACCACCGAACAGCAAGCCGAGCAGCCCGAGCCCGAGGCGCCCACCGACCAGGATCAGCACCCCGCCGGCCAGGAACCCGACGAAGCGGGGGACGGCGAATGAAGATCCTGTTCGACCGGATCGACGAGCCCGGACTCAACACGCTGGCGGTGTACGAGCGCCGCGGCGGCTATGAGTCGCTCCGCAAGGCGCTGGCGATGACCCCCGAGGAGGTCACGAGCGAACTGATGGACTCGGGCATCCGCGGGCGCGGCGGCGCCGGCTTCCCGACGGGGCGCAAGATCTCGTTCCTGCCCCACGGCGACATGGACAAGTACCTGGTGTGCAACGCCGACGAGTCCGAGCCCGGCACGTTCAAAGACCGCGAGCTCATGCAGAAGAACCCGCACATGCTGATCGAGGGAATCCTGATCGCCTCCTGGGCAGCGGGGACCAGCCGGACGTTCATCTACATCCGCGGCGAGTACGCCCACCAGGCCGACATCCTCGAGGCAGCGATCGCCGAGGCCGGGGACGCCGGGTACATCGGCGAGAAGATCCTGGGTTCGGATCACACCGTCTCGCTCGTGCTCCACCGCGGCGCCGGCGCGTACATCTGCGGCGAGGAGACCGGGCTGCTCGACTCGCTCGAGGGCAAGCGCGGCAACCCACGGCTGAAGCCGCCGTTCCCCGCGATCGAGGGCCTCTATCACGGCCCGACGCTGATCAACAACGTCGAGACACTGGCGACCGTGCCGGCGATCATCCGGATGGGCGGCAAGGAGTACGCCGAGCTCGGCACCGAGACGTCGACGGGCACCAAGCTGGTGTCGATTTCGGGTGACATCCAGCGGCCCGGCAACTATGAGATCGAGCTCGGGATCCCGGCTCGAGACGTCATCTACGGGCTCGGCGGCGGGCCGCCCGAAGGCCGCGAGATCAAGTTCTGGTTCCCCGGCGGGTCGAGTTCTCCTGTCCTAACGAAGGACGACCTGGACATTCCGTTCGATTACGACAGCCTCGCGAAGGCGGGCAGCATGCTGGGGACCGCGTCGATCATCATCGTGGACGACTCCCACAGCGTGCTCGAGGTCGCGATGAAGGTGGCCAAGTTCTACGCGCACGAATCGTGCGGGAAGTGCGTGCCGTGCCGCGAGGGCACGAACTGGACGGTCAAGATGCTCGAGCGCATCCAGTCGGGGGAGGCAACCCCGATGGACCTCGACATCATGGCGTCCGTTCAAGAACAGATCATCGGCAACTGTCTGTGCGTTTTGGGCGACGCGATGGCGATGCCGATCGGCTCGATGGTCGAGAAGTTCAGGAGCGAGCTCGAGGACGAAATCGAGGCAGCGCGGCAGCGTGCCGAGGGGGCGGAGTTGGAGGACGTGATCCCGATCGGGGTCGCCGACGAGCACGCCGGCCCCTACCCGGTGCACTGAACCTCGCTCGATGCCTCGACCCGAAGAGAACATCATCCAGCTGACGATCGACGGCCGCGAGGTGCGCGCGCCCGAGGGAATGATGCTCGTCGACGCCGCCAAGCAGGGTGACATCGAGATCCCCTACTTCTGCTACGAGCCGAAGCTAGGCGCCCCCGTCGGCGCGTGCCGGATGTGCCTGGTCGAGATCGAGGGTATCCCGAAGCTCCAGACGTCATGCTCGACCCCTGTCAAGGACGGGATGGTCGTCCACACCCAGACCGACCGCGTCCACTGGGCGCAGAACGCGATCGTCGAGTTCCTGCTCGTCAACCATCCGCTCGACTGCCCCGTGTGCGACAAGGGGGGCGAGTGCCCGCTTCAGGACATCACGTTCGGATGGGGCCTTGGGCGGTCGCGGTTCATCGAGCCCAAGCGCCACTTCGAGAAGCCGTTGGCGCTCTCGCCGCTGATCGCGATCGACCGTGAGCGGTGCATCCTCTGCTACCGGTGCGTGCGGTTCTCCCAGGAGATCTCCGAGGACTACCAGCTGATCTTCACCGAGCGCGGCGCCCACACGTTCGTGGGCACGTTCGACGGGCATCCGTACGTCGCGCCGTTCAGCGGCAACATCGTCGAGCTGTGCCCGGTCGGGGCGCTGACATCGCAGCCCTACCGGTTCCGCGCGCGGCCGTGGGAAATCGAGGGCGCCGCGGGGATCTGCACGCTGTGTCCGTCGCAATGCAACGTCGAGTTCACGGTGCGCGACGAGAAGGTTGTGCGGGTAC
The DNA here is from genome assembly GCA_963783415.1 of uncultured Solirubrobacterales bacterium. Taxonomy (GTDB): domain Bacteria; phylum Actinomycetota; class Thermoleophilia; order Solirubrobacterales; family Solirubrobacteraceae; genus Palsa-465. The sequence goes on from CAWANN010000020.1 coordinate 544,457, forward strand.
GGAGCCGCGACGCCACCGGCGCGGCCACCGGCGGCGGTCCTGGTGGCAATCCAGACGTTGACGACGGCTGGCTCTGCGACAAGGGCCGCTTCGCGTACCAGGCGATCCACGTCGACGAGCGGATCACCCAACCGCTCGTTCGTGACGGCGGCAGCCTGCGCCCGGTGTCTTGGGATCGCGCGCTCGACGCGGCGGCCGGGCTCGCCCGCCACAAGAGTGCGGTCGGGACGCTCGTCGGCGGGCAGGCAACGAACGAGGAGGGATTCCTGATCGCGCGGCTGATGCGCGAGGCGCTGCAATCCTCGGACATCGATTCGCGGGACGGCGGGCCTGTGTCGCCAGATCTCCTGCGGGCGCTCGCGGCGCCGTCGTTGCAGGCCACGGTGGTCGACCTCGAGTTTGCGCACACGATCCTGATGGTCGGGTGCGAGCCGCTCGACGATGCGCCGATCTTCGACCTTCGGATCCGCAAGGGGGTCCGGCGCCACGGCGTCAAGCTCGCGATCGCGACCTCGCGGCCGAGCGCGCTCGACCCGAACGCTCGGCTGTCAGTGCGGTTCCCGCCCGGGAGCGAGGCCGAGTTCCTGGCCGCACTCGACGTCGAGCTCGCCGCTGCCGGCTCGGGGTCCGATTCGGATGCGGGGCGGGTCGCGCAGCTTCTGCGCGACGGCGGCGAGGACATCGTGATCCTGTGGGGCGAGCGGTCACTCGGCGAGGAGGCACTGGGCACGCTGCTCAGCATCGCGCAGCGGCTCGGCCTCTCCGATCGCCGCGGCGCGGGCTTACTGGAGATCCCAGCCGGCGCGAACGGGCGCGGACTGCGCGAAGCCGGGGCGCTCCCGGGCACCGGCCCCGGGTATCTGGATGTCAACGCGAGCGAGGTCTCCATGCCGGGCCGCGGCGGGACGGAGATCGCGCGCGCGGCCGCCGATGGCGACGTCACCGCCCTGTGGCTGTTCCAGACCGACCCCGTCCGCGACCGTCCCGACCGGATGCTGTGGGAACAGGCGCTCCACCGGGCGGGGCTGGTCGTCGCGCACGCCTCGGTCCTCACGGAGGGCATCGCCGAGCACGCCAACGTGGTGTTCCCGGCCGAGTCCTACGCGGAGAAGGAGGGGACCGTCGTGCATCCCGACGGCCGCCTCCAGCGGCTGCGAGCCGCGATCGGCCATCCGGGCTCGGTCCGCGCCGGCTGGTGGGTGATCGCCGAGATCGCCAGACGCGCCGGGCTCGACACCGGCGTGTTGACCTCGCCGATGGCGTTCGCGCAGCTGGTGCAGGCGGTCCCGTTCTACCGAGGGATCACGCTCGAGGCGATCGCCGGCCGCGGCGTTCGCTGGCCCGAGCTCGACGTCGCCTCTGAGCTGCCGGCGCCGGCGTCCGACGTCGTTCGCCCGGCAACGGCCGGGACTGACGCCGGCATACGCGACGGCGCCGCTTCGTCGAACGGCGCTCTGCGCCTCGGAAGGTATCGCTCGATCTGGGCGTCTCCCGAGGTCGAGATCTCACCCGCGCTCCTGTTCACCGTGGCCCGCCAGCAGGTCGAGCTCTCACCCGACGACGCGCGACGGCTCGGCATCGGTGACGGGGACTCGATCGACGTGTCGCAGAACGGGACGCGGCTCCGCGGCACCGCCCACGTGCGCTCCGGCGTCCCCGCCGGCACCGCCTTCCTCGCCGACGGCATCGCCGAGGACTCGGCGAACGCCCTGACCGAATCGGTCGTCGAGGTGCAGAAGCCGTGATCACGTTCGCGGCCGTCAACTACTTCGAGCCGTGGTGGGTCCAGATCATCAAGTCGCTGGTGATCTTCGCCGTGATCTTCGCGATCCTGCCGATCCTGATCGTCTACGAGCGCAAGCTCCTCGGACGTTTCCAGGCGCGCTACGGCCCGAACCGCGTCGGGCCCTTCGGGCTGCTGCAGCCGTTGGCGGAAATCGTCAAGTTCGCGATGAAGGAGCCGTTCCGGACCGAGACATCGGTCGGCTACCTGTTCCGAATCGCGCCGGTGATCTCGATCGTCACCGCGGTCGCCGCGCTGGCGATCATCCCGTTTGGCGATATCCAGCACATCTTCGGTCAGCAGGTGGGCCTGTACGGGATCGACGTATCGATCGGCCCGCTGTATGTGTTCGCGCTTGCCGGGATCTCGTTCTACGGGATCATGCTCGGCGGTTGGTCGTCCGGCTCCAAGTACTCGTTCCTCGGATCGATGCGCGGCGCCGCACAGCTCATCTCCTACGAAGTCTCGCAGAGCCTCTCGATCGTCGGCGTGATCATCACCGCCCAGACACTCTCTCTGACCGGAATCGTCCACGCCCAGGAGGGCATGTGGTTCTTCATCCCCCAGTTCGCCGGCTTTCTGATCTACCTGGTGTCTTCGTTCGCCGAGACCAACCGGGCGCCGTTCGACCTGCTCGAGGCCGACACCGAGATCATCGGCTACTTCACCGAATACGGCGGGACCCCGTTCGTCGCCTACCTGTTCGCCGAGTACGCGAACATGATCGTGGTGTCCGGCATCGCCGTGACGATCTTCTTCGGCGGCTGGCTGCTGCCGTTCGGGATCGACCCTCCCGGATGGGTCGACCCGTTCGTCGTACTGGCGAAGATCCTGCTCGTCTTCACCTTCTTCGTCTGGGTCCGCGCGACGCTCCCCCGGCTTAGGTACGACCAGCTGATGTCGTTCGGATGGAAGGTGCTGCTTCCGCTGGCGACCCTGAACCTCCTCGTGACCGCGATCTTGGTGACGACATGACCCCGTATGACGTCTCAGACGATGTGATCGAGGTAATCCGCTCGCCCGCGATGAGCCCGGTCGCCGGCGCCTACCGCACGTTCGGCGAGACGCTCAGGGGCCTCAAAACGACGTTCGCGCGGGTGATCGAAGGCCCGGTCACGATCCAGTACCCCGAGGAGAAGACCCCCGTCTATCCCCGCTTCCGCGGCCGCCACAAGCTCCATCGGTTCGAGGACACGGGCCTCGAGAAGTGCGTCGGCTGCTCGCTATGCGCCGCGGCATGCCCGGCGGACTGCATCCGCGTGGTCGCGGCCGAGAACACCCTTGAGAACCGCGTCTCGGCCGGCGAGCGGTACGCCGCGGTGTACGAGATCAACCTCAGCCGGTGCATCTTCTGCGGCTACTGCGAGGTCGCGTGCCCGTTCGACGCGATCACGATGGGCCACGACTACGAGATGTCCGACTACACGCGGTCGGACCTGATCTTCACCAAGGAGATGCTGCTGGCCGAGGCGATCGAGCGCACGCCGCTGCGCCGGGAGGGCGAGTGAGCGCGGTCCTGTTCTTCATCGCCGCGATCGGCGCGATCACGGGCGCGTTCGGCGTCGTGCTGCTGCGCAACCCGTTCTACAGCGTGCTCGCGCTGGCGTTCCACCTCGTCTCGCTCGCCGCGCTGTTCTTGTTGCTGCGCGCCGAGTTCGTCGCCGCGGCGCAGGTGATCGTGTACGCGGGGGCGGTGATGGTCCTGTACGTGTTCGTGGTCGCGTACATCGGCGCCGGCGAGCAGCTGACGACTCGCGGCGCGCTGCGGGTGTTGGGCCCGCTGTTCGCGCTGGCGTTGGCGATCGAGCTCTGCATCGCGACGCTGGGCGCCGGGCTGAAAGGCGTGAACTCGCGCGGGGCGCCGTTCGCTCCCGGCTTCGGCACTCCAAGCTCGATCGGCGCGCTGTTCCTGACCAAGTTCCTGTTCCCGTTCGAGGTGGCGTCGATCCTCTTGTTGGTGGCAGCGGTCGGCGCGGTCGTGCTGGCCCGGCGCCGGCACGGGCTCGAGCCGGACGACCAGATCGAGGCCCGGATCCTCGAGCCGCGGCCGGCGTATACCGGGACGATGGCGGAGGCCTCGGGCGCGATCGATCTGCCGGTCCGGCGCGAGGCGGTCACGTCCGACGTCGAGGCGGTCGGGAGCCCGACCGGCGAGGGCGCGGGCGCCCCGACTTCCGATCAGGAGGGCGGCTGGTGAACATCGGCTGGTACCTGGCCGTGTCGGCGATCATCTTCTGCATCGGCGCCGGCGGCGTGCTGGTCCGGCGCAACCCGGTCGTGATCCTGCTGTGTCTCGAGCTGATGCTGAACGCCGCGAACCTCGCGTTGGTGGCGTTCGCGCGGATGTGGGGAAATGAGGACGGCCAGGTGTTCGCGCTGATCGTGATGGTCGTGGCCGCGTGCGAGGTCACGGTTGGGCTCGGGCTGGTGGTCGCGATCTACCGTCGGCAGCTCCCGATCGACGTCGACGAGCTGAACGAGCTCCAGGGATGAGTACGACGACCTTCGGCTGGCTGGTGCTGGCGTGCCCGATCGCCGGCACGATCTTGATCGGGTTCGGGTTCGCCCGCTGGCCCGGCCGGAGCGCCGGCTGGATAGCGACTTTCGCGATCGCGCTCTCGTTCGTGTTCTCGGTCCTCGCGTTCATCAAGCTGCAGGGCCTGAGCGCCGACCACCGCCAGGTGACATCGACGCTGTGGGACTACGACGTCTCGGCCGGCATCGACGCCAAGCTGCAGATCCTGATCGACCCGCTGTCGATCTTCATGATGCTCGTGGTCTCGGGCGTCTCGACGCTGATCCACCTGTACTCGGTGTCGTACATGACGCTCGACAAGGGGTACTCGCGTTACTTCAGCTACCTGAACTACTTCGTGTTCTCGATGCTGCTCCTGGTCGAAGCGGGGAACTTCGTGATCCTGATCGTCGGCTGGGCGTTCGTCGGAGCGGCCTCGTATCTGCTGATCTCGTTCTGGTACCGGCGCACGACCGCCACGCGCGCCGGCATCAAGGCGTTCGTGATCAACGTCGTCGGCGACGTCGGGCTCGTGATCGCCACGTTCATCATCTTCCAACACACCCGCACGGTCCAATTCCTGCCGGTGTTCCACGCGGTGCCGCACGACTTCGCGTACAACGGCGCCCCGATCGTCGTCGCCTGCCTGCTGCTGCTCGTCGGTGCGTTCGCCAAGTCCGCTCAGGTACCGCTCCACACGTGGCTCCCGGACGCGATGGAGGGCCCGACGCCGGTATCGGCGCTGATCCACGCCGCGACGATGGTCACCGCCGGCGTCTACCTGATCGCGCGCATGCACGTGCTGTTCGAATGGGCCCCGACGGCGGCCGACGTCGGGGCGATCGGCGGCTGTCTGACGCTCGTGGTCGCGGCGACGGTCGCGCTGGTGATGACCGATATCAAGCGCGTGATCGCGTACTCGACGATGTCTCAGATCGGCTACATGATCATGGCCGTCTGCGTCGGGGCGTACTCGGCCGGCCTGTTCCACCTGATGACGCACGCCTTCTTCAAGGCACTGCTATTCATGGCCGCCGGCTCGATCATCGGCGCGATGGCGGGTGATCAGTCGCTGGACCACATGAGTGGCTTCCGGAAAGCGCTGCCGTTCACGTTCATCTGCTTCCTGGTGGGCGGTCTCGCCCTGTCGGGCATGCCGCCGTTCTCGGGCTGGCTGTCGAAGGACGACATCATCGGGTTCCTCGACCATCGCGGCGGCGGCTTTGAGGTGCTCGGCGTCGTCGGCTACCTCGGCGCGCTGCTGACCGGCGTCTACACGTTCCGGATGATCTTCCGGGCTTTCTTTAACGAGCCTTGCGAGGAGGCGCGCGAGCTCGAACACGGCCACCTGCACCATGCCGACGTCCCGCGTAACCCGATGACCGGCGAGGAGGAGGACACCGACGTCGGCTTCCCCGGCCCCGGCCACTTCATCGCCGAACGCGAGATACCCATGAAGATCGCGATGAGCGCGCTGGCGGTGCTGGCGGTCATCGGCGGCCTCATCCAGATCCCGGGCATCGACGACGCGGTCACAAAGTTCCTCGAGCCGACCTTCGCGGACTCCAAGTACGTTCACGTCGAGGTCAGCACCGGTCCGGCGTGGCTGGGTCTGGTGATCGGCGCGCTGATCGCGATCTCCGGCGTCACGATCGCCTACCGGATCTGGGTCGTACGTGTCGGCACGTCGACGCGGCTGCGAGAGCGGTTCTCCGGCGTCTACGTGTTCCTCTCGAACAAGTGGTACTTCGACGAGATCATCGACTTCGCGATTGTCCGGCCGACGGCGTGGCTTGGCCGCGTCGTCACGACCGCGCTCGAGCGGAACGTCATCTCCGGAATCACCGACGGCACCTCGAGCGCGGTCCGCGCCGGCGGCGCCGCGGTCCGCCGCGCGCAAACCGGCTACCTGCGCTACTACGCGGCGCTGATGCTGGTGTGCGTGGGCGGGGTCGCTCTCTATTTCCTCATCTCGAGCACGTGAGATGACGCTGTCGATCCTGATCTGGCTCCCGCTTGCGATCTCGCTCGTCGCTGCGTTGCTGCCGCCGGGCCTTGTTGGCCGGGCGGTGGCGGTCGGCAGCCTGATCACGCTCGGAGTGGCGATCTCGTTCGTCGCGCGATTCAAGCTGGGGCATTCAGGCCTTCAGTTCGTCACCGACGACGTGTGGATCTCCGCGCTCGGGATCCACTACAAGCTCGGGTTGGACGGGCTGAACATCGTCCTGGTCCTGCTCGCGACCGTGCTCTTCAGCGCATCGCTGTGGTGGTCGTCGTTCCGGGAGTGGGACCGCCCGCGTAGCTTCTACTTCCACTTCGGCCTGGCCGAGAGCGCGGTACTGGGCGCCTTCTGCGCGCAGGACCTCGCGTTGTTCATCGCGTTCTTCGACCTGATGTTGATCCCGTTCTACTTCCTCGTGGGGATGTGGGGCTCAGGCGAGCGGGTGCGGGCCACGACCAAGCTCGTGATCTACACGCTGGTCGGCTCGTTCTTCATGCTCGCGGGCGCGGTCGCCACCGGAGTGCTCACCGCCAATCAGACCGGCGGGTCGCTGACGTTCGTGCTCTCGTCGCTGCAACAGGTGCATCTATCGCACAGCTCGCAGGACTGGATCTTCTTGTGTTTCGCGGTCGCGTTCCTGGTCAAGATGCCGCTGGTCCCCTTCCACGGATGGCTCGCCGACGGCTACAAATCGATGCCGATACCGGCGGTCGCGGTGTTCTCCGGCGTGGTCTCGAAGGTGGCCGCGTACGGGTTTCTGCGGATCGTGCTGCCCCTGTTCCCGTATGCGTCGGTGCATTTCCAGATGCCGATGCTGGTGCTCTGCCTGATTTCGATCATCTGGGGGACGCTGGTCGCGTTCACGACGACCGACGCGAGGATGGTCGTTGCCTACTCGAGCGTCGCCCAGCTCAGCTTCATCACGCTCGGGATCTTCTCGCTGAAGCCGACCGGCGACCAGGGCGCGCTGCTGCAGATGGTCAACCACGGCCTCGTGACCGCGCCGATGTTCTTCATCGTCGCGGCCGCGGCGGTGCGCGCTGGCGGATCGGAGGACCTGCGCGACATGGGCGGGATCGCGTTCCGCGCCCCGGTGCTCGCGACGCTCGCATTGATCGTCGCGCTGGCGACGCTCGCGATGCCGGGCTCCTCAAACTTCATTGGCGAGTTCATGATCCTGCTGGGTGTGTTCCAGGCGAAGACCGCGGTCTCGGTGATCGCGTTCCTCGGCGTGATCGGCGCCGCCGTGTACGCGTTGCGCCTGTTCATCACCGCCTTCCATAACCGGGTCGGGCGTTCGGTGGGCTCTCGGGAGGTTGTGGTTGGCGAGGCGGTGGCGATCGTCCCGATCGTGCTCGTGATCCTCGTGCTCGCGCTGTACCCGCAGTTCGGGCTCAAGCGCTCGGAGCCGACGGTGCGCGCGACGATCGCGTCGGCGCAGACCCAGGCCGCGAGCGGTCATGCTCTGAGGGTGGCGAGCCGATGACGCCGCTCCTGCTCGCCGCCGCCCACATCAAGGGCCCGCACATCGACTGGAAGGCGTTCTCTCCGCTGCTGTGCCTCGGGGTTGGCGGCCTGGTCGTGCTGGTCGTCGGATTGCTGCGGCCGGCGGTGATCCGCGAGAAGGTCGTGCCGGCGCTGGCCGTGATCGCGTTCGCCTGCACGATCGCGGCCTGCATATGGCGGTTCCATCACCCGGCGTCGATCATTTCCGGAGCGCTCCGGATCGACGACCTCGCACTCGAGCTCGACATGCTGTTCGCGGTCGCGGGGATCGCGACCGTGCTGATGTCCTGGCGCGCGATCGCGCCGAAGGAGTCGGGGGACGGCGAGTACTTCGCGTTGCTCCTCTTCAGCGTGCTCGGGATGGCCGTGTTCGTCTCGGCCCAGAACCTCGTGTCGCTGTTCCTCGGGATCGAACTGCTGTCGATCCCGCTGTACATCCTGTGCGCGTCCGAGACACGCCGCGAGGGCTCGCTCGAGTCCGGCCTGAAGTACCTGGTGGTCGGCTCGGTCGGATCGGCGACGCTCGTGTACGGACTGGCGTTGGTGTACGGCGCCACCGGCTCGACCGACTTCGCCGCGATCGGTCAGGCGATGTCGCTGAACAAGCTATCCGGCGGCGTGCTCGGCAACGCGATGGTCCTGACCGGCCTCGGGCTGACGATCGTGGGCTTCGCCTTTAAGGCCTCGGTAGCCCCCTTCCACCAGTGGACGCCCGACGTGTACGAGGGCGCCCCGACGCCGATCACGGCGTTCATGGCCACCGCCACCAAGGCGGCGGCGATGGGAGCGTTCATCCGCTTCTTCGACTTCGCCGCGCTCGGCGCCCAGAACACGTGGGCGCCGCTGCTCGCGACGATTGCCGCGATCACGATCATCGTCGGGAACGCCGGCGCGCTCGGGCAGTCGTCGCTGAAGCGGATGATGGGGTACTCGGGGGTAGCCCAGTCCGGATACATGCTCGCCGGCGTCGTCGTCGGCACGCGGCTCGGGATCCAGGCAACGGTCTTCTACCTGATGGGCTACCTGTTCATGAACCTCGCGGCGTTTGCCGTGATCGTCGCCGAAGAGCACGAACGACCAGACGGCAACTACCTGAGCGCCCTGGCCGGCCTGGGCGCACGCAACCCGTGGCTCGCCTGGCCGATGACGATCGGGATGCTCGCGCTCGCGGGCATCCCCGGCACGGTCGGCTTCATCGGCAAGTTCCAGCTCATCAGAGCACTCGTCTCCGGCGATTACACGTGGCTGGCGATTGTTTTGGTCGTCGGCTCGATGATCTCGCTGGGTTACTACCTGCGGGTGGTCGCGACAATGTGGATGCGTCCGGCCGTGCCCGCGCCGACCGTGGTTCCGCCCACGCCCGGTCCCGGCGAGCTGGCGCCGATCGCCGGCGGGGCGCTCGAGTCCGACGAGTGGGACTTCGGAGGGCCGGGGGCCGTGGGGGCTTCTTTGCGCTACCTCGAGGTCGTGTTCGTGGCAGTCGTGTTCGCCGCGGCGACGATCGTATTCGGGATCTTCCCGTCCCCGCTGTTCACGCTCGCGACACACGCGGCGAACGCGCTGCCGGGTCTGTTCTAGCGGTCGCCTCCACTCGAATCGGGACGGCGAGTGCGTTCTTCGCCGCTCCTCACGCTGCGTTTAGTGGTTTCACACGCTCGGAACGCATCCTTGCTGATATGCACCCCGGATACTGTCCCCAATGCGGCGAACGCGTAACCCCGTATGCGGCGGGGTGCGCCCTGTGCGGCGCCGATCTAGACCCGAAGCGCTGGCAGAAGGCGGTGTCCGTGCGTCAGCGCCTACCCGTTCGCATGCCCGCCAGTTGGCGAAATGCCATCGGTCGAGAAAGGGCGCCGAGAGGGCGCGGTTCGCTGTAGCGACGGGCGGGCCTGGGACCGTCAGGGGCGCGGGTGTTCGCGCGCGAGCCTGACCGTCCGTGCAGAAGCGATGCAAAAGGCTCAACGTTTATGCCCGCAAGACGATCTCTCGATTGAACGACCCGATCCGTAAATGATCGCCACCCCACACGCACTCGCCGGCGCCTTCGCCTCCCGCTTCGCGCGCACCCCACGCGGCGCGCTGGCTGTCGGCGTGATCAGCCACCTGGCGCTCGACCGCATCCCCCACACCGACTACGCGCTCGATAACCGCGCTGCGATGTTCGCCGACCTCGCGGCGGCGACGCTCCTGACCGGCGCGCTGGCTCGCAGCCACCGCCTGGCCGCCGTGGGAGCGTTCGGCGGCGTCCTCCCCGACGTCGCGATGATGGCGGAGCTGCGCACCGGCCTGCGGGTCACGCTGCCGCTGCACCATGCCAACCACACCTCGATCGAGCCTCCGGTCGTGATCGGCGTCCTCACCCAGCTGATCACTGCCGCGGTCCTGCTGACCCGCCTTCACCGGCCCTAGAAGGTCAGCGTCAGCGCGAACGCGCTAGTCGGCCAGCGAGAACTGCTGCGAGGCTTCGAGCAGGAGATCGGCGGTCGTCGCGAGCTCGGACAGCGAGGCGCGGAGCTCCTGGGACTGCGTGCTCGTTTCCTGTGTGGACGAGGACATCTCCTGCGCCGACGCGGACGATTGCTCGGCGACGGTCGCGATCTCGGTCGAGGTCTCGGTCATGCCGCCCACGCTCTGCGAGATGTCGGCGATCGCTTCGCCGATCTCGGCGAACGCGTGCTGGGCGCGCTCGGAGCTCTCAACGCCGTGATCCGCGAGCCGGGCGGCCTGCTGCACGAGGTCGACGACGCGGTCGATCTCCTGCTGGATCTCTTTGACGAGCTCCGCGATCGTGTCCGCCGATTCGCCGGACTCCTCGGCGAGTTTGCGGACCTCTTCGGCCACGACCGCGAACCCGCGGCCGTGCTCGCCGGCGCGCGCGGCCTCGATCGCCGCATTCAACGCCAACAGGTTCGTCTGGTTCGCGATGCCGGTGATCGTCTCGAGGATGCCGTTGATCTCACTCGACTTGCGGGCGAGCTCGCCGATCCCGGCCTGGGCCTCCTGGCCCGAGACCCTCACGCGCTGCATCACGCGGTTCGCCTCACCGGCCGCCTCGACGCCCTGCTCGCTCAGCCCCTGGGCGCGGTCGGTCGCGGCCGAAACCTCGTCGGCCAGCTCGCGGTTGCGCTGGAGCATCATCGCCTGGCGCTCGGCGCCCTGGGCGACCTCCGAGCTCGCCGCAGCGATCCCGGCCATCGCGTGCGAGGTCTGGTCGACGTTGTCGCGGACCTGAGCGAAGATCTCGTGCACGCTGTGCGAGGAGTCGATGAACAGCCGCATCGACTCGTGGACGGTCGACTTCAGCTCGAGCGCCTGGTCTGAGAGATCGCGCTCGGCGCCGCGGCTGCGGATCGCGTCGAGGTCGACGCCCATGGTCGCGAACGTGTCGAAGTAGAACGCGTCCGTGATCGCCTGGAGGTCGTAGTTGAAGACGATTCCGATCGCGCGCTCGGCGTCCGCGAGGACCACGGGATCGATCCCGGCATCCCCGCGACGGAGCAGGCCGCGTCGCCCATCCCGCTCACCGGCGACCTGGGGCGGGTTCTCGCGCAGTTGCCGGCGCACCGCATCGAGGTACGCGGGATACCTCCCGAGGTACCACTTCATCGGCAGGTTGATCCGGTTGTAGGCCGATCCTGCTTCGAGCAGCTTCGCGAAGTACTCGATTCCGAACGGACCGGGCTGACCCGGTTCGGAAAAGATCCTGCGCCAGTGGGTGGCCCGGTCGGCGAGCCACTCGGCCCGGAAGGCGTCGAGATCGATCCGTGTCTCCGCGGCGTAGTTGCGGAAGAACTCCGCGGTCGCGGGGAACTGGAAATGGTGGTCGGTCAGGTCCGCGGCGACCTCGTCGGCAACCTCGTTCGCCCACGGCTGAAGCTTCGCCAGCAGCGCCACCACCTCTCCGTCGAGACCGATGAACTCACGCCGGAGCGCCAGGTTCTCGGGTGTGATGTGGTAAAGCGCGGCGTGTGAATCCATGAAGAGGTTCTCCCTACGATCGTCGTCGGGCACACCAAGATTTGCGCTGCCCCCCAGCTCCTGGCCCGTAGATCGTCCAGTGCACCGGAAAGCTTTAGAGCGGCCGGGTCGCCTGTTCGGTGATGCGCCCGGATCGACCGCTCCAGCCGCTACGCTCCGGCATCCGTGGACTATCCGGTCGAGAGCTTCACGGAGGCTGAGCGCGAGCGCCTCCGCCCCCACTTCACGAACCTCGACCGGCCCGTGTTCGCGCTCGTCAACCTGCCCGAGACGGTCAAGGCGGCCCTGTTCGCGCGGTATTCGCGCTATCCGGGGACGCTACGGCGCCTGTTCCTCGAGGAGTTCGCCGACGACGTCGGGAGCGCTGCGGCGCTGATCGATCAGGGCGAGGGCACGCGCGCCGCCCAGCTGTACGAGCGCATCTTTCTCGGCTACGGGGACGACTCGGTGGCGCAGCTCGGCGGGGCTCACGTCGCCTGCGAGTGGGTCTCGAACGTCCTGACGAAGATCCTGCAGCGACCCCGCCTGGGCGCCTACCTGGAGCAATCGACGCGCTACATCGCCTACGACGCGCCGATGCCGGCGCCGCCCGGTGGCTTTCGCTACTACCGCGACGAGTCCCTCGGCCCCGCCTACCGACGCGCGATGGACGAGCTGTTCGGGATCTACTCGGACTCGCTCCCGCGCGTCTGCGCCTGGGCCGAGGCCGAGTTCCCGCGCGCCGCGGACGAGCCCGCTGCCGCGCACGCGCGGGCGATCAAGGCCAAGGCGCTCGATTTGTTGCGGGGCCTGCTCCCCGCGAGCTCGCTGTCGCACATGGGCATCTTCGCCACCGGGCAGACCTACGAGCAGCTGGTTCTCCACCTGCTCGCGCATCCGCTCGAGGAGGCCCGGAGTTACGGCCGGATGATCCTCGACGAGCTCCAAGCCGTGATGCCGAGCTTCCTCACGCGCGTCGAGCGCCCCGACCGCGGTGGCCAGTGGATCGGCTACCTCGAGGCGCGCGAGCGCGCCGGCGAGCGGTGGGCGGCGCGTCTTGGGCTCGACGCCGCCCAGGGTCCCGAGGGTCCGTCGGTCACGCTCATGCGAGTCGAGGGAGACGAGGACGACCTGCTCTCGGCGCTGCTGTTCGAGGCCGGCGCCACCTCCGAGGAGCAGACCCGGGACGCGATCGCCACGCTCGACGCCGACGCGCGCGCCGAGCTGCTCGCCGACCTCGCCGGCGAGCGCGCCAACCGGCGCCACCGCCCGGGGCGCGGCCTCGAAACGCTTCGCTACCGGTTCGAGATCGTCGCCGACTATGGTGCGTTTCGCGACCTTCAGCGCCACCGGATGCTGACGGTCCAGTGGCAGTCGCTGACCCCCGATCTCGGCGCCGACATCCCCGAACAGGTCGAGCTCGCGGGCTGCGGCGACGAATACCGCCGCGCGCTCGAGCTCTCGCGGCGCGAATACGAGCGCCTCGTCGACAGCGGCCTGACGACCGCTGCCCCGTATGCGCTCTGCCTCGGCTACCGGATCCGGTTTGTGCTCGACGTCAATGCCCGCGAGGCGATGCAGCTGATCGAGCTGCGCTCGGGACGTGAGGGCCACCCGAGCTACCGGGCCGTGGCGCACGAGATGCACGCGCAGATCAGCGCCGTCCACCCCGCGGTCGGCGCGATCATGACCCACGTCGACCGTGACACCGAGCCCCGGCTCGAGCGGATCCTGGCCGAGATCCGCAGCCACGCGCGCGTCGGCGCGCGCTAGTCCTTGGCCCGCTCGAGCTCGCTCTGCCGGAGCTCGATCCGGCGGATCTTGCCCGTGAGGGTCTTGGGGAGGTCCGGAACGAACTCGATCAGCCGTGGATAGGCGTAGGCCGAGTGCCGGTCGCGCACGAACGTCTTGATCTCCTCGGCCAACTCGTCGGACGGCTCGTATCCCGACGCGATCACGACGAACGCCTTGACCACGTTGCCGCGCCGCTCGTCCGGTGAGGCGACCGCCGCCGCCTCGGCCACCGCGGGATGCTCGAGGCACGCCGACTCGACCTCGAACGGGCCGATCCGGTAGCCGGCCGAGATGATCACGTCGTCGGCCCGCCCCTCGTACCAGAAGTACCCGTCCTCGTCCGCGCGGGCCGCGTCCTTGGTGTGGAACCAGTCGCCGCCGAACGCCTCAGCGGTGTCCTCCTCGGGCCGGTTCCAGTACCCGAGGGGGTAGTGCGGGTTCGACCGCGCCTTCAGGCAGATCTCGCCGCGATCGCCCTGCGCCACCGGGCGCTCGTCCTCGTCGAGGATCGCCACCTCCCAGCCCGGCATCGGGCGACCCATCGAGCCCTCGCGGACCTCCATGAACGGATAATTGGCGCACAACGGATACGACTCGGTCAGTCCGTAGTAATCGAGCACGGTGATCCCGTACTGCTCGCGGAACCAGCGGATCGCCTCGGGGTTGAGCGGTTCGCCGGCCGAGCACACGATCCGGAATTTCTGCGGGTAGCGGGTGCCGGCGTCCGAGATCGACATCATCGACCGGATCGCGGTCGGGGTCCCGAACACGTTGCTGACGCGGTGGCGTGAGAGGAAGTCGAGCTGCTTGTGCGGATCGAACCCGCCCTCGCGCTGGTAGACGGCCTGTGCCGCGCCCAGGCGCCACGGCCCGATCAGCGGGCAGATTCCCGCCGCCCACGCCCACTCGCCCATGCCGTGGAACACCTCTCCGTCCTGCAGGTCGTGACAGTAGAGGAACTCCTCGTGGGCGAGGATGTATCGGTGGGCGTGCAGGATGCCCTTCGCCAGCCCGGTGGTGCCCGACGAGTAGTACAGCTGGGCCGGGTCGTCCGCGGACGTGTCGACGGGATCGAACGCGGTCGAGCCGCGCCCGAGCAGCTCGTCGTCGAGGATCAGCACGTGCTCGACGAGATCGCGTTCGACGCGCCCCGCGTTCGCCTCGTTGGTCACGAGCACCGTGGGCTGCGAGTCGCGAACGCGGTGGCGGATGCCCTCGTCGCCGTAGAGCACGGACATCGACAGCAGAATCGCGCCCGCCTTCCACACCCCGAAGAACGCGGCCGCGGTCTGCGGCGTGGGCGGAAGCAGCATCGCGACGCGGTCGCCGGGCTCGACGCCGTGGGCCCGCAGGACGTTCGCGAACCGGTTGGAGTCGTCCTGAAGCTCGCCCCAGTCGATCTCCTGGATCCGTCCCCGGAAGTCCTCATGGATCATCGCCAGCTTGTCGCGCGGATGGCGGTCGCACACGTCGACCGCGATGTTGTAGCGCTCGGGCACGCTCCAGCGGTGCTGCTCGCGTGCCTGCTCATAGGAGGAAAAGGTGGTGGTCGAGCTCATGCACCCATCATCGCGCCCGCCGACAGCTCGCACAAGGCCGGGTGGAGTCCGCCCCGGCGGGTAACGTCAGACCCCGGACCGGTCCGAGTAACAACAGTCACAAGCGTCGCTAACCTGTTAAAGGCTCACCATGGATCTGGCTCTGGGCGTAGTACTAGGCATCGGGATAGCCGCAGCGCTCATCGCGGTGTGGCGAGCGATGCGCGGTACCCGCATGAGGGGGATCCCCGAGGACGCGATGCAGGCCGCCCTCCACGCCGCCACCGCGACGCTTCCCAATCTGCGGCGCGGCTTGAACGGCCGCACTGCTGAGCGCGCGGTCCCGTATCTCCGCGCGCTGACCGGCGCCGCCGCGATCGCGCTGGCCGACACGCGAGCGGTGCTGGCGATCGAGGGCGAGGGGCGCGAGCAGGTGAGACCGGGCGATCTGCTGTCGCGTCTGCTCGAGCGCGCGCGCGACAACCGCCTCCATATCGTCCCACGGCTGGTGTCCTCAGATCCCACCTGCCCGCTCAAGTCCGCGGTGCTGGCGCCACTCGTCGCCCAGGACCAGCGGATCGGGACGCTGATCGCGTTCTACAGGTCGGTTGGGCGTCCGAGCCATCACGAGTTGCGGGTGGTCCAGGAAGCCGCCAGCCTCGTATCCGCGCAGGTCGAGCTGTCGCTGGTGGCGGCGCAGGAGGAGCGTCTCGCTCAGGCAGAGCTGCGAGCGCTGCGGGCGCAGATCTCCCCGCACTTCATCTACAACGCGCTCGCCGCGGTCGCCGGCGACATCCACGCGCGGCCGGAAGAGGCCCGCGACCTGCTGATCGACTTCGCCGAGTTCACGCGCTACCTGTTCCGCGACGGCCGTTCATACGTCACGCTCGGGGAGGAGATCGAACACGTCGAGCGCTATCTGCGCCTGGAGCAAGCGCGGTTCCGCGAGATCCTGCGCGTGACGGTCGACGTGCCCGAGTCAACCCGCGGCGCGGTCGTGCCGGCGATGTCGGTGCAGCCGCTCGTCGAGAACGCCGTGCGACACGGCGTCGAACGAGGCGCGGGCAAGGGACGGGTGACGATCGTGGCCCGGATCGTCGGCGGGGACGTGGAGCTGCGCGTCTCCGACGACGGCGTCGGGATCGAGCCCGAACGCCTGGAGGCCGTGCTGGCCGGGGCCGGCGGGGGTATCGGGGTGTCCAACGTCGACGCCCGGCTCCGAGCCACATTCGGCGAGCGGTACGCGCTCCGGATCGAATCCGCCGTCGACGAGGGGACGACCGCGGTGATGACCGTCCCGAATCTTCGCGGCGAGGTTCCGGATCCCGAGCTCGCCTGGTCGGCATGAGCTCGGACGGGCTGACGATCCTCGCCGTCGACGACGAGCACACGCCGCTGGAGGATCTCGCCAGGCTGCTGCGGAGCTTCTCGAGCGTCCACGACGTGGAGTGCGCGTTCGGCGGCCACGACGCGCTGCTCAAGGCCTCCTCTCAGCCCTACGACGCGATCTTTCTCGACGTCCGGATGCCGGACCTCGACGGCGTCGAGCTCGGGCGCGTCCTGAGACGGTTCGCCTCCCCGCCGCAGCTGGTGTTCGTGAGCGCCCACGACGGCGCCGCGGTCGATGCGTTCGAGCTTCGCGCGGTCGACTACCTGCGCAAGCCGGTCAGCCGGCGCCGTCTGGAGGAGGCGCTCGAGAGGGTCGCCGCCGCGGTCGAGGCAAGCGAGGCGCAGACCGACCGGAACGGGCGCCGTCCGCGCTCCCAGCCTCCGGGCGAGAGCGAGATGATCGCGGTCTCAGGGGCCCGCGCCGGCTCGACGCGGCTGATCAGCCGCGGATCGATCCTGTACATCCAGTCGCACGGCGATTTCGTGCGCATCGTCACCGAGGACGGGCGCTACCTGCTGCGGACGACGCTCAGCGACGTGGAGCACCGCTGGGAGCCATTCGACTTCGTCCGCGTTCACCGCCAGTACGTCGCCAACCTCGCGCGAGCGGTCGAGCTCCGTCCGCTGTTCGGTGGCACGGCCGAGCTGGGGTTTGCCGGGGGCCAGTCGATCCCGGTCGCGCGCCGGCACGTGACCGACCTGAGCCGGCGACTAGGGGTCTGAGCGGCGCCGCGGTTCAGGCGCGAAGTCGCTCGGGATCCCAGCCGAGGCACACGCAGCCGTAACGCTGGCCGTGCACGTACAGGGGGACCGACAGCGTGGTCAGCACCGCGCCGGTGTCGCGCGCATATGTCTGCACCAAGAACGGACGGTGACCGCTCGCGGACTCTCGGAGCCGCGCGCCGGCGGCGGTGATCTGCGCGCGCGTGAGGACCTTGCCGGGGAGGTCGACGCCGAGCTCCATCCTGGATGCCCGGGTGAGCGCTCCGGACTCTAGGAAGAAGCGCTTGGTCCGGTTTCCGACCAGATCCTTGGCCGGGTCGCCCGTGATGCCCTTCGAGTAGACGCTGTTGTGCGCGGGCGCCCAGGCATTCAGATCGAAGGGCAGCGCGAACGTCAGCTTCGGCTCGGCCGCGAGAACCGCGTCCATCCGCTCCATCATCGCGCCGTCCACGAGCGCGTCGTAGGCGGTGTGGTACTTGGGCGGCGAGAATCCGGACGCCTCTGCCCGGCTGATGTCGAAGAGCCGCGCGAATCGCTCGATCAACGGTCCGGTCGCCTCCTGGTAGCGAAGCTCGAGCAGCTTGCTGAGGCTCACGTGACGCTCGTCGACCGCGGCCTCGAGGATCGCCCGCAGGTCCTCGGCCAGGCCTTCGCAGCGACCCCGCAGGCGTGAGATCAAGCCGCCCGTCTCGAACCGGGCGAGCGTCAGCGACGCGCGCTCGGTGCTCGCCGACAGATCGAGCTGGGCCTGCGCCACCGACTCCGCCTGCTGCTCGATCTCGGCGCTGCCGGCGGTGATCGCGTGCAGGTTGACGTCGATCTCCTGTACGTCGGCGAGCTGCTGACGCGCGAGCGTCGCGATCTGGTTCGCGTTGTCGTTCGAGGAACCGATCAGCTCGGAGATCCGCTCCAGGATCTCGCGGCCGGCGTCGGCGTCCTCGCTGCTCTTGGCCGACTGCTCCCGCGCGATCGCAGCCGCGGCGACGACCTCGTCCATCTGGGACCGGGTGCGGGTCACGGTGTCTCGGATCTGCGAGGTCTGCGACGAGGTCTCCGAGGCAAGCTTGCCGACCTCATCCGCGACGACGGCGAAGCCGCGTCCGTGCTCACCGGCGCGCGCGGCCTCGATCGCGGCGTTCAGCGCGAGCAGCTTTGTCTGGCTCGCGATCCGGTGGATGATCGCCGAGAACTGTTCGATGCTCGTGAGCTCATTGGCGGCAAGCGTCTCGACCAGCTCGTGCACGCGCACGACGCGGTCGCTGATCTGACGGATCGCGTCGATCAGCGGACCGAGTACATCGAGGCCCCGGGCGCTCTCGACCGAAAGCTGTTCGAGCAGGTTGGCCGATGCGCCGGCCGACTCGGCGGTCTGCGCCGAAGCCTCGCGGAGCGAGCCCGAGCTGACGCTGAGCACCTCGAGCTGGTCGCGCAGGCGCTGCATGTTGTCGCTGATCACCGACACCGCCACCGAGCTGCGCGCGGAGCCGCACGAGAACTCCGAGGTCGTCTGCGCGAGCTCGTCGAGCGCGTGAGCGATGTCGCGGCTCAGCTCGCCCAGCTCGCCACCGCGCTCGGACAGCGCGATCAGAGGCCACGTCGCCTCGCTGTCTCGCGGCGGCGCTGAATCGGTGTGGTCCCTGCTGAGTTCTTCGATCGCCATAGGTGGAGCTTTGATCAGTCCCCACCGGGTGATCGGCGAACCCACAGGATCCTTGAGCGCGGACCGTGGCGTGTCGCGCATGGCCGGTTCAGGCGGCGCGAGCGAGCGCTGGCGCAACCGGCACAAGGTCGATCTCCACCTCGATGCCGTGCGGATCGGAGCGGATCCCGACCGGATACCCGCTGCGCTCGAAGACGCTGATCATCGCGCGGTTGCGCGCAAGCACCTCCGCCACCAGCGTGGTGACCCCGCTCGACTCGGCGTGCTCTGCGAGGCGGGAGAGCAGCAGCGATCCGAGGCCGCGAC
Organism: uncultured Solirubrobacterales bacterium; assembly: GCA_963783415.1. Classification (GTDB taxonomy): domain Bacteria; phylum Actinomycetota; class Thermoleophilia; order Solirubrobacterales; family Solirubrobacteraceae; genus Palsa-465. Next base: position 563,630 of record CAWANN010000020.1, read on the forward strand.
CCTGCCACTCGTCGGTGACGAGGAATGCGACCTCCGCCCGGCTAGCGCCAATCCGGAACGAGGCCGCGTGAGCGACGATCTGTCCTGACGACACCGCCTCGGCAATCACCGCGAGGTCGTCGGCGCCGCAATCGCGGACGAACGATGAAGTCAGGCGCGCGAGATCGACGGCGCCGCAGAACCGTCGGCGCAGCGACTCGACCGACACACTTTCGAGAAACGCCCGCAGCGAGGCCTCGTCACCTCCGCGAAGAGGTCGCACGCGCACGGCCGACCCGTCGCGCAGCGTCACCGGGCTCAACGGCCCGGTGGGGCGGATATCGCGGACGACGCTCATTCACGAGGCATCGGCGCTCTCCGCCCGAAGGCGAGCGTTATCTACGAATCCGGACTAACAGCCGTCCGGCGGGCTGGTGAGGATGCACTCCGGAGACCGGATTCCGGAGCGCGCCTCACCACCCTACGACTCGTCGGCCTTCTGCTCGTCTTGGACCTTGCCCTCGAGCTGCTTCATGACGTCGGGATCGCGCAGCGTCGTGACGTCGCCCAGCGCGCGGCCCTCGGCGATGTCGCGGAGCAGCCGCCGCATGATCTTGCCGGACCGCGTCTTGGGCAGGTCGTCGGCCCAGATGATCCGCTTGGGCCGCGCCAGCTTGCCGATGCGCTTCGCCACTGTGTCGTTGATCTCCGACACGAGCTCATCTGACCCTTCGGTGTCGTCGCCCTCGAGGGTCACGAACGCGCAGATCGCCTGGCCGCTGTCCTCGTCGGCCTGACCGATGACGGCCGCCTCCGCGACCTTGGGATGGGCGACGATCGCGGACTCGACCTCGGCCGTGGACATCCGGTGCCCGGACACGTTCACGACGTCATCGATGCGCCCGATGATCCAGAAGTAGCCGTCCTTGTCCTTGCGCGCGGCGTCGCCGACCAGGTACGTCTCCTTGCCGAACTTCTCGAAGTACGTCTCGACGAAGCGCTCGTCCTCCTTGTACAGCGTCCTCAGCATCGACGGCCACGGGCGCTTGATTACGAGCAGTCCCTGGCCGTCATCGAGCGGCTCGCCGTCGCGCTCGTCGACAACGTCGGCGGAGATGCCGGGGAACGGGCGCGTGGCCGAACCGGGCTTCGTGGCGACGATCCCCGGAAGCGGCGTGATCATGATCGCGCCGGTCTCGGTCTGCCACCAGGTGTCGACGATCGGGCAACGCTCGCCGCCGACGACGATGTAGTACCAGAGCCAGGCCTTCGGGTTGATCGGCTCGCCGACCGTGCCGAGCAGCTTCAGCTTCGACAGATCGTGCTTCTCGACGTGCTCGACGCCCCACTTCATGCAGGCGCGGATCGCGGTGGGCGCGGTATAGAACTTCGTCACGCCGTAGCGCTCGCACAACTCCCACCAGATGCCCTTGTGCGGGTAGTCCGGCGCGCCCTCGTACATCACGCTGGTCGCGCCGTTGACCATCGGCCCGTACACGATGTACGAGTGGCCGGTCACCCACCCGACGTCGGCAGAGCACCAGTAGACGTCCTCCTCCTGTTGCAGGTCGAACACGAGGCGGTGCGTCGACGCCACACCGGTCAGGTAGCCGCCGGTGGTGTGAAGCACGCCCTTGGGCTTGGCCGTCGAACCGCTCGTGTACAGCACGTACAGCGGATGCTCGGCGTCGAGCTCCTCGGCCGGACACTCGTCATCCGCCTTCTCGAGGATGTCGTCGTACCAGACGTCGCGGCCGTCCTTCATCTCGCAATCGGCGCCGGTTCGCTTCACGACGACGATGTGCTCGAGCGAGGAGAGGTCGCCCATCTCCTCGTCGACCGCCTGCTTGATGTTCGCCGTCTTGCCCTTGCGCCGTGCACCATCGACGGTGATCAGCGCCTTGGCCTCGGAGAACTCCATCCGCTCCCGGACCGAGCCGGCCGAGAACCCGCCGAACACGACGTTGTGCGGCGCGCCGATGCGAGCGCACGCCAGCATCGCGACGATCACCTCGGGGATCATCGGCAGGAAGATGCCGACGATGTCGCCCTTCTCGATGCCGAGGTCCTTCAGGGCGTTGGCGAACTTCTGCACGTCGCGGTGCAGGTCGGCGTAGGTGAGGTCCTCCTCCTCGCCTTCCTCGCCACGCCAATGAAACGCAACCCGATCGCCGTTGCCCGCCTCGACGTGGCGGTCCAGGCAGTTGTAGGAAGCGTTGATCTTGCCGTCCGCAAACCACTTGAAGAACGGTGGGTCGGACTCGTCGACGTCCTCTTTGGGCTCCTTGAACCAGTGGAGCTCCTTCGCCTGCTTCATCCACCAGCCCTTCCAGTCCTTCTCGGCCTTGTCGTAGACCGATGGATCGCTCAGCAGCGCGTGCTTGGCGAATTCCTCCGGCGGATCGAACTGCTCAACGTCGAGCATCTCCTCCAGCCGGGCCTCGAGTGACTGCTCGGTGGTTGCCGTATCTGCCATAAAAGCTCTCCTTCCTTCGCTCTCATGGGTCTACCCACGGCCCCGAAGGGCAATCACACGCTTCCAGGGCGCAGAGGCTCGCGACCGGCCGGAGCGGCCGATCGCGAGCCTTGAGCCCTGTCTGCAAACGTCGCGGCCGGTTACTCCGCGTGCCCGTAGGAGGCGATCTCCGCCTTTTCCTGCTCGGAGAGCTCGCGCGGTACTTCGCCCTTGGCCGACTTCTCGGCCTGCACGTGGTGGCGGATCTCCTCGACGATCTCGGGATTCGCGAGCGTCATCACGTCGCCGACGTCGGTGAAGTTCGAGACCGCCGCGATCACGCGGCGCATGATCTTCCCCGAGCGGGTCTTCGGCATGTCCTTGACGATCCACACGTTCTTGGGTCGGGCGATGGCCCCGATCTCCCTGACGATCGCGTCGGACACCTTCTTGTCGACCCCCGCATCGGCGGGGACCCCGGGCTTCAGCGAGATGTACATCTCGACGATCTTCCCGCGCACCTCGTCGACGACAGGCACGGCGGCCGCCTCGGCCACCTCGTCGACGGTGATCGCGGCCGACTCGAGCTCTTTCGTGCCGAGCCGGTGCCCGGCGACGTTGATCACGTCGTCGATCCGCCCGAGGATCCGGTAATAGCCGTCCGCGGCCTCGACAGCACCGTCGCCACACATGAACGGCCAGTCGCGCCAGTCCTTACTGTCGGACTTCGAGAACTTCGCGTAGTAGGTGTCGATGAACCGCTGGTCCTGCCCCCACACGGTGAGCATCCTGCCCGGCCACGGATTGCGCACGCAGATGTAGCCCGCCTTGCCGGAGCCCCCCGCGATCTCCTGGCCGTTCTCGTCGAACACTACGAGCTGGATCCCGAGCGCCGCCGGGCCACAGCTGCCGGGCTTCATCGGCTGCAGACCCGGAAGCGTGCTGCCGAGGAAGCCGCCGGTCTCCGTCATCCACCAGGTGTCGGTGATCGCCGCCTCACCCTTGCCGACGAAGCTGTAGTACCAGCGCCACACGTCGGGCTCGATCGGCTCACCGACCGTCGTCATCGTCTTGAAGTGGTAGCTGTACTTCTCCGGCTCGCCGGGCCCAACCTTTCGCAGCATCCGGATCGTCGTCGGCGCGGTATGGAAGATGTTCACCCCGAGCTTCTCCGCGATCCGCCACGGACGTCCGGGATCGGGATACGTCGGCACTCCCTCGTACATCACGCTCGTTGTGCCGAGCGATAGGGGCCCATACACGATGTAGGAGTGGCCGGTGATCCACCCGATGTCCGCGAAGCACCAGTACGTGTCGTCGGGATGGATGTCCTGGTAGTACTTCGACGTGCCGGTCACGTAGCTGAGGTAGCCGCCGATCGCGTGCTGGGCGCCCTTCGGCCGGCCGGTGGTGCCGCTCGTGTACATGAGGAAGAGCGTGTCGTTGGCGGCGAGCGACTCGGGCTCCACCTCCTGCCCGCTGTAGTCCTCGAGCAGGTCGTTGACGAAGTAGTCGCGGCCGTCGACCATCGGGCTGTCGGAGTGGTACTCGCCGGGACTCCTCCGCCAGACCAGGACCTTCTCGACCTCGGTCCCCTCCTTGCGCGCCTCCTCGATCGCCTGATCGGCCTTCATCTTGTGGTCGATCAGGTCGCCGTTGCGGTAGTAGGCGTCAATCGTGACGAGGACCGTGCTCTTGGCGTCGGCCATGCGCTGGCCGCAGGCGGCGCCGCTGAAACCGCCGAACACCTCGGAGTGGATCACCCCGAGCCGCGCGCAGGCGAGCATCGCCACCGGCAGGTCGGGGACCATCGGCATGTGGAACGTGACCCGGTCGCCGGCCTTCACGCCGGCGAAGTCACGCAGCAGCGCCGCGAACTCGTTCACGCGGCGGTGTAGCTCCGCGTAGGTGATCTCGACCGGCTCCACGTCTTCCGGCTCGGGAACCCAGATCAACGCGTTCTTGTCGCCGCGGGTCTCCAGGTGCCGGTCGACGCAGTTGACGGACGCGTTCAGCCGCCCTCCTTCGAACCACTTGAAGAACGGCGGGTTGCTCGTATCCAGCAGCGTGTCCCACTTCTTGTCCCAAGTGAGCATGTCGGCGTACTCGATGAAGCACTCGGGGAAATTCTTCTCGCTGAACCGCTCGAGGATCTCCGGACCGTTCGCGTTGGCCTGAGCGGCGAACGCCGCCGGCGGCTCGAAGTACTCCTCCTCGCGCCAGTGAACTGCGATCTGCGCCTCGGAGACCTCGTCGGCGGACTCGTCCTCGGTGGGCGCTGGCTTCGTCGTGTCAGCCATTTAGTTCTCTCCTTCCAAAGCCGCGGCAGCCGGCTTGCTGACAGCCCAGAGCGCCGGCGTCTCCGCCGGCGCTCCACGGTTCTTCGATTTGTTGGATGACTCTGTCGCTAGTTCTACTCGAGAGCGGCTTATTCGTGGGCTTTTCTCGTTGCTAGCGGCTGAGTGGAACGACCGGAGCCACCACTCGCCCGAAGGTCGAGTTGATCACGGCGGCGAACGACGTGTACCACGCGACGATCGCGGTGACGAGGCCGACCCAGCCGCCGAGCTTGATCGTGCCGTTGGTGACGCTGGTGGTGCCGGCGAGCGCCGAGTTCCCGATCCCGAGGATGAAGAACGTGATCGCCAGCAGCAGGAACACCAGGGCGACCGCGCCGGTCGTCCGCAGCGACGCGACGAACATATACGCGGTGAAGATCCCCCACATCCACAGGTACAGCCCGAGGCCGCTGAAGATCTCGCCGGCGCCCTTGGCCGCGACCACTCCGGGCACGCCGAGCTGGACGATCAGGAAGAACGAGATCCAGAAAGCGCCGTAGGAGCAGAACGCCACGGCGCCGAACGTGTTCCCCGTCCGGAACTCCCACAGACCCGCAACGAACTGCGCGAGCCCGCCGTAGGCGAGCGCCACGGCGGCGATCATCGGCAGCAGACCGCCACCGACCAGGCCCTTGTTGCCAACCAGGCCGGCGTTGACCAGACTGAGCATGAACGTCGTTCCGGCGAACGCCGCCAGGCCCAGTGGGCCCGGGTCGGCCGGGGTCCATCCCACCCGACCGCCGGTCGGATCGGCGGCCGGCGCCAGGTCTGCTTCGCGTCCACCGATGTTTGCGGCTTCCATCTATTCCTCCTAATGAGGGGTTGATAGTCGGCGCGAACGTTTGCACCCGGCTCTCGCGCTTCACAAGAGGCGGATCGTTGAGCGGCGGGCTTCTTGCTACGAACGGTCGCGCGGGCACGATGAACGGTGACCGCCGGACGGCGTTTTGGCCGCCCGGCGATCACCAACTCGAGCCCGCACAGCCCAGGATTCGGGTTCCCGAGGCCCCAGGCGAGGTGCCCCAGGACCGAACCAGAGCTGAGTTGTAACGCCCCTCCAGATACGGCTGGCGAAGCGAACCTGTCCCGACTCCCGGCGTGGACAGGAGCCGGGACAGCTTGAATGACGATCGGCGCGTCAGCCGCCGCGCCGTCGCTCGAAGAACTGTTCCGGACGTATGTCGTACAGCTACTTGCGGCGCTTGCGCTTGCGCTTGGGCGTCGTCGACCGCGTCGCGCCGGGCGCCGGCGCGCCCACGGGCTCCGGCGCGGGTTCAGGGGCAGGTTTGCCTCGCCCCCGGCCGAGCAGCGGCTCCCGGGCCGGTCGTTGGCGCTGGGCCTTCGGCCACGGCTCGGCCCGGCCGCTGGCCCAGGCGGGCGGCACGCCGCTCGGCCAGCGTCCGCTGATCAGGTACGCGAGCGCGAGCAACCAGTACGCCTCGACGATCGGGATCGGCACCAGCGGGATGATCGTGAGGACGCCCGCGATGATCCCGAGGTAGCCCATGAAGCGCGTCAGCAACCCGACCCTCATCGCGCTCAGCGACACCATCACGTAGCCGACCGCGATCAGTAGGAGGCCGAAGTCGTTCGTGATCTGCGGGATCACGAGGCTCGGCTTGGTGAGCAGCGCGTTGGCCTCCGGATACGTCTGGCTGCCGTGGCTGACGAAGTGGTGCGCCTGAATGCCGTAATTGGCGACGTACGCGACGACGCTCACCCCGGAGAGCACGCAACCGATCACCGCCAGGATCCCGGTGAACCGCGGCTTGACGTTCGGCGCTCGCGCGGTCGTGCTCCCCCACAGGAACCAGAGCGTCGCCGCCAAGGCGAACGATCCGAGCGCGCTGGCGATCGAGCCGATCAGGTCACGCGTGGCACGTTTGGCCTCGGTGACCAGGCCGAGCGTCTGCTCGTTGACCTTGACGTGAGGCCCACCAAGCTGGACGAGCACGGCGGCCATGACGAGCACGCCCGCGGCGGCGGCGAGCACGATCTGCCGCGTGCGCACCCGGGATTCGTATGCGACGCGCTCCTCGGGGTTCATCAGAACGCCAGTCTAAGTGGTGTTCGGTCGTGTCGAGTCGTCCCGACGTCCAGCGCCGGGTACCATTGCTCGTATGGAAGGAAGTGGATTCGGAGGCCTGTTCGGCGATCCCGACGAGCTGCAGCGCCGCCTCGGCGAATTCGCCGAGCAGATGCAGGGCGCTCAGCGCCTGGCATGGGCCGACAACGCGATCAAGCTTGCGGTGGACCTGACCGTCGCGGCGATGAACCGCATCAACATCCAGGGGACGACCGAGCAGCAGGCCGAGCAACTGCGGACCGTAATGGCCCACATCTTCCCTGAGGCAGTCACGCTCGTGCGCGAGGCGCGCGAGGGTCTCCAGTAGACCCGCGGACGCCTAAGGACCGGCCAGCGCACCCAGCACGAGCTCATCGTGCTCGGCGGGCTTGACGCTCCTGAAAACATCGCGGATCGTCCCGTCCTCCCCGATCGCGAACGTGGTCCGCTCGTTGCCCATGTACGTGCGCCCGTAGCGGTTCTTCTCCACCCACACCCCGTAGGCCTCGGCGACCGAATGGTCCTCGTCCGAGAGCAGCGGGAACCCCAGACCGTACTTCTCGTCGAACTTGGCGATCGGCCTGACCGGGTCGGGCGAGACGCCGAGCACGACGGTGTTGGCGTTCGCATAGTCCGCGCGATGGTCGCGCACCCCGCACGCCTGCGTCGTGCAGCCAGGCGTATCCGCCTTCGGATAGAAGTACAGGACGACGGTCTTGCCGAGCAGGCCCGACAGCGAGACGGGCTCCCCGTGCTGGTCGGGAAGCGTGAAGTCGGGGGCCTGGTCGCCGGGTTCGAGTGCCATGGGGCGCCGATCCTAGCTCAGAGGCGCGGCCCCCAGCGCCCCGGCGCCGAGGTGCTCCCGGCGCTCGGAGTCCGATGCCCAGCCTGGGGACGCGTCGGCCCGGGCTCCGACCTGCAGACCTGCCAACCGAGCTTGAAACCCGAAACCGTGACAGATCTCGCACGTGCCACATGCGCCGTCTGACCGGGTCAGCGCCGTCGCGGGCCGTTGTCAGGTTATGTAGGTTGCAGGGGCTGTCGAACGCGCCGAGGGTTCCTATCGAGCGCTACTTCAGCAATCGCGACAGCCGCCGGTCCTTTAGGAGCTTGCCCTCGGTCTGGCAGGTCGGGCAGTAGCACATCACGTAGTCCTCGTAGAACACGGCTTCGAGTTGATCGCCACACCGCGGGCAGGGCTCGCCGTTACGCCGGTGGACGGTCAACGGCATCGGGAGCTTGTCCGGTATCGGGAGCGCCAATGTAGCCTCGTAGTGGGCGATCGCGTCGCCGAGGACCCGGACAGTCGTGTCGCGCAGCCTGTCGGCCTCGTCGTCGTCGAGATCGGACCCGCGCTTGAACGGCGAGATCATCGCCGTGTGGAGGATCTCGTCGACCCACGAGCGGCCAATCCCCGCGATCACGTGCTGATCCCGGAGCAATGCGTACAGCGGGCGTGGCTGGTCGAGAAGCTCGGCGAACGGCGGCGGATCGGGCCACGCTTCGGGGCCCAGCTCCGCGATCGTCTCCTCGACGGCCAGATCGTCGGCGCGCAGGACCTTGACCCACGCCCGCTGGCGAGTGCCGAACTCGCGAAGACGGAGCTCGCGTCCGTCCTTCAGACGGACCAAGAACCGGGAGGTCCGGTCGCGGAGCGAGGCGCGCGTGTCGAACAGCTGTAGGCGGCCGGCCGACATCAGGTGGATCTCGAGCGCCAAATCGCCGTCGAGCTCGATCACGAACAGCTTTCCGCGGCGACCGATGCGCTCGAACCGGCGCCCCTCGAGCGCGGACAGCGGCGGGTCGAACGTCTTCAGCGCGTTGATGCCCGGCGACAGCGCGGACTCGATCTCGGCGCCGGCGACGGCGGCACCGATCAGGCGGGCGGTGATCTCGACCTCGGGTAACTCGGGCATTGCTCTCTCAGTCGAGAGTAGCCGTCGTATGCACGTCCGCCGGTACCCTGCCTCACTCCATGCCCGTGACGCTGGCACCCGACGACATCGTCCGCACGCACGCCGACGCGGCCGCGAACGAACGCGAGCCGCTGCTGGTGCTCGAGCCCCTGATCGGGTTCCTCGACGCGCACGGTCTCGAGGCGCCGGCCGATCTGACCGCGTCGCCGATCGGCGACGGTCACTCGAACGTGACGTTCGCCCTCTCGACGGGACCGGTGCTCCGTCGTCCGCCCCGCGGGCCGTTGCCGCCGAGCGCCCACGACGTGCTCCGCGAGGCCCGGCTGCTCGGAGCGCTCGCTTCGACGCCCGTGCGCGCGCCGAAAGTGCTCGGGGTGTGCGAGGACACGGACGTGATCGGCGCGCCGTTCTACGTAATGGAGCGGATCGACGGCAGCGTGATCACCGACTCGGTTCCCGAGACGCTCGACACGCCCGATCAGCACGGCCGGATCGCCGACGAGCTGATCGACGCGCTCGTCGAGCTGCACGGCACCGACTGGGAGGAAGCCGGTCTGGAGGGCTTCGGCAGGCCGACCGGCTACCTCGAGCGCCAGCTGCGCCGCTTCAACGGTCTGTGGGAGCACAATCGCACGCGCGAGTTGCCACAGGTCGAGGAGGTCGCCGCCTGGCTACAGTCGAGCATCCCCGACTCGCCGCCGGCGACGATCGTCCACGGCGACTACCGGCTCGGGAACACGATGTTCGCCGCCGCAGCCCCCGCGCGGCTGATCGCGATCTTCGACTGGGAGATGGCGACGATCGGCGACCCGCTCGCCGACGTCGGCTACATGCTCATGCACTGGACCGAGCCCGGCGACAACGTGGGCAAGTTCAACCTGAACAACGTGACGCTCCGCCCCGGGTTCCCCACGCGGGCCGAGCTGACCAGCCGCTACGAACAGCGGTCCGGTCGATCGGTGGGGTCCCTGGACTGGTACGTGACGCTCGCGCTGTGGAAGGCCGTCGTGTTCATGGAGGGCAACTACAAGCGGGCGCTCGCGGGCACGACCGACGACCCGTACCTGAAGACGTTCGGGGACGGCGTCGTCGAGATCGCCGACCGCGCGCTGGTGGTGACACGAGATGGCTTCTGAGCAGCCTTTCCGCGGGCTCCTGATCGACTGGGGCGGAGTATTGACGAGCGACGTGTTCGCCTCGTTCAGCGCGTTCTGCGAGGTCGAGGGACTCGCGCCGGACGCGATCGGCCGCGCCTTCGGGGAGGATGAGGAATGCCGCGAGCTGATGGTCGGCCTAGAGACCGGCGCCGTGACGCAGGAGCAGTTCGAACCGCGGGTGGCCGAGGTGCTCGGGGTCGAGGCGCCCGGCCTGATCGATCGGTTGTTCGCAGGCGCGCGCGTCGACGAGCATATGGTCGACGCGGTCCGCCGCGCCCGCGCTGCGGGCACCCGAACGGGGCTCGTCTCAAACTCGTGGGGGACGACGGGGTACCCAAGGGACCTGCTCGCCGAACTGTTCGACGCGGTCGTGATCTCGGGCGAGGTCGGCCTGCGCAAGCCCGCCCGCGAAATCTACGCGCTCGGCGCCGAGCGGATCGGTCTAGCGCCCGCCGAGTGCGTGTTCGTCGACGACCTCGGGGTCAATCTCGCCTCCGCGGCGAAGCTCGGTATGGCGACCGTCCACCACCGCGCCACCGAAGACACGATCGCGGAGCTCGAGCGGCTCCTCAGCGTGAGCCTTCGATGAGTCGCGTCGTGATCGCGCCCGCGGCCGTGGCGCTGGTGCTGGCGGTCGCGGCCTGCGGAGGTTCGTCGCAGTCGATCGGCCGGCTCCGCGGCCAGGCAACCCGCATCTGCCAGGGGGCGCTAGCTCAATCGGACCGGATCGCTGCTCCCTCGCTCGCGTCGGGCACGGCGGCGTTCCTGCGCCGTGGCACCTACGTTCTCGGCCCCGAGCTCGCGCAGCTGCAGGCGCTGAGACCGCCGTCAGATCAGGCCGGCACGTACTCGGCCGCGCTCGCTGCCGCCTCCCGACAGGTGACGATCCTCGACGACACCATCCGCCAGCTCGACGGCGGAGCCGACCCGATGAGCGTGATCAAGACGCTCCAGCGCAAGCTGGCGCCAACCGAGTCCTCCGAGGACGCGGCGTGGCGCACGCTCGATATCCCGGGGTGTCTAAGCCGGTAAGCGCCGCCCGCGACACCGGTCCCGGCAACTGAGACGTAAACGGGCCCGGGCGCATCCACGCCCGGGCCCGTAGGGCATGCTTCTGGTCGATCGATCAGTTGATCGTGTTCAGAGTGGCTTCGTCCGCGTTGACGATCGACTGGGGCAGCGGCGAGAAGTCGAGCGAGGGCCCGAAATTCTGTCCGCCGGTAATCGCGTAGCCGATGAACGACTTCAGCAGGTCTCCCTGCGGAGCGTTGTTCGGGACGAACGCGTAGGTGAACGTCGAGATCGGGTACGCCTTCTTCTTGTGCTTCCCCGGGTCGACGATCGTGACCTCGTTGCCAGGTCCAGGGCCGACCCCTGACGCCGCGGCTGCGATGTTGGGCAGGTTCGGAACCTCGTAGTTGCCGGCGGCGTTCTTGATCGCCGCGGGCTGCAGGCGGTTCGCGATCAGGTACGAGGCCGCGATGTAGGCGATCCCGCCATTCGTGCCCTCAAGCGCCTGAGCCATACCCTGGTTGCCCTTCGCGCCCACGCCGACCGGGAAGGTCACCGTGGTGGAGGCGCCGACCTTGCCGCCGAACGTGCCGGAGACGTCCGACAGGTACCGGGTAAACGCATACGTGTCTCCGGATCCGTCGGATCGCCAGAACACCGTGATCTTCGTGTGAGGGATCTTCAGGCCCTTGTTCAGTTTCTTGATCTGCGGGTTGTTCCAGCTGGTGATCTGGCCCAGATAGATCTCGGCGAGCACGGAGCCGGTCAGGTGCAGCACCGAACCCTTGGGCTTCAGGCCGTTGAGGTGATAGGCCACACCCGTAGCGGTCAGCGCCCACGGGATCTGGACGATGTTGGAAGGAACGCCCGTATAGGAGGACAGCGGCGCGTCGGAGGCGCCGAAGTCCACCAGGCCGGCTGCGATGTCCTTCTCGCCGCTGCCGGACCCGACGGGGGAGTAGTTGACCAGGCTGCTCGTCGACGTGTCCCACACCGCGGCCCACTCGGCCTCGATCGGGGCGACGAGCGTCGAGCCCGCACCGTTGAGCGTCGGCGTGGCCGCCGACGCGGCGGCGGCGCTTATGCCTAAGACACAGCCCGCCAGTAACCCGGCGCACGTGACGCTTACGAACCTCTTGAAGAGCACGGCAGTCAATCCTTTCCTTGTGGGAATTCCCGAGAAGCTCTCGACGTGGCCCGGCCGCCCCTCGCGAGATCGGCGGTAAGGATCTCCGCGCAGATTTGGTCACTTGTTGCCACGGTGTGACCACGTTGTTGAAAAGTTGTGAGCGATGAGAGGGCCGGCCGGATCGCGGTGAAGGACTTCCGTACGCTTCCGCGCCGTGTCTTCGAGGGCAAGGTTCACGTTGCCGCGGGTCGGTTCCCGCGCCGACGTAGGGAATCGACCGCGCCGCGCCGGCCGACTGGGCGACCGCGTTCTGTTCGGGCTGTGCGCGCTGGCCGGTGTGCTCGTCGTCCTGACGCTGGCTGACGTCGTCTACCAGCTCGTCAGGAACGGCCAGCCGGCGATCTCAAAGTTCGGCCTCGGCTTCGTCACGAGCAGCGAATGGAAGCCCAACTTCAGCGTCGAGGGCGTGGGGGCGTTGCTCTATGGGACCGTGGTGAGCTCGCTGATGGCGGTAGTGCTGGCGACACCGCTCGGGATCGCAATCGGCCTGTACCTGAGCATGATGGCGCCGCGGCGGGTGCGGGCGATTGTCGGGCCGCTGGTAGAGCTGCTCGCGGCGGTTCCCAGCATCATCTACGGCTTCTGGGGGCTGGTCGTGCTTGTCCCGTTCATCGACAAGCTCGAGCCCGGGCTCCACAGCGCGCTCGGCTTCATCCCGCTGTTCGGACCGGCCTCGCCGATCGGGATCAGCCTGTTCACCGCCGGGCTGGTCCTCACCGTGATGATCCTGCCGATCATCTCGGCGCTCAGCCGCGACCTGTTCCTGACCGTTCCCACCGAGCTTAAGGACGGCGCGGCGGCGCTTGGTGCCACGCAGTGGGAGGTCATCCGGGGAATCGTGCTTCCGACAACCGTGTCGGGCGTGAGCGCTGCCGTGGTCCTCGGGCTCGGACGGGCGCTCGGTGAGGCGATCGCCGTCTCGTTCGTGATCGGCGATGTCACCTCAATTCACAAATCGCTGTTCGAGCCCGCCTCGACGATCGGCGCGGAGATCGCCAACCAGTTCACCTCTCCGGTCAATTCTCTGCAGACCGCCTCGATGTTCTATGCCGGCCTCGTCCTCGTTGTGATCGGCATGTTCACGAGCGTGGCGGCCCGCACGATCGCAGGGCGGTTCGACGTCACCCAGAGGGTCATTTGAGCGCCACGTCCGAAAGATCTCTGTTCGAGGGCATGCCGTTCGACCCGACGGCGCCCCTCACCCCGTCGGGCAACCTCCGCCGGCGCGCGGCGGTGAGTCGCTTCGTCCAGATCAGCGCGACGGCGGCGGCCGTGTTCGCCGTCGCCGTGCTGGTGATCGTCCTCTACGGCGTCGCCGTCCGCGGCGCGTCGGCGCTCAGCTTCAGCTTCGTGCTCCAGAACCCCTCCGGGTTGGCAGGCGGCGGGATCTTCAACTCTCTGCTCGGCACGCTCGAGATCGTGGCCTTCGGAGCGCTTGTCGCACTCCCAATCGGCATCCTCACTGGGCTGTACCTCACCGAGTTCGCCGGGCCTCGATCACGGACGGCGGGCGCGCTCCGATTCGCGCTCGACATCATGGCGGGGTTGCCGACGATCATCGTCGGCCTGTTCGTTTACGGCCTGATCGTCATCCCCCAGCATCGACAGTCGGGGCTCGCCGGTGCGGTCGCGCTCGCGATCGTGATGCTGCCCCTGATGGCGCGCTCCAGCCAGGAGGTCCTGCTACTCGTCCCGGGCAGCCTGAGGGAGGCCGCCGACGCGCTCGGCGTGAGCCGGTGGCGCACAGTGCTCAGCGTGATCCTGCCGGCCGCTTTCGGCGGGATCCTCACCGGTGCGATCCTCGCCACCGCCCGGGCGGCGGGCGAGACCGCGCCGCTCTTGATCTGCGACTCCATCGGGTTCAACCCGTTCGCAACTCAGTTGAACCTCTTCCACGGTGTCCCCAGCGTGTCGATGTTCATCTACACCTCGTACGACCTGCCTCTGGCTCAGGCCGTGACGCGCGCGTGGGGAGCGGCCTTCGTACTGATGATGCTGATTCTCGTCGCCAACGTCCTCGCTCGCCTGATCCTCGCCCGCAGCCGTGGGAAGATGGGCCGATGACCGAGCGGGACCGGACAGCGAACCAGATACGGCGCGCCGAGGAAGCGCGACGGCGTATCCGGATCCGGACCGAGCCGGTGCTTCCCGTGATTACCGCCCCGTCGGCCGGCAACGGGACGGCGGGCCCGCAGGAGCACTCCGTGGTGTTCGACATCCGGGACATCTCGATCTACTACGGCCAGAACCGCGCGCTGGCCGGAACGTCGCTGAAGATCTATCGCAACCAGGTGACCGCGGTGATCGGTCCGTCCGGCTGTGGCAAGTCCACATTCATCCGCAGCCTCAACCGGATGAACGACACCATCCCGGGTTTCCGGATCGAAGGCCACGTCCTCTACAACGGTCACGATCTGTACGGGGGCAAAGCGAACCGCGTCGAGGTTCGCCGCCGGATCGGGATGGTGTTCCAAAAGCCCAACCCGTTCCCGAAGTCGATCTACGACAACGTCGCCTGGGCTCCCCGGAACCTCGGCATGAAGCGGCGGCTCGACGCTCGCGTCGAGCAGGCGCTCCGCCAAGCCGCGCTCTGGGAGGAGGTCAAGGACCGCCTCAAGGACAGCGCGCTCGGCCTCTCAGGAGGTCAGCAGCAGCGGCTGTGCATCGCCCGCGCGATCGCGATCGAGCCCGACGTGCTGCTGCTGGACGAGCCGGCCTCGGCGCTCGATCCGGTGGCGACGGCCTCGATCGAGGACCTGATGCACAACCTCAAGCACCGGTTCACGATCGTGATCGTCACCCACAACATGCAGCAAGCGGCGCGGGTCGCGGACCGAACGGCGTTCTTCAGTCTTGACATGACCGGTCCGGTCCGGGTCGGAACGCTGATCGAGTACGGCGATACCGAGACAATCTTCCGCGGCGCCGCCGATCCGCGCACGCGCGATTACGTCGCGGGCAAGTTCGGCTAAAGAGGCGCCACTCGGCGGCCCGGCCACGGGTCAGTGGGATGGTCGGCGGCGCCTGACGGCGGCGCATTGATTGGAATGGTCGGCGGCGCCTGACGGCGGCGCCTTGATTGGAATGGTCGGCGGCGCCTGACGGCGGCGCCTTAGCGGAAGATCGAGTCGCTCGAGACCTGCTGGAGGATCGGCTGGCCGCACTGCCAGCAATACGAGGCGCCCGTACTGTGCGGCGCCCCGCACGATGCGCACGCGCCGGCGGTCGCGCTGTGCTCAAGCCGCAGGATTCGCTCGATCTCCGCGAGCTCGGAATCGGCGTCCTGGAGCAGCGCCGCCCGTTTGATGAGCACGTCGACGTGAATCTGGTCGCGGATCGCCATCTCGTACACGAGGCCACCCAGATCCCATTGCATCTCCGCCACACGTGCCTTGAGCGTGTCGCGCCGGCGCTCGAGATCGATGACCTGACTCTCCGTCGGGGCAGTACCCGGCGGGGGCGGAGCGACAGGCGCGCCGGACGCCGGCGGCGCTGCCGAATTCGGGGGATTCCCGGCGGGCGCAGAGGCTGGTTCGGCCCCGCGCTTACGCATTAGTGCCATCAAGGCGTCCTTTCACTGGCCGAAGAAGTTTCCGGTGAACTTGTTGCCCTGGCATCCGGCCTGTCCGCTCTTACAGGAGCCACCGACCTTTTGCGTCGGCGGAGCAAGGTTGTTGGAGTTGCCGAGGACCTTGCCGGCGGCCTGGTTGGCCTTTTGCTGGACCGCCTTGGTCGGCGGGGCGGTCTGCTCCGCGGCCTGTTTCAGCTTCCCGGTCAAGCCCTTCGGCGCGGCGTGGGTGGCCGCGCGGGTGACGGTGTGCGCCGGGGTGGTGGAGCCCGTGGTGGCGGCCGTGCTTGCGGGTCCGCCCCCGGCTCCGCCTTGCACGGTCACGACCTCCGCTGGAGCCTGTTTCTGCGCCGGCGCGTTGTTGTGGCCGAGGCGCCCGATCAGCACGCCGAGCCCGATTGCAAGTAGCAGCACGCCGACGCCCGCCACAAGCGTGGTGCCTGACGAGATACGTTGGCCGCGCGGGGCGCGGGCGGCGCGAGTCCGGCGCGGCGAGGCCTCCGCGGCCGGCTGGCCGGCGGGAAACCTCGACGCCCCCCGGCGCTCTCCGCACTCCACGCAGTAACGCTGGTCGTGCGCTAAGGGCGCACCGCACGCGCCACATCGGTCCTCGGATGCGGTGGTCGGGGCTGTCGGCAGCTCTCGCGTCGGAGCGTCGGCGCCAACGTTCGGGCCGGCACGGGTCCCGCCCTCACTGCCGCTCTCTACATCGGTCGCCACGGGATCGTCTCCGTACTTGTGAATTCTTGGGTGGTCGCGGGCGCCCCCAGCGCTCCCCCGGACGTAGTATCCGGCCCGTCCTCGCCGCAGTTGTGAACGAGTCGTGACCGAGATCACCGCACTCGCCCGAAAGTCGAGAGCTTTGGTCGATCTCAAGATGTTCACATCTGCCGTGACCACGCGGACCACACTGGCGGACCGGCGATGAGCACTTCGGACCCCACGGCAGCCGAGCCGCGCAGCACGCTCCGATGTGCCGGTTGCGACGCGCCGTTGGCCCATGACCAGCGCTACTGCGTGGAGTGCGGGGCCCGTCGAGGGCCGCTGCCGGCCGAGATCGCCGCGCTCATCGGCGCGATCCACGAACAGGGACCCGAGCCCGCTCTGCCGTCGGGCACGCCGCTCGCGGAGTCGTTAGCGGACATCAACCGCAAACCGCCGGCGTTTGGGTTCACGATGCCCGGGGCTCGCGCCGCAGCGGCGGCCGTGATGGCGATGCTCGGGTTCGGCGTGATCGTAGGCTCGCTCGTCGGCGGGACCAGCGTCGCGACCTTGGCTAGCGCTCCGCTGATCGTGGTTGGCATGGATCACCCGGCGACCACGCCTGCGGCTCAGACTGTGGCGGCCGCGCCGGCTGGATCCGGCGGCGGGGGCGGCGGGGGCGGCGGCGGTGCGGCTGCCGCCGGTGGCGGAGCCGCGGCGGCAGCCCAGACGGGCGCGCCGGCATCCGCCTCGCCGACGACGTCGCCGACGACGACCACCGGTACCGGCACGACCTCGGCTGGCCAGAACGGCCTGCCGCCGGTCAAGCACGTGTTCATGATCGTCCTCTCGGACCGTGGCTTCAATCAGTCGTTCAACACCTCGAGCGGCTACCTGAGCGGGGCCCTCCGCCGCGAGGGCGAACTGATCGACAACTACTACGCGGTCGCGGGTTCGCCGCTGGCAAACGAGATCGCCCTCGTGAGCGGTCAGGGGCCGACCGTCGACACCGCCACGGACTGTCCGAAGTTCACGCCCATCAACAACGCCGGCAAGGGCCCCAGGGGACAGGTGATCGGAATCGGGTGCGACTACCCGGCGAGCACCAAGACGCTCGCGGGCGAGCTGACCAGCGCCGGGGGCACATGGAAGGCCTACCTACAGGGAGTGCCCTCGGGCGCAAAGTCCGCGTGTCGCGTTCCGAAGCCCGGCAGCAAGGTGCCCCAGACAGCGAGGTCAAAGAACGCCTACCTGGCGTGGCACAACCCGTTCCTGTACTTCCGCTCCATGACCGGCGGATCCGCCTGCCATAACGACGAGGTCGGCCTCGGCCGGCTCAAGACCGATCTGAAGAGCGCGGGCACCACGCCGTCGTTTGCCTACATCGTCCCGGCGCCGTGCTCGAACGGAAGCGAGTCGCCGTGCAAGCCGCACGCGAAACCGGGACTCGCCGGCGCTAACCAGTTACTGAAGACGGTCGTGCCGGAGATCAAGAAGTCGCCCGCCTACAAGGACGGCGGGATGATCGCGATCACGTTCGATCAGGCGCCACAGACCGGGGAGTACGCGGACCCGAGCGCATGCTGCGCCAGCCCGGCGTCGTATCCGAACCTCCGCGGCCTGCCGCCCGGCACGCCGGTACCGCCGGCCGGGTCGATGGGACCGGCAGTGCCCGGGACGACGACAAGCGGAACGACCACGACCGACACGACGACCACGGACACGACGCCCACCGACACGACGGTGTCGACCACCACGACCACAACGGACACGACCACAACGGACACGACCACCGCGGGCACAACGACGACCGACACGACCGCGACCACCACGGGCACAACGACGACCGACACGACGGCCGGGTTGACGACTACAACGCCCGCGACCACAACCGCCCCGACGACGACCACGGCGCCGGTCTCACTCGGGTCCGGCGAGACCACCCCCACCGGCGGCGGCGGTCAGGTCGGGCTATTGCTGATCTCCCCCTACGTCAAGCCCAACACCGTCGACGTCATCGACTATTTCAACCACTTCTCGCTGCTCGCCACGATCGAGAACATGTTCGGTCTCCACCGCATCGGCTACTCCGGCGCTCCCGGGCTGCCGCTGTTCAGCACGAGCGTGTTCAACAACTACACCGGCTAGCGCCGGCGCAGCGCAGTGACCCCGAGGAACCAGCTATTCGGCCCGCGTGCGAAGTCCGCCGCCGGCTAGTCCAGATTGATTGAGTTGATCACCGGCGGGTCGACCGGACGATCGTTCGCGCCGGTCTGGACGCCCTCGATCGTGTCGACCGTGTCCATCCCGTCGGTGACCTGGCCGAACACGGTGTGCTTGCCATCGAGCCACGGCGCGGCCTGGGTGGTCACGATGAAGAACTGCGAACCGTTCGTGTTCGGTCCGGCGTTCGCCATCGCCAGGGCGCCGCGCACGACTTTGTGCTTGTTGAACTCGTCCTTGAATGTGTATCCGGGGCCGCCACGCCCGGTTCCCTCGGGGTCGCCTCCCTGGATCATGAAATCCGGGATGACCCGGTGGAAGATGACCCCGTCGTAGAAGCCGTCGCCGGCGAGCTTGCGGAAGTTGGCGACGGTCTCGGGCGCGTCCTCATCGAACAACTCGAACGAGATCGTGCCGTGGCTTGTGTTCATTTGTGCATTTGACATGGCCGGCAGCCTACCCGTCAGCTGTTGCTGGCGGTTTGGATCGCGCTGATCGCCGTGTCGACCGTGACTGTCGGCGCCGGCGAGGCGGGCGGTTCCTCGGTGCAGCTGACGCTCGCCGGCTGGCTGGCGGATGCCGACGCCACCGGCAGCACGAGCGGGATCGTCCCCGCCTGCGCCTGCGTGCTCGAAGCTAGATCGACCGCGAGGGTCTTGGTCGTGGTCGTCGGGTTCGCCGGCGGCCGCGTGCCGGACCCCGCCGGCACCGACAGCGTGCAGTCGACCTCCACGTGCTGCCCCGCGGTCCCGCTGATCACCACGTGCGGATAGGCCAGCACCAGGTACGACGACCCCGCCGCGAGCGACTGCGACGCCACCTGCGTCGAGCCTGAGGCGAGCGTGGTGGCCGCCGTGTTCGACCCGTACTCGTTTGGCAGCACCGGCGTGCAGGTCACGTCACCCGACTGCGCGACCGACTGCATGGCGCCATCCGTGCAAGGCCCGGCGACCCTCAACTGAACCTGGTCCTGGTTGACCTGCCTGGCTCCGACGGCACCCGGAATGATCTTGGCGGCGCCCACCGAATTCGACCTGAGCTTGGCGTTACCCACCGAGAAGTTCTGGAGCTGGGCATTGCCCACGCTGTGGACGGGCAGGTGGGCGGCGGCCCAGCTCACTCCCCCGAGCGCGACGAACAGGGCCAGAAACGACACCGCGAGCGGCGCCGAGGGGCGCGGTAGACGCATCGCATTACCTCCGATATGCGCGATCCCGGCCGAAGCGGCCGGGCGTTCGCACCGGACGCTACCGCACGCCCCATGCGCCTCCAGCGGCCGGCCTCGCGCGCCTCGATCGCGAGGCCGGCCTGTTCCCTTGGGACGGGAAGGCGTCAGTTGTTGCTGGCGGTCTGGATCGCTGCGATCGTCGTGTCGACCTTGACGGTCGGCGCCGTGGCTCCCGATGGGGAGTCGGTGCAGGTGACGGACGCGGGCTGGATGCTCGTCGAAGAGGCAACGGGCAGCACGAGCGGGATCGTCCCAGCTGCAGAGTTCGCGGTCGAGGTGACATCGACCGCGAGGGTCTTCGTCGTGGTCGTCGGGTTCGCCGGCGGCGGCGTCCCCGATCCCGCGGGGACCGACAGCGTGCAGTCGATCTCGACGTGCTGCGGACTGGATCCGGCGGTTATCACCGCGTGCGGATACGCCATCACCAGATACGACGACCCGGCTGCGAGCGATTGTGTGGCGACCTGCGTCGCGCTGTTCCGGAGCGTGGTGGCTGCCGTGTTCGACCCGTACTCGTTGCCCACCGTCGGCGTGCAGGTCACGCTTCCGGACAGCCCGACCGCGGAGATCGCGCCCGTCGAGCACGCGCTCGCGACCCTGAGCTGCACCTGGCTCGAGTTCACCTTGCTGGCTCCGACGGACCCGTTGATGATCTTCTTCGCTCCGACCGCGTTCGACTTCAGCTTGAAGTTCCCAACGCTGTTGTTCTGGAGCTGCGCGTTGCCGACGCTGTTTTTCGGAAGCGTCACCGCCGCGTAGCCAACTCCGCCGAGGGAGACGAACAACGCGACGAACGAGACCACCATCGACACCGAGGGGCGCCGTCGGGCGAGCAATTTCAGACGCAAGATCCGTACCTCCAAGTGTTAGGTTCCCGGCCTAACAGCCGGCCTACAGAACGCAACACGCCGGCGCGCCCCGAGTCGCGGCCTCTCTCCAGGGAGCTGACGGAGATCTGACACAGTGGCGCCGGCACGCCCGGCGCCGGCGCGGCGCTACGTCGCCGCCGGCTCCAGCTCCACGGGCTGACCGAGTAACTCGGTGCCGCTGACGCGATCGACGACGCGGTCGAGATCCTGCTCGGGCACCTCGAGCAGCGTGAACCGCTCGAGCACCCGGACGTTGCGGACGTGCTCGCCGTCGAGACCCGTGGCCGCGGTGATCGCGTGGATGATGTCGGAGGGCTCGAGCCCGGCGGTGCGCCCCATCGAGACGATCACCTTGCGCGCCCGCCCGTCGCCGTCGAACGGATCGTGGGGCTTGGAGTGGCGGCGTGGTCTGGTCTTCACCGCGGTCGGCGCGACGTGCGCGTCCTCGACCCACGGGGCGAGCGTGACGCCGGCGTTGTTCTCGAGTGCGCGGAGCTCGCGCCGCTGCTGAGGCTCGACGAACGTGATCGCGCGGCCGCTCCGGCCGACGCGGCCGGTGCGGCCGATCCGGTGGACGTACACGTCCGGCGAGGTCGGAACGTCGTAGTTGATCACGTGCGAGACCCCCGAGATGTCGAGCCCGCGCGCGGCCACGTCGGTCGCGACCAGCAGCGGCAGGCGGCCGTCCTTGAACGAGATCATCACCCCGTCGCGGGCCCCCTGGGTCATGTCGCCGTGGATCGCCTTCACGTCCATCCCGCGGTCGCGCAGCGTGCGGTACAGCTGCTCCGTGCGCGCCTTGGTGCGCACGAACACGATCGCCTGGTCCGGTCGCTCGGCACTGAGCACCTCGACGAGCTTGTCGGCCTTCTCTCGGGCACGTACCTCGAGCGCGAACTGCTCGACGGTCTCGACGGTCAGCGTCGCCGCCTGGACCTTCACGGTGACCGGGTCGTACAGGTACTGATCGGCGAGCCGCCTGATCTCCGGCGGCATCGTCGCCGAGAACAGCGCGGTCTGGCGGCTCGAGGGCGTCAGCGACAGGATCCGCTCGACGTCCTCGAGGAAGCCGAGGTCGAGCATCTCATCCGCCTCGTCGAGCACGATGAAGCGGCATCCATGGAGCATCAGCGAGTGGCGCGAGATCAGGTCCTTGACCCGGCCGACGGTGCCCACGACCACATGGCCGCCGGCGCGCAGCTGCGCCTGCTGGGAGCGGATCGGCGCGCCGCCGAATACGGCCACCACGTCGACGCCCTTGCGCCGGCCGTACGCGCGCAGCGCCTGAGTCACCTGGATACAGAGCTCGCGGGTCGGCGTGAGCACCAGCCCCTGAACCTCGTGCTCGCCTGGGTTGACGTACTGGAGCATCGGCAGCCCGAACGCCGCCGTCTTCCCGGATCCGGTCTGGGCCTGCCCGATCACGTCGTGTCCCTCGAGCAGGGGCGGGATCGCCTCCTCCTGAATCGGACTCGGCGACTCGTATCCGACGTCATGGACGGCCTCGAGGATGTCGGCCTCGAGGCCAAGATCGGCAAAACTGGGCATCACCACTGAAGATAGACGGATAGGGCCGATCAGCAACGTCTGCCGGAAGTTTCCGGCTCTTGACAGAGAATTCTTCGGAGCCTAATGTTTCGGCACCGATGAATTCCCAGGGAGTCGAACTCGGGTGAGCGGGCCCGAAGAGGCCGGCGGTCCGATAAGCGCCCACGTCTGGCGCATCAGCGCCGTCGTCGTCATCGGATCGGTGATGTCGATCCTCGACACGACGATCGTCAACGTCGCGCTGGCGACGCTGAGCCGCGAGCTTCACTCGACGATCGCCCAGATCCAGTGGGTCGTGACCGGGTACATGCTGTCGCTCGCGGCGGTGATCCCGGTCAGTGGCTGGGCGGCCCGGCGGTTCGGCGCCAAGCAGGTCTATCTCGTCTCCGTCGTGCTGTTCACCGCCGGATCCGCGCTTTGCGGGCTGGCGACGTCGACGACCGAGCTGATCCTGTTCCGGGTCCTCCAGGGCGTCGGCGGCGGCATGATCCTGCCGGTCGGGCAGCTGATGATGGCCGAGGCGGCCGGGCCGAAGCGGATGGGACGGGTGATGAGCGTGGTCGCGGTCCCCGCGATGCTCGCGCCGATCCTCGGCCCCACGATCGGCGGACTGATCATCCAGAACACGAGCTGGCGGTGGATCTTCTACGTCAACGTCCCGATCGGCGTGATCGCCGTCGCGACGGCGCTGCGTTATCTCCCGTGGCTGAAGCCCGAGGCGGCCGACAAGCTCGACGCCCGTGGCCTAATTTTGATGGCGACCGGTCTCCCGCTCCTGACCTACGGCTTGGCCGAGATCGGCGTCACCGGCAGCTTCACCTCGGTGAAGGTGGTCGTCCCGATCATCCTCGGCATCGCGCTGGTCGCGGCGTTCGTGCTCCACGCGCTGAAGATCCCCAAGCCGCTGCTCGACATGCGGCTGTACCGGCGGCCGACGTTCTCCTCCGCCTCGTTCGCGATGTTCTGCCTCGGCGCCGCGCTGTTCGGCGGGATGATCCTGCTACCGCTGTACTGGCAGGGCGTTCGTCTCGAAAGCGTCGTCGACACGGGGCTCTTGACCGCTCCTCAGGGCCTCGGCGCGGCCGTCGCGATGCCGATCGCCGGCAAGATGAGCGACCGCTACGGCGGCGGTGGGCTGGCGCTGTTCGGAGTGATCGTGTGCACGATCGCGACGGTGCCGTTCGGATTGATCGGCGCTCACACGTCGATCGTGTGGCTGTCATTCGCGATGTTCGTGCGCGGCATCGGGATCGGCTTCGGCTTCCTGCCCGCGATGACGGCCGCGTTCGCGTCGCTCGAGCGCTCCGAGTTGGCGAGCGCGACCCCGCAGCTGAACGTGATCCAGCGCGTCGGGGGGTCGATCGGCACGGCCGTGCTGGCAGTCGTGCTCCAGCGCGCCCTGAGCGGCGCGCATACGCTGAGCGCCGCGGCCTCCGCGTACGGGACGGCATTCTGGTTCTCGGCGGGGATGACGGCCCTCGCGATCATCCCGTGCGTGATCCTGATGCGCGCCGAGCGCGCGGCGCGGGCCCGCAAAGCGGCGGCGCAGACCCCGACCGAGACGATCACGGAGGCGATGGCGGCTTGAGTCCCGCCGCCGGCAAGAAGCTAGACGCGCTTGGCGACGTGGTAGGCGAGCGCAGCGAGAGCGACGCCGCCGAGCACGTGGCCCGATCGTTCAAGCGGGCGATGGCTGCGGTGCGACGGCTGCGCGGGCGCGAAACCCACCGTCCGGGCGAGCTCACCGACGCGCAGTACAGCCTGCTGTTCTGCCTTCGCGACCAGAGTCAGATGTCGGTGCGCGACCTCGCGGAGGCCGCCGATCTGAGCCCGGCCAGCGTCACCGAGATGCTCGATGGGCTCGCCGCGGCTGGGCTCGTGGAGCGCCAGCGCTCCGAGCGCGACCGGCGCGTCGTGTTCACGTCGCTCACCGAGGACGGTCGTGGACTCGTCGAGGAGCGCCGCGCACGGTTCGAACCGCTCTTCCGAGCCGCGATGGAGGGCTTCAGCGAACACGATCTTCTCGTCGCTTCCGCCGTGCTTGACAGCCTCCGCGACCTGTTCGAGGAGATCGCCGACGAGCGGCTCGGCGATCGGGCCGCCTAGCGCCGGCTCGCGCTCGATCTCGATCAGTTCCTCCAGGAGGGCGACCATCGCGCGATGGTCCTTGTCGGACCAGCGGCCGCGGCGGGAGCCCCGGCCGGCGAGCGAGCCGACCACGTAATAGGCGATGTCATCCCGCACACCCTCGGGATCGGGCGGCGCCGGGAGCTTGCCGCCGCGGCGTCGGTAGCGGTCGATCGCCCAATCGAGCGCCGCGTCGGCGCGGCGGCGCTGCGCGTGATAGTCGCGGCGGGTGTCGACCGCGTCGGCGGCGAAGCGGTACAGGTCCTGCCGGCGGTGCTCGTCGACGTTGTCGTTGTACGCACGCAGGATCGCCCCAATCACAGGGCAGACCGACACCGGGCGGTCGCCGAACCGCTCGCCGGCGAGCATCGAGGCGAGCTCCATCACGCACACGACCCTGCCCGGGCGAGGATGCCGGCCCGGTCCGAGGCGCACGGTCTGATGCGAGATCGCCTGTGGGCACGCCATTGCCCACGGTTATCGACCACGCGCGCGAGTCTTTAGTGGGGACGGGATGGTCGGCGGCGCCTGACGGCGGCGCCTTAGTCGGATGGTCGGCGGCGCCTGACGGCGGCG
Organism: uncultured Solirubrobacterales bacterium; assembly: GCA_963783415.1. Taxonomy (GTDB): domain Bacteria; phylum Actinomycetota; class Thermoleophilia; order Solirubrobacterales; family Solirubrobacteraceae; genus Palsa-465. The sequence continues at coordinate 588,582 of CAWANN010000020.1, forward strand.
CCTTAGTCGAAGGTCACACGGCCGTCGAGGTGCGACTTGCGCTTGGCCGGGTCACGCACCCCGAAGTCCATGCCGCCGGCGTTCTGAGCCTCGCAGAACTCGACCTTCCCCGGCAGCAGGATCGGCCGCTTGAACGCGACCTCGACCGTGAACGCGTCCGGCAGTCGCGGCTCGAGCGCCGCCAGGCACCGAGCCTCGGTCCACATCCCGTGCGCGATCGCCGATGGGAAGCCGAACAGGCGCGCGCTCAGCGGATGGATGTGGATCGGGTTGTAGTCGCCAGACACCGAGGCGTAGCGCCGACCGAGGTCCCCCGAGAGCTGCCACGTGGCGGTTGCGGGAAGGTCCTTTGCGTTCGGCACATCGGGTGAGGCTGACCCTGAGGTTGAGCCTGAGCCACCGTCGCGGCCGCGCTTCAAGTTCGTGGAGACCTCCTCCCACACCAACTCGTCCCCGACGCGGACTTCTGAGAGCAGAGAGAACTGCTTCCCGCGGGGGTGGTCCTCGACGGGGGTCGCCCAGACGTCGATCGCCAGGCGCTCGCTGGCACGGACCGGCCGGTGCTGCGTGATCCGGTTGGCGATGTGCACGAGTCCGATCGGCGCGAAGGGAAAGTCCGGATCGGTCATCAGCGAGAGCTGCAGGGGAAACGCGAGCACGTGTGGGTAGGCGGCGGGGAGCACGCCCTTGAGCGCGAACCCGCACACGCCGTCGTAGTCCGCGAGCCTGGTGCCCTCGACCTCGACGTCGGTCAGGCGCAGGGTCAGGTCCGGGATGTCGCGGCCGCCGCCGGCGACCATCGGGCCCACAAACGGCAGATGCGAGGCGCCCGGAATCGTCGCGAGTCCGGCCCGGGCGAACAGCACGGGCATCGACGGCGAGCCGGTGAGTTCACGCTTGGCCACGTCACGCCCCGATCAGGCTCTGGCCGCAGACGCGAACGACGTTGCCGTTGACGCCGCCGCTCGCAGGGCTCGCGAACCAGGCGATCGTCTCCGCGACGTCAACCGGGAGACCTCCCTGGGCTAGGCTGTTCATGCGCCGGCCCGCCTCGCGCGTCGCGATCGGCATCGCCGCGGTCATCTGGGTCTCGATGAACCCCGGCGCCACCGCGTTGATCGTCAGCCCCTTCTTGCCGAGGGGCACCCTCATCGACTCGACCATTCCGATCACGCCGGCCTTGGAGGTCGCGTAGTTGGTCTGGCCCGCGTTGCCCGCGATGCCGCTCATCGAGGACACACACACGATCCGCCCGTTCTCGCGAATCACCTCGCGCGCGAGCAGCTCGTCGTCGATCCGCTCTTGGGCGGTCAGGTTGATCCCGAGCACCATGTTCCAGCGGTCCTCGTCCATCCGCCCGAGCGTCTTGTCGCGCGTGACGCCCGCGTTGTGGACGACCACATCGACGCCGCCGTGATCCTCTACTAGGCGCGTGGCGATTCGCGCGGGGGCGTCGTCATCGGTGATGTCGAGCACGAGGGTCGATCCGCTGAGCTCCCCGATCGTCTCCTCTAGCTCGCGCTCGAGACCGGACACATCGAGGCCGATCACATGGGCGCCATCGCGCGCGAGCACCTTGGCTATCGCCTTGCCGATTCCGCGGGAGGCACCGGTGACGAGCGCGAACTTCCCCGCGAGCGGCAGCTCCCAGTCGAACCCGTCGGCGTTGAGTGGGGTCGCGCCGATGCGGACTACCTGGCCGGACACGTACGCCGACTTCGGCGACAGATAGAACCGGAGCGTGGACTCGAGCTGCGACTCGGCCTTCGACCCGACGTGGATCAGCTGCGCGGTCGCGCCCTTGCGCACCTCCTTGCCGATCGAGCGCACGAAGCCCTCGATCGCCCGCTGGGCCGTCGCCTGGCGCGGGCGCATGCAGTCCGCCGGCGTGGTCCCGAGCACGATCACGCGACCGGACTTGCGGACCCGACGGATCGCCGGAGCGAAGAACGCCCATAGGTCGCGAAGCTGCTCGCTGCTCTCGATCCCGCTGGCATCGAACACGAGCGCCTTGAACGTCTGCTCCTCGGGCGCGGCCTCGGGGCTCCACACCTTCGCCTCGAGGCTCGCGTCGGCGGCCGCGGTCCGCACGTGCTCGTCCAGCGAGGTGTGGACGTCGGCGTCGATCGCCGCGAGCACTTGTGCGACCTCGCCCGCGAGCCTCGCACCCGGAGCAGCCCCGAACAGGACCGGGCCGCTGATCACCGGCTGCCCGCACTCGTAGCGTTCGAGCTTGACCGGGCTCGGGAGGCCGATCTGCTTCGAGACGATCTTCCCGATCGGAGTGTTGACGAGTTGCTGGTAGCGATCGCTCATGCTGCTGCCTCCATAATCGCGGTCACGCCGAGGCCGCCGGCCGCGCAGATCGAGACAAGTCCCCGGCCAGAGCGGTGGCGGTGGGCGGCGGGATCCAATTCAGAAAGCATCTTGGCCAGGCCTGCGACGATCCGGCCGCCGGTGGCGCCGAACGGGTGGCCGGCGGCCAGCGAGCCTCCGTGGGTATTCAACTTGTCGGGGTCGATCGAGCCCAGCGGCCGGTCGAGCGCGAGCCGCTCACGACAGTAAACCGGGTCCTCCCACGCCTTCAAGGTGCACAGCACCTGCGACGCGAACGCCTCGTGTATCTCGTAGAAGTCAAAGTCGCCGAGACCCAGACCGTTCCGGGCGAGCAGCATCGGGACCGCGTAGGTGGGCGCCATCAGCAGGCCCTCGCGCTTGTGGACGTGGTCGACCGCCGCGGTCTGGGCGTCGACGATGTACGCCTGCACCGGCAGGTCGTGCGCGGCCGCCCACTCCGGCGTGGAGAGCAGCACCGCCGAGGCGCCGTCGCTGAGCGGGGTCGAGTTGCCCGCGGTCATCGTTCCCTGCGCCCCGCCGAATACCGGCTTCAACCGCGCGAGCTTGTCGACGCTCGAGTCGGGGCGAAGGTTCTGGTCGCGCTCGAGTCCAAGGAACGGAACGACGAGATCGTCGAGGAAACCGGTGTCGTACGCGGCGGCGAGGTTCTTGTGGCTGCGGACGGTGAGCTCGTCCTGCTCCTCACGCGTCACACCCCACTCCGTGGCCATGATCGCGGCGTGCTCGCCCATCGACAGCCCGGTCCGCGGCTCCGCGTTGCGTGGCAGCTGCGGCACGATCTGACCCGGGCGGATCTTGGTGAGCGCCTTGAGTCGTGCCCCGTTGCTCGTCGCCCGGTTCAGCTCGAGCAACACGCGCCGCAGGTCCTCGTTGATCGCGATCGGCGCGTCGGAGGTCGTATCGAACCCGCCGGCGATCCCGGAGTCGACCTGGCCAAGTGCGATCTTGTTGGCGACCAGAATCGCGGCCTCGAGCCCGGTGCCGCACGCCTGCTGGAGGTCGTACGCCGGAGTGTGGGGATTCAGGCGCGTGCCGAGCACGGCCTCGCGCGTCAAGTTGAAGTCGCGGCTGTGCTTGAGGACGCCGCCGGCTGCGACCTCGCCGAGGGTCTCGTCCTCGAGCGAGAACTTGCCGATGAGCGCTTCGAGCGTGGCCGTCAGCATGTCCTGGTTCGAGGCCCGGGCGTAGGGCCCGTTCTGTCGAGCGAATGGGATTCGGATGCCGCCGAGCACTGCCACCCGGCGGGCGCTTGCGTTCATTTCAGTTGCTCCTGAGGGTCGTAGCTACAGTTATGTAGCTTAGTGCTGCGAGTCTTTGGCGGTCGCAGTCGAGAACGTCCCACTGGACGTCGCGCGGCGGACCAGTCGGGGCGCCAGGATCCGCGCCGCCGCCGCGAGCCAGTAGTAACGGGGCACGTACCGCTCGGACTTTCCTTCAAGACCGCACTCGACGATCGCCTCGGCGACCTTGTCGGGCTTGGAGACGATCAGCCGCAGCACCGGATGGCGCCGCAGCTCGGTGGCGGGGAAGCCCTCGGTCGCGACGAACCCCGGGAGCACGAGCCCCACGTGCACGCCGTGCGCGCTCTCCTCGGCCGCGAGCGAATCGGTCCAGCCGGCGAGCGCGAACTTGCTCGCGGAGTACGCGCCGGCGCGCGGCCGGCCGACGCGACCCGACGTGCTCGAGACGTTTACGATCGCGGCGGGCTTTCCGTTGGCCGCGGTCGCCCGCAGGAGCGGAAGCAGGGTCTCGGTCAGTCGCACGGGCGCCTCGAAGTTCAGCTTCATGTGACGCTCCACGTTCTCCCAACCGGTCTCGGCGAACCCGCCCCGCCAGGAGCCGCCGGCGTTGTTGATGAGCAGGTTGAGCTCCCCGTGGGCCCGCGCCACCGCGGCCAGCACCTCCGCCGGCGCCTCGGGCGTCGTGAGATCGACGGCGACGACGGTCGCGCCGCCTATCTCGCGGGCGAGCGCGTCGAGCCGCTCCTGGCGGCGCGCGACGAGAACCAGCCTGACGCCCGGCTCCCCAGCGAGCCGGCGCGCGGTCGCCTCGCCGATGCCGCTCGACGCTCCGGTGACGATCGCTACGAATGGGTCTGCCACGGCGCCGGCAAGGCTACCCGGGCCGGGGCGGGTGGGCGCCCGTCGGCGCTGGCGCGCGCCGGCGCGGGTTCTGGATCCCCACGAACGCGACCGCGCCGCCGAGGATCGCGAGTAGCCCGCCGATCCCAATGCCGATCCGGAACGCGTGCACCGAGGCGTCGACGAGCGCCGCGTGGACGCGCGGTCGGTCCCTCACCTGAACGCCGGCGGCGGTGGTCACGAGCGGTCGCGTGCGGGCGACGCTGAGCGCGCTACGGGTTTGTCGCGTGAGCGGGCGGAGGTGAGCGACGTTCTGATCGAGCCTCGCGGCGAAGCTCGTCGACACAACGGCGCCGACCGCGGCTATCGCGAGCAGCCCCGCGACCCGTGCGACCGCGTTGTTGGCGCCGCTCGCGAGCCCGGAGTGGCCGGGCTCGACCGATCCGAGGACCGCCGCGGTCAGGGGCGCCACCGTCGCGGCCAATCCCAGCGCGAACACGAGCACGCCGGGGAGGATCGTCGTCACGTAGTCGGGGTCGGCTGTCACTCGCGTCAGAAGCAGCAGCCCGATGCCGGCGAGGGCCGGCCCGGCAGACATGAAGAGGCGCGGACCGAGGCGGTCGGCGAGCGCGCCGAACCGCCTCGACAGCGCGAATATCACGACCGTTATCGGGAGCAGCGCGAGCCCTGAGGCGAGCGGTGTGTAGCCGGCCACCTGCTGGAGGAACACGACGAGGAAGAACGTCGCGACGCCGAGACCCCCGTACATCGCGAGCGTGGTGACGTTCCCGACCGCGAAATTGCGCACCGCGAACAGCTCGAGCGGCATCATCGGCTCGGGCACGCGCGCCTCCCAGGTAAGGAACGCGACGAGCAGGACGATCCCGGCGATCAGCGGAACGAGCACGCGCGGGTCACCCCACCCGTACACCGAGTGCTCGATCAGCCCGAAGACCGTGCCGCCAAGCCCGAGCACGCACAGCAAGCCGCCGAGCCAGTCGACGCGGCCTGGGGCGCGGCGATCCGCCGGCAACCGGCGAAGCAGCGTGACCGTGATCGCCACCGGGATCGGGTTGATCAGGAAGATCCACCGCCACGAGGCCACCTGCACGAGCAGGCCTCCGCCGAGCGGACCGATCACGGTGGCGACGCCGGTCCACGCCGTCCAGGTTCCGATCGCCGTGGCGCGCTCGCCCTCCTCGAACGTGTCGAGGATCAGCGCCAGCGAGCTTGGCACCAGCAGCGCGCCCGCGACTCCCTGAACGCCGCGCGCCGCGATCAGTACCTCGCTGCTCGGCGCGACCGCGCACACCAGCGAGCACGCCCCGAAGCCGATCAAGCCCGCCTGGAACACGCGCCGGCGCCCCAGCACGTCGCCGAGCGATCCCCCGAGCAGCAGCAGCGACGACAGCGTCAGCAGGTAGGCCTCGACGACCCATTGCTGCTCGGCGAGGCTGCCGTTCAGGCTCGACCGGATCGCCGGCAGCGCCACGTTGACGATCGTCTGGTCGAGAAACACGATCCCCGAGCCGAGGATGCTGGCGATTAAGACGGTGCGCTTGATCCGCGGACGCTACCCCGCCCCGGCGTCCAGGACGGAGTTCGGCTCGTCCCCGGAGAACCTGACGCTGTTCTGGAACGGCAAGTTTCGGTTGACGATCACGCAGTAGCTGCGCTTGCCGTCGACGCTCGGCACGCACGCCCGGTAGATCGTCCCGGGCTCGATCGCGAGCAGGCTGACGTACTGAAGGTTGCGGCGAAACTCGTCCGGTGCGCGGGCCCCGATCCAGGCCTGGGCGCGCGCGATCGCATCGTTGATGTCGCGTTGACGGGCCTGTATCGCCGGGCGATGGGCGACCCCGACGCCCACGAGCGCGATCGTTATCCCGACGACCACCATGGTCCCGGTGTAGTCGCGCGCGACCACTCCCGGCATGTCCGGGCGGAAGCGGCGCAGGACCATGCCGAGCGGGCGCGACAGCAGCACGACCGCGATCACGTTCAGAACCAGCCCGAGCAGCCCCGCGGCGACGAGCGTCTCGGTCGTCCCGGCCGGCGGGAGCAGGCGCCCGACGACGGCGTCGACGACGACCAGCACGACGAACGACGGCCATAGCCACGCTCCCGTCCGTCGCCAGCGCATCCGAACGTACCGGGCACGCGTGCGCGTTAACCAGGCAGGCCGGGCGCCGTCCATCTGGCAAGAGTAATCCCAGCCGGAGGTCGCGCGGCGGCCAGTCGAATAAACTCGAATGTGCCCGATTGAGAAGCCTGAGCCGGAGATCCCGGAGGGCTCGTGAACCGGGGTTCTGGAAGCGGAGATCCCGGTCCAGCCTACGGAGAAAGGGAATCGGAGAGATGGCCACTCACATGGCTGAGCCCGCGGCCGGCGGGACCGCGGTTGAACACCTTACGGCGGAGGACCGGATCTGGTTGCTCCGCGCGATGCTCTTGATGCGCGGCCTGGAAGAGCGCGCGATGAGCCTGTACCGGCAGGGACGCGTTCCGGGCTCGTTCTACGACGGCTACGGACAGGAGGCCGTGTCGGCCGGCGCCGCGTTCGCGATGGGCCCCAAGGACCGGCTTTGCATCCTGCACCGCGACCTGGCGGCGCACCTGATCCGCGGGGTCACGCCGGCGCGGATCCTCTCGCAGTACATGGGCCGCGCCGCCGGCATCACTCAGGGACGCGACGGAAACGTCCACTTCGGCGACCGGAACCTCGGCTGCGTCGGGATGGTCTCGATGCTCCCGGACATGATGCTGGTCGCCACCGGGATGGCGATGGCGTTCAAGCTCCGCGGCGAGCGCCGCTGCGCGATGACCTGGTTCGGCGACGGCTCGACCTCTCGCGGCGACTTCCACGAGGCGATGAACTGGGCCGGCGTCCAGAAGCTGCCAGTGGTGTTCGTCTTGGAGAACAACCAGTACGCGTATTCGACGCCTCTGGACAAGCAGTTCGCCGTCGACCCGGTGGAGCGCGCCGCCGCTTACGGCTTCGTCGGGGTGACGGTCGACGGCAATGACGCCGAGGCGATGTTCGAGGCAGCCCGTGCCGCCCGGGAGCGCGCTTTGAACGGCGACGGTCCGACGCTGATCGAGGCGGTCACGATGCGGATGCACGGTCACGCCGCCCACGACGACATGAAGTACGTGCCCAAGGAGCAAGTCGAGGAGTGGCGCAAGCGCGATCCGATCGAGCGCCAGGAGGCCCGGCTGAGCGCGATCGGCGTCGACATCGACGGCCTGCGCGCGTCGATCAAGGCCGAGATCGATGCGGCCGCCGAGGAGGCGCTAGCCGGTCCGATGCCAGATCCCTCCACGGCTGTCGACGGCGTTTTCTGTGAGGGGGAGGCCGAGGCCCTTGGAGACGGGGAGGCGCCCTGGAGCGGGTTCGCTTCGGGGGGTGACGCCTGATGCCGACGCTGACTTATCTCCAAGCGATCTCAGCCGCGCTGCGCGACGAGCTGCGCGCCGACGAACGCGTGCTGCTGATGGGCGAGGACATCGGCGTGTTCGGCGGCGCGTTCAAGGTCACCGACGGGTTCGTCGAGGAGTTCGGCACCGACCGCGTGATGGACACGCCGCTCGCCGAGTCCGGGATCATCGGCACCGCGATCGGCGCCGCCGTCGTGGGGATGCGCCCGGTATGCGAGATGCAGTTCTCGGACTTCATCTCGTGCGGGTTCGACCAGCTCGTCAACGTCGCGGGCAAGATGCACTACCGCCAGGGACTCGCGGTCCCGATCACGGTCCGCCTGCCCTCGGGCGGCGGCTTCTCGGGCGGCCCGTTCCACTCCCAGAACCCCGAGGCGTGGTTCATGCACTCGCCGGGGATCAAGGTCGTCGCGCCCTCGACCGCCGAGGACGCGAAGGGGCTGTTGCACTCGGCGATTCACGACCCCAATCCGGTCTGCTACATGGAGCACAAGCACCTGTACCGGCGGGTCAAGGGCGAGGTCCCGTCGGGCGTATTCGAGACGCCGTTCACGGCGCGTGTGGCGCGGCCGGGCTCCGACCTGGTCGTGATCGCGTACGGCGCGATGGTGTCGGTTGCCTTGGAAGCCACCGAGGATCTGGACGGGGCGTCGGTCGAGGTGCTCGACCTACGTTCTTTGGTGCCACTCGATGAGGAGGCGATTCTCGACTCGGTCGAGCGCTGCTCGAAGGTGGTGATCGTCGACGAGGCCAACGCCACGTGTGCGGCGGGCGCCCAGGTCGCGGCTCTGATCGCCGAGAAGGGCTTCGAGTCTTTGGACGGTCCGGTCGTCCGGGTGGCGACGCCCGATGTTCCGATTCCGTTCTCGCCACCGCTCGAGGCGGCCGTTTTGCCCGGCGTCGATCGCGTGAAGGAGGCTTGCCGTGAGCTCCTCGCCTACTGACGTATTGGTCGACGTGACGATGCCCCAGATGGGGGTGTCCGTCGCCGAGGGCACGGTCGTTGCTTGGCGCGTCGAGCCCGGCGACCGGATCGAGGCCGAGGCGACGATCTGCGACATCTCGACCGACAAGATCGACACCGAGGTGCCGGCGCCGGCGTCCGGAGTCGTGACCGAGATCCTCGTCCCGGTCGGGGAGACGGTCGACGTCGGGACCGTTATGGCGCGGATCGCAGTTGGTGGTGGCGGTGGCTCGCCCGTCCAGCCGCTCGATGGCGGTGACGTCGGCCCAGCGACCACTGAGCCGTCCCAGCCGCTCGATGGCGGTACCGCCGGCCCCGAGGTCACTGAGCCGTCATCCCCACCAGCACCACCCCAGGGCTATGCACCGGATTTGGGTGCGACGCCATCGGGTGGCGCGAACGGTCACCGGCGCTATTCCCCCGTCGTGCAGCGAATCGCCGCCGAGCACGGGATCGACCTGAGTCAGGTGCCGGGAACCGGACGGAACGGTCGCGTCCGTAAGCAAGACGTACTCGCCTTCGTGGAGACGGAGGAGCCGCCGCTGCACATCGAAAGCCCGTACCGGCCGGAGCCCGTCGCCCCGGCGGCGCCCGCGGCTGCGGCCGCCGGCGACGAGCTGTCGCGTATGCGCCGGCAGATCGGCGAGCACATGAAGCGGTCTTTGGATACCGCGGCGACGTGCACCACGTGGATCGAGGTCGACATGAGCCGGGTGGAGGCAGCCCGGGCGCGCCTCGGCGTGACCGCGCTGGCGTTCGTCGCGCGCGCGTCGATCGACGCGATCCGCGAGCACCCGGCGATGAACGCATGGCTCGAGGGCGAGAAGTACACGCGCCACAGCGACGTGAACCTCGGGATCGCGGTGTCGCTCGGCGAGGACGGCCTGATCGTCCCGGTCATTCCGCGCGCGCACGAGCTGTCGGTCGAGGGACTCGCCGCTCGTGTCAGGGACATCGCGCGGCGGGCGCGGTCACGCGAGCTGACCCCGGACGACGTCCACGGCGGCACGTTCACGATCACCAACCCCGGTCAGTACGGGTCGATCATGGCGACTCCGATCATCAACCTGCCCCAAGTCGCGATCCTTGATTTCGAGGCGGTCATCAAGCGTGCCGTCGTGGTGACCGACGCGGCCGGGAACGACTCGATCGCGATCCGGCCGATGACGATCCTCGGGTTGAGTTGGGATCACCGGGCGCTCGACGGTGCGCTCGCCGCGCAGTTCCTGGCCACGGTCAAGCGTCATCTGGAGAGCGTCTCGTGACTCCCGAGCTCTGGGTGTGCCATCTGGGGGTGGTCGACTACCGCGAGGCGCTCGAGTTGCAGGAGCGGTTGCGCACCGCACGCCAGGAGGACGAGCTGCCCGATGTGCTGCTGACGCTCGAGCATCCGCCCGTGTACACGCGCGGGCGCCGGTCGGTGGCCGGCGAGCTGCCGCTTGGCGAGGATTGGTACTCGCAGCGCGGGATCGAGATCGTCGACACCGACCGCGGCGGCAAGGTCACCTACCACGGTCCGGGCCAGCTCGTCGGGTACCCGATCGTGCGGGTCGACGACGTGGTGGCGTACGTGCGGAGTCTGGAGGGCGCGCTGGTCGCGGCTCTGGCCGACGAGAGCGTCGCCGCGCGGGCTCGGCCGCATGACGGGCACCGGTTCACCGGCGTGTGGGTTGGCGAGCGAAAGATCGCGTCGATCGGGGTTCACCTTTCGCGCGGCGTGTCGACGCACGGGTTCGCCGTGAACGTCGAGAACGACCTCGAGCCGTTCAGCTGGATCGTCCCGTGCGGTCTCGACGGCGTCCAGATGACATCGCTGGTCGCGGAGACGAGCCGCAGCGCCGGCGGGATGAAGTGCTTCCGCCGGCGGGTGCAGTGGCGGGTGGCCGAGGCGCTCGGGCGCCGGCAACGGCTGGTCAGCCGTGCGCGGCTCGAGACCCGGGCGCCGGCAGCAGTAGCCTGACGAGGATCCGCCGTAGGTCGTCCGGCCGGAACTTCAGCTGGCGCCAGGTGGTGCGGACGATCTTCCACCCCGCCGCGATGAGCCGCTGATCCCGTTCGCGGTCGATCTCGAACTGCTGCTGCGTGTCGTGCGTCTCCCGGCCATCGACCTCGAGGGCCACACGCTGCTCGGGCCAGACGAAGTCGACCTTGATTGGGCGGTCGCCGTCGCCCGGGTCGATGAAGAAGTTGACCCTGGGATCGGGCAGGCCTGCCGCGCGCGTCAGCGCCAGCAGCCGCTCCTCGTTTTCGTTCGCAGTCGGGGTGCTGCCGATGTAGTGCTCGGTCAGGACGCGACGAACGGCTTTGGCGCCTGGACGGGTGGGGTTCCGGGCCAGCTGGTCCTCAATGGCCTTGAGGTCGAGCACCTGGAGGATCTCGCCCTGGTCGAAGGAGCGCTCCAGCTGACGGGCGGTGACGACCTCGGCCATGTCGAAGAGGGTGCGGGCGACGGTCGTGCAGGGGATGTTGTTGACGACGGTGATGTCCTGGTCGGCGACAACCGTCGAGCGGTGGACCTTGATGCCGTCGTGCCGGCGAGCGGAGCGTCGCGGCACCGTCACCTCGATCTGCGTGTGGCCCCAGTCACGGAGCTCCAGCAGTGCGGCCGCGGAGCGGTGGGACAGGACCGCCCCCGGGCCGCAGGCGAGGACGGCGGCCATGTAAAGGCCGTCACGCTTCAGCAGTTCCTTGGGCACCAGGGAGTAGACCGTGTGGTGGATGCGGTGCAGGCGGGCGGCCGCTGTTCGGCCGTGAACCGCACGTGGAGTGAGTCCAAGCGCCAGTAGCTGGTCGAACCCGAACACGCCATGCTGGCCCAAGCTGAGCTCCGCCAGGGCCTGGTCGAGAAACCCACCGCATATGTCGGTTTCTCGACCAGGCTCGGGCATCGGGTCGATGGTGCACGGAAAGGTGTGACGTGTCTGTCGCGGTCTGTTCCAAACCGGCTGCGACCACCCCCTATCCTTGTGGCATGACTACCCGGTCGAGAGCCAACCCCGGTGGGAACCAGAACGTGCTGGAGATTCTGGGCCCCGACGTGCTGCCGCTGCGAGCGCGCAAGCCTCCTTGGTTCAAAGTACCCGCGCCAGGCAGCCCGAAGTACCGCGAGCTCAAGGGGCTGATCGAGTCCGAGAACCTCCACACGGTGTGCCAGGAGGCGGCGTGCCCGAACATCGGTGAGTGCTGGCAGCGCGGCACCGCCACGTTCATGATCCTCGGCGACACGTGCACGCGCCGGTGCGGCTTCTGCAACGTGAAGACGGGCAAGCCGACGTGGAACGACCCGCTCGAGCCGGCCCGCGTGGCGAGGTCGGTGGCCAAAATGGGCCTCAGGCACGCGGTGATCACGAGCGTCGACCGCGACGACCTCCCGGATCTCGGAGCGCAGGCTTTCGTGGGCGTCATCCGGCAGATCCGCAGGCAGGCGCCGAAGTGCAAGGTCGAGGTGCTGACCCCCGATTTCCGCGGCGAGGAGATGCCGCTGGCGAAGGTGATCGCCGAACGCCCCGACGTGTTCAACCACAACGTCGAGGTCGTCCCCCGCCTTTACCCGCTCGCGCGACGCGGGTCGAAGTTCCGTCGCTCCTGTCGGGTCCTCAGAAACGCGAAGGAAATGGCAGGCGACGAGGTCACGACTAAGTCAGGACTGATGGTCGGTCTGGGCGAGTCCTTCGACGAGATGGTCGACGCGCTCGGGACGCTCCGCGAGAACCACGTGCAGGTGCTGACCGTCGGCCAGTACCTACGTCCTACCGAGAACCACCTCCCGATCGTCCGGTACTGGCACCCCGACGAGTTCAAGCAGCTCGAACACGCCGCGTACCGGCTCGGGTTCGAGCACGTGGCCGCCGGCCCGCTGGTCCGAAGCAGCTATCACGCCGACCAGCACGTCCCCCAGCGCGAGCCCGGCGTCGGCCCGCTGGCGGCGGAGGCGACCGCATGACCCGCAAACGCATCGTCCTGATCATCGCAATCGCGATCGCGCTGGCGCTCCTACTAGCGCCTGAAGCCCTGGCCGCAGCCGGCGGCGGCTCGGCCGGGTTCGGAGGCGGCGGTGGCGGCGGAGAAGGCGGTGGTGGTGGCGGCGGCGGCTTCGGGTTCTTCATCCTGATCCAGCTGCTCTTCCGGATCGCCGTGCTCGGCCACGGCCTCGGCGCGCTCGTCCTGATCGGCCTGTTCCTCATCTACCTGGTCTTGACCCGGGTGATGCCGGGCGCCCAGCGATCCTGGTCGGCGCGCAACAGCTACGGACCGAAATCGAAACGACGCGTCGCCCAAAGAACCCGTCGCGTGCAGGCCGCCGCGGCGGAGGCCGCCGAAGACAATCCCGCTTTCGCCGCCGACGCGGTCAAGGCCAACGCCACCGCGCTGTTCAAGCAGGTCCAGGCCGCGTGGGACCGTGGCGACCGCACAACGCTCGCCAGGCTCGTCGGCCCCGATCTCCTCACCGAGTGGGGGCGGCGCCTGAGCGACCTCGACCGCCGCGGGTGGCGCAACCGGGTCCAGATCGTCGGAGAGCCGAACGTCGAGTACGTGGGCTTGAACCACAAGGGCGACAAGACAGATACCGTCACGGTCCGCATCGAGGCCAAGCTCCGCGACTACGTCGAGGACCGCGCCGGCAACCACATCAAGCGCGCCGGCCACCTGAGCGAGACGGTCCGGCTCAGGGAGTTCTGGACGCTCGCGCAGAGGAACGGCCGGTGGGTGCTGGTCTCGATCGAGCAGGGCGCCGAGGGCGCGCATGCGATCGATGACGCGATCGTCCCGACCACTTGGTCGGATAACACAGCGCTGCGCGACGAGGCACTCATCGAGGGCGCCACCAGCGACGCGGTCCCACAGGGCACGAACATCGCGGACGTCGCCGACCTCGACTTCAAGGGCGACGCGCGCGCCGCCGCGCTCGACCTGAGCCTCGCCGACGGCCGGTTCGCTCCCGACGTGCTCGAGGTGACCGCGCGCCGCGCCGTGACGGCATGGGCCGAGGCCGTGGACGGCGACGACGCTCGGCTTCGGTCGGTCGCGCACGGCCAGGCGGTCAGAGATCTCCTCCACCCGGGCGACCCCACCCAAAGGACCCGCCTGGTGGTGCGAGGTCCAAAGGTGCAGAAAATCCGGATCACCGGTCTTGACGCAGCGGCGCAGCCTCCGACGATGTCGGTCGAGGTCGAGATCGAGGGCCGGCGCTACATCGAGGATCGCGACACCACCGCGGTCCTCGCCGGCAGCCAGTCGCGCGAAACGAAGTTCACCGAGCATTGGACGTTCGCGCTCGACGGAGACGCGCGGCAGCCGTGGTTGATCGCGGGCGTTGGCGCCCCGGTCCAGCTGGCGTAGACCGACTCCGGAGGGGCATAAGCTCCTCAAGCCGCCCGTGATCCCGCTGAAGGACAACATTCCGACGGACCGGTTCCCGTTCGTCACGGTGGCGCTGATCATCATCAACGTCCTCGCTTACCTGCTGGCGATCCGGCACGGCGGCTCGCTGATCAGCGGACCGACGCCGCAACAGGAGGTCAAGTACGGAGCGATCCCGTTCGCGCTCACCCACCCCGGCGCCCAGTGCGGGCTGGTCGAGAACGGTCAGGCGCTCGCCTGCGTCAAGGGGACGCTGCCGGGGGCGATCCCGACCTGGCAGACGGTGTTCACGTCGATGTTCACGCACGCCTCGATCATCCACATCGGCGGCAACATGATCTTCCTGTGGATCTTCGGCAACAACGTCGAGGACTCGATGGGGCCGGTCAAGTTCTTCTTCTTCTACATCCTCGGCGGGATCGCGGCGCTGGCGCTCCAGGTCGCGATCGCGCCGAACTCGACGACACCGACGTTAGGCGCCTCAGGGGCAATCGCCGCCGTCCTCGGTGGCTACATCGTGCTGTATCCGCGGTCACGGGTGCTCACGCTCGTGTTCATCATCCTGTTCTTCACCGTGATCGAGTTGCCGGCGGTCGTGATGCTCGGCATCTGGTTCGCCGAACAGGCGGTGTTCGCGGCCGCCGGCCTCACGACCGCGACCGGGACCGGCGGCGGCGTCGCGTACTTCGCCCACATCGGCGGGTTCGTGTTCGGCGCCCTGACGATCAAGCTGCTCGCGACGCGGCGGCGGCAGATCCCGTCCCGCACCCCGGTCTACTGACCTGACCGCATGCGGCTCGCCGTCCTGACGCTGGCCCTGTTGTTCATCGGGGCGTTGGGCGCCCTCACAGTGCGAGACATCCACACCCACGGTCTGACGCCGGTGGCGGTGCTCGCAATCCTGATCGTCGTCGTGTTCACCATTGGAGTCATCGGGGCTTTGCTTCATCCTCCACGGCGATGAGCGTCCTGCAAGGCGGGCGAACCCGCCGCCGATACGGCCGCCGCCCGGGACCGCCCCGCGGACGGCCAGGCCGACGGCCCGGCCGACGGTCCGGGCACGCCCGCCACATGGTTGTGCTGGCGATCGGCGTGGTCGTGCTCACCGCCGGCGCACTCCTCGGTCTTATGGCGGCGAGGGCGACCGGGCCTGCGACGATCGCCTTCCCCGGGGCGACTCCAGCCACCGCAAAGCACCCGGCCGCTCCGCCGAAGCCGGTGCGCGGCGACTACGGGATCGCGCTCGCCCCGCCGGCGCAGCGGATCCACGTCATGCTCAAGCTCCCCCTAAAGAGCGGCGTGCTGTTCGACGTGAACACGGGCCGCGTCCTCTGGGAGCGCAACCCGTCCGAATCGGTGCCGATCGCGAGCCTCACGAAGATGATGACCGCGCTCGTCGTGGTGGCGCATGCGAAACCGAGCGCCAAGGTCCTGATCACGCAGGACGCGCTGGACTACACGGGCTCGGGCGTCGGGCTCCTCCCGAAGGGCAAGCACGTGCCGCTGGTGGCCCTGCTCTACGGGCTGCTCCTCCCCTCGGGAAACGACGCGGCGATCGCCCTGGCTGACCACGTCGCGCACACCCAGTCGAACTTCATAGCCCTCATGAACCAACGCGCACACGACATGGCCCTGACCTGCACCCATTACACGACCGTGTCGGGGATCGTCGATCAGGGCAACCACTCGTGCGCGTCCGATCTCGCGCTGATCGCGCACACGCTCCTCGAGCAGCCGCTACTGGCGCAGATCGTCGGCTCGCGCAGCGCGATCGTGCCGTTCCCGATCAAGGGCCGAAAGCTTTTCCTTTACAACAACAACCCGTTGCTCGTCCTCCGCTATCCCGGGACCGACGGCGTCAAGACCGGGTTCACCGACGCCGCCGGCCAGTGCCTGGTGGCGACCGCGCGGCGCGGGAACCGGTGGCTCGGCGTGGTCCTGCTGCATTCGGGCAATACGTACGCCCAGGCAATGCAGTTGCTGAACGCGGGCTTCGCCGCTCGCACTGCCTAGGGATCTCAACGCAGCCCCGATGCGTGAAGCCCGCCGCTGGTGGGTAATCAAACCCAGACCCGGTCAGTGCGCAGAGAAGGAAGGCAGATGTCCCCCGTCAGCTACCAGACGATCAAGCTCAGTAAGGGCAAGCACACCGATCCCGAGGACGGCGCGTGTGTGATGGAGCTTGCCTCAATGCTCGCCGACGAGCCGTTCACCGATCATCCGGCCTCCGTGTGCCCGGTCATCGGGTCCTTCCTGCGCTCATACAACGACTCGATCGACTCCGACCGCCGCCAGGCGCTGTACGAGTACGCGTCGAGGGTGGTCGGCAGCCGTGCGGACGCGGGAACCCAACAGAGGAGAGCGGCGCGGCTGGCGGAATGGGCCGAGGAGATGCAGCGCAGCCGCCGGACCTGGTTCGTGCTGCGGTCGCCGCTGCGCATGATCGGGAGACTGCGCCGGCCTCCGATCGAAGCAATCGGGACCTACGCGGTCCACTCGATCCCGAGGCACACCAACCAAACCCACGTCCTGGTGCTGGCGCTGATCGACGAGCTGCTGGAGATGTCGCCCCGCGACGAGCGTGTGTCCGCGCGGGTGCTCGCGGCGGCCGAGGCGCGGTCGCTAGACCCGGCAGTCTGAGCTCCGACCCAGCATCACATGAGCAGTGTCAGCCGGATCCTCGCGGATGACCCCGAGTTGACCGACGGTCTAACCGGCGAGCGACTCAACGCCGCCGTCCGCGATTGCGTGGCCGGGACATGTGAATACCCCGCCGGCGCGTGGTCGCCACCGGACGGGCTCGGCAACATGAGCTTCGGACTCGGGCTTCTGATTCTGGACGGTCTCGTCGCCCGGCGGGTCGGGGTGGCCGGGCGCTTCGGGGCGGAGCTGCTCGGGGACGGCGACCTGATGAACCCGTTCCACGGCGCCGACATGGGAACGTCGCTGCCGCGAACCGGAAAGTGGCGCGTCCTGCGGCCGAGCCGGATGGCGATCCTCGACAGCGAGTTCGCGATGCGCGCCACCCGGTATCCCGAAGTCGTCTCGGCGCTGGTCACGCGCGCGCTCCGACGGTCGCGCCATATCGCGACGAACATGGCGATCGTCCAGCAGCCCCGAATCGACCTGCGCCTGCACATGCTGTTCTGGGAGCTCGCCGACCGCTGGGGCACCGTGCACCAGGATGGGGTTCACGTCCGGCTGCATCTGACGCACTCGATGCTTTCCGACCTGGTCGCCGCCCGCCGGCCCACGGTCACCAAGGCGCTCGGCGAGCTCGCGGCGCGGTCCGCGGTGGTGTGGACCGGGACCGATTGGCTGCTCCCCGGCGAGCCGCCCGCCGAGTTCCACGACCTCGGCTCGCTCACGATCGCCGGAGCCGCGTAGGACGATCCGTTCGCGCGCCCGCCTCCCGGGTGTGCAAAGCTTCCGACCGCTTTGGCCAACGTCGTCGGACAGCGCATTCGCCGCCGCGAGGATCCCCGTTTCCTGAGGGGTGAGGGCAGGTACGTCGACGACCTGTCCCTGCCAGGCGCGCTTCACCTCACGTTCGTGCGCTCGTACATGGCGCACGCCAAGGTGACCGGCGTCGACAAATCGGCCGCCGAGGCCGCCGGCGCACAGGTGTTCGTCGCCGGCGACACCGATCTTGGGGTGAACCCGCCGCCGCCGTTCATCCCGATCGACCCGCAGATGCACCGGCCGCTGATCGCCTCCGACACCGTCCGGTTCGTCGGCGACATCGTGGCGATCGTGCTCGCGGACAGCCGCGAGGCCAGCGTGGACGCCGCAGAGCTGGTCATGGTCGACTATGACCCGCTCCCGGCCGTGACCAACCCCGAGGATGCGGCCCGCGACGAGACCGTGATCTACGCGGGCGTCGGGACGAACGTCTGCCTCGCGGTTCCGCCCCAGGAAGCCGACCCGAACCTGTTCGACTCCTCTGAGGTGGTCGTCAAGGGCAAGGTCATCAGCCAGCGGCTGGCGGCGTGCCCGATCGAGCCGCGCTCGAGCGCGGCGCAATGGGGCGAGGACGGACGGCTAACGCTGTGGATCAGCTCGCAGACGCCCCACCAGGACAAGATGGTGCTGGGCCTGCTGCTCGGCCTCGAGCCCGAGAACGTGCGCGTGGTGGCGCCCGACGTCGGAGGCGGTTTCGGCGCGAAGGGCATCGCGGTCGAGGACGTCGATCGTCGGATGGGTAGCGCGCGCGACGGGGAAGCCGGTCCGGTGGACCGAGACTCGCAGCGAGAACATGGTCGCGATGCACCACGGCCGGGCTTCGGTCCTCTCGTTCGAGCTGGGGGCGAGCCGAGACGGAAAGATCGACGCGCTGCGGCTGAACATCGTCGCGGACGCCGGCGCATATCCCGGGATTGGCGCGTTCCTGCCCAACCTGACCGCGATGATGGCCAGCGGCGTCTACGAGATCCCCAAGATCGAAATCGACATCAAGGCGGTCGCGACGAACACGACGCCGACCGGGCCGGTCCGCGGTGCCGGCCGACCCGAGGCGACCCAGATGCTCGAGCGCGCGATCGACCTGCTCGCCGCCGAGCTCTCGCTCGACCCCGCCGAGGTCCGCAGGCGGAACTTCATCCCGAACGATGCGTTCCCGTTCACGACCGCGTCGGGCGCCAACTACGACATCGGCGACTTCGGCGGCGCGCTCAGCCTCGCGCTCGAGAGCGCCGGGTACGAGAAGCTCCGCCAAGAGCAGGCCAGCCGGCGCGAGAGCGGCAGCGCGCGCCAGCTCGGGATCGGCCTGAGCGCGTACGTCGAGGTGACCAACGGGATCTCCGAGAGCGAGTTCGGCGGGGTCTCGATCACCGCAACGGGCGAGGCGATCGTGCGCACCGGGTCGTTCTCCCAGGGACAGGGCCACGAGACCACGTTCGCGCAGATCGCGTCCGAGCGACTCGGAATCCCGATCGAGAAGATCACCGTTTCCAAAGGCGACACCGACGTGGTCCCGCGGGGCACCGGCACATACGGCTCGAAGTCGACCCAGATCGGCGGCGTGGCCGCCGGCAAGGCGTCCGAGGAAGTGGTCGAGATCGGCAAGCGCCTCGCGGCCGCCGAGCTCGAGGCGGCGCCGGAGGACATGGTCCTCGACGTCGACCAAGGCCGGTTCCATGTGACCGGCGCGCCCTCGCCGGCGCTCACCTGGGGCGATCTCGCCTCGCGGCTCGAGTCCGAGGGCCGGCTCGGCGAGCTGGCCGCCGAGGTCGACTTCCAGGCCGCGCAGCCGACGTTCCCGTTCGGTGCTCACGTCGCGGTCGTCGAGGTCGACACAGAGACCGGCGCGGTCGAGCTCACGCGGATGGTGGCCGTCGACGACGCCGGCCGGATCATCAATCCACTGGTCGCCGAGGGACAGGTCCACGGCGGGGTAGTCGCGGGCATCGCCCAGGCGCTGTACGAGGAGCTCACCTACGACTCCGAGGGCAACCCCCAGAACGGCAACCTGGTCACGTACGGCATTCCCGCCGCCACGGAGCTGCCGGCGATCGAGGTCGTGGGGATGGAGACGCCAACGCCGATCAACCCGCTCGGCGTCAAGGGGATCGGCGAATCGGGGACGATCGGCGCAACCCCGGCCGTCCACAACGCCGTGATCGACGCCCTGTCGCCGTATGGCGTACGCCACATCGACATGCCGGTCAACGGCGAGACAGTGTGGCGAGCGATCCAGGCCGCCCGCAACGGCGCGTAGCGGACCGCCGCTCGCCGGCGCGCCGCCTAGAAGGCGCCACCTCGGGTGTTATCCGCGCCCCGGTCGGGCGGCGGACTTCTCCTGGCCATCGCGCGCTCTAGCCGGTGGGCGAGGGTCGCAGCCCGGGCTTCGGTGTCCCGCCAGCGCTCGCGCCTGTCAGCGTTTGAGGTGCCATGATGGCTCGCGGATGGATGCTGACGCTGCCGAAGGCTCGGAAAACGTTGCACAACACGCAGCGGGGACCGCGCGCGAGCACGCAGAGCGGGTGTCGTCGGTACTGATCCGGACCGCCGAGGTGATGGAGCAGAGTGCGGCTCTGGCTGACCAGCACGCCGACCGGCGCGAGCGAGCCGGGCGAACCGACGACGCCGCATTGGAGCATGAAATCGCCGACCGCGCCCGCGAGGCGGCTGGGCGTGCTCGGGCGAACGCCAACGAATATCTCAGACTCGCAGGCAGCCGACAGGGTTAGGCCTAGGTGAAGGCCGCACGGCGCGGCCGCGCGGTCTGAAACGATCCCGCCCAACCGGTCGCGGACGTCAAGGGCACCCTCGCTTGAAGCAGTTCTCCGATCCGCATCTCGCGGCGCTGTTGACCTTGGTCATCGGCATCGCCGCGAGCGTGTGGGGAGCCCGCCGTCACCCCGGCCCGTGGATGCGACGGTTCTCGATCGGGTTAGCGGCGCTGATCGCCGCCGGCTGGATCGGCGAGTACGTGGCCGACGTGATCCTCGGAACCTGGTCGATCCAGTACACCCTCCCGCTGCAGCTCACCGACGCTGTCTCGGCGGTGTCGATCGCGGCGCTCCTGACGCGCCGACAGCTGCTCGTCGAGCTCGCCTACTTCTGGTCGTACACGGCTTCGCTGCAGGCGGTGCTGACCCCTGACCTCGCCCAGAACTTCCCGAGCGTCTTCTATTTCACATACTTCATCTACCACGTCGGCGCGATCGTGGGGGCAAGCTTCCTCGTGTTCGGATGCCGTCTGTACCCGCGACGTGGCGCGGTCTGGCGGGTGTTCTGGATCACGATCGCGTGGACGGCGATCGCCGGGACCGCCGACGTGATCACCGGCGGCAACTACATGTACCTGGCGAGCAAACCCGTTCACAACTCGTTGCTGAGCGTGATGGGGCCGTGGCCGTGGTACATCGCGGGCGGGGTCGTCCTGGGGCTCGCGCTGCTGCTGCTCGTGGACGGGCTGACGAGGACGTTCGGAGGGGTGGCCGAGGCGAAAGGCGCCCGCGGGCTCACGCTCCGGTAGCGTTCGGCCGCGGCCATGCGGGCGATCTTTTTCGAGCGGAACGGCGGTCCAGAGGTCCTGGAGGTGCGCGACCTCCCCACCCCGGCCCCGGGCGGCGACGAGGCGCTGGTCAACGTCGACGCGGTCGGCATCAACTACCGCGACGTATATGAGCGCAACGGTGGCGGATACGGCTCGGCGCCACCGGCGATCATCGGCGTGGAGGGCGCCGGCATGATCGCCGGCACGGGCGAGCGCGTCGCCTGGGCACATGTCGACGGTAGCTACGCCGAGCAGATCGTCGCGCCGCGCGACAAGCTCGTGTCCGTCCCCGACGACGTTTCGTCCGAGGTCGCGGCCGCGGCGATCCTCCAGGGCATGACGGCCCATTACCTGGCAGCCGACTCCTATCCGGTCGCCGAGGGCGACTGGGTGCTCGTCCACGCGGCGGCGGGCGGCGTGGGGCTGCTCCTGACACAGCTGGCGAAGTTGCGCGGCGGTCGGGTGATCGCGACGACCTCGACCGACGCCAAAGCGAAGCTCGCCCAAGAAGCCGGCGCCGACGAGGTGATCGGCTACGAGGGCTTCGCCGAGCGCGTGAAGGAGATCACCGGCGGCGAGGGCGTGAGTGCCGTGTACGACGGCGTCGGCAAGACCACGTTCCTGGACGGCCTCAAGGCGCTCGCGCCGACCGGGCGAATGATCCTGTACGGCGCGGCCAGCGGCCAGCCCGATCCACTCGCGCTATCGGTGCTCGCGCCCGCCGGCTCGCTGTACGTCCAGCGACCGACGCTTCAAACGTATACGCGCACGCCCGAGCTGCTGCGCGGGCGCGCCGCCGAGCTGTTCGAGCTGATCGAGTCCGGAGCGCTCGACGTCCGGATCGGCGCCCGCTATCCGCTCGATCAGGCGCGGCAGGCGCACGAGGACCTCGAGGCGCGCAAGACGACGGGCAAGCTCCTGCTGATCCCTTGAAGGAGCTGCAGGGAAGCGCGAGCGCCGAGATCGCGGTGCCGGCCGAGGATTGCGTCGCGCTGCTCGCCTCGATCGATCGCTACCCGGCGTGGTTCGAGATCGTGCGGGATGCCGAAGTCCTGGAGCGGGAGCCGGACGGCCGTCCCCGACTCGCGCGCGTCGAGCTTCAGGTCCCTCAGAGCCCGTTCGGCACGGATTTCTCGCTGATCGTCGCGGTGCAGGACGACCGCCCCGAGGAGATGCAGTTCACCAAGCTGCCGGCCGGACCGGGCGACGAGGACCGCCTCGAGCTCACCTGGCGACTGCGAGAGAACAGAGACACCGAGATCGAGTTCGAGTTCGAGGCGGCGGTGTCGTTCGTCCCCGGATACGTCCCGGTCGGGGGCGCGGGCGACCGGATCGCCGCGGCGATACTGGACGCGGCCACCGCCGCATTCACCGGTCGGTTAGGGTGAGCCACAGAATGTGGGGGGACGAAGTAGAGCGGGCTGCGCTCCGCGCGGTCGCCCATCTCCTGCCGGACAAGTGGCGGCAGATCGTCGACGTCGTCGCCGCCGCGGTGCCGCCCACGCCCGAGCAGCGGATCCCGGCACCGGCCGACTCAGCCGTAAAGCGATTGGACCAGATCGAGCACATCGTGGTGGTGATGCTCGAGAACCGGTCGTTCGACCACATGCTCGGGTACCTGTCCCTCCCGGCCGGCTTGGGGGGACGCGGTCGTGCCGACATCGACGGACTGAAAGGTCCCGAGACGAACTTCAACATGCACGACGGGACTCGGTACCCGATCCACCACCTGGCTCAGACTCAGTTCATGGGCGAGGCGGAGGATCCCGATCACTCTGGGGGCTCGGTCGACCAGCAGCTCGCGGACGGTGGACAAGGCTTTGTAGACAACTTCGTCCGGATTTCGGCCGCGCGTGCCAAGCAGCTCAACGTGCCGCTGCCCGATCCGGGTCTCGTGATGGGCTACTACGACAGCGACGATCTGCCGGTCTACGACCATCTCGCGGCCGAGTACTGCGTCGTCGATCGCTGGTTCAGCTCGGTGCCGGGCGCGACGTGGCCGAACCGGTTGTACGCGCTCGCCGGGCAGGCGGCCGGGAGCCGAGATGACATCTCGCCGCCGCTGTACGAGCTCCCCACGTTCGCTCGCTACCTCGACGAGTCGGGCGTCGACTGGCGGTGGTACTCGTTCGATCCCGGCACGCTCCGGGCCGTCGATCCGGCATATCGGCTGAGCAGCCACGACCGGTTCGGGTACGTCGACGCCCGCAAGATCAGCATCCGCGAGGAGGTCGTTGGCAAGCTGACCGAGAAGGGCTCGTTCCTCGACGACGTGGCCGCGGGGAAGCTGCCACAGGTGTCGTGGATCGATCCGCGCTTCAAGGACCTGCGGGTGCTCGGGCCGGACTCGAACGACGACCACCCGCCTTCCGACGTGCTCGCGGGGCAGGACCTGATCCTGACCATCTACCACGCGTTGTCGAACGCAGCGACTTGGCCCAAGACCCTCCTGATCGTCACCTACGACGAGCACGGCGGGTTCTACGACCACGTCGCGCCGCCCGCCGCGACCGACGACCATCCTGACTTTCGCCGCCTCGGGGTCCGCGTGCCGGCGCTGCTCGTGTCCCCGCTGGTCACGCGTGGGTCGACCTCGACCACCCTCCTCGGCGGCGACTTCCACTTCGACCACACGTCGATCATGAAGACGATCTTCACGTGCTTCTGTCAGGCCGACGGGCAGATCCCGGAGATGACAGCCCGCGCCGGTGCCGCGAACCACCTCGGGCATCTGCTCTCCGGCGACGAGCCTCGCGCGGACGTTCCCGATCATTCAGCGGCCGCTCTCCGGATGACCGAGTGGCGGTCAGCATTCACCGACGCGAGGTTCAAAGACCCGACGGCCGCGGTCATGGCGCCGCACGAGCTGACCGACTTCCAGAACGGGTTCTACGAGATGGCGCGGCTCCTCCGTCACGCCGGCCTCCCCGGCGGGCATCCGTGAGCACCGCCGCCGGCTCCTCGGCAGCGGGCTCGCCTTCGGAGGCACTCGCGGAGTTCGCCAACACGGCGCTCGCCGACGCGAAGCTGGCGGCGCATGGTGACCCCGACTGGCGCGTCTCGGAGGCGTTTGCGCTCGGCTGGCAGATGTCCGAGATCTATCGGCCCGACGCGCCCGAAGAGGCACCGCCGGTCCAAGCCGGTGATCTCCCAGACCTGTCGCAGCTGAGTTCGACCGACTGGGACGAGATCGGCCTGTACCAGCTCCAAGCGGGCATCAGCAAGCTCCGCGAGGCGATCGCGGTCGCCGGGTTGAAGGTCCCGAACGCCGAGCAGTTCTCGGCGAGGCTGCGACCGCTGACCGGCGACGATCGCGCTGACGCTCTGAAGCGGTTCCACATCGACCTGCTGGCGACGCTCACCGCGGCGGACTTCCGACTGGGAAAGGCGTATGGCCTCGGACTGGCGCTCGCCGACGCCACCCGCTTCCCCGCCAACTACCACGTCGAGCTCCAGAGCTCCCGCATATCCGTACTCGAGGCCTGGATCAGAGACCTCGCCAGCGCATTCCCGCCACACGCCTCGCACTCGGTCGCGCACTCGATCGAGCGGTGGGGCGCGTGGGCGGCGAATACACCCCAGACAGGCGAAGCAACCGAGGCGAAGATCCTCCCCCACCTCCAGCCCCAAGGCCGGCTGTGGCGCAGCCTGCTGTCGGGCGAGAAGCGCGCCGTCGACACGCTCCAGCAGATCGACTATCTCGCGGCCGGCGAGGCCAGCCTCAAGAACGCCGGCTCGCTCGCGCGCCGGTTCCTGCGCCACTACCTGTGGGCGTGCCTCGGCGCGCTCGCGCTGCTCGTGGCCGGCATCGCCGTGATGTTTGTCGCGGGGAACCCGGCCGGGATCGTGAGCGGCGCGGTTGCGATCATCGCGGGGCTAGGCTTCGGCTGGAAGACGATCGGTACCTCGCTGGGGGCCGCGGCGGCGCACGTGGAGGCGCCGTTGTGGGGCGCCGCGCTCGACGAGGTGGTCTATGAGCGGATCACGCCGAGCCAACTGATTGAACCCAGTAGCCACAAATAGCAACCTCGCCCGTCTCGCCGAGGCGGCCTACGAGCGCAGAGGCGACTACGCGTCGCTCCTGTTCGAGGGCCACTGGCACCGCTCGGGCGAGCTGTTCGAGCGATCGCGCCGGGTCGCCGGCGGCCTGGCCGAGCTCGGCATCGCGCCCGGCGAGCGGGTCGTGGTCAGTGTGGTGGGCCGCCCCGACGAGCGTTACGGCGAGGAGATCGTCGCGTTCGTATCGCTGAACCCGACCGGCGCCGGCGCGGCGACCGCCGACGAGCTGATCGAGTGGGCGCGGGACCGGATCGGCGGCTACAAGTACCCCCGCGAGGTTCATATCCTCGACTCGATCCCGCTCACGGCTGTCGGAAAGCTCGACCGCAAGTCACTGCGCGGCCGTCTGCTATAGACCGTCTCGATGGCCGACCTCCCCAAACGCTCGCTCGGAGTCCTCGGACCCGAGGTCTCGATCATCGGCCTCGGATGCAACAACTTCGGACGTCGAGTCGACCTGGACGGCACGCGCGCAGTGGTGGACGCTGCGCTCGCCGAGGGGATCACCTTCTTCGACACCTCGAACACCTACGGCGACCCCCACGGGCGGAGCGAGGAGTTCCTGGGCCAGGTGCTCCGCGGCCGCCGGGATCAGGTCGTGCTGGCGACCAAGTTCGGGATGGACATGGGCGACGGCCTCGGTCCCCGGGGCTCGCGCGGTTACATCCTCCAGGCGATCCAGGCTTCGATGCGCCGCCTGCGGACCGACGTCATCGACTACTACTGGTACCACCAGCCCGACGGCGTGACCCCGATCGCTGAGACGCTCGAAACGCTCGACGGGCTCGTGCGAACCGGCACCGTACGCGGGATTGGGGCGTCGAACCTCAGCGCGGAGCAGATCGAGGAAGCCGACGCGGTCGCGCGCGACCGGGGCTTTACCCCCTTCACGGCCATCCAGAACGAGTACAGCCTGCTGAACCGCGAGGCCGAGCGCGAGGTGCTGTCGACTTGCGAGCGGCTCGGCCTGGGCTTCGTCCCGTTCTTCCCCCTGGCTTCAGGACTGCTCACGGGCAAGTACCACCGGGGCGAGCCGGCGCCTGCTGGGACGCGGCTCGCGGGCCGGCCGAAGATTGGAACCGACGAGCAGTTCGACCTGATCGAAGCGCTCGAGGGCTATGCCGCGGCCCGTGAGCTTGCGCTGACCGACGTGGCGATCGGTGCGCTGCTCGCGCGCCGTCCGGTGTCGAGCGTGATCGCCGGCGCGACCAAGCCCGAACAGGTGCGCTCGAACGCCGCCGCCGCGCGGTGGACGCCCAGCGAGAACGACATGGCCGAGCTGGAGGAGCTCCTGAACCGATGACCGACTACGACATCCATCTCGACGACAAGTTCGGCAGCTTGACGCTGATCGACCTTTCCGCGGAGATCGCGGCCCACGAGCCGTGGTTCAACCAGACGCTGACGACGGTCAACGACGCCGTGGTCCGCCTCGGCGTAATCGAGGGCGACTTCCACTGGCACCACCACGACGAAACCGACGAGTTCTTCCTCGTGCTCGAGGGACAGCTGCTGATCGACATCGACGGCGGGGACACCGTCGTGCTCGACCCGCACCAGGGCTACACCGTGCCCAAGCGCGTCGAGCACCGCACCCGCGCTCCGGTCCGGACCGCGATCCTGATGGTCGAGGCGGCCGGGGTCCAGCCCACAGGAGACTGACGCTTTCTCGATGGCGCGGTTACTGGGGTCCGATACGGGAGCGGGGACCGGCCTGCGCGAGCGGTTCGAGGCGGGCGAGATGGTGCTGGCGCCCGGCTGCTACGACGCGCTCGGGGCCCGCCTGGTCGAGGAGGCCGGGTTCCACGCCGCGTACATGACCGGATTCGGCAGCGCGGCATCGCGGCTCGGGCGGCCCGACATCGGGTTGATGTCGCTCCTCGAGATGGTCGACAACGCCCGCCGGATCGCGCAGGCCGTCGACATCCCGGTCATCGCCGACGCCGACACCGGCTACGGCAACTCGATCAACGTGATCCGGACCGTCCACGAGTACGAGTCCGCCGGGGTCAGCGCGATCCACCTCGAGGACCAGGTGATGCCGAAGAAGTGCGGCCACATGGACGGCAAGCAGGTCGTGCCGGTAGCCGAGATGGCGGCCAAGGTGGCGGCCGCCGTCGCCGCCCGCCGCTCGCCGGAGTTCCTGATCATCGCGCGGACCGACGCGCGGGCGGTCGAGGGGCTCGAGGCGGCTTTGCAACGCGCGCGGATCTACCGCGAGGCCGGAGCCGACGCCCTGTTCATCGAGGCCCCGCAGTCCGAGACGGAGATCGAGGCAGTGGCGCGGGCGTTCCCCGACGTGCCGCTCCTGTTCAACTACGCCGAGGGCGGCAAGACGCCGGCGGTCACGCACTCGTTCCTGCGCGACCTGGGCTTCAGCCTCGTGATCTTTCCGCTGACGATCTTGCTGTCGGCGACCGAGGCGATCCGGTCGGCGCTCCAGCGGATCAACGCCGACGGCACCCCGATCGAGCTCGTGCCGTCGATGGTGCCGTTCGACGACTTCCTCGACTTCATCGGGATGGCGGAGATCCACGAGCTCGAGCGGCGGTTCGCCGAGGGGTGATCGCGTGAGGCCTTTCCGGGTGCCGCTCGAGTCGGACCTCGCACCCGAGGAGGCGGTCGCGTGGCTGCGCCACGACGACCGGCCGTTCGCGCTCGTCGGCGAGTGGCTGGGCGGCCTGACGGTGCTCGGCTCGCACCCGGCCCGCGCCGCCGACCCGGGTGAGGACCCGTTCTCGGTGATCGAGACGCAGCCCGAGCTTTCCGAGGGCGACGCCCTGGTCGGCGGGGGCTGGGTCGGCTGGCTCGGCTACGGACTCGGGTCGCTCGTCGAGCAGCTGCCCCCGAGCCCTCCGGCCCCGATTCCGTGTCCGTCGTCCTCGCTCGCGTTCTACGACCACGTGGTCCTTTGGGACGGGCAGCGCTGGTGGTTCGAGGGGCTACTCGGGGGCGAGCGCGACGCCGTGGTCCGAGAGCGACTGGACGTGTGGGCATCGCGGCTTGCGCGCTTGCCGGCGCCGATCTCGCACGACGCGCCGGCGCCGTTCGTGCTCGCCTCCAACGCCGGGACCGGGCACATCGCGGCGGTGGCGGATTGCCGGCGCCGGATCGAGGCCGGCGAGCTTTACGAGGCAAACCTCTGCGTGCGGCTCGAGTCGCGCTATGACGGCGACCCGCTCGACCTGTTCGCGCACGCCGTCCCGCGAGCACGGCCGCGGTTCGGAGCGTTCGTCGGCGGGGTCGTGAGCCTGTCGCCCGAGCGGTTCCTGCGGCGCGACGGCCGTGACGTCTGGACCGAGCCGATCAAGGGCACCCGTCCGCGCACCGGCTCAGACGAGGATCGGCGGGCCGCGCGCGAGGCGCTGCTCGCGTCGACCAAGGACGCGGCCGAGCACGTGATGATCGTCGACCTGATGCGCAACGACCTCGGCCGGGTGTGCGCGTACGGCACGGTGCGGGCGCTCGAGCCCCGGATCGAGCCTCACGCCGGCGTCTGGCACCTGGTTTCGACCGTCACCGGCCGGCTGCGCGACGGCGTGCGCGACGGCGAGTTGCTGCGCGCCACATTCCCGCCCGGCTCGGTTACCGGGGCACCGAAGGTCCAGGCGATGAAGGTGATCGCGACGCTCGAGGCGACCCGCCGGGAGGTCTACACGGGCGCGATCGGGATCGCCAGCCCGATCGCCGGGCTCGACACGAGCGTCGTCATCCGCACGTTCGAGACCGCCGGCGACGCGATCTGGATCGGCGCCGGCGGCGCGATCGTGGCCGACTCCGACCCCGAGCAGGAGCTCGCCGAGGCGCTGGCGAAGGCCGCCGGACCGATCGCCGCGATCGGGGGCTCGCTGGACCGGCCCCGCGAGCGGCCGGCGTACCCACCCGAGCTATGCGTCCATTCAGGGCGCCCCGTCGAGCCCGCGCTGCTCCACGGGCAGCGGCCGGATCCGGCGATGGGGGTGTTCGACACGATGCTCGTCTCGGACGGCCGGCCCGTGGCGCTCGACCGCCACCTGGCGCGGCTCGCCGCCTCGGTCGCTGAGCTGTACGGCGCCGGGCTCCCGCCCACGCTCGCCGCCGGCGTCCATGCCGCCGCTGTCGAAGCCAGGACGACCCCCGGAGGCCGCGCGCGCCTGCGAATCGACGTCGATCCGGGCGGCGGCGTGCGGATCACGGTGTCGCCGACCGGGCCACGTCCGCAGGGGGAGTTGGTGCTCGAGCCGTACGCCCTGCCCGGAGGCCTCGGCGCCCACAAGTGGCGCGATCGCCGGCTCCTGGACGTGCTCACCGTGCTCCGCCCCGGGACGGTGCCGCTTTTGGTCGACACCGACGGCCTCGTGCTCGAGAGCGCCTACTCGAACGTCTGGATCGTCGAGGGCGACGAACTGATCACGCCGCCGGCCGACGGGCGGATCCTGCCGGGGACCACGCGCGCCGCGCTGCTGGCGAACGAGCCCGGCGCCCGCGAGGAGCCGATCGATCTCGAGCGCCTCGCGAGCGCGGACTCGGCATTCCTGACCTCGTCGATCAGTGGTTGGCTGCCGGCGCGCCTGCGCCGGCCCGTCCTGTTGCCGGTCCCCGTAGCGGTACTTCTCTGAGTCCGAACACGACGATCAGTGCGATCGCGGCGATCGGGGCCGCGGTGAGGAACACTGTCTGAACGCCGTGGATGACGTCGGCCCGGCCGGCGGCGCTCAGGTGACGCAGGCCGGCGGTGGTCGTGGTCGTGCCGGCCTGAGCGGCAAAGATCGCACCGAGCACCGCCGCTCCGACCGCGCCGCCGAGGCCGCGGAAGAACGTCGTGGTGGCCATCGCGATCCCAAGCTGCTCTCTGGAGACGCTGTTCTGGACGGCCGCGATCAACACCTGTCCCACCATTCCGAATCCCAGCCCGAACAAAACCAATCCGGTTCCGGTGGCGGTGCGGCTCGGGTGCGGCACCACCGCGGCGAGCAGCACCAGCGCGACCGTCATGAACCCCAGACCGATGATCGGGTAACGCTTGTAGCGCCCGGTCCTCGACATCGCGAGCCCGGCGAGATTGGTGGACACGGTGATCCCGATCATCATCGGCACGAGCAACAGCCCCGCCTGCGTCGGGGTCGCGTTCGTCGTGGTCTGGAGGTACAGCGGGACGAACACCGTGATCGAGAACAGCGCCGCGGTGGTCAGGAACAGCGCCACGCTCGAGACCGCCACCGGCCGGGTGCGCAGCAGATTGAGCGGCACGATCGGATCGGGCGCCCGGCGCTCTCGCGCGACCAGCGCGAACGCCAGCGCCGCACCGCCCGCGATCAGCGCGACGATCGTCGGCGAGCCCCACGCGTAGCGGTCACCGCCCCAGATGCAGGCGAGCATCAGCGCGATCGTCGAGCCGACGAGCAGGACCGCACCGGAGAGGTCGAGGGGCTTGCGGTCGCGCGCGGCCTCGGCCGGCGAGGCCGGGAGCTTGTAGTACAGCCCGGCGAGTGCCGCAGCGCCCACCGGCAGGTTCACGTAGAACACCCAGCGCCAGCTCGCGTGCTCGACGAGGACGCCGCCGATCAGCGGACCGACGACGGTGGCCAGCGCGAACGCGATCGCGATGTAGCCCTGGTAGCGGCCGCGTTCCCGCGGGGACACGAGATCGCCGACCGCGGCCATGGCCAGCGTCATCAGGCCGCCGGCGGCGGCGCCCTGCACCGCGCGCGAGACGATCAACCAGGTCATGTCCTGGGCGGCGCCGCAGACCGCGGACGCGGCGAGGAACAGCACCAGTGAGGTCTGAAGCAGCCGCTTGCGGCCGAGACGGTCGCCGAGCTTGCCCCACAGCGGCGTGCTCGCGGCGGCGGTGACCACGTAGGCCGCGATCACCCAGGAGACGTCGGTGAGGCGGCCGAGATCATGGGCGATCGTCGGCAGCGCCGTGGCGAGGATCGTCTGATCGAGCACGGCCGGCAGCATCGCCAGCACGACCGCGGCGAACGCGATCCGGACTTCTCTTATGGGCGTGGGTGATTCGTTCATATCTAAAGCTTAGATCTCTAATTCTTAGATGTCAAGCGATTATCTGTTATGATGACTCGCGTCATGACTCCTCGCCCCGCGGCTCCTCCGATTGGCTTGCGGCTCACGCGCACCTCGCGCGCGGTCACCCAGGCGTTTGAGCGAGCGATGGCGCAGGCCGGCGGCTCTGTGTCGACCTGGCAGGTCCTGCTGCTGGTCCGCTCCGCGAACTGGGACACCCAGTCCGAGATGGCCGAGCAGCTCGGGATCACCGGCGCGACGCTCACCCATCACCTGAACGCGCTCGAGCGAAAGGGGCTCGTGCGGCGCTGGCGCGAGGACAACAACCGCCGCGTCCAGCGCGTCGAGCTCACCGACGACGGGCTCGAGCTGTTCAATCGGCTGCGTGCCGTGGCCGTCCGCCACGACAAGCTGCTCCGCTCCCAGCTATCCGACGACGAGGTCGAGCAGCTGCGGGCGCTGCTCGAGCGGCTCGAGGCTGGAGTCCAGGCCGAGACGGTCTGACCCGTACTCTTCGGGCAATGGCGAAGACCCTCGCAGTTCTCGGCGCGCGCAACCTCGGTGGCGCGATCATCGAACACTTCATGGAGCTCGGGTGGAACGCCGCGGGCGTCGCCCGGAGCGACGACACACTGGCGCGCGTGCGAGAGCGCGGGGCACTCGGCCTGGATGCCGACGCCTCGGACCCCGAGTCGCTGGGCACGGCGCTCGCGGACGTTCGCAATCACTTCGGCTCGCTCGATGCCGTGGTCAACGCGGTGAGCGAGAGCCGCGTCACCGGCGGGCCGTTCGGCGGCGGCGAGCTCGCCGACGCCGATCTGGCCGCATTCGACTCCTGGACCGTGGCCGTCGCAAAACAGGCGTTCGTGTTCCTGTCCACCGGGATCGCCGCGCTCGAGCAGAACGAGGGCGGCGGCGCGCTCGTGCAGATCACCGGTGGCTCGTCCCGCCGCGCGATGCCCGGCCGAGGACTATGGGCCGCGGGCGCGTTCGCGACCCGGGCGCTCGTCCAGGCGGCCGCGCAGGAGATGCGGGCCGCCGGTATCCACGTGGCGCTGCTGGCCGTCGACGCCACGATCCAGTCGCCCAAGACCGAGGCGTTCACGCAGGGGACGCCTGAAGGCGCGCTCGCCGAGATGGGCGAGATCGCCAAGGCGGTCGCCTACCTCGTGGAGCAGGGCGTCCGTGCGTACACCCACGAGATGGTGGTCACGCCCGCCGGCGAGCGCTGGGTGCCCTGATTCCGCTCCCGTAAGGGGATCGACCGGCCAGCTGGGCCCCGCGCCAGGACACAACAACTTGACACTCGGCCCTCCGCGGCGGCCGAATACATATTCGTCCCGATATGGCAACGAAACGGACGCACTCGAGCTCGGCCGCTCGTCGAGTGCGCGGTTATCGGGCCTGCGTGACCGGGTCAGGCGGGCTGCTGAACCCGGCTGCGGAACCCGACCGCAATCACCGCAGCCAGCAGCGAGGCCAGGCACGAGAACACGAACGGAGCGCCGACGCCACCGGGCCCGATCACCGCGCCGCCGACCGCCGAGCCGGCGGCGAGCCCGCCGATCAAGGCCGCGGACACCCACGTGAACGCCTCGGTCTCGCTGCCGGGGGTGACCGAGCGGCCCACTAGCGCGTACTGGCACGAGAACACGGGCGCGATTGCGAGGCCGGCGAGCACGGCGCAAACCATCCCGGCGAGGATCGACCGGGCCGCGATCAGCGGCGCCGTACAGACCAACAGCACGACCAGCAACAGCTGGTAGCGCGTCGCCAGCGGCGAGCGCCACACGCGCGCGCCGTACCAGAGCCCCCCAATCATGCTTCCGAGGCTCCACAGCGCGAGTAGCAATCCCGACGCCGGCCGCGAGCCCGCGTGAAGAGCCAGCGAAGGGAGTCCCACCTCGACGCCCCCGAGCGCGACGCCCATCAGCGCCACCGGGCCGAGCAGAGCACGCAGCTCCGGGCTGGCCAGCGCCGAGACGCGTACGTGTCCGGCGCCGTACGAGGTCGAGGAGGAGCGCACGAGCGGCGAGCGCAGGAACAGCAAGGTCCCCACCACGACCTCGACGCCGAGGAGCGCCACCGCCACCTCCGGCGAGCTGACCGCGATGATCAGCGCCACGATCAGCGGCCCAGTGATCCAGATCGTCTCCTGGAAGATCGACTCAAGCGCGTAGGCGGTGTCGAGCACGGCCTGATCTTCGAATACCTCGCGCAGCAGCGCTCTCACCGCCGGCGCGATCGGC
This sequence comes from uncultured Solirubrobacterales bacterium, assembly GCA_963783415.1. Lineage (GTDB taxonomy): Bacteria > Actinomycetota > Thermoleophilia > Solirubrobacterales > Solirubrobacteraceae > Palsa-465. The sequence continues at coordinate 622,098 of CAWANN010000020.1, forward strand.
GGCAGCAACGCGCCGGCCATCCCCGACAGCACCACCAGCACGACGACCCCGGCGCCCGCCTGCGCCGCCACCACGAGTAGCCCGTACATGCACGCTTGGGCGCATGCGAACGGGAGCAGCACCCGTGCTCGTCCGAAGTGGTCCACGAGCCGGCCGAGAACCGGCGCGCACGCGGCGGTGGCGAGCGCAAACGCGCCGACGGCGACTCCGGCGGCGGCGTAGGAGTGGGTGGTTCCGCGCACGAGCAGCAGGATCGCCAGCCCCGACATGCCCTGCGGGAGCCGCCCGACGAGCGCGCTCGCGAACAGACGCGACGCGCCGGGGACCGACAGCACGGATCCGTACTTCGAGGCCATTCATCCGAGCCTACAAGAGCCGACCGGAACGGCCCGACTACGATTGGCCGCCGTGAGCCCGGAAGTGATCAGCGACCTGGCGATGCTCGAGCGGCTCGTGTCGCCGGCGGACAAGGACGTCGTCGACGTCGGCTGCGGCGGCGGCGCGCTCGTTCGCGCGCTCACCGACCTTGGCGCGCGCGTCACCGGCGTGGAGATCTCGGAGTCCCAACTCGCGACCGCGATCGAGCAAGATGATGGCGGCGGCGCCCGCTATCTCGTCGGCCGAGCGGAGTGGCTGCCGCTCAATGACGAGACGGTAGACGTCGTCGTGTTCATGCGCTCGTTCCATCACGTGCCTCGAGAAGACCTCGACGCCGCGCTGGTCGAGGCTCGCCGCGTGATCCGTCCGGGAGGAGCGGTCTACGTCGCCGAGCCGCTCGCCGAGGGGAACTTCTTCGAGCTCACGCGCCTGGTCGACGACGAGACCGAGGTTCGCGCGGCGGCCCAGGCCGCGCTCGCCCGGGCCTCGAGCGCCGGCCTACAGCGGAAGACCACACTCGACTACGACGCGCCGCTGAGCGTCGCCGGCGTACCGGGCCTCCGAGCGCGGATCGTCGCCGCCGATCCCCGGCGGGCGGCCCGGTTCGACGAGCTCGCCGACGAGCTCGCCGACGGCCTCGAGCGGCTCGGAGCGCCGGGCGAGCGCCCCGGCGAGCGGCGCTTCCTACATCCGATGCGCGCCGACCTGCTGCGCGCGGCGCCCAGCTGAGCCAGTGCCGTGACCGGAAACATTTGTCCCGGTGGGCGAGCGAGACCGAGGATGGCGCGGACGCCGTCGATGCCGGTGCGTGAAAGCGTGACCTGTCCGCTACTCCTCCTCGGGGAAACGGCGGCCGGCGACCTCGAGCTCGCGCACCTTCAGCGAACCGATCTCGATCTCTTCGGCCTTCAATTTTTTTATGACTGCTTCAGCGATCGCCAGCCGCCCGATCGCCATTGCCCCGACCGCGCCGACAGCGATCGCGAGGGGTCCCATCGCGGACGGTCCAAACAGCCGCGCCCCGATGGCGTGGGCCCCGGTGACGTGCGCCCCGGTGACTTCGGCGGCCGCGACGTTCTCGCGCCGTTTCGTGATGCTGCGGGCCATGGTGCCAGACCTCCCTCGTGTTGGTGGGTGAGGCGTGGTCTACACGGCTTGGCGGGCGCGGGTCAAGGCGCGCCGGCCTGCCACAGCTGATCCCCTGCCCAACTGCCCACGATCACCTTGTCGGGATCGAAGCCTCGCGCGTCGGCCAACTCTGACGCGAGCTTCTGAAGACGGACGGTCAGCGGGATCTGCGCGAGCAAAGGGTGGAGACCCTCAGCCTCGCTGACGGTCCGCACCGCGAGGCCCTCGCTCGCGGCCGCTGCGCTCAGGAGATCGAGCATCCCGAACGGGTCGTCCGACGGCTGGATCGCGAGCAGCGCGTCACTCGGTCCGAGCGGCACGGCGGTCCCGTGGAGCAGATACTCGGCCTCGTACCCTTCGGCCGCAAGCCGGGCGCCCTCGCGGAGCTTCAGCGCCCCCTCGCGTGCGGTCACCGCGGCGGGGCCTACGCCGGCTAGCACGATCAACCGCTGGGGGGCTGCGTCGAGCACCACCGACTCCTGCGCGGCCGCGCGAACCCGGCCCGGAAGCTCGGACAGCTCGTGCTGGTCGAATCCGGGGTCACCGACGGCGACGCTGAGGCGCGCGAGCACCACGAGCGCCGCGAGGTAACTCGCCGTATACGTCTCCGCGCGCTCGAGCGGTGCGGCCTCGATGGCCTCGGGCCAACCCTTCCCCTGCGCGGTGATCGTCACTACGCCCGCCCCGGATTCGAGCGCGTACGCCCGCGCTCGCCGCGCGAACGCGGTCTCGGTCGTGTGCGAGATGACCACCACCGCGTCGTCGGCCGTCAGTGCGGGCGGATCGCCGCAGAACGCCGCCGAGGAGCGCCACCGCGCGTCTCGCTTCCCGGGTCCGAACATCAACGCCCCGAGCTCGGCCGCGTGCTGGCTGGTTCCCGTGCCGACGAGCCAGAGCCGACTCGAGCGGCCGATCCGCTCTGCCGCGTCGTCGACCGGGATCGACAGGACCGACTCGAGCAGCTCAGGCTGCGCCGCGATCGTCTCGGCCAGTGCCGTCATCTCAGTCCTCGCCGGTCCCACACCTTCAGCACGACCGGAGCGTACCGCGGCGCTCCGGTCGTGCCCGCGGTCAGGCGGCGCGACGGAGAAACGTGGGCCGGCTCCGGCGCGGACCCGGACCGGGGCCGGCGATGTGCTCGGCCCGCAGGCGCAGCAGCTGGACGAGGTCGCGCGTGCCCAGGAACGGGTTCGCGACGACGCGCCTATCGAGCATCGAAATCGCGGCGACCGCCTCTCCGTCGGTGAGCGCGATCAGAACCGGCCCCTCGAGCGCCGGCGCGTCGTCGAGCGCGGCCAGCCGGCGGATCATCGCTGCCTCGTCTCGCTCGGCCATGCGCAGCGCCACCGTCGGCGCCACCGAGTCCGAGGACCATCTGCCAATCATCGATGTAGTCACGTTCTGTTCCTCCTGTTCGACACGTTCGATGATGGAGTGCGAACCGCCGTCTCACATCGGGCAAACGGAGCGACCTGACCGCAGTGACCCCTTACGTCGGTGGGCGCCAGGCCTTACGTCTCGTATGAGAGGCTGTGCGGCCATGAATGAGGGTCTCGACCTCGCGAGCATCCGCTCACGCTTCTCAGCGCTGGGCCGGCAGGTGAACGGCTTTCCCGCGGTGTATCTCGACGGGCCCGGGGGTTCACAGACGCCCGACTCGGTCGCCCGGGCGGTATCCGACTACCTCCTGCGTGCCAACGCCAACCTCGGCGGCCCGTTCGTGACCTCGGTCGACAGTGACCAGCTCGTGCGAGGCGCCCACCTGGCGGCGGCGGACTTCCTGGGCTGCACCGCGGAAGAGGTCGTGTTCGGCGCCAACACGACGACGATCAACTTCCTACTCGCGCACGCGGTGGCGCGGACGCTTGAGCCGGGCGACGAGATCATCGTCACCGAGCTCGACCACGACGCGAACGTCTCGCCGTGGCTGCTCGTCGCCGGCGACCGCGGGCTGACGGTCCGCACGGCGCCACTGGATCTGCGCGACGGCACGCTCGACCCCGAGGCGGTGGAGCTGCTGATCGGCGCTCGCACGCGCGTGGTCGCGTTCACGCTGGCGTCCAACGCGCTGGGCTCGATCCCGGACGCTGATCGGCTGGCGATCGCGGCGCACGACGCCGGCGCGCTGGTGTGGGTCGACGGCGTGCACCTGGCGCCGCACCGGCGCGTCGACCGCGCCCTTCTCGACGCCGACGTTCTGCTGACCTCGGCCTATAAGTTCTTCGGGCCTCATCTCGGCGTCGCCGCAGTGCGCGGTGACCTGGCGCGTTCGCTGCCGGCCGACCGAGTCCGCCCGTCGCTGGAGGTGCCGGCGGGTCACCGTTTCGAGACGGGCACCCTCTCCCACGAGGCTCTGGCCGGCTTCATGGCCGCGATCGAGTACCTCGAGTCGCTCGGGACACAGGGTGCCGACCGGTCCGCCCGCCTGGACCTGGCTTACGCGCGGATCGAGGCTCACGAGCGGGATTTGACGCGGCGAACGCTGGAGCGGCTGAATGAGATCCCGGGCGTGCGCTTGTACGGCATTGCCGACCCGTCTCGCGTCGACGAGCGGACGCCGACGTTCTGCTTCAACCTGGACGGGTGGACCCCCGAAGCGCTCAGCACCGAGCTCGGCAACCGGGGTCTGTTCACCTACCACGGGAACTACTACGCGCTCGGCGTGATGACCGCACTCGGCCTCGAGGAAAACGGCGGCGCGGTCCGCGCCGGCTACCTGCACTACACGACGCCGGAGGAGGCGGATCGGCTATGCGACGCGGTGGCATCGCTCGCCTGATCCGCCCGGTCAGCTACTTCTTCTTACGTTCGTGCCCGGCGCAGGCGTCCCCGAGGCCGCCGGCGTGCGACCAGGAGCCATCGGGGCAGTGGACCACGGTGCCGCCAAGCGCCATGTCCCGCTTCCAGCTCCCCACGCAGGGATGCCCGTCGCATTCCTCGTTGCCGGCGCATCCGGCTAGGACAAACGCCGCCAGCGCCACTCCAATCAGCTTGCGGCACCGCACGCACGTATGGTGCCACTGCTCAGGCCGCCCGGAGCAGCGGTTCGCCAACCGCCCGCGACGTGCCGGCGGCTCCGTCCGGCAGAAGTGAGCCCAGGATCTCGGGGAGCCTGCGGCTGTAGAAGAAATGGCCGCCACGGCGGTCGACCCGTACCTCCGATCCCGGGATCGCCGCCGCCAGCGCCAGCGTGTGCGAGAGCGGGACGAGCCAATCGCCGCGTCCGTGCCACAGCGTCACCGGAATGCGGGGGTCAGCCGGATGAAAGCCCCAGTGGCGCCGGCACACGAGGTAGTCGTCGATCATCGCCCGCGCGCAGGTCCGGCACTGGAGCCCGAGGGCCCTCAGGCTGAGATGCGCGAGCGCGGGCCCGACCCGCGGCGAGCCGTACCGCACCAGCGGAATCTTGTACCTGAGGCTCGGGCTGGCGCCCGGTCCGTCCGGGGGACCGAGTGGGCTCACCGCGGCGAGGGCGATAAGCCGGTCGGCGAGCGCCCATCCGCACCCGAGCGCGTACGGCGCGCCCGCGGAGACCCCGACCACCGAGAAGCGGCGGTGGCCGAGCATGGTCATCAGCTCGCCGACATCGTTGGCGTGATCGGCGACCGTGCGTCCGGGCGCCACGGCCGACCCGCCGAAGCCGGGGCGGTTGACCACGAGGTAGCGGATCGACAGCCGCTCGAGCGCCGCGTCGAGGCCGGGCGTGTGCCAACGCGGCGAGCCGATCGCACCGTGGCAGTACACGACGGGAAAGCCGTCGGCCGGCCCGGCGGCCACGAATGTGACCGCGCGGCCCGCCCGCAGGCGGACGACGCCGGCACTCCCGATCGTTGCGGTCGGCACCTGGCTCAATGTCCCTGCAAATCACCCTAGGGGAGGTGACGAGCGGAGTTGTGATGAAACGGTTTCTATGCGAGCGCGAGCCGGTCGAGCAGTCGGCGAACGGCCGCGACGAACTCCGCCGGACGCTCCACCTGCGGGACGTGCGCCGCGCGCGGAATCGTCACCACGATCACGTCGGGGCGCGAGGCGCGTATGTACCGGAGCGTCGAGATCGGGAGCACGAGCGGCGGGCCGTGCCCTGACTCGTCGAACGAGATCCTTGACGTGACTGCACCCTTCACCGGTAATTCACACGATGCCATGCGGGCACGACACACAATATTCACCGTGAACGTTACGGCCGCCGCGCCAAAAGCCGACGGCGACCGGTTCGTGGTGTGTGACGTCGCCCTCTTCTACGCGGAGAGGAGCGGGGGAATTCGCACCTATCTCAACGAGAAGGCCCGGTTCGCGCGGATCACCGGCGCGTTTGAGCACCACCTCGTGATCCCGGGCAAACGCCGCGTCCATGCGGGCGGACGACACGAGCTCCCCTCGCTGCAGCTCGCCGCCTCGAACGGATACAGGCCGCCGCTCGGGGGCCGGGCGCTGCGGGAGACGCTTCGCGCGGTCCGGCCCAACGTCGTGATCCTCCACGATCCGTTCTGGCGGCCGCTGAGCGTCACGCGCGAGGCGCACCGACTCGGGGCCGCGGTGGTGGTCGTCCATCACGCCTCGCCCGCGCTCCACGCCGCCGGCATCCCCGGTCCCGACGCGTTCTACCTGCCGGCGCTCCGCCGCATCTACCAGCACGCCTACGAGCACGTCGAGGAGCCGAGCTTCCAGGCCGGATGGCACCTGTTCCGGTGCTGGCGCGGCCCGTCGTGGATCAACACGGCGTGGCTGCTCGTGCCGGCGCTCAGGCGGTTCGGATATGGGTCCGACGCCGACCGGATCGTCGCGTCTTGCATCGAGCTGGTCGAGCGCCACGGCTTTCGCGAGTACTACAACCCGCTCAACGGAGAGGGGCTGGCGGCGCGACGGTTTGGCCGGTCTACCCTGCTGATCGACCTGCTCGGGGGCGCCGACGGCGGCGGGCAAGGGCAGAGCGAGGGTCCGTTCGTGGGCAGCCTCCGCGACGAGCTCCGTTCGATGGGCGCCGAGGCCGCCGGCGAGGCGGGGCGCCGGTTGAACCGGCGGGCGGCTGCGGCGGCCGCGGCCGCACGCCGGCTGCGATCCGGGTGACACGGTCGCTCACCTCACGCCGACGTCGCCGTGCGCTCGATGTACTCGCCTAGAGCGTCGGCCTCGCGGGGCCGGGTGTGGATCGTGACGGTCGGCCCGTCGTCGATCCATACGTCGACGACGTCTCGCTTGTGACCGCGCACCTCGGCGCCGAGAACGTCGGTGAACGGGATCGAGTAGAGCGTCACCCTGTCGGCGCCCTGCCCTGCGTACTGCGAGACCGTCCACGACAGATCGTTTTCGGTGCACACCACGATCTCGGTCCGCTTGATCGGGTGAAGATAGTCATTTACGGCGTAGAGCGTGTCTTGACGAGTAACCGTCATGGCCCGGAAGCTGCCGGTTCTTTCCCGGCATTCATAGTGATGGTTCGACTTGACGCCAAGGCAGGTGAGGCAAACCGCGACCTCGGCGGTTTCGGGCAGGAGCGTCGCGAGCACGTCCACGGCCGGGTTGGTTCGGCGCCGAGCATCGTCGGGGATGAACCTGAGCCGTGCGAGCATGTCGGCGATGGCCGCGTGGCGCTCGTCGCCATGCTCTTCGTCCTCCTCCGGTTCTGGTGAATCATCGGCGATGTCGCCTCGGATGTGCGCGTACGCTGCGTTCAGCTCATCCAGTCGCCGACCCGCGTCCTCGGTCGATCCCGGGTAATGCTCGGGGTCGAGTAGGCGGAGGAGGCGCTCGTAGGCACGCTCGATCTCCGCGTCAGTCGCGCGCCTCGATACTCCCAGGATCGAGTACGGATCCTCGGTCACTCGCCGGCGAGTCTAGGGACACTCATGACGTGCGCGCCGGCGACCCGCATAACCGCTCACTCGACGAGAACCATTGCCGAGATGCACGAAAGTGGCGCTATACGGGGCTTTTCTGCGCACTCGAGCTTCGACGCGCGCCGAGTGAGAAGTTATCGGCCCTAGTTTCCGGTGGGTTGGGGGTGGGCCGGCGGCCAGGGCGCGCTCGGCCTCCGCGTCAGTCGTGCGCCTCGACGCTTCCCGGGTCGACGAGAGATCCCGCGCCACCGACGATCTTCCCGGGGTTCAGGTGCTGCCCCGGATCGGTCCCGGCGAACAGCGCCTCGAGCATCACCACCCCCGGCGTCGAGATGTCCTGCTCGAGCCACTGCGCATGCTCGGTGCCGACCGCGTGGTGATGCGACAGCGTGGCGCCGTTGTCCACGAACGCCTGCTGGATCGCCGACTTGACCACCTCGTACTCGACGGCCATCGTGTCGTGTGACGTCGCACCAAACGCAAAGGTGAAGTACAGACACGCGCCGGCGTGGTAACTGTGTGACAGGTGGCACATGATGTAACCCTTGACCGCCAGCCGGTCGAATGCGCCGTTCGCCGCCGCGATCACCGCGTCGTATAGCGGCAGCAGGCCGCTCCAGGTGGTGGCGGTCTCCGACACGTCGCCGGGCGCGCCGCGGTCGAGCAGGTAGTCCCGGATGTAGGGAATGTCGAACTTCTTCTGGTCGTAGAGCGCGCCCGGCCCCGACCCGATGCACAGCCCACCATGACGCTTGACGAGCTTCCCGACGGCACGGCGCTGCGCGGAGACGTGGTCCTCGCTGCCCTCGTAACCGATGAACGACAGGCACATCTCGTCCAGCTCCCATCCGCGTCTTCGGCTGAGGAACAGCCTCAGCGCGCGCGACTGCAGCTTGTCGGTGGGCGTCGGCATGACCCGCATAGCGAACGAGAACTGGGTCTCGTTCGCGTCGGAGACCCGCGTGACCGACACCGAATACTCGCCGGCGGCGATCTCCTGCATCGCGGCGAGAGCGACGGCGAAATTCGGGAATAGGTAGCCGAGGATCACGCGCTTTTCGGGGATCCGCCGGACGTGAACCGTCGCCTCGGTGATGATCCCGAGGCGGCCCTCGCTTCCGAGCACCATCTCGCGGATGCTCGGTCCGTTCGAGGTTGCCGGGATCGGCCGCGTGACGAGCGTCCCCGACGGCGTGACCACGCGCAACCCCTTGGTCATGTCCGCGATGTCCCCGTAACGGTCGGATTGCATCCCGGACGACCGCGTGGCGATCCAGCCGCCCAGCGTCGAGTGCGTGAACGAGTCAGGGAAGTGGCCGAACGTGTACCCGCGGGCCTTGAGCTGGTCCTCGAGGTCGGGCCCGAACACGCCTGCCTGCACGCGCGCCAGCCGCGAGCTCGCGTCGATATCGAGCACCTGGTTGAGCCGCTCGAGGTCGAGCGAGATCACCGGCCGCGTCTCGGTCGACGGCGCCTCCAGCGAGCCGGAGATCGACGAGCCGCCACCGAACGGGATCACGACGGCATCGAACCGCATCGCCGCCTGGAGGATCGCGGTCACCTCGTCCTCGCTGCCGGGACGGACTACCGCATCTGGAATCCGCGGAAGGTCCCCGGCGCGCTGCCACACCAGATCGCGCAGCGACTTGCCGCGCGCGTGGACGACGCGGTCGAGCGGGTCGAGCGAGAGGTACCTCCGCGAGACGGCCTGCTCGAGCGTCTCCCACAGGTCGTCCGGGAGCGCCGGATCGGGGATCTGGAGCTGATCGAACCGCAGCGGCGGCGTTCCCTTCCTCCGGACGTCGACGCCGATCGCCTTGAGGATGAACGGCGCCAGAGCGGGCTTGTCCTCATGCGTGAACTCGACCCCCTCCTGACCCCATCCCCACCACTTCATCGCAGCCATAACTCACCTTCGCTTGCCGTACTGGGCGCCGGCTCGATGCCCGGAGTGCTACCGCAGCGTAGTCGTTCTGGGCCAATGCATCAGCGATGGCCACACGGTGGCCGAGCGGATCTGGTAGGCCTCGCATATGACTATTCAGACCGGGCCGCGCCCAGCCCCAGTGTCCGCCGACGAGCTCGAGGCCATGAACACGTGGTGGCGCGCGGCGAACTACCTGTCGGTCGGGCAGATCTACCTGCTCGCCAATCCCCTGCTCCGCGAGCCGCTCCGCCCCGAGCACATCAAGCCTCGGTTGCTCGGCCACTGGGGCACGACTCCAGGGCTGAACTTCCTCTACGTACACATGAACCGGGCGATCCGTGAGCGCGGCCTGAACGCGATCTACGTGACCGGCCCTGGTCACGGCGGTCCGGGTCTGGTCGCGAGCGCGTATCTCGATGGGACCTACAGCGAGGTGTACCCGCACATCGCGCGCGATGCCGAGGGGTTGCGGCGCCTGTTTCGGCAGTTCTCGTTCCCGGGCGGGATCCCGAGCCACGTGGCGCCCGAGACCCCTGGGTCGATCCACGAGGGCGGCGAGCTTGGGTACTCGCTGCTGCACGCGTACGGCGCGGTGCTCGACAACCCGGACCTGCTGGCGCTGTGCGTGATCGGAGACGGAGAGGCGGAGACCGGCCCGCTCGCCGCGAGCTGGCACTCGAACAAGTTCCTGAACCCGGCGCGCGACGGAGCGGTGCTGCCGGTGCTCCACTTGAACGGCTACAAGATCGCCAACCCGACAGTCCTCGCGCGGATCTCGGTAGGAGAGTTGCGCGACCTGCTCGAGGGCTACGGCTACGCGCCGCGCTTCATCGAGGGCTCGGATCCCGAGGAGATGCATCAGTTGATGGCGGCCGCGTTCGACGACGTCCTCGATGAGATCGCTCAGATCCAGCGGCGCGCGCGCGAGGACCACGACCTGACGCGGCCACGCTGGCCGATGATCGTGATGAAGACGCCCAAGGGGTGGACCGGGCCGAAGGTCGTCGACGGCCTTCCGGTCGAGGGGACGTGGCGCGCACATCAGGTGCCGCTCGCCGAGGTGCGGACCAACCCGCAGCACCTCGCGATGCTAGAGGAATGGATGCGCTCGTACCGGCCCGAGGAGTTGTTCGACCAAGACGGCGCAGTTATCCCCGAGATCACGGCGCTGGCGCCAGAGGGCGACCTGCGGATGAGCGCGAATCCGCACACCAACGGCGGGCTGCTGACCCGCGAGCTCGAGCTGCCCGACTTCCGGGACTACGCCGTGGCGGTGGACGCGCCTGCGGCCACGACCAGCGAGGCGACTCGCGTGCTCGGCGGCTGGTTACGCGACGTGTTCATCGCCAATCCCGATCGCTTCCGGCTCATGGGACCCGACGAGACCGCTTCGAACCGGCTCTCGGCGGTGTTCGAGGCCACCGACCGGGTGTGGGAGGCTGAGCTGCTCGATACCGACGACCATCTGTCGCGCGACGGGCGGGTGATGGAAGTCCTCTCCGAGCACCTCTGCCAGGGCTGGCTCGAGGGGTACGTGCTAACCGGCCGCCACGGGCTGTTCAACTGCTACGAGGCGTTCATCCACATCATCGACTCGATGTTCAACCAGCACGCGAAGTGGCTCAAGGTGACGCGGCACATACCGTGGCGGCGCCCGCTGCCGTCTTTGAATTACCTCCTCTCGAGCCACGTCTGGCGCCAGGACCACAACGGCTTCTCGCACCAGGATCCGGGCTTCATCGACCACGTCGTGAACAAGAAGGCCGAGATCATCCGCGTCTACCTGCCGCCCGACGCCAACTGCCTGCTGTCGGTAGCCGACCACTGCCTGCGCAGCCGCCACTACGTGAACGTGATCGTCGCCGGGAAGCAGCCGGCGCTCGACTATCTGACGATGGAGCAGGCGGTCGCCCACTGCACGCGCGGGATCGGGATCTGGGATTGGGCATCAAACGACCAGGGACAGGAGCCTGATGTGGTGCTGGGGTGCGCTGGCGACATCCCGACGCTCGAGACGGTGGCGGCGGCATCGATCCTGCGCGAGAGGGTGCCTGACCTCAAGGTCCGGGTCGTCAACGTCGTCGACCTGATGCGGCTCGAGCCCGTCACCGAACATCCGCACGGAATGTCGGATCACGAGTTCGACGCGCTGTTCACCGCGTCGCGGCCGGTGATCTTCGCCTACCACGGCTACCCCACGCTGATCCACCGGCTGACGTACAACCGGCACAACCACGACAACTTCCACGTCCGTGGCTACATAGAAGAGGGCACGACGACGACGCCGTTCGACATGGTCATGCTCAACGACCTCGATCGCTTCCACCTGGTGATGGACGTGGTCGACCGGGTGCCGGGGCTGGGCGAGCGATGCGCCCACCTGCGTCAGGACATGGTCGACGAGCGATTGCGGGCCCGGGCGTACACGCGGGAGGTCGGCGACGACATGCCCGAGGTGCGTGACTGGGTGTGGCCGGGATCGAACGGCGGCGTGGCGGTCTCCTCCGGCGGGGCGTCGGACACCTCGGCGGACATATAGACCACGCAGTTGCGGGTGCTCGTCGTCAACGCCGGTTCGAGCAGCCTCAAGCTGTCGCTGCTCGGAGCGGGCGAAAGGCCCGTGAAGGCGGAGGAACTCGCCGCGCCTCGTGCTCAGATCGACCCGGATGAGTTGCAGGCCGCGCTCGATGGCGGCCTCGGCGACGCCGATGCGGTCGGGCACCGGATCGTCCACGGAGGCTCGCGGTTCCGCCAAGCGGTGCTCGTCGATGACGCGGTGCGGAAGGCGCTCGGCGATCTGGTCGACCTGGCTCCGCTGCACCAGCCGAAGTCGCTGGCCGCGCTCGACGCGGTCTCGCGGGCGCTCCCGGGAGTGCCGGCGGTGGCGTGTTTCGACACCGCGTTCCACGCGACCCTGCCCGATGCGGCCGCGACGTACGCGTTGCCGGCCGAGTGGAGCGCGCGGTGGGGAGTACGGCGCTACGGGTTCCATGGGCTGTCACACGCGTGGATCGCGCGGCGAGCTCCGGAAGTGATCGGTGCGGGCGCACGTGCCAGTGACCTGCGAATCGTGAGCTGCCACCTCGGCGCCGGCGCGTCGCTGTGCGCGATCGCCGGCGGTCACTCGGTCGATACGACGATGGGGTTCACGCCGCTCGAGGGCCTGGTGATGGCCACGCGCTCGGGCAGCGTCGACCCCGGGCTCGTGCTGTGGCTGCTCGAGCGCGGAGACGTCTCGCTGGCCGACATGGGTCACGCGCTCGAGCACGAATCGGGTCTGCTCGGATTGTCGGGAACGGCCGACATGCGCGACGTGGAGGCCCGTGCCGATGCCGGCGACGCAGCCGCCCGGTTGGCGCTTGAGGTCTATCTGCACCGCCTGCGCGCGGGCGTCGCCTCGATGGTCGCGGCGCTGGGAGGGCTCGACGTGCTCGCGTTCACCGGGGGCGTCGGCGAGCACAGCGCGGAGATCCGGGCGAAGGCGGCCGCCGGCCTGGCGTTCCTGCGGGTTGCTGTCGATCCGGCGCGCAATCAGGCGGCCGACGGCGATGCCGACATCTCGGACGACCCGGCGCCCGCCCACACCCACGACCCGGCGCCCGCCCACACCCACGACCCGGCGCCCTGCCCACACCCACGACCCGGCGCCCGCCCCCCCCCCTCCCACACCCACGACCCGGCGCCCTCCCACACCGACGACCCCGCGCCCTCCCACACCGTGGTGATCCGCGCCCGCGAGGATCTCGAGATCGCCGGCCAGGTCCGTTCGCTGTTGGAAACCTAGTCCTGGAAACTGCCCGGGGCGGGCGCGCCGGCGTAAGCCGGCGCGCCCACCTCGGTGCCGTTTTGACCTAGACGACTAGTTGACGGCGATGCCCGCGGACGCGGCGCCCGCAGGGAGCGTCGTCGGCGAACCAGGAAGCTCTGTCAGGTTTCCGCCGTCGACCGCGAAGGCGCCGACGGCTTGGGCAGCGCTCTCGTCGACGAACAACCACCGCCCGTCAGGGCTGAGGCGAGCGTCTACGGCTCCCATGCCGCCCGTGCCTCTTACCGGGGTGCTCCCGAGCAGACTAAGGGTCCCGTCACGCGCGATCGAGTATCGGGAAATCGCGCCCGAACCGGTGTTAACCGTGAACAGGAACCTGCCGTCGTGGCTGATCTCGACCCAGCACGGGGCGGTCTGGAGGTCCTGGAACGGTGAGGATCCGATCGGCGTCAGCGTGCCATCGGCGCGGTCATCGAAGGCGGAGACAGTCCCGGTTCCCGCGCCGACGTTGTGAGCGTTCGACACAAACAGCTGGTCAGGCTCGGTGGGCCTGAATTCGCTCCCGAACGGCCCGAGCCCCTGCGCCGGGAACGGGGACCCGGGGGCCGCCATGGCGCGCCCAGCGGGGTCGACCGTGAAGCTGTCGATTTCCGAAGTGCCCACGCGCGTGCCCACGAGCTTCGTTCCGTCGCCGTTGAACAGCACGTCGCCCGGCTGCGAGCCCGCGGGCAGGGGGATCGTCGTTCCCGGGATCGGACGCAGCCGGCCTCCGCGGCTGAGCCGGAATCCGTTGTAGCTGGTACCGCCAACGCCGGCGTTGGCGACATACACGAGGTCACCATGGATCGAAATGCTGACCGGCAGGGCGCCGCCCGAGGAGACGACCCCGTTTGTGACCATCCTCAGGCCCCCGTCGGCCTCGATTTGGAGCACCGAGATCTGGTTGCTGCCGGCGTCCACCGCGATTACGAAGCGGCGATCTCCAGACAGCTGTATCGCGCCCTGCGAGGCGAGCCCTGATCCGGTCCCCGCACCGCCCGCTGTGAACGGGGATCCGGGTTGCGCCGTGAGCGATCCATTCGCGTGACGGTCGAATACCGCGATCGTGTTCACTGCGGACGTGTTGTCGTCGATGTAGACGTGACCAACCACCGGCGACGGGTGGTCGGTTGAGGCTGACGCCGCGGCAGGGACGGCGGCGGAAGCGACCAGGAGTCCAGCCAGCACAGGTGTAAACCACTTCTGTGTCAGAAGTCGCATTTACTCACTTCTCCTTGTTCTCGGGGGATCGAGCCCCAAGGTCCGTTCTGGGAGATCCCGGTGAGGCACTGCGACTCGTCTCCTCGTGAACGGTGAGTCGTTCACCAGTAGAGCACCTCATTCTGGGTGAATCGATTAACAATCCGCTCCCGGACGTCAGGCGTAAGACTCTCGCAAGCTGCAGTTAAGAACCTCGCCCCTGTGCTCGACGTCTACCTGCAGCCCGGGAACTTCATCGACGAGTTCCAGCGCTCGTACTCGAACGACCCCCAGACCGTGGCCGAGCTCGGCGCGGCGTTCATCGCCGCGCAGCAGCGCCTTGGGGTCGCCGCGACCGCCAAGCACTTCCCCGGGCTCGGGTCCGCGTCACGGAGCCAGAACACCGATCTCGGGGCGGTGACGATTCGGTCTACGCTGTCCACGCTCCGGGCCGTCGACGAGGCGCCGTACCTAGGCGCGATCACGGCCGGGGCGAAGCTCGTGATGACCTCGTGGGCGGTCTACCCGGCGCTCGATCCGCGGCTGCCGGCGGGGCTGTCCCCGACGGTGATCGAGGACGAGCTTCGGGGGCGTCTCGGATTCGCCGGCGTGACGATCACCGACGGGCTCGAGGCCGGCGCACTCGCGCGGTTCGGCTCGGTCGGTAACCGCGCCGTGCTCGCGGCGTCGGCCGGAAGCGACCTGATCCTGTGCGCGACGACCAACCCGGACGACAACACGCCGGCGCTCGGGACCGCTGCCCGCAAAGCGATCGCCTCGGCGCTCGGCCACCGCCGGCTCGCCCAGGGCGCCGCCGAGCAGTCCGCCGGCCGTGTCCTCGATCTACGCGCGAACCCCTGAGGCAGCTTGGGCGGCCTGGTCGCGACCCTCAAAGCCCCCGGGGGCTACCGCCCGATCGCCTGCGGGAAGTTGAAGTAGTGGTGCGGATCGATGGTGCGCCGGACCGACAGCAGCCGCTTGTAGTTGGATCCGTAATAGGCCGTCTGCCAGTTCTTGAGGTTCGGATCGGTGTAATTGAAATACGCGCCACCGGTCACATACGGGCGCATCTTGGCGTAGGTCGAGTTCAGCCACGAGGCTCCGCCGTTGTAGCTCAGGTATTGAATGCAGCACAGCACGTTCCGGTGCACGAACGCGGTCGCCCCAGATTTGACCCGATTGATCGCCCCGCCGTAGGAGTCGAACAGGATCGCGCCGCTGCCGGGGAGGTTCGCCCGCGCTTCCGCGGCGCTGACGAGCGCCTGACGAGCCGCGCTCGGCAGTGCCTTGGACACGTAGTCCGACTTTGCCTGGAAGCTCTCGCGTTGCAGCGTCCCGCCGGGGCGGGTGCCTTGCGTGTGACAGGCGGTCATCGAGATGTGCGAGCAGCCCGCCCACATCAGTTGCGCCTGCAGGTAGCCGAAGTTGCCGGACGACACCTGCGCCCCGCTGACCGCGGTGAGGGGCGCCAGCAGCCGGGATAGATCGCTAGCGGGACCGAAATACTGCCCGCTGACGGTCACCGACGTGGTACCGCCGCCACCGTTTAGATGGAAGATCGATGTGAGCTGCGACTCCGCGTGCGGCGCCCAGCCGAGCCAGGCGGCAAGCGCCGCGGCGGCCTCCGACCACGGCCAACTGACGATGAACCCGGCGACTGTTTGCGGGACCGGATGCACGCGAAACGTGAAGCTGGTGACGACACCGAAGTTCCCACCGCCGCCGCCGCGAAGCGCCCAGTACAGATTCGGGTTGCTCGTCGCGCTCGCGGTGCGCAGTTGCCCGTCCGCGGTCACGATCTGTGCGCTCAGAAGGTTGTCGGCGGT
Source organism: uncultured Solirubrobacterales bacterium (assembly GCA_963783415.1). GTDB lineage: Bacteria > Actinomycetota > Thermoleophilia > Solirubrobacterales > Solirubrobacteraceae > Palsa-465. Next base: position 638,199 of record CAWANN010000020.1, read on the forward strand.
CAGTCCGAACTGGCGACCGGCGAGGCCCATCCCGCCGCCCATGGCGTGCCCGGCGATGCCCACCGACGGGCACGATCCGGCGGGGATCGTCACCCCGCGCGCGGCCAGCGCCGCGTACACGTCGATCAGCTGCGAGCCGGCGCCGATCGTCGCCGTGCGGTTCCTCGTGTTGACGCTGATGCCTCGCAGGTTGCGCAGGTCGACGACCATCCCGCCCGACAGCGTCGAGTAGCCGGCGTAGCTGTGACCTCCCGAACGAGCCCGCAGCCGGACGCCGTTCGCGACGCCCCATCTCACGGCGGTGCGGACGTCGGCCGTGTTGATCGGACGCACGACGAGGTTCGGGAGCACGCCGTCGAAGCGTTCGTTGTACACGTGCGCGGCCTGTGCGAAGCCCGACGCGCCGCGCCGAATCACTTGCCCCTGGATCGGCGGCCCGGACGCCTTGCTCGCCGCTCGAGCGACCCGCCCGGCGCCGGCTCCGTACGCAAGCGAGAGACCGGCCGCGCCCGCGCCGGCGAGAAATGCCCGTCGATCGATCGGTCCATCCAACACGCCAGCCCCTTTCCTGTTTCCGGTGGGACGATCCTTGCAGACCCACGGGGCGGGCTTCAAGGACCCGGATACACGAGTGGCGAGCGATGCGATACCGAGACATGCAGCGTGATCGCCCGACGGGTCGGTACGAGCGCAGGAGCGACGCATGGCTGCCGCGCGACGGCGGCGACCCGACGGCGGCGTTCTCCGAGCTCTACTCGCGTCACGTCGGAACCGTCCACGCGTGGTTCCACCGGCGGCTCGAGTGGGCCGCGAGCGACCTGACCGCCGAGACGCTAACGCGGGCATGGCTGTCCCGCGACCGCTTTCGCGACGACCGCGAGGGATCCGCGTTACCTGGTTGCTCCGCATCGCCGCGAACAACCGTCTGTTACCCGATGGGTAGCTGTAGCTATCCATCGTCGACGGGCGGATTCGCCGCAGCGTCCAAACCTTCCAAAAGTCCCTCCTCTCCGGGTGGTACGTTGCGCACAGCGATCAACTGGGCGAGCACATTGGAGGGTGAGCGTGGCTGATGTGACCTCTGGGCCAGGAGCTCCTGGGCCATCCGGATCTGGGCCCTCCGCGGCCGCGGCGACGACCACGCCGAAGCTGTTCGTGCGCCAGTCCTCGGGACTGGTGCGCAACGTCAGCGTCACGAACGCGCTGTTCTTCAACGTGGCCGCGTTCGTCGGTGTCGGTCTCACCCTGTACCCGATCTTCTACAGCCTGGCGGATGTTCCGGTCTGGCGTGCGGGGCCGTTTTCCGCCTACGGCTGGGCGGCGATCATCGCCGGCCTGTTCTGCATCCTGCTGGCGCTGATCTTCTCCTCGCTGACGTCGGTGATGCCGCGGTCCGGTGGGGATTACGTGTTCTCGAGCCGCATCCTGCACCCGTTCCTCGGCTGGCTCGAGTCGTGGACGCTGGTGATCGCGAGCGTCCTGATCATCGCCTTCGAGGTCCCGCTCGTCCTGAGGAACCTTCAGATCTCGGCGCGGATCATCGGCATCGGCGCTGGTGGCTTCCATGGCGCGAACACGTGGTTCACGGACGCGACCGGGACGATCACCGGCACCCCGGGCTTCATCGCGTCGATCATCGTGCTGCTGCTGATCGCGGTCGTCGCGCTGCTCCCGACCCGGACGTTCCACAGGGTCGTCACGACGCTCGCGGGCTTCGGCGTGGCCTGCTTCGTGGGCATGTTCCTGTTCGGCCTGCTGTTCACGCACAGGGGCAGCTTCATCGCTCACCTGCCGCACTACACGGGCGGCGTCACCTCGGCGCACATCGCCGCGACCGGCGCGAAATCCGGGCTGATCGCGACTTCGAGCAGCAGCTTCTTGAGCAACATCTTCTCGACGACCGTCTTTCCGCTGATGCTGTCGGTGCTGCTGTTCCAGTTCATCGGGTTCCAGTACTCCGCCTACATCGCGGGTGAGGTGCGCGGCAACGTGCGTCGCGGGGTCCTGATCGCGCTGATCGGCGCGCTCCTGATCGGCGTGCTCGCGAACTCCGTGTACGTCGACGCGATCTCGAGCCACTTCGGCTTCAACACGCAGGTCAGCTGGGGCGGCAGCTACTGGGGCTTCAACACCGCCCTGACGGCGCTGCCGCTCGGGCAGCCGAACTCGATGCCGCTCCTCGCTGTGATCGCGAACAGCGGCCTATGGCCACTGTGGTTCATCATCAGCCTCGGCGGGGTGGTGTTCCCGTTCCTGCTGTGCCCGGTGTACATCAACTTCATCAGCCGGATGCAGCTCGCGTGGAGCCTCGACCGGCAGGTGCCCGAATGGTTTGGGAACGTCAGCGAGCGCGTTCGCGGCCCGCTGAACGCGATCATCGCGACGCTCGTGCTGACCGGCATCTTCCTGTTCTTCCAGAGCTACAAGGACCTGCCGACGTTCCTGGCCACAACCGGCCACAAGCTGAACCTCGCCGGCACCGCGTGGTTCTCGATCGTGATGGCGATCCTCACCTGGACGCTGCCGGGCTTCAACGCGATCCTGGTCCGTTTCCGCCGACCCGACCTCGTCCGCAACGCGCCGTTCGGGAAGGCGCTCCCGTGGATCGGGCTCGCCTGGCTCGTGTTCCCGGTCTGGATCTACATCTTCGCGGTGATCAAACCGATCGTGAACGCGCTGAAGGGCGGGAGTGCGCTCACCTACCTGGAGACGAACGGGATCATCGACGCCGGCATCTTCTACCTGATCGGGATCGTCATCTACTTCGTCATGCGCTACAGGGCCACCAAGGCCGGCGTCGACGAGAAGATGCTGTTCACCGAGATCCCACCCGACTAGCGCCCACCCGGGAGGCCCGCGATCGCGACACGTCTGTACATCGCCAGCGACTTCCACGCCGCCGAGAAGGCGTGGCGGAAGTTCCTGAACGCGATCACGATGAACATCTACAAGGCGGACGTGGCGCTGGTCGCCGGCGACCTGACGGGGAAGGCGATCGTCCCGATCATTCAACTGGGCGGCCGGTACGAGACCGAGTTGTTCGGCGTGCATCGCCGCGCGAATGGCGACGACGAGCTGGCCCAGCTCGAACGCGACATCGCGGACGTCGGCTACTACTCGTTCATCACCACGGCCGAGGAGGCCGAGCGGCTGGCCTCCGACGAAGCGGGGCGAGACGAGCTCCTCCACAATCTGATGAACGAGCGCGTCGATGCGTGGATGAAGCTCGCAACCGAGCGGCTGACCGACGGCAACGCGCCTCTGTACCTCATCCCCGGCAACGACGACGAGTTCGTGATCGACCCGATCCTCGACCAGCCCGGGATCAAGCCGGTCAACGCCGACGGCAAGGTGCTCGACATCCCCGGCGACTTCCAGCTGCTCTCCTCCGGCTGGTCAAACCACACGCCGTGGCAAACCCCGCGCGAGGAGTCCGAGGACGAGCTCTACGCCCGCCTCGACGCGCTCGCTCAGCAGGTCCGCGATCCACGGAAAGCCGTGTTCATGATCCACGTCCCGCCCCACGACTCGGGGCTCGACACCGCGCCGCTGCTCAACGAGAACCTCCGCCCCACGATCTCGGCCGGCGACGTGCTCCGGGGCCCGGTCGGCTCGACCGCGGTGCGCAAGCTGATCGAGACCTACCAGCCCCTGCTCACGATCCACGGGCACATCCACGAGTCCGGCGGCGAGCGGAAGATCGGCAAAACGCTCTGCATCAATCCCGGCAGCGAGGCCAACCACGGGATCCTCCGCGGCTACGTCGTGGACCTCGGCAAGAAGGGCGTCGAGCTCGCCCAGCGCGTCGAGGGCTAAGGGGTCGGTCAGCCCCGCGCGCCGCAGAACCGCATCGCGGCGACGGCCAGTCCTTGGGCTGCCGCGACGAGTCCGTCGACCGGCACGAACTCGTCGATCATATGCGCCACGCTGACCCCGTCGGTATCGAACCCCGGCGGCCCGTAGCCGATCGACGGAGTCCCGGCCAGCTGCGTCAGCGTCGCCCCGTCGTACCAGGAGTCGAGGCCGCCCAGCGGACTCGGGCGGCCGACGTCCTCTGAAGCGCCCCGCATCACACCCACGATCGGCTCGTCCTGCGAGATCTCGAACGGCATCACCGCGTTCGGCCACCACTCGATCGCCGGAGGGTGCTCGTGCAGCCAGTCGTCGTTCGCGGTCTCCCGCGCGATCCACTCCTCGACCTCGCGGCGCACCTCGCTCCCCCACCCCGAGGCATCGGCCTGGGCCGGCAGGTACATCACGGCAATCGTGAGCTCGCACGACGCTGGGTAGGTCACCGCCCACTCGCCGGCGCGCGCCAGCGTCGGCAACAGCGACGGCGACGAGAGGAACGGATGCGAGATCCCCGGGCGCTCCCCCCAGGAGGCCCGGAGCGAAGCGATCGCGTCCAGCACCACCCCGGCCTTCTCGATCGCGTTCACCGCGCCGCCGAGGCGCCAGTCCGGCTGGCGAACCTCCGCGTGCCCCGGCCGACCGGGCACGTTGATCACGCCGTAGTCCGAGCCCCGGCATGCGATCCAGGTCTGAAAGCCGGTCGGCTCGGTCACGACACCGGCGTCGGCCCGTAGGCCGTGCTCCACCAGCGCGGTGCCACCCGCGCCTGAGGACTCCTCGTCCGTATTGGTCGCGACCAGTAGATCCCCGTCCAACGACACCCCGACCGAGGACAGCACCTCGACCGCGAACACCATCGCGGCGATCCCGCCCTTCATGTCGCACGCCCCGCGACCGTAGAGGCGTCCGTCGCGCACCGACGCCTCGAACGGGTCGCTCGTCCACTCGGAGCGGGGCTCGGCGGACACGACATCGATGTGCCCGTTGAAAACGAGCGACCGCCCTTCGCCGCGCCCCGGCAGGCGCGCGATCAGCTGCGGGCGCCCCTCGAAAGAAAGCCCGGGCGGAACAAGAGGCATCCCGGCCAACGCCCTCCCATCAGGCTCCCACACGTCCACCGACGCGCCGGCGGCGGTCAACCGGTCCGCGAGGCATGCTTGCAACGCGGCTTCATCCCGAGCGGGATCACCGACCTGACGTGCGGTTGTGTCGAACCCGATCAGCGCGCCGGCCAGCCTCACCAGCTCGTCGCGACGCGCCCCGATCGCCTCACAGACGCGTTGCTCGACGGCCGTCAGCGGCATTTTCAGCACCCTAACAACACCCTGTACCGTATGAAGGAGATGATCGACACGGTCCTGGATACCGACCTGCTGAACGAAGCCAAGTCGCTCATCGACCTCGCCGCCGAGCGCAGCATCGCACTCCGCCTCGTCGGTGGCCTCGCGATCCGACTGCTCACGCCCGAGCTTCCGCCCCGGAGCCGCATGGGTCAGGACCTCGACTTCGCCTCGTCGAGCTCGACCCGGCGCGCGCTGACCGACATGCTGAGCGAGCGAGGATACGACCCCGACAAGAACTTCAACGCCCTCTACGGCAACAAGCAGCTGTATTTCGCCCACGGCAACACCGGGCTCGCGATCGATGTGCTGATCGACAAGCTGCACATGTGTCATACGGTCGAGTTCGCCGACCGGCTGACGCGGATGCCGTACACGCTCGACGCCGTCGACCTGCTGATGTCGAAACTCCAGATCGTCGAGCTCAACGAGAAGGACGCCGACGACTGTCTGCGCCTGCTCGTAACGTTCCCGCTCGAGGAGAGCGATGACCCCGACGCGATCGACCTCAGGGTGTTTCGTGACTTGGTCGGGGATGACTGGGGGTGGTGGCGGACGGTGACCTTGAACCTCGACCGGATCACCGCGCTCCTCGACGGCGGCGCTCGCGCTGCGATCGAGGGCGGCAAGCTCGACGCGAGAACTCAGCTGTTAAGCCTCAGCGAGGTCGCGGAGTCAGCGCCCAAGAGCCGGCGCTGGAAGATGCGCGCGCGGATCGGCGAGCGCAAGCGCTGGTACGACGTGCCCGAGGAAACCCCGCACGAGTAGCCCGGGCCGTCCGTCGGCATCCGGCCGGCCGCGGGAACCCCGTGGGTCGTAGGATGACGGCATGGTCGCGATCGCTGGAGGACACGGGAAGATTGCGCTGAGGCTGACCGAGCGTCTCAGCGGACGCGGTGAGGAGGTCATTAGCCTGATCCGCAACCCGGACCACGCCGACGATGTCCGGGCGCGGGGTGGACAGCCGGTGGTGTGTGATCTCGAGCATGCCGACGTGACGGAAGTCGAGGCGGCGATCACGGGCGCCTCCGCGGTCGTTTTCGCCGCCGGCGCGGGAGCCGGAAGCGGCGCTGAGCGGAAGATGACGATGGATCGCGACGGCGCGATCAAGCTGCTCAGCGCGGCCGAGCACGTCGGGGCACCGCGATACCTGATGATCAGCTCGGTCGGCGCCGAGGCTCCCACGGAAGGCGATGAAGTGTTTAGCGTCTACCTGCGCGCGAAGGCGGAGGCGGACGCGGCCGTCGAGGCGAGTAGCCGCGACTGGACGATCGTCAGACCCGGTCCCCTCCTCGACGAGCCGGGCAGCGGGAAGGTTCGGATTGACCTCGCGCCGTTCCGCGGACAGGTCCCGCGCGACGACGTCGCCGCGGTGCTCGATGTGCTGTTGGCCAAGGAGCGCGCGACCGGGCGCATCCTGTACCTGAGCGCCGGTGACGACCCGATTGAGCAGGCGCTCGACGCCGTCGTCTGAGTCCGGCCGCTTGGGAAGCGACGATGAGCGCGGCGTCGGCCATACGTGACCCAGAGCCCGCGGCGGTGCGGGTCCTGGTGGCCGAGGACATCGGCGGTCCGGGCCTCGAGTTGCTGCGCGAGCATTTCGACGTCGAGTTGGGGATCGGCTGGTCGCCCCAGCAGTTGGCGGAGCGGATCGGCGAGTTCGACGGGATCCTGATTCGCTCGGGGACGTCGCTGGACGCCGAGCTGCTCGGTCGCGCAGACCGGCTAAGGGCGGTCGGCCGCGCGGGCGTCGGGGTCGACAACGTCGACGTGGCGGCGGCTACCAAGCAGGGGGTCGTCGTGGCCAACGCGCCGCAGTCGAACGTGATCACCGCGGCCGAACACACGATGGCGATGCTGCTGGGCCTCGCCCGGAACCTGCCGCAGGCCCACGCATCGCTGACCGGCGGGAAGTGGGAGCGGTCGAAGTTCTCCGGCATCGAGCTGTACGAGAAGACGCTCGGGATCCTCGGATTCGGCCGCATCGGCCAGCTCGTCGCCCACCGCGCGCTTTCGTTCGGGATGCGCGTGATCGCGTTCGACCCGTTCGTCGCCGCCGAGCGCTACCGGGAGCTGGGAGTGGAGAAAGCCGATGCGCCCGACGTGCTTTATGCCTCGGCCGATTTCATCACGCTGCACCTGCCGAACACGCCGGAGACCCGAGGCTGGCTCGACGCGGGAGCGCTCGCGAAGTGCAAGGACGGCGTGCGGATCCTGAACGTCGCGCGGGGGCCGCTGGTCGTCGATCAGGATCTGCAGGCGGCGCTCGACACGGGCAAGGTCGGCGGGGCCGCGCTCGACGTGTTCAGCTCCGAGCCGGTTACCGACCACCCGCTGTTCGGCTACCCGAACGTGATCGTCACGCCGCACCTCGGGGCATCGACCGCCGAGGCCACGGACCGCGCCGGCTACCAGGCCGCCGAGCAGGTGATCGCGGCGCTGACCGGCGGGGTCGTGACGAGTGCGGTAAACGTGCCCGCGATCGCCGCCGAGGACGCGGACGTGCTCACGCCGTTCGTGTCGCTTTGTCGCGGGCTCGGGAAAATCGCGATCGCGCTCGTCGAGGGCTCGTCGATCGACCGCGTGCGTCTCGAGTTCCTGGGACGGATCGCCGAGCGCGACACCCGGCTGCTTTCGATTCACGCGCTGATCGGGGTGCTGAGTGGCCACGTCGAGGAGGAGGTCGGCGTCGTCAACGCGCCGGCGATCGCGGACGAGCGCGGGATCGAGCTCGTCGAGACGAAGACCTCGACCGCCTATGACTACAGCGACCTGGTCCGGGTGAGCATCGACTCCGGCGACAGCACCGTTCGCGTCGCCGGCACGCTGCACGGCCGTCGCCACCGGCCCCACCTCCTCGAGGTCTGGGGCCAGCGCTTCGACGTCCAGCTCGAGAAGCAGATCACCGTGCTCCGCTACCGCGATGTGCCGGGGATGATCGGCCGCGTTGGAACCTGCTTCGGCGAGCACAGCATCAACATCGTGTCCGCCGCCGCCGGCCGCGATCCGGACGACTCGATCCAGGACGAGGCGCGACTCCAGGTGATGGTCGTCACCACCGATGGGCCCGTTCCGCACGACGTGATCGACCAGCTCGTCGCCGGTGACGGGTTCGAGGCCGGGCGAACCGTCACGATCTAGGTGGCGTGTATGCGGATCCTGGGACGGGCGTTGTTGACGTAGCCCTTGGGATTCCAGAGCGCGGCTTCGTCCTCGGGCTGGGTGGCCGCGGACGAGTCCCAGGCGCGGACGATCAGCTCGTGGTCACCGGGCGTGAGGAGGAGCGTGATCCGCCACTGCCGCCATGCCCAACGGCCGAGATCCTCGAGTAGGTCGGCCTGCGTCCAGGTCTCGCCGCCGTCGACCGACACATCGACCCGGGCGACGTACCGATCGCCGCCGGCGAACGCGTACCCGCACACATCGACGGGACCGGCGGTGACGGTCTCCCCGTCGCGCGGGGACAGCACGTCGGAGTTGAGCGCGACCAGACCGAGTGGCATCCCGACCCCCGGGCCCGGCGTCTCGTCCGCGGCCACCAACCTGTAGACCACGTGCTGGAAGAAACCCGGCCACGGCTCCGGACGCAATTCGATCCGCTCGAGCCACTTGACGCTCCGCGCGCCGATATAGCCGGGCACGACGACTCGGAGCGGGGCGCCGTGCACCGGCGCGAGCGGCCCGCCGTTCATCGCCCAGGCGAGCAGGACCTCCGATCGCCTCGCCTTGTCCAGCGGGATCGAGCCCCCGAATCGCTGGACGGGCTTGGCCTCCGGACACAGGTCCGCCCCCTCGAACCCCACGTCCGATGCGAGCGTGAGCGGGCCAGCCAGCGCCAGAACGTCAGCCAGCGCGACGCCGGTCCAGACCGCGGTGCCGGTGGCGCCCGGACCCCACGGCGATTCCCCGGGAATGTCGCGAATCGCGATCAGGCCCGCTCGCCGGTTGCCGGCGCATTGAAGAGTCGCAGTCACGGAGCGCTCGCGAAACGCCTCGCGCAACGTCTCCAACGACAGGGTCAGCTCGCGCTGGACTAACCCGCATACCCGTAAGCGCCAGGCGCTCGGGTCGATCTCGGGCACCGAGCCGTGACCGCGAACGTAGAACGCTGCGGTGTCCGTCACACAATCGGTCAGCGACCGCAGTCCGGTCTCCGCGTTGAACGGCTCCTGGCCGTGGATGACCAGATCGTCGCGTTTACCAAAGCGCCCCATGCTCCCAGCTTACGTGCGGCTGAGTTCAAGGTGGGACTCGTAGGCCCGACGCGGTCCGGATCGGATTCTGGCCAGCCGATAGTTCAGTTGTCGTCGAGGACGTCGCGAAGCTTGCGCGCGAAGGGTTCGGGTTGGCCGGGATATCCGGACTCGAGGATCAAGCACGTGCCGCGCGGCGTGCGTTCCGACGCCGCTGGGTAGCCCTCCTATGTGAGAACGGACCACGCCGCATCGCCTGACTGGACCAGTCCTCGCAGCGCCGTGCGCTCGCGCCGCACCGCCCAGGCGAGCCGCAGAACCGTCCTGATCGCGCTGGCGGCGAACGCCGTCGTGACGGCCACCAAGCTGGTCGCGGGGGTCATCAGCGGCTCGGCCGCCATCCTCGCCGAGACCGCCCACTCTCTCGCGGACACCGCAAACCAGGGTTTCCTGCTCTTCTCGATTTCCCTCGCGGAGCGAGAGCCGACGCCCGACCAGCCGTTCGGGTACGGACGGGTCAGGTTTCTCTGGACCTTCGTTGCCGCGATCGCGATGTTCCTCGCCGGCGCAGTCTTCGCGGTCGGGTATGGCACGTACCAATTGATCACGCACGCGACGTCGGGTGACTACGTCCCCGCCTATATCGCCTTGGCCGTCTCGCTGGTGGCAGAGGGCAGCTCCTGGGTACGCGCGGTCCGTCACACACGCGGCGACGCGGCAAAGGCCAAGCTCCCGCTGCTCCGATTCGTGCGGGAAAGCCGGGACCCGAACGTGAAGATGGTTCTATTCGAGGACACAGCCGCGCTCGCCGGCCTGGCGCTCGCATTCGTCGGCATCGTCATCGGCCAGATCACCGGGTCCTCGGTATTCGATCCAGCCGCGTCGATCGCGGTAGGGGCGCTGCTGGTAATCGTGGCCGTCTGGATGGGACACGATACGTCGGAGCTCCTCGTCGGCGGCGCGGCACGCCCGGCGGAACGTAAGGAATTACGGCGGGCCCTCGAGGAGTCCGACGACATCAAGGACGTGTTCGAGCTTCTCACGATGGTCCTCGGACCGAACTCGCTGCTCGTCGCCGCTCGCGTGGACTTTGACGACGACCTCGACGATGAAGGCGTCGAGCGCGCGTCCGACGCGATCGAGCGTCGTCTCCGCGAGGCGGTCCCGGACGTGACTGAGGTCTTTCTGGACGCGACCAGCGGAACGGCGGCAGCCACCTAACGACCGATCAGGGGGTGCGGGTCGAGCACACGGATCGCACGATCGGACATCAGCCACATGAGCACCAGCCTGAACTGCCGGCAGCAAAGCGGGGTGCGCCGGCCGGCCCAGGCAGGGGACGGCCGGCCGCACCGCAACGTCACGGATTCACGACCCAGGGGATTCACGACCCAGGGTTTGGGTATCGCCACGGCATGGCCAGTGAGAAGTGGCGCGCAGCCGCACGCAAGAACGTCAAAAAGGCCCAGAGCGCGTCACGTAACAAGCGGACGATCGCCAACCGGTCAAGCAAGACCCGATCCGCGCTTGGCCGCGAGGGCGCCAAGGCAGCGGCGCGCAAACGCGGAGCCTCGAAGGGAACGGGCACGGGCGCCGGCGCGATGACCGTGACCGAACTGCGACGCGAGGCGGCGCGACTTGGCATCAGCGGCCGCTCGAAGATGGGCAAGGCACAGCTCATCCGCGCGGTCGGACACAAACGCCGGTCATCGAACTGATCAACAACCGCTCGGGTGCGGGCAAACGCCTGCGCGAGCGCTCCCGCCGGGCCGGCCTCAGCGTCGTCGGCCGTTGCCGGCGTGCAAATCCTCGAGCGTTCGCTCGAGCGCCGCCATCAAGTCCGACGGTGCCGTCGGCTCTTCCTGCGTAGCGGGCGCCTTGATCGTCTTGCCCTTGCGCTTGCGGTCGACGACCCGCTTGAGCCGGGCTCGGTAGCGATCCTTGTGCTTGCCGGGATCCCAATCACACGTGAGCTCCTCGATCACCGCGACGGCCGCGTCGAGCTGCTTTCGAGTCGGCTTGTGCGACTTCTGGTGTGCAGCGTCGATCCCCCTGGTCTCCCGGATCTCGTCGGCGAACAGCATCGTCGTCAACGTGAGCGCGCCCTCCCGCTCGCGAACGATCGCGAGATACTCCTTCGCCCGCATCACGAATTGGCCAAGGGCTGCACGGGCGGTTCGGCTCATCACCTCGGTGAGCAGTCGGTATGCACGGTGTGAACCGTCGTCATCGGCCGCCGGCACGAGGAAGTAGGGATGATCGAAGTAGATCGGGTCGACGTCGGCCAAATCGACGAACTGCTCGATGTCGATCGTCCGCGTCTTGCGCGGTTCGATCGCCTGAAGCTCGAGATCGGAGACAACGACCTGACCGCCGTCCTCGAGCTCGTACCCATGGGTGATCTCGTCGTAGGGGATCTCGACGTCCTCCTTCGAGCACCATCGTTGAACGTCGATCGGCGCACCGTCCTTCTGGTGCAGCTGACGGAAATGTAGGTCGAGGTCGCGGGTGGCGGTGACCACGCTGACGGGCACGTTCACGAGCCCGAAGCTCAACGAACCGGTCCAGAGCGCGCGGGCCATGCTCAGCTCCTCGCCGCGAGGCTGGCCTCGAGCGCGGCCATCAGATCGGGAGCCTCCTTCGACTCGGGTTCCGCGGGTAGCTCGGGCTCCTCCCCCTTGGCCTTCATCCGAATCAGCTCGAGAACGCGATCCCGATAGCTGTCGCTGAACGATTCCGGATCGAATCGGTCGTGGAGGGAATCGACGAGCGAGCTCGCCATCTTGACCTCCCGCCGGCTCGGGGCCCGGCTCGGCGCCTTGAGGTCGAGCGAGCCCGCGTCGATCAGCTCTGCCGAGAACCGCATTGTGTGCAGGACGAGCACGCGATCCCGTGGACGGATCGCGACCAGGTATTCGCGATTGTGAAACACCCACCGGCCGATTCCGACCCGCTCGGAGCGCTCCAATGCGTCGTGCAGAAGCCGGTAGGCGTCCCGGCCGTCCTTGGCCGCGCCCAGGTAGTAGCTGCGGTCGTAGTAGACCGGATCGACCTGCTCGGCCCTCGCGAACTCCTCGAGCTCGATCGTGCGCGAGCGTTCGCCGGCTGCGGCGTCGATCTCCTCTTGGGTCAGGATCACGTACTCGCCGGCGCGGACCTCGTAGCCCTTGGCGACCTGTTTGTACGGAACCGCCTTGCCCTCCTTGGAGCAAATCCGCTTCTGCCGAACGCGGGCGCCGTCCTTGGCGTGGACCTGGTGGAAGTGCATGCCTTTGTCCTCGACCGCTGAGTGCACCTTGATCGGGACTGCCGCCAAGCCGAACCTGATCGTGCCGTTCCAGATCGAGCGTGCCATCAGCATTTCCCTACCCCGCCTCCCCATATGGTGAACGGGGCGGTCCCCGGCTGGTGAACGGCAGCATCTGTCGGGTAAGGGGTTAAACATGGCCCTGGCGCTGACCTTCGATGACGGTCCCGACCCCTGCTGGACCAACCGCCTGCTCGACGTGCTCGCCGATGCCGCTGCGTCTGCGACCTTCTTTCCGATCGCTCCGCGAGCGGCGGCTTACCCGGACCTGATCGATCGGATCGCCGATGGCGGCCACCAGATCGGGCTGCATTGCCACGAGCACGTCCGGCATTCGGACCGCTCGATCGAGTGGTGTCGGCGCGACACGGACCGCGCCCTCGATCTGCTCAGCTCGGTCGGCGTGCGCCCGACGTTGTGGCGGACTCCCTGGGGTGACACGGCGCCGTGGTCGGCCGATGTAGCGCACGACAATCAGCTGCGGATCATCGGCTGGACCGTCGACACCCGCGACTGGCGAGGCGACACCGCCGAGCAGATGCTGCGCGTGACGAAGGACGAGCTCCGAGACGGAGCGATCGTCCTCGCCCACGACGGCATTGGCCCAGGGGCAAGGAGAGCGGACGCCCGGGAAACGATCGCGTACGCCTCGCTGGTGGCCGAGCACGCCGCCGAGGCAGGTCTCGAGCTGGGACTGCCGGCGTGACCGCCTCGGTGCGTGCGACGTCACCAAGTCTCGATGAGCTGCTCGCGCAGATCGCGTCCGGGGCCGACGAACGCGACCGCGAGACGACACCGAGCTTCCCCGAGGGCGCCATGTCGCTGCTCGAGGGCGCCGGGATGCTCGCCTGGAACGCGCGGCCGGGACCGTCCCGCCCCCCGGCGGCGGCCGAACTCGAGCTCGTGAGGCAGGTGGCCCGAGCCGACGGTTCGGTCGGCCGACTCTTCGACGGTCACCTGAACGCCGTAGAACGGCTGGTCGTTCAGGCTCCTCCGCATGTCCGGGACCGCGAGCTCGCCGCGGTTCTCGCGAAAAGGCTGAGAGCCGGCGTATGGGGGGGCGAGCCCACCCCCGGAGAAGGACCGCCCGCAACCGTGCTCGAGGTCGACGGGAGCGAGGTGCTGCGCGGGGTCAAGACATTCTGCTCGGGCGCCGGCGGGCTCGACCGGGCGCTGATCCTTGCCCGCCAGGCCAAGGGCGGCCCCCCGCTTGCGGTGTGGATCGATCTCACGGACGACCGCGTGCAGGTCGACGCCACCTGGTTCCGGTCCCACGGCCTGCGCGCGTCGGTTTCACATCGCGTCGAGTTCCGGGACGCGCCGGTGCTCGCCCGGTTCGGCGCGCCGGGGTCGCTGGCCGAGCAGCCGTGGTTCTCCCGCGACGCGATCCGCACCGCGGCAAGCTGGGCGGGCATGGCCGACACCGCCGCCCGCGCGGCGCTCGCGGAGCTCGCCGAGCGGCCTGGGCGCGGCGAGCTCGAGGCGCTCGCGGCCGGGCGGATCCTGACCGCTCAACGGACGATCGACCTCTGGATCGACCGCGGCGCACGCGCGATGGACACCGGCGACGGCGAGCTGACCGACATCGCCGTACAGGCTCGAGTGGGGATCTTCGACGCGTGCCGTGCGCTGCTCGACGAGGCGGCGCGTGCCTGCGGATCGAGGCCGTTCGCGCGTGGGGGCGCCCTCGACCGGGCGCGGCGCGATCTCGAGGTGTTCCTGCTCCAGCACCGGCTCGATCCGTTGCTCGCGCGCCTCGGCGAAGCGGCGCTCGGGGAGCGCTGACATGACGCGGATGTCGCTCGCCGACTTCGAGGCCCGCTACCGCGCCGACCCCGATCCGTGGGGCTACACTACCAGCGAGTACGAGCGCCGGAAGTACGAAGCGACGCTGATCGCGTGCGGGGAAGGGCCTTTCGCAGAGGCGCTCGAGCTCGGCGCGTCGATCGGCGTATTCAGCTCGATGCTCGCGCCGCGCTGCGAGCAGCTGACCACGATCGACGCCGCCCCGACGGCGGTGGCGGCCGCGCGCCGAGGGCTTGCCGGCGCAGTGCATATCGACGTGATCCTCGGCGCGATTCCCGATGCGATCCCGATCCGCCGTTTTGACCTCGTGGTCGCATCGGAGATCCTCTACTACCTGACCGCCCCCGAGCTGGCGCGAACCGTGGGGCGACTGGAGTCGGTGATGCTGCCGGGTGCGCGGCTGGTCGCGATTCATTGGCGTCCCGCCGGTCCCGAGCGTCCCCTTGACGCCGAGCAGGTGCACGCGATCCTTCTCCAGCAGCCGTGGCTCGCGTCGCTCACCCGCGGCGGCACCGACGACTACCTGCTCGACGTGCTGGAGCGCCGATGAACGACGAGTTCGAGCTGCTGGTATTGGGCGGTGGCCCGGCGGGTCTGTCCACGGCGCGTTCCTACCGGGCGGCCGGCGGCGCCGGCACGGTCGCCATCGTCACCGACGAACACCGGATGCCGTACAGCCGCCCGCCGCTGACCAAGGACCTGCTCCGGGGCGAGTCGAGTGAGGACGAGCTCCCTATCGAGCCCGAAGCCTGGCTGCAGGAGCACGCCGTTCGCCTGCTGAGCGGCCGCGCGACCATCCTCGACGCCGACCAACACACCGTATCTCTGTCCGGAGGCCGCGAGCTCCACTACAGGAGCTGCGTGCTCGCGACCGGGGCCGAGCCGACCAGGCTGCCGGTACCGGGAGCCGACCATCCGGCCGTGAGAGTGGTCCGCACGCTGGACCACGTACGCGAGCTGACCGCGCGCCTCGCGGACGGGGATGCAGTGGTCGTAATCGGCTCGGGCTTCATTGGGTGCGAGATCGCCGCATCTCTACGGCGGCGTGGTCAGCGCGTGACGTTGATCTCCGATGAGCAGGAGCCCAATGCCGCGCGCCTCGATCTCGAAGCGGCGAGGCGCATCCACGGCTGGCTCGAGCAAGAAGGCGTCGACGTCAGCCTCGGCACTGAGGTCGACGAGATCGCGGCTGTCGACGGTGCGCTCGAAGTCCGGGCGGGACCAGCGCGGGCGAAAGGAAAGGTCGTGGTGATGGCCGCCGGCGTAGCTCCCCGCGGCGAGCTCGCCGCGGCGGCCGGACTCGAGCTCGCGGGTGGCGCCGTTCCCGTCGACGCGGCCATGCGCACCGAACGAGCTGGGCTGTACGCCGCCGGCGACGTGGCGTTCGCACACAACGCGTCCGCGGGACGCCGGCTGCGCGTCGAGCACTGGGGGGACGCCCTCGGCCAGGGCGAGATCGCGGGCCGGACCGTTGCCGGCCAGGACACGCAATGGGACGCAGTCCCCGGGTTCTGGTCGACGATCGGCGACCACACGCTCAAGTACGCGGCCTGGGGAGACGGCTTCGAGGACTCCAGGGTCGAGCAGCACAGCAACGGTGCGTTCACCGCTTGGTATGGCCGCGAAGGCAGGATCGTCGGCGTACTCGCGCACGAGGCCGACGAGGACTACGAGCGCGGCCGCTCGCTCATCGCCGAAGGAGCGCCGTGGCGCTGAGCAGCATCGTCGTCGTCCCGGCTCGCAACGAGGAAGACCAGATCGCGGGGTGCATACGCGCGTTGGCCGCCCAGACCGTGCCGCGCGAGCAGTTCGAGGTGATCCTCGTACTCGATGCCTGCGCCGACCGCACTGCGGATGTCGCCGAGCAAGCCGCGTGCGAACGCGGGCTGCGGCTCTCGCTGATCGAAGGCCCGGGACACGGTGCGGGCGCAGCCCGGCGGGCGGGCATGGATCTGGCCGCCGATCGCTTACTGGCGCACGGACGCGACCACGGCCTGGTCGCGTCCACGGACGCGGACTCCCGACCCGCTCGGGACTGGCTCGCCCGGCAGCTCGCGCACGTCCACGCGGGCGCGGGCGTCGTGGCGGGATTGATCGAGCTTGACCCCGAGGAGGCGCAGCGGCTCGCGCCCGAGGTGCTTCGGCGGCGCGAGCGAGAGGCGGAGCGGCGGCTCGAGCACATCCGCAAAGTCGATCCGGGCGCCGCCCATCATCACTTCGCCGGCGCGTCAATCGGCGTCACCGCCGGCCTGTACCGCACCGTCGGAGGACTCGAGCCGGTGGCCGCGCTCGAGGACACCGCGTTCGCGGAGCGACTGGCCGATGCCGGCGTCCCGGTCCTCCGCGCCCGGGACGTGCGCGTCCGCACATCCGCACGCACTGACGGCCGGGCCGCCCGAGGGCTGTCGGTCGACCTCGCGGTGTCGTCTTGGGCCACAAAGCGGCGCTACGTTGCCGGCGCGTTCCCGCCGGAGCGCCTGCGTCGTCACAAGGGACGGACTTCGGTGGATGTGGTGATCCCGACCAAGGAGTGCGCCGACACGTTGGGCGCCGTCCTCACCGACACCGTCAGGCCGCTCCGCGACGCGGGCGTGATCGATGACGTGCTCGTCGTCGATGCCGGTTCGGCGGATGGCACCGCCGAGATCGGGCGTGCGTCCGGGGCCCGGGTGATCGTGCAGGATGACGTTCTCGCCGAGTACGGGCCTGCGCTCGGCAAGGGCGACGCGATGTGGCGTGCGCTACACGTGACCGGCGGTGACATCGTGTGCTTTCTCGACGGGGATACGGCGAATCCGGACCCGAACCACCTACAGGGCCTGATCGGGCCGTTGCTCACCGACCCGTCGCTGCAGCTCGTCAAGGGCGCGTTCGACCGGCCATTGCGTGCCGGCGGCGTCGACCTTCCCGGCGAAGGCGGCCGCGTCACGGAGCTGATGGCCCGGCCGCTGCTCAACCTGCACGAGCCGAGGCTCGCCGGATTCGCCCAGCCGCTCGCCGGGGAATTCGCCGGGCGCCGGCAGCTGTTGGAGTCGCTCCCGTTCCCGGTCGGCTATGGCATCGAGATCGCCGTGCTAATCGACGCGCTCCGCCGTCACGGTCTCGACGCGCTCGCCGAGTGCCACCTCGGCGAGCGGCACAACCGCCACCAGCCACTGCGGGCGCTCGGCGAGATGGCCTATGCGGTGTTGTCGGCCGTGGAGAAGCGCGTCGTCGGCCGCCGAAGCGCGATCGGCGGCCACTACCTCCGTCCCTGGGAGAACTTCGCCTCGGTCGCGGTACCGGTCACCGAGCGACCGCCGCTTACGACGCTTGGGCCGTAGACGCGCGTCAGCGCACGCGCCGGGAACACCTCGTCGCGGTAGGCAGCGAAGAACGCATCCTGGTCCGGACCGATCTGGTTGATGTAGAGCTCATCGAAGCCGGCATCCTCGTAATCCTTGATCGCCGCCACGTACCGATCGACATCAGGACCGCAAGGGACCTCGTCCGCGTCCCAGCACACCTTCATCCCGCCTTGCACGAAGCCGCCGTTGCCAGCCTTATCGCGGTAAAGCCTGACCGATTCGGCGTCCGGGGCGACAGTGCAGTAACCGTCGCCGATCCTGGCCGCCAACTCCGTCGCCTTCGCTCCGAAGCCCGAGACGACAATCGGCGGTGACTCAGGCCAGCGGCCCCGAAGATGTGCTCGTTGAGCGCCTCGCCGCTGCCCACTCCTAGGCAGGAGCGGCCGTCGAGCAAGATCGCCGATGTCGCGGCCGCCCGAGCCACGATGCCCGGATGGATTCGCACGGTCGGGCAGGTGACGGCCGTCGTGACCTTCATCTCGGTCGCGTTCGCAACCGATCTTCACGTTCGTCCTCCCTTCATTCAACCTCTCATCAACGCGGACCCTCGCTGCGCTCGTATCGACGGCCGAGCGGTACGGCGAACCAGACGGACGTGACCACGATCGCCGCTGCGATGCCAACGATGACCGCTGCGGCCGTCCCGAATACGAAATTCGAGATCAACACCAGGATTCCGGTCAAACCCACCGCGATGAACGCCGACGCCACGATTGCGAGCCTCGTGCCCACGCGCACGAGGTATGCCCGTTCACGCTGGCGAAACAGGAGCCGGTGATGAACGGAAGGAGCGATCAGCAGTACGGCCGCGATCGCGATGCACAACAGCGTGACGAAGTAAACCCAACGGTCGAACGTCGAAGCCTGCTTCCAGCCGGCGTTGAACGGCACGACCAACAGGAACGCGAACATCACTTGGATCCCGGTTCCCGCCACGCGCAGCTCGTTGAGCAGGTCGGTGACGTTGCGTCCCAGGCGCTCTGACTCTGGCTCGTCGGGCGGGCCTTCTCGCGGCGGATCCATCGTGATGCTGATCAGCTGCTACCCGTGGCGACGCGGGCGCAAGCGGGTCCGGTCACGCGGCGATCCGGGTCACGGCCGCGGAGTCGTGATCACCCTCTAGCAAGTCGACCACCGCGAGCTCCAGACGACGCCGTCCCCGGTCGTTCAACGCGTCGAGTTCGGTGGCGTCCGCGAGCGCTGGGCCAATCTTCCATCCGGATAGATACCGGTCGAAGATTCGCGGGTCGATGTACGCGCGCCGGGCAACGGCCCGCGTATTGCCGAGCACCTCGGCGACGGTGTCCGCCGCTTGGTTGATCGCGCGCTGTCGCGCCGTCTTCGTTGTTGCGTCGGTTCGGTTCGCGGCGAGCGCCGCTGCGGCGAGCACGGTCGCGTTCCAGGTCCGGAAGTCTTTTGCGCTGAACTCCTCGCCGAGCCGCTCCTTGAGGTACTCGTTGACGTCCTCCGCGCGCACCGGGACCCACGCGCGTCCGTCTCGGTAGGCGAGTAGCTGGTCGCCACCGCTCCGGCGCCGGCGCAGTCTGCGCATCAGCTCGACGGAAACTGAATCCTCAACCGTCTGCACGCGGCGAATGCCGCCCTTGGCCGGGTAGTCGAACAGCGCGGAGCGGCCTTCGATCGTGACGTGCTGCTTGCGGATCGTCGTCAGACCCAGGCCACCGCCGCGGTCGGCGTACTCCTCGCCGCCAATCCGGAACAGGCCGATGTCCAAGAGCCGCACCGAACACGCGAGCACCCGTTCGCGATTCGGCTCGGAACCGTTCAGGTCCTCTACGACGCGTCGGCGCAATCGCGGCAATGCCCGCGCGAACGAAACCATCCGCTCGAACTTGGCGCGGTCACGACGCTCGCGCCATCGCTCGTGGTAGAGGTACTGCTTGCGTCCCGCGTCGTCGATCCCGGTGGCCTGCAGGTGCCCGAGAGGGTCCGAGCAGATCCATACCTCGCGCCACGCGGGCGGGATCGCGAGGTCGCGGACTCGCTCGAGCGCGTGCTCGTCCGTTATGCGATCTCCGCTTTCATCGAAGTACTCGAATCCTCGCCCGCGCCCGCGCCGCCGCAGTCCCGGACCAGAGCAGTCCGATCGACGAAGCCGACCTAGCTTCGGAGACGCCTTCACTGATCGATCGTTTGAGCGCAAGAGTGTGGGGTACCCGGTGACGAATGACACGGGACGACCGAGCGCGACGCGAGGCAGACAAGGCCGCCGCAGAGGCGGGCGCTATCGGCGGGCAGACGAGTTCCGACCCGGATCCGGTCGACGAGGAGCGACCTGATCAGGCGCACCGCCCGCTGGTCGAAGCCGGCCAGGGCGAAGCGGAGGGCTTCGAGGAAGCCGAGCGCGACCTGATCGAGCACGCTAGCCACGCCGACCAGCATGCGGCGCGCCGTGTCATCGACGACGCGCCAGACGATTCCGAGGACGCGCGCGCTCCCGAGGCGGGTGAGGCGGACCGGGTGCGGTCGTCTGAACGCTCGTCGGACGCTGGCTGAGAGTCACTTCTTCCGACCGTCGACCGCCCGCTGGAGCTGCGCCTTGTTCATGTTGGAGCGCCCGTCGATTCCCATCTGGCGCGCCTCGTTGTACAGCTGATCCCGGGTTCGTCCCTTGGTGCGGTTCGTCCCCGAGCGCTGGCCACCGCGACGCGATGAAGACATGTCGCGAGTCGAGCTGGCCGATCGCGATTCCGATTCGCCCGAGCGAGCCCGCTCCTTGTTGACGGTCCGCGCCGCGATCTCCTCTGCGCGGCGCTCGCCGGTCCCGCGGTCGAGCTGACTCTCCTTGATGTGCTCATACTGCCGCGCACGTTTGGTTCCCTTCTTGACGCCACGTGGTGGCATTTCTCACCTCCGGTCAAATTGTCAGATTGAGCGCAACGCCGGCAGGAGTTCGCGCTCTGCCCATGTCGTGAACTGCTCCTGGTGCTCGGCGCCGATCTGCACGAGCGCGACCTCGTCGAACCCGGCCTCGATGAACGGTTTGATCGCCTCGACGTGCTCCTCGACGTCCGGCCCACAGGACAGGGCATCGGCCACTTGTTCCTGGGTAACGAATTGAGTCGCGCCTTCGAACGAGTCGGGATTGG
Organism: uncultured Solirubrobacterales bacterium; assembly: GCA_963783415.1. Lineage (GTDB taxonomy): Bacteria > Actinomycetota > Thermoleophilia > Solirubrobacterales > Solirubrobacteraceae > Palsa-465. The sequence continues at coordinate 659,154 of CAWANN010000020.1, forward strand.
GGAGGTCGGCGTTGACCTTCCAGCCGAGCCCGAACCAGCGAAACTGCTCGTGAGCGCGCCGGACGGCGGCGTCCCGGTCCTTGTCGTAGGCGAGCGCGACCTGGCCGACCCTCGGCTTCCCGGCCCCCCCGGCGGCATCGAACAGCTCGCCGAGCTCGGCGTTCGGCTCGACCGCGATCATCATCTCGGCCTTGCGACCGGCGAGCGCGCACGAGTCCGGGCCGGATACCGCGATCCCGATCGGCACCCGCTCGTCGGGCAGGTCCCAAAGCTTCGCCGACTCGATGTCAAAGTACTCGCCGCGGTGGTTGACGGTCCCGTTTTGGTTGTCGAACAACGCGGCGATCACATCGACCGCCTCGGCCAGCATCTCGTGGCGGACGCCGACCGACGGCCAGCGTCTCCCGACCACGTGCTCGTTCAGGTTCTCGCCGGAGCCCAGCCCAAGACGGAAACGGTTGCCCGACAGGATCTGCACTGTCGCCGCCTTCTGCGCGACGATCGCCGGGTGGTAGCGAAGGGTGGGGCAGGTGACGTAGCTCATCAGCCCGATCCGCTCGGTCGCCTGGGCGGCCGCGCCGAGGATCGACCAGGCGTAGCCGGAATGACCCTGCGTCGACAACCACGGCTGGAAGTGGTCACTGATTACTGAGAAGTCGAAACCGGCCTCCTCAGCGCGCTGGATGTCATCGACGAGCTGGTCCGGGCGCGACTGCTCGCACATCATCGTGTAGCCGAAACGCGTCACTAGTACCGCCTACCCAGGAGCGCGTCGAGCTAACTGGCCGAACCGGCGTCGCTCACTCGGCGCCGGCCTGTGTCCCACCGTGTGTAACCGATCCGGGCGCCCGGTATGGGGTAGGTCACCACGCGAGGGTGGACCGGAACCGCTCGCTGTCAGATCATGCTTTCCGCCCTCGCGGGGGCTGCGGCTGCTACCGCGGCGGGAGACCGGAACGCGGCGAAAGCACTCCGCGTCCGTGCCGCCGCGCTCGCACGCGAGGACCCGACGTCCTACGGCGATGCTTGGGCTGCGCTCGGACCCGCGCTACTTGACGGCTCGATCAGCCCCCGCGACGAGGTCGGTGTGGCCCGCTCGAACCGGAGCTAGTTCAACGCCGCCGTTGAGCGAGTGCATCGATCGGCGGAGCAGGCGGGAAACGTGCATCTGCGAGTATCCGATCTGTCGGCTTATCTGGCGCTGGGTGAGGCCATGGATCAGCCGCAAGCCGAGCACCTGACGCTCCAGCTCAGGGAGCGTGGCCCAGTTGGCCGCGAGCGCGTGTCGCTCTTCGGCAAGCTCGAACCCGTCGTCCTCGCGACCCAGCATCTCCGTGAGCGGGCAGCTCTCTTCGTCCTCGTGTGCGACCGGGGCGTCGAGAGACGTGAGCTGGTAATTCTCGGCGGCCTCGATCGCCTCTATTGCCTGCTCAATCGTGCAGTCCATCGCGTCGGCGAGTTCGTCCACGGTCGGGGATCGCCTGAGCTCAGCGGATAGCCGATCGGCATGCCGGCTCACTGCCAGCGCCCGCTCCTGCAAGTCGCGCGGAACGTGCACCATCCACCCCTTGTCGCGAAAGTAGCGCTTTATTTCGCCCAAGATGGTCGGGGCGGCGAACGTCGTGAACTTCTTGCCCTGTGCGGGATCAAACCGCTCGACCGCGTTCAAGAGACCGATATACGCAACTTGGACAAGGTCTTCCAGCGGCTCTCGGCTGTGGATGTAGCGGAGGGCCAGCTTGCGCGCGAACGGCATGTAGCGGTCTACCAGCTCATCGCGAGCGGCGGAATCACCGTCGCGAGAGTGAATGTCAAACAGCACTTCGTCGGGCTCGCGCGCAAGGTCGCGCGGTGCCGTGACCATCACGGACATTGGACCTCCATCCTGTCGAATGCAAGAGCGAGGTCCGGGCGGAGGCCGCTCTGAGCGTCCCCGGCGTCGTCCGACGCATTTCCTTCGAACCGTCCTGCCTGGAACGGCTCCGACTGAAGTCTCTCCGCCTTGGCCGGGTGCCTAAACCGGGCATGTACGGATGCGGACGATGTGCTCACGGGTGTGCGGGTGGCTACCCGGCGATCTCAAGATGGGCCGACGTCATAAGACTCTGTTAATCGGCTTCGCCAAGGGGTACCGGTGGTCTAGGGAAACTTCGACGCCATCCCGGCGTGACTGCCCGTACCGAGCGGGGCGCGCCGGCCGGACCGGCCAGGGGACGGCCGGCCGCACCGCCGGGTTTCGCCGAGCGATGACTCGAAGAACCCCGCGATGGAGCGTTACGTGTAAGTGAGTGAGCATCGTGCTTGGCAGCCGGACGCCTGGGTAGGGGCAGTCACATGGCGAGCGACAAGACACCGCTCGGGGACACCGGTCAACACTCGAAGAGCTGAACCGTGCCGGTACGTTCCCGCCTTGGGGTCTTCCTACGGCGCGGCGCGGCGCGGTCAGTGGGGTTCCTCTTTGCCGGCGCGCTGTACCTGCTGTTGATCGACATCACCGATCTGCCCGAGCTGATCGTCGGGGCCGGGGCCGCGGTGATCGCGGCCACGGGGTTTGAGCTCGCGCGCGAGCAGCGGACCGTCGGAGGCCTGAGGGCACGCCTGCACTGGCTCGCCCACGCCTGGCGGCCGCTGGTCAACGTTCCGGGGGACATCGCCGCGGTTTCCGCGCTCGCGGTCCGGCAACTGGTCAGGCCTCGCAACGTCAACGGCGTATTCCGCGCCGTCCCGTTCCGGTGCGGAAACGACGCGGGGCTCGAGACCGGCCGGCGGGCACTCGCGGAGTCCCTCGGCTCGTTCGCCCCGAACACGATCGTTATCGGCGTCGACGCCGAGCGCGAGTTGCTGCTCGGCCACCAGCTTCAGCGGCGAGGCGGGGATGAGGCGATCGACGTGCTCGGCCTGGGGTCCGACTGACGGAGCGTTCGTGAACGAGTGGGAGATCGCAGCCGCAGTGCTCGGCTTCGCGCTGATCCCGTGCGGTGTGGTGGCGCTGCTGGCAGCGCCCCCGCACGGTCTGGCCGCGGTAGAGGTCGCCGCCGTGCTGTTGAGCACGATCCTCGTCCTGCTCGCCGAGGGCTTTCACCGTCAGCCGTTCATCGACCTAGCCGTCGTGTTCGCGCCGATGTCGCTGGTGGGCTCGTTGCTGTTCGCGCGTCTGATGGAGCGCGACCTGTGAGCTGGCGGGCAGTGGTAGCGGTTGTCCTGCTAATAGCGGGCGGGCTGCTAGAGCTGATCGCGGTTCTGGGCCTGTGCCTGATGCGGAACGTGTACGACCGACTGCATTACGTGGGTCTGGCCGGCTTCGGCGGGTTCCTAATCGCGGTCGCGGTCCTCGTCCGGGAGTCGTTCTCACTGATCGGCGATAAGGCACTGCTCGTCGGCGTCGTGCTCGTGCTCGCCGGCCCGGTACTGGTCCAGTCGACCGCTCGCAGCCTGCTGATCCGCGAGCTCGGCGACTGGCGGGCAAAAACGCGGGAGGGATCAGACCAATGACGGTGCTGCAGATTGCGGCGCTGGCGGCGGTCGCCCTCCTGGGCGGAGGGGTCGTTGCCGCCGCCGACCCGCTCCGCCAGACGCTCGTGCTCGGGATCTACGGCCTGGCGCTGACGATGATGTTTTTCGTCTTCCAGGCGCCCGACGTGGCGCTGTCGGAGATCGTGGTCTCCACCGTCGGCCTGCCGGTGATGATCCTGCTGGCGCTGCGCAAGGTACGCCAGTACGAGAAGGAGCGCCGCAACGAGCACGAGGAGCAGGGGTAGGTGAGCCGAACCGCACGGCTGCTGCTGTTCGGAGTCGGCGCGGCCGGCTTCGGCGTGGTGCTCCTCTATGGGCTCGCGGGCCTGCCCGCGTTTGGCCACTACCAGGGCGTCTACGGCCGGGTGCTCGACGGGATTGGCGTGACCGAGCGCCATGCGACCGACCTCGTCACCGCGCTGAACTTCGACTTCCGCGCGTTCGACACGCTCGGCGAGGAGTTCATCCTGTTCGCGTCGGTGCTCGGCGTCGTGCTGATCCTCCGCCAGCTCCGCGACGAGCACGAGCGACCGAACCAGGAGGAGGCCGACGAGCATCAGCTCGCGGGCGCGAGCGATGCCCTGCGCGCCCTCGCGCTCGTGCTGGTCCCGAGCCTGCTCGCGGTCGGGATCTACATCGTCGTGCACGGTCAGATCACCCCCGGCGGAGGTTTCCAGGGCGGCGTGATCCTGGCGACCGGACCACTGGCGGTGTTTCTGGCCGGACGATATCTCCGCATGCGGATCATCGCCCCCCACACGGTCGTTGAGATCGGCGACGCAATGGGGGCGATCGGCTACGGACTAGTGGGCCTCGGCGGGCTCGTGTTCGTCGGTATCTTCTTCAAGAACTTCCTGCCGCTGGGCATCCCCGGCCACCTCCTCTCGGCCGGTCAGATTGACGTCGCGAGCACCGCGGTAGGCCTCGAGGTCAGCGGCGCCTTCCTGGTCGCGTGGAGCGAGTTCCTCGACCAGGCGATCCTCGTCAGAGGGCCGGGCGACCGATGAGCTTCCTGCCGTACGCGGTCGCAGCGTGGCTGTTCCTCGTGGGCCTGTACGGGATCGTCTCCAGCCGGAACCTGGTGCGGGCGATCCTGTCGCTCACCGTCGTCCAGTCGGCAACGTATGTCGTGCTGATCGCTGTCGGCTATACCAAGGGCGGCCAGGCGCCGATCTTCGCCGACATCCCGCAGGTGAGCAAGGCGGTCGATCCGGTCGTCCAGGTACTCGTCCTGACCGACATCGTGATCGAGGCAACCGTCACCGCAATGTTGCTGGCGCTCGCGGTGCAGGCCTACAAGCGCTTCGGAAGCCTCGATCCGCAGGACCTCCGCGCCGTGCGCGACTAACGGCGCGCCGGGAGGAGCGACCAGGCTCATGCATATCGCCGTGCTTCCCGTCGTGGTGCCGCTGATGGGCGCGGCCCTGCTCGTGGCCGCCAGGCACTGGACGCCGCGGCTCGTCAACGACCTCGCCGCCGCCGGGGTTGCGCTGGCCGTGGTGGCGATGTGCGCGATCCTGCTCGTCCGCGCCTCTGTCCATCCGTTCGCGTACTGGATGGGCGGCTGGCGACCGAGCCACCTGGTGACGATCGGGATCTCATTCTCGATCGACCCGATCGGTGCCGGGATGGCGACCTTCTCGGCGATCCTCGTGACCGCGGCGATCGTCTACTCGTGGCGTTATTTCGACAGCGCCGACGGCCTGTTCCACGCGCTGATGCTGCTGTTCATGGCGGCGATGGTGGGCTTCTGCTTGACGGGCGACCTGTTCAACCTGCTCGTGTTCTTCGAGCTGATGGGCGCCGTGGCCTACGCTCTCACCGCGTACCGGATCGAGGAGCGCGCCCCGATCCAGGGCGCGATCAACTTCGCGATCACCAACAGCGTGGGCGCCTACGCGATCTTCATCGGGCTGGCGCTGCTGTACGCGCGGACGGGGGCTTTGAACATGGCGCAGATCGGCGCCGCGCTCGACGGCCACCGCGCCGACGCCCTCGTGGTTGTGGCGATGGTGCTCCTATTCCTCGGCTTCCTGACCAAGGCGGCCGCCGTTCCGGTGCACTTCTGGCTGGCCGATGCGCATGCGGTGGCGCCCACGCCGGTGTGCGTCCTGTTCTCAGGCGTGATGGCCGAGCTCGGCGTGTACGCGGTCGCGCGGCTCTACTGGACGATCTTCGCCGGCGCGCTCGGTCCGCACGCAGACGAATTGAGGGCGATCCTCGTCGCGCTCGGAACCGTGACCGCGTTGTGGGGCGCGATCATGTGTTACGCGCAGCGCCACCTGAAACGACTGCTGGCGTTCTCGACGATCAGCCACATCGGCGTGTTTGTGTGTGGAATCGGATTCCTCACGGCGCACGGCGTCGCCGGCGTCGCGGCCTACGTGATCGGTCACGGCTTCACCAAGGGTGCCCTGTTCATGCTCGTCGGGGTGCTGCTGCACCGATTCGGAACCGTCGACGAGTTCGAACTGCACGGCAGAGGCCGCGAGCTCCGGCTTGCCGGCGTGCTGTTCGCGACCGGCGGGTTGCTGCTGAGCGCGCTGCCCGGCGTAACCGCGTTCTTCGGAAAGTCACTGCTCGACGGTGGCGCGCTTGAGGTTCGCTACCCGTGGCTTCCGAGCGTGTTCGTGATCTCCTCGATCCTGACCGGCGGGGCCGTGCTGCGCGCGGCGGGCCGGGTGTTCCTCGGCTGGGGCGCATCCGAGCGCCAGGAGGATATCCAGCTGCGCCAGCCGCCCGAGCAGGACGAGGAGCGGATCGAGCGCGAGACGACCCCTCCACTGATGCTGATCGTGCCCGCGGCGCTGCTCCTCGGCGCAGTGGTGGTCGGACTCATCCCCGGGCTCGTCCCGGCGATCGAGCGGGCCGCCGCGCGCTTCACCGACCACACCGCGTATGCCACCTGGGTACTCCGGGGACACCCTGCGCACTATCCACCCGTTCCATCAAGCCACGTCGAGACATTCGACTATCTGTATGCGGCCGGGGGCACGCTCGGCGCGCTCGCGATCGCGGCGCTCACGCTCTTCGGCGGCCCACTCCGCGGGCGAATGCCGCGTCGCTTCGAAGGACCGCCGCGCGCGGCGTTGACCGCGTTTCGTCGGCTCCACAGCGGCCACATCGGCGACTACATCGCCTGGTGGACGGCCGCCGCGGCGATGCTCGGCGGCGCCTCCCTCATCCTCCTGACATGACCGCGACCACGGCGATCGGCCGGAAACTCGCGCCGCTGTTGGTCGCATCCGTAGTGGCCGTTGCGGGCGCGGGATGCGGACCGACCCCACCGCAGGCGCCGTACGCACAGGCGAAGAAACTCGACGCCTCGACCAGCGACATCGCGACCGCGTGCGGCCTGAGCTATCAGGTCACGGCCTTTCCCGGCGACCACCGAGCCGACCTCGCGAACCTCGAGGCCTCAGCGACGTCCAGTGCGCGCAAGCTGGCGTCGGTCTACGCACGTAACCCGGCCTGGATCTATCAGGGTGAGACCGTCGGCAAGATCGTCCACGACGGCATCACGATGCTACGAGCCTGCGGACTGCACGACGCCGCGGGCGTTCTCACCGCAGCGGCGTCTGGTCGAGCTTCCGACACAGCTCGATGACCGACTCAAACACGGCGGCCGCTCCCGCCTCCTCCAGCTCCGAGGTCGCGAAACCGCCCGTACGAACCGTGAGCGTCGGAACGCCGGTCCTGCGCGCCGCCTCTACATCCCATGGGGTGTCGCCGACCATCACGGCGTCGTCGGGCGATCCGCCGACGCGGTCCAGCGCTGCGCCGACGAGATCAGGCTCGGGCTTGGTCGACTCAACGTCCGCGGACGTGGTCCAGCCGTCCGCAAGGTCACGGGCGTCGAGCAGATCGAGATAGTGATCGACCTCGTCGGCCTTGGCCGAGCTCGCGAGCACCACCGAATGACCGCGCGCCTTCAACTGTTCGATCAGCCGGCGCGAGCCCTCCATCGGTTGCACCTCGTCGATCAGCTGTAAGTAGAGCCTCTTCTCCGAATCTCGGATGTCGTCACCGCGCTCCTCCTCCGTCTGGTCGTCGGTCAGCGCCGCGACCAGCTGGTCTCCGCCCATCCCGATGTGACGATGGATGCGCCAGATTGGCAACACGATCCCGTGCTCCCGGAACGCCCGGTACCACGCGATCGCGTGGTGGTAGTTGGTGTCCACAAGCGTTCCGTCGATGTCGAGTACCGCTACGGTCATGAGCCTCATGCGTCCCCTACCCGAATCAGGACGTATGAAAGAAGCGCGTCGCGCGCGCGACGGCTTCGAATCCAAGTCGCTCGTAGATCACTCGGCCGGCGTCGCTCGCGTCGAGGCTGGCTCGCCGCGCCCCGGCGTCTACGGCGGAACGCAGCGCGGCGGCGGTCATCGCCCGCCCGATGCCGCATCCCCGCCAACCTGGCTCGGTGTTGACGAATATCACGGTCGCCTCCGTGCCGAACACTCCGGAGCCGGCCGTTGCGCGGACTGCGTCATCGGCATCGACGGCGGCGAGTAGACGGAACGCGGACGGGAGTCCGCGAAGATAGTTCGCGAACACCTCCGGTCGATCGCGGATTACGGATGACGCGAGCATTGCGGCTTCGACCGCCTCCTCGAGCGACACTCCGTTTCGCGGGTCGTCCGGGAGCCTGCGGACCGCTCGCAATGTCAGCCCTTTCGGCAGCGACAACGCCGGCACCGTCCGCACGTCACGGCAGGCCATCGCCGTCACCGCATCCGGCCGCCACGCCTCCTGCCGGTCGACGAGCTCGGCACACCGGCCCGCGGCCGCGAGCACGGTGATCATCCCGGCTCGGATGTCCGGCAGCAAGTCGGCCAGGACACCGTACGCCCGGTCGTCGGTGACCAGTAACCGGGTGATTGAGTCGCTCCTGGAAGGAACCAGACCGTTCACCCCCGGCAACGCGAGCTCCCGCTGATCGGGGCTCCGCATGACACGACACCGCGCGGCGAACCCGGCGACGTAGATATCTGTAGCCGTGGTTAGCACTCCATGAATGGTGAAGCGTTGGGACGAGACGCGCTGGGGGCTGGCGCGATTGCGCGAGAACCTGTTCCCGGTGGTGCAGACGGCGGGAGCGGCCGCGCTGCCTTGGCTTCTGGCCAGCGTTCTCCTCGGACATTCAAGTCCCGTGTTTGCGCCGATCGCCGCAATCGTGGCCTTGGGCGCGACCCGGGGCCAGCGGGCACGCCAGGCGATCGAGTTGATGCTGGGCGTGGCGCTTGGGGATCACCGCCGGTGTATCGAGACATCGGCCGGCCCCTCGACCGGATCGTCAGCGACGTGGACCTGCTCGCCCGCAGCGCATCACGCGCGCTCCGTCTCGACGATCCGATCCCGCCCCAACTGTCGACTGCGCTCGCCGACCTTGCATACGCGGCCGATGCGCTCGCCGCGCGGATCGGGGCGGTCGAGGAGCATCCCGAAGTAAGTTCCCCTGCCCTCAAAGCGGTCGCGGCGGCAACGGAGCTCGCACCGACGGGACAGAACAGTCGTCGTCCGTGCTCGTCGCCTACACCCAAGCGACCGCCGCCGATCTGCTACGCGCGCTCGGAATCGATCGCGATCCCGCGCACGAGCTGGTGGTGGAGGCGGCCGAGAAGGCGTTCAGTCGGTCTTTGCCAATCGCGCGGTCGCGAGCGACGACGGCCGTTTCACCCCGGCCGAGCCGCTGACGAAGAAAGTTGCGCCGAACGACGGACGTCGCGCCGCGCGGCCCCGGTTCCGCGCGATGGTGGGGGCATAAACCGCCCCCACCACCCCACGGGCGCCTGCGCCCTGCAGGTGCCCCACTTAGTAGTAGTGCGCTCGCCCACCGACCGCGCGGCCCATCATGCCGAGCACCAGCAGAATCAAGCCCACCACCACCAGGATGATCCCGATCGTCCACAAGATCGCGATCTTGGCGATGAAGCCGATGATGAGGAGTATCACTCCGAGTGTTATCACTGACCCTCCCCGGGTTGTGAGTTGTGAGCGATGTCTACCCTCGAAGGTGGGCCTTGAAGCCACCTCGCGCTCGCGCACTTGCCCAGACGAATCTCCGCACTGCGCATCTAACGTCGCGGTACCGCGGTGGCGGTGGCCCGCGGGGAGGCGGCCGACCGCCCAATCCAGCAGATGAGCGTGAGCGTCTCGCACGCGACCGCCGCCAGCCCGAGTGGGTTGGTCCAATCGCCGATGTCGTCCGACATCGACGGGAGCCCGACGGAACGCGAAAGGAAATAGGCGACCAGCGCGCCGAGCGAGATGGCGCCCGCCGCGAGCCACACGATCTCGTGGTCGGTGGCCGAGAGCAAGATCGCGCTCGCCAGCGCGGCGGCGCTCAGGGCGATGAACAGCGCGCCGGCGTACGGCGCCTCGCGCAGGTGCTCGGGCACGAGAGTCATGTGGATTGCGGCGGTCGCGGACAGCGCCGCGGCGGCCGGCCACCGCCAGATTGAGGTTGCGTGCTTGAGATGCATTTGGTTTCGATTCCCCGATGGTCGTGGTGAGGCAGACGCGGGCCGCGCGACGCCGAGATAGCGCGGCCCGCTTGGCCGTCCCTTGTGACTTGGCGTCTACTTGACGACGCGGATCAGGCGTTCCATCCCGAGCTGGGTGTGCTCTCGGCCGTCCTGTGTGTCCATGAAGCAGGCCTCGACGTAGTAGCCGGGCTTGGCGTTGAGGACCGCCTGCTGCATACCGCCGGGCGAGATTGGGCCCGCCAGGCTCAGGAAATTCCGGCTCGCTAGCTTCTGCGCCTTGCCGTCCTTGCCGGCCCGGAGCAGCGCCATCACCTGTCGCCCTGTCGCGGCGTTCTTCACGCCGATCCCAATGACCATGTGCACCAGGTAGCCGCCGTTCTGTGCGCGCACGATAGTGCCGTCGTGCAGCACCGTCGGTCCGCGGAAGTTGAACTCGATCGCGGTCTCGGTCGCGGCCGCATTCGGGAGGGCGGCCGGTGACGAGGACTGGGTGACGGTGAACGTGGCGATTCCAGGGTTCCCGTTCCCGGTGATGTTGAGGGCCGCGTAGTTGCCCGGCGTTAGAAGGGTTTGCGTCGGGACCCCCGCAGAGTTGTCGGCGAACAGCGATCCGTAGGGCGTGAGCGCGTTGATGTCCCCGTGGGCGCTCTGGACTGCGCCGGCGGCTTGCAGGACCGATACGCCCGGGTTCAGCCGGACCAGCCCCCACGTGGGACCGTTGCTATTGGGGCCGCTCGGAGCCTTGCCGCTGAATGTGGAGACGACATTGACCGCGCCCGATACCTCGCTGCCGGAGACGGAGACACCGGTCGTACCGGTGAGCGCGATGTTCAGCGTGGGCAACGAGCTGGCGGTGCCGGCGGCGCCGGCACCGCCGGCGAGCACCAGCGCACCGGTGACGGCGACTGCGCCAGCGGTGGCAATTAGCGATGTCAATCGCTTTGACATGTGGTTGGAACCTCCCCGATTGGAGTGATGGTGAGAGAAGACGGTTCGATCGCGATTCCTGGGCTGATGCGCGCGAACGCGAGATGGGCCCGGTGGTTGACCTCGGCCACTGCCTCCGGCCGGTCTGAGTCAAACCGGCAGAAGCACGACTCTTCCAGGGCCAGGAAGATCGAGCCGCGGTAGCGGATCTCGGTTCCCGCCGCGCACAGCTCGGCGCACGCCGCCTCGGCTCGGCCAAGCGCGGCTCGGACCTCAGCCTCGGATAGTCCCGGCAGATAGCGCTCGACCAGATAGGCGTTCACGCCGGGGCAAGCTACGGGCGGGCCCCGGGGCGATCAACCAGTGATATCCGCGGATTTATCCCGGCGTCATCCAGCTCGGATCCGGTGGTTTCCGGAACCGAGCGCGCTCGCGAGCTCGGTGCGCGAGCGGACCCCGAGCTTGCGGTAAAGCTTCGAGAGGTTCCACTCCACCGTACGCGCGCTCAGATGGAGCGACGCCGCGACCTCGCGGTTGGTGCGGCCCGCTGCGACCAGCCTCGCGATCTCGGACTCGGTTGCGGTGAGCGCTCCCGCAGGCGTGGCCCGGCGCCCCCCGATCCGCCCGATCTCCACGCGCGAGCGCTCGGCCCACTGCGCGGCTCCGGCGGCGTCGAACAGCTCGAGCGCCGAATCGAGCAGTTCGCGCGCGCGTGCCTTGCGGCGCTGGCGGCGGTGAAGCGTCCCGTAGGCCAGTAGCGTGCGGGCGCGGTCGAGCGGCCGGTCCTGTAGACCGTGCTCGTGCAGCGCGCGTTCAAACGACGCCACCGCCGTCGGCTCCTCGCCGCGGGCTTCGGCCAACACTCCATCGCACCGCGCCGCCAAGGCGCGAATCCATGGGCGGCCCAGCCCGCGCGAGACGCGACGTAGCTCGCGCCCGGCCGCGGCTGCGTTATCGCTATCGCCGACCGCTACCAGCGCTTCGACCAGATCGGGCAGCACCGGGAACCTCCCCGGCGACTCCAATCCCCCGGCGGACATGAGCTCCCTTCCCCGCTCCAGCGCCGTCGCCGCCGCGACCGGATTGTCGAGCGACAGCTCGACCGCGCCCACCGCCGCCAGATTGCCGATCACGTACAAGCAGTGGCCGGTGCGCTCGGCCAGCTCCAGGCCTTGCCGCGCGGCATCCCGCGCCTCATCGGTACGGCCGAGCCAACCCGCGGCGGCGGCCAACGGCCACAGCGCGCCTGCCCGCTGTGCATCCTGCTCGCCGGCGGACGCGAGCTCCAAATAGCGGAGCGCGAGTTGACGCCCTCGTGCCGGACGCCCGAGATTCGTCTCGAGCGCGCTCAAGTAAGCCAACGCATGAATTTCGCTCCAGGGGTCGGCCGATTCGCCCGCATCACGCAGCATCGTCTCGAGCGGAGCGCGCGCCTGCTCCAGCTCGCCCGCCCACAGCAACACCACACCTTCGAGCGCCGGCGCGCCGATCTCAGACCACGCCCATGGCCGCTCGCTCGCCCCGGCGCTGCTTCGCACCTGGTTCGGGAAGGCGTCCAGAACCGGCCGCGCGCGAGCGGCCAGCACCAAGGACAAGGTCGCTCCTGCGGCCGCCTTGGCCGCCGCATCGATCGTATCGGCGAGCCGCAGCATCGCTCGCGCGTGCCGCTCGGCGCCTATGGCGTCCGCCCCGAGGAGCCGGAGCCACGCCAGCTTCTGGTGAAGGTCCGCGCGCAACTCACCGGATGTGCCGGGCTCGCGTAAGGCGCAGCGGTAGAGGGCAGTTGCGGATTCGATTCCCTCCGTGTCGCCCGCCACGGTCCCGAGTACCGCCAGCGCGCGTGAGCGCACGCTCGACTCGGTGGTGGCGGCGAGCGCCTCTCGCGCACGATCGCTGGCGAGCCCGAGGCTGCCGGCGCGATGGTGGTACTCCGCGCTGGCCAGGACCCGCTTCGCTCGCTGGGCCGAGGAGGGCGAGAGCCTGGCCGCCAGATCACAGAGCTCCGCAGCGGCGCGCGGGCCGCCACGGGCAGCAGGCGAGCCGGCGGCCAGGTCGAGTTGCGATGCGATTCGCTCATCCACGCCGGGAGTCGCGAGCGCCATGTGACGGGCCCTCTGTTCCAGATCTTCCACGAGCACGCTCAGGCGGGCGTGCATCCGTCGGCGCTCCGCCACTGACGTCTGGTCGTAGTGCACCGAAGCGAACAGGGGGTGCGCGAACCAAACCCGTTCGGAGTTCGACGGCCCGATGAGCCCCGCGGCAAGCGCCTCGTCCAGTCCAGCGTCGGCGCCCTCCTCCAGCTGCGAGAGGATCGCGCGGGTAGGTCGGGCCAGCGCGGCGGCCGCGAGCAGCACCGTCCGCGCCGCCGGCGACAGCCGCGCCAACCGAGTCTGGACGAGCCCGCTGACGCTCCCGGGCACGGGCAGCGCCTCATCGGGAGCGAGGTCACCGCCGCGAGCGATCAACTCGCGACCGATCTCGAGCGAGTAGAACGGGTTGCCGCCGGCAAGCTCCTGCAGGCGCACGAGCGTCGAGCGTGTGGCGTCGAAGCCGAGCCTGGCCACGAGAAGCTCATGGACTCCACCGAGACTCAGCGGCCCGACGCTGAGCCGCCGTACCCGTTCGTCGCCCAGCATCCGTTCCAGCTCGAGCGGCGGGCTCCGTCCGACCTCGATCCGGCGGGTCGCTACGACCAAGACTGGCTCCTCGCGGAGCCGGCGCAGGGAGAACCGCAACGCCGCCGCGGACGAGGCGTCAACCCACTGCAAGTCGTCGATGGCCAAAAGGAGCGGAGCCCGGGCCGCGATCACGCGGAGCGCAGACAGGGTTGCGACGCCGATCGTCCGCTCGTCGAACGGGTCCTGGGCCGAGTCACTGTCTCCGCGGAGCAGCGCCGCCTCCAAGCCGCGCCGCTGCGGCCCCGGGAGCGCCGGCAAGACATCATCGATGTCCAGATCGAGCAGGTCTCCGAGCGCCGCGAACGCCAATCGAGCTTCCGAGCCCGCTGGCGCGCTCGTCAGCGTCCGCCACCCTCTTTCGGTCGCGATATCGAGCGCTCGGCGCCAGAGCGCGGTCTTCCCGACTCCCGCCTCACCCTCGATCACAATCGCCCGGGGCCCGTGGTTGGACGACTCGATCGCGTCCACCAACACCCCGAGCTCGTGATCGCGCGCGATCAGCTGTTCAGTCGTTCCTCACCCCCCGATTTGTGCCCCGCCTTAGGTCGGCCCGAGGAGGATACCGGGCCTCACCATTCCATATCAAACCTCACTAAGCGCCATGACCTCCGGCCGTGCAAGCCCGCGCCGCTTCTCGAACCGCGCCTGCTCTCGCGAGCGGGCCGGTGGCGGTGGCGGTCCGGCCGGGGCTCGTGCACCGGCCGGACCGCCCGTCGGTCGATCGGCTCTGCGCTGCCGCCCCTACCCCCTCGAACCCGCGCGCCATGGCAGGACGTAGGCGCGGTAGGTGTTGACCCCGGTCGGGAACTGCGCGTGAAGGTCAGCCGCCCCGACTGGTCGAACTCCGAGAAGTACGGGAGCGCCCCCCACCCGACGAACAACCCACCGTCGGGGGTCGTCTGGGCGTTCCCCTGCGACGCGGCCACGAGTCCCTCGGGCTGATCGTCGGAGGCGATCAGCGTCGCCACCCGGTTGTGGGTGTCGAGCTTCAGCGTCACGGCCCGGCTGACCGAGAACTCGGGCGTCCCGGCTGACACATTGTCGAAGAACGTGTATTCGTCGTGACCGATCGCTTCCGGGTCGTGCTGCCAGGCGAAGATCTCACCGGCGTCGTCCAGCGACTGGCCCGGCGCGGCGCGGAGCTTGAAGCTGCTGGCCTTGCCGCCCAGCTGCCAGAGGATCTGGCCGGTGTGGCGGCTGACCTCGTAGGTCGTCCACGTGTCGCGCGCGTCGATCAGCAGATTTCCGTTCGTGTCGATGTGAACCGCGTTGATGTGGAACCAATCCCACGGAGTGCTCGGCGACGCCGGCAGCGGCTGCTCGCTCTGGCTGAAGGGAACGTGGTCCGCGCTGTTCCACTGGAACAGGACCTTGCCGGTTCTGATGTCGATTTCCTGGACGACCCCGTTGATCACCGTCTGGTCCGCGGGGCCCCCGATCGACGTCAGGTTCGCGGTCGCGGTTGTGTAGGCCAGGATCAGCGCGGTGTTCCACGGGGTGATCAGGAACTCGTGTCCGTCGGCGCTGAGGCCGTTGCCGGCGTTCACCGTGGCGATCTGCTGATAGCGGTCGTTGTAGATGTAGTCGGTGCCGCTGGCGAGTCCGCCGAGGCCCGTTCCCTGCCAGAAGGTGAGGACCGGCTTGCCGAGATACGTCTGCGTGCGGAAGTCCGCCGCCGTCAGTCCTTGCGGCGCTGGGTGGAACCAGACGACAGTGCCGCGACGGTCGAGGATCTCGGCGCCGTTCGCGTAGGTGGTCGTGTCGCCCGTCGGCGTGATGAAGATGTCGCCCGGGGCGACGTGGCCGCTCGACGTGAGGATCGTGACCGGCGGTGGCGCGGTCGGCGGAGCAGCCGCCGCGGCGGTGGCGGCGGCCATGAGAGCGCACAACGTCGCCTACGTGCTGCGCGAGCAGGCCAAACGACGGCCCAGGCGAGCGGCCGTGCGCGGCCCGGTGCGTGACGCGCTCGCGCGCGCTGGACTGCTCGACGAGGTCGCGGACAATCTCGACCACCCGGCGCTGCGCCTCTCAGGCGGGCAGCAGCAGCGTCTGTGCATCGCCCGCGCTCTGGCCGCCCATCCTGAGGTCCTGCTGCTCGACGAGCCGTGCTCGGCGCTCGATCCGACGTCGACGCGGCTGATCGAGGAGCTCATCATCAAGCTGCGTGAAGACGTCGCGGTCGTGATTTGCTGGATGAGCGAGGAGCCGCTGCACCCGGGGCGGCGCTACGCCCTGAAGCACACCACCCGAACCGTCCGTGCCACCGTGCAGGAGATCAGCGAGCGAACCGACCCGGAGACGCTCGAGCGCCTGCTCGAGCCGACCTCGCTCGCCGTCAACGACATCGGCCGGGTGACGCTCCGCACGAGCGCGCCGGTGGTGGCTGACCCGTACACGGTCAATCGGGTCACCGGCGCGTTCATCCTGATCGACGAGGACAGCAACGACACCGTCGGCGCGGGGGTGATCCGGACGCCGCGTCCGATCGAGGCCGCGCGCACGGAGCGCCGCGACATCACCTGGCATCCGTCGGCGCTTGATCGCGACGAGCGCTGGCTGGCGATCGACCAGCGCGGCGCGACGGTGTTGCTGACGGGTCTGCCGGCGTCGGGCAAGTCGACGATCGCCGTGGAGCTCGAGCGCCGCCTCGTCGACAGCGGCGAGTCGGCATATCTCCTCGACGGCGACAACATTAGACACGGCCTGTCCGAGGACCTGGGCTTTTCGCCGGGCGACCGCTCGGAACACATCCGCCGCGTCGGACAGGTTGCGCGCCTGATGGCCGATTCCGGCACGGGATCGACGCTCCCTACGAGCGGCCCGAGCATCCCGAGCTCAGGGTCGACGCCTCGACCACCGACGTGCAGTCAGCAGTGACACAGATCATCGAAATACTCCGAGCCCGGCCACGGGTGTTAGCCAAGGGGGCCACAATGAGGATCTCCGCCAAGGCGGACTACGCAGTTCGAGCCGCCATCGAGTTGGCGGCCACGTCCAATGGCAAGGCGGTGCCGGCCGAGCGGATCGCGACCTCGCAGGGGATCCCGCTCAACTTCCTCGAGCACATCCTCTCGGAGCTACGCGTCGCTGGCGTGGTGCGCAGTCAACGCGGCACCGACGGCGGCTACCGGCTGGCCAAGGAGGCTGGGCAGATCACGATCGCCGACATCATCCGAGCCGTCGAAGGTCCACTCGCAACCGTTCGCGGCGGCAAGCCCGAAGAAGCCGAGTACCCCGGTGTCGCTAGTCAGCTGCCTCGCGTGTGGATAGCGGTCCGCAAGAACCTCCGAAACGTGGTCGAGCACGTGACCGTCGCCGACATCGCCAACTCCAGCTTGCCCGCGTCGATCAATCTGCTGGCCGACGATCCTGAGGCGTGGGTTACGCGGTAGGACGACGACTTGATGAACCTGGTGCCTGACAGGATCCGTTCATCACGCGGCCTCGTGCTGGAGCTCGTGCAGCTCGCGGTCGCGGACGGTGAGCACTGCCGCTAGCCACCGCGGAGGACGCAGCGACAGCAGCGCGACCAGTGCACCCACCACGACCGCGCCGGCGGCGACCGCCCAGCCCAGGTGAAAGCCACCAGTGAGCGCCTGCAGGTGATGCTGCCCGTGGCCGGCCAGCGCCTTTGTGCGGTCGGCCGCGATCGTGGCCAGCGCCGCGGTCCCGATTGCCACTGAGATCTGTTGCGAGGCATTGACGATCCCGGAGGCCAGCCCGGCGTCGGCGATCGGCACGTCGGCCATCGCGATCGTGGTCAGCGGCAGGAACGACAACCCCGCGCCGAGGCCAAGAAGCGCGAACGGCAGCGCGATCGTCGGGAAGTAGCTCGTGTCCGTCGGCAGTCGCGCGAGCAGCACGAGCGCGGCGGCAATCGCGGCCAGGCCGGCGAACACCACCCTTATGGCGCCGAACTGGCGCATCAGTCGAGCGGTCACCCCGAGTGAGAAGACGCCGATGAGCAGCGTGAGCGGCAGGAACGCCAGGCCGGTCTGCAGCGCCCCGTAGCCGTGCACGTGCTGGAGGTAGAGCACGCCGAGCAGGAACGTCGAGTACATGCCCGTGCCCACGAAGCCGCGCGCCACGCTCGATCCGGCCAGGCCGCGGACGCGCAGGATCCGGAGCGGGAACATCGGTTCGGAGACTCGCGACTCGACCGCGACGAAAACTGCCAGGAGCGCGGCTGCACCGGCGCCGAATACGAGCGTGTGCGCCGACAGCCAGCCGTAGTCGGTGACCTTCACGATCGCATACACGCCGAGCATCGTGGCCGCCGTGACCAGCACCGCGCCGGCTACGTCGACGCCGTGCCCGAGTCCCAGACGCTGGGTCTCGTTGATCAGCGCCGATCCGAGCGCGAAGGTCACGATCCCGATCGGCACGTTGATGAAGAAGATCCAGTGCCAGTCGACCGCCTGCGTGAGCACGCCGCCGGCGAGCAGCCCCAGCGAGCCGCCGCCGGCGAGAATGAACGTGTACACGCTCATCGCGATCGCCCGCTCCGACGGCTGCGGAAAATCGGTGACCAGCAGGGCCAGCACCGCCGCCGAGGCGACCGCGCCGCCCAGCCCCTGGACGAACCGGGCCACGATCAGCACGAGCTGATCGCCCGCCAGCCCGCATGCCACCGACGCCAGCGTGAACATCACGACGCCGGTGAGGAACATCCGTTTGCGCCCGAGCAGGTCTCCGAGACGTCCGGCCAGCAGCAGGAAGCTGCCGAACGCGATCAGGTACGAGTCGAGAACCCACGCCAGGTTGGCCTGCGAGAAGCCGAGGTCGCGTTGCATCGAGGGCAGCGCGACGTTCACGATCGTCCCGTCGAGCACCATCATCAGCTGCCCCATACACACGACCGCGAGCGCCACCCACCGTCTACGTTCTCCATTGATCAGGTTCTTGAAAACTCCCATGTACAACACTCCGATAGATCAGTTACTCAGAATAATCTTGTTATTCTCGATAGTGCGGTTATCCTAACACGGAATGGCTGAACGTCAAGTCACGGGCCGGCCGCGCCGCGGCGAGCGGCGCCTGATCACCCGCGCGCAGTTGCTAGACGCCGCCGAGCGCGTCTTCGCCCGTGACGGGCTGCGCGGCGCGTCGGTCGATGCGATCGCGTTGGAGGCCGGCTACTCGACTGGCGCGGTCTACTCGAACTTCAAGGGCAAGGAGGACCTGTTCCTCACCCTTCTGGAGGAGCGCATCGACCCGCGCCTAGAGAACGTGTACGAGGCGGTCGAGTCCGAGCTCGCGGCCGGCGTCCCGCCGCTCGAGGCGGGCCGCCGCTTCGTGTCCATGCTCCGAGCCGAACGCGACGCGTTCCTGCTGCTGATCGACTTCTGGGGCCAGGCGGTGCGCGACCCCGCTGCGGCCGAGCGATTCGCCCAACGCCACGCCCGCCTCCGAGCCACCATCGGACATCTGCTCGACGCCGCCGTTCCCGACCGCGGAACCGGACCCGGGCTCCCCACCGACCAGCTCGCCACCACCCTGATCGCGCTCGGCAACGGCTTCGTGATCGAACTCCTCGCCGACCCCGACGCGGTTCCCGACGACCTCTTCGGCCACGCGATCAGCGCGCTCGTCCAAGGATCTCGCGCCTCGCAATGACAATCCGGATCGCGGTGTGATGCTCGCGGCCATATGACCGGTGTGGGTGGTCGTCCAACACGTGGCGTACGACGGACGCGGCGGGATCGACCCGGCGTTGCGTCGTGCCGGGCTGGACGCCGTTGATCGTCGCCCGTTTGCGGGTGACCCGTTGCCGGCCGTCTCCGAACTATCCGGCCTGATCGTGCTCGGTGCGCCAGCCGGGTCTGCTGACGCCAATGCTCCCGAACACCTGGTTCACGAGCGACAGGTGATCAGAGAGGCCGTTGAGCGCGAGATTCCCGTCCTGGGTATCTGCTTTGGAGCCCAACTGCTCGCGGTCGCGCTGGGCGGCAACGTGGTCACGGACGGCCGGCTCGAGATAGGGATGGGCAGCGCAACGTTGACCGACGCCGGTCGCGCCGATCCGGTCCTCGGCGCGGTCGGTGAAACCGCGACGGTGCTGCACTGGCATCAGGACGCCTACACGCTTCCCCCCGGGGCGGTGCGTCTGGCCACGAGCGACGGGCACGTCGAGCAGGCCTTCCGGTTTGGCGCCAAGGCCTACGGGCTGCAATTCCACGTGGAGATCAACGCGGGGCTCGCAGTCGTGATCGGCGATCAGATGCCGGCCGACTCGCTGCCCGCAGACGCGGTCTCCGAAGCAGAGTCGTGGGGCGGCGGCGTGTTGGACCGACTCCTCGCGCTCAGCTGAACACGCCGCGACCGGGCGATGATCAGGTCGCCGCGTCCCGGACCGATACCCAGCACTTATTGAGCAGTGTTTGCTGAACATATCCCTGTCAAGGGTTAATCTTCGAGCCGATGCCTGCCGAACGATCGCCCCGCAAAGGTGAGTCCCGGTCCCGCCAAGTCCGGACCCGTGATGGGGCCACGATGCATCTGCACGATCCCCGGGACATCCGGGCGCTCGCCCATCCGGCCCGGATGGCGATCATCGACGCGCTCGCCACGGGCGACGAGCTGACGGCGACCGAGTGCGCCGAACTCACTGGGTTGAGCCCGAGCGCCACGGCATATCACCTCAAGTTGTTGGAGCGGTACGACTTCGCCGAGCCAGCCCCCGCGCGCAACGACGGACGGGAAAGGCCGTGGCGAGCGACCGACCGCCGGACGCTCGTCGACCTCGACACGTCCACGCCGGCTGGGGCGGCCGCCGCGACGGCCGTGGGTCTCGCCTTCATCGACCGCAGCCGGGCGCTCGCGCAAGCGTTCGTGGCGACCGGGCACGAGGAGCCCAAGGAGTGGCAGGACGTCGCGCTCCTGGCCAACGCCGACGTCTGGCTGACCGCCGAGGAGACCCGAAGAGTGACCGCCGCCCTCGCGGCCGTACTCGAGCCCTACCGGGACCGAGCTCTCGCCGAACGCCCCGACGGAAGCCGTCGCGTGCGCGTCATGAACATGGTCTTCCCCCATCCGACACACTGACGGGGCCGCCCGACATTCGGGTCGCCGCGCTGACGTGGCCGCTTGAGGCATGGGCGGAGACGGCCCCCACCTCGGATCGCTACGCCCTGATCGTCATTCGTGACACGAGGTCGCCATCCACGACGAAGGTGAAGTGGCTCGGGCCGTTGAATCCGTCGCCGCCGACGTCGGCCGTTACTACGACCGCCTGCCCGTCCTGTTCGATGCCGCGGATTGCAAGGCTGACGTGTTTGCCGATGAACTCGCGGTCGCTCCATCCTCTGATCGCGACCCGGCCGACAAATTCCCTACCCCAGTCGTCCACGACGCCTCCCTCGACGAACATTGAGAGGAACGCTTCGGTGTCGTTCGCGTTCGCCGCGGCGAGCAGCTTCTCGACGGGAGGTGGCGCGGATTCGGGCATGTGAGGCCATGTTTTATCGGACCGCTGGGCTTGTTTAAGTGTGACCCGGCCCCGGCACGCGCGGGCCGGGTCACGCCGCGGCTGGAGTTAGCTGTTGCTCACGGTTTGGATTGCGTTGATCTGTGCGTCAACACTGACGGTGCCGCCTGTCTGCGTGCAGGCGAGCGTCGACGTCGCGCCGGCGCTCGGCACGGTCGAGGCGAGATTGATCGGTAGTGGGACCTGGTGTCCGGCGGGTACGGTGACCGTCCGGGCCTGGCTCGAGCCGCTCGGCACCGACAGGGTGCAGCTGAGCGTCGCGTCGCCGACGCCAGTGTTGTTTGCATAGGCCTGGCCGAACAGGAGGTAGCTCCCTGCCCCGAGCGACCGGCTGGCCACGGTGGCCGACGTTCCCGTCACCGCCGTTCCCGTCGACGAGCTGCCGAACTGCGCCGGTGCGCTTGGGTTACAGATCACGTGGCCGGACTGAGCGATCTGGCCGATCGCGCCGTTCGTGCCCGTGCAGGTGCCGGTCACGCGGGTCTGGACGAGCGTCTGGTTGATCCGAGCGGAGCCGATCGTGCCGGGCGCGATCTTCTGGTAGGTCACGGCGTTGTTGCGGATCTGTTTGGTGCCAACCGAGTTGTTCGGGATCGTGATGGCGGCATAACTGGCGCCCCCGAGGGCGAAGAACAGCGCCACCAACGAGATGACCAACGGAGCCGAGGGACGGCGCACGCGGAACGATTTGAGCATGTTGAACCTCCACTGATGCTTGACGCCGCGAGTGACCCGGCCGTCCCCTACCCACGGCTACTTCAGGACGCCGCGCGGCTACCCAGATGCGACTCTTTCAAATCCCAAGCGCCGCGAATTCTTCACGCGCTCTTACGATCCAGCGGCCGCAGACCAAGACTTGCCGGACAGGAAGACGGAGTTCTCTGGCCGTGGGTGCTGACGGCTAGAGCGGCCAACCTGAGGATCTCCGCTAGCTCGTCCTCTGGGCGATCCGGCGGGAGCACTAGGTTGACGCTGTCGGCGCCGGCGGCGAACCAGGCCGCGATCGCGGCTTCCGCCCTCTCGTAGGCTCCGAACAGCGTGACTTCGTGCGCCAGGCCCTCCGCCGCTGCCGGAAGCTCGGGAGTCCGCTCGTCGCGCGCCGCTTCGATCACCGCGTTGACGGCCGTGGCCATTCCAAAGCGTCGCGAGAGCATCTGCGAATACAGAGGCCCCATCCGGGTTGCATACGTCGATAGCCACCAAGCGGCAAGTCGGCGCGCGCCTTGCTCGTCGGCTGCCAACGCCACGGGTACCCCGACGGCGACCCGCGTGGGGGTGGCGACCTCTGAGCGAGACTGGCCGTGTTCTAGCAGCGCCCGCCCGTCGTTGACGCGGGATCGCGCCCACAGGAAGGGAGCCCACTGGTCAGCGAGTTCGCCGGCGAGGCGGATCGATCCCGGCGACAGCGCCGCGAGGGCGATCGGGACCGGCGGCTCAGGAACCACGCCCAGGCGAAGCGGCCGCGCTTCGCCCGCCGGATCTGGTAGGCGGTCGCCCCTGAGCAACGCCCTGACCGCGGTCAGCGTCCGTCGCAGGCGCGTCAGCGGCCGGTCCCAGGTGATGCCATGGAACCCTTCAGTTAGCGGTGGACTGCTGGCGCCAATCCCGAGCGTAAAACGCCCTTCGCTGCAGCGCTGGAGGCCCGCCGCGCCGAGGGCGATCGTGGCCGGTGTGCGTCCCCATGCCGAGACCACCGAAGCGCCAAGCCCGATGCTCTGAGTTCTTGTCGCGAGTTGCGCGAGCAGGATCATCGAATCATGCGTCCACCCCTCGGCGACGTCGACGCGATCGAGACCGAGATCGTCCGCCTGGCTGCCCAGCCGCAAGATCAGGTCTGCGCGTGTCTCAAATGGCGTGAACGCGACCCCGACACGGCGCGACTTTTCACGCTCTGGATGGCTGATGCGCTCATCGGATCGCCCACGAAGCGTGTGGTTCTGATGCGTGCTCATCAGGCGCGTGCCTCGAGCACCAGGTTCAGGGGGGTCTCCGCCGCGCGGCGGACCGAACCGAAGCCGCCCTCGAGCATCACCTCGCGCAGGCGGGCCTCGCCGGCCTGCGTGCCCAGCCCGGCGCGGCCGGGTTGTGAGAGAGACCCCGGGGTGCAGATGAGCGTGGAGAATCCGTAGTACATGCGCCCCACGGGATTGAGGTTGTCCTCGATCCTGTCGCCGGCGTACGGCTCGACGAGCATGCACGAGCCGTCGCCGGCCAGCGCCGCCCGCGCGTGCCGGGCCGCGCCCACCGGATCGCCAAGGTCGTGAAGGGCGTCGAAGAACGCGATGAGGTCACAGCCGATGCCTCCGTAAGCGGTGGCGTCCGCCACCTCGAAGCCCACGCGATCGGCGACGCCCGCGTCCTGCGCGCGTGTGCGCGCTGTGGCGATCGACTCGGCGTGGACGTCGATGCCGGTGAAGGTCGACGCCGGGAACGCCTGCGCCATCAGGATCGTCGACGCGCCGTGGCCGCAACCGACGTCGGCCACCCTCGCGCCGCGTTCGAGCCTGTCGACAACGCCGGTGAGCGCCGGAAGCCATTCCGCCACGAGGTGCATGCGGTAGTTGGCGCCAAAGGAGCGCTCCGTGCCGCAGAAGAGGCCGTCGTGATGCTCGTGCCAGCCGACGCCTTCGCCTGTGCGGAAACGCTCCACGACGCGCGTCCGGCCGTCCATCACGGCCGTGGCTGCCTGGAAGATTCCGGCCATCGCCAGGGGGCTCGACTCGTCGGCGAGGATGAACGCGTGCTCGGCGGGCAGCGTGTAGCTGTCCGCGCCGCTGTCATAGCTCACGAAGCCGCCTGCGGCCTGGGCGTTGAGCCACTCGCGCACGTAGCGCTCGTGCGTGCTGGTGCGCGCTGCGAGTTCGCCGGCGCTGATCGGCTGGGCATCGGCCATCGCGCGGTACAGGCCAAGCTGATCGCCCAAGGTGACGAGCGCGGCGTTCAGCGCGGCGCCGACATCCGTGGCGATCTGACCGACGAATGCCTCGATGCGACTCTGGTCGAGTGTCTGCATGGTGTCCTCCTTCGGGTCGTGAGGCGAGCACCGTGCGCCGGATCGGCGGTGATATCTGAGATGTGTCTGAGGGATGTCTGAGAGCCAGGCCGACGCCGCGCGGCGACCCCGACGTCAGAAACGCCTCAGGGAAACCTCACGAAGCTGGAACGTAAGCGGGCTACGTTGCGTCTCCCCAAACTAGGAGACACCCATGAATCACATCGATCACATCCAGGTCGTCACATTCCAGCTCGCGGGCCTCGAGCCCGCCGCCTACCGGGCGCACTGTGAGGCGGTGGCACCGTCGTTCACGGAGATCCCTGGACTGCGCGCGAAGACGTGGCTGGCGAACCCCTCCACGAACATCTACGGCGGCGTGTACGCCTGGGAGAGCCGGGAGGCGATGGAGGCCTACGTCAGCGGTCCGATCTTCGCCGCGCTGCTCGGGAACCCCGGGATGGCTCACGTGACGACACGCGACTTCGGCGTCCTCGAGCGGCCGACGGAGATCACGCGGCGCCGGTGAACGGGCCGCCGACACCACAGCCGCGGGCCGCTGGAGCGGCACCAACGTGGCTGGGTAGACTCGCCGAGGGGCCGATGAGCCGGCGCACTTTGCAGTTGACGCTCGATCAGCGCGCCGGCGCGCTGATCGGGCGCGAGCGCGAGCGTGCAGCGTTGAGCTCGTCGAGCGCGACATGCCGCTGGTCGCGGTCGTCCACGGCATTGCCGGTGTTGGCAAGTCGATGCTGCTGCAGGCCGCCGCCGTGGACGCGCGCGAACGCGGCACGCGTGTGGTCGCCCTCGACGCCCGCGCGTTCGAGCCGACCGAGCGCGGCTTCCTCACGGCGTTGGGGAGCGCGCTGGGCGTGCCCCTGGCCACGATTGCCGACGCGACCGGGGCGCTCGCAGGCGAGGCGCGCGTCCTGCTGATGATCGACACCTATGAGCAGCTCGGGCTTCTCGACGCGTGGCTGCGCCAGTCATTGGTGCCGGCGCTGCCCCAGAACGTGCGTCTCCTGCTGGCAGGGCGCGACGCTCCCTCCGCGTGGCAACGAGACCTCGGCGATTTGCTGCGCACGATCCGGCTCGACAACCTGAGCGACGAGGCGGCGCAGACCATGCTGTGCCGAGCCGGTGTCGGCGATGCGGTCGCCGGGCGTGTCGCCCGGGTGGCACGCGGGCACCCCCTCTCGCTCCAGCTGGCTGCCGGTGCGCTGGCCGAGCGCCCGGAGCGGCCGGTCGAGGACGCTGTGCTGGGGACGATGGTCGAGGAGCTGGCTCGCCTGTACGTCGATGGCCTCGATCCGACGACCCGCCGCGCCCTCGACGCCGCCTCGGTCGTTCGCCGTACGACGCTCACGCTCTTGGAGGCGATGTTGCCGGACGACGACCCGGCCGAGCTGTTCGCCGCGCTGCGCGCGCTCCCGTTTGTCGAGCTTGGCGCCGAGGGCTTGGTGGTTCACGACACGGTGCGTGTGGCCGCGAGCGCCCTGCTTCAGGCATCCGACCCGGCCCGTCACCGCGCCCACCGCCGTGCCGCGTGGACCCGCTTGCGCGCGGAGTTGCGCACCGCCGGGCGGCCCGATCTCTGGCGCTACACCGCCGACATGCTCTACCTCGTCGAGAACCCGATTGTCCGCAATGCGTTCTTCCCGAGCGGCTCCGACGATCTCACGATCGAACCCGCCCGCGCCGCCGACCGCGCAGCCATAGCCGCGATCAGCGCGGCCCAGCAGAGCCCCCAGGCGACCGTCGTCGTCGATGCTTGGTGGTGCTCAGCGCCGGACGCGTTCCGGGTCGTGCGCGACGCCGCGGGAGCGGTGCAGGGATTCTCGAGCCTTTGCCAGCCGCAGGACGTCAGTCGTTCGTTGCTGCGCAGCGATCCTGTCACCGCCGCTTGGATGGAGCATCTGCGCCGCGCTCCGGTGCCTTCGGGCCAGCGCGTGCTCTTCAACCGCCATGCGCTGGCACGCGGCGACATCGCGACCGCGAAGCTGTGGCTGGACGTCAAGCGTGTCTACCTCGAGCTTCGCCCACACCTGCGGCGGCTCTACGGAGCCGTGCCGGACGTCGATCGCGCGCTGACCGTGCTCGCCCCGCTCGGGTTCGCTGCGATGCCGGGTGCGCCGACTCAGATCGGGGAAGACGCTCAGTGGATGGTGGTGAACGATTTCGGGCCGGGCTCGGTCGACGGCTGGCTAACCGAAGTCGTCGGGCGGGAGCTCGCGGCCGACGAGCCCACTGTCCTCGACCTCGCGGCGCGGCGGCTCGTGCTTGACGGCCGCGGGGTCGACCTCAGCCGTCTGGAGCTCGACGTCCTGTGTCACCTGCAGCGCCGCGAGGGGGTGGCGGTTACCCGCGAGGAACTGCTGCGCGAGGTATGGGGACACGAGTGGACGGGCGCAAGCTCGAACGTCGTCGAGGCGGTCGTCAGCGGGCTGCGAAGGAAGATGGGCGACCGCGCCGCCGCGCTCGAGACGGTCCGCGGCGTGGGTTACCGGCTCGGTCCGCTCGACTGATCGCCAGGGGACACGCCACCGTGACTGTCGGTGCGCACCTCGCGGCGACTCCAAGTGCCCGTCTCATCCGCCGCCGCGAGCACTTTGCAATCGACGCTCGTGAGTGGAGCCAACGGGATTCGAACCCGTGACCTCCTGCTTGCA